>NZ_JODS01000028.1 GCF_000718025.1 Kitasatospora purpeofusca
AAACAAGTCCGAGGCCGGGGATGTCAACATATCTGGCGTTGACTTTTGGCACGCTGTTGAGTTCTCAAGGAACGGACACTTCCTTCAGGCGGCTTTCACCGGCCCTCCGGGCGCTTCGTTCTTTCGTGATTCCAGCGTATCAGATCCGTTTGCCGTTGTTTAACCGGCGCTTTTCGTTTCTGAAATCTGGTGTTAACCGTCGACTTGCGGCGACTCGACCAACCATAGCGGGTCGTCGGGCCGAGCGCGAATCGGGCCGCGCCGGTGTCACCCGGACGGACGCGTGATTTGTTGCTCTCGCGAGCATATACAGCAATGGTCCCGATTCGCCAAGATGCCTGTAGAGTGCGGCGCATCGGCCAAGAGGACTAGACCACTAGTGGTCGACGAGATGACTGACTGGTGGGGGCGGACGGCGCGGCCGGCCACCCGGAATGTCAGCGGATGTCCGAAGTTGACATGATTTAGGCTTCAGTCGATCACCCCGCCGCGTTCGCGGCCGCTCGCCTGTACTGCGCACTTGGGAGGCTCATCCATGACCACTGTGACGTCGCCGCTGACCGGCCGGGTCGTAGGGCTCGCCGGCGTGCCGGACCCCGTGTTCTCGGGTGCGATGGTCGGCCCCGGCACCGCGATCGACCCGGTGCGTCGGCCGACCGAGGCCGTTGCCCCGGTCGACGGCGTGGTCGTCTCGATGCACCCGCACGCGTTCGTCGTCGTCGACGCGGACGGGCACGGGGTCCTGACGCACCTGGGCATCGACACCGTCCAGCTGAACGGCGAGGGCTTCGAGCTGCTCGTCAACAAGGGCGACACCGTCACCCGCGGCCAGGCCGTCATCAAGTGGGACCCGGCCGCCGTCGAGGCCGCCGGCAAGTCGCCGATCTCGCCGATCGTCGCGCTGGAGGCCGCTGCCGACTCGCTCGGCGGGCTGCTGGAGAGCGGGGAGGTCGCCGTCGGCGACGCCCTGTTCAGCTGGAGCTGACCTCTCCTCCCCTTCTTAAGGACACACCCGCCCCACCGCTCCGGTCGGGGCGGCCCGGCACACAGCGGTACCCGGCGGGGCCGCCTCTCTCACGGAGAAAGACATGGAGAAGACGCTGCGAGGCGTGGGTGTCAGCCACGGAGTCGCGATCGGCCAGGTGCGGCACATGGGCACCGCGGTGCTGGAGCCCCCGGCCACCCAGATCCCGACCGAGGACGCTCCTCGCGAGCAGGCCCGCGCCCAGGCAGCCGTCGAGGCCGTGGCCGCGGACCTGATCGCCCGCGGCAACCTGGCGGGCGGCGAGGCCCAGGCCGTGCTGGAGGCCCAGGCGCTGATGGCGCAGGACCCGGAGCTGATGGCCGACGTCTCCCGCCGGATCGCGGTCGGCAGCAGCGCCGAGCGCGGCGTCTACGACGCCTTCGCCGCCTACCGGGCGCTGCTCGCCTCGGCCGGGGAGTACCTGGCCGGCCGAGTCGCCGACCTGGACGACGTGCGGAACCGGATCGTCGCGCGCCTGCTGGGCGTGCCGATGCCGGGTGTGCCGGACAGCGACGAGCCGTACGTGCTGTTCGCCCGGGACCTCGCGCCGGCCGACACCGCGCTGCTGGACCCGACGCTGGTGCTCGGCTTCGTGACCGAGGAGGGCGGGCCGACCAGCCACAGCGCCATCCTGGCGCGTGCCATGGGCGTACCGGCCGTGGTCGCGCTGCCGGGGGCGTCCGACGTGGCCGAGGGCACGGTCGTCGCGGTGGACGGCAGCTCCGGTGACGTGCTGGTCGAGCCGAGCACCGAGAAGCAGGACGAGCTGCGCCGGATCGCCGCCGAGCGCAAGGCGGCGCTGGCCGCCTCCTCCGGCCCGGGCGCGACCTCGGACGGGCACCGGATGCCGCTGCTGGCCAACGTCGGCGGTCCGGCGGACCTGCCGGCCGCGCTGGAGGCGGGCGCCGAGGGTGTCGGTCTGTTCCGCACCGAGTTCCTCTTCCTCGACGACTCGGCGAAGGCGCCGACCGAGGAGAAGCAGGTCGAGGCGTACCGCAAGGTGCTGGAGGCGTTCCCGGAGGGCCGGGTCGTGGTCCGGGTGCTCGACGCGGGCGCGGACAAGCCGCTGGACTTCCTGACCCCGGCCGACGAGCCGAACCCGGCGCTGGGTGTGCGCGGTCTGCGCACCCTGCTGGAGCACCCCGAGGTGCTCCGGACCCAGCTGCGGGCGCTGGCGACGGCCGTCGAGGGCCTGCCGGTGCACCTCGAGGTGATGGCCCCGATGGTGGCCGACCGCAAGGACGCCAAGGACTTCGCCGAGGCGTGTCGCGAGGCCGGGCTGAGCGCCAAGTTCGGCGCGATGGTGGAGATCCCGTCGGCCGCCCTGCGGGCGCGCTCGATCCTCCAGGAGGTCGAGTTCCTCTCCCTCGGGACCAACGACCTGGCCCAGTACGCCTTCGCCGCGGACCGCCAGGTCGGTGCGCTGGCGCGGCTGCAGGACCCGTGGCAGCCGGCGCTGCTGGACCTGATCGCGTTCGCCGCCGAGGCCGCGCAGGCCGAGGGCAAGAGCTGCGGTGTCTGTGGCGAGGCTGCCTCCGACCCTCTGCTGGCCGTGGTGCTGACCGGTCTCGGTGTCACCAGCCTGTCGATGGGCGCGGCGTCGATCCCCTATGTGCGGACGGCGCTGGCCAAGTACACGCTGGCGCAGTGCCGCCGGGCCGCCGAGGCGGCGCGGGCGGCGGACAGCGCCGAGGAGGCGCGGGCCGCGGCGCAGCAGGTGCTGTCGGGCGAGTAGCGGTCGCTGCACACAGCGACGACGTCGAAGGGGCCCTCCCCACCGGGTGGTGGGGAGGGCCCCTTCGACGTGTCCGGGGGTCGGTCACTCGGCGGCGGCAGCGGCGGCGCGCTCGCGCTCCTGGCGCAGCTGTTCGAACCAGCGCAGGTGGTCGAGGTTGTCGACGGAGCCGGGGTTGACGGCCTGGTCGAGCGGGGTGCCGGAGAGCAGGCGCTTGACCGGGACCTCGATCCGCTTGCCGGTGAGGGTGTGCGGCAGGCCGCGGACGGCGATGACCTCGTCGGGGACGTGGCGCGGGGAGAGCTCGGTGCGCAGCGAGGTGCGGATGCGGCCGATGAGGTCCTGGTCGAGCTCGGCGCCGGGGGCGAGGACGACGAAGAGCGGCATCCAGTAGCCGCCCTCGGGCTCCTCCAGGCCGATGACCAGGGATTCGGCGATCTCGGGGAGGCGCTCGACGACCTCGTAGATGTCCGAGGAGCCCATCCGGACGCCCTGGCGGTTGAGGGTGGAGTCGGAGCGGCCGTGGATGACGACGGTGCCGCGGGAGGTGGCGGTGATCCAGTCGCCGTGGCGCCAGACGCCGGGGTACACGTCGAAGTAGCTGTCGTGGTACCGGGTGCCCTCGGGGTCGTTCCAGAAGCCGGTGGGCATGGACGGGATGGGCTTGGTGACGACGAGTTCGCCGACCTCGTCGGTGAGCGACCGGCCGTTGACGTCCCAGGACTCGACGGCGGCGCCGAGGCTGGGGGCCTGGATCTCGCCGAGGTGGACCGGGAGGGTGGGGACGCCGCCCACGAAGCAGGAGCAGACGTCGGTGCCGCCGCTGACGGAGGCGAGCCAGACGTCCGCCTTGACCTCCTCGTAGATCCAGCGGAAGCCGTCGGGCGGCAGGGGGGAGCCGGTGGTGCCGAGGCAGCGGACGGCGGAGAGGTCGAGGTCCCGGCCGGGGTGGAGGTCGGCCTTGCGGCTGGCGATGACGTAGGCGGCGGAGGTGCCGAGGACGGTGGCGCGGGTGCGCGCGGCCACGGACCAGAAGGCGCCGGTGTCGGGGTGGCCCGGGCTGCCGTCGTAGGTGACGACCGTGGACCCGACGAGGAGGCCGGCGAGGAGGAAGTTCCACATCATCCAGCCGGTGGAGGTGTACCAGAGGAAGCGGTCCTCGGGGCCGAGGTCGAGGTGGAGGCCGGCCTGCTTGAGATGCTCGACCAGGATGCCGCCCTGGCTCTGGACGATGGCCTTGGGCAGGCCGGTGGTGCCGGAGGAGTAGAGGACCCAGAGCGGGTGGTCGAAGGGGACGGCCTCGAAGACCGGCTCGGTGTCCTCGGCGGTCAGGTCGTCCCAGGCCAGGGCGCCCTCGGGGGCGGGGGCGCCGAGCAGGGGGACGTGCACGACCGTGTGCAGGGTGGGGAGTTCGCGGCGGAGTTCGGCGACGACCTCGGTCCGGTCGTGGTCCTTGCCGCCGTAGTGGTAGCCGTCGACGGCGAACAGGACGACCGGCTCGATCTGCTGGAGGCGGTCGAGCACGCTGCGGGCCCCGAAGTCGGGGGCGCAACTGGTCCAGACGGCGCCGACGGCGGCGGTGGCGAGGAGGGCGACGGCGGCCTGCGGGATGTTGGGCAGGTAGGCGCCGACGCGGTCGCCGGGGCGGACGCCGCAGGCGCGGAGGGCGGCGGCGAGGGAACCGACCTGTCGGCGGAGTTCGGCCCAGGTGAGGACGAGCGGCTCGTCGGTGGTCTCGTCGAGGTGGAGGACGGCGGGGCGGTCGGCGTTCTCGGCCTGCTCGCCGGCGCGCAGGGCGTGCTCGGCGTAGTTGAGGCGGGCGCCGGGGAACCAGCGGGCGCCGGGCATCGCGGGGTCGGCGAGGACGGCCTCGGGGGCCTGGGTGAAGCGGACGTCGAACCACTGGGTGACGGCGGTCCAGAAGCGGTCGAGGTCCTCGACCGACCAGGCGTGCAGGGCGGCGTAGCGGGCGGCGGCCTCGGCGTCCGAGTCGGTGGGGGCGAGCGGGGCGGCCGGGGCGCCGTGGTGCTGGGCGGCCCAGGCCTGGAAGGCCACGATCCCGGTGCCGGCGGCACGCTCGGGGTTCGGGCGCCAGAGCGGCTGGTCCTGGGTTGGGGTGCTCACGGTGGTGGTCTCCCGGCCGGTGATGAGGGCGGACGGGGTCGCTTGTGGCAGGGCCCGCGTCCGGTTGGGGGCTGTCGGAGCAGACCCTGCCATGTGAGCGGCCGGGGCGCCAGGGTCTGCCCGGCGCGGCCGTGGCTGGTCAGGGGCGGGTGAATTCGCCGTTGAACCAGGAGCGGGAGACACGGGTGTGGAAGGGGAAGGCGAGCGGGGTTTCGGGGGTGGAGAGCTGCCAGCCGTCGGTCTCGTCGGTGGGGACGGAGGGCGGGAGCTCGGCGAACGGGCGGGCGGGGAGGAGGCCGAAGAGGCAGAGGAAGCCGCCGCGGGTGTCGGAGTCGGTGGCGACCAGGGTGACGTCGGTGTGCTCGGCGAGGATGCCGGTCTCCTCGCGCAGCTCGCGCACGCAGGCCTGCTGCCAGCTCTCGCCGTAGTCGATGTAGCCGCCGGGGAGGGCGAGTTCGCCGTAGCCGGGCTCGATGGTGCGGCGGATGACCACCAGGGCGGGGGCGGTGTCCTCCTGGACGACGGGGAGGAGGGTGACGACGACGGGCAGCGGGTTGCGGTAGCTGATCTCGGTGCAGGCGGAGCAGGTCCGGGGCCAGCCGTCGGTGCCGGGCGGGTAGGGGGCTCCGCAGAAGTGGCAGTGGGAGTTGGGCTGCTGGCGCACGGTGCCGGCCTCTTCAGTCGTCATGGCCGGATGGTAGTGCGGGCGGCCGGGAGCGGGGTGGTGGTCAGGTGATCCGGTCCGGGGAGGGCTCCGGGGTGGGCTGCTGCGAGGGCTCCTGGGACGGATCGCCCTGGGCGGGGCGGAGGAGGGCCGGGTGGAGGAGTGTGGCGCCGCCGGCGTGGTAGGTCCGGGCGCGGGGGCCGCCGCGGGCGCCGCCGCGCTCGGTGGTGGTGCCGGTGCCCTCGACGAAGCCGGGGACGGAGAGCACCTTGCGGTGGAAGTTGCCCGGGTGGAGCTTCTCGTCCCAGACGGCCTCGTAGACGGCGCGCAGCTCGGGAATGGTGAAGTCGTGCCGGAGGAAGGCGGTGGCCAGCGGGCTGTACTCGATCTTGGCGCGGGCGCGGTCGAGGCCGTCGGCGAGGATCCGGGCGTGGTCGAAGGCGAGCTCGATCGGGGTGACCGCACCGGTGGCCCGGGGCTCGGCCGGACCGGCGGGCTGCTCCGGCTCGGTGGGGCCGGTGCTCCCGCCGACGCCACCCCCGTGGGTGTCGGCGGGAGCAGCGGCGGACTCGGACCGGCCGGCGGGCCGGAGGTCGAGGTCGGTGACCGGGTGCCAGGCGGCGTGCGCCGCGTCGCTGCCGGCCTGCGGATCGGGCAGGTCGGGGGCGAAGGCGAGGTAGGCGACCGAGATCACGTGCATCCGCGGGTCGCGGTCGGGCACTCCGTAGCTGCCGAGCTGTTCGAGGTGGATCCGGCTGAGGGCGCCCTCGGCGCCGCCCGTGCCGGGCAGGCCGGTCTCCTCCGCGAGCTCGCGGGCGGCGGCCTCGTCGAGGCTCTCCTCGCCGGCCCGCAGGAACCCGCCGGGCAGGGCCCAGCGCCCCTGGTAGGGCGGGAGGGCGCGCTCGACGAGCAGGACATGGAGTCGGCCCTGGCGCAGGGTCAGTGCGACCACGTCCACGGTGACGGCGACCGGGGTGAAGGCGCGCGGATCGTAGGCGGCGAGCCAGTCCTGCTCGGTGGTGTCCACGCTGCGCGCTCCTCTCTCCCGCCGGGCCCGCGGTGGCGGGCGGCCGTCCTTCTCGGTCTGAGCACAACGTAGCGATCCCTTGACTCTGCGGCAAATGGTTTTCCGCCCCGGCCCCGGCCGGCCGCTCCTACCCTGTGACCAGGGCGTCCTGCGGATCGGCCGGGACGCCGCCCGCCCCGAGGAGGACGTGATGGACCGGGCAACCCCGTCGGCCCCGGCGGGTCCGGCGGACTTCGCGGCCGCGCTGGCGGCCGGGCCGCTGGTGCTGGACGGCGGGCTGTCCGAGCAGCTGGCCTCGGCCGGGTTCGACCTGACGGACGCGCTGTGGTCGGCCCGGCTGCTGGCGGACGCGCCGGAGGCGGTCGTGGCGGCGCACCGGGCGTACTTCGAGGCGGGCGCGCGGGTGGCGATCACCGCGAGCTACCAGGCGAGCTTCGCCGGTTTCGCCCGGCGCGGGGTGGGCCGGGCGGCGGCCGCCCGGCTGATGGCCGGCAGCGTGGAGCTGGCCCGGGAGGCGGCCCGCGGGCTGCCCGGGCCGCGCCGGTGGGTGGCGGCCTCGGTGGGTCCGTACGGGGCGGTGCTGGCGGACGGCTCGGAGTACCGGGGCCGGTACGGGCTGACTCGGGCCGAGCTGGAGGCGTTCCACCGGCCGCGGCTGGAGGTGCTGGCGGCGGCCGGTCCCGATGTGCTGGCGCTGGAGACGGTGCCGGACGTCGACGAGGCGCGGGTGCTGCTGCGGGCGGTGCGCGGGCTGGGGGTGCCGGTCTGGCTGTCGTTCGCCGCGGCGGACGGGCGGACCCGGGCCGGGCAGCCGCTGGCGGAGGCGTTCGCGCTGGCGGCCGGGGCGGACGAGGTGGTGGCGGTCGGGGTGAACTGCTGCGCGCCGGAGGAGGCGGACCGGGCGGTGGCGCTCGCGGCGCGGGTGTCGGGCAAGCCGGTGGTGGTGTACCCGAACAGCGGCGAGGGCTGGGACGCGGCGGCCGGGGCGTGGTGCGGGGAGCCGACCTTCGGTGCGGCCGGTCCTCCCCGGGCCGACGGCCGGGCCCGGGTCGCGGGCTGGCTGGCGGACGGGGCGCGGCTGGTGGGCGGCTGCTGCCGGGTCGGACCGGCCGGGATCCGGGCGGTGGCCGCCGGGGCGGCCGCCGCGACCGGGGAGCGGAGCGTCCGCGGCTAGGTGATCGGGACCGGACGGGCGGCGGTGCGCGGGCGCACGACCGGGTCGGCCGACGCAGGTTACCGAGGGGGAAGGTGCACGGAACGGCGGCGGCCTGGCAGACTCGTGCCGTTACCACTGCGGTCGACATTGTCGACCGCCTGTCCGCGCGGAGGTACCAATGCCCGGCCCGATCCAGTCGCTCTCCCGGGCCGCCGCGATCATGCGTCTGCTGGCCGGCGGCGAGCGCCGCCTGGGCCTGTCGGAGGTCGCGACGGCGCTGGACCTGGCGAAGGGCACCGCCCACGGGATCCTGCGCACCCTCCAGCAGGAGGGTTTCGTCGAGCAGGACCCGGAGAGCGGCAAGTACCAGCTGGGCGCCGAGCTGCTGCGGCTGGGCCAGAGCTACCTGGACGTGCACGAGCTGCGCGCCCGGGCCCTGGTCTGGGCGGACGACCTGGCCAGGGCGTCCGGGGAGACCGTCTACCTGGGAGTGCTGCACCAGCGCGGGGTGCTGATCGTGCACCACGTCTTCCGGCCGGACGACACCAGGCAAGTGCTGGAGGTCGGCTCGATGCAGCCGCTGCACTCGACCGCCCTGGGCAAGGTGCTGCTGGCCTACGACCCGGTGGCGCGCGGCGAGCTGGGCGAGGGTCCGTTCGAGTCGTACACCCCGCGGACGCTGACCGAGGCCGCGGACGTGGACGCCGAGGCGGCGCTGACCCGTGAGCGCGGCTGGGCCGACGCGGTGGAGGAGACCTGGGAGGGCGTGGCCTCGATCGGGGCGCTGATCCAGGACCGGCGCCGCAATCCGGTGGGCGCGGTGTGCATCAGCGGCGCGGTCGAGCGGGTCTGCGAGGACGGCTTCGTGAAGCCCTCGCTGGTCGCCTCGGTGCGCAGCGCGGCCAGGGCGATCTCCCGGGACCTGGGCGCCGGGCGGTTCTGACCGCGCCGGTCGGGCCCGGGCCCGACCGCTCCCGTGCCTTCCGGGCGGGGGCCCGCAGTAACGCGGTAACACAGGAAAACGTTCACGCTGAGGCGCGGACGGGCGAAATGCCCGTCCGCGCCTTACCGTTTTGTCCAAAATTGCGACGATCCGATCGGTAACTACGGGTAGCGCGGCGAGCGAAGGGTCACAGCTGCGTAACCCGGCCTTGACGAGAGGGCAACCCGGGGAGGAAGCTTCCGCATGACGGTCGACATTGTCGAACGATGGCCGTGCGAATCCATCCCACAGAGCGCTCACCCGCCCAGCGATCCGCCCGGCCCCTGCCCCCACCCGCACCTCCGGGCCATATGGACAAGGGAGTCTTTGTGTCCGCGTTCTCCAACGGCGACATCTTCGTCGGCGAAACCCTCGGCACCGCCGCCCTGATACTTCTCGGCGGTGGCGTCTGTGCCGCCGTGACGCTCAAGAAGTCGAAGGCCCTGAACGCCGGCTGGCTGGCGATCACCTTCGGCTGGGGCTTCGCGGTGATGATCGCCGCCTACATGTCGGCCCCGAAGTCCGGCGCCCACCTGAACCCGGCCGTCACCCTGGCCCTCGCCGTCGACAGCGGCGACTGGAGCAAGGTCCCGATCTACCTCGGCTCCCAGCTGCTCGGCGCGATGATCGGCGCCGTCTTCGTGTGGCTCACCTACCTCGGCCAGTTCCAGGCCAACCAGGAGCCCACCCTCGGCATCTTCTCGACCGGCCCCGAGATCCGGAACCCGGTCCAGAACCTGCTCACCGAGATCATCGGCACCTTCGTGCTCTGCCTGGCCATCCTCACCCAGGGCCTGACCAAGGGCCTCGGCCTCTCCGGCACCGGCATCCTGATCGTCGCCTTCACCGTGGTCGGCATCGGCCTCTCGCTCGGCGGCCCGACCGGCTACGCCATCAACCCGGTCCGCGACCTGGGCCCGCGCATCGTCCACTCGCTGCTGCCGATCCCCAACAAGGGCGGCTCCGACTGGTCGTACGCCTGGATCCCGGTGACCGGTCCGATCATCGGCGGTCTGCTGGCCGGCGGCCTGTACCACGCCGCGTTCTGATCCCCCCGGGTTTCCACCCCACCCGAGCACGGGGACTGACCTGAGAGTCAGGCCCACCGCCCCCCGCCAACCTCTTGAGCCGAGGACCCTCATGACCTCCACTGGCAACTACATCGCCGCGATCGACCAGGGCACCACCTCCAGCCGCTGCATCATCTTCGGCGCCGACGGCCGGATCGTCTCCGTCGACCAGCAGGAGCACCGGCAGATCTTCCCCCAGCCCGGCTACGTCGAGCACGACGCCGCCGAGATCTGGACCCGGGTGCAGTCGGTCGTCCGCGGCGCGCTGGAGAAGGCCGGCCTGACCAAGGACGACATCCGCGCGATCGGTATCACCAACCAGCGCGAGACCACCGTCCTGTGGGACAAGCACACCGGCGAGCCGGTGCACAACGCACTGGTGTGGCAGGACACCCGCACCGAGGCGCTCTGCCGCGAGCTGGGCCGCAACGTCGGCCAGGACCGCTTCCGCCGCGAGACCGGCCTCCCGCTGGCCAGCTACTTCGCCGGCCCGAAGATCCGCTGGCTGCTGGACAACGTCGAGGGCCTGCGCGAGCGCGCCGAGGCCGGCGACATCCTCTTCGGCACCATGGACACCTGGGTCATCTGGAACCTCACCGGTGGTGTCGACGGCGGCAAGCACGTCACCGACGTGACCAACGCCAGCCGCACCATGCTGATGAACCTCAAGACCCTGGCCTGGGACGAGGAGATCGCCGAGTCGATGGGCGTGCCGATGGCCGTCCTGCCGGAGATCCGCTCCTCCGCCGAGGTCTACGGCGAGGCCGTCGGCGACCTGGCGGGCGTCCCGGTCGCCGCCGCGCTCGGCGACCAGCAGGCCGCGCTGTTCGGCCAGACCTGCTTCAACGAGGGCGAGGCCAAGTCCACCTACGGGACCGGCACCTTCCTGCTGCTCAACACCGGCGAGAAGATCGTCAACTCGTACCACGGCCTGCTGACCACGGTCGGCTACCGGATCGGCGACCAGGCCCCGGTGTACGCCCTGGAAGGCTCCATCGCCGTCACCGGCTCGCTGGTCCAGTGGCTGCGCGACCAGCTCGGCATCATCTCCACCGCCGCCGAGATCGAGACCCTCGCCAACACGGTCGAGGACAACGGCGGCGCCTACTTCGTCCCGGCCTTCTCCGGCCTGTTCGCCCCGTACTGGCGCTCCGACGCCCGCGGTGTGATCGCCGGCCTCACCCGGTACGTCACCAAGGGCCACCTGGCCCGGGCCGTCCTGGAGGCCACCGCCTGGCAGACCCGCGAGGTCGTCGACGCCATGCAGAAGGACTCCGGGGTCGAGCTCACCGCCCTCAAGGTCGACGGCGGCATGACCAGCAACAACCTGCTCATGCAGAACATCGCCGATGTCCTGGACGCCCCGGTCGAGCGCCCGTACGTGGCCGAGACCACCGCCCTCGGCGCCGCCTACGCGGCGGGCCTGGCGGTCGGCTTCTGGAACGACCTCGACACCCTGCGGGCCAACTGGCACCGCGCCGCCGAGTGGACGCCCCGCATGGACGAGGCCACCCGGGAGCGCGAGTACAAGAAGTGGCTCAAGGCCGTCGAGCGCACCATGGGCTGGGTGGAGGAGGAAGAGAACAACTGATCGCGAAGCCGGTCGGGGCCCCGTGCCCCGGCCGGCCCGCTCCCGTTTCACCGGCCCGTCGCACCGGGCCGACCCGGTCTCTCCGCACAGAGGCCGTACGCACACCGAGAGGAGTAACGGCGCCGCCCGACCCGCGCGCCGTACACACACCATGGCAACCATCCCGACCCTGGGCGCCGAGCGCACCGCCGGCCGCACCGCCTCCCGCGCCGAGACCCGCGAGCTGCTCGGCAAGGCCACCTACGACCTGCTGGTGATCGGGGGCGGCATCCTCGGCACCGCTGTCGCCTGGACCGCGTCCCAGGCCGGCCTGAAGGTCGCCATGGTCGACGCCGGCGACTTCGCCGGTGCCACCTCCAGTGCCTCCTCCAAGCTCGTCCACGGCGGTCTGCGCTACCTGCAGACCGGCGCGGTCAAGCTGGTCGCGGAGAACCACAAGGAGCGCCGGGTGCTCTCCACCGACGTGGCCCCGCACCTGGTCAACCCGCTGACCTTCTTCGTGCCGGTCTACAAGGGCGGCCCGCACAGCGCCCCCAAGCTCGGCGCCGGCGTCTTCCTCTACTCGGCGCTCTCCGCCTTCCGCGACGGTATGGGCCGGGTCTCCACCGCCGCGCACGCCGCCCAGCAGGTGCCCGCGCTGCGCACCGAGGGCCTGCGCTCGGTGGCCGTCTACGGCGACCACCAGATGAACGACTCGCGCGTCGCCGTGATGACCGTGCGCGCCGCGGTCGAGGCCGGCGCCGTGGTGCTCAACCACGCCGAGGTCACCGGCCTGCGCTTCACCGGCGGCCGGGTCACCGGTGCCGAGCTCAAGGACCGCCTGGACGGCACCGAGTTCGGCGTCGACGCCCGCCTGGTCCTGAACGCCACCGGCCCCTGGGTGGACCACCTGCGCCGGATGGAGGACGCCGGCGCCGCGCCGTCGATCCGCCTGTCCAAGGGTGCCCACGTGGTGGTCAAGCGCCGCTCGCCGTGGCGCGCCGCGCTGACCATCCCGATCGACAAGTACCGCGTCTCCTTCGCCATCCCGTGGGAGGACCACGTCCTGCTCGGCACCACCGACGAGGAGTTCACCGGCGACCCGAAGGACGTCCGGGCCACCGAGGCGGACGTCGACCAGATCCTCGGCGAGGCCGCGCACGCGATCCGTGACGAGCACATCGACCGCGACCTGATCACCTACAGCTTCGCCGGCCTGCGGGTGCTGCCCGGCGGCCCGGGCGACACCGCCGCCGCCAAGCGCGAGACGGTCGTCACCGAGGGCAAGGGCGGCATGCTGTCGGTCGCCGGCGGCAAGTGGACCACCTACCGCCACATCGGCCGCACCGTGCTGGAGAAGCTGGCCCACGTGCCCGGCACCTCCCTCGGCGAGGACATGTCCCCGATCGCCCCGACCGTCCCGCTGCCGGGCGTCGGCGCGCCGAACGCCGTCGCGCACCGCCTGCTGATCGACCGTGACCCGGGCTCGCGGATGGAGCCGCTGGTCGCCAAGCACCTGGCCAGCCACTACGGCACGCTCTCCTTCGACATCGCCCGGATGATCGACGAGAACCCGGAGCTGGGCCGGCCGATCCACGAGGACGGCCCGGACGTCTGGGCGCAGGTCGCCTACGCGGCCGCCAACGAGTGGGCGTACACCGCCGACGACGTGCTGCGCCGCCGCACCACGATGACCGTCCGCGGTCTGGACACCCCGGAGATCCGGGCCGAGGTCGAGACCTTCCTGGCGAAGCACGGGACCAAGTAGCACGGATCGGGTGACCGGCACGGTCACCCGATCAGCAGGGCGGGCACCCCCCGGAGCGGGGGTGCCCGCCCTGCGTCGTTGTCGGGACCGTCGATGCCGGCGAGGTCGTCGAGCCCGTCCGGGGCGTCGATGACGTACGGCGCGTCTCGATCGGATCACCATTCCCAGGAAATGTTCAGAAATTGGGCCACTATGCCCCCTTTGTCATGATCATCTTGTCTTTTGATCTTTCCTATGCTCCGCGCATCGCCCATGTTCAAGGGCGAGTCAAGGAGCCCCCATGCATGTCTCAAGAAGGACCCTGAGCGGTCCTCCGGCCGCCGCGCTGGCCCTGACCCTGGTGCTGAGCGCCTGGTCGCCGGTCGCGTTCGCGGCCAAGCCACAGGCCAAGCCCACCCCCGGCAAGCCCCCCACGGCCGCCCCGCTCGACCCCGGGCTGAGCATCGGCACCGCCCGGGCCGCCGCCCAGAAGACCGGCAAGCGGATCGAGGCCGTCTCCGAGCGCGACGAGACCTCCACCACCTGGGCCAACCCGGACGGCACCCTCACCACCGAGCTCTCGGCCGGCCCGGTGCGCTTCCTGCGCGACGGCAGGTGGGCCGACGTCGACCTCACCCTGAAGACGGCCGCCGACGGCTCGGTGGCGCCCGCCGCCCACCCCAACGGCCTCAAGCTGGCCGGCGCGGGCGGCAAGCGCCCCCGCACGCTCGCCGAGTCCAAGGCCCTCCAGGCGGCGCCGGCCGGCGCGGAGGCAGCCGGCGCCGAGACGGCCCGCACCCTCGTCTCGCTCGGCTCCGGCGACGACCAGCTCGCCCTGGAGTGGCGCGGCGGCCTGCCCAAGCCCGAGCTGAACGGCACCCGGGCCACCTACCGGGACGCGATCGGCGACGGCGCCGGCGACCTCGTCGTCGAGGCCACCCGCACCGGCTTCGAGCAGTTCGTCCTGCTCAAGCAGCGCCCGGCGACCGGCGGCTACACCTACACCATGCCGCTGCGCGCCAAGGGCACCAAGGCCGAGGCCCAGCCGGACGGCAGCGTGCTGTTCACCGACCGGAAGAACGGCCAGAAGCGCGCGGTACTGCCCGCACCGGTGATGTGGGACGCCACCACCACGCCCGGCTCCAGCGAGCACCCCCGGCAGGCCGAGGTCGGCCTGGAGGTCGTCCAGCGCGGCGACACCGTCGACCTGGTCTTCACCCCGGACGCGGCCTTCCTCGCCGACCCGGCCACCGTCTACCCGGTGACCGTCGACCCGGCCACCGCCGGTCTCGGCAACGCCTTCGACACCCGGGTGCAGAAGGGCGAGACGGTCGACTGGTCGGCCGACACCGAGATCTACTGGGGCAACTCCGGCACCAAGAACGCCCTGGGAGGTCTGGGACACCGGACTGGCGTCCACCGCCTCCCGCTGGACCGCCCAGCCGGCCTGGAAGGCCAAGAAGGGCAGCTCCACCGAGACCAAGGGCCGCGACGCCTGCGGCGGCGACGGCTGGATCAACGCCAACGTCACCGACCTCGTGCAGACCTGGGCCTCGGCCAAGAGCACCACCTCCGGCATGGGCCTGCGCGCGCCCGACGAGGTGTCGACCAAGTACTGGAAGGAGGTGAACTCCGCCAACGCCTCCAGCAACGTGCCCAAGCTGACGGTGAACTACAACTACCGCCCGCGCACCGGCACCAAGCAGCAGGCCGGCCCGCCGTTCCTCCAGGACGGCACCGGCACCTGGCGGGTCGAGACCACCACCCCGGTGCTCCGCGACACCTTCGTCGACCCCGACGGCGACAAGGTCACCGGCACCTTCCAGCTGGTCGACGCCATCTCCGGGGCCCAGGTGGGCGCCGTCAACGTCTCCGGCTACGTGCCCAGCGGCACCCCCTCCGAGGTCACCGTCCCGGCCGGGCTGCTGGAGTACGGGCACACCTACCGGTTCCGCAGCTCGCCCTACGACGGACTGCACTACAACCTGAGCTGGTCGCCCTGGGTGACCTTCACCGTCAGCCCGCTGCCGGACGTGCCCACCGCGCTCCAGACCGGCGCCGACAAGACCCTGACGCCGGTGCTCTCCGCGCTGGCGACCAACCCCAACCAGGGCCGGGTCCGCACCGAGTTCGTGCTCAAGGGCTCCAACGGGCAGCCGCTGCCCACCGCGCTCGCCCCCGCCTTCACCGAGAGCGGCAGCCGCGCCACCGTCCAGGTGCCGGCCGGCGCCCTGACCGACGGCGCCGACTACACCTGGGCCGCCCGGGCCTGCACCGCCGTCGGCTGCTCCGCCTGGAGCACCGACCAGCCGCTGGCCGTCCGGGTCCAGGCCCCGCCGGTCCCGCCGACCGCGACCGCGGTCCCGTTCACCGGCACCACCCTCACCGACGCCTCGGTGGCCACCGCCGGCGGCGGCTGCGACACCGGCGCCTGCCCGGCCGCCGACCCCGCCGAGCTGCGGATCGGCACCACCCCGGACGGCAGCAGCTGGACCGGCTGGCTCAAGCCCGACCTGTCGGCCGTCCCGGCCGGCTCCCGGGTGGTCGGCGGCAAGCTGGCGCTGACCCGCTCGGACTGCGCCGCCGGCACGCCCGGCTGCGAGGAGACCGCGGTCGACGTGTTCCAGCTCGGCTCGGCCTGGGCCCCCGCCCAGGGCGGCGCCGCGCTGGTCGCCGCCGCCGGTGTCGACAGCTACGCCTCCGCCGCGAAGCTGTCCGAGACCGACCTGGCCGCACTGGCCGGCTCCTGGATCGAGAAGGGCGAGGCCTACGGGCTGGCCCTGCGCCCGGCCGCCGGCTCGACCGGCGTGGCCCGGTACTTCTCCGCCACCGCCGCCGACCCGGCGCAGCGCCCGAAGCTGACGCTCGACTACCTGGCGCCGACCGCGCCCGGCCCGGCCGAGCTGGTCACCGCCACCGGCGGTGACACCGGTCTCGTGGTCGCCTGGAACGCCCCGACCGACCGCGGCTCGGTCGGCGACGTCGGTTACACCGTCCGGGTCGAGACCTCGGCCGGCGTGCTCGCCCAGGAGATCGCCACCGCCGACATCCGGGCCGCGTTCACCGGCCTGGACAACACCAAGTCGTACCGTGCGGTGGTGACCGCCCGGAACAGCTACGGCGCCGCGGCGCCGGTCGCCTCGGCCGTGGTGCAGGGCACGCCGACCGCCGGCGGCCCGGACCAGTACCGCGGTTACGTGCAGGAGTACCTGGACGCCCGCAACAAGGTCAAGATGCGGGCGGGCCTGACCGTGCCGGACGCCGCCGCCGAGGCCGCGCACGGCAGTGTCTTCGTCGACCTGCTGGCCACCCAGGACGCCTCACTGGTCGCCAACCGCGAGGCGCTGGCGACCCAGGGCCAGCAGTACGCGGCCGCGGCGGTCTCGCTGACCGACGTCGTGGTCGACCAGCAGACGGCCGGCAAGGTCGTGGTGCGGGCCACCGTGAAGGACACGGTGATGGTCCGGGCCGGCGGCGTGGACTCGCCCAGCGAGAGCGCCGGCCCGAAGCGGTTCGAGTTCAGCGTCGGCACCCGCGCGGTGCTGGTCTCCGAGGCCGACGACCTCGCCGCCCAGCAGAAGCTGTCCTCCTCCGCCGCCGCACAGGGCCAGGTCGAGGTCGCCGACTCGGCGCCGGCCGACCCGACGGACGCGGAGAAGGCCGTCCCGCTGGACGCCAACGGCTTCCCGGTCCAGCCCGCGCAGCCCGCGGCCGCCGCCGTCCAGGCCGGCTACAACTACAACGGCACCGCCAACTGGGCCAGCCGCAACGTCGGCATCAAGTGGGACTACGGCCAGGACTGCACCAACTTCGTCTCCAAGGCGCTGTACTACGGTGGCGGAATGCGCTTCCGGTACGGGTACAAGAGCTGGGACAGCGCCTGGTGGACGAACGACTTCTGGATGTTCGGCTGGCGGATCAACCGCAGCTACACCTGGGCCGGCGCGGCCAACCTGCACCGGCACCTGATGTACAACCGGTACTCCACCTGGCTCCGCTGGACCTCCGACGCCCGTCCCGGTGACATCATCTTCTTCAAGTGGAAGAACGAGTCCCGGATCAACCACGCCGCCGTCGTGGTCAGCTGGGGCGCGCGGATGGAGCTGCGCCAGCACGGCGCCCGGAACTCCACCACCCTGAACGAGGTGCTGGCCCACTACCGCCAGAAGAACGACCCGATCGAGTGGTTCGTCGTCGTGCGCCCGCTCGGGACCAACTGATGGCGGCGGGGCGGTCGGTGACGGCCGCGCTCACGGTGGTGCTCTCGGCCGCCCTGCTGGCCGGCTGCTCGAGCGATGCCGGGAACGCCCGGCTGGAGCACGCGGCCGACTACGCCGCCCGTCCGCACCTCCGGGTCACCGGCTATCCGGTGCCGGAGACACTGGGCCTGGTCCAGCAGCTGGTGTGGCGGCTGGCCGACGGCTCGGCGGACCGGCTGGTGAAGCTGGCCGCCGCCGAGGGCTCGACCGATGCGCGCCGCACGGCGGCCGAGGAGTGGATCCGGACCTACGGGGCCGACGCCGCCGGGGAGGTCAGCGCCGACTTCGGCGACGACCCGGCGAGCCGGCAGACCGTGGTGCTGACCTTCCACGGCAGCGGCCGGGCGAAGGAGCTGACGCTCCGCCCCGAGAACTCGGCCGACGGGGCCTGGCGGGTCCTGCTGCGCTGACGCGGCCGTGAACGACGACAAGGGCGGGTGCTCCCGAGGGAGCACCCGCCCTTGTCGCGTTCCGGGGTCAGACGATCAGGCTGAGCGGCATGATCAGGGCGATCGCGACCACCGAGATCACCGTCTCCATCACCGACCAGGACTTCAGGGTCTGGCCGACGCTCATCCCGAAGTACTCCTTCACCAGCCAGAAGCCGGCGTCGTTGACGTGCGACAGGAACAGCGAGCCGGCGCCGATGGCGAGCACCAGCAGGGCCGCGTGGGTGGACGACATGTCCGCCGCCAGCGGTGCGACGATGCCGGCCGCGGTGATGGTGGCGACCGTCGCCGAACCGGTGGCGAGCCGGATCAGCACCGCGATCAGCCAGCCCAGCAGCAGCGCCGGGATGTGCCACTTCGACGACCAGTCGCTGACGGCGGTGCCCACGCCCACGTCGATCAGGGTCTGCTTGAAGCCGCCGCCCGCGCCGACGATGAAGACGATGCCGGCGATCGGGCCGAGCGAGGACCCGACGGTCTCCGAGATCCGGGCCTTGTCGAAGCCGGCCGCCCGGCCCAGGGTCAGCATGCCGAGCAGGGTCGCGGCGAGCAGCGCGATCAGCGGGGAGCCGACGAAGTCGAGCACCCGCTGCGGCAGCGCCTTCGGGTCGTCGATGACGACGTCCGCCAGCGCCTTGCCGAGCATCAGCACCACCGGCAGCAGGATGGTCGCCAGCACGGCGCCGAAGGAGGGGGTGTGCTCGCGCTTAGCGGGCTCGACCGGGGTGTCGCTCTCCGGTATCTCCAGCGGGCCGACCCAGCGCTCGGCCACCCGGGCGAACAGCGGACCGGCGACGATCAGCGTCGGGACGGCGATCAGCAGGCCGAGCGCCAGGGTGACGCCGAGGTCGGCCTTGAGCGCGTCGACCGCGACCAGCGGGCCGGGGTGCGGCGGCACCAGGCCGTGCAGCACGGAGAGGCCGGCCAGTGCCGGGATGCCGATCCGGATCAGCGGGACGTTGCCGCGCCGGGCCACCAGCAGCACGATCGGGACCAGCAGCACCACGCCGACCTCGAAGAACAGCGGCAGGCCGAGCACGGCCGCGATCAGCGCCATCGCCCAGGGCAGCGCCCTGGTCCGGGACCGGGACAGCACGGTGTCCGCGATGATGTTCGCCCCGCCGGAGTCGGCGAGCAGCTTGCCCAGCATCGCGCCCAGGCCGATCAGCAGGCCGACGCCCGCCACCGTGGCGCCGAAACCGGTGGAGAAGCTGCTGAGCAGCTTGTCGAACGGCGCGCCCGCGACGGCGGCCAGCAGCCCGGAGCCGAGGGTCAGGGCGAGGAAGGGGTGCAGCTTGAGCTTGGTGATCAGCAGCACGATGGCGCCGATCGCGAGCAGCACGGCGACCAGCAGCCGGCCGTCGCTGTCGGTGTGCGGGAGGACCGGTGGGGCGGCCGCGAGCACGGTGAGGGTGGGGGTCACGCGAGGTCTCCATTGACGGGCCGCAGCAGGGCGGCGGCCTTCTCGACGAGTTCTTCGGGGCTCGGCCCGATGTCCAGGACGGCGCCGCGCTCGTCCGGGCCGAGGGGTTCCAGGGCGGCGTACTGCGAGCCGAGCAGGGACGGCGGCATGAAGTGGTCGGTGCGCCGGGCGAGCCGGTCCTCGACCAGTCCGGTCCGGCCGCTGAGATGCAGGAACCAGGCGTCCGGGCAGGCCGCGCGCAGGATGTCGCGGTAGCCGTGCTTCAGCGCCGAGCAGGTGACGACGCCGCCGGTGCCGGCCTCGGCGCGCTCCCCCAGCCAGGCGCCGACGGCGCGCAGCCAGGGCGCGCGGTCGTCGTCGTCCAGCGGTGTGCCGGCCGACATCTTGGCGATGTTGGCGGGCGGGTGGAAGTCGTCCGCCTCGGCGAAGGGGAGGCCGAGGCGTTCGGCCAGCAGGCGGGCCAGGGTGGTCTTGCCGACACCGGAGACGCCCATCACCACGACGGTGAGGGGCGCGCTGGGGGTGTCCTGGTTCTCGACGCTGAGAGCCATGAGGTGGTGCTCCTTCGTTGCCTGGCCGCCACTATCGCCTCAAAGGTATGACGTATTCAAGTGCCGGAAACCAAATCGTCATACTTTTGCGGGACAGGTGGAGGTGGCGGGGCCCGGGGGTACGGCGGTGAGGGTCACCCCGGACGACTAGGCTGGCGGGATGGAGATCCAGGGGCTGCCCGGCCGACTGCTCGCGGAACTGGGGCCGGCCATCGCGTCCGGGGAGCTCCCCGAGGGCACCGTGCTGCGTGCCGAGGAGCTGGAGGAGCGGTTCGGCGTCTCCCGGACGGTGGTCCGCGAGGCGGTCCGGATCCTGGAGGGGATGCGGCTGGTGGCCTCCCGCCGCCGGGTGGGCATCACGGTGCAGCCCCGGTCGGGCTGGGACGTCTTCGATCCACTGGTGATCCGCTGGCGGCTGGCCGGCGCCGACCGCTCCGCGCAGCTGCGTTCGCTCGGCTCGCTGCGGCTGGCCGTGGAGCCGGCCGCGGCGGCGCTCGCCGCGCGGCACGCCACCGACGACGAGCGGCGCCGACTCAGCGCGCTGGCCGTCGAGTTGACCATGACGGCGCGCGCCGCCGACCTCGCCACCTTCCTCCGGCACGACATCGAGTTCCACTCCACCGTGCTGCAGGCCTCGCGCAACGAGATGTTCGCGCATCTCGGCGACACCGTCGGTGCGGTGCTGACGGGCCGGACCGAGTACCATCTGATGCCCCATCAGCCGGAGCCGTACGCGATCCGGCTGCACCGCGAGGTCGCCGAGGCGGTCTGCGCGGGGGACGCCGAGCGGGCCGAGCAGGCGATGCGGACCATCGTCGAGGGCGCGCTGACCGAGCTGAACCAGCAACTCGGCTGAGCGCGCCGGGGGTTCGGCGCGCCGCTCGGTACGGTCCGAGCCGGATCATACGATTTGGCATCAGTTCGGGGGATTCGTGCGCATAGTCCGGGTACGACTGGGCAGAGTGGAGCGCGGGGGCGTGTTCGCGGCGCACGCCCCACCGGTGGTCCGCCGTACCGCCCGCCGCCCGTCCGCCGCTCCGTGCCTGGGGGTCGCCCGATGCCAACCGCCCGCCGTCGCCGCCGACTTCCCGACGAGGTGCGGACCGCCGTCGTCCGCGCGGTGCTCTGTCTGGCGCTGACCCTGGTCGGCATCGTGCTCGCGGTGCTGTCCTCGTACGCCGACAGCTGGCTGATGACACCGGCGCTGATGGCGATGGGGTTAGGGGTGTTCGGCACGATGTGGTGCCTGCTGGAGATCCTGATCTCCCGCCAGGTCGCGGCGCAGCGGGTGCGCGCGCCGAACTCCGCCTCGCCGATGGGCGGCAGCCGCACTCCGGCCGACCCGCCGCAGTACCGGCAGCCGTCGCAGGCCCAGCCCCAGGGCCAGTCCCAGTCCCAGCCGCGTCCCCGGGTGCCGCAGCCACCGCCGCAGTCCCGGCCGCCGTACGCGCAGCCGCCGCAGGCCCAGCCGCAGCAGCCGCAGCGCCCGGGGACACAGCCGCCGCCCCACCCGGGCGGCCCCGGGCCCCGTCAGGCGGGGGCGACCACGCGGTAGTGGGTGGTCAGCCGGCCGTCGTCGTCCAGCAGGTGGAAGGAGATCATCGGCGGCTGCTCGAAGATGATCTCCGCCCGGCCCTCGCAGGGCAGCGGCACGGTGGAGACCACGCCCGGCGCGACCAGCAGCGGGAGCCCGGCGAACACGGTGGCCGCCGCGGTGTGCGCGTGGCCGCAGAGCAGTGCCCGCACCCGGGGGTGACGGCCCAGCACCTCGGCCAGCCGCTCCTCGCCGAACTGCCGGATCGGGTCCACGTACGGCAGGTGCAGGGTGACCGGCGGGTGGTGGAAGGCCACCAGCGCCGGGCGGTCCGCCGGGCCCTCGGCCAGCGTGCGGTCCAGCCAGCCGAGGGTCTCCTCGTCGAGCAGGCCGTCGTGCCGGCCGGGGATCGAGGAGTCGAGCATCAGCACGTCGGCACCGGGCAGCGCGTGCAGCCGGTTCACCGGGCCGCCGGACGGCTCCTCGCCGAGCAGCACCTCGCGGTAGGGCTCGCGGGCGTCGTGGTTGCCGGGGCAGAGCAGCACCGGGTACCGGGAGGTCAGCGCCTTGGCCACCTCCCGGTACTCGGCCGGCAGTCCGTTGTCGGCGAGGTCGCCGGTGACCAGCACGGCGTCCACCGGGCCGGGCAGGGCGTCCACGTACGCCATCACCTGCTCGGCCCGCCGGCGGGCCCGCTCCCCCGCGTCGCCGTGGTGGTCCTGGCCCAGGTGGATGTCACTGAAGTGAACGATCGTCAGCATGCGGTCCACCGTAGGCCGATCAGGACGTGGCGGGAACCTCCGCCGGACGCTTGAACATCCGGGTGGCGGTGATCTCGCCGTGCACGGCCGGGCCGTCCGGGTCCTGCGGGGCCGGCAGCCCCGGCCGCAGGTGCTCCTCCACCGAGATGTACTTGAGGCCGGCCCGCAGGTCGGCGTCGTTGCGCAGCCGGATCACCAGCGGGAACTCGGCCAGCGCCGTGGTGTCGAACAGGCCGGTGGTGTAGATCAGCTGGACGCCGAGGGCGTCGGCCACCGCGCGCTGGAGCTCCAGCAGGTAGGTGGCGTTGGCCCGGCCGATCGGGTTGTCCAGGAACAGGGTGCCCGCGTGGCGCAGCTGCGACTGGCCCCGGTCGTTGGCGCGCAGCGCGGCCATCGTGCAGTAGAGCGCGATGGCCGCGGTGAGCAGCTGCCCGCCGGAGAACACGTCGGACATCTGGCCGACGCCGACCCGCTCGGCGCGCAGCACCGCGTCCGGCTTGAGGATCTCCACCGAGACGCCCTTGGGGCCGATCGCGGCGGCCACCCCGCGCAGCAGCAGCGACATGCCGTCCCGGCGCAGGTCGCTGTTCTTGCGGACGGCGGCGCGGGTGGCCTCGTCGATGACCTCGCCGAGGCGCTCGACCAGGGTCGCGTGGTCCGGGTCCTCGAAGCGGATCCGGAGGAACTCCTGGCCGGACCACTCCCCCAGCCCCTCGGGGAGGCGGGAGAGCCGCTGGGCGGCGCGCAGGGTGGTCAGCGAGGACTCCACCAGTCCGCGCAGCCGGTCGACGATCGAGCCCCGGTTGCGCTCCAGCTGGGTGAGTTCGTCGGTCAGCACCCGCAGCCGCGGGGCGAAGGCGACGGCCCAGTTGGCGGCGTGGTCGGGCAGCGCGGAGGCGGGCAGTTCGCGGATCTGCTGGCGGGCCGGGGTGCGGACGGCCTCGTAGCGGGCCGCGTTGGCGTGCCGGACCAGCGCGTCCGAGGCGTCCCGGACGGCGAGTTCGGCGGCGGACAGCTCGCCGGCGGCGGTGCGCAGGGCGCGGCGGGCCTCGGCGGCGGCGGTACGGGCGTCGGCGAGCTGTCCGAGGTACGGCTCGACGGCCGCGCCGTCCTCCTCCTGCTCGCGCAGGCCGTCCCGGAGCTGCCCGGCGTGCTCGTCGAAGTCGGCGGCGGCGGACTGGGCGGCGTCGAAGGTGCGCTGGAGGTCGGCGGCCGCGGTGCGGGCGGCGTCGACGGCCTCGCGCCGCTCGGCGAGCCGGCCGGTGGCCGTGCGCAGCAGGGTCTGGGCGTGCTCGGGGTCGGTCGGGACGAGCTCCTCGGGCAGCTCGGTGTGCGCCTCGCCGTCGGCGGGGGCGGAGCGCTCGGCCTCGCCGCGGAGCCGGCCGAGCTGCTCGCTGGCCGAGGCGGCCCGGGCCTCGATGGTGGCGACGAGTTCCTCGGCGCGGGCGGCGGCGGCCTGGCGGGCCGGGCCGTCGGCGCCGTCGGGGCTGCCGAGCAGCTCCTCGGCGCGGGTGCGGACCTTGTTGGTGAGGCGGTCGAGTTCGGTCGCGGCGGCGGCCTCGTCGCCCTCGGCGCGGGCCTGCTCGGCGCGCAGGTCGGCACCGACGCCGACCTTCTCGTAGAGCTGGGAGGCGGAGCGGTAGGCCTCGCGCAGCGCGGGCAGCGCGGCGGGAGCGGTGTCGGCGGGCTCCTCGGACTGCTCGGCGGCGGCGATCTCGGCCCGCTCGGCGCGCAGGGTGCGGGCGGTGCGGCGGGCGTCGTCGGCGGCGCGCTGGGCGGCCCGGCGGTCCTCGTCGCAGGTGCGGGCGCGTTCGGCGCACAGCGTCCGGCGGCGGTCGCACTCGGCGGCGTCCTCGGCGAGTTCGCGGCGGCGGCGGCTCCAGTTGGCGCGCTCGCGCAGGCGGAAGGCGAGGCCGGAGAGGGCGTCGGCGCGGCGGCGGGCGCGCTGGGCGCCCTCCCGGTGCTCCTCGTGCGCGGCGGCCGCGGCGGCGTGGTCGGCCTCGGCCTCGTCGTGGTCGGCGCGCAGGGTGGCGAGGGCGGCGGCGGCCTGCTCGGCGTGCTCGCGGGCGGCCTCGGCGGCGGCGGCTCGTTCGGCGAGGGTGCCGGGCGGGCAGCTGGCGTGCCAGGAGGCGAGCCGGGCCGCGAGCGCGCGGTCGCCGCCGAGTCGGGAGGCGAGTTCGCGGATGTGCTCCTCGCGGGCGGTGGCGCGGGCGCGCAGTTCGCGGCGCTCGTCATCGGCGGCGGACTCGTCGTGCATGGCCGGGTTCGGCGGGACGAGGAAGAAGGCCGGCTCGTCGGTGATCGGGGCGATCAGCGAGGCGGCGGCGCCGACGGCGACGGTGGAGCGGGGCAGCAGGGCGGCGGAGCCCAGCGCCTCGCGGGCCCGCTCCAGCGAGCTCGGGTCGGTGACGACCACGCCGTCGACGAGTTCGGGGCGGGCGGCGAGGATCGCCTCGTGGTCGGCCGGGTCGACGGACTGGGCCAGGTAGCGCCAGCCGGGCAGGGCGGGGATGCCGTGCTCGGCGAGGTACTCGACGGTGGCGAGCACGTCCGGTCCGGGCGGCAGCAGGCCGCCGTCGCCGAGCGCGGCGAGGATCCGGGAGTCGTCGGCGGCGGCGGTGCGCAGGTCGAAGAGGGTGCGTTCGGCGGTCGCGATGGACTCGTCGAGGAGTTCGCGCAGGTACTCGGCGTTGCGGTCGAGGACGACGGGGGTGAGGAAGCCGGCGTCCTCCTCGGCGCCTTCCTGGTATGGCGTCAGGGAGAGCAGGTCGGCGAGCCGGAGCTCGGTGGCGAGCAGGGCGGCGGTGCGCTGCTCGGTGGCGAGGGACTGGCCGGCGGCCTTGCGGGCGTCGGTGGCGCGGGCGGCGGCGAGTTCGGCGCGGCCGGTCGCGGCGGCGGCCTCGCGCAGCCGGGCGGCGGCGGTCTCGGCGGCGGTGCGGGCCTGGGCGAGGGCGGCGCCGGCGGCCTTCTCCACGTCGGCGGCGTGCAGGGCTGCCCTGGCCGGGTCGACGTCGCCGTCGGAGTCGATGAAGCCGGCCTCGACGGCGGCGGCGGTCTCCTGCTCGACCTCGGCGAGGCGCTGGCGCAGGTGCTCGGCCTCGCTGCGGGCCTTCTGGGCGGCGGTGGCGGCCTCGGTGGCATCGGTCTGGGCGCGGCCGCCGTCGGCCTGGAGTTCGGCGGCGCGCTGCTCCTCGGTGTCGGCGCGGTCCTCGGCGGCCCCGGCGGCGGCTTCCAGGGCGCGGGCCAGGGCGGTGGCGGCGCGGGCGCGGGCGGCGAGCGCGGGGGCGGCGTCGAGCTCGGCCTCGCGGATCGCGGCGGCGACCCTGGTCACCCGGTCGGCGGCGGCGCGGTGCCGCAGTACGGCCTCGGCGGCCTGCCAGGCGGAGTGCAGGGTGCGGGCCTCGGTGAGTTCGCGGCGCAGCCCGGCGGCCTCCGCGGTGGCGGCAGCGAGGGCCAGGGTGGCGTGCCGGTGGGTGAGTTCGGCGGCGATCAGGGTGTGCCGGGTGCGGTCGGTCTCGGCGGCGGTGACGGCGCCCGCGGCGGCGGCGACCTCGATCGCGAGGTCCTCGGCCCGGTCGCGTTCGGCGGCGGCGCGCGAGGCGAGCGCGTGGGCGAGCCGGCGGGTGCGGCGTTCGGCGGTGCGGTGGGACTCGCGGACGCTCTCGCGGGCGGTGGTGGCCTCGCTGATGCGCTCCAGGAGGTCCAGCGAGCCGGCGGTGAAGTCGCGTTCGGCGGTGAGCTCGGAGCGCAGGCCGAGCTTGGCGGCGAAGCCGTGGACGAGGTCGGCGAGGCCGTCGGTGTCCCGGGTGTCGGTGACGGCGCGCAGCAGCAGGTCGGTGAAGTCCTTGTCCTGCTTGACCGCGAACAGGCCGGCCGCCTCGCCCTCGTCGGCGTTCATCTCGCGCTGGTAGCGGAAGAGTTCGGGGTCGAGGCCGAGTTCGCCGAGGTGTTCGGTCCAGCGGTCGTGGCCGTCCTCGAAGACCAGGTCGAGGTGCGGGTGGGCCTTGCCCGCCTCGGTGAGGGCGTCGCGGAAGCCCTTCATGGTGCGGCGGCGGCCGCGGGCCTTCTGGTCCCCGGCCAGGCTGATCCGCTCGGCGACCGGGAGGGAGTCGAGGGTGAGGCCGGGGCCGGGGCGGAAGGAGTACCAGGTCTCGGCGAACTTGCGCGGGTCGGAGGAGACCTGGCGGCCGCGCCACTCGCTGACCTTGCCGACCACGATCGGCTCGCCGGTGACGGTGTGCTGCCACTCCAGGGCGACGTGGCCGCAGTCGTCGGCGAGCAGGAACTTGCGGAGCACGCCGGAGCTGGCGCCGCCCAGGGTGTTGCGGTGGCCGGGGAGCATGACCGAGAAGATCAGCTTGAGCAGGACGGACTTGCCGCCGCCGTTCTCCAGGAAGAGCACGCCGGCCGGGGCGGGGCGGCGGACCGGGCCGTCGGTCTCCTCGCCGAACAGGCCGATCTGCTGGGGCGCCGGGTCGGAGACGGGCTCGCCGACACCGCGCAGGTCGAGCACCGTGTCGGCGTAGCGGGCGCCGGCCGGTCCGATCGAGTAGAGGCGGACCCGGTTGAGCTCGTACATGTGCGGCGGTTCTCCAGGAGGCGGGTGGATGGGTCGGCTGGGGCGGTCCGGTGGGGGCCGGGACAGGGGCTGGGGCTGGGTGGGGCTGGGGCGCGGGGGCTAGAGCGAGTGGAACGGCAGTCCGGCGTCGGCGACCAGGTCGTCCCCGGTGTCCGGGGGCAGCAGGGAGGCGCTGCCGTCGGACACCGGCACGATGCCGAGGTCCAGCAGTTCGGCCATGGCGGCGCCGCCGGCCAGGTCGCGGACCTGGAGCTGGTAGCGGGCGGTGGTGCGGTAGGTGCCGCCGGCGTCGTCGGAGACCTTCTGCAGGAAGCCCGAGTCGACCAGGAACAGCACGGCCTTGGCGACGATGCCGATGGTGGAGCCGGAGAGCCGGCGGGCGTCCTTGGTGGCGCCGGTGGCGGTGCGCCGGGCCCAGACCCGCCAGGCGGCCTCCAGGCCGGGGGCGTCGCTCTGCGGATCGGTGTTGTCGCCGTCGGCGGCGGCCTGCTCCTCCAGGCGGCGGCAGGCCTGGCGGACGAAGGCGTCGACGCCGTTGACGGTGATCCGGCCGAGGTAGCCGTCGTCGGAGAGGTCCTCGGGGCGGGGGAAGGCCATCGCGGCAACGGCCAGGTGGGCCAGGCCGTGGAGGAAGCGGTCGGTGGACTCGGAGGCGGCGCGGCGCGAGTAGTCGCCCATCCGGACGGCGAAGACGGAGTCCTCGGCGGCGGCGACGGCCATGCCGGCGCGCGGGGAGACCTCCAGGACGACCAGGCCCATGCCGGTGGCGACGGCGTCGGCGAGGCGGGCGAACGGCGGGTCCTCGCGGTGGCGGCGGACGAGTTCGGCGTACTCGGTGTCGCGGGCGGGGAGCAGCTTGGCCTGGAGGCCGAAGGACACCAGGCGGGCGGCGTCCGCGACGTCGGCCGGGGTGATCGGCGCGGGGGCGGCCGGTTCGGTCTCGGGCGCCCAGGACGTGTCGTGGTGGGTCGTCACGGGCGGTGCTCCTCGGGGGCGTTGCGGTGGTTCACGGGCGGGTGGTTCACGGGCGGGTCGTTCGGAAGTGCTTCACGGCGGGATGCGGGGGTGGCCGGCGGTCAGCCGGCGTCCTTGCGGTCGGCGGCCATCCCGGCCGCGTCGAGCAGGGCGCTGCCGACGACGAGGTCGGCGCCGCCGAACTCCGGGTCGTGCAGCGGGGTGCCGTCGTCGACCGCGAAGAGCAGCCGCTCCTCGCCCTGCCGGTAGGCGGTGCCGACCGGCGGGCTGGCCGCGTGCACGGCCAGCAGGGCGACCAGGTAGGGGAGCTCCGGGTCCTGTTCGCGGGCCTCGGCGAGCAGGCCGGAGAGCCGGCGGGGCGCGTCGGCGGGCAGGTCGAGCAGGACGAGCGCGGCCTCCAGCTGGGCCTCGGAGAACCGGCTGTCGTCCGGGGTGGCGACGAGGTCCGGGTCGGGCAGCTCGGCGCCGAGGTGCTCGCGCTCGACGGGCGGGGTGAGCAGCAGGTCGACCAGGTCCGCGACGCGCACCGAGGCGGGGGTGCGCAGACCGGTGCCGCGGGCGAAGAACGCGCCGGTGGGGCGGACGGCCTGCGCTATCGGCAGCCGGAGCACCGGGGCGAGCAGCTGGCCGTAGAGGTCGATGCCGCTGCGGGCGCCGGGGGTGGCGAAGGCCTGCCGGTCCTGCTCGGCGCGGAACAGCGGGCCCGCCTCCAGCAGCCTGGTCTGCAGCTGGGTGTGGCGGCGGATGCAGTCCTTGACGATGTCGACCAGCTCGGCGGCGCGGCGCTTGTGCTCCGGGTCCTCGGCCTCGTCGCGGGCCTTGCGGATGTTGGTGAGAATCGCGTTCTCGTGCCGGTAGCGGTCGGCGATGTGGTCGAGCGCCTCGTCGATGAGGTCCGGGATCGCCTGCATCCAGTCGACGGCGCGGACGTTACGGCGGGTGGCCTCCAGGGCGCGGCGCAGCGTCTCGGCGTACTGGACGGTGCGGTAGCGGGCCTGCTCGGCGGCGAGCTGGGCGTCGGCCAGGCGGCCGCGCCGGATCAGCACCTCCAGCTTGACCTCGGCGGCGATCTGGGCGGAGGTGACGTCGGTGTCCAGCGCGCCGACCAGGACGTTGACCGCCTCGTCGGTGGTGCGCAGGTAGACACCGCCGTCGGGGCCCGGGACCTCCTCGATCAGCTTGAAGTCGTAGTCGCGGCGGACGTACTCGCCGTCGGCGCCGAAGGTGCCGTAGACGGCGCGGAAGCCGCGGTCGACGCTGCCGACGTTGATCAGGGACTCCAGCACCCAGCGGCCGACCCGCTGGTGCTCGGCGGCGGGGCGGCCGGGCGCCTGGGCGGCGACCCGGGGCAGCAGCCGGGCCAGCACTATCTCCCGGTCGGCGCCGGTGTCGAAGTCCATGTTGAGGGTGACGAGGTCGATCGCGGCGAGCCCGACCTCGGCCATCGCGTAGCCGCCGTACTCGCCGGCCAGCATCACCTTGCGGCTGTCCAGGTCGTGCAGGGGCGCGGTGCAGGCCAGCGCCTTGAGCCGGCGCGCCAGGCCCTCGTCGGCGGCGGGGCCGGGCGCGGGCCGCGCGGCGGCGACGGCGGGCCCGGCGGGCGGCCGGGGGCCGTGCTCAGTGGGCTGGTCGGCGATGACGGTCACGGTGGACAAGAGTAGAGGCAGGCCCCGACATCGACCGAAACGGACCTTCCGGACAGGCCCGCGGACGGGGCGCCTCCGGGCCGTCCCCGGTTAGAACTCGCTTTCGAGAAAAGCCTCCCGATGATCCCCGGGCTCGGCCATGATGCTTCGTATGATCACCAGACTGGTTCGAGGCGGCCTCGCCGCCGCACTGGCCGTGACCACGCTCACCGTCGCCACCGCCGCCGTCGCCACCGCCGCGCCCACCGCCGTCGCGACCGCCGTGAGCGGCCCGAACGTCACCGTGACGCAGGCCGGCAACTACCCGATGTTCCCGGTCGACAACACCAGCTTCAGCGTGACCTGGAAGTCCACCGGCACCGCCGACGTCACCGGGGTGACCCGGCTGACCGTCGACCTGCCGCCGGGGCTCACCACCAACGGCGCGCTGATGTACTCCACCCCGTACGACTACACCTTCACCCAGACCGTCTCCCCCGACGGCCGCCGGCTGGAGGCCGTGTTCACCGGCACCCGGGCGCCCGGGCGCAGCGACTTCATGAAGGTCCAGGTCAGCTCGCACGGCACCCGGCCGTCCGGGGTGATCACCGTCACGGCGGCCAACAAGGACGACGCCGACCCGTCCGACAACGTCTCCCGCTACCTGCTGGGCAGCGGGCCCCAGGCGCCGGTGACCCCGGCCGCGCCGGCCGTCACCGCGCTCGCGCCGAGCACCGGCCCGGCCGCCGGCGGCACCGCGGTGACGATCACCGGCACCGGTCTGACCAACGGCTTCGCGCTGTTCGGGAACACCCCGGCGACCGGCAGCTGCACCGACACCGCGTGCGTGGTCACCGCCCCGGCCGGCTCGGGCAGCGTCCCGGTCACCCTGGTCACCCCGGGCGGCTCCGTCGCGACGCCGACGGGCTTCACCTACACGCCCTGACCCCGGTTCCTCCGAGCCTCCGCTCGGGCCCGGTACCCGCCCCGGGTACCGGGCCCGAGTGCGTCCGGCCACCCCCGGAGCGCCTCCGGGACGCCTTCGGGGCACCTCCGGGACGCCTTTGCCAGGGCGAGTTGAACGCGTTCAATTCGGAGGTCTAGAGTCGCTCCCGTGCAGGCGGGAGCAGCCCGACCTGCCTCCTCGTCATGGGTGGACGCAGATGAACGACGCGACCGACAACGACCGGACGACCCTGCGACGGGTGCGGCGCCTGCTCTGGGTCTTCGTGGTGTGCCTGGTCCTGAGCGGACTGACGGCCTTCCCCCTGGAGAGCGAGACCCGCTGGCTCGCCGACCTGGCCGCCGGTCCCGGCGCCCCGGTGACCGAGCGCTTCCCCGCCCTGCTGGAGTGGATCCTCCGGGTCCGGGACGGCATCGCCGAGACCAACGACCGCTACCCCTTCCTCGCCTACGGCACCGACTGGCTCGCCTTCGCCCACCTGGTGATCGCGGCGGCGTTCGCGGGACCGCTCAAGGACCCGGTGCGCAATGTCTGGGTGATCCGCTGGGCCGTACTGGCCTGCGCCGGGATCATCCCGCTCGCGCTGATCTGCGGGCCGCTCCGGGGCATCCCGCTGTACTGGCGCTTCATCGACATGTCGTTCGGGGTGGTGGGCGTCGTCCCGCTGCTGATCGTGCTGCGGGCGCTGCGGCCGCTGGTCGAACGGGCCGAGCTCGCCGCGCGGGTGGCCCGGCTCCCCGAAGGGCCGCGGCCGACCGACCCCACCGGGCCCGGGCACGGAACGGCCCCGGCGGCGGGCTGACCGCCGCGGGGGGCGGGCCGGGCGTTGCCGGAGGGCCGACCGACCGTCACCGGGGGCGGGCCGACCGGGCGCAGGCCCTACCATCTGCCTCAACAGCTGCTGGGAGGCGGACGGGCGTGACCGATGCGGTGATCGATCTCAATGCGGACCTCGGAGAGGGGTTCGGACGCTGGACGCTGACCGACGACGAGGCCCTGCTCTCCGTCGTCACCAGCGCCAACGTCGCCTGCGGCTTCCACGCCGGAGACCCGTCCACCATGCGCCGGGTATGCTCACTGGCCGCCGAACGCGGGGTCAGGATCGGCGCCCAGGTCTCCTACCGGGACCTCGCCGGCTTCGGCCGCCGGGCCATGGACGTGCCGCCCGAGGAACTGGCCGACGAGATCGCCTACCAGATCGGCGCCCTCCAGGTCTTCGCCCGCGCCGCCGGCTCCCGGGTCTCCTACGTCAAGCCGCACGGCGCCCTCTACAACCGGGTGGTCGCCGACTCCGAGCAGGCCGAGGCCGTCGTGGCCGGGATCCTGCGGGCCGGGGCGGTCTGCGACGGACCGCTGCCGGTACTGGGCCTGCCCGGCTCCCGGCTGCTGGCGGTCGCCGAGGACGTCGGGCTGCCGGTGGTCACCGAGGCGTTCGCCGACCGGGCCTACACCTGGGCCGGCACCCTCGTCCCGCGCCGCGAACCGGACGCCGTGGTGCACGACCCCGGGACCGTCATCACCCGCGCGGTCGGCATCGCCCGCGACGGCGCGGTGGACGCGGTCGGCGGCGAACGGATCGCCGTCGCGGCACGCTCGCTCTGCGTCCACGGCGACACCCCCGGCGCGGCCCAGCTCGCCTGGCGGATCCGGGGCGCGCTCGCCTCGGCGGGGGTCCGGGTGGAGGCCTTCGCATGACGGCGGGCGGCGCGGCCGGGGGCACCGACGACCGGGCCGGCGACCCGGCCGGCGAGGGCCCCGGTCCGGTGCTGCGCCCCGTCGGCGAGCGCGCGCTGCTGGTCGAGCTGCCCGACGCCGCCGAGGTCACCGCCCTCTACGGCTGGCTGCGCGAACGGCAGTCGACCGGCGAGCTGCCGCCGGTCGAGGAGATCGTGCCCGCCGCGCACACCGTCCTGCTGGACGGCGTGGCCGACGTCCCCGCACTCGCCCGGCTGCTGCGCACCGCCCGCCCGGACCGGGCGACCACCGCCGCCGGCCCACTGGTCGAGGTGCCCACCGTCTACGACGGCGCCGACCTCGCCGAGGTCGCCGCGCGGTGGGGCGTGCCGCCCGAGGAGGCCGTCCGGATCCACACCGCGCCCGAGTACGTGGTGGCGTTCTGCGGCTTCGCCCCCGGCTTCGGCTACCTCACCGGCCTGCCGGCGCGGTACGAGGTGCCGCGCCGGGCCACCCCGCGCAGCGCCGTCCCGGCCGGCTCGGTCGCCCTGGCCGGGCCCTACACCGGTGTCTACCCGCGCTCCTCCCCCGGCGGCTGGCAGTTGCTGGGCCGCACCGCCCTCCCGCTGTGGGACACCGCCCGCACCCCGGCCGCGCTCCTCGCCCCGGGCACCCGGGTGCGTTTCACCCCGGTCCGGGCGGGCTCCCGATGACGGCCGGGGTGGACGCGGCGGACGGGGTGGACGCGGCGGACGGGGTGGCTGGGGTGGACGGGGTGGACGGGGTGGACGGGGTGGCTGGGGTGGACGGGCTGGTGGTGGTGCGCCCCGGTCCGCTGACCACGGTGCAGGACCTCGGGCGGCGCGGCGTCGCCCACCTCGGCGTGCCGAGGGCCGGGGCGGTGGACGAACCCGCGCTGCGGGCGGCCAACCGCCTGCTCGGGAACGAACCCGGGGCCGCCGCCCTGGAGACCACCCTGGGCGGCGTCGCGCTGCGGGCCCTGCGGCCGCTGCTGGTCGCGGTGACCGGGGCTCCCTGCCCGGTCCGGGTGGACGGACGGCCCGCCGCCTGGGGCGCCCCGGTCCCGGTACCCGCCGGGTCGGTGCTCGACGTCGGCGCCGCGACCGCCGGGGTGCGCGCCTACCTGGCCGTCGCGGGCGGGATCGCCGTCCCGCCGGTGCTCGGCAGCCGCTCGGCCGACCTGCTCTCCGGGCTCGGCCCGGCCCCGCTGTCCGCCGGCGACCGCCTGCCGGTGGGCCCCCGGCCGCCCCGCCGGGCGACGCCGGAACTGGTCCCGCTGCCCGCTCCCCCGGGCGAACTGGTGCTGCGGCTGCGGCCCGGCCCCCGGGCGGACTGGTTCGCCCCGGACGCCCTCGCCCGGCTCGCCCGCGACACCTACCGGGTCTCCCCGGCCGCCAACCGGATCGCGCTGCGCACCGAGGGCCCGCCGCTGGTCCGCGCCCGGGACGGCGAACTCCCCAGCGAGGGCATGGTGCTGGGCGCCGTACAGGTCCCGCCGGACGGACTGCCGGTGGTCTTCCTGGCCGACCATCCGACGACCGGCGGCTACCCCGTCGTCGGCGTGGTGCCCGTCGCCGACCTCGCGGCCGCCGCGCAGGCCCGCCCGGGCACCCCGCTGCGCTTCACCGTCCTGCCCGGGTGATCCCCGGACCGCCCCGGCTTCCCGACAGCGCCTCCGCGATCGTCCGCTGCGTCCCGTCGATCGCCGACCCGCCGTCCGCGACGTCCCAGAGGACGTTCTGCAGGACGCGGGCGAGGGTCCAGCGGACGGCGCGGGGGCGGTCCAGCGCGAGGCGCTCGGTCAGCAGGTCGAAGCGCAGCCGCAGGGCGCGCGGCAGGTCGCCGGTGGCGGCGAGGTCGGACCAGCGGTTCCCCAGGGCCGGGAGGAGTTCGAAGCACGGGTCGCCGGCCAGGGGCTTGGGGTCGATGGCGAGCCAGGGCGCTCGGGCGTCGGGGGCCGACGGGGCGAGCACGTTGCCGTAGTGCAGGTCCCAGTGGAGCAGGCGGTCCCCCGGCTCGGGCCGGACCTCGCGCAGGGCCGCCGCCAGATCCGCCAGCAGTCGGCGGTCGTCCTCCCCCGCCAGTCGCTCGCGCGCGGCCGGGACCTCCGCCAGCATGCCGTCCGCGATCCCGGCCAGGGACCGCAGGCCGGGCGGCGCCTGACGCTCCGTCAGTTCGGCCAGCAGGTCGGCGAGGACGCGAGTGGCCGCCGCGTCGTCGGGGAGGGCGAGCAGGGAGCGGGCCGGGTCGAGGCGCTCCAGCAGCATCGATCCGCTGTCCGGGTCGAGGTCGAGCAGTCGGACGGCGCCCCGGCCGTTCCAGGCCCGCAGGGCGAGCGGCTCGCCCTGCGTCTCCTCGTCCACCCGCTGGAGCTTGAGCACGGCGCGGGAACCGTCGGCCCGCCGGACGGGCAGGACCAGGGCGACCACGCCGTGCGCGGGCGGGCCGTCGAGGCGCAGCCCCCAGCGGTCCGCCGTGGCCGCCGCGAGCGCGGGCAGCCCGTCGGCCCAGGCGCGACCGTCGGCGCCGTGCCACTCGACGAGGGAGGCGACCAGCGCCTCGGGGACCTGGATCGGCACGACGGGACCACTCCTCGCGAGAGTCGGACAGCGAGCAGACGGGCAGACGGGCAGACGGGCAGAACGACGCTACGCCAGCGCGGCGGCGGTGGCCTCGGCGAAGCCGTCCGGGTTGTCGATCATGATGTTGTGCCCGCAGTCCGGCACCGCCACCAGCGTCACTCCCGACTCCCGGAGCAGCTCCGCACCGGCCGGCTCGCCGTCGACTTCGGGATAAAGGAAGGTGCGCGGCACGTCCAGGCCCCGCAGCTGCTCGCGCAGGCTCGGAACGGTCCCCCGGCAGCGATGGACGGCGGTGCGGTGCAGCGCCTCGGGCCCGGCGAGCCGCATGGTGGCCCACCAGAACGGGCCGGCCCACCGCTCCACTTGCTGCCACCCGCCGGCCAGGTACTCCTGCTCGGCAAAGGAGGCGATCCCGCTGCCGCCCGGGGTCCGGGCCGGGGTGACCGGGTCGAGGACGGAGTCGACCAGGACCAGCCGGTCGACCAGCCCGGGGTGCCGGTGGGCGAGCAGGATGGCGACCGCGCCGCCCAGGCTGTGGCCGATCACCTCGACCCGCTCCGCTCCCGCTGCCCGGACGGCCGCCGCGACGGCGTCGGCGTGCGCCTCCAGGGTGTATGAGAAGTCGGTCGGACGGTCGCTGATGCCGAAGCCGAGCAGGTCGAGCAGCAGCGCGCGGTGGCCGGTGAGCAGCGGGTGGGCGGCGGCCGCGGCGTAGTAGACGGGCGAACTGGAGCCGAGGCCGTGCAGATAGAGGCGGACGGGCTCCTTGCCGGGGATCTCCACCCAGCGGATCCGGTCGCCGTTCGGGGTGACGGTGGCATCGCGCACGGTCGTGCTCCTTTTTGCTGTCGACAGGGGGCCCCGGGCAGGCGTCCACGGGGACCGCCGCCTCCCGGCTCTTCCCCGGGGCGGCGGAGCGACCATACCTCGGAGTCGAGATATAGCAACACCGATATATCTCGTCCCGTCTGGCAGAGTGGACCCATGCTGAAGCTCGCGATCCTCGGGTTCCTCCACGACCGGCCCCTGCACGGCTACGAACTGCGCCGCCACCTCGCCGCGCTCACCGGCCACGTGCGTCCGATCAGCGACGGCACGCTCTACCCGGCGATCAAGCGCCTGGAGAGCGACGGGCTCCTCGTCCGCTCGACCGAACCCGGCGCGGCGGCCGCCCCCCGGCACACCCTGCGGCTCACCGACGCCGGCCGGGCCACCCTGCTGGACCGGCTGCGCACCCCGGACGACCTGGACGTCAGCGACGAGAACCGCTGGTTCACCGTGCTCGCCTTCCTCCGGCACCTCGACGGCGAGCCGGCCGCGCAGGCGGCCGTGCTCCGGCGCCGCCTCGCCTTCCTCGACGAACCGGCCAGCTTCTTCTACGAGGGGGACCGGCCGGTCGGCGCCGAGGAGGCCACCGACCCGTTCCGCCGGGGGATGCTGCTGATCGCCCGCGCGACCACCGCCGCCGAGCGGGACTGGCTGCGCACCACCCTCGCGGAGCTCGACCGCTCGGTCTGAGCGGGAGCCGGAGCCCGGACCGATCACCCGGCCCCCGACCCCGGTCCCGGTCCCGGTCCCGGCACGCGAAAACGCCGCGGCCCGCGCCGACCCCCTGCGGAGGGGTCGGTGCGGGCCGCGGCGTCCGGTGCGGCGGGCAGCGCCGGTGGACCGGTCGGTGCCGGTGGAGCGATCAGTGCTGGTGGTAGGCGTGGACCACGGCGTGACCGCGCCCCTTGCCGATCATCCACTTGTTGACCGGAACGGTCAGGACGAAGGCCAGGACCAGCGAACCGGCCAGCGCGAACCAGAACAGGATGTCGCCGAGACCCGCGTCCATGGCACCGGGCACGGTCACCATCACGCTGTTGTCGATGATCTCCATGACGACGATCGAGACGGTGTCGGCGGCCAGCGCGACCTTCACCGCGGTGCGGACGTCCAGACCCGCCTTGAGCACGCCGCGCATGGTCAGCGCGTAGCCGAAGACGAAGGCCAGCAGGACCGAGAGCACCACGGTGCCGCCGTTGTGCAGGCCGAAGGCGGTGCCGAGCACCATGCCGAGGATCTCGCCGATGGCGCAGCCGGTGAGGCAGTGCAGCGTCGCCTGCGCGGCGGCCGCCCAGGTCACGCCCCCGCCGCCGTGCCCGTGCTGCGCGTGGTGCACGTGCCCCGCATGGTCGGCCCGGTGTTGTCGGTGCTGTTCGTGGTCCATGTCCTGCCCATGGTCCTCGCGCCCCTGGTGGCCCGCATCGTGCTCGGGGTGTCCCTGATGGTCGCGGTGGTCGTGGCGGTCGTGACCGCTGTGCTGCCGCTCGTGCTGGGCGGGGTGCGCCATGTCGTCCTCCAGGTACTCGTTCCTTCGCCGTGCTGCCCGGCTCGTCGATGACTGTATACCCCCCAGGGGTATCTGCCAAGCCTCGTTCGCCCCGCGTTCTTCCCACCGCGCGCCGACCGTGCTCGGATGGTTCGCATGACCGACGAACGACGCGAGGGATACGACGGCACCGGCCCCGGGGCGATCACCCCGGACGGATGCGCGGTCGAGATGTACGAACGGCTGCCGGTCCGCGACGAGGTCGAGGTGATCGCCGGCGCCGTGCCGCCCGGCGCGAGCCTGCTGGAGCTCGGCTGCGGTGTCGGCCGGATGACCCACCCGCTGGTGGCGCGGGGCTTCCGGGTGACGGCCGTGGACGAGTCGGCGCCGATGCTGGCGCGGATCCGCGGGGCCCGCACGGCGCTCTCCCCGATCGAACGGCTGGACCTCGGCGAGCGCTTCGACGTCGTCCTGCTGGCCTCCTTCCTGGTGCACGCCGGCAGCCTCGCCGTCCGCCGGGGCCTGCTGGAGACCTGCCGCCGGCACGTGGCCCCGGACGGCTGCGTGCTCGTCCAGCGCGAGGGCGAGGACTGGCAGACGAACGTCCCGCGCGAGCGGGCGCTCGGGGAGAACGGCCTGGTCAGGGTGGAATCGGCGACACCCGTCGGGGACGGGGTGAACCGGATCCACGTGGTGTACGAGTTCCCGGACGCCCGGTGGACCCAGACCTTCCCGTCCCGCCCGATGGACCGGGCCGAGTTCGAACGCGCGCTGGCCGAGGCCGGGCTGACCGTCGACACCTATCTGACCGAGGACCGGACCTGGGCGCGGGCCCGACCGACGGCCGACTGAGCCGCACCCGGGCGGCATCGGAACAACGCCCGGGGCCGCACCCGGGCGGTACCCGGGCAGCATCCGGGCGAAAGGGGAGGAAGCGGGGAGGAACCGTGTGCCGGACGGTGCGCCGGAGGTGGGGCGGGCGAAAAGCTGTCACCTGAACGGCGTAGCATCAGGCGGACGCCGGGCCCGCGCGCGGCCCGAGCGCCGGGCGGGACCGGTCGTTCGCCTGCCATCGGACCGCGCCACTGGACCGCGCCGACCGGTTCGCAGGGCCGTTCCCGCACCGACCAACAAGGAACGCTTCATGCGCATCGACCGACGGATACCCCGGGCGGGTGTCCGGTGATCGACTGGTTCCACGGGGCCGTCCTCGGCCTGATCCAGGGGCTCACCGAGTTCCTCCCGATCTCCTCCAGCGCCCACCTCCGGGTCTTCCCCGCCCTGTTCGGCTGGCAGGACCCGGGAGCGGCGTTCACCGCGGTGACGCAGCTCGGCACCGAGACCGCCGTGCTGATCTACTTCCGCCGCGACATCGCCGCGATCATCAAGACCTGGACGCTCTCGCTGTTCCGGCCCGCGCTGCGCTCGCACCAGGACGCGCGGATGGGCTGGTTCGTGATCATGGGCACGCTGCCGATCGGCATCCTGGGCAAGCTGTTCCAGGACACCATCGAGCAGGACCTGCGCGATCTGCGGATCATCGGCAGCACGCTGATCCTGTTCGGCGTGGTGCTCGCGATCGCCGACCGCACCCGGGCGGTCCGGCACGCCAAGCCGATCTCCGACCTGACCCTGCCGCACGCGGCGACGTACGGCATGGCCCAGGCGCTCGCCCTGATCCCCGGCGTCTCCCGCTCCGGCGGCACGATCAGCGCCGGTCTGCTGCTCGGCTACAGCCGCGAGGCGGCGGCCCGGTACTCGTTCCTGCTGGCGATCCCGGCCGTGCTGGCCTCCGGCCTGCTGGAGCTGTTCAAGATCGGCGAGGGCCCGGCGCCGGCCTGGGGGCCGACCATCCTGGCCACCGGGATCGCCTTCGTGGTCGGATACGCGGCGATCGCCTGGTTCCTGAAGTACATCTCGAACAACAGCTTCATGCCCTTCGTGATCTACCGGATCGCGCTCGGCATCCTGATCATCGTCCTGGTGTCCGTGGGCACCCTGGCGCCCGACGCCGGCGTGGTCGTGAAGTAGAACCGCGTTCCATTCCACTCTCCCGGACCCCGGGAACGACGGAGCGGGCCGGTCCACCCTCGTGGTGGACCGGCCCGCTCCGTCGTTCCCGCTGTTCGATCGCCCCTCGGCTGCGGCTACCTGCTCCGCTCGCGGGCGGAGGTGAGCCGGCCGCGCACGGCGGCGTGGACCTCGGCCTCCTCGGCCGGGTCGGCGGCCAGGCGGCGCAGGCGCTCCAGCACGCGGGCGTCGCCGGTGGTGGCGACGTGCCTCGCGGCGAGCTCCCGGGTGGACTCCTCGCAGTCCCAGAGGCACTCGACGGCCGGCCCCTCCGGGAAGTGCACGTCGGTCGCGGCGAGCGCCCGGGCCGCGCGGCCGCGCAGCTCCGAGGAGACGGCCTCGCCGTAGATGTGGCGCAGGACCGGGACGGCCTCGGTGGCGGTCAGCCGCCCCGCGCCGTCGACCAGCGTCCCGAGCCCGGCATCGGCGCCGGACACCCCGTGCAGCAGGACCCAGCGGCGCAGCCCGCCCACCACCAGCGGGGCGTCGGTGGGCTCGCCCGCGTCGGCCAGCAGCCGGACGGCGGCCTCGCCGAGGGCGCTGTCGGCGCCCCCGGTGGCCGGATCGGCCCAGCGGCGGGCGTGGGCCAGCGCTTCCGGGCCGCGCATCCGCCCGAGGAGTTCCAGGGCGAACCGGACCAGCCGGTCGTCGACCTCCGCCGCGGCGGCCTCGATCAGCCCGGCCGCGGCCGGGTCCTGCCGGTCGACGAGGTGGCGCAGGGCCGCCCGGCGGGCACCGGGCAGACCGGTGCGGGCCGCCTCCAGGACGGCGGGCCGGTCCTCCGGTCGCACCACGGCGGCCAGGCAGCGGGCGGCGGCGGCGGCGCGGCGGTCCACCGCGTCCGGACCGGGTCCGGCGTCGGGCGAGGAACCGGAGCGGACCGGGCCGCCGGCGAAGGCCGCGGCACCGAGGCCGCCGAGATCGCCCTGGTCGGCCCAGGCCAGCACATCGGCGGTGGACCAGCCCGGGGTCACCCCGCTGCGGTTCAGCTGGCGCTGCCACACGTCGAAGGGGGCCTGCTCGCTGGCGGCCGCGACCCTCGGGTGGTAGGCGGCCCAGAGCCGCCAGGGCCTGGGCTCGTACGCGCTCCGTACGGTCTCGCGCAGCTCGGCGTCGCCCTCGGGGCCCGGGGCGAAGCGGTCCAGTACGGCCGTCCCGAGCAGCAGCAGGCCGCGGTCGTCGTCGCGCAGCGCGAGCTCGTCCAGCGCCCAGGCCCAGTTGGTGCCGGTGGCGGCGTACTCGCGGAGCACGATCAGCGCGTCCCGCCGGCCGTACGCGGCGAGGTGGCCCAGGACGGAGAGCGCGAGGCCCGTGCGGGCCTCGTCCTCGTCGAGGAGGTCCTCCGGGGAGTGGAGGTGGTCCTCGATCCCGTCGAGCGGCGCCTCCAACTCCATGTAGAGGCGCGCGTAGTAGAGGGAACGGTTCTCGACCTGCCAGTCGGCTCGCGGGTCCCTGGTGACGCACTCCTCCAGCGCGGCGATGGCCTCGGTGCGGTCGGCGGCCAGCGCATGGAGCTGCCCGTCACCGCGACCTCGCTGCAGGAGGCCGAGGAGGCTGGCACTGGGTGCTATCACTGGCTCGAACATGAGGTCAGCATCCGTTGCGGCGGTCGTAGTGGCAACGGGATTTCCGTCGCCGGGGTCTCTGGTGGGTACTGCGGTGGGCGCCCGGGCGCCGGAATCACCGAAGGTTACCGCCTCGGGCAGCCCGTCGCACACAGGGCGACCGGCCCTTTGTGCGCACTGGCATATGCCGGGGGAACTTTGACGGCGATCTGTCCAAATCGCCCACAGGGGTGAGACCGCTGTGCGACAGTCGATGCCACCACGCACCGGCCGCTCTCCACGAACGGACCACTGGACTCACCATGCAAAAGTCGCCCACGACCGGCCCACCACCCGTCGCGCCCCCGAACGAGGGCGCGACGGACGGCGAGGGGCCGGTGGGCGAAAGAGTGGACAGCGCCATCCGTACCTCGACCGGCGCGGCCGTGATCGGCTCCGCCGAGTGGGACCTCCTCACCGACGACGTCCGCTGGTCCGCCGAGGCCTACCGGCTGCTCGGCTGCGACCCCGGACACGGACCGCTCAGCCTGGACCGGCTGCCCGACCGCCTCAGCGAGGCGGACCGGCCCCAGCTGCGCCGGATGATGACCGACGCGCTGGTGCACGGCCGGTACGCCTTCGGCACCCTCCAGGTCCGGCGGCCCGACGGCGGGCACGGCATGATCGAGTGCACCGGCGAGCCCGTGCTGGGCACCGACGGCACCGTCACCGCGCTGCGCATGCTGCTGCGCCCCGCGAACCCCTCCTGACCCACCGGTCCGCAGGGCCCTTCCCGACCCGGGCGCCCCTTCCGACCGGCCCGACCTTCCCGACAGGCCCGCCCCGGGCGCCCGGCCGTCGCCGGGCCCGGGTCAGGCGCGCGCGGGCCGCTTCTTCGCGTCCGCCGCCCGCAGCTCCCGCCCCAGCTGCTCCCGCAGCTCGTCCACCACCGGCACCCCCCGGTAGCGCGCGGTCAGCCGGTACATCTCCCGCAGCCGGTCCCAGGTGCGGTGCGAGGAGTTCTGGCCGATCAGGTTCAGCACCAGCTTGCACTGGGTGTCCGCCGCGTCGGGCTCGCCGGTGAGCCAGTGCACCGAGGCCAGCGTGATCCGGTCGAACAGCGCCGAGCGCAGCTGCCCCGTCCCCTCCCGCAGCCGGATCACCCGCTCGGCGTGCCGGCGGGCCTGGTCGGCGGCCGCCCGGTCGTGCTCGGCGAGCGTCCGCAGCACCAGCGCCTGCATCCCGCGCAGCTCCGCCTCGTCGAAGACCTGCATCCAGGACGGCGGCGGGCCGTCCGGGTCCTCGGCGAAGAGGTCCTCCGCCTCGCCCAGCAGCCGCCAGGTCGCCTGCGACTGCCCGATCGAGGCGTGCGCCCAGGCCTCGACGGTGTTCAGCATGGCGCGCGTTCTCGGCAGCATCCGGCCGCCGCTGGCCTTGGCCGCCGCCATCAGCCCGATCGCCTCGTCCGCCCGCCCGAGGTGCACCATCTGGCGCGCCGCCCGGGAGATCGCCTCCCCGGCCCGGGGCCGGTCGCCGGCCTCCCGGGCCGAGTCCGCCGCCAGCATGAAGTACTTCTGCGCGGTCGGCTCCAGGCCCACGTCGTGCGACATCCAGCCCGCCAGCACCGCCAGGTTGGCCGCGACCAGCCACAACCGCTGGGTCACGGCCGGGCTGTGGCGGTGCGTCAGCAGGCCGCCCACCTCGTTGAGCTGGCCGACCACCGCCTTGCGCTGCAGGCCGCCGCCGCGGGCCGCGTCCCAGGCCCGGAACACCTGCACCGAGCGCTCCAGCGCCTCCACCTCGTCGAGCCCGACCGGGCCCGGGTCGTACAGGTCCACCACCGGGCGGGCACCGCCCTCGGTGAGCACCGGGCGCGGGCCGGGGGCCGACGCCGCGTACGCGACCTCCGCCCCTCCCAGCCAGCCCTTCAGCGAGTCGGCGACGACCGCCCCCGCGGTGAGCGCGGCACCCGCGCCCACCAATCCACGTCGGTTCAGCATGAGGTCCATTCCCGTGAACTCGGTGAGGACCGCGGCCGTTCGATCCGGCTCCCATGGTGACGAGGTGGCGGACTGCGCCGCTCCGGTCCTGGTGGGCCGGTGTCGTTCCAGACCGAGGTCCTCAGTGGTGACGACACGGCCGAGCCGCTCCGTGAACACGGCTGCCAGTACCCTCGGCACCGGATCGCGCGGGATCTCCCCCTGCTCGATCCACCGCCGCACCCGCGAGGTGTCGGTGGACAGCTGCTGCTGTCCCATCGCGGCACCACGCCTGTTGACCAGCCGCGCGAGCTCGCCCTTGGACCATCCGGTCAGGACGAACAGATCGGCGAGTCGGGTGTTGGGTCCCCTGCTCACGTGAAGCCCCCAGGTTCCTCGGCTGGTTCGAGGCTAGAGGCTCCGTCATGTGCCGGGCGAGCATTCGCCAGGCTTCGCCAGGGTCCGCCACATTACCAACCACCGGCATCCGGGTGTGATGTAGAGGTGCGCCACCTCGACCCCCGGGTCGGGCGGTGTCCCAGGCCGGTACGGGGTTCCCCCGCACGGGTCGGGGGGCGCCCCCGGTTCTCACCCGAGGGGGTGGCGCGGCCGGGTGGCGCGGGAGCGCCGGGCACGGCCGCGGCAGTACCGGCCGACCGCATTCCCCAGGGTGCGGACGGCCGGTCCACCGCCGCAGCACGGGGCTACGGCCCCGGCGTCCGTGCCCGGCGCCCGCGCACCACCCGACCGAGCCAGGGCCGCCGTCACGCCAGGAAGCACACGGCACCGGCCCTCCCCGCAACCCCCTGCGGGGCCGCACCCGCAGCCGGACAGGAAGGGACCACCCTCACCCCATGTACTCCTCAGCGACCTCCCCGACGCCGACCACGACCCGCACCGCGCTGCGCCCCCCCACCGCAGCCGTCGGCCGTCCCGGCCCGAAGCAGGTCCCGCCGCCGTCCCGGCCCGCCGCCCCGCGCGCCGCCGACGGCCGGCCCGGGGACGCGCGGGGCCAGGCCACCCGGACCGCGCTGGGACTGCGCCCGGCCGAGACCGCCGGCCCCCGCCTGCCCGGCGCCCGGATCCCCGCCGTCCGCCCCGGCGACGGCCGGCTGCTGCGCCCGCCGACCCGGCCGGGCCAGCCCGTGTCGCAGGAGCGGATCGACCCCTCCGCGCTCCAGACCCCGGCCGTCCGGGCCGCCCTCGCCGGGGTCGCGCGGATATGCCCCGCCTTCACCCCGCGCCAGGTGCTGCGCGAGGGGAGCCGCCACATCCTGGTGGCGGGCACCATCGGCCGGGCGCCGGTGGTGGCCAAGTGCCTCGCCCCGCAGGCGGTGCGGAGCGAGTACTTCGAACAGCTGGTCGCCGACTTCCACCACGAGGTCGCGGTCTACCGGGCCTTCGTGCGGCACCGTCCGCCGGTGCGGCTGCCCCGGCTGGTGGCCGCCGACCACGACCGCTGCGTGCTGGTCATGGAGCGCGTCCCCGGCCGGCCGGCGGCCCGGGAGCGCCACCCGGTCAACGCCCCGACGCCCGGCGAGGTGCGCGCGCTGCTCACCGCCGTCCGGACGCTCAACCTGTGGCGTCCGCCGACCGACGTCTTCCAGCCCCGGCTGGACTACCAGCTGGAGATCGCCCGCTACCACTCGGTGGGCCAGCTCACCGACCGGGACGCCGGCGACCTGCGCGGTCTGCTGCACGGGCTCGGCCACGGTCCGCTCCAGCTCTGCCACGGCGACGCGCTGCTCAGCAACATGCTGCTGGCGCCGTCCGGGCCGGTGCTGGTCGACTGGGAGCAGGCCGGCTGGTACCTGCCCGGCTACGACCTCGCGGTGCTCTGGAGCGTGCTCTCCGGCGACACCGCGGCCCGTCGGCAGATCAGCCAACTCGCCCAGAGCGGCGGCACGATGGCCCGGGACGCGTTCCTGGTGAACCTGGTGCTGGTGCTGATGCGGGAGATCCGGCTGTACGACGTGCCGGGCGCCGGCGAGGAGCAGCGGATCATGATCCGCCGGCTCTACGACGACGCCGCGCTGGCCCGCCGGGCGGTCCGGGCCGCCGTCGGGACCAGGTGAGACCCGTCCGGGCCGCCGCCGTCCGGTGCTCCTCCGGACGGCGCCCCCGCCGACCGGTCAGTGCCGCGCGCCGCGCTCCAGGGCGGCCCGACCGGCGGCCTCCAGGACGGCCTCGTCCGGGGCCAGATGCACCCGGCTGCTGAGCACGTCCCGCAGGTACCGCTCCAACGGGTGACGCCGGCTCAGCCCCGGGTTGCCGGTGAGCGAGACGGCCTGCTGGACGGCGGCCGTCGCCGCCCGGGTGGCCAGCAGGTGCGCCGGCCCCGTCCGGGCCACCGCCTCCGGCTCGGCCCGGTCCACCCGCGCGGCCAGGCCGTGGACGAGCTCCTCGGCACCGATCAGCTGGGCCTCGATCTCGCCCAGCGCGCTGCGGTAGCGGGGCAGGCTGCCGAGCGGCTCGGTCAGATTGGCCGGAGTTCGCTGGTGCAGGAAGCGCACCAGCCAGTCCTGGGCCGAGCGGGCCACCCCGACGGCCACCGCCGAGAGCGCCAGATCGTGCCAGGCCCGGGCCAGTTCGGCCGCCGGAACGGCAGCGGCGGCAGCAGCGGAAGCGGCCGCTCCCTTTCCGGCACCGCTCCCGGGCGGGTTCAGGCCGAGGGCGAGTTCGGCCGGTACCCGCACCTCGTCGAGGACCACGTCGTGGCTGGCACTGGCCCGCAGGCCGAGCTGGTCCCAGGTCGGGTCGACCTCCAGGCCCTCGCTCTCGCCGCGCACCAGGAAGGTGCCGGTCCGGGGCACCGGTTCGTCCGTCCGGGCGGTCACCGCCATCCAGGCGAGCGCCTCGGCGCCGGTGCAGTACGTCTTCCGGCCCGTCAGCAGCCAGGCCTCGCCGTCCCGTCGCGCCACCGTGGCCGGCGGCTCGCCCTCGCGGCTCCCGGGCTCCGCCCGCAGGGTGTTGACCAGGGCCGGACCGCGCCGGGACTCGGTGAGCAGCCGCCGGTAGCCGGCCGTCGGCCAGGCCGCCGTCCGGGCCTGCTCGGCGTGCTGGAGCAGGGTGAAGGCGGTGACCACGGCCACCGAGGCGTCCCCGCGCCCGAGTTGGGCCAGGACCCGGACGGTGTCGGCGAGCGTGCCGCCGGGACCGCCGTAGCGGGCGTCGACGGTCAGGGTCAGCAGTCCGGCCTCGTGCACCGCCTCTATGCCCTGGTACGGGAAGGTCGCGTCGCGGTCGTGCTCCTCGGCCCGGGCGGCCAGCAGGTCGACGACCCGGGGCAGCCCGGCGAGGGCGGCCTCGACCGGGGACGGCGCGGGGTCGGGGGACGGGACGGCGGGTGACTGGTCGGCAGCGACGGTACTCATGGGGCTGGGGCCTCCGGGGCGGCAGCGTGGGCTCGGGGTCCGCACCCGGCGGCGGGGCTCGGGCCCGGTGCCGACGGCCGGCGCGGCCACGCCTCCGCTGTCGTCGGGGACTCGGCCGTTCCACTGTCGGCGCCGGTACCCCCGTCGGCTGGTGCGGGGAACGGCGGGCGGCACGCCGGGACGGGCGCGCGGTACCTGGTGGCGGCCCGGGACTCCGGCTCGATGCCCACCCCGGGACCCGGGGCCCGGCACAGGGGCCGCCCCCGGATCGGCGCCGGCCGCTCGGCCGGCCGCCCGCCGCCTCGGGGACGAATCCCCCTCAGTGACCCGGACACGCCGCGCTGGCGGTGCGCCGCAGGTCGAGGTAGCTGCGACGGGTCAGCAGCGGGAGACGGCACGGCATGTTCGCGACTTTACGAAGCCGTGATCGAAGCCGTCAAGCAGCGCCCGAGGCACGGACCGGGCGGAGCGGCCCAGGTCGGGGCCGAACTCGCGCCGGACACCCCGGCGGGCGCCGCCGCGGACCTCGCGGCGGACGTCGTCACGGGTGTCGTCACGGGCGTCCCGGTGAACATCCGGGTGAACATCCGGCTCGGCAGCACGCCCGTACCCGCGTCGGACACCTCGACGGATGTCCCGACGGGCACCCCGGCGGACGCCCCGGGGGCGGCCGAACGGGAACCGGAACGCTGCCCTCCGGGCCATCGGCCCGCCTCGGTCAGCCCTGCTGGAACATGTCCGCGGGCAGCGGCTTGAGCAACTGGTAGAGATCGTCCGAAATCGGCCGGTCCCAGGAGGCGATGGTGACCTGCACGCCGTCACTCCGGCCGAACTGGGCACAGAAGACCCGGCCCTCGCTGACCTTGACCTTCTTCACGATCAGCAGATCGTCCCCGAGCATGACGGGGAAGTCCTCCGCCGAGACGAAGTCGACCGGTTCCTCGTTCTCCAGGGCCGCGAGCAACTGGCGTACCTCGAAGGGCACGCTGTCGCCGGTCTCGCGGGCCGGCGAGCCCTCGGGGAGGTTGCCGATGAACATCGCCGGGCCTCTGCCGCCGAACAGGTCGTAGCGCAGGAAAATCCCCTGGCAGGCGCCGTCCGGGCCGGTCATCATGGCTGCACCGAAGTCACCGGGCCAGTCGCCCGGGTCCATGGCGAGCACGTCGAAGTCCGGGCCGGTGGGCTGACCGGAGCGACGGCGGAGAAAAGACATGGGAACATCGTACGTGCCCGCCACACCGCGCTCGCGGGGTGGGTGGGGCGCCGGACGGAGATCCACGCTCAGAGACCAATGTTGACTCTGAGCAACCGTCCGGGCTACGTTCGGTTCAGCACGGCAGCCGTTCTGGGTTTCACCCTCCGGGGGGACGGCCTGTCGCAACGCGGCCCTACACGCGTTTCCCTCACTGTGCACACCGTCGTGCCGAGCACCCAGCTCCGCCGTCGCGCCGCACAGCACACAAGCCAACAGTTCCATGTTTCACAGGCAAGGTCTGCGGGGCCCCGGCCCGTCGCTCCCGCAGACCTGCTCGGGACGCCGCCGCGTGGGGGCGTGCGGGTCCCGAGCACGGTGCCGCCCCTGAGTCGCTCTCGGGGACCGGCGCCATCCTCCCGGCGACTGCCGGCCCCTTGTGGGCCGGGACCGGCCGACGCACCCCCGGTGCGCAGAGGGATGACTGGGAGGAGGCTCGGCAGCGCTGCCGGGTCGCACAGCAGGCGCCGTGTCTGGCCGCGTGGGGGCGGTGGGCACGGCGTCTGCCTGTGCTCATACTCTGAGCTGCGTTTGTCCAGCAGTCAACAGAAATTATGACGGGGCACGTTCAAATGTGATCGGAATGATGACGGCCGGAGACCTTCGGGGACGTACGACCGTCCCCGGACACCCCTGAGGGGTATCCGTGTGCCGACCCGGGTGTCCGAGTAACCGGCCGGGTGCCGACCCGGCGGCCCGGACCGGCACCCGGCGAGGGGCCGCGGCCCCTCGGATCCGGTCAGGTGAGGTCGAACTCGCCGTCCCGCGCGCCGAGCACGAAGGCCCGCCACTCCCCCGGCGTGAACACCAGGATCGGGCCGTCCTCCTGACGGCCGTCCCGCATGCCGATGTACCCGTCCACGAAGGCGATCTGGACGTCCCCGACACCCTGGCTGCTGAAGAGCCAGGTCGCCCCGGTGAAGTCCACCTTCGGCTTGCCGCTCGCGGCGAGCTCCACCACCTCGGTCGCCTCCACCCCGGTCCCGCTGTTGGCTGCCACTGCTGCTCTCTCCTCCCGACGGCCTGAACGCGCCCAGCCTAGTCACCGGCACGGTCCCGGTCAGCGGGATCACCAGGTCTCCACCGGCCGGAGGGGGCGGGCCGACGGCGGCGGGGCGGACGCCGCCCCGCACGCCCCGGCGCACCCCCGGGGGCGCGTGTCCCGCGCGGGCGCGCGGCGGGCGAACTGCCACAGTGTGGGGAAGTCCCCGCCCCGGGGAGCCCCCAGCCCGGGGAGCCCCCGCCGAACGCCCCGAGGAGCAACCGATGAGCCGCCGGGACGGCACCCGCGCCGATGTCATCCCCATCTCCGAGGCCGCCTCGGCGCAACCGCCGGCGCCCCGCACCCCGCCCGCGCCCACCCCGCTGCCCCGGCCCACCCCAGGCCGTCCGCCCCTGCACGGCCGGGTCGGGGTCGTCCTGGTGTCGCACAGCCAGGAACTCGCCAACGCCGTCCGCGCCCTGGCGCTCGCGCTGACCCCCTCCACCGCCCCCGCCCCGGTGGCCGGCACCGGCGGGGACCTCGTCGACGGACCCGGCATCAGCGCGGTGCTCGTCGCCGCCGCCACCCGCCGGGTCGACCAGGGGCACGGCGTGGTCGTGCTGGCCGACCTCGGTGGCGCGGTGACCACCGTCCGGGCGCTGCTCGCCGAGGCCGACGAGCACGGGCTGCCGTTCCCGGTGCGGTTCGCCAACGCCCCGTTCGTCGAGGGCGCGGTGGCCGCGGTGGCCACCGCCACGGCCGGCGGCGACCTCGCGGCGGTGCTGGACGCCGCCGAGGAGGCGTACCGCCAGCCCAAGGGCTGACCGGGGTCGGGGCGCCGCCGGGGGGCCGCCGGGACGGGGCCGCCGACGCCTCCCGTGGCCGCTTCCGGCCGCCCGCGGCCGTTCTCGGCGTTCCGGCACACGGCGGGTGACCGCGCGGCTACCATCGGCGCGGGGCCGGCCGAGCGGGCCGGGTCGTCGCGAGGGGGGAACCTCAGCCATGCGTGTGGTCGTCACCGGCGGAGCCGGATTCATCGGGGCCAACCTGGTCCGGGCCCTGCTCGCCCGGCCCGAGGTGGACCAGGTCCGGGTCGTGGACAACCTCTCCACCGGGCAGAAGGCCAACCTGGTCGGCACCGGGGCCGTGCTCCACGAGGGCACGATCCTCGACCCGGAGCTGCTGGACGACGCCTTCGCCGGTGCCGACGCGGTGGTCCACCTGGCCGCGCTGCCCTCCGTACCGCGCTCGGTGGCCGATCCGCTGGCCAGTCACCACGCCAACGCCACCGGCACCCTGGAGGTCCTGGAGGCCGCCCGCCGCGCCGGGGGCCTCTACGTGGCCGCCGCGTCCTCCTCCTCGGTCTACGGCGCGAACCGGGAGCTGCCCAAGCGGGAGACCATGCGCACCGCGCCGATGAGCCCGTACGCGGTCAGCAAGCTCGCCACCGAGGCCTATCTGGCGGCCTACCACCACTGCTACGGGCTGGGCGTGCTGCCGCTGCGGTTCTTCAACGTGTTCGGCCCGCTGCAGCCCGCCGGGCACGCCTACGCGGCGGTCGTCCCGGCCTTCCTGGACGCCGCCCTCGCCGGGCGGCCGCTGACCGTGCACGGGGACGGCGGGCAGAGCCGGGACTTCACCTTCGTCGGCACCGTCACCCAGGTGATCACCGACGCGGTGCTGCGCCGGGTCGTGAGCGCGGACCCGGTGAACCTCGCCTTCGGCACCCGCACCTCGCTGCTGGAGCTGGTCGGCGAGCTGGAGTCGGTGCTCGGCCACCCCGTCGAGGTCGCGCACACCGAGCCCCGGCCGGGCGACGTCCGGGACTCGCAGGCCGACAACGCGCGGCTGCGCGAGCTGTTCCCCGACGTCCGCCCGGTCCCGCTGCGCGAGGGCCTGGAGCGGACGGCGGCCTGGTTCCGCACCCTCTAGGTGTGCTGTCCGGACCGGTCCAGGGCCTGGTGCGTCAGAAGCGCTGTACGCCGTCCCACTGGAAGGCCGTCTCGGCCGCGCCGGACACCGCCCGGTCGATCCAGCCGAGTTCGCGCTCGCCCATCGGCGGCAGCGCGTCCAGCGGGTACCAGCCGACCGCGAGGGTCTCGTCCTCGTCCGCCTCGATCTCCCCGCCCAGCGGGCGGCAGCGGAAGACGACCTCCAGGTACTGCGTCACATCGCCGTTGGGGTAGGTGATGTCCGGCGAGACGGTGAGCGCGACGAGCCGTTCGGCCACGGTGGCAATCCCGGTCTCCTCCAGGCACTCCCGGACCGCCCCGTCGGCCGGCTGCTCGCCCGGGTCGAGGATGCCGCCCGGGGGCGCCCAGTTGCCGTCGTCGGCGCGCTGGACGAGCAGCACCCGGCCCTCCTCGTCGAGGACGACCGCGGCGGCGGCGCTGAGCCAGAGCTTGCGGGGGCCGACGACCGCGCGGAGATCGGCCAGGAACTTCGGAATCGCCATGCCCCGCAGCCTATCGGGGCGCTCGACCCGCCCGTTCGGCACCTGCGGAGCAGCGGGTGGGGTGCTCAGGACCGGCGCAGCGGGCGGGCCGGGGAGCCGACCACCACCTCGCCGGGGGCGACGTCCCTGGTCACCACCGCGGCCGCGCCGACGAAGGCCCCGGCGCCGATCTTGCGGCCCTGGAGCACCACCGCGTTGGAGCCCACGGTGGCGCCGTCGGCCAGCAGCACCGCGCCGGAGACGTTGCCGCCCGGGTAGACCGTCACCCGCTCGCCGAACACCGTGTCGTGGCCGACCGTCGCGTTGTAGTGGACCTGGCTGTGCGCACCGAGCCGGACGCTGCTGGACACGTACGCGCCGCCCATCACCAGGCAGCCCGGGCCGAGCAGGGTGTCCGGGGCGATCAGCGCCCGGGGGTGGACCAGGGTGAACGGCTCCGCCCCCCGGCCGTCCAGCAGGGCGGACAGCCGCTGCCGGACGGCCGGGTCGGCGATGCCGACCAGGTAGCGGGCGCCGGGGCCGAGCTCCGCGGGCCTACGGACGGGCAGGCCGCGGACGGTGGCGCCGTGCTGGCGGTCGTCGAGGAAGCCCGCGACCGGGACGCCGGCCGCGAGCGCGGTGTCCAGCGCCTCGCGGCCGACGCCTCCGGCGCCGGCGATCCAGAGTGCGGGCGAGTCCGTCGCGGAGGGCATGGGGGCCATCCTGCCGGGTCCGGCGGTCAGGACGCCTCCTCGACGGCGGCGCCGACCGGTGCCGGGCGGGACGGCCGGGCGCGGAGCGGCGGTACCGGCCGCGGCCCGGTGGCCTGCCGGGGCAGGCCGATCACGGCGGGAGCCGGCTCGGGGACGGTGGTGGCCGCGGTGGCCGCGGTGGTGGCAGAGGCGGCCGGGGCCGAAGAGGCCGCAGCGGTGTCGGCGGGCTCGGTCGGCGCCGGGAAGCCCGGGTTGACCCCGCCCGCGGCGGTGATCCCGGCCGGGTTCAGCAGCACCTTGACGGTCAGCAGCAGGATCCGCAGGTCGAGGCCGAACGAGCGGTTCCGGACGTACCAGAGGTCGAGCTCGATCCGCTCCGGCCAGGTGATGGAGTTGCGGCCCTGGACCTGGGCCCAGCCGGTGAGGCCGGGCCGCACGTCGAGTCGGCCGCGCTGGCGGTGGGAGTAGTGGACGACCTGCTCGGGGAGCGTGGGCCGGGGCCCGATCACTCCCATCTCGCCGCGCGCGACGTTCCACAGCTGCGGCAGTTCGTCCAGGCTGGTCCGGCGGAGCAGGTCCCCGAGCCGGGTGATCCGGGGAGCGTCCGGCTCCTCCGGGAAACGCTTGTCCCGCATGGTGCGGAACTTGAGGATCTCGAACTCCTGGCCCAGCAGCCCGGTCCGGGTCTGCCGGAAGAGCACCGGTCCGCCCATGGTGCAGCGGATCAGCAGAGCGATCACCAGACCCAGCGGAATCGCGACGATCCCGGTCAGGACGGTGATCGCGAGGTCCCCCCCTCGCTTCATGACGGTCCTTCCCCTGATGCGGTGGTGTGGTCGTGGGCGGGCTCAGCCGACCGTCCAGGGCAGCCCCTTCGCGCGGGCGACGGCCGCGTAGGTGGCCAGTGAGACGGCGGCGACCGCCCTTTGGTCGAACGCCGCCTCGGCGCGGCGGCGGGCCGCCGTGCCGAGGCGCTCGCGCAGGCCGGGCTCGGTGAGGAGCCGGTCCAGGGCGCTGGTGAGGGCCCGGGCGTCCCCGGGCGGGGCGAGGAGCAGGTGCTCGTCGTGGGTGCCGATCTCGCGGCAGCCCCGGATGTCGCTGAGCACCATCGGGAGGCCGCCGGCGGCGGCCTCCATGGCGGAACGGGAGAACCCCTCCCGGTAGGAGGGGAGGACGAAGACGTCCAGCGCGGCGTAGACGGCGGGCATGTCGGCGCGCGGACCGAGGAAGGCGACCCCGGACTCGGCGCCGTGGGCGTCCGGCTTGTCCGGGTCGTCGGGGCCGATCCAGACGAACCTGGCCTTGCCGGCCAGGGCGCGGGCGGCCTCGGCGTACTCCCCGATGCCCTTCTCGGCGACCCGGCGGCCGACCCCGCCGACCAGCAGCTCGTCCGGCCCGAGGCCCAGCTCGGCGCGCAGCCGGGCCCGGGCGCGGGCGCGTTCGCCGGGATCGGTGGCGAAGCGGGTGAGGTCCACGCCGTTGCCGACCACCCGCGAGCGGCGGGCCGGGACGGCGCGGGCCAGGGTCCGCCGGTCCTCGCCGTTCTGGTACAGCTCGGCGTGCGAGAAGCGGGCGGCGAAGGCCTCCGCGCCGAGCACGAAGGCGCGCTTGGCGAGCGGGTCGTGCGCCTGCGCCCACAGCCCGTGGCAGGTGTTGACCACCACCGGGACCCGGGCCAGCCGGCCGATGACCCGACCGAGCACACCGGTCTTCGGGTTGTGGGTGTGCAGCACGTCCGGGCGGATCCGGCGGAGCACCGCCAGGAGTTCGCGGGCCGCTGCGGCGTCGGCCCGCGGCTCCCAGGCCCGGGTCAGCGCGTGCAGCGGCTCGTGCCGCACCCCGATCGCCGCCAGATCGGGCAGGTAGGGGCCCGGGGCGCTGATCCCGTACGTCTCGAAGCCGGCCTCCAGGTCCACCTTGAGCTCGGTGGCGAGGAGCAGTTGGAGGCTCATGTCGACGGTGGTGAGGTGGGCGACGCGCAGCGGGCGGCCGCCGGGGCCGCGCAGGCGCGGGGGTATCCGGTCCTCAGGCACGGGCGCCCACCGCCTTCGCGGTGGCGACGATCCTGGCGTAGGCGCGCTCGGGGATCAGCCGGCCGTGGAGTTTGGCGCGGAAGAAGTCGATCGGGTCGGTGCGGCGGACCGGCACCCGGCGCAGCCGTACCGGGTCGACCCCGGGGGTGTTGCGGCCGACCTCGCCGGTGGCGGCGGTCCGGAATCGGGCGCGCAGCGCGGGTTCCATGTGCGGGACCGGCACGCCCCAGGTGTAGGCGTAGTGGCTGGGGCGGACGCCGAGGTGCTGCTCGACCTCGTCGTTGCAGGCGTCCAGCTCGGCGGTGGTGAGCAGCTCGGGGCGGGCGTGGGTGCGGGTGTGGTTGGCGACCGTGCACAGGCCGGAGGCGGTCATCTCGCGCAGTTGCTCCCAGCTGAGCGCGGGGGCGCCGGTGGCCTTGGCGGTCGATCCCTCCCAGCGCATCTCGCCGCCGACGTGGCCGCTGGCCAGGTAGACGGTGAACGGCAGCCGGCGCTCGCGCAGCAGCGGCCAGGCGTTGTCGAAGACGTCCGCGAAGCCGTCGTCGAAGGTGAGGACGACGCCCGGGGTGCGGCGGCCCGACTCGATCCGGTCGGTGGCCTCGTCCAGGGAGACCACCCGGCCGGGCGGCAGGGCGGCGAGCAGGTCGGCCTGGGCGGCGAAGTCGGCGGTGGCGACGTCCAGCTCGTCCGGGCTCCCGCCGCCCACCCGGTGGTAGATCAGCACGGTGGCGCCCTCGCCGGGACTGCTCCCGACCCGGCGCGCCAGCTGGCGCTTCACCTGGGCCCGGATCCCCCCGTTGACCGGGGCCGTTCCGGGCACGGCGCTGCCGCTCATCGTTCCCCCCTCTGCGGCACCCTCCCCGGCGCCGGCAAGTGGCCTCGCATCCGGCGCAGTTGGCGCCCCGGACCGACATCACAGTAGGGGGAACTGTGGGGCTGGTGGCCCGGAATTGTGAAAGAAGCGAGAAGGAGTTGGCAGTTGGGCCGAAAACCGGCCGATCCGACCGGATGGATCCGATCGGGAGTTCGGTACGCGGGCCGTTACGGGGAATTCGACAAAACCGCGGGCCGGGCGGCCGGGACAGCTGTTCCGGCAGGCCCTGCCGGTGTGCCGGGGCGTCCTCGGACGGTCGGTTCAGGCCGCCGCGCGGCGGTGCCGGCGGAACACCGCGACGCCGATCCGGCCGAGCAGCAGCACACCGGCGGCGAGGCAGCCCGCGACCGCCATCGCCCAGGCCGGTCCGTCACTGTCCGGAACCACGACCGCGACCACGATGCCCAGCGCGAGGCAGGCCAGACCGACCAGCGCCAGCGGCACCTGGTGGGTGACCAGGGCACCACCGTGCCAGAACCGCGCCATCCGGGTCGCGCCGTGCGGGTGGTGGTGATCACGTTCCGCGTCTGCCATGAGCCCAAGGTACCTCGGGGCCGCCGCCGGAGCAGCCCGCAGGGCGTGACCTTTCGGCCACACCGGGTCACCGTCGACCCGGTCGGCCGGGGCGTGCGCGCGCACTCCGCCGGTGCGCCCCGGCGCGCGCCGGGGTGTCCGTCGCGGCGCCCGGTCCGGCGCTGATCCGGCTCCGGATCGGGCGTCGTCCCGAGTTCGTTCCGGCGCCGTCCCGGGATTGTTCCGGCGCTGCGAAAAAACCTTGCCGGTCCGGTACAACCATCAACGGGGCGTAGCTGTCTCCATTACATTGAGCGATCCAGGAGCCGTCCGCGGTGCGGGTTGGGAGTCCCCGCCGTGGACCGGAGATACCCAGGGGGCGGAGCCGCCGCGCCCTGGAGTCGGAGGCCGGGCTCTGTCCTCCGGCGGTACCGCCACGCCGCATCGGCGACCGAGGGGGAACCGTGCCGCAGTCCCATTCCACGACGACGACCTCCGGCCTCACCGCGCTCAACAGGGCCGTGGTGACCGCCCTGTCGGACCTGCGGCCGCCACCGACCGCCGCACCGCCACCCGCGCCCGGCCCCGCGCGACCGGCGGCCGCGTCCCCCGCCACTACCGTGCCGACCGACGGGCAGCCGGTCGGCACCCAGGCCGGCGACCGGACGCGGCGGTCCCCCGCGGCGGCCACCCGCACCTGCTCCCGGCCCGTCCGCGCGCTGGTGCCTGCACCCGCACCCGCACCCGCAGCGACGCCTGCGGCCGTGCCCGGGCGGCGGACGCCCGAACGCGCCGAGGGTCAGGCCGACGCGCGGGGCGAGTGGCTGCGGTTCGCGCCCGTCCAGCCGCTGTTCCGGGCCAGGGCGGCGCAGCGGCTCGCCGTGCTCGCGTACCACGGGGTCACCGACCCCCGGTCGTTCGGCGCGCAGCTCGACCGGCTGCGAAGACTCGCGACGCCCGTCTCGCTCGCCGCCGTGCAGGAAGCCGTCGCCGAACGACGTCCGCTGCCCGCCCGCAGTGTGCTGGTGACCTTCGACGACGCCGACCGCAGCGTCCTGACGCACGCGCTGCCCGCGCTGCTCGAACGCGGCATCCCGGCCGCGGCCTTCGTCATCTCCGAGCTGATCGGGACGGAGCGGCCGTTCTGGTGGCACGAGGCCGACTTCCTGGCCCGGCACGGCGGACGGGCCCGTTCGCTCGACTGCGGCCACCCCTCGCAGCTGCTCCCCCGGCTCAAGGCGATGCCCGACCCGGACCGCCGGCGCAGCCTCCAGGAGCTGCGGGTCAGCGCGGACCGGCGGCCGCCCGGCCAGGAGCAGCTCACCCCCGCCGACCTGCTGGCGCTGCGCGAGGGCGGCGTCGCCATCGGCAACCACACCCAGGGGCACCCGTGCCTCGGCCGCTGCGACGACGTCACCGTCCGGGCCGAGATCACCGGCGCCCACGAGGCCCTCACCCGCTGGCTCGGCGAGCCCCCCATCGCCTTCGCCTACCCGGACGGCGGCCACGACGTCCGGGCCGAGGGTGTGCTCCAGGAGCTGGGCTACCGGCTCGGCTTCCTCTCCGACCACCGCCTCGGCCCCCGGCTCCCCTCCCACCCGCTCCAGATCAGCCGGCTCCAGGTCGACTCGACCACCAGCACCCGCCGCTTCGACACCATCCTCTCCGGCCTCGAACCCGCCTACCGCCGCTGGCGCGGCCAGGCCGCCTGACCCCCGCGCAGGAAGTCGGCCGCTCCGACTTCCTGCGCCCGGCAGCGGGGCCGGGCGCGGGGCCGGGCGCAGGAAGGGGCACGCACAGGAAGTCGGAGCGGCCGACGTCTGCTGCCCGGAACCCAGGCCCACACCCGAGCGATCGCACGCGTGGGGAGTCGGCCCGACCGACTTGCGAGCCGCCGCGCGACGGACACCCACAGCAACCACCGCCCGCACAGGAAGTCGGACCCACCGACCTCCCGGTCCGGGGCACCCACCGGCGGAACCACTCTCGCGAAGGCATCGGGGCCGACCGGCCGGCCGGATCCGGACGCGCGAGAAGTCGAAGCGGCCGACTTCCTGCGCGCGGCCGCCCCCACGCCCGGCAGAAGGCCGGGGCGCAAGCGGGGTGGCTCGAAGCGGCTGGTCCACGTCTGTCTACGGCCGGACCCGCCCACACACGCGAAGCCTCCTGACGACCAACGACCACGTATACGGGAAGTCGAGCCGGCCGACTTCCAACGCGCGGCCTCCGTCACGGCTGACTGAAGACCCGGCATTCGCTTCGCCCCCGTGCAGGAGCCGACCGGCCAGGACGGCGCGGGCCGGGTGGAGGGGTGGTGGCCTCGGCGGGCCGGCGCGACCGGGTGGGCCGATCCCGGTCCGCCCGGTGGCGGTCCCGGGTGGCCCGCAATCGGGTCGGCGTCGGGTGTGCTGCCTCGGCCTGCGTCCGTGCGGGCAGGTGGTCGGCGGGAGTGGCGGCCCGCGCAGGGCCGACGAGCAGGCTCGGGCCTGCCGGGGCGGCGAGGCGGGCGACCCGGAGAGCAGCCGGAGGCCGCCGGAGCAGCGCAGCAGGCAATCCGGGAAACAACCGGGCGGCCGTCCTCACGCCACAGGGCGGCGGAGGCGGACGATCCGGGGGGAAGCATCCGGGAGACCGATCCCGAGGCCAGGCAGCCGGCGGCCGACCCAAGGCGACCCGGGTGCAGCCGGGCGGACGCCACCGAGCCGCCGGGCGCTCCGGGAGCAGCCGCGGAGGGTGTCCCCCACGCCGCCCGACGTCCCGGGCGGCCGGGGCTCAGGCGGCCGGGGTCGGGATCGGGGGGGCTCCGAGGAGGGCGGTGCCGGGGTAGGCCAGGGCGACGGCGGGGAGGGTGGTCGGGATGCCGGCGTGGAGGACGGTGAGGGTCCCGTTGCCGCGGCGGGTGGGGTCGGCGACGCGGCGGAGGGCCTGGGCGACGACCGGTTCGGCGGAGCCGTGCAGGGTGAGCGTGGGCAGGGCGGTCGGTGCGACGGCGGCGCGGATGCGTTCGGCGACCAGTTCGTAGTGCGTGCAGCCGAGGACGAGGGCCGCCGTTCCGGCCGGGGTCCGGGCGGCGGCGTCGGCGATCGCCGCGTCGATCGCGGCCTGGTCACCGTGGTCCACGGCGTCGGCGAGGCCGGGGCAGGCCACCTCGGTGACGGCGGCGGTTCCGGCGAAGTCGCGGATCAGTCCGCGCTGGTACGCGCTGCCGGTGGTGGCCGGGGTGGCCCAGATGGCGACCGGGCCGCCTAGCGCGGCGGCCGGCTTGATCGCCGGGACGGTGGCGATGACCGGGAGCGCGGGCTCCAGTTCGGCGCGGAGGGCGGCGAGCGCGTGCACGGAGGCGGTGTTGCAGGCGATGATCAGCGCGTCCGGCTCGTGCGCGGCGGCGGCGCGGGCGCAGCCGAGGGCGAGTTCGGTGATCTCCTCGGGCGTCCGGGGGCCCCAGGGCATCGAGGCGGGGTTGGAGGAGAGCACCAGATCGACGTCCGGGCGCATGGTCCGGAGTACGCCGGCGGCGGCCAGCAGGCCGATTCCCGAGTCCATCAGTGCGATCTTCACGCTTCAAGACTTTAGTCGATGACCCGCCACGGGCCCTTGGTGCGGCAGACTGCCCGGGTGACCGTCCTGCTGTGGATCGCCGTGCTCTCCCTGCTGGTCTGGCTCTGGCTGGCGGGCTGCCACGGGTTGTTCTGGCGTACCGATGTCCGGCTGCCGCCGCGCCGTCCGCCCGAGCGGTGGCCGCAGGTGGCGGTGGTGGTGCCGGCCCGGGACGAGGCGGAGGTGCTGCCGCTGTCCCTGCCGAGCCTGCTGGCGCAGAAGTATCCGGGGCGGGCCCGGGTGGTGCTGGTGGACGACCACAGCTCGGACGGCACCGGTGCGCTGGCGCGTTCGCTCGCCGCCCCGGGGGGCCTGGAGCTGACGGTGGCCTCCCCTCCCCCGCTGCCGCCGGGCTGGACGGGCAAGCTGTGGGCGGTGCGGCACGGGGTGGAGCTGGCGGGGGCGGACGCCGAGTACCTGCTGCTGACGGACGCGGACATCGCGCACGGGCCGGACTCGCTGGCCGAACTGGTGGCGGCGGCGGAGGCGAACCGGCTGGACCTGGTGTCGCAGATGGCCAGGCTGCGGGTGGAGACGGGGTGGGAGCGGCTGATCGTGCCGGCCTTCGTCTACTTCTTCGCCCAGCTCTACCCGTTCCGGTGGAGCAACCGGCCCGGTTCCCGGACGGCCGCGGCGGCCGGCGGCTGCTCGCTGGTGCGGCGGGAGGCGCTGGAGCGGGCGGGCGGGGTGGCGGCGATCCGGGGCGCGGTCATCGACGACGTGTCCCTCGCCCGGGCGGTGAAGGCCACCGGGGGCCGGACCTGGCTGGGTCTGGCCGAGCAGGTGGACAGCGTGCGCCCGTACCCGCGGCTGGGGCAGCTGTGGCGGATGGTGTCGCGCAGTGCGTACGCCCAGCTGCGGCATTCGCCGGTGCTGCTGCTGGGGACGGTGCTGGGGCTGGCGCTGGTGTACCTGGTGCCGCCGGTGGCGGTGCTGGCGGGGGTGGCGGCGGGTGCCTGGCCGGTGGCGGTGGCGGGCGGGGCGGCCTGGGCGCTGATGACGGGCACCTTCGTCCCGATGCTGCGCTACTACCGGCAGCCGGCTGCGGCCGCGCTGCTGCTGCCGTTCACGGCGGCGCTGTACCTGCTGATGACGGTCGACTCGGCGGTGCAGCACTGGCGCGGCCGGGGCGCCGCCTGGAAGGGCCGGACGTACAAGTAGCGGACGTGCGGACAGCGGGCGGACAGGTAGTGGACGGACAGGCAGCGGGCGGACAGGTAAAGGCCGGACGGGCGGGGGCCGGGTGGGCCACACTGTTCGAATGGACCGTCAGACGATCTCCCGGCTCGCCCACGCCCATCACCCGATCGCCGCGCCACTCTCCGACGAGGCCGTGGCGACGCTGCTGGAGCGGGCGCTCGGCCCGGAGGAGGAGGGGCGGGTGCTCGACCTCGGCTGCGGGCAGGGCGGCTGGCTGCTGCGGGCGCTGGCGGCGCGGCCGCGCCGGCGGGCGGTCGGGGTGGACCTGGACCCGGGCGCGCTGACCCGGGCCCGGGAGTCGGCGGAGGCGGCGGGGGTGCAGCGGCGGTTGGGGCTGCACCATCTCGATGCCCGGGAGTTCACCGACCGCGAGCCCTTCGGGCTGGTCCTGAACGTCGGCGCGACGCACGCCTTCGGTGGGCTGCTGCCGACGCTGGCCGCCGCCCGGGAGCATCTGGCGCCGGGCGGCCGGGTGCTGGTGGGCGAGGGTTTCTGGGAGCGCGAGCCCTCGTCGGCGGCGCTGGGCGGACTGGGCGCCGCCCGCGAGGAGTACACGGACCTGGCCACCACGGTCGACCGGGTGGTGGCGGCCGGGTGGACACCGGTGTTCGGCCACGTCAGCAGCCTGGCGGAGTGGGACGACTACGAGTTCTCCTGGACGGGCTCGCTGGCCGCGTGGGCGCTGGACCACCCGGATCACCCGGACGCGGCGGACGCCCGGGCGGCGGCCGACCTGCACCGTGCGGAGTGGCTGCACGGCTACCGGGGGACGCTGGGCTTCGTCACCCTGGTGCTGCGCCGGGACTGACGTGGCAGGACGGACGCGGCAGGACGGCCGCCCCTCAGGGCTTGAGGCGGGCGAGGAAGTCGTCGATCAGCGGGGCGATCTCGGGCAGCTTCTCCTCCAGCGCGAAGTGCCCGGTGTCGAACACGTGGAGTTCGGCGTCGGGCAGGTCGCGCAGGTAGGCGCGGGCGCCGGGCTCGGTGAAGAACGGGTCGTTGCGGCCCCAGACCACCAGGGCCGGCGGCCGGTGGGTCCGCAGCCAGTCCTGCCAGACGGGGTAGAGCTCGACATTGCTGTGGTAGTCGAGGGCGAGTTCGACCTGGATGTCCTTGCGACCGGGCAGGTCGAGGTGGTGCTGGTCGAGGGTCCAGCCGTCGGGGGCGACCAGTGAGGGGTCGCCGGTGCCGCCCTCGTACTGGGCCCGGGTGATCTCCTCGACGAGGATGGCGCGGGCGCGTTCGGCGGCGCCCTCGACGCCGGGGCGGTTGGCGACGAACTCCCGTGCCTGCGCGGAGAGCCCCTCCTCGTAGGCGTTGCCGTTCTGGACGATCAGGCCGGTGATCCACTCGGGGTGGCGGGTGGCGAGCCGCAGGCCGACGGGGGCGCCGAAGTCGAAGACGTAGAGGGCGAAGCGGTCGAGGCCGAGGGCCAGGCAGAAGCCCTCGACGACGTCGGCCAGGGTGTCGAAGCGGTAGCGGAAGTCCTCGGGTGCGGGGCTTTCGCTGTGGCCGAAGCCGGGGTAGTCGGGGGCGATCAGCCGGTAGCGGGTGCCGAGCGCGTCGAAGAGCCGCCGGAACTGGTGGGAGGCGGACGGGAATCCGTGCAGCAGCAGGAGCACGGGGGCGTCGGCCGGTCCGGTCTCCCGGTAGAAGACGCGCAGGCCGTCGACATCGACGTGGCGGTGATGGATGTGCGGGATCGTCAGCTCGCTCATGCTAACCATTAAACACCCGAGTACCGGTTAGAGGAAGAGCTGATCAAGGAAAGAACCGGTGTCACCGCCCCAGCAGCCGCAGGGCGGTCGGCTTGGTGAACTCGTACCTGGTCATCTGCTCCAGGTCCTTCAGCCAGCCGACCGTGCGGCCCGGCCGGGCGAGCACCCGGGCGTAGAGCTCCTCGAAGGCACCGGTGACGCTCTCCAGCGAGAACCGGCCGACCACCCATTCCCGCCCCCAGGCGCCCAGTTCGGCCCGGCGCGCCGGATCGTCGAGCAGCCCCCGCAGTTGGGCGGCCAGCGCCTCCGGCGACCGCGAGCCGTCCCCGAAGCCGTACATGCAGCGCGAGGCGTGCGGTTCGACCAGCGGCCCGGGCTCGTGCACGGCGGCGTACCCGGCCGCGCCGTGCACCACCACCGGCTTGCCGAAGGCGAGTCCGCGCAGCGCGGAGCCGCCCATGCCGAGGACGATGTCGGCGCCCTGGTAGGCGGGTCGCGGATCGGCGAGCTGGCCCGGGACCAGCACCGCCGGACGGCCGAGCGCCTCGTTGACGGCGGCGGCGCGGGCCCGCAGCGACTCCAGGCTCGGGCCGGTGCCGACGATCACCAGCCGGACCCGGGGGTCGTCCAGCTGCCGGACGGCGTCCACGGTGAGCTCCGCACCGGCGTCCTTCTCCAGCGCGGGGACCAGCCGGGTGACGATGGCCAGCAGCAACTCCTCGTCCCCGATGCCGTGTTGGCGGCGGAAGGCAGTGCCGTCGACCAGGCCGGGGGCGTCCGTGGCGGTGTTCACCGGCGGTTCGATCAGGCTGACGTCCCGGTGGCCGAAGGCCCGGCCGTCGCCCAGCAGCGCGCCGAGGCCCAGCACCAGGGGCTGGTGCCGGGGCAGGCCGCGCAGCATCCGGATCCCGTAGAAGGTGGTGACCACCGGGATCCGCCCGTAACGGCCGGGCCCGAAGTAGGAGTTGCGGGCCGCCCTGACCTCCCAGGCGTGCAGCAACTGGCTGCCGTGCTCGGCGGCCAGCCGGCCCAGCCGGCGCCGGACCTCGGAGTGCGGGGTGTCGGGGCCGCCCGCCACCACCACGTCCAGACCGTGGCCGGCCGCCACCTCGACCAACGGGGCCGGTCCGTCCACCCCTTGGGCGAACAGCACCGGGTCGTGACCCCGGTCGCGCAGGGTGCGGGCGATGTCGACGGCGTTCAACTGGGCGCCGCCCAGGGCCAGATTGTTGAGATGGACGAGCACCCGGACCGATCTCACGCCTCACTCCTCCCAGTGGTGCGGGACGAACACCGGCGCGGCCAGCACGACGGCACGCGGCGGGGAGTCCAGCATCGGCCCGAACACGTCGAACTGGCCCACCGAGTGCCAGCTCATCAGCGTGCCGCCGTCGGTCCGGCCGATGCTGTAGACGCCGGCCCAGAGCGTGTACCGGCCGCGCGGCAGCGGCAGCCGGGGGATCACGCAGGCGACCTGGCGGTCCCCGCCGGTGAGCCGGATCTCGTGGCTGATCTGGAAGATCGGGCTGGAGGTGCCCTCGCTGACGCCCAGGTGCAAGGTCGCGTCGCCCCGGTACTCGCCGCCCAGGGTGAGCTCGACGGTCATCGGCTCGTCGGTGGTCAGGCTGTCCCGGTCCTCGCCGCGCACCTCGTGCTTGAGCAGTTGGAGCGGCTCGCCGGTGCGCCCGCCGGCCTCGGACTGCGCCTCGATCGAGTCGCGGTAGCCGGCCATCGCGTCCTTGATCCCGGCGTCCACCCGGATCGAGCCCTGCTCCAGCCAGATGCCGCGCCGGCAGATGGACTCCACCGCGGGCAGGTCGTGCGAGACGAAGACGATGGTGGTGCCCTGTTCGGCGACCTCGCGCATCCGGTCCAGGCAGCGCTGCTGGAACACCGCGTCGCCGACCGCCAGCACCTCGTCCACCAGCAGCACGTGCGGCTCCAGGTAGGCCGCGACGGCGAAGCCGAGGCGCATCTGCATGCCCGAGGAGTAGAACTTCACCTGCCGGTCGATGGCGCCGCCGAGCCGGGCGAACTCCACGATGTCGTCGAAGCGGCCGGCCACCTCGCGGCGGCGCAGGCCGAGCAGCGCGCCGAACAGGTAGATGTTCTCCCGGCCGGTCAGGTCCGGGTGGATGCCGGCCCGGATCTCGATCAGCGCGCCGATCCGGCCGCGCACGTCGATCACCCCGCCGTACGGGTACATCACCCGGGTCAGCATCTTCAGCAGGGTGGACTTGCCGGAGCCGTTGGAGCCGATCAGGCCGACCGACTCGCCCGGCTCGATGTGCATCGAGATGTCCCGCAGCGCCCAGCGCCAGTCCTCGCCCTTCTCGCCGCGCAGTCGGCGGGCCAGCGAGTCGACCTTGTCGCGCAGCAGCATCCGCTGCTGGTCGGCCTTGAAGCGCTTCCACACCTGGTCGGTGCGGATGGTCCCGAGCGGGAGGGTCTGGCTAGGCGACATCGGCGATCCCCGTCTCCAGCTTCTTGAACAGCAGGTAGCCGCCGACCAGGAACACCACCGAGGAGACCGCGGCGATCGTGGTGAGCGCGGCGTCCGGCGCCTGCCCGTAGAGCAGGGCGTTGCGGTAGCCCTCGATCACGGCGCCGAGCGGGTTGACGCCGACGTACAGCTCCTGGAGCCGCTCCGGGATCTGGGCCAGCGGGTAGGCGACGGGGGTGGCGAACACTCCCATCTGGGTGATGATCGGCAGCAGGTGGCGGACGTCGCGCAGGTACACCACGGCCACCGAGAGCACGAGGGCGATGCCGTAGGTGAAGGCGAACTGGATGCCCAGCAGCGGCACCACCCAGAGGAAGGTGACGGCGGGGGCGGTCCAGAAGATCAGGAAGAGCAGGCCGAGCACCGCGGTGCCGATCAGCATGTCGACGGTGGCGACCAGCATCGTGGCGAGCGGGAACACCTCGCGCGGGCAGTACACCTTGTTCAGCAGGCTGAGGTTGTTGGCGAGGCTCAGCGCACCCTGGTTCATGGTGTTGCTGAAGAACTGCCAGACGATCAGGCCGACATAGGCGAACAGCGGGTACGCGGCACCCTCGGTCTCGACGTGCACGGCCCGGCGGAAGACCAGGGTGAAGATGGCGCACAGCGCGAGCGGGGTGAGCACCGCCCAGGCGAAACCGAGCACCGCCTGCTTGTAGCGGGCCCGCAGGTCCCGCTCGGCGAGCGCGCGGACGAGTTCACGGGCGCCCCACAGTTCGCGGGCCACCTGGGCCGGACGGAGCCCGCGTTTGAAGATCAGCTCGGGCGGCGGCCCGTCGGCGGCCGACGGGCGTCGCCCCGGGGCCTGCGTTGTCTGGCTGTCGCGCTCGTCGACGAGCTGCGCGCGTTGTCCCCCCACGGACACCTGCCCTCTCCGGTACCGGTGGTATCGAGAAGTGGGCCCGTCACAACGGCTGTTGACGCCGTCGCGGTGCGGCCCGGCCCCACTCTGGCACAGAGTGTGGCCGCCGGGGGTCGGTTCGGTGAAGGTGATCGACCCCACCCCGGCCGACGACCGAAAAGGGGCGGACCGGTCGCGGTGCGACCGGCCCGCCCGTCGGAGGTCGGGAGGGGTGGGAGGACGTCAGTACAGCTTGTGGGCGCGCGGGTGGCGCTGCTGCTCCTGGGCGACCAGGTGGTCCATCACCTCGGGCATCGCCTCGACGCCGCCGGCGTTGGTCGGCGAGGTGCGGTACTCGCCCTGCACCACCACGGTCGGCAGCTCGTTGATGCCGTAGCGGACGAACAGCGCGGCGGCCTCGTCCACGGCCCGCAGGGTGTCCTCGGAGCGGTAGGCCTCGCGGAAGGCCTGCTGGTCGACACCCTGGCGCAGGGCCCAGTCGGTGGCGGTGTCCTCGGTGGTGACGTCCTGCTCGCTGCTGTGGACCGCGCGGAAGGCGGCGGCCTGCAGCCGCTCGACCAGGCCGAGCCGCTCCAGCGTGTAGTAGAGGCGGGCGTGGCCGCGCTGGGCGGTCTCCTCGCGGCTGCCCTGCCAGATGGCCGGGACGCGGCGCAGGTCGACGTCGGCGCGGTGCCGCTCGGTCCAGGCCTGGAGCGGCTGTTCGAGCTGCTGGGAGTGACCGCAGTCGTACCAGAAGAACTCGATCGCCTCGGTGCGGGCGCTCTCGCGCACCGGCTGCGGCTGGTCGAGGCGGACGTACTGGGCGCCCTCACGGGGCGGCTGGTGGGTGACGGCGCCGGCCTGGACGGGGGATGCGGCGATCCCGGCGGCGACGGCGAGCAGCAGGGTGGTTCGAAGGATCGACTTCACACGGGGCAGTGTGTCCGTGACGGAACGTCATCGGCCAGGTCGTCCCGGTGCGTCGGGCCGGGATTCGCCCGATCGGCGCACCCGGCCCGGCGCACCGGGACGCGTCAGCCTCGTCCGCCGTCCGGGCCGTCCTTCGCCGCGCCGACCCGGTCCGCCTCCGCCGCGGGTCCGGCGGGTGCGGCGGGTCCGGCGGGTCCGGCCGCACCGCCGCCGACGCGTCCGCAGACCTCGCCGAACAGCTGCTGCCAGGCGTCGGCCACCACGTCGAGCTCGTTGTGGGCGAGCGCGTGCGCCCGGGCCGCGGCGCCGAGTCCGGCCCGGTCGCCGGCCAGGACCTTGGCCAGCGCCTCGGCGAGGGCCGGCGGGTCGCCGGGGGAGACCAGCGCGCCGGTGATGCCGTCCCGGACCACCGAGCCGACCCAGCCGACGTCCGTGGCCACGGCCGGCAGGCCGGCCAGCGCCGCCTCGATCAGCACTCCGGGCACACCCTCGCTGTCACTGCTGAGCAGCACGGCATCGGCGGCCCGGTAGAGCGGCGCCGGGTCGGCGAGGGTGCCCAGGAAGTGTGCCCGGGCGGCGGCCGGATGTCGCTCCAGGGCGGAGCGTTGCGGGCCGTCGCCGGCGACCGCGAGGCGGACGTCCGGGAGCCGCCCGAGGGCGTCGAGGGCGAGGTCCAGGCGCTTCTCGGGGGCGATGGCGCCGAGCCAGGCGACCAGCAGGCCGTCCGAGGGCAGGCCGAGCGCCTGCCGGGCGGCGCGGCGGTCGGCCTCGTCGGCGGCCGGCGGGTAGCGGTCGGCGGACCGGGCGTTGGGGATGGTGCGGACCCGGGCGGCGGGCAGCCGGAAGCGTTCGACGAGCAGTTCCGCGGCCTCGTCGGCGAGGGCGGTGACGGCGGCGGCACGGTGCAGCAGGGCGCCGGTGCGCAGCCGGCGGACCGCTCCCGCGGTCCAGTGCCGGGGGTCGCCGATGGACACGTAGACGAACGGGGTGCGGGTCCCGGCGAGGGCGATGGCGCAGGCCGGGAGGGTCGAGGAGCCGTGGGCGACCACGAGGTCGGCGGTGCGGGCGGCGGCGCGCAGGGCGCCGAGGGTGCGCGGGTGGAGCCGGCCGGGACCGAGTACGGCGGTGGCGCGGGTGTCGGGGGCGTCCGGGTGGGCGTCGGGGTGCGGGGCGAGGGCGCGCAGTGCGGAGGCCTGGCCCCGGCGGCGCAGTTCGCGGTGCAGGTCGCGGGCGAGGCTCTGGGCGCCGCGACGGCGTGGATCGGTGATGAGGTGAAGGATGCGGGGGCGGGTTCCGGCCGTCCTGACCGGTGTCGCTTCGGGCATGGCAACGACCTTGGCACAGCCTCCCGTCAGGGACGACCCCTTCGCGCAACCCGGCGGTGGTCCGTAGGTCGGCGTGCGGCCTCCGGAAGGGCGCCGCCCGGGAGCCGTCGTACGCCCTGCCGGGGGTTCGCGCGCCCCGTTCCGCGCTGTCGACCGCCCCCTGACCGTTCGCCGGCGTCCGGTCCGCGGCGCCCGGCCGGCGGCGCACCCCGCCCCGGCGCCGGTCTGACCGAACCGCTGGCGGGCGCCGACCGCGACCTGCGATGCTGAGCGGCAGTCAGGGCGCCCTCCCGGCACGGGAGACCGGGGGTGCCCAGGAGGGCGGGGGTTGGCCTGTGCATGTGCTCTATGTGATCGACAGCGTGAGCCGGGTCGGCGGGGCCGAGCAGGGCCTGGTGGCGATGACCCCCCAGCTGGTGCGGGCCGGGGTGAAGCTCGACGTCGCGTACCTCAAGGACTCGCCCGGCGGCTTCCAGCCCGAGCTCACCGCGGCCGGGGCCGATGTGTTCGGGGTCGGCAGGCCCACCCGGGGCGGCACCGTCGCCGCGCTGCACCGGCTGGTCCGCGAGCGGCGGCCAGACCTCGTGCACACCACGCTCTACGAGTCGGACGTGCTGGGCCGGGCGGCCGCCCTGGCGGCCCGCACCCCGGTGGTGACCAGCCTGGTCAACGCGGCGTACGGGCCGGAGCACCGCAACGCGCGCGGGCTGAACCCGTGGAAGGTGCGGGCCGCGCAGGCGGTGGACGCCACCACCGCGCAGGGCACCCGGCGCTTCCACGCGCTGACCAGGTACGTGGCCGGGGCGATGGCCCGGCGGCTGCGGGTGCCCTCGCAGCGGATCGACGTGGTGCCGCGCGGGCGCGACCCGGAGCTGCTCGGCTCGGTGACGCCGGACCGGCGGGCCGCCGTCCGGACGGCGCTGGAACTGCCGCAGGACGTGCCGGTGGTGCTGGCCGCGGCCCGGCAGCAGTACCAGAAGGGCCTGGACGTCCTGCTGGAGGCCTGGCCCGAGGTGCTGCGGGCGGAGCCGGAGGCGGTACTGCTGCTGGCCGGCAGCGAGGGCACCGAGAGCGAGCGGCTGCGGGCGCTGGCCGCGGCGACCCGCGGGGTGCGGTTCCTCGGGCCCCGCGACGACGTGTTCGACCTGATGGCGGCCTCGGACGCGTTCGCGGTGCCGTCCCGCTGGGAGGGGCTCGGCAGCGCGGCGATGGAGGCGATGGGCGTCGGGGTGCCGCTGGTGGCCGCCGACGTGCCGGCCCTGCGGGAGACCGTCGGCTCCGAGGACTACGCCCGGCTGGTGCCGGCGGAGCACCCGGCCGCGCTGGCGGCGGCGCTCACCGACACCCTGGAGGACCGGGCCTCGGCCCGGGTGCGGGCGAAGGCGGCGCGGGCCCGGTTCCTGACCTCGTTCACGCTGCACCAGGTGTCGGCGCAGATGGTGGGGTTCTACGAGCGCTCGCTGCGGCTGCGGACGGTCTGAGCGCCCCGGCCCCGGAGCCGTCGGCGGTGTGTGCGCGCCGCGGCGTCCGGGCCGGGGCGCGCACCGCCGACGGCCCGTTCTGTCCGGATCCGGGCGGGTCGGCGGCCGGTGTACACGATCTCCCGGACCAGTATCGCCAAAGCGGTTGCGCCGCACGTCGGGGCTCGGGAAGCATCGCAAGGGGATCCGGCGGGGGCGGGGGTCGGCGTGCGGAGCACGCGTTGGACCACCGGGTCGGACCGCGCCGTGGGGAGTACGTCGTTCAGGACGTTGTCCGCGAGTCGTCAGGGGGGCGGGTTGCGACATCAGCCGAGGGATTCCACCGTGCCCGCGAGGGTGTGCCGGTCGCGCCCCGGGGCGTGACCCGACCAGCGGTACCCGGACCCGCCGCGCCCCCGGACAGGGGGGCGACGGGCGCTGACAGCACCACCGCACCACGAACGCGAGGGGATCCAACCGGTGGAACCGGCAAACCACTTCACCGTCCTGCGGCGCTACTGGCGCCTGCTCGTCGGCTGCACGCTCGCCGCGCTGGTCGTCGGCTGGCTGCTGACCCCGGCCGGTGACACGGTGGACAACGCCAAATGGAAGTGCAAGGTCGCGATCACCCCGGTCGCCGGCGCCGGCGACACCGTCCGGGCCGACCAGGTGCTCTCCTACGCCCAGGGCGCGGACGTCGCGGCGGCAGCCGCGAAACAGCTCGGCATCGCCGACGCCTCCGAGGTGCTCGCCCGCCGGACCGTCACCGCCGACAGCCCCCAGATGCTGACCATCGCCACCACCGGACCCACCGGGCCGTCCTGCTCCGACCTGGCCACCGCCTACTCGGCCGCGATCATCAAGGGTTACAGCGACGAGTCGGCCCGCAGCGCCGCGGAGACGATCAAGAAGCTGCAGGCCCAGGCGGACGCCCAGCAGCAGCAGTTGAACGACATCCAGGCCCAGTACAACCGTTCCTCCCCGGCCGACCAGCCCAAGCTCCTGCCCAAACTGACCGCCGCCAACACCTCGCTGACCACCACCCTCACCACGATCAACAAGCTGGCCAACAGCGCCCAGACCGACGCCATCCAGCAGTGGGGCAGCATCGACGCCCGCCAGGGCACCAGCAATCTGCTCTCCTCCCCCAGCCGCAGCGTGCGGCTCGGCCTGGCGGTGTTCCTCGGCCTGGCGCTCGGCGTGGTCGCGGCGCTCATGCTCAGCCGGATGGACACCCGGCTGCGCAGCCGCAACGCGGTCGAGGAGGCGTTCAACCTGCCGGTGATCGGCGAGGTGCCGCACCTGTCCCGCCGCCAGCGCCGGGTGCGCGAACCGCTGGTGCGCGCCCGGCCGTCCGACCCGGCCGCCGAGGCCTATCGCTCGCTGCGCTCCACCCTGCTGCTGACCGGCCCGGACACCCTGGCCCGGCCGGCCGGCGGCGACGACCGGGACCCGAAGCGGACCGCCCCGCGCCCGCTCACCGAGCCGGCCCCGGTGGTCCTGGTGGCCTCCGGCGGCAGCCGCGACGGCCGGACCATCACCATCGCCAACCTGGCCGCCGCGCTCGCCGAGACCGGCCGCGGCGTCCTCGTCCTGGACTGCGACTTCCGCCACCCGCAGCTGCACACCCACCTCGGTGTGGGCGACGGCCCCGGCATGGCCGAACTGCTCAGCGGTGAGCGGCTCGACGAACTGGACGAGCTGATCCGGCCGACCAATGTCGCCGGGGTCTCGCTGATCACCGGCGGCAACACCACCGCGTACCCGGCGGCCCTGGTGCTGCGGGCCGGCGACGTGCTGCGACGGGTCCGGCCGCACGCGGACGTCATCCTGATCGACACCTCCCCGCTGCTGCACGCCAACGACGCCTACGACCTGGTGCAGCACGCGGACGCCGTGCTGGTCACCGTGCGCAGCGGCAATGTCACGCCGGAACAGGCCGACCGGGTGGCCGAGTTGCTCTCCCGGACCGGGGTGCCGGTGGCGGGCGTGGCCCTGCTCGGCACCTACGGCCGCTCCGGACGGCGGCGGCGCGGGCCCGCGGGCGTCGCCGGGGCGTCCGGACCGGCCGGGCGGGGCGGACAGCAGCACCAGCCGCAGCAGTCGCAGCAGCAGACGGCGCAGCCGCGCCAGTCCGGGCCGGCGACGGAGCGGACGCCCGCGTCCGCGCCGGAGCGGGTCGCCGAACCGCCCGGGGAGCGCGGCGGCGGACGGACCACCCCCAGCTGGGCGCGGCGCGCGGCCGGGGCGAACGGCGACGGCCCGGACAGCGGCGGACCGGGCAGCACCGGCCCGGACAGCGCCAACGGCCACGGGCACGGCGGCGACCAGGGCGAACCGGCCCTGCTGCGCGAGGCGGAGGAGCGATGAGCGGGCCACTGGACGAGTCGCCACAGGCAGCGGGGCCGGTGCCGGAACAGCTGCCGGAGCCCGGACCGGCGGACGCCCCCGTGCGGGTGCTGTGGCTGGCCAAGGGCCTCGGTCGCGGCGGCGCCGAGCAGCTGCTGCTCAACTGCGCCCGCCACGCCGACCGTTCGCGCTACCGGATCGAGGTCGCCTACGTCCTGCCGTGGAAGGACGCGCTCGCCCCGGCGCTCACCGGGGCCGGGGTGACCGTGCACTGCCTGGGCGGCGTCCCCGGCACCCCGGGCCGGGCCGATCCGCGCTGGCCGCTGCGGCTTCGCCGGCTGCTCGTCGAACGCCGGTACCACCTGGTGCACACCCACATGCCGGTACCGGCCGCCGCCGCCCGGCTGCTCGCGCCCACCCTGACCGGCCCCGGGCCGCGCCTGGTGCACACCGAGCACAACGTCTGGGAGCGCTACCGCCCGGCCACCCGCTGGGCCAACGCGCTCACCTACCGGCGCAACGACGCGGTGATCGCCGTCTCGCACGCCGTCGCCCGGACCGTCCCGCCCGGACGGCGCCGCCCCGGCGACTGGGTCACCGTGGTGCACCACGGCCCCGACCTGGCCGGAGCCCCCGGCGGACCGGCCGCCCGCGCCGCCGCCCGCGCCGAACTCGGCCTGCCGGCCGAGGCGTTCGTCGTCGGCACGGTCGGCAACCTGACCCCGAAGAAGGACCAGGCCACCCTGCTCGCCGCCCACGCCGCCCTGCTGCGCCGCCACCCCCGGGCCCGGCTGGTGCTGATCGGCGCCGGACCGCTGGAGGGGCAACTGCGCGCCCGGGCCGCCGAACTGGGCATCGCCGACGCCGTCCTGATGACCGGGTCGCGCCCCGACGTGCCGCAACTGCTGCCCGCGCTGGACGTGTTCACCCTCAGCTCCCGCCAGGAGGGCCTGCCGGTCGCCCTGATGGAGGCGATGACCAGCGGACTGCCCTCGGTGGTCACCCGGGTCGGCGGCATGCCCGAGGTACTGGACGACGGCGAGCAGGGCTACCTCGTCCCGCCCGGCGACCCGTCCGCGCTGGCCGACGCGTTCGCCCGGCTGGCCGAGGAACCCGACCTGCGCACCCGGCTCGCGACCGCCGCCCGGGAGCGCTCCGGGCGCTTCGACGTGGCGGGCGCCCAGCGCGCCGTCGAGGCGGTGTACGCACGGGTGCTGCGGCACTGAGCGGACCAACCGCACCCGGAGAACTCCGGAGCACCGACGTTTCCCCGTTGACCCCCCGACCACCGATGGGAGAGCGAGTCCGGACGTGAGCGCCCTGCCCGCCCCCGCCGAGCTGACCTTCCGCCCGCCGGCCGAGCCCGACCTCCCCGCCGTGCTCGACCTGCTCACCGCCTCCCTGGCGGGTGGACCCACCGGCACCCGCACCGCCGAGTTCTTCGCCTGGAAGCACCTCCGCAATCCCTTCGGCGCCAGCCCCGGGCTGGTCGCCGAGACCGCCGACGGGCGGCTCGCGGGGGTCCGCCTGTTCCTGCGCTGGCAGTGGCAGGCGGGCGGCGCGGACGGCCGCCCGGTCAACGCCGTCCGGCCCGTGGACACCGCCACCCACCCCGACTTCCAGGGCCGCGGCATCTTCCGCCGGCTCACCCTGGACCTGCTCGACCAGGTCGCCGGGGACACCGAACTGGTGTTCAACACACCCAACGGCAACAGCCTGCCCGGCTACCGGAAGATGGGCTGGCAGGAGCTGGGCCGGGTACCGATCGCGGTCCGCGCCGTCCGCCCGGCCGCCTTCGCCCGGGGTGCGCGCGCCGCCCTCGCCCGACGTCCGGCCGCCGTGCCGACCGGTCCCCCGGACTGTCGACTGCCCACCGTCCTGGCCTGGTTGGCCGACCCGGCGGTGACCGGCGCACAGGGCCCGCTGGCCGAACTGCTGCGCGAACGCGCCGCCGCCGACGCCGCCGACCGCCGGCTCGCCGTCCACCGCACCCCGGAGTTCCTGCGCTGGCGGTACGGCGAGGCCCCCGGCCTGGACTACCGGGTGCTCACCGTGCACCGCGGCGAGGAGCTCACCGGCCTGGCCGTCGGCCGGCCCCGACGGCGCGGCCCGCTGGCCGAGTTCACGCTCGCCGACCTGGTGGTCCGCCCCGGCGACCGGGACAGCGCCGTCCGGCTGCTGCGCGCCGCCGCCCGCGAGTCCGGCTGCGACCACGTCGCCACCCACCTCTCCCCCGGCACCGAGGCCGCCGACGCCGCGCTGCGGGCCGGCTACCTGCGGGCCCCGCGCACGGGCATGACCCTCGCCGCCCGCACCCCGGGCGGCGCCACCCCGCTCACCCTGGCCGACTGGCGGTTCAGCCTCGGCGACCTGGAGGTGTTCTGATGGCGGCGGCGCCCGGGGAACCGGGCACCACGGGCGCCGCGTCCGCGGTGCTCCGGCGCGTCCCCTGGCCGTCCGCCCTCGCCGCCACCCTGGCCACCGGCTACGTCACGCTCTTCGTGCTCGCCTCGGTGCACACCTCGTACGACACCTGGGGCGCGCTGCTGATCCTCCCGGCGCTGATGGCGATCGGCACCCCGCTGCTGGCCAGGATCGCGGCCGCCAACCCCGAACGGGACGTCTTCCGGCTGCTGCTGCTGGCGATGACCGCCAAACTGCTCTGCGCCTTCCCCCGCTACCTGATGGCCTTCGTGCTCTACGGGGGCGCGGCCGACGCCAAGATGTACCACCAGAAGGGCAGCGAGCTCGCCGCCTACCTGGACACCGCCGACCTGCTCGGCGGCGTCCACTACGACCTGGGCATGAAGGTCGCCGGCACCGGCTTCGTCATCATCGTCACCGGCATCGTGTACGCGATCACCGGCCCCTCGCTGATCGGCGGCTTCCTGGTCTTCTCCTGGATGGGCTTCTGGGGCCTGCTGCTGTTCTGGCGGGCGCTGCAGATCGCCTTCCCGGAGGCGGACACCCGCAAGTACGCCAAGCTGGTCTTCTTCCTGCCCTCACTGCTGTTCTGGCCCTCCAGCATCGGCAAGGACGCCTGGATGATGTTCTGTCTGGGCCTCACCACCTACGGCACGGCGCGGCTGCTGGACCGGCGGTTCGGCGCCTTCTTCTGCATCGCGCTGGGCTCGGTGGGCACCGCGATGGTCCGCCCGCACGTCACAGCGCTGGCCGGGGCCGGGCTGATGGTCGCGTACGTGCTGCGCCGCCGTCCGCAGCAGGTCAGCGCGCTGGGGCCGCTGCGCACCATCCTGACCGCCGTGGTGCTGGGCGCGATGGCGGTGCTGATGCTGCAGCAGGTCTCGACCTTCTTCGGCACCGACGGGACCGGCGGCGACGCCGTCAACCAGGTGCTCTCGGAGACCTCCAGACGTACCAGCCAGGGCAATTCGATGATCAACGCGACCGCGCCCGAGGACGCCGCGCCGAAGTTCAGCCTCAATCCGGCGGGGCTGCCGGTCGCGGTGATCAGCGTGCTGTTCCGGCCGTTCCCGTTCGAGGCGTCCAACATCCAGAACCTGATCCAGTCGGTGGAGTGCTTCGCGCTGCTGGTGATGTTCATCCGGGCCTGGCCCCGGCTGTCCCGGCTGCCCCGGCTGTTCGTGCAGCGCTCGTACGTGGCCTTCGCCGCCGTCTACACGCTGCTGTTCTGCTGGGCCTTCTCGACCATCAACAACATGGGCATCCTGTCCCGCGAACGGGTCCAGGTACTGCCGCTCGCCCTGGTGCTTCTGGTCGTCCCGGCCGCCACGGCGAGCAGGGGGAGCAGCGCGGCCCGCCGGCCGCCACCGGTCTGGCGGGTCTCGCCCGGGCAGTGGGGCGCCCGGCGGACGTCCGAGCCACCGGGCCCGCCGACGGAACCACCCGTACCGACGGCGGTACCGGCACCTGCTGTCCGGTCCACCGCCGCACCTTCGTCCATCGTGTCACCTCCGTCCATCGTGTCACCTCCGTCCACCGTGTCACCGTCACCGTCAACGTCCCAGGGGGGATCGACCGCGCCATGACCACCGACACCCTTGCCCTGCCCGCCGCCCTCGGCGGCACTCCCGCCTTCCCCGACGGGCTGCCGCTCACCCGGGTCCAGGTGCCCGACCGCGCCGCGCTGCTGGAGCGGCTCGGCACCGTGCTCGACAGCGGACAGCTCACCAACGGCCGCACCGTCGCCGAACTCGAGGAGGCCGCGGCCGCGCTGCTGGAGGTGCCGCACGTGGTGGCGGTCTCCAACTGCACGACCGGACTGATGCTGGTGCTCCAGGCCGCCGAGGTGGACGGCGGGCGGGCGGTGGTGATGCCCGGATTCACCTTCTCCGCCACCGCGCACGCCGCGCACTGGGCCGGCGGCACCCCGGTGTTCGCCGAGGCCCGCGAGCGGGACATCACCCTCGACCCGGAGGACGCCGCCGCCCGGCTGGCCGCCGCCGACCGCCCGGCCGCGCTGATGGCCACCCATGTCTACGGCACGCCCTGCCAGGTCGAGCGCCTCCAGGAGGTCGCCGACGCGGCCGGGGTGCCGCTGGTGTACGACTCCGCGCACGGCTTCGGCAGCCGCCGCAAGGGCGTGCCGATCGGCAACTTCGGCTACGCCGAGGTGTTCTCGATGAGCCCCACCAAGGTCGCGGTGGCCGGCGAGGGCGGCCTGGTCGCCACCCGGGACGCCGCGCTCGCCCGGCGGCTGCGCACCGCCCGCGACTACGGCAACCCGGGCGACTACGACACGCTGTTCCCCGGCCTGAACGCCCGGATGAGCGAGCTGCACGCCGCCGTCGGCCTCAACTGGCTGGCCGGACTGCCCGAGCGGGTGGCCCACCGGGGCGCGCTGGTGGCCGAGTTCGCCGCCGTCACGGCCGGCCTGCCGGGGCTGCGGCTGGCCCTGCCGGAGGAGGGCGACACCTCCACCTTCAAGGACCTCACGCTCATCCTGGACGCCGACGGGTTCGGCCTCGACTCGCGGCAACTCGCCGACGCCCTGCGGGCGGAGGGGATCGACTCGCGGCGCTACTTCCACCCGCCGGTGCAGCGCCAGCGGGCCTACGCCCACCTCGGCCAGGCCGAGGCGCTGCCGCTCACCGACCGGCTCGCCGACTCGGTGCTCACCGTGCCGCTGTGGTCCCAGATGGACGCGCCGACGGTCCGCCGGATCGCCGAGGCGGTGGCCCGGATCCAGCCGTACGCGGAGCGTCTGCGCTCCGCCTGAGCCGACCGCACCGGGCCGCGTCGCCGTTACGCGGATCGGGTGAACGCGGTTGGACCGCGGGCACCCCCGGTCGGCAGGATGTCCGGCCGGGGCCCGTGGTCCCATCCCACCTTCCCCCGTACGGATTTGGAGTTCCCGGTGCTCAAGGGATTCCGCAGCTTCCTGCTGCGTGGAAACGTCGTCGACCTCGCGGTCGGCATCGTGATCGGCGCGGCCTTCACGGCCGTGGTCACCGGGTTCGTGACGGCCTTCCTCACCCCTCTGATCGGGGTGGCGACCGGCGCGGTCGGCGACTTCACCCTGAAGACCTTCGACGTGGCCGGCACCCGGTTCCCGTACGGCGTCTTCGTCAACGCGCTGATCAGCTTCCTGCTGGTCGCCGCGGTGATCTACTTCATCGTGGTGGTTCCGGTCGGCAGGCTCCAGGCGCGGCTCGACGGCGACAAGCCGGCGCCGGTCGCCAAGGCGGACTGCCCCGAGTGCCTGAGCAGGATCCCGGTCGCGGCGGTGCGCTGCTCGTTCTGCACCTCCGAGGTGGCCGGACTGCCGGGCTTCCCCGCCCAGAACGGCGGCGCTCCCCGGCCGGCCCCGGTGCACTGAGCGGACGCGGAGCACAGCCCGGTGGCCGTTCGGTGACCACCGGGCGACCGCGCGGGGGTGGTCCGAGGGCGGTCCGAGGGCGGTCCGGCGGCAGGTCGGGGCCGGGCCGCGGCGAGTCCGGGGCACGTCGGGGGCAAGTCGGGGGCGTTCCAGCGGCGTTCAGCGGCCCCGTCCGGGCGCGAGCGGTCCCGAACGGCCCGGCCGCGGCACCTCCCGGGCTGCCCCGGACCCCGCCCCGGCCCCTCCGAGGCCCTTCCGAGGCCCGGACAAACCCCGCGAATGCTCTGATGGGGACTTTATCCCCGAAACATTCACGAGCCCCCGCCGCGCTGTCGGCGGGGGCTCGGATGCGCCGGTACGCGCCCTGCCCGCAGAAGTTTCTTCGGCAGTGCCCGAACCGTCCACCGCCCCGTCACCGCACGGGGCTTCGACGGCCGCGTCCGGGCCCCGTTCGAGCTCCCGGAGCGGGCAACGGGTGGCCTGAAGTCATCGCCAATTTGTCCGTTCTTACTACTTTCGAAACCTTTGTTCGAGCGAAGCTTGTGTAAACACTCGAACTGCTCCGCCTCCCAGTCTCCTCAGTAGGCTCGTTGTGGGCTTACCGTATGCCCCATGACCTCGCCCCGCTCCTACGACGGAGTCGGCTACCCCTCTCCGTCCTTCTCCTCCGGCACGCCCATCTACGACAGCCTCGTCGCAGAGCGCGGTGTCCCGCAGATCGCGCCCATCAATGTGCCGGCCGCCCTGCCGCCGGCCCTGTCGACCGGTTACGGATCCGGCCTCCCCGGCCAGTCCTACGACAACCGGTACGGCTCCGGGTACGACAGTCCCGGTGGCAACCTCCCCGCCCTGCCGCCGGCCCGCCTCGCCCTGGGCCCCGGCCCGAGCAGCACCCCCTCCGGTCCGGCCACCACGTACATCCCGGCGCAGCCCGCCCCCGCGTACGCCGCCGCGCCCCAGCCGGCGGTCCCCGGGTACGGCGCTCCGCAGCCCTACCTGCCGGGCCAGCGCCCGCAGGCCCCGACGCCGGGCTTCACCCAGGCCTCCACCGGCGGGTACCAGCCCTCCGGCGGCCAGAGCTTCGGCGGCCAGAACACCTTCGTCGGCGGCAACGGCGGACAGCAGACCTTCGGCGCGCAGCCGGCCGGTCAGCACGGCGCGGCCGGCCAGCCCCAGGGCGGCCCGCAGTCCTTCGGCGGCCAGCAGTCGTTCGGCGGTCCGCAGGGCTTCGGCGGCCAGGGCGGCCACCAGGGCGGCTTCGGCGGCTCGGCCGACCAGTCCTTCGGCGGCGCCCAGCTGCGTCCGGCCGTCACCCCGGTCGCCCCGGTCCGCCCGATGCAGCCGCAGCGGCCCGGCCCGTACGGCGAGCACGGCCAGTACCAGCAGGGCTACCAGCCGCAGGCGCAGGGCTACTGACACCACCCCGGGCCGGACCCCCACCCGGCCCGGACCCGCACCACCTGAGCACTACCCGGCGCGCACCGAACGACGCCGGGCGTACGGAGAAACGGGTCATCCACGGACCGCCCGGAACGCCGGCCCCACGCCGGCGTTCCGGGCGGTCCGTGCGCGTTCGGGCAGCGTGTCGGGGCAGTCCCTCGCGGCACCGGCCCCGGCGGCTTCCGGCCGCGCGGTTCCGGCCGCGGTTCCGGTCGCGGTTCCGGCTGCGGTTCCGGCCGCGGTTCCGGTCACCGGTCCGCGAGCGAGGCAGGACTCACCCGCGGCCGGTTCGGGCGGGGCTGGCAGGATGGAGGTATGCAGCTCACCGGACTCCACGTCTACCCCGTCAAGTCCATGTACCGTCTGAGCCCCGAGAGCGCGCTCGTCGAACCGTGGGGCCTGGCCGGCGACCGCCGCTGGATGCTCGCCGACGCCACCGGCCGCTTCGTCAGCCAGCGCGAGAACCCCGCCATCGGCCAGGTCCGGACCGAGCTCACCGCCACCGGCGCCCTCGTCCTCACCACGCCCGGCGGCTCCCGCGCCGAGATCCCCGCCCCCTCGGTCGCGGTCGGCGACCAGCTCGCCGACGTCGAGGTCTGGGGCACCCGCTTCCACGCCGCCGAGGCCGAGAAGGAGGCCCAGCTGTGGATCGCCGAGCAGCTCGGCGACTACCGGCTGGTGCACCTGGACGACCCGCGCGCCCGGCCCGTCGACCCGGGCTTCTCCTCGCCGGGCGACACCGTCTCGATGGCCGACGGCTTCCCGCTGCTGCTCACCACCACCGCCTCGCTGGCCGAGCTCAACACCCTGATCGCCGAGGCGCACCCGGACGGCCACGAGACCCTGCCGATGGAGCGGTTCCGCCCCAACGTGGTGGTCTCCGGCAGCGACGCCTGGGCCGAGGACGGCTGGCGCCGGATCCGGATCGGCGGACTGACCTTCCGGGTGGTCAAGCCGTGCGGGCGCTGCGTGGTCACCACCACCGACCAGGAGAGCGGCGAGCGGCGCGGCCCGGAGCCGCTGCGCACCCTGGCCAAGCACCACCGGCTGCTGAAGAAGGCCGCGTTCGGGCAGAACCTGATCCCGGAGCGGCCGGCGGGCGTCGAGGGCGACGTGCTGGGCACGCTGCGGCTCGGCGACGAGGTCGAGGTCCTGGAGGACGGCATGGAGTGGCCGTCCGACCGACTGGTCTGACCGTCCGGCCCGCCCGGCCGGCTTCCTCGGACGGCCGCTGCGGAACGCCGCTGCGGCCGTCCGACACCGGGAGGGACCGCGCGCTCCCGGCGCACGGGGCCGGCGCCCACGCGCCGGTACCCGCGCGCGGGTGCCCTGCCCGGGGCTCCCGGCCGGCCCCGCAACCGGCCGCTCCCCCACCGGCGCCGCACCGGCCCCCGGCCGCTTGCGCACCCGCGTCCCGGAACCGGAACTGTGCGCACTCGTTGAAGCATGTGGTGAACCCGCGACGGCACCCGGCCCCGCCCGCCACCGGGCAGTGCGGAACGGCGGGAGCATCCGTGCGGGCGCGCTACGGTGGGCGGACGACCCGCGCACCCCGTGCGCCGCGTCCGGGCGAACGGCGCCCGCGTGCGTCCGGTCCGCAGATCGCCGGCTCGATGAAGGTGGGGACAACAAACCGTCATGGCTGAGCACAGGGTCCGGGTCACCCAGGACAGCGCATCCCGCTGGCGGCGCCGCGCCGGCGAGTACGACACGCTCACCGAGGCCCTGGCGGCCGCCGAACCCGGCGACACGGTGACCGTGCGGTCCGGCACCTTCCGGGAGAACGTGGTCGTGGACAAGGCGGTCACGATCGTCCCCGCCCAGGGCCCCGGCACCGTCCGGATCGACCCTCCCGGCGGCGTACCGCTCACCGTGACGGCCTCGGCCACCGTCCGGGACCTGGTGATCGAGGGAAGCGACCGGTCCTCCCCCGCCGTGCTGGTGTCCGGCGCGGACGCCGCCCCCTCCTTCACCGGCTGCCGGGTCGAGACCCGCTCCGCCGCCGGGATCGAGGTCGTCGACGGCGCCCGGCCGACCCTCAAGGGCTGTGTGGTCGCCAACCCGGACGGGCTCGGCCTGCGGCTGCGCGGACCGGGCACCGCGGCGGCGTTCGAGGACTGCGAGGTGTCCGCCGCCGGTCAGGCCGGACTCGCCGTGCTCGGTGGCGCGACCGCCGCGCTGGAGCGCTGCCGGGTGCACCACGCGACCGGCGCGGGCGTCCTGCTCTCCGACCCGGGCAGCGCCGCCGAGTTGACCGGCTGCGAGATCTACGAGATCCGCGGCAGCGGGGTGCAGGCCGAGGACCGGGCCGGCGGGCGGCTGGTGGACTGCGACATCCACCGGGTCACCGGCAACGGCCTCACCCTCGACAGCGAGGCCGAACTCGTCCTGACCGGCTGCCGGGTGCACGACCTGCCGGAGAACGCGGCCGACCTGCGCGGCCGGGCCCGGCTCAGCCTCGCCCACTCCACGGTGCGGGACTTCGGGCGCGGCGCGCTCTCGGTCTGGGACCAGGGCACCGAGGCGAGCGCCGAGTCCTGCGAGATCCACGGCTCGAACGGCGAGTACCCGGCACTGTGGGTCAGCGACGGCGCCCGGCTCACCCTCACCGACTGCGCCCTGCACGACCTGCCGGACGCCCTGTTCGTCCTGGACCGCGACTCCGCCGCCGTCGCCGAGGGCTGCTCCTTCAGCCGGATCCGCAGCTCGGCGGTGTCGGTCAGCGGCGGCGCCACGGTGACGCTGAGCGGCTGCCGGGTGCAGGAGGCGGGCACCGGGCTGTGGTTCCGCGACCACGGCAGCGGCGGCCTGCTGACCAAGTGCGAGATCTCCGACGTGGCGACCGGGGTGATCGTCACCAAGGGCGCCGACCCGGTGTTCCGGGACTGCACCGTCCGGGCCGGCTCGGACGCCGGCGTCTATGTCTCCGCCCAGGGCCGGGGCACCTTCGAGGACTGCCGGGTCTCGCACGGCAAGGGCTTCGGCTTCCACATCATCGACGGCTGCCGCACGGTGCTGACGCGGTGCCGGGCCGAGCAGAACGAGCGGGCCGGCTTCGAATTCTCCGAGCCCGGACCGGTGGTGGAGGGCTGCACCTCGGACGATGTGGCGGCGCTGCCGTCACCGGCCACCGAGATTCCCGGGCCGCGCGCCCAACTCGCCTCCTCCGCAGGCTCCCTGGCCTCCGCCGCGCCCGCGGTGATCGGGCCGATCCCGGACTGCCGGCCCGCCGACGAGGCACTGGCCGAACTCGACGGGCTGGTCGGCCTGGCCACCGTCAAGCAGGAGGTCCGGACCCTGATCGACCTCATCTCGGTCGGCCGGCGGCGCCGGCAGGCCGGCCTCAAGGCCCCCTCGCTCCGCCGCCACCTGGTCTTCACCGGCGCCCCCGGCACCGGCAAGACCACGGTGGCACGGCTCTACGGCGAGATCCTCGCCTCGCTCGGGGTGCTCCAGCGCGGGCACCTGGTCGAGGTGGCCCGGGTGGACCTGGTCGGCGAGCACATCGGCTCCACCGCGATCCGCACCGCCGCCGCCTTCGACCGGGCCCGCGGCGGCGTGCTCTTCATCGACGAGGCGTACGCGCTCGCCCCCGAGGACGGCGCCCGCGACTTCGGCCGGGAGGCGATCGACACCCTGGTGAAGCTGATGGAGGACCATCGGGACGAGGTGGTGGTCATCGTGGCCGGCTACACCACCGAGATGGAGCGGTTCCTGTCCGCCAACCCCGGTGTCTCCTCCCGGTTCTCCCGGACCGTCACCTTCCCCGACTACACGGCCGAGGAGCTGCTGGAGATCGCCCGCGCCCAGTGCGCCGAGCACGAGTACGCGCTGGCCGACGCCACCGCGCTGGCGCTGCTGGAGCACTTCGCCGGCATCGAGCGCGGCCCGACCTTCGGCAACGGCCGGACCGCCCGCCAGGTCTTCGAGACCATGGTGGAGCGGCACGCGATGCGGGTGGCGCAGCTCGACGACCCGTCCACCGAGGACCTCCAGCTGCTCGTCCCCACCGACCTTCCCGCGCCCCGACTGCCGTAGCGGAAGGGGGCGGTGGGGGCCGGCGCCACTCGTCAGCCGCCCGTCAGCCCGTCAGCCCGTCAGCCCGTCCAGGCTCCGCCGGCCAGGAAGGCTTCCAGTCCGGCCCGGTAGGGCGCGATGTCGATGCGCTCCCCCGCCAGCCACTCGTCCGCGTAGTACTTGTCGAGGTAGCGGTCGCCCGGGTCGCAGAGCAGGGTGACCACGCTGCCGCGCTCCCCCGCCGCCCGCATCTCGGCGACGATCCGCAGCGCGCTCCACAGCCCGGTCCCGGTGGAGGCGCCCGCCTTGCGGCCGAGCACCCCGTCCAGCACCCGGACGGCGGCGATCGAGGCGGCGTCCGGGACCTTCATCATCCGGTCGATCGCCCCGGGGACGAAGCTCGGCTCCATCCGGGGCCGGCCGATCCCCTCGATCCGCGAACCCCGGTCGCACACCGCGTCCGGGTCCTCCCGCACCCAGCCATCGAAGAAACAGGAGTTCTCCGGGTCCGCGACGCAGATCCGGGTGTCGTACTGCATGTAGTGGACGTACCGGGCGATGGTCGCCGAGGTGCCGCCGGTGCCGGCGGTGGCCACGATCCAGGCCGGCTCGGGGTGCGGCTCCAGACGCAGCTGGGCGAAGACCGACTCGGCGATGTTGTTGTTGCCGCGCCAGTCGGTGGCCCGCTCGGCGTAGGTGAACTGGTCCATGTAGTGGCCGCCGGTCTCCTCGGCGAGCCGGGCCGAGGCCTCGTACACCTCGTCCGGCCGGTCCACCAGGTGGCACTCGCCGCCGTGGAACTCGATCAGGTCGATCTTGGCCTGGCTGGTGGACTTGGCCATCACCGCGATGAACGGCACCCCGACGAGCTGGGCGAAGTACGCCTCGGAGACGGCGGTGGATCCGCTGGACGCCTCGATGACCGGCTTGCCGGGGCGGATCCAGCCGTTGCAGAGCCCGTAGAGGAAGAGCGAGCGCGCCAGCCGGTGCTTGAGCGAGCCGGTGGGATGGGTGGACTCGTCCTTGAGGTAGAGGTCGATGCCCCACTCGGCGGGCAGCGGGAAGCGCAGCAGGTGGGTGTCGGCCGAGCGGTTCGCGTCCGCGTGGACCTTGCGGACCGCCTCCTTGAGCCAGCTCCGGTACTCCGGGTCGGTGCGGTCGACGTCGACGGTCGGTTCGGTCCCCATGGCCTGCCACTCTCCTCGTGCGAGTTCTTCGAAGCCCCCCTCCGATGTGCTCACTACGAGTGTACGAGTGTCACGATAAGTGACATTATGCGAAGCCCCAGGCTCCGCTTATCGACCGCCGAAGCCACGGGCCCCCGAGCGGAGTCACCCCACCTGCACCGACTGCGGGTCGGCCAGGTACGGGCGCCAGCCGAGTTCCGCCGCCCCGGCCAGCGCGCTGTGCGCCAGCTCGGCGCCGACGATCGGCACCCGGCCGCTGCGCCCCCAGAGGCTGCGGTCGGCCACCACCGCCCGCAGCCGGTCCGGCGCGGCCTCCAGCAGGTCCCGGTGCAGCCCGCTGAGCACCACCCGGTCCGGGTTGAGGATGTTGACGACCCCGGCGAGCCCGAGTCCCAGCCGGTCGATGACGTGCTCCACGGCCGCCCGGGCCCGCTCGTCGACGGCGGCGGCCCGGCAGACCTCACCGGCCTGGTCGAGCAGCGGCCGCCCACGGTTCGGCGTCAGACCGGCCGCGGCGAACAGCGCGTCCGGGTCGGTCTCGGAGTTGAGGCAGCCCCGGTTGCCGCACGGGCAGGGGCGGCCCTGCGGATCGACGGTCAGATGGCCGACCTCCAGGGCGAGCCCGGCGCTGCCGGTGTGCAGCCGCCCGTCGATGACCAGCGCGCCGCCGACCCCGCGGTGACCGGAGGTGACCAGCAGCAGGTGCCGGGCGCCCCGTCCGGCGCCGTGCCGGTACTCGGCGAGGGCGGCCAGGTTGGCGTCGTTGGCGATCGAGGTGGGCAGCGGGTCGAACGCCCCCGGACCGTGCTCGGCGCGCCCCACCTCGACGTCGTAGAGGTCCGCGACCGGGGTGCCGCTGGGCCAGGCGAAGTGCAGCGCGGCCAGTGCGGTGCCGTCCGGTTCGGTGACCGGGTTGGGCAGGGCGAGCGCCGCGCCGAGGCAGCGGCGCTCGGTGGCGCGGGCGAGTTCGGCGCCCGCCTGGGCCACCGCGCGCAGCATCCGCACCGGGTCGGTGGCGGCGGGCAGCGGCAGGTGGACCGGCGGGTCGAGCAGTCCGCCGAGGCCGGCCAGGGTGACGCTCAGGCCGTCGGCGTGGATCTGTCCGGCGATCACCACCGGGCCCGCGGGGTCGATGGCGAGCCGGTGCGAGGGGCGACCGCGGCCGCCACCGGCCGGGCGGGAGTCGACCGTGATCAGCCCGAGCGCCTCCAACTCGGCGGTGACGGCGCCGGCGGTGGCCCGGGTGACGTCGAGCGCGCGGGTGAGGGCCGAGCGGGTCGGGGTCTGGCCGGTGTGGATCAGCTGGAGCGCCGGACCGAGCAGCGTCCGGCCGCGGTCGGGGGCCGCGCGGCGGTGGGCGTCGCGCTGCGCGTCGAGTTCGGCCCCGGTCCCGGGCTTCGGACTTGAAGGTGAGAGCTGCACGTCCCTATTCTTACTTTGTGCCGCTCCGAAACAAAATTCGTCCCCATGCCCCCGCCGACCGGCCGTCCCCCCAGTCTCGCAGCATCGGCGCCCGATCCCGCACCCTCCCCGCGTCCGCCCTCTCCTCCTGGGGCGGCGCCCGACTCGCCCTGACCGCCTTCTTCGCCGTCGACGGCCTGCTCTTCGCCGCCTGGGTCGTCCGGATCCCCGACATCCGCAACCAGGTCAGCGCCTCGCACGGGGCGCTCGGCCTCGCCCTGCTCTGCGTGTCGGCGGGCGCCGTGGCCACCATGCCGCTCGTGAGCCGGCTCTGCCTGCGGTACGGCTCCCGGCCGATCACCGTGGCCTCGCTCGTCCTGCTCGCGGTCTCCGTCCCGCTGCCCGCGCACACCCACTCGGTGCCCGCGCTCGGCGGCGTCCTGCTGCTCTTCGGCGCCGGCTACGGCGGCGCGAACGTCGCCATGAACAGCGCCGCCGTCGAGATCGTGAGCGAGCTCGGGCGCCCCGTCATGCCCAGCTTCCACGCCGGCTACAGCCTCGGCGGCCTGCTCGGCGCCGGGGCGGGCGGCCTGCTCGCCGGCACCCTGACGGCCGCCCAGTGGCTCGCGATCGCCGGACTGCTCGGCCTCGCGGTCACCGCGCTCGCGGGTGCCGCCCTGCTCCGCAGCCCCGCGGCGCGACCGGTCGGCACCGCGTCCACCACCGCGTCCACCACCGCGGCCCCCTCCGGCCGCACCGCCGCCGGCGCCGGCCGCGTACTGGTCCTGCTGCTCGGCCTCACCGCGTTCTGCACCGCGTACGGCGAGGGCGCGATAGCCGACTGGACCACCGTGCACCTGACGGACGACGTCCAGGCCGGCGCGCAGGCGGCCGCCGCCGGTTACGTGGCCTACGCGCTCGCCATGACCACCGGGCGGATCGGCGGCACCTGGCTGTCCGTCCGGCTCGGGCAGAACCGGGTGATGCTGCTCGGCGGGTTCACAGCTGCGGCCGGGATGCTGCTGGCCGCGCTCGCCCCGCTGGTCCCGCTCGCCCTGGCCGGGTTCGTGCTGGTCGGGCTCGGACTGGCCAACCTCTTCCCGCTCGCCATCGCCCGGGCCGGTGCCGCCGGCGGCCCCCGGGGTGTCGCCCTCGCCTCCACGCTCGGGTACGGCGGCATGCTGATCGGCCCGCCGGTGATCGGCTTCCTGGCCGACGCGACCAGCCTGCCGCTCGCCCTCACCACGGTCGCGGTCGCGGCCGCCGTGGCCGCCCTGCTCCCGCTGGCCGTCCGGCGGCACTGAGCCGCCCGCCGGCCCGCCGGACGGAGGGCTCACCGGCGGCTCCCCCACGCCTCCGGGCCCGTGCGAGGATCGCGCCATGACGAACAGCACCGGACCGGTCCAGCTCCTCCGCGCCGCCGAACGCCCGGCCACCGCCTGGCGCAACGGCGGCGGGGTGACCAGGGAGGTCGCCGGTTACCCGGCGGGTTCGGGGCTGGACGACTTCCAGTGGCGGGTCAGCCTCGCCGACGTCGGGTCGGCCGGGCCCTTCTCCGCCTTCCCCGGGGTGGACCGGGTGATCACCCTGGTCGAGGGCCCGGGGATGGCCCTGACCGTGGACGGCACCGAGCACGTCGTCGACGCGCCGTTCCGCCCGTTCGCCTTCTCCGGCGACGCGGCCACCGACTGCCGGCTGCTCGGCGGCCCGCTGGTCGACTTCAACGTGATGACCCGACGCGGCCGCGCCACCGCCGAACTGGCCCTGGCGACGGAGCCCCGGCCGCTCGTCGTCGCCGCCGGCACCACCGTGCTGCTGGTCTGCCTGTCCGGCACCGCGGACCTCGACGACGCCACCACCCTCACCCACTACGACGCCGCCCTCCTCACCGCCCCCGCCACCCACACCCTCGACCCCGCCGGCACCACCGCCGTACTCACGCTCCGCGTCTCCGTCGACTAGCTAGCGAGCGTCCGGCCCCAGTCCCAGCGCGGCGAGCACCCGCTCCAGCTCCCCTCCCTCGGCGCCCTCGACCTCGATGGCGCCCGCCACCCGCAGCTCGAGGTGGGCGAACCGGGGGACCAGCGCGGTCAGGACCGCCAGCGGGTCCCGCTCCGCGTCGGTGTCCTCGATCACCAGCTCCCGGACGGTCAGGCTCTCCAGTTGGGGCAGCAGCGGGTGCTCGGCAAGGACGACGAGGTCACCGGCCTCCTCGGGCTCGAACGTCGCCGCGCCCAGGTCGAGGTGCCGCAGCCGGGGGTACCCGGCGGGGGCGAGCTCCTCCAGCTGGAGGTTGCTGCCGACGGTGCCGTGCACGTCGTCGTCGATCTCCACCTCCAGCGCGACCAGGCCCGGCGTGGACGTCCCGAACAGGGACCCGTCCGAGAAGACCGCGCCCCTGGTCCGCAGGTGCGTCAGCTCCTCGTGCACCACGTCGTCGAACAGGAACGCGCCTTCGAGCTCCAGACTGCGCAGGGCGGGCAGCGCGGGCCAGAGCGCCCGGCCCGCCTCGTGCGGGACCACCGGGTCGTGCAGGTACCGCTCGACCTCCAGCGGGCGGCCGGTCGAGGTCCGGTGGAGCTCGAAGAGCGTGTCGTAGTGGTGGCCGAGGTACAGCTCCGCGAGCCGGGGCCGCCGCCGCGCGGCGAGCGCCGCGGCGGCGCGCCCGGCCGAGTGGTGGTGGTCCGTCAGGCGCAGCTCCAGCGTGCGCAGCCGCCCGGCGGCGGGGTGGCGCAGCAGCACGTCGACCAGGGCCGCCTCCCACTGCTCGGGGTCGTCCGGGTCGTGGCCGCCGCCGTGCGGCAGCTCCGCCAGGAGCCGGACCACCAGCGCCCGGCGCCGCCGAGCGGTCCCGTCCGCCGGGCCGGTCCCCTCCGTCAGCCGGAACCCGGCGGTGTCGAGGAAGCCGCGGGACCAGCCGAGCCGCCACGATCCGTCGGCCCGGAGGCCGTCCAGCCCGCAGTCCCGCTCCACCTGCCGGTACAGCGCCGCGAGTTCCGGGTCGTCGGCCGGCGCCCCCCGGTGCTCCAGCCGGATCGCCTCCCCCCGCGGATCACCGGCCTCGCTCAGCACCCGCGCGTACACGAGCCAGTCCGCCCAGTCCTCCGACACCGGCACCGGCACCTCGTCGACGAAACCCACGCCACTCTCCTGTCCTCGGTCCACGGCAGTATCCCCGCCCCCACCGACACCCGGCGCACCGGACCGCCGCGCGGGAAGTCGGCCCGTCCGACTTCCCACGCGGCGGCAACGGCCTTGAGCGGCACCGGTGGTGGCGGCCTCAGCCGCAGAGCACCGGTGTGGCGTGGGCCGGGTCGAGCGCGTTGGTGACCAGGTGCAGCGCGGTCGGCGCGAAGGCGACGGCCACATGCTCGGCGAGCGACAGCGGGCAGTGCGCCTGGACCACCTCGTTGTCCACGGCCGCCGCACCGGCACCGCCCGCACCGTCCAGGAACTGGCTCCGGTAGGGCGTGACGACCTCGTCGTAGACCGTGGAGATCACGGTGTAGCGCACGCCGGGGACGGTGTCCGGCCGGGAGGCCATCCGCCGGTTGAAGTCGGAGCCGACCGCCTGGTCCCGGCAGGCCGCGCAGGCCGTGTAGATCAGTTCGGCGACGCGCGGGAAGTACGGGGCGAGGTTGGTGATGCCGTCCAGCGTGGTGCCGTGGTTGGACGGCGCGAGGGCGACCAGCTTGCCGACCTTGGCCGCGCCGCCGAGGAACTTCAGGTAGTAGTTCGGCAGCATGCCGCCCTGCGAGTGGCCGACCAGGTCGACCTGGGCCGCGCCGGTCGCCCCGCGCACCAGGTCGACGAAGCGCGCGAGTTGGGCCGCCGAGTCGGCGACCGGGGCGAGCCCGCCGATCGGCAGCAGCAGTCCGCTGCCGGACGAGGTGATGCCGGGGACCGTGCCGTAGTCCAGGGCGAAGACGCAGTAGCCCAGGCTCTTCAGCAGCGGCGAGAGCACCAGCCAGTTCTCGTACCGGTTGGCGAAGGTGCCGTGCACCAGGACCACCGGGTTCGGGTGGGCGGCACTCGGCCGGCAGGTCCAGTCGTTGGCGCCGGGCGGGGAGGCCACCGTGTCGCCGTCGGGCGGGAGTTCAGCCGCGGAAGCCGGGGCGGGGGCAGCGGCGGCGGGCGCGGTGGGGGTCGCGTCCGCCGCCCGGGCCGCACCGGCGGGAGTGCCGGCGAGCAGCGCACCGGCCAGGAGCGCCGCACCAGTGGCCCCAAGGAGCCTGCGGCGCAACAGCCTTGCGGCGGAGCGGAGAAGTGGGGTTCTCAACGGTTGCCTCCGGAGCGGAAGTTTGTTACCAACAGGTAACCCGAGTGCCTCCATCCTGCGGTCGCCCCTCCGACCTGGGTCTCGGGCGGCTTCCAGACCTCGACGGAGTTCTCTGTGACCGGTCACAATTCACCCCCCACCGCAGCCGGTTGGCGGATCCCGGTGATCGGCGGCACCGCCGCCGACCAACGTCTGCTGAGCGCCGTACCGGAGTTGGCCGAGGCCCTGGTCGCCGCACTGCTGGACCGGGTGCCGGCCTACCGCCGCTTCCCCCGCGAACTCGCCGCCGGCGAACTGGTCCCGGTCGCCGCCCGCCGGATCCGCGCCCTCGCCCACGCCGTCCGCACCGGACTGCCCGCCCCCGAGGGCGAGTTCGCCGCCGTCCGGGAGGCCGCCGCCCGGCGCGCCGAGGAGGGCGTGCCGCTGGACGCCGTGCTCTTCGCCCACCACCTCGGCATGGAGGTCTGCTGGGAGCTGATCACCCGGCACGCCGACGACGGCGACGCCGCCGACCTGCTGCTGCTCAACCGGCTGATGCTCAACCACCTGCGCCGGGCCGCCGCCGCGACCTGCGCCGGATACCTGGCGGAGGGCCGCGGCGACGCCGACGAACGGCGGGCCGCCCGAGGGGCCCTGGTCACCGCGCTGCTGGACGGCGCGCCCGCCGAGGCCGCGGCGGCGGCCGCCCGGGCCGGGATCGGCCTGCCGCCCGCCTACGCGGTGCTGCGCCTCGCCGTCGCCGAGCACCCCGACGAGCGCTCCCCGGACGTCGACCGGGCGGTCGCGGGGCACCGCAAGCTGCGCCGGCTGCGCACCGAACTCGACCACGCCACCCGGCAGTCGGCGCTGTCCGCGCTCACCGCCGCCGGCGGTGTGGTGCTGGTCCCGCTGGAGCACGACCCCGAGGCCGTGCCCGAACAGGCCTGGGAGCGGCTGGCCGAGACCCTGCGGCGCCTCGCGCGCGCGGCGGGAGTCGCCGTCCGGGCGGGCGGGTCCGCCTCGGCGCCCGCCGAGGTACCGGCGGGCGCCGCGCTCGCGGCGGAGGTCCTCGAAGTGGCCCTGGCGGTCGGGCGGGCACCCGGCCTGCACCGCCTGGACGACCTGCTGGTCGAGTACCAGCTCAGCCGGCCCAGCCGGGCCCGGTCGCGGCTCGCCGCACTGCTCGCCCCGCTGGACGACGCGGGCGAACTGCTCACCACCCTGCGGGTGCACCTGGCCGGCGGTCTCAGCAGACGCCACACGGCCCAGGTGCTCCATCTGCACCCCAACACCGTGGACTACCGGCTGCGCCGGATCGCCGTCCGCACCGGCCTGGACCCCACCCGGCCCGCCGACCTGCCCCGGATCGCGGCCGCCCTCGCCGCCCGCGACGCCGAACGCGCCGCCGCGGACACCCGGGCCGCCCCCTGACCCCTGCCCTTCGTCAGCCCCGGGCCTTCCAGTCCTGGACCAGCAGGCCGAGCAGCACCTCGTCCAGGAACTCGCCCATCACCCAGGCCGAGGAGCGCAGCACGCCCTCCCGGACGAAGCCGTTGCCCTCGGCGGCGCGGAGCATCGCGGCGTTGTCCGCGAGGGTCTCGACCTGAAGCCGCCGCAGGCCGCGCACCACGAAGCCGTAGTGGCACAGCACCGCGACCGCCTCGCTGCCGTGGCCCCGCCCGCGGGCGGAGGGGAGCAGCCCGAGCCCGAGGTGCGCGGAGCGGTTGTGGTTGTCGATGCCCCACAGGCTCGCGCTGCCGAGGAGCGCGCCGCTGTCGAGCTCCACCACGGAGAACGGCACGACCGCGTCGTCCGTGCGGTCCAGCGAGACCCGGGACTCCTTCGAGCCGGGCGGGATCGGCCGCCACGCTGCGCTCTCGGCCCGCGAGGAGTTGGCCACGTCGTCGTGGAGCTCGGTCAGCAGGACCGGAAGGTCGTCCTCGTGCCGGGCCCGCAGCCCGATCTTCTCTCCTCGAAGCATGCGAGCTTCCTATCCGACCCCGCGGAGCGGCGGCAACCGAATTAGGGCCTGCCGCTCGGATCCTGGCCGCCCGGCCTCAGACCTCGGACTCGCCCGGCAGCCGCAGGTCCCAGCCCGCCAGCGCGCGCAGCTGCGCGGCGGTCATGTCGTCCGGCAGCGGGCTCGGCGGCTCGTTGCGGAACGGCGGCTGCCAGCCCTCCTCCTGCGTCCAGCGGCGGACGGCCCTGGCCGGCGCGCCCGCCACCACCGTGTGGTCCGGCACCTCGCCGCGCACCACCGAGCCGGCCGCGACGACCACGTTGCGGCCCAGCCGGGCGCCGGGGAGGATCACCGCCCCGGTGCCGATCCAGCTGCCGGAGCCGATCTCCACCGGCTCGTTGCGCGGCCACTGCTTGCCGATCGGCAGGTCCGTCGCCCGGTACTCGTGCGCCTGGTCGGATATGTAGACGCCGGGCCCGGTCCACACGTCGTCGCCCAGCACGATCGACTGGTGGCCGACGATGTGGCTGTCCCGGCCGATCACGCAGCCGCCGCCGATCCGCACGATCGGCTCGGGCCCGAGGTCCAGGCCGGGGAGGAAGCCCGCGCTGATGGTCACCCGCTCGCCGATGATCGAGAACGGGCCGATGGTGATCCACTGCTCGTTGAAGACCGCGCCGAGCGGGAAGCTCAGCTTCGTGCCCGCGCCGAGCTCCCCGAAGCGGTACGGCCCGGGGTTCTCGCTGGAGACCGCGCCGGCCCGCTGCACCCACTGCCAGCCCCGGTGGACGAGCCGCCCCGCAGCGCGCCGGCCGCCGGCCCGGGCGGCGCTGAACAGGGAACGCGTGATCGACATGCGCTCACGTTACCGGTCCGTACGGTCCGCCCGGCGCGGAGGCGGCCAAGGTCACACGGGCCGCGTCGGCACGCCCTCGCGACATTTTCGCCGCCCATCCATGGGAACACGCGTCCGAATACCGCCGATGCTGCCAGAATCCCGATCATGGAGATCACCGCACACATCGACGCCCTGCGCCACGAGGGCGGCCTGCTCGCCGACGCCGCCGCCCGCACCGAGCTCGACGCCCCCGTCCCGACCTGCCCGGAGTGGCGGCTGCGGGACCTCGTCCTGCACACCGGCCATGTGCACCGCTGGGCCACCACCCACCTCCGGGACGGTCGGCCGACGCCGATGGACGAGGCGAGCCAGCAGGCGATCTGGGCGGAGAAGCCGGACGACGCCGTCCTCGTCGACTGGTTCCGCGCGGGCCACGGCGCCCTGGTCGACACCCTCCTCGCCGCCCCGGCCGACCTGGACTGCTGGACCTTCCTGCCGACGGCCCCGAGCCCGCTCGCGTTCTGGGCCCGCCGGCAGGCGCACGAGACGGCCGTGCACCGGATCGACGCCGACGCGGCCGCCGGCGCCGAGGGACCGGCGACCGCACCGGAGCTCGCGCTCGACGGCATCGACGAACTGCTGCGCGGCTTCCTGTCCCGCGACCGCTCCACGCTCCGCAGCGAGCGGCCGCGCACCGTGCTGGTCAGCACGACCGACGGGCCCGGCCGCTGGCTGGCGACGGTCAGCGAGGAACCGCTGTCCGTCGAGCTCACCGAGGCCCCGGCCGACCTGACCCTCACCGGCCCGGCCCGGGACCTCTACCTGCTGCTCTGGAACCGGCTGCCCGCCGGGACCGGTCGGGTGGAGCACTCCGGCGACGAGGCGCTGCTCGAACTCTGGCGCGAGACCGCCACCATCGGCTGAGCCGAGCGGCCGCGACAGCCGTCAGCGCACCCAGCGGGCGGGCCGCTTCTCCAGGAACGACCGCATGCCCTCCTGCGCCTCCTCCGAGCCGAACAGCCGCGCCGACAGCTCGACCAGCTCGTCCGCGTCCCGCTCGAAGGAGCGCACCACCTCGGCGTTGGCGAGCCGCTTGGACTGCGCCAGGCCCTGCGGCGAACCCAGCCGCAGGGCGTCCAGCAGCTCCTTCAGCGCGACCTCGACCGACTCCGGCGCGTCGGCCGCCCGGGTGACCAGACCGATCCGGGCGGCCTCGGCCGCGTCGAACACCTCGCCGGTCAGGTAGTACCGGGAGGCCGCGCGCGGGTCCAGCTTGGGGCGCAGCGGCAGCGAGATCACGGCCGGCGCCAGGCCGAGCCTGACCTCGGTGAACGCGAAGGTGGCGGCCGGTCCGGCGATCGCCAGATCGGCCGCGCCCACCAGCCCCAGCCCGCCGGCCCGCACGTGCCCGTCGATGACGGCGATCACCGGCTTGGCGCAGTCCACGATGGCCCGCTGGAGGTCGACCAGCCCGCGCGGCCCGACCGTCGGGTCCGCCCCGGTCGCCTCCGAGAGGTCCGCCCCGGCGCAGAACACCTTGCCCGCGTGCGTCAGCACCACCGCGCGCACCTCCGGATCCGCGGCCGCCCCGGCCAGCCCGGCGGTCAGCTCGGCCATCAGCCGACGGGAGAGCGCGTTGCGGTTGTGCGGCGAGTCGAGGGTCAGCGTGGTGACCGCGTCCTCGGTGGAGACACGGACAAAGGGCGCTTCACTGGTCATCGGTACGGTCCTGCTTTCCGGCTGAGGGTGGGTCGGAACGGGGCCGCGACCACGGGTCGGCGGCGGCGCCCGCACGACTCTGACATGCCCACCCTCCCCTCGGCCAGGCTTCCCGACGCCCGGATCCCCGCCGGTGACGCCCCCGGCCGCTCAGAGCCGCGACGTGTCGAGGTCGAGCTCGAACGGCGCGGGCAGCCGGACGGGCACCCCGAAGGCGTGCGGCCCGTCCTCGACGGCGTAGCCGAGCCGGGTGGGCTCGCTGAACACCGTGCAGGCCCGGTGCTGCCGGTCGACCAAGAGGTAGATCGGCGCCCCGTACTGGCCGTACCGGCGACGCTTCACCGTCCGGTCGGTCTCGCCGTTCGAGGGCGAGGTGACCTCCACCACCAGCAGCGTCCGGTCCGGGAGCAGAGCGCCCTCGGTCTTCGCCGCCAGGTCCGCCGGTACGACCGCGAGGTCGGGGATGAACCAGTTCTCCGATCCGGGCAGGTCGAGACTGCCTGCTCCGGACACCAGCCCCAATGCTTCCAGGCGCGCCGTCAGCTGTCGGCGGACGAGCTCGGCGGCGTTCTCGTGCGCCCAGGTCGACGAGAGCAGGGTGATGGCTCCCTCGACGACCTCGGCACGGGCGACTGCGATGTGCTGGATCGCGTACTTCAGTGCCCGTTCGGGATCCGTCACCGTGCTGTAGTCGCCGGGGAGTCGGTGGGCTGTGCTCACGAAGCGGTCTCCTTCGCGGCGGTCGCTCTCGTCACGTGGCGCACACCGGAAGAATACCCTCCGTGAAAGCCGTGGTGCGGTGATCGGCTGTCGGCCACGATGGGCCCATGACCACGGAATCACAGCCCACCAGCAGCGGCCTCACCCACATCGCCGAGCCGCCCGGGGTCGCTCCCGGGACCGGCTACACCCAGGTGGTGACGGCCACCGGGCGGCTGGTGGCGGTGTCGGGGCAGGTCGCCTTCGACGAGGGGCGGCAACTGGTCGGCGAGGGCGACCCGGGGGCGCAGGCGCGGCAGGTCTTCGAGAACCTGCGGCGCTGCCTGGCCGCAGCGGGCGCGGACTTCTCGCATGTCGTCAAGTTGACGTACTTCCTCACCGACATCGCGCACATGCCGGCCGTCCGCGAGGCCCGGGACGAGGCGTTCGGCGGTCTGCCGCTGCCGGCGAGCTCGGCGATGCAGGTGGCGGCGCTGTTCCTGCCGGAGGTGCTGATCGAGATCGAGGCCTTCGCGGTGGTCCCGGAGTAGCCGACGGGCGACCCCCGTCGGCCCCGGCGGCCCCGGCGCGTCAGGCCGGCACCGCGCCCCGCCGCCGGGCCCACCGGACGGCGGGGCCCATGGCGAGGCCGGCGCCGGCGAGCAGCGCGCCGAGGGCGGCCCAGCCCACCAGGCCGTGGCCGATGACGGCGGTCGAGACGACGGCCGGGCCGATCATCAGCGCGGCGGACATGCCCGCGTTGAAGACACCCTGGTAGGCGCCGTGCGAGCGCTCGCCGGCCAGGTCGTAGCTGAGCGCCCAGGTGCCGGCCTGGCCCAGGACCTCGCCGACCGCCTGGAGTGCCACGCCGACCAGGACCACCACCGCGGCGAGCGCGGCGGGCGTGCCGTGGGCGAGGCCGATGACCAGGCAGGAGGCGGCCAGGATCAGCCCGGAGCGTCCGCAGGCCCGGGCGGCGGCGGTCGGGTGCTCGGTGCCCCGGGTCGCGCGGACCTGGAACGCGATCACCAGCACGGTGTTGACGATCAGGGTGCCGGCCACGGTGATCCGGGGCGCGTCGGTCTGCTGGACGATCCACAGCGGCACCCCGACCTCCAGCATCGCGAACTGCAGGGCGAGCACCGAGCCGAGCGCGGTCACCACCAGGAACGGCCCGTCCCGCAGCGCCGGGTTGCGCCCCCTTCCCCCGGCCGAGCCGTTCTCGACGGGCTTGCTCGCCTCGACCGCCTCGGCCGACGCGACACCCGACCACCCCGGCACCCGCAGCCGCTGGAACATCACCGCGACGGCCAGGTACGAGGCCGCGTCCGCCAGGATCGCCGCCAGATAGCCGGCCCGCGAGTCCACCTGGAGCGCGATCGCGCCGACCCCGGTGCCGAGGCACAGCCCGACGTTGGTCACCACCCGCAGGTAGGCCCGGCCCGCGACCCGCTTGTCGGCGGGCAGCACCTCCGCGTACAGGGCGTTGCGCACGGCCGCCGAGCCCCGGTCGGCGGCGGCGACCAGGCAGGCGAGCGCGACGAACGCCGGGTAGCCGTCCACCAGGGTGTACCCGGCGGTGCCGAGGCCGGTGAGGGCGACCAGCGCGACCAGGACCGGCCTGGACCCCCAGCGGTCGGCGGCGCGTCCGGCGGGGACACTGGCGAGCACCCCGCAGAGCCCGGCGGCGGTGAGCGCGAAACCGAGCCGACCGGCGCTCAGCCCGAGGAAGCGGGTGAAGAACAGCACGCCGACGGAGAGCGAGAGGCCGCTGCCGACCGTGTTGAGCAGGGTGATCCGGGCGAGCCTGCGCACCGTCGGGTCGGGGTGCAGCAGGCGGGACGCCCCGGAGGCGGGGAGGTCGGAACTCGGCGCGGCGGTCGCCGCCGGTGCGGTGGTCATGGTCACGATCACACCCCGCCGCCGCCGCTCGGCAGTAATCATTTAGGCTCAGGCTAAAACCAGCAGCGCACGGGCGGCACGGACACGTGCCACGGACGTGCCACGGACGCGCGGCGACGCGGACGGGAACAGGGAGCGGGGGTCGCGTGCACCGGTTCAAGCTCGGCCTGGCCGACCTCGCCACCACCTGGTTCGCCTGCTCCCCCGTCCAGGAGGCCGCGCTCAGCCTACGGATGTGGACCCACCCCGGGTACTTCCCCCTCCAGTCCGCCGCCTTCGAGCGACTGCGCCCCGCCTTCGAACGGCTGGACTCCGCACTGCTGCTCTCGCTGGTCTCCGTGCACCGCTGGATCCCGGACTTCCTGACGCCCCGCCCGGCCACCCCCTGGCCGGACTTCCGCACCGAGCTGGCCGCCGTCCGGGCACTGCCGCCCGAGCGGCTGCGACCCGAGCTGGAGCAGACCTTCCTGCCCCACCACCAGTCGCTGCCCCCACTGCTCGCGGCGGGCCTGGCCGACCCGGCCCGGCTGCTGGCGCGGATCGCCGACGCGCTGGAGGAGTACTGGGAGTGCTGCCTGGCACCGGGCTGGTGGCCGCAGGCCAGGGCGGTACTGGAGGCCGACCTGGTCTACCGCTCCCGGGTGCTGGCGCAGCAGGGTGCGGCCGCGCTGTTCGCCGACCTGGACCACCGGCTGCGCTGGACGGACGGGCTGCTGTCGGTCGACCGCCGCTGGAAGCAGTGGGACGGGGAGATCACGGTGGACGGTCGCGGGCTGGTCCTGGTGCCGACCTTCTTCGCCCGGGGCGCGATCACGATGATCAGCAACGACCGGGCGCCGCAGATCAGTTACCCGGCCCGGGGGCAGGCGGGGATGACCGCTCCGGCGGCGTCGGCGACCCCGCGCGCGCTGGAGCAGTTGCTCGGCGCACCGAAGACCCGGCTGCTCGCGCTGCTGGCCGAGCCGGCCAGCACCACCGACCTCGCCTACCGGCTGGGGGTGACGCCGGCCGCGATCAGCCAGCATCTGGCGGTGCTGCACCGGACCGGGCTGGTGAACCGGGCACGGCACGGCCGTTCGGTGCTGTACAGCCGCAGCCCGCTCGGCGACGAGCTGTCCGGCCACCCGCGCCGGGGCTGACGGCCCCGGCCCCGGCCCGCCGAATTCGATCAACTCGCCAGTGGTACAGACCTGTTGACGCATTGGTCTGTACCTCCTACAGTGCCCCATGCTGCGTCCCCCACGACGCGGGCACCGGTCGACCACGCACCGACCCCAGCACCCGACCGGGCACCACCAGGCACCACCAGGCACCACCGGGCTCCACCCGCACGGTTCTGCGCCACCCTGTCCAACCCCACAGTCACAGGGAGAACCATGTCCGTCCGATCCCGCACGCGCCGAGACCAGGCGCGCCGCACCCGCCGCAGACTGCTGGCGCTGCTCTCCGTCCTGCTCCTCCCCCTCGCCGCGATCACCGCCCTGGCCACCCCCGCCAACGCGGCCGGCAAGCTCACCGCCGCCTTCACCACCGAGAACAACGGCTCCTGGTGGAAGGGCACTTACATCGTCCGCAACGACAACACCACCGCCGTCAACGGCTGGACCCTGGAGTTCGACCTCCCGGCCGGCGTGACCGTCCAGAACAGCTACAACGGGACCGCGACGGTCAACGGCCGCCACGTCACCGCCGTCGCCGCGTTCTACAACGCCAACGTCCCCGCGGGGAAGACCACCGAGCCGTACAGCTTCTGGTTCGTCGCCAACGGCCCGGTCGGCACGCCCACCGGCTGCCGCATCAACGGCGACAAGTGCGACGGCAGTTCGGACGTCCTGCCGTCCGCGCCCGGCACCCCCGCGGTGACCGACGCGACGGCCCACACGCTCGCGCTGAAGTGGCCCGCCGCGACCGGCGGCGACTTCCCGGTGGCCTCCTACGACGTGCTGAACGGCAGCACCGTGGTCGGCGGCAGCACCACCACCGACGCCGTGGTCACCAACCTCACCCCGGCGACCAGCTACACGCTGACCGTCCGCGCCAAGGACACCCGCGGCAACCTCGGCCCGGCGAGCGCGCCGGTCACCGCCTCCACCTTCGACCCGGCGACCGACCCGACGCCGCCCACCGCGCCCACCAACCTCCGCACCACGGCGGTGGGTTCGAGCGACGTGACGCTCGCCTGGAACGCGGCCACCGACAATCTCAAGGTCGCCGCGTACGACGTCTACCAGGACGGCGCCCTGGTCCGCACGGTCACCGGCTCCACCCTGACCGCGACCGTCGGCAGCCTCTCCCCGTCCACCGCCTACACCTTCACCGTCAAGGCCAGGGACGGCGCGGACAACGCCTCGCCCGCCACCGCACCGCTGAAGGTCACCACCTCCGACCTGGTCGGCGCCGGGAAGTACGCCCGGGTCGGCTACTTCACCCAGTGGGGCATCTACGGCCGCCAGTACTTCGTCAAGAACCTCGACACCTCGGGCAGCGCGGCCAAGCTCGACGTCATCAACTACGCCTTCGAGAACATCGACCCGGTCAACCTGACCTGCATGGCGGGCGTCACCAAGGGCACCACCGCCGACCCGCAGGACCCGGACCAGGGCACCGGCGCGGGCGACGCCGACGCCGACTACGCCCGCCCGATGAGCGCCGCCCAGTCGATCGACGGCGTGGCGGACGACGGCTGGGGCAAACTGCGGGGCAACTTCAACCAGTTGAAGAAGCTCAAGGCGAAGTACCCGAACCTGAAGGTCGTCGTCTCGCTGGGCGGCTGGACGTACTCCAAGTACTTCTCCGACGCGGCGGCCACCGACGCGTCCCGGCAGAAGCTCGTCAAGTCCTGCCTCGATGTGTGGATCAAGGGCAACCTGCCGGTCTACAACGGCGCGGGCGGCGACGGCGTCGCGGCCGGCATCTTCGACGGCATCGACCTCGACTGGGAGTGGCCCGGCTCGCCCGACGGCCACGCCGGCAACCACTACAGCGCCAACGACAAGGCGAACCTGACCCTGCTGCTGGCCGAGTTCCGCAAGCAGCTGAACGCCCTGGGCGGCTCGCACAAGCTGCTGACCGCCTTCACCCCGGCCGACCCGGTGAAGATCAACCAGGGCTGGGACCTCTCGAAGATCTTCAACTACCTCGACATCGCCAACGTCCAGGGCTACGACTTCCACGGCGCGGGCAGCGACAACTCCTGGGAGCCCAACCGCACCGGCCACCAGGGCAACCTCTACCAGGACGCCCAGGACCCGTACGCCAACCACTTCAGCGTCGACGCGGCGGTCAAGCCCTACCTCGACGCCGGGGTCAACCCGCGCAAGCTCACCATCGGCCTGGCGTTCTACGGCCGGGGCTGGCAGGGCGTCGCCGACGGCGGCGTCAAGGGCGAGTGGCAGAGCGCGACCGGCGCCGCCCCCGGCCAGTTCGCCGAGGAGGCCGGCACCCGCGGGTACAACAACCTGATCACCACCTTCCCCAACCTCGCCGTCTACCACGACGAACAGTCGGTCGCGACCTACGGCTACACCGGCGCCGGCGGCCAGTGGTGGACCTTCGACGACGCCTGGTCGATCGGCAAGAAGACGGCCTACCTGAAATCGAAGGGCCTGCTCGGCGCGATGATCTGGGAAATGACCGGGGACACCCCCGGCGGCACCCTGATCACGGCGATCGACAACGGCCTCAAGTAGCACGCCGACGGACTCGAACAGCACGCCGAGTCCACGTACGCCGAGTCAGCACACGCCGGGTTCGGCGGGTACCCACCCGCCGAACCCGGCGTCACCTCAGCGCGAGGCCAGGGCCGCGAGGCGGCGGGCCGAGCGGTACTGGCGGATCACCTGGGCGAAGGTGGTGTGCCCCTGGGTGGTGCGGGCGAAGGCCCGCCAGGCCGGGTCGACCAGGCAGACCGCCGCGTGGAACAGGTACGGCCGGCGCTCGAAGGCGGTCAGCATCTGCTTGCCGGCCCGCATCTCCACCCCGAGACCGGCCTTGATGGCGAAGGCGTAGTTCAGCGCCTCCCGGCGCACCTCTGCCGCCGTGCCCGCCTCGGCCACCTTGACCGCCCACTCGCCGGCCAGCCGGCCCGAGCGCAGCGCGTAGGAGATGCCCTCCCGGGTCCACGGCTCCAGCAGCCCGGCCGCGTCGCCGGCCACCAGCACCCGGCCGCGCGACAGCGGCGAGTCCTCGGCCCGGCAGCGGGTCAGGTGCCCGGACTCCACGCTCGGCCGGAACCCCGCGAGGCCCAACTGCTGGATGTAGTCGGCCAGGTACTGCTTGGTCCGCTCGCCGTCCCCGCGGGCCGAGATCACCCCGACGGTCAGGCTGCTGGACTCGGTCTTCGGGAACACCCAGCCGTAACTGCCGGGCAGCGGCCCCCAGTCGAGGTGGATCCGGCCGGCCCAGGCCGCGGCCACCTCGGCCGGTACGGGGATCTCCGCCTCCAGGCCGAGGTCGATCTGGTCGAAGGACACACCCACGTGCCGGCCGATCCGGCTCGCGCTGCCGTCCGCGCCGACCACCGCGCGGGCCTCGAAGCTGCGCCCGTCGGCGGCCGTCACCAGCGCCGTACGGTGCTCGCCGCCGCGCTGCTCGACCCCGGTGACGGTCACTCCGGTGACCAGCACCGCGCCGGCCTGCTTGGCCGCCTGCACCAGGCGCAGGTCGAACTCGTCCCGGTTGACCAGGCCGAACAGCATCCGCTTGGACCGCCGGGTGCGGGTGAACCGGCCGCCGTACGCGAAGGTGACGGCGTGCACCCGGTCCTGGAGCGGCAGCTTGAAGTCCGGCGGCAGGCTGTCCCGGGACGGCCCGATGATGCCGCCGCCGCAGGTCTTGTACCGGGGGTGCTCGGCCTTGTCGAGCAGCAGCACGCGCCGGCCCTGGGCGGCGGCGGCGTGCGCGGCGGAGGAGCCGGCCGGTCCGGCACCGACCACGACGACGTCCCAGACGCCGTCCAACGGGTCCAACGGGTCCAACGGGTCCGGCCGGTCCGGCCCGGCGGCCTCGGCGTCGAGCGGGCTACGAGAATCGGGGCTTCCGGAGTCAGTCACGGGCAACAATCCTATGCGGCCGCCTCCGCCGACGTGGGCCGCACCGCACCGAACGCGCGAACGAATCGTGACCGGACCGGCCCGCACCGGCCGCGCGGACGGGGCCGGGCACCGGTGCCGGGCCCCGCTCCCCCCGGGGCCGTCCGTTCGTGTCCGCCTATGATCGGCGTTACCCCTCGTCAACGCCGTTCGCCCGAAGCACCCCCCGGACGGACCACCCCTACCCGGAGCACACCCGATGCCGCAGCAGCCCCTGGCCGACGCCGTCCGGTCCCTGATGGACCGCGCCCGCACCGACCTGGCCGAACTGGTCGCCTTCCGATCGGTCGCCGATCCGCGTCAGTTCCCGGTCGAGGAGTGCGAGAAGGCCGCCCACTGGGTCGCCGACGCCTTCACCGCCGAAGGCCTGACCGGTGTCCGACTGCTCGACACCCCCGACGGCACCCAGTCCGTCTACGCCGAGCTGCCCGGCCCGGCCGGCGCCCCGACCGTCCTGCTCTACTCGCACTACGACGTCCAGCCGCCGCTGGCCGAGGACGAGTGGCTGAGCCCCGCCTTCGAGCTGACCGAGCGCGACGGCCGCTGGTACGGGCGCGGCGCCGCCGACTGCAAGGGCAACATCCTGATGCACCTGACGGCCCTTCGGGCGCTGCGGCAGGCGGACGGCGGCTACCCGGTCGGGCTGAAGATCATCGTCGAGGGCTCGGAGGAGCAGGGCACCGGCGGCCTGGAGCGCTACGCCGAGGCCCACCCCGAGCTGCTCACCGCCGACGCCATCGTGATCGGCGACACCGGCAACTTCGCCGCCGGCCTGCCCACCGTCACCGCCTCGCTGCGCGGCATGACCGTGGTCGACGTGTCGGTCCGCACCCTCGCGGGCAACCTGCACTCCGGCGCGTTCGGCGGCGCCGCGCCGGACGCCCTCCAGGCCCTGGTCAAGGTGCTCGCCTCGCTGCACGACGAGCACGGCGACGTCGCCGTGGCCGGCCTGACCACCGATCAGACCTGGACCGGCGTGCAGTACCCGGACGAGCAGTTCCGCGCCGACGCCAAGGTGCTGGACGGGGTCGCGCTCACCGGTACCGGCACCGTCGCCGACCGGCTGTGGGCCCGCCCCTCGGTGACCGTCCTCGGCATCGACGCCCCGCCGGTGGTCGGCGCCACCTCCTCCGTGCAGTCCTTCGCCAAGGCCTCGGTCAGCCTGCGCGTCCCGCCGGGCACCGACACCGGCGCCGCCCAGGAGGCGCTGGTCGCCCACCTGGAGGCCCAGGTGCCGTTCGGCGCTCAGGTCACCGTCGAGCGCCAGGGCAACGGCTCCCCGTTCCTCGCCGACACCTCCGGTCCGGCCTACGAGGCGATGGGCGAGGCGATGGCCGAGGCATTCGGCACCCCGATGGTCGCCTCCGGCGAGGGCGGCTCGATCCCGCTCTGCAACACGCTGCGCACGCTCTACCCGGAGGCCGAGATCGTGCTGATCGGCGTCGAGGAGCCGACCACCCAGATCCACGCGGTCAACGAGAGCGTCGACCCGCTGGAGCTGGAGCGGATGGCCCTCACCGAGGCGCTGTTCCTGCGCCGCTACGCCGAGCTGCGCTCGGTCTGACCCCTCCGAACCCCGGTTGCGCGGGCCGCGCCGTCCACCACGACGGCGCGGCCCGCGTCACGTCCGCCGCAGGCGGCACGGGCCCGCCTCGCGTCCCCGTCACGCACCTCGGGCCCGAGTCACCACCGGGCAGGTCCTCCCCGCACGCCTGCCCCGCGCTGCCGCACGCCCGCGCGTCCCGGGGTGGCCGCGCCCCGCTCACACTCCCCGCACCACCCCGTTCCACCTGTGCGCCGTCGGCCGCCACCTCCGCGCCGCCCGTACCCCGGCCGCACCGGCCGCCCGGTCCGCACCACCCCGGACCCCCGTCACCGCGGCCCGGGCCAGCGCCCACCCGACCGCGCCGACCGCGAGCCCGGCCCCCGCCCCGAAGCACAGCTCCCCCACCAGCCCGCGCCGCAGCGGAACGAGCCGGTGCACCACCCCCGCCGCGGTGGCCGCGCCCAGCACCGCCGCGCCCGCCCGCCGGGCCCGGCCGGACAGTTCGACGGCCGGCCGGACCGGCTCCACCGACCGGGCCGCCCGCACCGCGTACCCCGCCACGGCGGCCAGCGCGGGCGCCGAGGTGCCGTACTGCAGCACCTCGCACAGCGGCGGCCCGCCAGCGACCGGCCGCCCCAGCGCCGGGAACAGCTGGACCCCGGCCCGGTCGTGGTGGGTGAAGGCGTCCCAGCCGACGTGGCTCGCCGCGCCGACCGCCGCCGAGGCCGCGAACCAGGCGAGGTCCGCCCCGGTCGGGCGCCCCCGACCGGCCCGGCGGACCGTCAGCGCCTCGGCCGCGCCGGACCACGGCGGCGGCAGCAGCGCGACCAGCGGCCCGCGCACCAGCCCGTGCCAGCCCGCCACCAGCCCGGCCGCGAGCGCCACGTCCACCGTCGGCACCCCCCACCAGCGGTGGGTCGCCCCGCCGTACCGGTAGACCCCGGGCAGCAGCGACTCGGCGAAGAACGGCACGTCCGGCGCCATCGAGCCGGCGACCAGCGCGGACGCGACCAGCGGCCCGCGCTCCCCCGCCAGGCGCAGCAGGGGCAGGACGGCGGCCGGGTGACTCAGGGTGAACGGCATGGCTCCATCCTGCCGCGCCCGGTCACGGCCGCCGCACCCGCCCCGCACGGCTCGCCCCGCCCACCACCACCCACCGGGCACCGTTCCCGGAACGCCGAAGCGGCCGGCCCGGCCGAGGACGCCGGACCGACCGCTCCCACCGACCCTGCCGCCGGACCCCGGGCCCGACCTGCCCCGGGCCGGGCCCGACCAGCGGGTCCGCTCAGGCCGCGTCCGCCGTCGACGCCAGCCCCACCCCCGCCCGCCGCCCGGCCTCCAGGTAGCGCAGTTCCCCGCAGCGCCGGGCGTCCAGCGCCGCGGCGAGCCGCCGGTAGCGCCCGGGCGGCAGCAGCCCGGAGGCCTCCTCCAGGCTGACGAAGCGCCAGCTCCGCAGCTCGTCCTGCTGGAGCAGCAACCCCTGCCGGGCGGTGGCGTCCAGCAGGCCGCCGTCGTAGACCAGGCGCAGCCCGCCCCGGCGCGGGCCGGTGCGCGGCTCCCAGTCGACGGCGAGCAGCCGCAGCGTGGCCGGGTCCAGCCGGAGGCCGAGTTCCTCGGCGGTCTCCCGCAGCGCGGCGTCGGTCGGCGCCTCGCCGCGTTCGACCACCCCGCCGGGGAACTCCCAGTCCGGCTTGTAGACCGGGTCGACGAGCAGCACCCGGTCCTGCTCGTCGAAGAACAGGACGGCGGCGGCCACGGTGTCCCCGGTGGGATCGGGGCTCTGCACGATCGGGCAGCGGGCCGACCCGTCGCCCACCAGCTGGGCGAGTCTGGCGGCGGTCTCCTGCGGGGTGAGTCCGGAGGTGTCGACGAGCCGGGCGTCCCGGCGCAGCCAGCGGCGGGCGGCGAGGTAGCGGGGCACGTGCTCCAGGCACCACTGCCGGATCCGTTCGCTGCGCTCGGGATCGTCGGGCACCTCCTCACGCTGGGCAATGCGCGCACGCAGGATCGTTTCTTCAGGGTCCAGGACGAGGTGGTGCACCGCGATGCCGTTGGAGGCCAGTGAACCGAAGATCTCGTCCCGGTAGTCCTCCCGCAGCAGTGTCATCGGGACCACCAGCGGCCCGGGCACCTCCCCGAGCAGCGCCGCCGCCGTCTCGGGGACGAGCCGCCGCCAGGCCGGCAGCTCCTGGAAGTCCGACACCGCCGCCATCCGGTCGGCCGGCAGCATCGCCCGCAGCCCGAAGCCGACCAGCTCGGGATCGAACAGCATGCTGCCGGGCAGCAGCTCCACCAACTCGCGACAGGCGCTCGTCTTGCCCGCCCCGAACGTGCCATTGACCCAGACGATCACTAACGTCCCCTGTTTCTCGACCTCCCCCGGTGCCGTTCGCACCGGGCGGCGCCCCCGTCAGCCGAACCAGCGCCACCCGAGGTGGTACCCGCGCCGCGCCGTTCCCCATACCTCCACGTCGGCCCGGCTCATGGCGGTTCCCGGTTCCGTTTGACAGCGGCATGTGCCCAGGTCAGAGGGCCTACCACGGGGCCGCTGCAACCCCCGCCGCGCCGGAGCGCACACCCCTGGGCACCGGAGTCCGGCAGCACGGCGCGCGCCCCCTCCGCACCTCGTACGCCCCACCGTCCGTACACCCCACCGTCCGTACGCCCCACCCCGCCCGGGGGCCGCCGGGCCGGGCCCGTGCTTGCCCATCGGCGGCCGAACGCATAGAGAGGAACGATGACCGCACCCAGTACGCCCGGCCGCGTCGTGGCCATCGGCTCCGTGAACATCGACCGCATCCTGCGCTGCCCCGTCCTCCCGGCCCCCGGGGAGACCGTCCTCGCGGCCGGCTCCGCCCAGGGCTTCGGCGGCAAGGGCGCCAACCAGGCCGTGGCGGCGGCCGCCATGGGCGCGCCGACCTGCCTGGTGGCCCGGGTCGGCGCCGATGCCGAGGGCCGGGCCGCACTGGCCGACCTCCGGGCGGCCGGAGTGGCGACCGACGCCGTGCGCACCGACCCGGACGCGCCCACCGGGCTGGCCGTCGTCCTGGTCGACCCGGCCGGGGAGAACAGCATCGTGGTCGTCCCCGGCGCCAATGCCCGGCTCACCGGCGCCGAGGTCGCCCGGGCGCTCGCCGAGCTCGCCCTGACCTCCGCCGACACCGTGCTGACCAGTGGCGAGGTGCCCGAGGAGTGCATCCGCGCGACGGCCTCCGCGTTGCCCGCCGGGCCGCGCTGGATCCACAACGCGGCGCCCGCGGGCGTCCTCCCGGACTGGTCCGGCCCGGGTCGGCGCCGCCCGCTCCTGGTCGCCAACGCCGTCGAGGCCGCCCAGCTCACCGGCCGGTCCGCCCACGCCGACGGGACCGCTGCCGCCGGGACCGACGGCAGCGACACCGACGGCAGCGACACCGCCAGGACGGCCGCCGCGCTGGCGGCGCTCGGCGACGGCGCGGTGGTCACCCTCGGCGCGGCGGGCGCCCTGGTCTCGGCGGGCGGCGCGCTCCACCGCATCCCCGCCCCCGAGGTGGCCGTCGTCGACACCACCGGCGCCGGCGACGTGTTCTGCGGCGCCCTCGCCGCCCGGCTGGCCCAGGGCGCGTCCCTCCCCGAGGCCGCCGCCACCGCCGTCGCGGCCGGCGCCTTCGCGGTCACCGCCCTGGGCGCCCGCGGCGCCCTCCCCCGCCCGGCCGACCTCACCGGCCCGGCCGCCCGCGCCTCCTGACCGCCCGCTCCCGAAGCACCCCCGGACCGGCGCCACAGACCGGCGCCACGGACCGGTGCCACGGACCGGTGGCAGAGACCCGCACCCACGGACCGGCGCCCGGACCACCGCGGTCCGAGCGCCGGTCCGGGCCGACACGGGCAGGCCTCAGGGCCGCCCCATGTGGGTCGGGTAGTAGCCGCTGCTGATCCCCGAGATCCGGATCAGCGTGCCGGGCCGGGCGGCCTCCACGTACTGGTTGTTGCCCAGGTAGATCGCCACGTGGTGGATGCCCCGGGCGGAGCCGTCGTCCGACCAGAACAGCAGGTCACCGCGCCGCAGCTGGGAGGCCGTCACCGGCGTGGTGGCCGCGTACTGGTCGTTGGCGACCCGGGGCAGCTCGATGTCGCCGCGCCGGAAGGCCTGCTGGACGAGGCCCGAGCAGTCGTAGCCGTCCGGACCGTTCCCGGCCGTCTTGAACGGCTTGCCCAGCTGCGCCAGCGCGAACTGCACCGCCGTCTCGACGTCACCGTCCGCCGCCGGGGTCGCCGGAGCCGCCGCGTCGGCCGAGGAACCGGACCCCGAGGCCGAACCGGAGGAGGTGTCCGACCCCCCGGTCCGCGCGAGGTAGATGTCGTAGTGCGTGGTCCAGCGCCACTGGCCCTGGCTGTTCTTGAACCAGTACCGCGAACCGTCCCACCCCTGGGTGATGCCCCCGGACGGGACGGTCGTCGGCGACGCCGAGGCGGCCGCGGCGGTGCCCTGGGCCGAGCCGCCGGTCCGCGCCAGGTAGACGTCGTAGTGCGTCGTCCAGCGCCACTGGCCCGCGCTGTTCTTGAACCAGTACCGCGAACCGTCCCACCCGGCGTGGGCCGGCGCCGGCTCGGCCGCCGCCGTCCCCACCCCGGTGCCGAGACCGATCACGCCGGCACCGGCCGCGATCACGGCCACCATGCCTATCCCCCGGCGGACCCGCGCGGCCCGCGAGGGTCGGGCGCCGCGCGCCGGCCGGGGGGAGGTGGTGGCAGTGGGCTGCCCGGTCGCGTCGTCGGCGGCACCCGGTGCGCCGGTGTTGACGGTCGTCATGCTGCTGTCTTCCTTCGCTGATCGCGCCGGTCGCACCGATCGTCTCGGTCGCGCCGAACGCTGGTCGCCAATCGCTGGACGCGGTGCGCGGGCCCCTGGGGACCCGGTCCGCGCCGCTTGTCACGGTAGGCACGCGTCCGGTCACAGCGCGCAGTGGAGTGCGCCAAAGGAAGGCTCACGGAAGGTGAGCGACCGTCACCCGACCCGGCGCCGGGTGACCGCCCGTCACCCGTGTGCCGTGTCCGCCAACAGCTGCTTCTTCAGCACCTTTCCCAGCGCGTTCCTGGGGAGTTCGGACACCAGCACCACCCGCCGCGGCCGCTTGTGGACCGAGAGCCGCGACGCCACGAAGTCCGTCAGCTGTTCACCCGTCACCGGACCGTCCGGCACGACGTACGCCACGATCGCCTGGCCGAGGTCGGCGTCCGGCGCGCCGACCACGGCGGCGTCGGCCACGGCCGGGTGGTCGCGCAGGGCCGCCTCCACCTCGCCGGCCCCGATCCGGTAGCCGCCGCTCTTGATCAGGTCGACGGAGGCCCGCCCCACGATCCGGTGGAAGCCGTCGGCGCCGATCACCGCGACGTCCCCGGTCCGGAACCAGCCGTCGGCGGTCCACGCCTCGGCGTCGGCGTCCGGCCGGTTGAGGTACCCCCGGAACAGGGTGGGCCCGGCCACCTGGAGTTCACCGACGCTCTCGCCGTCGTGCGGCACCGGCGCGCCGTCCTCGCCGACCAGCCGGGTGCGCACCCCGGCCACCGGCAGGCCCACGCTGCCCGGGCGGCGCTCGCCGTCGGCGCGGGTGGAGACGGTGATCAGCGACTCGGTCATGCCGTACCGCTCGATCGGGGCGTGGCCGGTCAGCGCGGCGAGTCGTTCGAACACCGGGACGGGCAGCGGGGCGCTGCCGGAGACCAGCAGCCGGGCGGAGGCGAGCCGGGCGGCCGCTTCCTGATCCGCCGCCAGCCGGGACCAGACGGTCGGCACGCCGAAGTAGAGGCTGCCGCCGGCGGCCGCGTACCCGGCGGGGGTGGGCCGGCCGGTGTGCACCAGCCGGCTGCCGGTCCGCAGCGCGCCGAGCACGCCGAGCACCAGCCCGTGCACATGGAACAGCGGCAGGCCGTGCACCAGGGTGTCCTCGGCGGTCCACTGCCAGGCGTCGGCGAGCGCGTCGAGGTCGGCGGCGACGGCGGAGCGGTCGATCACCGCCCCCTTGGGCGCACCGGTGGTGCCGGAGGTGTAGAGCACGAAGGCGGTCGCCGCCGGGTCCGGCTCGGCGTAGGTGGTGGCCGAGCGCTCGCGCAGGTCGACCGGCAGCCCGGCGACGCCGGCGTCCTCGGGCAGGGTGTCGCCGGCGGCGTGCGCCAGCAGGGCCGCGCCGGAGTCGCGCAGGATGTGCGCGCGCTCCTTGGGCCCGGAGTCGGGGGGCAGCGGGACCACCGGGACCCCGGCGAGCAGGCCGCCGACGACCGCGACCACCGTCTCGGCGGTGGACCGGGCGAGCACCGCGAGGGCCGGGGCGCCGGCCACCCGGTCGGCGACGGCCGTGGCCGCGCCGAGCAGCCGCTCGCGGGAGAGGCCCGGTCCGTCGGAGATCCGCAGTGCGTCGGCGGAGTCGCCCGAGCCGCCCCGAAGCGCCGTCAAGAGTGTCATGCGTCTGCCCTCGCCCCTGTCCACGGTGGGCCGGATGCCCACGGTCCGCTGCGCGCCGGGCCGCGGAGTGCACGGGGTCCACGGGATCCACGGAGTCCGCGGCGATCCGCGACCGGCGCCGCCGACCGACTCTACGGGCCGGGGCCGGTCACCCGTGGGCCAGGGCGAACGACGGCGCGGGGGCGCCCCCGGGAGTTCCCGGGCGCGCCCCCGCGCCGTCACCTGCCGTCAGGTCGGTGTCAGGCCTTGCGGGCCTTCACCTCGCCGGTGAGCTGGGGCAGCACCTCGAACAGGTCGCCGACCACGCCGTAGTCGACGAGCTCGAAGATCGGGGCCTCGGGGTCCTTGTTGACGGCCACGATGGTCTTCGAGGTCTGCATGCCGGCCCGGTGCTGGATCGCGCCGGAGATGCCGGCCGCGATGTAGAGCTGCGGGGAGACCTGCTTGCCGGTCTGGCCGACCTGGCTGCTGTGCGGGTACCAGCCGGCGTCGACGGCGGCGCGCGAGGCACCGACGGCGGGCGGCGACCTCCTTGCCCTCGCCGGAGGAGGTGACCAGCACCGCGGCCGCGTCGGCGGCCTTGGCGATCTGGGCCAGCGCGTCCACCTTCCTCAGCCATGATTCATTGCTCCTGATCGATCGTTGGATGCGCGAACGGGTGGGACTAGATGAACTTCTGGTCGGCGAGGAAGCCCGCGAGCGCCTTGCCGCCCTCGCCCTCGTCCTTGACGACCGTGCCCGCGGTACGCGCCGGACGCG
>NZ_JODS01000029.1 GCF_000718025.1 Kitasatospora purpeofusca
CGTCGCCCGCGAGATCTACCGCGCGCTGACTGCAGCACCAGCCGAACAAATCGCTCAAACCGACCTCGCTCCTGCGGCTTGACGTCTATAGGAGCATCCGCCCGGTGGCGACGTGGCTGGCTAGGCTGCGGCGCATGGACATCGTGATACCGCTCTTCGACCGGTTCGAGCCGCTCGACGCGATCGGGCCCTACGAGATCCTCGCCTACGTGCCCGGGGCCACCGTGCGGTTCGTCACCGCCGAACCCGGCCTGGTGCGGGACGACCTGGGCGCCCTGCCGGTGCACGTGCCGACCGCGTACACCGAGGTGGAGCGGTGCGACGTCCTGCTGGTCCCGGGCGGGGGCGGCATCCGGCCGATGCTCGCGGACCCCGGCTTCCTCGACTGGGTCCGCCGGATCCACGCCGGCACCCGCTTCACCACCTCGGTCTGCACCGGGTCGATCGTGCTCGGCGCGGCCGGCCTGCTGACCGGCCTGACCGCCACCACCCACTGGCAGGCGGCCGCCGAACTGGAGTCGCACGGCGCCGTCTACACACCGGAGCGGGTGGTCCGGCACGGCAGGCTGATCACCGCCGCCGGGGTCTCCTCCGGGATCGACATGGCCGTCTCGCTGGCCGCGCTGCTCACCGACGAGCTGACCGCCCGGGCGATCCAGCTGACCACCGAGTACGACCCGCAACCCCCGTTCGACAGCGGCTCGGTGGCCAAGGCCTCGGCCGAGGTGATCGAGCGGGCCCGCACCCTGGGCTGAACCCCAGGACGCGGGCCCGAGCCGCCGCCGGCCCCGGGTGCGGGGCCGGCGGCGGGTGCCGTCACGGGAAGGAGGTGACCGTGGACGGGGTGGTGGAGGTGCCGGAGGTCGCGCCGCCGGTGCCGTTGATCACGTGCTCGTACTGGCCGTTGCCGCCCAGCGAGACCACCAGCAGGTCGTGGAACCGCACCCCGGGCCGGACCGGGGCCTCGAAGCCGTGGTCCATCCGGATGCTCGGGTCCACGTTGAAGTAGCAGTAGCTGCCGAGGCCCCAGCCCTCGTGGGTGGTGACGTTGTCGTCCACCTTGTAGGCGGCCCAGCCCCTGGTGGCGCCGTTCTGCACGGCGGCCTGGTTCGGGGCGTCGTAGGCGATCTCGTTCTGGAAGAAGATCGTCCGGCCGCGTTCGCCCGACCACTCGACGTCGTACTTCTTGAAGTGCTCGACGAACAGCCCGGTGCCGAGCACGTCGTCGCCGCGCACCACGAGGCCGTAGTCGGCCGGGTTGACCGTCCAGCCGACGCCGGTGCCGTGGTCGGCGCGCCAGATCCAGGTGTGGTCGACGATCACGTCGTCACTGTTGACCACGATCCCGGCGGTGGCCGAGCCCGCGCCCGCGCCGCCGACCCGGACGAACACGTCCTGGAGGGTGGTCGGGTCGTTCGCGTGGTCGGCGGCCGCGTTGTCCGGCCCGATCTGCACCAGCACCGGCGAGTTGACCGGCCCGGCGTCGACCAGCAGCCCGGCCAGCCGGACGCCGTCCACGTCGGCGACCCGGATCGCGGTCACCCCGTTGTCGGGCACCACGGTGGCCAGGCCGAGGCCGAGCACCACGGTGTCCGGGCGGGTCACCTCGATCGGCCGGTCCACGTGGTAGACGCCGGGGGTGAACAGCAGGTCCAGGCCCTGCGCCAGCGCCTGGTTGATGGTGGCCGCCGTCGCACCCGGCTTGACCAGGTAGAACTGGTTCAGCGGCCGCGAGGTGCCCTGCGGGGTGCCGTCCCAGGAGACGCCCCGGGCGTTGGTGCGCTTCGCCGGGACGAACACCCGGTACTCGTTGCCCTCCAGGTAGAGGAACGGCTTCTCGCGCGACACCGGGGTGGTGTCGAGGGTGGTGTAGGGCGGGTTCGGGAAGCTCTGCGCGGGCGCGCCCTGGACGCCGGAGAAGACCTGGTTCCAGACGCCGTTGGAGAAGCCGCCGATCGCGCTGTCCCGGGTGTACCACTGCTGCTGCGAGTAGTTGCCGATCTGGCCGTCCACCCGGCTGTCGGCGATGTAGCCGCCGCTGGCCCAACCGTAGCCGTTCGGCGCCAGGTTGAGCCCGCCCCGGACGTGCATCCGGCGGAACGGCGCGGCCTGGGCGACGGCCCAGCGGTCGGTGCCGTTGACCGGGTTGAGGGCGAGGTTCTCCGCGGAGCGCCAGAAGTTCTGGGTGGCGTTGCCGTTGAACCAGCCCGCGTCCACGGTGACATCGCCGTTGAAGGTGGTGTCGTCGGGCTTGAGGCCGAGGCCCGCGATCGAGGTGTAGAAGCCGAGTTGGGCGTTGAGGTTCTGGTAGGTGCCCGGCTTGAACAGCAGCGCGTACCGCTCGGGGCCGAACTGGTTGGACTCCTGCTTGCGGAACACCTCGTCCAGCTTGGCCTGGATGCCGGGCGTGCCGGGGTCGAAGACCAGCACGTTGGGGCCGAGGTCGCCGCCGCCCTGCACCGGCGGCACGGTCGGGCCGTCGGAGGCGGCGACCCGCAGCTCCCACAGCGAATAGCCCCAGGCGGTGCCCCGGGCCTGGCCGTTGAGCCGGACGTAGCGGCCGCTGCCGGAGACCGCGACGGTCTCGGTTCCGCCGGTGCCGTTCGCGGTGGAGTAGAGGGTGCGCCAGGTGACGCCGTCGTCGGAGGCCTGGATCTGGTAGGCGCGCCCGTACGCCGCCTCCCAGGCGAGTTCGACCCGGCACAGCTGCCGCACCGAGCCGAGGTCGACCTGCAACCACTGCGGGTCGGCGAAGGCGGAGGACCAGCGGGTACCGGCGTCGCCGTCGACGGCGTTGGCGGCGGACAGACCGGCGTTCTCGGTGGAGGAGGCGGTGGCCGGGCGGCCCCGCGCGGCGTCCGCGGCACCGCACTCGGCGGCGGCGGGGGCGGGGGCGGTGCTGGACGCGCCGGTGGCGGGGGCCGCGAGGGCGGCCGGTCCCGGCAGGGCGAGGGTGGTGGCCGCGAGCAGGGCGAGACCGAGCCTGGCGGCCGGCCCCCCGCGACGCGGGCGTGCTGAAGTGAGCCTCATGGGCTGCTCCTGCGGTGGGGGTGGGTGAAGGCGGAGGCGCACACCGCGGCCCGTGCCCGGTACGCCGTTGGGCGCCGGGCGGTGGGGAACGACGGGACGGCTCGACGGGTCCGCGCACCGGCCGGCTCGGGGTTCGGCCGGTGCGCGCACGGACCCGCCGCGGCGGGCGGTCACCTGGTGCGTGACGGAGCGCCGCCGGCCCGGGGTCCGGGCCCGGGGAGCGCCCCCGACCGGGAGTCTCGGGGCAGTCGATCCGGGGTGTCAACCCCTCACGGCGACTTTCCTCACGGCGTGAACTTGCTTGTGCCGAAGGGAAGTAGTGGATCCTCCCAGCTCAGGACCGCCGCCCGGGGGCGCCGCTCGGGCGCACCGGCCGGGGCCGTCGCTAGGCCCGCAGCCCGGCCGGCGCCACCGCCGCGTCCGCCTCCGCCCGGCGCGGGAACTCCCCGCCGGAGTCCAGGAAGTCGGAGAGCGGCAGGGTCGCCGCGCCCACCGTGACCGCCGCCGGGCCGAGCGTGCCCAGCACGATCTCGGTCTGCTCGCGCGGGAAGCGCAGCGCGTACTCGGTGGCGGCCGCGCGGATCCCGGGCAGCAGCCGGGGGCCGAGCAGCAGTCCGGCCCAGCCGCCGATCACGATCCGCTCCGGGTTGAACAGGTTCACCAGGTCGGCGATGGCCGCACCGAGGTACTCGGCGGCCTCGTCCAGCAGCGCGACGGCGGCCGGATCGCCCGCCCCGGCGGCCGCCAGCAGGGCCGCCAGCCCGGCCTTCTCCCCGCCGCCGGTCGGCGCCGCGCCCCACCGCGCGACCAGCGCCTCGGCGCCGACGTACGCCTCCAGGCAGCCGCGCGCGCCGCACCGGCAGCGGCGTCCGCCGACGTGCACCTTGGTGTGCCCCCACTCGCCCGCGCTGCTGGTGGCGCCCCGGAAGCGGGCGCCGTCGGCGATCACGCAGGCGCCGACGCCGGAGCCGAACAGGGCGACCACCGCGTGCCGGGCGCCGCGCCCGGCGCCGAACCACATCTCGGCCTGACCGAGGGTCTTGGCGCCGTTGTCGACGAACAGCGGCAGGTCGGTGCCGGCCCGCAGCATCCGGCCGAGCGGCACCGCGTCCCAGCCGACGGTCTGGCCGTGCACCACGGCGCCCGCCCCGCCGCCGAGGTCCGGCCCGATGCCCCGCTCGACGGCGCCGCGGCCGACGCCCCCTCCCCCGACCACCCCCTGCTCGACGATGCCGGGCACCCCGACGCCCACGCCGAGCACCGTGCCCGGATCGGTCCCGGTGCGCTCCAGCACCTCGGCCAGCCCGGCCAGGATCAGCTCCGCGACATGGCCGGCGTCATGCCCCCGGTCGTCCAACGGCCGGTCGCTGGCCGCCAGTTCGGTCCTGGCCAGGTCGAACAGCGCGACCCGGACCTGGGTCTCGCCGACGTCCACGCCGACCAGGTGGGCCCGGCCGGCCGCGACCCGGAGCAGGATCCGCGGCCGCCCGCCGTCCGACTCCACCGAGCCGCACTCCTCGATCAGGCCGTCGGCGAGCAGCTCGCCGGTCACATTGCTGATCGAGCCACCGCTCAGCCCGGTGATCGAGCCGAGCTCCTGGCGGCTGAGCGGCCCGTCGAAGTACAGCCGCCGCAGCAGCGTGGACCGGCTGCCTCTGCGCAGGTCACGCACCGTCTTCTTGCCTCGCGCGGTCATGGGATCTCCCTCCTGCCCCGAATCTATCGCTGTCCGAACCCTTGACGGAAGCTTTTCTCACACGTTAAATCACGCCTCGAATTAAGTATCGCAGCATCGGACTTCACCCGAAGAGGGGATCCCTCCATGCCCATCGTCCGCGCCGCCGCCGCCGGCGTGCTGGCCACCGCACTCGTCCTCACCGCCACCGCCTGCGGCGGGGGCTCCGCATCCGGAGGCGGGGGCGACAGCAGCCCCGGCACACTCACCTACTGGGCCTCCAACCAGGGCACCAGCCTGGAGAACGACCGCCAGGTGCTGGAACCCGAGCTGCGGAAGTTCGAGCAGCAGACCGGCATCAAGGTGAAACTGGAGGTCATCCCCTGGTCCGACCTGCTCAACCGGATCCTCGCCGCCGCCGGCTCCGGCCAGGGCCCCGACGTGCTCAACATCGGCAACACCTGGTCCGCCTCGCTCCAGGCCACCGGCGCCCTGCGGCCCTTCGACGCCGCCACCCTCGCGAAGACCGGCGGCAAGGAGCGGTTCCTGCCCGCCGCGCTCGCCTCGGCCGGCGCCGCCGGCCAGGACCCGGCCGCCGTCCCGCTCTACTCGATGGCCTACGGCCTGTACTGGAACAAGAAGCTCTTCGCCGAGGCCGGGATCGACCGGGCGCCGGCCACCTGGGAGGAGCTGGTCGCCGACGGCAAGAAGCTCACCACCGGCGGCCGCTACGGCCTCGCCGTCGAGGGCGGCAACATCAGCGAGAACGTCCACCACGCCTTCACCCTCGCCAAGCAGCACGGCGCCGACTTCTTCGACCCGTCCGGCCGCCCCGCCTTCGACAGCCCGGGTGCCGTCGCCGCGGTCAAGCAGTACGTCGACCTGCTCGGCACCGACCGGATCGCCGCCGCGGGCAACGCCGAGTACGCCAACAACCAGTCCGTCACCGACTTCGCCACCGGCAAGGCCGCGATGCTGCTGTGGCAGGCCGCCGGGGCCAACCTCAAGTCCCACGGCATGGCCGCCGAGGACTACGGCGTCGCCCCCGTCCCGATCCCCGCCGGCGCCAGCGGCGAACGCGCCACCACCTCGATGGTCGCCGGGATCAACCTCGCCGTCTTCCGCGCCACCAAGAACACCGAAGGGGCGCTGAAGTTCGTGTCCTTCATGACCGGCACCGAGGAACAGACCGTGCTCAACAAGGCCTACGGCACCATCCCCCCGGTCGTCGAGGCCCAGCGCGACGCCGCCTTCGCCACCCCCGAACTCGGCACCCTGGCCGCCGTCCTGGGCCAGAGCGCCCGCCCGCTGCCCCAGGTCCCCGCCGAGAGCCAGTTCGAGACCCTGGTCGGCACCGCGGTGAAGAACCTGCTCGCCTCGGCCGCCGCCGGCAAGCCCGTCACCGAGGACGGCGTCCGCTCCGAACTCACCCGGGCCCAGCAGCAGATGCCGGCCAACTGACGTGATCCGAGGCCGAATCGACCGACTGCGCCGACGCGCAGGAACCACCGCCCTCCCCTATCTGCTGCTGCTCCCCGCCCTGCTGCTCGAACTCGCCGTCCACCTGGTGCCGATGGTGCTCGGCGCCGTGATGAGCCTCAAGCGGCTGACCCAGTTCTTCATCCGCGACTGGACCGCCGCCCCCTGGGCCGGACTCGCCAACTTCCGTACCGCGGTGGACTTCGACGCCCCGGTCGGCCGGGCCCTGCTGCACTCCTTCTGGGTCACCTGCGCCTTCACCGTGCTCGCCGTCGGCCTCTCCTGGCTGATCGGCACCACCGCCGCCGTGCTGATGCAGGACTCCTTCCGCGGCCGCGGCCTGCTGCGCGCGGTGTTCCTGCTGCCCTACGCGCTGCCGGTCTACGCTGCGGTCATCACCTGGTCGTTCATGTTCCAGCGGGACACCGGCCTGATCAACCACGTGCTGCACGACCAGCTCCACCTGGTCGACGACAAGCCGTTCTGGCTGCTCGGCGACAACAGCTTCGTCGCGCTGGTCACCGTCTCGGTCTGGCGCAGCTGGCCGTTCGCCTTCCTGACCCTCACCGCCGGGCTGCAGAACATCCCGCGCGACCTCTACGAGGCGGCCGCGCTGGACGGCGCCGGCGTCTGGCAGCAGATCCGCCGGATCACCCTGCCCTCGCTGCGGCCGGTCAACCAGGTGCTGGTGCTGGTGCTCTTCCTCTGGACCTTCAACGACTTCAACACCCCCTATCTGCTGTTCGGCCGGTCGGCCCCCGCCGCGGCCGACCTAATCTCCGTGCACATCTACCAGTCCTCCTTCGTCACCTGGAACTTCGGCGCCGGCTCGGCGATGTCCGTCCTGCTGCTGCTGTTCCTGCTGGTGGTGACGGCCGGCTACCTGCTGCTCACCTCGCGCCGGAAGGACGCCACCGCGTGATCGACCCGCCCGCCTCGTTCCGGTGGCTGCGCCGCGTACTGCTCGCCGCGCTCACCGTCTTCACTCTCGTCCCCGTCCTGGTGATGCTCGGCAGTTCGCTGAAGCCGCTCCAGGACGTCCAGGGGCCGTTCCGCTGGATCCCCAGCACCGTGACCCTGCGCCCCTACGCGGACATCTGGCGCACCGTGCCGCTCGGCCGCTACCTGGTCAACTCCCTCATAGTGGCCGGGGGTTCGACGATCTGCTCGGTCCTGGTCGCGATCGTCGCGGCGTACGCGGTGAGCCGCTACCGTTTCCGTGGCCGGCGCTTCTTCACGGTGACGGTGCTGTCCACCCAGATGTTCCCCGGAATCCTGTTCCTGCTCCCGCTGTTCCTGCTCCTCGTCAACGTCGGCAACGCCACCGGGGTCGCCCTGTACGGCAGCCGCGGCGGTCTGATCCTCACCTATCTGACCTTCTCGCTGCCGTTCTCGATCTGGATGCTGGTCGGCTACTTCGACTCCATCCCGCGCGACCTGGACGAGGCCGCGCTGGTCGACGGCTGCGGGCCGGTCCGGGCCCTGGTGCGGATCATCGTCCCGGCGGCGGTGCCCGGCATCGTCGCGGTCGCGGTGTACGCCTTCATGACGGCCTGGGGCGAGGTGCTCTTCGCCTCGGTGCTCACCAACGAGGAGACCCGCACCCTGGCCGTCGGCCTCCAGGGCTACGCCACGCTCAACGACGTCTACTGGAACCAGGTGATGGCCGCCTCGCTGGTGGTCAGCGTCCCGGTGGTGGCCGGCTTCCTGCTGCTCCAGCGCTACCTGGTCGCCGGACTCACCGCCGGGGCCGTCAAATGACCCGCGCCCGGCACCCCGACGCCCGCCGCCACCTCCTCCACCACCCCGAGAGGCCCGCCATGACCGACCCCGGCTTCCCCCTGGACGCCCTGCCCGACGACTTCCTCTGGGGCGCCGCCACCGCCGCCTACCAGATCGAGGGCGCGGCGGACACCGACGGGCGCGCCCCGTCGATCTGGGACACCTTCGCGCACACCCCCGGCCGGGTGGCCGGCGGCGACACCGGCGACACCGCCTGCGACCACTACCACCGCTGGCCCGAGGACGTCGCGCTGATGGGCCGGCTCGGCCTCGGCGCCTACCGGTTCTCGATCGCCTGGCCGCGCGTGGTGCCGCTCGCCGACGACCGGGTCAACCAGGCCGGCCTGGACTTCTACGACCGGCTGGTGGACGGCCTGCTGGCGGCCGGGATCCGCCCGTTCCCGACCCTCTACCACTGGGACCTCCCGCAGGCCCAGCAGGACCGCGGCGGCTGGCCCGTACGGGACACCGCCGAGCGCTTCGCCGAGTACACCGCCGCCGTCGCCGCCCGGCTCGGCGACCGGGTCACCGACTGGGCGACGCTCAACGAACCGCTCTGCTCGGCCTGGATCGGCCACCTCGACGGCGCGATGGCCCCCGGACTGACCGACCTCACCGCCGCCGTCCGCGCCTCCTACCACCTGCACCTCGCCCACGGCCTGGCCGTGCAGGTGCTGCGCGAGAACGTCCGGGACGCCCGGATCGGGATCGTCAACAACCTCAGCCCGATCGAGCCGGCCACCGACTCGCCGGCCGACCTCGCCGCCGCCGTGCGCGCCGACGGCCACGTCAACCGCTGGTGGCTCGACCCGATCCACGGCCGGGGCTACCCCGAGGACATGCGACGGGTCTACGGCGTCGAACTGCCGGAGCGGGCCGGGGACCTCGACCTCATCGCCGCGCCGCTCGACTGGCTGGGCCTCAACTACTACTTCCGCCAGATCGTCGCCGACGACCCCGCCGGACCGGCCCCGTACGTCCGCCAACTGCCCGGCCCCAACCCGGAGCACACCGCGATGCCCTGGGAGGTGCACGCGCCCGGTCTGGAGCAGCTGCTGCTCCGGCTCACCGAGGAGTACGACGCCGAGCGGATCTACGTCACCGAGAACGGCTCGGCGTACGCCGACTCGGTGGCCGCCGACGGCAGCGTCCACGACCCGGAGCGGACCGCCTACCTGGCCGACCACCTGGCCGCCTGCGCCCGCGCCGTCGGCCGGGGCGCACCGCTGGCCGGGTACTTCGCCTGGTCGCTGCTCGACAACTTCGAGTGGGCGTACGGGTACGCCAAGCGCTTCGGGCTCGTCCACGTCGACTACCCGACCCAGCGCCGCACCATCAAGTCCAGCGGCCACCACTACGCGCGGCTGATCGCGGCGCACCGGGGGCGGTAGGGGCTCCGGGGGAGCACGGGGCGCACCGGGGGTGCCGGGGGTGCCGGGGGTGCCGGGAAGCTGCCGGTCGATCTGCCGCCACCCGCCGTTCCGGCGGCCATAACCTGGGCGCCCGGCGCACAGGAACGAACTGACGCGCCGTCAGAACGGCGGCCCCACCGGGCCGCCCCGCACGTCCGGAAGGATCCCGAACCCCGCCATGACCAGTCTCCGCACCAGAGCGGCCGCCCTCGCGGCCGTCGCCGCGATCGGCTTCGCCACCTTCACCTCCGGCACGGCCACCGCCGCCCCGGCCCCGGCCGCCCCCTCGACGGCCGGGGCCCCCGCCCTCGCGACGGCCGCGCTCACCCCGCCCACCCGCATCCCCGGCAACACCTCGATCGGCCGCAACCAGGCCTGGTACTCGCCGAACGGCAAGGTCATGCTCGCCATGCAGGGCGACGGCAACGTCGTGCTGTACCGCGACGGCAAGGCGATCTGGGTCGCCCAGGGCGCCATGCCGCGCGGCGAGTTCCTGGTGATACAGGGCGACGGCAACCTCGTCGTGTACGCCGCCGACAACACCCCGCTGTGGAACAGCCAGACCGGCGGCAAGTGGGGCGCCGAGCTGACCATCTACAACGAGGGCGCGATCGCGGTCGAGCTGAACGGCAAGATCCTGTGGACCTCCGCGCCGCCGCAGCTGCCGCCGTGCCCGCCGTGGGGCCCGCCCTACCCGGGCCAGGTCATCCCGCCGTGGTGCCCGGTCTGGCCCTTCCCCTCCTAGTAGGGCCGGGCCGGGTCGACCGGCCGGGCTGTTCATTGCGGCACTTGCCGGAGCGGCGGGACGTACGGGCAGCCGCCCCCGCCGCTCCGGCACCGCCCCCGCCCGTCGGCCCGCTCGTCGTCCGCCCGTCGGCCTGCTCGTCGTCCGCCCGTCAGCCGAGCTTCTTCGCGCCCTGGACGGCCTTGGCCAGGCTCTCCAGCAGCGGGGCCGCGCCCAGCCAGGAGAACCTCGGCACCGCGTCCCACGGGGCGACCTGGCCGGCCTTGACCGCGGGCAGCGCGGACCAGGCGGGCTTGGCCGCGAGGTCGGCGGGCTGGAGGGCGGTGCTGCGGTTGTCGAGCAGGATCAGGTCGGCCCTGTACTTGCCCGCGTTCTCCCAGCTCAGGCTCTCGAAGTAGCCCTGCGGGTCGAGCGCGTCCGGGACGACGAAGTCGACACCCAGGTCACGGAAGTACATCAGGTCGGTGCTGAGCGCCGGATTGGTGACGTAGAAGAGGTCGGCACTGCCGGAGGCGGCCATCACCTTCAGCCCGCCGGCGGCCTTCGCGGCCTGCCGCAGGGTCTCCGCGGCCGTCTCGAAGCGGGCCTTGGCCTCGGTGACCCGCTTGGCGCCCAGGTCGGCGCCGAGCGACTCGGCCAGCGCGGCGTAGCGCTTGATCGGCTCGGGCAGCGGCACCCGGGCAGTGGTGACGGCGACGCTGGGGGCGAGGGCGAGGATCTTGTCCTTGCTCTCGTCCGGGACGTACCAGAGGGCGTCCGGGTCGTACATGTGGGTGACCAGGAGGTCGGGGCGCAGCGCCGCGTACTTCTCGATGCCGAACTCGCCCCAGGCGTTGCCGACGATGGTGACCTTGTCGATGTCGAGGTCCCCGGCGGCCGGGTCGGCCTTGCCGTCGGCGCGCCTGGTCTCGCCGAAGACGCCGACGATCCGGTCGCCGAGTCCGAAGTCGTGCAGGGCGGCGGCGGTGCCGGTGAAGGCGACGATCCGGCGCGGGGTGTTCTTCGCGGTGACGGCGCGGCCGCGGTCGTCGGTGAAGGACCAAGCCCTGCCGTCGGCGCCCCCGCCGTCCGCGCCCTTGGTGCCGCCCCCGCTGCCGCAGGCGGCCAGTGCGGCGCCGAGGCCGACGGCGCCGGCGGCGGTGAGGAGGGTGCGGCGGGTGGGTCGCCCGGGGGTCGGGAAGCCGGGGTTGGGCATGGGGGTGCCTTTGTTCGGTGGTGGGAGTGGTGAAGGTCCCGGGGTGGTTCGGACCCCGGGCCGAGACTTAGGTTAGCCTAACCATAGTCACCGGCTGTCGACCGTCCGTCGGCACCCTGTCCCCACCGTCGCCATCCCTGTCCCCACCGTCCCCACCCCGGTCCCCGGAGCACCCCACCATGCACGACGTCACCGCCCGCCCGGGACCGCCCGTTCCCGCCGTTCCGCCCGCTCCCGCCGTTCCCGCCGTTCCCGCCGGTCGCCGCCGCAACCGGACCCGCGCCCTCGGGCTGCTCGCCGCCCTCGCACTGCTCACCGCCGCCGCGGTGCTCAGCGTCGCCGTCGGCGCCAAGGCGCTCTCCCCCGCCGAGGTCTGGCACGGCCTCACCGACCCCGCCTCCCCGGCCTACCCGGTCGTCAACCGGATGCGGGTCCCGCGCACCCTGCTCGGACTGCTCGCCGGCACCGCCCTCGGCCTAGCCGGCGCCGTCATGCAGGCCGTCACCCGCAACCCGCTCGCCGACCCCGGCCTGCTCGGCATCAACGCGGGCGCCTCCGCCGCCATCGCCACCGCGATCGCCTTCCTCGGCGTCGGCGGCTTCACCGGCTACGTGTGGTTCGGCCTGGCCGGCGCCGGCGTCGTCTCCGCCCTCGTCTACGCGGTCGGCGGCGGACGCCGGGCCACCCCCGCCCGGCTCGCCCTGGCCGGCGCCGCCCTGAACGCCGCCCTCTACTCCTACGTCAGCGCCGTGATGCTGCTCGACTCCGGCTCGCTGGACCGGATGCGGTTCTGGACCATCGGCTCGCTGGCCGCCACCACGCCCGGCACCGTCGCCGCCGTCGCGCCGTTCGTGCTGGTCGGCGCGGTACTGGCACTCGCCCTCGCCCGGCCGCTCAACGCGCTCGCCATGGGCGAGGAGTCCGCCACCGCCCTCGGCGCCCGGCCGGCCCGGATCCGGGCCGGCGCCGTGCTCACCGTCACCCTGCTCTGCGGCGCCGCCACCGCCGCCTGCGGACCGATCGTGTTCATCGGCCTGACCGTGCCCCACCTGGTCCGCGCCCTCACCGGCCCCGACCTGCGGTGGATGCTGCCGTACTGCGCCGTGCTCGCGCCGCTGCTGCTGCTCGGCTCCGACGTGCTCGGCCGGATCCTCGGCCGCCCCGGCGAACTCCAGGTCGGCATCGTGACCTCCGTGCTCGGCGGCCTCTTCTTCCTCCTCCTCGTCCGTCGCGCGAAGGCGGCCCGCGCATGACCGACCTCGCCCGCACCCGCACCCTGCGCACCCCCGGCGGACTCTCCGTCCGCTACCGCCCCCGCACCGTCCTGGCCGTCACCGCCTGCCTGTTCACCGCGGCCGCCGTCGCCGTGGCCACGCTCGGCAGCGGCGACTACCCGCTCACCCCCGGCGAGGTGCTGAGCGCCCTCACCGGCGGCGGCGACCCCGCGGCCGACTTCGTCGTCAACGAACTGCGGCTCCCCCGGGTGGTCACCGCCCTCCTCACCGGCGCCGCCCTCGCCCTCTCCGGCGCCGTCCTCCAGGCCCTGGTCCGCAACCCGCTCGGCAGCCCCGACATCCTCGGCCTCACCCAGGGCGCCACCACCGGCGCGCTGCTGGTCGTCGCCACCGGCGGCAGCAGCCTCGCCCTGGCCGGCGGCGCGGTCGCCGGCGGCACCGCCGCGGGCGCGCTGATCCGCGCCCTCGCCCGGCGCGGCGGCACCGGCGGGCACCGGCTGGTCCTGGTCGGCATCGGCGTCGCCGCCGTACTCGGCGGCGTCAACGGCTACCTGCTCACCCGGATCCAGCTGATGGAGGCCGCCCGCGCCCTGCTCTGGCTCACCGGCAGCCTCGACGGACGCGGCTGGGACGACGCCCTCCCCCTGCTCGCGGTCCTCGCCGTGCTGCTCCCGGTGGTGCTGCTCGCCTGCGGCCCCGGCCTGCGGATGCTGGAACTCGGCGACGACACCGCCCTCGCCCTCGGCGTGCCGATCGAACGGATCCGGCCCGCCCTGCTGGCCTGCGCCGTCCTGCTCGCCTCGGTCGCGGCGGCGGCCGCCGGACCGGTCTCCTTCGTCGCCCTCACCGCACCCCAACTGGCCCGCCGCCTCACCCGCGCCCCCGGCCCCAACCTGCTCGCCTCCACCGCGATGGGCGCGGCCCTGCTCGCCGCCGCCGACCTCGCCGCCCAGCACGCCTTCGGCCAGCGGCAGTTGCCGGTCGGCGTGGTCACCGGCGTCCTCGGCGGCGGCTACCTGGTCTGGCTGCTGGCCGCCGAACGCCGCGCCGGCCGGCTGTGACCGCCGCCGCGCCTGCCTACCCCTCCTCGCCCTCGCCCGAACGGGACCCCGCCATGCCCCTCGTCGCCGCCACCCCCCGCCTCACCGCCCGCGACCTCACCCTCTCCTACGACCGGCGGACCGTCGCCGAAGGCCTGGACGTCGAGATCCCCGACCACTCCTTCACCGTGGTCATCGGCCCCAACGCCTGCGGCAAGTCCACCCTGCTGCGCGCCCTCGCCCGCGTCCTGCGCCCCACCCGCGGCACCGTCCTCCTCGACGGCGCCGACCTCGCCCGCCTCCCCGCCCGGCGGGTCGCCCGCACCCTCGGCCTCCTTCCCCAGTCCTCGGTGGCCCCCGACGGCATCACCGTCGCCGACCTCGTCGCCCGCGGCCGCCACCCCCACCAGGGCCTGCTGCGCCAGTGGTCCCACGAGGACGAACGGATCACCGAGGAGTCGATGGCCGCCACCGGCGTCGCCGAACTCGCCGACCGCCCCGTCGACGAACTCTCCGGCGGCCAGCGCCAGCGCGTCTGGATCGCCATGGCCCTCGCCCAGCAGACCCCGCTGCTGCTCCTCGACGAGCCCACCACCTACCTGGACATCAGCCACCAGATCGAGGTCCTCGACCTCTGCGACCGCCTCCACCGCACCCAGGGCCGCACCCTGGTCGCCGTCCTCCACGACCTCAACCAGGCCGCCCGCTACGCCACCCACCTCATCGTCATGCGCGACGGCCGCGTGGTCGCCGCCGGCGACCCGGGCGAAATCCTCACCGCGGAGCTGGTGGAGGAGGTCTACCGCCTGCCGTGCCGGATCATCCCCGACCCGGAGACCGGCACGCCGCTGGTCGTCCCGGCCGCCCCGAAGCGGAACTGACCGCCCCTACGGCCGCGGCACCCGGGCGAGCGCGTCGCGGAGGAGTTGCCCGAGGTCGGGCACCGGGATGCCCAGCTCGGTGAGCCAGTCGACGATCTGGCGGACGGGCACCCGCATCCGGTCGGCCCGTTCCAGCAACATCGCCAGCGTCACCGAGGACGTCTTCGACAGGAAGCCGTCGTCCCGGTACCGAGTGCCCAGAAGCTCCAGCGCCGTGGCCGCGGTGAGCCCCTCCGGGACCTCCCGGCAGGAGACCGGAACCCCGTAGAGGTCGAACCGCTCCAGCAGGATGTTCAGTGGGCGAAAGGTGGTTTGTGCCGCCACCAACAGGTGGGCGAACGGCATCGGTTCGCCGGTGCGAACCTCCCACCATGAACACGGCCCGTCCGGGTCGAGGAGTTGCTCGTCCAGTTCGTCCGGCGCCGACGGGGGCCGCAGCGGCACGGGGAATCCGTAGTCCGCCAGCCTGGCAATGACGTCCGGCAGCGACCTTCCGGCCACTTCCCGCAGGATCAACAGGTAAGGGAACGGAGCAGGTGCGCACTGGTCGAAGCGTTCACCGAGCCAATGGTCCTCGAAGAGAGCCAGATCATCGACCGAGGCGTCCACCGGGAACACCTCGGGCACGCGGAAGCCAAAAGCCCTGTACAGCCACAGCGTCTCTGCCGGGCTCTTGCGCAGACCTGCCGCGGCCCCGAGGACCTGCCAGGGCGGCAGGGGGCGGCCAGCTTCCCACCAGGGTGACGACTCTCCGCTGCGGTTCCGGAAAATAGGCAGAGTCCAGCTCGGCAGACGTTGCGGCAAGCCCGCCGGATCCACCGTCAGCCCGTACCCGGCGAACAGAGCACACACTTCGGTGACGCTGATCCCGTATTGGACGCTGGCCTGGGCGATCCGACCGGTCGGCACGGTCTCCCCGACGGTGAACCACCCGTACCGAGGGCTGTCACCGTCGCGCCGCAGCAGCTCGTCGACCATGGCCTTCCGAGCCAAAGGCACGATGCCCTCCGGGACCGCGATGCCGAGGCCTCGCCAGGTATCCGCAACCTCCCGCAGCCGACGGCGGTCGTCTCCGGCCGCACGGACCAGGTCGGTCACCGTGACCCGATCGGGAAAGCCACCCGGCGCCCGGCGTAGCGTCGACTCCACGACCGCAGGCAGGGGAAGGCGCTCGGGAAAGCCCTCGGGCCTGACTCCGTGCAGCCCGAGCCCGGCGGCACGCCGAGCCGCATCCCGCAGTTTCACCCCCCAACGCGCCACCGCGCCGGCGAGGTGCGCCCCCGACCAGTAGCCGTCAGCGTGCCAGCTCCAGTAGTCCCTGGATCCGTTCTCCGACAGCAGCAGCTGATCCGACGGCATGGCCACCAGGACCGGCACGTCGTTCCGCAACTCCGGGCAGAACGCCGCGAGCTCGTCGAGGAGCGGGTGCGGGGCGTTGGCGAGCAGGCGCCAGAGAAAGACGTAGTCGGGGGGGAATCCCGTCACCGCCCACGAGTCGATCCTCTGACTCGTTTCTGCCGAGTACATCGAGAGCAGTTCCACGTCCGCCGGGAACACACCCGTTCTCACTGTGGGGAAGGATCGACCCCCGAGCTCCAGCGTCAGCCCGACCCTGGTGGCCGCCTCCGTGAGCAGATCGGCCAACTGCGGGCTGCCGAGGGCGATCCGGCACACCCAGCCGTACGTCGGAAGCTCGTTCTCCTTCACCACCAAAGCTTCTGTGGCTGGGGCGAGCAGTTCCAGCAAGGGGGCCGCGAGGTCGTCCAGCACCTCCGCGCGGTCCGCGGAGAGCTGGGCGGGCGCGTACGGCCCGGTGAGGTCGACCACGACACCGCTCAGGCCCGCGCCCTCCGTCGACAGCACCCCACGCCGGACCGCCGGCTGCACCACCAGCCCGTCCACCAACAGGGCCCCGCCGTGCTCGGTCCAGGTCACCCGGACGCCCTTCGGCGCGTCCGCCCAGTCGACCCGGCCGCCGTGGGCGTCGAAGCCGAAGCGCTCCCGTTCCGGCTGCTCCCGGACCTGGAGCTGCCCGGCCTGCCACTTCGCGCGCCGCTCGCCCTGCACCGCCGTGGTCCCGAACTCCGCCACACCGAGGACCCGTTCCAGCACATCGACGCAGGACCACTCGGCCCCGGCGGTCACCGAGTCCCGCAGGTGCAGCCGGACGACCGTCCCGCTCTCCTCCCCCCAGGGCGCGCGCTGCACGATCCGGAACAGGTGGCCGGGCCCGTGGATCGCCACCTCCAGCACCGGGCCCGGGCGCCCGTCCGGGCCCATCCGGCAGGTGGTGACGGTGAGTTCGTCGGCGAGCATGAAGTAGCTGAGCACACCGATGCCGAACCGGCTGTTGGGGTACAGCTCCACCGGCGGGTCCAACCGGTTCCAGGCGGCGCGTTCGAGCTTGAACTCGGGCTGTTCGGCGAAGCGGGCGCCCGCCTGGGAGAAGACGCCCCGCAACTCGGCGTCGCCCATGCCGATCCCGTTGTCCCGGCACTCGACATAGGCGCGGCCGTGCTCGTCGACGCCCTGCTCGAAGGTGATCCGCCCCTCGTACGCCCAGGAGGCCGGCCCGGTCCGGTCCAGGTACTCGGTGCGCGCGCGGCGGTAGCGGCAGGCGTCCAGGGCGTTCTGGTACAGCTCCCGCACCGCGAGGTCGCGGTCCTTGTAGAGCTGGACGCCCATCAGCAGTTCGCGCACCTTGCGCTCGTCCGTCCGGAACCCGGCCCAGCCGTCGAACACGCCGCTCGCCGGGCGGACCTGGTCCGCCGAGAGCCGCGCGGGCAGGCGCGGCATGGCACAGGTGATCCGCTCACGCCCGGCCCGGTCGACGGCGTGCAGGATCTCGTCGGCGCGGGCCGTGTGGGCCCGCAGCCCCTCGATCACCGCTTCGTGGTGGCACTCGGCACGGAGAACGGGGAGCGTCGCCTCGCCTCCCCAGACCGCCCGGTCGACGGTGCCCCGCAGCTCTCCGAGGTCCACCGGGTGCGGGATGCCGAGGTGTTCCACCACGATGTCCGGCAGCGCGGTGAGGTCCAGGCAGGTGCTGTGTGCCAGCGTGAGCAGCAGGACGAGGCGGCGGTCCCGGACCCGCTGGTGTCCCGGCCCGCGCAGCCGGTCCTCGGCCGGGAGGTGGTCCAGGAACTCGATGTTGGCGACGTCCGGCCCTCGCCGGATGCCGTGCAGCAGTCGGGTCACCCTGGTTGCGTCCAGGATCTCGCCGAGCGGACCGGCCTGCTCGGCGACCAGCCCCAACAGCTCGGCCACGTCCGCCGGTTCCGCGAGCATCCCCCGGTGCAGCTGCCACCGGTGGAACAGCCACCACCCGATCGGCCCGGCCGACTCCGGCCGCAGCCTGGTCCGTTCGAGCAGCATGCCGTACTCGTCCCCGAACGCCTCGAAGGACTGACGCTCGGCGCCCGCCCCCGCCACCGGACCCAGCCGCCCCGGAGTGACGACCGGCGCCCAACGGGCCGCCGCACGAAGCTGGTTGGCGCGGTAGAGGAACGGCAGGAGGACCAGCAGCGCCGCCTCGGCCGGGAAGAGCTCGAACGGACCGTCCGGGTCCGGCTCGCCGAGCAGCCACTCCACCTGTTCGGCGAACCGCACCGCGAGCCCCGGGTCCTGCCAGGGGTCGTCCGCCAGCGCGGCCGCGGCCCCGTCGCACACCCCGGCCAGCGCGGCGACGACGGCGAGCATGTACTGCCGCACGACCGTCGTGTCCCGGCCCGCCGGGACGTGGTCCCAGACGGCGGAGCGGTCGGCTGCGTCCGTCCACGGGTCGGGCCCGCCCGGCGCGCCGGGGGTGGCCGGCGCGCCGGGCGACAGGTGGATGTGAACGTCCCCGCCCTGGATCACGGGACCGTGATACGTCCCGCCGCCCACCAGGTTCCTGACCTCCGCGTCTCCCACGCCGCCAGTCTTAGCACGGCCGTCCGGCGGTGCGCAGGAAGACCGATCGACAGTCAGTCGTTCTGTCCGGAGGGGGCGTTCGCTGCTCCTTCGGCCGGAGCGCCGGCGGGAGCCGTGGCCGGGGCGTTGGCCGGGGGGTGGGCCGGGGCCGAGGTCCGGCCGCCGCGGGTGCCGTTGGTCGGGGAACCGGTCGGCGAGCCCGTGGGGCTGCCGCTGGCGCTGCCGCTGTCCTTCGGGTCCTTCCGGGGGGCCGGGTCGGGGATGTCGGCCATCGGCATGGTCTGCTTGGGCGTCCCGCGCAGGGCCTGGTTCATGGCGTCCCGCCAGATCGGTCCGGGGCCGTCGGCACCGAAGACCTCCTTGCGGTACTTGCCGTTGATGGTGATGTTGCGCATCTCCACACCGCCGTTGGGTCCGCCGATCCAGACCGAGGTGGCCAGCTGCGGGGTGTAGCCGCTGAACCAGGCGGCCCGCTTCTTGTCGGAGGTGCCGGTCTTGCCGGCGATCTGCCGGTCGCCCTCCAGGCCGAGGTCGCGGCCGGTGCCGGTCTCGGTGACGCCGTTGAGGATGGTGTTCAGCGCCTTGGCGGTGTCCGGGGAGAAGGCCGTCTCGCAGTGGGCGGGCGGGACCGGCACGTCCTTGCCGTCGACGGTGGTGATCGAGGTGACGGCGAGCGGGGCGCAGTACTTGCCGTTGGCGGCGAAGGTCGCGTAGACCCCGGCCATGCTCAGCGGGCTCACCTCCTCGACGCCCAGGCCCATCGCGGGGACCTCCTCCAGCGGCTTGCCGCTCGCCTTGGTGGCGATGCCGAGCTTGTTGGCCATCTGCTTGACCGCGCAGAGGCCGAGCTCCTGCTCCATCTGCACGAAGTAGGTGTTGACCGAGAGGGCCATCGCCTCCTTCAGCTGGTACGGCCCCTGCTCGTTCGCCGACTCGTTGGGCACCACCGCCTTGGGCTTGGTGGTGTTCTTCCAGGTGCCCTCGCAGGTCTTCATGGTCGGGTACTCGAGCTTGTTCGGCGAGGGGTACTCCTGGGTGGGCGCCAGGCCCGCTTCCAGGGCGGCGGCCACCACGACCGGCTTGAAGGTGGAGCCGGGCTGGAAGCCGTTGCCGCCGCCCATCGCCGCGTCGACGTTGAAGTTGACGACGGTCTGGTTCTTGGCCGCGGAGAGGCCGTACGGGCGGGTCTGGGCCATCGCCAGGATCTTGCCGGTGCCCGGCTCGACCATGGTGGCGGCGGCCGACACCGGGTCGGTGACGCGAACGTTGGAGCTGACCGCGTTCTGGGCGGCGGCCTGCTTGTCCGGGTCGAGGGTGGTGCGGATGTTCAGGCCGCCCTGGTCCCAGAGCTTCTTGCGCTCGGCGGCGGTGGCGCCGAAGACCGGGTCCTGCTTGACCACGTGGCGGACGTAGTCGCAGAAGAAGCCCATACCCGCCTTGGCGGTGATGCAGCCGTTCTGCGGTTCCTTGTAGTTCAGGCCCAGCGGGGCGGCCTTGGCCTCCTTGGCCTGGTCGGCCGTGATGTGGCCGTTCTCCACCATCTTGTCGAGCACGGTGTTGCGCCGGTTGAGCGCGGCCTGCGGGTGCGCCTTGGGGTCGTACTGGGACGGGTTCTGCACCAGTCCGGCCAGGGTGGCGGCCTCCGCGATGGTGAGGTCCTTGTTGCTCTTGCCGAAGTACCGCTGGGAGGCGGCCTCGACACCGTAGGCGCCGTTCCCGTAATAGGTGATGTTGAGGTAGTTGGTGAGGATCTGGTCCTTGGTGAGGTCCTCCTCCAACTTGATGGCGATCTTCAGCTCCTGGATCTTGCGGCCCAGGGTCTTGCGCTGCGCCTCCCGGACCGCCGCCGGGTCGTCGCCGGCCTTCTCCACATTCACGTTCTTCACGTACTGCTGGGTCAGTGTGGAGGCGCCCTGGGCGGTGGTGCCGCTCTCCGCGTTCTTGCTGATCGCCCGGATCACGCCCTTGGGGTCGACGGCGCCGTGCTCGTAGAAGCGGGCGTCCTCGATGTCGACCTGCGCCTGCCGCATCAGCGGGGACATCTGCTCGGCGGTGAGCACCGTGCGGTCGCGCTCGTAGACCTTGGCGATCAGCGCGCCGCCGGCGTCGAAGATCTGGGTCGCCTGGGTGAGCGGCGGTGTCTTGAAATCGTCCGGAATGTCGTCGAACCCCTCCGCCGTGTTCTTGGCGGACAGCCCGAGCGCGCCGACGGCGGGCAGGGCCATGCCCGCCAGCAGCGCGCCGGACACCACACTGACGCCCAGGAAGGTCGCGCCGTGGCGGACCAGCCGCAGCGGAGAGCTCCGGGTCGGCTGCGGTGTCTCGTCCTCGGGCGAGTTCCCTGTCGGGGGAGTGTTCGATTCCATGCCGGAATGCTAATCCTCGACCGTGGGCACTCGAACCGGTTTTCCCCCGGGATTGTCACAGCCGCGCAACAAATCCGCAGGAAGGGCCCGACAAGGCGATCGGTGCACGAACTCTATTGCCGTGCCGGACCTTTCGCACCGGTACTGACCGGGGCCGCGGGCGGCGCCCGTCGCTGTATTGACGCCCCGGGCGGGCGAAAAGGTTGCACACGCCCGCCGCCCGAACGGGCAGTCGGCCTGCCCGGGCGGGCGGCGGGCGGACAGCGCGGGCGTCGGCGCGCGCTCAGTGGCGGTGGTGGTTGTCGGGCTGGGCCGGGTCGCCGGGGTGTTCGAGGCCGGGGACGAGGGTGAGGCGGGCGGCGCGGGCGTGGTCGAGCCAGCGGACGAAGGCGGCCCGGCGGGCGGCGGCCCGCACGGCGGCCGACGGGTCGGGAGCGGGAGCGGGGGCAGGGGCGGGCACGGTGGTGAGGCGGGCGGCGGTCCAGCCCGCGACGGTGACCCACTCGCCGGGAGCCGCGGCGCCCAGGGCCTCGGCGAGGGCGAGCGGGAGGGTGTCCGGGGTCGCGTCGAGGACGGAGCCGTCGGGGAGGGCGAGCCGCCACGGTGTGGCGGACGGGGGGCGTTCGGTGAGGGCGCGGTAGTGGGCCACCTCGGCGGCGGAGGGCTCGACGTCGGCGGTGACCTCGGCGCAGACGGCCCGCACCGCCGCGCAACCCTCGTACGCGGCGGCGGTGATGGAGCCGAGCTCGACGGCGGCCCGCTGGTCGAGCCGGGCGGGCCCGGCCCCCGGGTGGACGGCGAGGCCGCGTTCGACGGCGACCGCCTCGCAGAGCGCCTCGGTCAGCAGCACCTGGGCGACCCAGCGGGCGAGTTGCCGGTCCTCGCCGCTGCCCGGCACCGGCAGCGCGGCGGCCCTGGGGCCGGCGCGCAGGGCGGCGAGGCGGCGGTCGAGGCCGGTGCGGGGCAGCGGCCGGCCGTCGAGCAGGCCGAGGACCGGGGCTTCGGCGGGGGCGGTCACGGCGCGACCACCACCGCGACGGTGGGCGCGTACTGGCAGCGGCCGAACCACATCACCTTGGCCAGGGCCCAGTACGCGCCGGGGTCCATGGCGGCCGGGGCGGCGACCTCGAACTCCTCGACCGATTCGGCGCCCGCGGCGAGGCTGAAGCCGCGGACGGGGGCGCCGACGGCCTCCCAACTGCCCCAGGGCGAGACGAGTTGCAGTTCGCCGCGGATCCCGCCGCGGGTGCGGTTGGTCAGCCGCAGCGCCAGGACGCCCCGCTCCCCCGGGGACAGCCGGACGGTGTCGGCGAGCACGGCGACACCGAGGCCGGTGTCGCGGCCCTCGGTGGCCCTGGTGCCCTGGGCGGCGGTCCAGTCCTCGGGGGCCTCGCCGGGGACGGGGAGGACGTCCGGCAGCTCGCCGACCGCCACCGTGACCACGTCCTCGACCTCCTGCCCATCGTGGGCCACCCGGACGGCGGCGAAGTACAGGCCGGGTTCGGAGTCGGCGGGCGGGGTGAGGGTGACCGGGAAGCGGAGGTGGCCACCGGGGGCCAGCCGGTAGGGGCGGGCGGTGGGACCGGCCGTCCAGCCCTCCGGCGGGTGGACGGTGGCGGTGCCCTCCACGGCGGCGTCCTGGAGCTGCGAGGAGAGCGCCACCGACAGGGTGACGGGCTCCCCGGCCGTCCGCAGCAGGCCGGGCGAGGCGCCGACGGACACCGGGAGGTAGCCGAGCGGCGCCGGGCCCCGGTTGTGCAGCCAGTAGCGGGCGTGCACGGGCTGGGCCGGCTCGGCGGCCGCGCCGAGCACGGGTCCGGCCGGCTCGGCGGCCACCCCGGGGCGGGCCAGCAGGGTGGCGAACGCCGAACCGGGGAGCGTGAGTTCGCCCTCGACCGGGCCGGTGGGCCGCTCCAGCAGGTCGGCGTGGCGCAGGTCGACCAGGCCCAGCGCGCCGCCGAGGGCGACGGTGCTGCCCAGTCCGGTCGACTCGACCAGGCGGACGGTCAGCAGTTGGGCGGAGGCGGTGGCGGCGGACCCGTTGGCGATCGGGTTGCCGGCCGGCTTGAGGGCGCCGAGCAGCACCCGGCGGGCGGGTTCGACCCGCAGCCAGGAGAGCGTGGCGGGCAGCGGTCCCGACTGCCCGGAGGGCACCGCCCGGGCGTACAGCGGGTGGTTGAACTCCTGCCCCCGCGAGGGGAGTTCCTGGTCCCGCCAGTCGCCGGGACCGCCGACCAGGGCGTAGTGGAAGTCGTGCGTCCAGTGCTGGAGCTGGAAGGACGTGCCGTCGGGCAGGGTGCGCCGGGGCGGGTCGATCCAGACGCCGGAGGGCCAGCCGGTGCAGGAGCGCAGCAGCGACAGGTGGAGCGCGCCGGTGCTGTCGACGGCGAAGCCGGGCAGGCCGTACGTCAGCAACGCCGCGGTGTGGTCGGTGAGTTGTTCAGCGGCGGGCGGGGCCGCCGGGCAGCGGACGGTGATCCGGGCGTCCGCGAGGTCGGCGGCGAGCGCCGCCGGGTCGGTGACGACCAGCGCGGGCAGGGCCCGCAGGTCGCGCAGGTCCGCGCCGGGCCGCCAGACCTCGGTCAGTGGGGCGGCAGCCGGCACCCAGACGGCGCCGTGCGCCTTGAGCACGGCCGCGTACTCCTCGCCCGCGCGTTCCAGCAACTCCCGGGTGGCGTCGTTGGTTTCGGGACCGCCGAGGAGGATCCGCAGGTCCGGCAGGTTGGAGTCGACGTCCAGCCAGCCGTACCGGGCCCAGTCGGCACCGGAGGTGGTGGCGGTGACGCCGACCCGGGCCAGCGCGACGACCAGCTCCCGGGCGTCGGCGGCGGCGTCCAGTTCGGGGACGACCACCTCCGCGACGCCGAAGGCCCGTTCGCCGAGCGGCGCGCCGGTGGCCGGGTCGGTGAGCACGACCCGCGCGGTGGAGCCGAGGCCGAACCAGGTGTTGGCGGGGTTGTCGAGGGTCCACGGCGCCTCGGCCGAGTCGACGTCCGGCATCGCGAAGCCCCGGCCGACGACGGCGCCCGCCACCTCGCTGACCGGCAGCGCTCCCGGCAGGTCGACCGGGAAGCGCAGCCGCAGCAGCCGGTCGGCACCGCGGTGGTCGAGCACCCTGGTCCGGCAGTCGACCCGGTCGAGGCCCCGCCAGAGGGTGACCGTCTGCTCGAACCGCAGTCCGTCCACCGCCCCGGTGACCACCAGGCGTTCGCCGAGCGGGCCGGTCTCGCGCCGCACCTCGGCCGGACCGGAGCCGGAGCCGGTCACCGGGCCCTTGGGCAGCAGGTGCCAGGGACCCTCGCCGAAGTCGGGGTGCTGGGGGTACTCCTCGTACACCCGCAGCTCGTTGCCGACCAGGCCGGTCCGGATCAACTCCCGCTCGTGGCGCAGGTCCTGGACGGAGCAGAGGCCGCCGCCGCGGGCCGGGTCGGCGGTGACCCGGTAGCGGGCGTTGGCGACGGTGAGGCCCTCGGCCGGGTACCAGGGCGTCTCGGCCGGGGCCCCGGGCAGCAGCCGCCAGGTGCGCCAGCCGAGCGCCGGCACGTCCTCGGCCAGGAAGCGCAGGGTGCCCCGGTCGAGGGCGCAGGGCACCGGCGCGCCCGTGTCGTCCAGCACCCGCACCCCGCCGGCCGTCGCCCCGGGAGGCAACGGGGGCAGCGGGACGGCGACCAGGTCGGTGCGGTCGAAGGAGAGCGTGTTGGTGACGACCACGCAGCCCCCGTCGCCCACCGGGGTGCCGATCCGCGCCGTCAACGCGTCCAGGGCCCGGTCCCGGACGTCGGCCGCCAGGTCGTACGCCTCCCGCCAGCCGCCGAGCAGGTCCAGGTACACCTGGTCGGACTCGGAGCCGGTGATCGCGTCGTGGTGGGCGCCGTAGGCGAGGTGGCGCCAGGCCTTGTCGAGCGCGGCCGCCGGGTAGCGGCCCAGTCCCTGCGCCTCGGCGAGCACCGCGAGCTTCTCGGCGTCGACGGCCGCGGTCTCCGCCGCCCGCTGGGCCTGCTTGGTGTCGATGTAGGAGACGTCCTTGCCGGTGTAGACCGGGTTCATGTCCCGGCTCTGCGGGCCGGGACGGCGGCCGGTCGCGGCGAGTTCGGCGCGCACCGCGTCCAGGAAGTCGCGGGGGGTGGCGCAGACGAACCTCGGCCACAGGTACTTGGCGGCCCAGGAGCGGTGGATCGCGGTGACCCACTTGTTGGGCGGGGTGTAGTCGGTGCCGACCGGCAGCAGCAGGTTCCTGGTCGCGCCGACCGGCTTGAGCTTGCGGTAGAGCTCGTACACGGCCCGTTCGGCGGTGGCCAGGTCGGCCGAGGAGTCCATCCACCAGCCGGCCGAGTAGTGGTGCGGCATGTAGTGGGTGAGCACGCCCTCGCCGCTCGGGGCGATCCACTCGAACTCGCTGGGGAACTGCATCACCCGGGCGTCGTCCTTGGCCTCCCGGAAGTTCTTCTGGATCGGGCCCCACTGGTGGAACGGGCCGCGCGCCCAGGCGCTGCCGGTGAGTCCGGCGGCGGCGAGGTGGCCGGGGAACTGCGGGTCGTGCCCGAACACGTCCAGCTGCCAAGCGGTCTGCGGATCGCCGCCGAGGATGTCGCGCTGGTAGCCGATGCCGTAGGCGATGTTGCGGATGGTGGTCTCGGCGCCGGTGAGATTGGTGTTGGGCTCGTTGTAGGTGCCGCCGACGAGTTCCACCTGGCCCCGGTCGAGCAGCAGCCGCAGCGTCTCCCGGCGCTCCGGGTGCTGATCGAAGTACGGCTTCAGGTAGTCGACTTCGGCAAGCACGAACTTGTACACCGGGTCGCGCAGCGCGAGGTCGAGGTGCGCGTCGACCAGCGCGAAGCCGTTGCGCTCCCACAGCGGCCGGGTGGTGGCGTCGGCGGAGAGCAGCTCCCAGGGGGAGGTGTAGGCGGCCTGGGTGTTCCACCACACCGGGTCGTAGTGGAAGTGCGAGACGAGGAACATCGTCCAGCCGGGTTCGGCGACCTCGACGACGCCCCCGGCGCGGGCCCCGCCGGCCTCGACGGTGACCGGCAGCCGGGCGCCGGGGGCGGCGCCGGTGATCTCCAGGGGGACTTCGACCTGCCCCGTGCCGGCCGCCTCGCCGCGCACGCCCGGGCCGGTGACGGTGATCCGGGTGGCGGGCGGGCCGTCGAGGGTGACCCGCAGCAGCTGCCGCGGGGCGTGCTCGGGGCCGGTGAACAGGTCCGTGCTCTCGACGGCGGTGAGGGTGACCGGCACGGGGAGGGTCCTTTCGGGAAGCGGCGGTCCGGGGAGCGCGACGGGGTGTCGGGCTCCCCGGGGGAGGGTCAGGCGCCCCAGGCCTCGAACTCGTAGATCCGGGCGGCCGGATCGGTGCCCTGGGTCGGTTTGGTCACCACCAGCCGGACGTACCGGGCCGTGGTGGTCACGGGGTGGGTGGTGGTGCCGGCGGTGTTGCCGGTGACGGTGGCGACGGTGGTCCACGGGTCGGTGGCGGCGGAGCGGACCTGGACCGAGAAGTCCCGGGTGTTGAACGAGGCGCTCTCCCCGCCCGCCTGGGCGTGCTTGACCACGAACTTCGTCAGCGGCTTCGCCGAACCGAGGTCCACCTCCAGCCACTTGCTACTGGTGAGGGTGCACCACTTGTCGCCGTTGCCGCCGTTGACGGTGCCGTTGACGGCCTTGGCCGGGCCCTCGTCGGTGTTGCACTGGCCGGAGGCGGTGGCCGGACGGCCCAGCGCCAGATTGCTGCCGGTGGGCGGGGTGCCGGTCCAGGGCACGGTGGTGGTGGCGACGGTCGAGCGGCCGTACTCGGTCGAGACGGCCTCGACCTCGACGGTGGTGCTCGCCTCCGTCCCGGCGCGGTCGAGCCGGTTGACGAAGAAGGCGTCGGACGGGGTGGCGCCCAGGTAGCCCCGGGTGCCGTCGGCGTTGCGCCGGTACAGCTCGTAGTGGTGCACGTTCCCGCCGGGGGACGGCGTCCAGGCGAGCCGCAGCGACTGGCTGCTCCCGGCCACCACGTCGGCCGCGCCGAGCAGGGTCAGCCCGGACGGAGCCGCCGGTGCGTCCACCGCGCCGTCGTACACGGCGAGTTGACCGATCCGCAGATCGTAGGCGGAGCCGGTGCCGGTGGTCCGCAGACCGATCTGGGCGATGGTGCGGCCGGCGTAGGCGGACAGGTCGAGGGTCCGGCGCTCCCAGCCGGTGCCGGTGGTGGCGCCGAGGTCGAGGGTGGTGAAGGTGGTCGGTGCGTCGGTGAAGGAGACCGCGGCGGCGAGGCGGGTGGGCCCGGCGGTCGGGGCCTTCAGCACCACCGACAGCTTGGTGTCGGCCGCGACCGGCAGCCTGCTCTGGTACAGCCGCACGGTGTTGGCGGCGCTCGGCGTCCCGGTGAGGCGCAGCGAGGAGCCGCCCTCGTAGGCGTCGGCGAAGTCGACGGACGGGGTGACCTTGCTGCCGGTGGACTCCACCAGCCAGTGGTAGGTGGGCGGGACGTCCTGGAGCGAGAGGTTGTTCCAGCCGCCGGTGGCGACCCGGGTGCCGGCCGCGTTGTAGAAGTCGCCCTCGCCGGAGGAGAAGTTGGTGACGAAGGGCTTGGCGGTGACCGGGGTGGACTCGGCGACGTAGCTCGCCAGGCCCTTCCAGGAGGAGGTGGTGGAGGTGTTGGAGGGGTCGTTGTTGGCGCCGACCCAGTACCGGGCGTCCTTGGCCAGGTAGTCGGCCCGGTCGGTCGCCGACTTCCAGGTCCACTCGGGGCGGTAGAGGCCGAGCGAAGTGGTGTGCGGCTTCCCGGCGGGGAAGAGCGTGTTCCAGTCGACGCCGGTGTTGTAGCCGTTGGCCTCGGTGTCGATGCCGGAGTAGAGCTCGTACTCGCCCCGGCCGAGGCCCCGGGCCAGGGTGCGGGAGGAGTCCAGGCCGCCGGACGACCAGTTGAAGTTGAGGAACATCGAGTCGGAGGTGCGCTTCGCACCGTCCTGGAGGAAGGTGTCGTTGGCGCTGGTCAGGGCGTTCTGCCAACTGACCGATCCGGACTCGGTCATGGCGTCGTACCACATGAACTCGGTCGCGCTCTGCGCCTTGGTGTACTGCATCAGGTCGCGGACCTGGCCGGCGAGGGCCGAATCGCCGCCGCCGGTCTCCTGGTTGATGAACCAGCCGTCGAAGCCGTAGTACTGGGCGGCCTGGACGAGCTTGTCGGCGACGGGGTAGCGGCTGCCGGACTTCTGCACGAAGTCGCGCACCCACTGGAGTTGGCCGCCGTACGCGGCGGGCGGGAAGAACACCGTGCCGTAGACCTTGACGCCGTTGCGGTGGGCGGCGTCGATCACGGTCGGGTTGGGGGCGAGGATGAGGCCCTCACCGGCCGAGCCGCCCCAGAACACCAGTTTGTCGACGTACTGCCAGTAGCCGAAGGCGTAGTAGTTGGGGTCGGTGGAGCCCTGGGAGGGATTGTTGGAGGTGGGTCCGAAGGAGACCAGGGAGGCGATCTTCCCTTCGCCCGCACGGGCGTTGGGGTTGGCCTTGAGCCCCGGGTCGGTGGTGCGGGGCTGGAGCGGGACGCGGGCACGGTTGAACCGGGCGTCCGGGTCGGTGGCCGGGTCCCAGCCGAGGATGGTGTTCGGGTACCAGTAGGAGGCGTAGGGCTGGGTGCCGGTGGCGGCCGCTGCGGCGGCGGGGGCCACCGCCGGGGACGGGGCGGCGGGGGTGGGTGCGGCCCGGGCGACCGCGGGGGTGAGGCCCAGGACGGCTGCGCCGAGGGCGACGCCGAGCAGGCGGGGGATCCGTCGTCGTGACATGCGCTGGCTCCGTTCGCGCGGAAGGCGGAGGAGGGTGGGGGCGGGCCTCGCCCGGGGCGGGCGCGGCCCGGGGGTGCATGTGCGGGTACGGCAGGTACGGGTACGGCGGGTGCGGGTACGGCGGGTGCGGGTACGGCGGGTGCGGGTACGGCGGGTGCGGGTGCGACGTCTACGTGTACGGCATGTGCGGGGCGGGGCGGGGCCGGGTGCGCGGTGCCGGTGGTACGGGCCCCGGGCGGGGTGCGGCGCGCGGGCGCGGTGGAACCGGTGCGGGCCCGGGTGCGAACGGGCCGGCCGGACGGCCGTGGGCGCCTCGCCGGACTCCGGCCCCACGGTGGTGCGCCGAGCGGGGCCCGCTCGGCGCCAGCGAGGCTAAACCGGTTCAGAGGCGCTGTCAACGGTGCCGGTGGAGTTCACACCCGCCGGTGAACCGCCGGCCGGCGGCGAGGTGGACTCGCGCACGGTCAGCCGCGGGGTCGGCATCTGCAGGTCACGGTCGGGACCGGCGTCGTCGATCACCGCCAGCAGGCTGCGCGCCACCTGCTCGCCGAGCGCGAAGGTGTCCCGGCTCAGCGCGGTGAGCGGCGGGTGCACGATCCGGGCGAGCACCGAGTCGTCGAAGGAGACGATGGAGAGCTCCCCGGGCACCGCGACGCCCATCTCCCCCGCCACGCCGAGGCCGGCCACCGCCATCACGTCGCTGTCGTAGACGATCGCGGTGGGCCGCCGGGGCCGGGAGAGCAGGGTGCGGGTGGCGGCGGCGCCCTCTGCGTCGCTGAAGTCGGTCGGCACCGAGAGCGCCTCCTCCAGTCCGAGCCGGCGGGAGGCGTCGCGCAGCGCCCGGATCCGCCGCTGGGTGTGCTGGAAGTGCGGCAGTCCGGCCAGGTGGGCGATCCGCCGGTGCCCGATGGCGGCCAGGTAGTCGACGATGGAGAGCATCGCCTCCCGGTCGTCGGCCCAGATCCGCAGCGGCCCGGCGCCCTTGCCCGGTCCGCCGAGCACGACGGCGGGCAGGCCGAGCGCGTCCAGCACGGCGAGCCTGGGGTCGCGCAGCTGGAGGTCGACCACGATGAAGCCGTCGACCCGGTGCTCGGAGGTCCAGCGGCGGTAGACCTCGATCTCGGCCGCGGTGTCCTCGACCACCATCAGGTGCAGGGCGACGGAGTGCGCGGACAGCACCGCCTGGAGGCCGGAGAGCAGTTGGCTGAAGAACGGCTCGACGCCGATGGTCCTGGCCGGGCGGGCGATCACCAGCCCGACCGCGTCCGACCTGGCCCCGCCGAGGGCGCGGGCGGCGCTGTGCGGCCGCCAGTTCATCTCCTCCGCGACCTGGAGGATCCGGGCCCTGGTCGCCTCGCTCACCCCCGGGCGGCCGTTGAGCGCGAAGGACACCGCGCCCTTGGAGACGCCCGCCCGACGGGCGATGTCGGCGATGGTCGGTCTGCCCACGGGTTCCGACTCCTCTCTTGACAGCCAAGTTTAGGCCGGAGCATAGTCCCTGCAATAGCTAGACCGGTTTAGTAAGACAGGTTCCGAAACCGCGCGCAATCCCCGATGCATCCCCTCCCCCACCCACCACGGGAGAACCCTCATGCGTAGAATCCGGGCGGCAGTGACGACGGCGGTACTCACCGCGACCCTGGCCACAGGCTGCGGACTCGGCTCCGACGGCAGCTCCGGCAGCAGTGACAGCGCGGCGAGCGCCGCCGCCACCGGCGAGGTCAAGGGCAAGGTCTCGCTCCAGACCTGGGCGCTGAAACCGAAGTTCACCGCCTATGTGCAGGGCGTGATCGACGGCTTCGAGCAGAAGTACCCCGGCGTCGAGGTCGACTGGCTGGACCAGCCCGGCGACGGCTACTCCGACAAGGTGCTCAGCCAGGCCGCCGCCGGCACCCTGCCCGACGTGGTGAACCTCCCACCGGACTTCGCCCTCCCGCTGGCCAAGCAGGGCCTGCTGCTGGACGTCGCCAAGGCCGACCCGAAGCTCGGCGAGGAGTACGTCACCGGCGGCCTCGACGCCTACCGGTTCGCGGGCCTGGGCGGCACCTTCGGCTACCCCTGGTACCTCAACACCGACGTCAACTACTGGAACTCCGAGCTGCTCGCCAAGTACGGCCTGGACCCGAAGAAGCTCCCCACCACCCTGGACGAACTCATCGCCCAGGCCAGGACCTTCAAGGAGAAGGCCGGCGGCTCCGCCTACCTGATGAGCCGCAAGCCCGGCCTCGGCGACCTGGTCGACGCGGGCGTCAAGGTGATGGCCGAGGACGGCAGGTCGTTCACCTTCAACACCCCCGAGGCCGCGGCCGTACTGGACAAGTACCGCGCCGCATTCAAGGAGGGGCTGCTGCCCAACGACGTCCTCACCGACACCTACGCCGGCAACTCCAAGCTCTTCACCGCCGGCACCGCCGCCTGGACGACCGCCGGGGCCAACTTCATCACCACCGTCGCCACCGACAACCCCACCCTCGCCCCGAAGATCGTCTCCTCACCGTCGATGGGCACCCCGCCGCTCTACGTCCAGGGCGTGTCCGTGCCCAAGAACACCAAGAACCCGGCCGCCGCCGTGGCCCTGGCCCGCTGGGTCACCAGCCCGGAGAACCAGGCCGCGTTCTCCCGGCTGACCAGCATCTTCCCCTCCACCAAGGCCTCCGCTAACGACCCGCTGTTCAGCAAGTCGGACGGCAGCAACGCCGGCGACGCCAAGGTCGTCGCCTTCACCTCGCTGGCCAAGGCCAAGATGCTCCAGCCGGTCCAGGTGGACGACGCCATGAGCACCATCGTCAAGCAGCAGTTCACCCTCGCGATCAGCGGCGACACCAGCTCCAAGCAGGCCCTGGACACCGCCGTCGAGCGGTGCAACCAGCTCCTCAAGGGCTGACCGCCCGCGCGCCGGTGGACCTGACCGCCCGCGCGCCGGTGGGCGGCGGCCCCGCCCCCGGGGAGCCGCCGCCCACCGGGAACGACCCGCGACCCCCGCCCCAGGAAGGCACGGCATGACCCACCGGCGCTGGTTCACCCCCTGGCTGCTCGCCGGGCCCGCACTGATCTGGCTGGCCGTCTTCAACCTCTGGCCCGCCGCCAACACGGTGATCCTGTCGTTCACCAACGCCAAGCCCCTCGGCGGCGGACGGTTCACCGGCCTCGACAACTACCAACGCGCCTTCAGCGACGACCAGTTGGCCGACGCCCTGCTCAACTCCGTGATCTACCTGCTGATCTGCCTGCCGCTGCTGACCGTACTGCCGCTGCTGCTGGCCCTGCTGGTCCAGCGCCGACTGCCCGGCATCACCTTCTTCCGCACCGCCTTCTACACCCCCGTCGTCGCCTCCGCCGTCGTGGTCGCCCTGATCTGGGGCTGGGCACTGAACGACCGGGGGCTGATCAACGGCGTGCTGCGGCAGACCGGCCTCGCCGACTCACCGGTCCCCTTCCTCACCGACCGCTGGCTGCTGCTGCTCAGCGCGATCGCCCTGACCACCTGGAAGGGCCTCGGCTACTACATGGTCATCTACCTGTCGGCGCTCGCCAACGTCGGCCGGGAGCTGCACGAGGCCGCCGCCGTCGACGGCGCGGGCGCGCTGCGCCGCTTCCTGCACGTCACCCTGCCGGGGGTACGGCCCACCATGGTGCTGGTCTCGGTGCTGATCTCGGTCTCCTCGCTGCGGGTGTTCTCCGAGCTGTACGTGCTCTCCAACGGCACCGGCGGCCCCGGCGGCCGGGACATGTCGGTGGTGATGCTGATCCAGATGTACAGCCGGGGCTTCACCGGCCACCTCGGCTACGCCTCGGCACTCAGCCTGCTGCTGTTCCTCATCACCCTCGGCCCGATGCTGCTGCTGACGCGCCTCAACCGGAAGGCGGCCTGACCGTGAGGCGCTCCCGCGGCTCCAACACCCCGCGCTCCCGCAGCTTCAACACTCCCTCCCCCGCCGAGACCGCGCTGCGCTACCTGCTGCTCCTGTTCGTGCTGCTGCTGGTCGTCGGGCCGTTCCTGTGGCAGCTCTCCACCTCCCTCAAGGGCCCGACCGAGGACGTCTGGTCCGCCACCCCGCACTTCCTCCCGGACCACCCCACCGTCGACAACTACCTCAAGGTCGCCGACACCATCCCGGTCTGGACGTACGCCGCCAACTCGCTGGTCGTCGCCGGCATCGCGATCTTCGGCAACGTGGTCGGCTGCACCCTGGCCGGCTACGCGCTCGCCAAGCTGCGGTTCCGGGGCGTCCGGCTGGTGTTCGGCCTGCTGCTGGCCACCCTGGTGCTGCCCGGCGAGGCCACGGTCGTCTCCCAGTACGTCACCGTGCGCAGCCTCGGCCTGGCCGACACCCTGACCGGGGTCGCCCTGCCCGGTGCGCTCTCCATGCTCAATGTGCTGCTGATGCGCACCGCCTTCGCCGCCGTCCCGCCCGAACTGGAGCAGGCCGCGCTGGTGGACGGCGCCAACGTCCGCCAGCGGCTGTGGCACATCGGGCTGCCGAACGTGCGCGGCATGCTCAGCGTGATCGTGATCTTCACCTTCATCGGCGCCTGGGACGACTTCCTCTGGCCGCTGATCGTGCTCAACGACCCGCAGAAGTACACCCTGACGGTGGGCCTGCAGTACCTCAACGGCACCTTCAGCGCCAACCCCCGACTGATCGCGGCCGGCACCATGATCGCCTTCCTGCCGATCGTGGTGGTGTTCGCGGTGTGCCAGCGCTTCTTCTTCAAGGGAGTGGAGGAGGGTGCCGTGAAGGGCTGAACCCCGCACCGGACGCACCGCACCCGGACGCACCGCACCGGACGACCGCACCGGACGGCCCCGCCGGACCGCACCGGACGCACCGCCGTTCCTCCTCCCAGGGAGCCACCGACCATGACCACCGCTCCGCGGACCACCGCCCCGCGCTTCGGCGTCAACTACACGCCCACCGCCGGCTGGTTCCACCACTGGCTCGACTTCGACCTCGACGCCGTCCGCGCCGACCTCGACTCGATCGCCGCGCTCGGCCTCGACCACGTCCGGGTGTTCCCGCTCTGGCCGCTGTTCCAGCCCAACCGCACGCTGATCCGCCCGCGCGCCGTCGAGCAGCTCGTGGCGCTGGTGGACGCGGCCGGGGAGCGCGGGCTCGACGTCGCCGTGGACGGCCTCCAGGGCCACCTGTCCAGCTTCGACTTCGAACCGGCCTGGATCCGCACCTGGCACCGCCGGAACATGTTCACCGACCCGGACGTGGTCGACGGCCAGGCCGCCTATCTGCGCACCCTCGCCGCCGCCCTCGCCGAACGGCCCAACTTCCTCGGCATGACGGTCGGCAACGAGGTCAACCAGTTCTCCGGCGAGCCGCACCCCGACCCGCACCGGGCCACCCCCGAGCAGGCCGACGCCTGGCTGCGCCGGATGGTCGACGCCTGCGAGCGGGGCGCCCCCGGCCGGCTGCACCTGCACGCCTCCTACGACGCCGCCTGGTACCTCGACGGGCACCCGTTCACCCCCTGGCACTCGGCCCGGATCGGCGCGGCCACCGCCGTGCACTCCTGGGTGTTCAACGGCACCGCGCAGCGCTACGGCGCCCGCTCCACCGCGAGCGACCAGCACGCCGCCTACCTGGTGGAGCTGTCCAAGGCCTGGGCCGGGGACCCGCACCGCCCGGTCTGGCTCCAGGAGGTCGGCGCCCCGGCCCCGCACATCACCGCCGCGGACGCCGCCCGGTTCACCGGCGCGACCGTCGCCGCGGTGCTGGACTGCCCCGACCTGTGGGGCGTCACCTGGTGGTGCTCGCACGACGTGGACCGCTCGCTGGCGGACTTCCCGGAGCTGGAGTACAGCCTCGGCCTGCTGACCAGCGACCGGCGGGTCAAGCCGGCCGGGGAGCGGCTGGCCGGGGCCGTCGCCGCCGCGCGCGCCGACTGGCGGGCGCCCGCGCCGCGCCGCACCGCCGTGGTGGTCGCCGCCGGGGACGAGGTGACCGCCCCCGGCCGCTCGGTCTGCGGTCCCGGCGGCGCCGTGTTCGAGACCTTCATGCGGCTGGCCGCGGACGGCGCCCGGCCGACCGCGGTCCTGGCCGAGCGCGCCGGGGACGCCGCCCACCTCGCCGCCCGCGGCATCACCGAACTCGTCCACCCGGACGAACTCCGCCGACCCTCCCTCCCCCTCGCCCAGTCGCCCAACGGAGTCCGCTGACATGCACGATGACCGCACCCTCGTCGAAGCCCGCCTCAAGCGCGTCCTGGAGGAGCGCATCCGCCCGGCGGTGTACCCCGAGTCCGTCCCGCTGACCGTCTCGGTCTGGACCGCGCCCGGTGAGCCCGTCCCGGTCGCCGAGGGCCTGGCCGCGCCGCGCTCGCCGATCGCGGTCGGGGACGCCTGGGGCGCGCCCTGGAGCACCAGTTGGCTCACCGTGGCCGGGACGGTGCCCGAGGCCTGGGCCGGGCGGACCGTCGAGGCGCTGATCGACCTCGGCTTCGACGCCAATATGCCCGGCTTCCAGTGCGAGGGCCTGGTGTACCGCCCCGACGGCAGCCCGGTGAAGGGCCTCAACCCGCAGAACCAGTGGGTGCGGATCGCCGCCTCGGCGGTAGGCGGCGAGCCGGTGCTGCTGCATGTCGAGGCCGCCGCCAACCCGGTCATCCTGGACTACCACCCCTTCCTGCCCACCGAGTTGGGCGACAAGGAGACCGCCGGGGACAAGCCGCAGTACCGGCTGGCGCGGATGGACCTCGCGGTCTTCGACGAGACGGTCTGGCAGCTGGTGCTGGACCTGGAGGTGCTCGGCGAGCTGATGGCCGAGCTGCCGGCCGACGGCGCCCGCCGCTGGGAGCTGCTGCGCGCGGTCGAGCGGGCCCTCGACGCGATCGACCTCCAGGACGTCAACGGCACCGCGGCGGCGGCCCGTTCCTGTCTGGTCGAGGTGCTGGCCGCGCCCGCCGCGCCGTCCGCGCACCGGATCGGCGCGATCGGCCACGCCCACATCGACTCGGCCTGGCTGTGGCCGCTGCGGGAGACGGTCCGCAAGGTCGCCCGGACCGCCGCCAACATGACCGCGCTGCTGGAGGACGAGCCGGACTTCCTCTACACCATGTCCCAGGCACAGCAGTTCGCCTGGATCAAGGAGCACCGCCCGGAGGTGTACGCCCGGGTGAAGAAGGCGGTGGCGGACGGCCGCTTCGTCCCGGCCGGCGGCATGTGGGTGGAGTCCGACACCAACATGCCCTCCTCGGAGGCGATGACCCGTCAGTTCGTCCACGGCAAGCGGTTCTTCCTGGCCGAGTTCGGGATCGAGAACGAGGAGGCCTGGCTGCCGGACACCTTCGGCTTCACCGGCGGCCTGCCGCAGATCATCCGCAACGCGGGCTCCAAGTGGCTGCTGACCCAGAAGATCTCCTGGAGCCAGATCAACAAGTTCCCGCACCACACCTTCCTCTGGGAGGGCATCGACGGCACCCGGATCTTCACCCACTTCCCGCCCGTGGACACCTACAACTGCTCCATGAAGGGCTCCGAGATCGCCCACGCGGCACGGAACTTCAAGGACAAGGGGGTGGCCCGGCACTCGCTGGCGCCGACCGGCTGGGGCGACGGCGGCGGCGGCACCACCCGCGAGATGGTCGGCAAGGCCGCCCGGCTGCGCGACCTGGAGGGCTCGGCCACGGTGCGGTGGCAGCGCCCGGCCGAGTTCTTCGCCGAGGCCGAGGCCGAGTACCCGAAGCCGCCGGTCTGGGTGGGCGAGCTGTACCTGGAGCTGCACCGGGCCACCCTGACCAGCCAGGCCCGTACCAAGCAGGGCAACCGGCGCAGCGAGAACCTGCTGCGGGAGGCCGAACTCTGGTGTGCCACGGCCGCGTTGCGCACCGGCCTGGCCTACCCGTACGAGCGGCTGGACCGGATCTGGAAGACCGTGCTGCTGCACCAGTTCCACGACATCCTGCCGGGCTCCTCGATCGCCTGGGTGCACCGGGAGGCGGAGGCGACGTACGCGGGCCTGGCGGCCGAGCTGGAGGAGCTGATCGGCGCCGCCCAGCGGGCCCTGGCGGGCGATCCGGCGGGCGGGCGCGAGCTGGTGTTCAACGGCGCCCCGCACGGACGCTCGGCGGTGCCGGCCGGCGGCGCGGCGGTGGCGGTGGCCGGTCCGGGCGACTGCGCGGTGACCGCGCGCGAGGGCGGCGGCTTCGTGCTCGACAACGGGCTGCTGCGGGTGGTGGTGGACGGCGACGGCCTGGTGGTGTCGGCGGTGGACGCGGCGAGCGGCCGGGAGGCCGTCGCCCCGGGCACCCGGGCCAACCTGCTCCAACTGCACCCCGACTTCCCGAACATGTGGGACGCCTGGGACGTCGACCAGTTCTACCGCAACACGGTCACCGACCTGGTCGCGGCCGACGAGGTCGCGGTGCACGCCGAGGGCCCGGCGGAGGTCGCGGTGCGGGTCGCCCGCTCGTTCGGCTCCTCCACCGTGACCCAGACGCTGACCCTGCGCGCGGGCTCGGGCCGGCTGGACATCGACACCGAGGTGGACTGGCACGAGGCGGAGAAGTTCCTGAAGCTCGCGTTCCCGCTGGACGTGCACACCGAGCGGTACGCGGCCGAGACCCAGTTCGGCCACCAGTTCCGGCCCACTCACACCAACACCAGCTGGGACGCGGCCAAGTTCGAGGCCTGCAACCACCGCTTCGTGCACCTGGCCGAACCGGGCTGGGGCGTCGCGCTGGTCACCCCCTCGACCTACGGGCACGACGTGACCCGGGCGGTGCGCGCGGAGGACGGCGGCACCACCACCACGGTCCGGTTCTCGCTGCTGCGCGCGCCGCGCTTCCCCGACCCGCGCACCGACCAGGGGCGGCACCGGTTCCGGCACGCGCTGGTGCCGGGCGCGGAGATCGGCGACGCCGTCCGCGAGGGCTACGCGGTGGGCCTGCCCGAGCGCCGGGTGACCGGTTCGGCGGAGGCGGTGCGGCCGCTGGTCGAGCTGGACCAGGACGCGCTGGTGGTGAGCGCCGTCAAGCTGGCCGACGACGGCAGCGGGGACCTGGTGGTACGGGTCTACGAGTCGGGCGGCGGCCGGGCCCGGGGGCGGCTGGCGACCTCCTTCGCGCTGGCCGCCGCGGTGCCCTGCGACCTGCTGGAGCGGCCGTGGGACGGCACCCGCGGCGAGGTCGTGGCGGACGGCGACGGGGTGCGGCTGGCGCTGCGGCCGTTCGAACTGGTGACCCTGCGGCTGACGCCGGCGCGCTGATCCTGTTTGCTGTCCCTGTCGTCCTGCTCGTCCTGTCCTCGTCCTGTCCTCGTCCTGTCCTCGTCCTGTCCTCGTGCTCGTCCTGCTCGTCCTGCTACCTCCTGCTACGTCCTGTCCGGCCCGCCGCCCCGGTCCTCCGGGGGCGGCGGGCCGGCTGCCCGTCCGTCCGTGCGTCCACCCCACCGGAGCCCTCCGCCATGACCGCGCCCTCGCCGTCCACCACCCCGCAGTTCGCCGGCCCCCTGCTCGTCGGTCCGGTGTGGGCAGCCGTCGACATCGGCGGCACCAAGATCGCCGGGGCGCTCGTCGACTCCGCCGGGACGCTCGCCCACCGCGTCCAGCTGCCGACCCCGGCGAAGGAGTCCGGCGCCGAGGTGCTGGCCGTGGTGCACCGGGTACTGGACCACCTCGCCGCCTCCCCCGACTGGGCGGCGGTCACCGCCGTCGGCATCGGCAGCGCCGGACCGGTGGACCTCGTCGGCGGCACGGTCAGCCCGGTCAACATCCCCGGCTGGCGCGAGTTCCCGCTCACCGTCGAGGTCGCCGCCCACCCCGCCGTGGCCGACCGCCCGGTGGCGCTGGCCGGGGACGGGGTCGCGATGGCCGCCGCGGAGCACTGGCGCGGCGCCGCCCGGGGCGCCGACAACGCGCTCTGCCTGGTGGTCTCCACCGGCGTCGGCGCGGGACTGGTGCTCAACGGCGCGGTGCACCCCGGACCCAGCGGCAACGCCGGCCACCTCGGCCACATCAGCGTGGACCTGGACGGCCAGCGGTGCCCGTGCGGCTCGTACGGCTGCCTGGAGAACATCGCCAGCGGCACCGCCATCGCCAGGCGGGCGCTCGCCGGGGGCTGGGAGCCCCGGGGCGGGGACCGCTCGGCGCGCGCGGTGGCCGAGGACGCGCTGACCGGGCACCCGGTGGCGCTGGCCGCCTTCGACCGGGCCGCACAGGCGCTGGCGGCCGGGATCGCCGCCACCGCCACCCTGGTCGACCTGCGGCGGGTGGTGGTCGGCGGCGGGGTGGCGGCGGCCGGTCCGGTGCTGTTCGAGCCGCTCGCCCGGCACCTGGACCGCTACGCGGCGCTGCCGTACGTGCGCGGGCTGGACGTGCGCCGGGCCGAGCTGGGGAACGACGCCGGGCTGATCGGCGCCGCCGCGCTCTGCCGCTGAGCACCGGGCGCCCGTCCCCCGCCCCTGCCCGTCCCGCACCCTCCGCCCGTTCCCGTTCCCGTTCCCGTTCCCGCGCCACCGTCTCCGGGAGACCGTCCGCATGCCGCTGTTCGCCCCGCTCACCAACCCGGTGCGCCCGTACGCCTGGGGGTCCGTCACCGCGATCCCCGCGCTGACCGGCGCCGCGCCCACCGGCGGGCCGCAGGCCGAACTGTGGCTGGGCGCCCACCCGTCCGCGCCCTCGCTGCTCGACGACGGGCACGGGCCGCGCCCGCTGGACCGGCTGATCGCCGAGGCCCCGGAGGAGTTCCTCGGCGCGGCCACCGTCCGGCGGTTCGGCCCCCGGCTGCCGTTCCTGTTCAAGGTGCTGGCCGCCGAACGGGCGCTGTCGCTCCAGGTCCACCCGACCCGGGCGCAGGCCGAGGCGGGGTTCGCCGCCGAGGAGGCGCTCGGGGTGCCGCCGGACGCCCCGGAGCGGGTGTACAAGGACCGCGACCACAAGCCGGAACTCCTGTGCGCGCTGGGCGACTTCGAGGCTCTGTGCGGCTTCCGCCCGACCGCCGCCACGGCCGCGCTGCTGGAACGGCTGGCAGTCCCGGCGCTGGCCGGTTGGGTGTCGGCGCTGCGCGCGCGGCCCGCCGCGGAGGTGCTGCCCGCCCTGCTCCGACAGGCCCTCGGCGACGGTGGCGACGCTACAGGCGGCCCGGGCAGTGCTGCCGTGCTCAAGGAGGTCACCGCCGCGCTGGAGCGCCTCGCGGCCTCCGACGGCCCCGACGCCGCCGCCTGCGCGGCCTACGCCCGCGCCGCCCGCGACTACCCCGGCGACCCGGGCCTGCTCGCCGCGCTGCTGCTGAACCACGTCCGGCTGCGGACCGGCCAGGCACTGCACCTGGACGCCGGTGTGCCGCACGCCTACCTCCGCGGCCTGGGCGTCGAGCTGATGGCCAACTCGGACAACGTGCTGCGGTGCGGTCTGACCGCCAAGCACATCGATGTCCCGGGCCTGCTCGCGGTGACCGTCTTCGAGGCCGTCGAACCGGCCGTACTGACCGCCGCGCCGACGGCCGGCGGCGATCCCTCGGAATCCTGCTTCCCCTCCCTCGCGGCCGAGTTCCGCCTCTCCCGGCTCCGCCCCGGCGACACCGGCGTGCGGATCGACCGGGCGGACGCCCCGCAGATCCTGCTGTGCACCGCCGGCGAGGCCCGGCTGTCCGCCCCCGACGGCCCGTCCCTGCGCCTCGCCCGGGGCGGCTCCGCCTACCTGCCGCCCACCACCGTCCCGGTCCGGCTCGACGGCCCGGGCGCGGAACTCCACCGCGCGACCGTCGGCTGACCCGCCGCCCGGTCCTTCCGGTCGTCCCTCCGGTCGTCCTGCCGGCCGTCCTCCCGGCTGCCCCGGCCCGCCCTCGTCGCGTCCGTCCGCCCGTCCGCCCCCGCACAGGAAGAAGCCCCAGTCGACTTCCTGTGCCGGGCGTCGGCCGGCCCGGTCTACCTGAGGGTCAGCGCGCGCGGTGCCGGTACGACCCCACGGGGACGCCCCGGGTCAGCGCGCTCAGGCCGGGCAGGCGCCGGCGGGGCTGGTGGTGTCCGGCGGAGGCCGCGACCAGGGCCCCGCGCGGGGACTTCACTCCCGGCCGGGGCGGCGCCGCGACGGCCACCTCGTCGGCCAGGAAGCCGGAGAGGAACCGCCGCTCCGACGGGCTGAGCGTACGGGAACGGCCGGAGGCCTCGTCCCGGGCGACCACCACGGTCCGCGCCCGCATAAATGTGTGCGGGTCCCGGCACACATTCACCACGACATGTGCGGAACTGCGTCCGAGCCGTTCCACGGTCAGCCGCACCAGCAATGGCTCCGGCCGGTGGTACAGCTGTTCCAGATAATCGATCTCGTGCCGGGCGATCAGGAATCCCGACGGAAACAGGGATTCCCTTACTGCGGTCGAGTGGTGGCAGAAGAGGTCGTAAATTCCCTCCTGCACGTAGGAGACCAGCCGGGCGTTGTTGATGTGCCCGTTCTCATCGACGTCGCTCCACCGGGTGGGGCAGGCCAGGACGTGCGCGTTGGCGTCCTCCACGTGGTTCCGTGCCGCGCTCACCGGTGTTCGGCCGCGGCACCGGTGGGCAGCAGCGCCCGCTGCAACCGCGCGTAGTACACCGCGTGTTCGGAGGCCATCCGAGCGGCGGTCCAGCCCTCCTCGGCTGCTTCGGCGGCGGCCTGGACGACCAGGCTGTCGAGCACGCCGTCGACCGCCCGGCACAGCTCGGCGACCGCCGCCAGGCGCTCGGGGACGTCCGACCCGCCGGCCGCGCCGCCGGCCGGGAAGGCCGCGAGCGAGTCGACCGCGAGCCGCAGTTCGTCGACGTTCTCGGACCTGGATTCGGAAACGAAATTGCGCACAGTTCTCTCCCTAAACGGTTACGGCATTTCTGGATGCGCGTTTCTGGATGTTCGAACCCCGGATCGGGTTCGTGTTCCCCCCGGCGCCATGGACGCTATCCCAGCCCGGGGCGCTACGGGAAGGTATTCGGAACAGGAGCGGAAACTGACCACCATTGGAGTAGTTTGACGTTGCATAAAATCAGCCGCATCCTCCGAATGCCACCCCGTCCGGCCGCTCCCCGCGCCCGGGCCTCCGGTCGGCCGGTCATGCCCCGCTCCCCCAACTGGTCCACCAGCGCGCCTTGTAGAGCTGGGCGCCGGGCAGGTACCGGACGCCGTCGGGGCGGTGCAGGGTGAGCACCGAGGTGCACCAGGTGCACGGGCCCGCATGGTCCGGGGCGGCCGTGAGCAGCCGCCCGGAGCCTGGCTCGTCACCCACGCTCTTGATGTCCCGCTCGGCCCGTTCGTCCGCCAACCGGATCCGGGTGAAGCGGTCCGTCGGCGGGTCGAACCGCCACAGGTGGGCCGTCGTGCTGACCCAGAACCGGCCCGGCGAGGCGAGCACCGGGGCCAGGTCGTGGCCGCCGCGTTCGGGCAGCGGCACCGACCGTTCGACGGTGAGCGTCGGCGCGGCCGCCGAACCGCCCACCCTCAGCGCCGTCAGGGTGTCGTCGCCGAGCGCCCAGAGCAGCCGGGTGCGCGCGTCCCACTGGACACCGTGCGCGCCCGGCAGCCGGTACTCGGCGTGCGCGGTGCTGCGCGGCCCCAGCGAGGCCGCGTACAGCCGGACCCAGCCGCCGCCCGAGGCGGCGACGGCGACGTTGCCGTCCGGGAGCAGTTCGGCGCTGTGCGGGTTGGCCGACCCGGTGTCGACGGCCCAGGCGGTGGCGCCGGTCGTGGTGTCGACGACGGCCGCCAGACCACCGGAGGCGGTGGTGACCAGGTAGCGACGGCCGTGCCGGACCCGGCTCTTGGCCTCGTCCGGCATCGCCCAGGTCCGGCCCGGGTCGAGGTCGGCCAGGTCGGGGGCGGCGTCCGCGGACCACGACCAGAGCACCTGCCGCCGGTCCGGCCCGCCGGGTACGGACAGCGCGGCCGGCCGCTCGGCGCCCAGCAGCAGCACCCGCCGGGAGGCCTGGTCGACCACGGCCACCGTCCAGGTGGGCCGCAGCCCGGCGGCCGCGGCCGGGGCCGCGCCGATCCCCAGCACGAGGGCGGTCGCCCCCGCCGCCGCCCGCCACGCCCGCCGTGCCCGCCACAACCGCCTCGCCCGCACCTGGCCGCCTCCCGCTGTCCGGCTCCCGCTGTCCTGCCCCCGCCACCACCGTGCGGCGCGCCCCCGCCGGCCGCCAGCGCACGGGCGCCGACCGGCCCAGTGACTGTCCCCTCGACGGGGCAGTCCCCGAACACCGTTTGTCGTACCCGGGTGGTTGGATCGGAACCGAGGGCATCGCCAGAGGAACCGGAGACACGATGAGCACGGCCAGGAGCACCGGCGCGCAGGCCACCGAGCCGCACGCCGCCGACAGCCACGACCTGATCCGCGTGCACGGGGCGCGGGAGAACAACCTCAAGGACGTCAGTATCGAGATCCCGAAGCGCCGGCTCACGGTGTTCACGGGCGTCTCCGGCTCGGGCAAGAGCTCCCTGGTGTTCGACACCGTCGCGGCCGAGTCGCAGCGGCTGATCAACGAGACCTACAGCGCCTTCGTCCAGGGCTTCATGCCGTCCGTGGCCCGGCCCGACGTGGACGTGCTGGACGGCCTGACCACCGCGATCATCGTCGACCAGCAGCGGATGGGCGCCGATCCGCGCTCCACCGTCGGCACCGCCACCGACACCAACGCGATGCTGCGGATCCTGTTCAGCCGGCTGGGGCAGCCGCACATCGGCTCGGCCAAGGCCTTCTCCTTCAACGTCGCCTCGATCAGCGGGGCCGGCGCGGTCACCGTCGAGCGCGCCGGGAAGACCGTCAAGGAGAAGCGCAGCTTCAGCATCACCGGCGGCATGTGCCCGCGCTGCGAGGGCCGGGGCTCGGTCTCCGACATCGACCTCACCCAGCTCTACGACGACTCCAAGTCGCTCGCGGAGGGCGCGATCACCGTCCCCGGCTTCACCGGTGACGGCTGGATGACCAGGATCTACGCCGGTTCCGGCTTCCTCGACCCGGACAAGCCGATCCGCGACTACAGCGAGCAGGAGCTGCGGGACTTCCTGCACCGCGAGCCGACCAAGGTCAAGGTCAACGGCATCAACCTCACCTACGAGGGGCTGATCCCCAAGGTCCAGAAGTCCATGCTGGCCAAGGACCGGGAGGCGATGCAGCCGCACGTCCGGGCGTTCGTGGACCGCGCGGTCACCTTCACCGCCTGCCCCGACTGCGGGGGCACCCGGCTCACCGCGGCCGCCCGATCCTCGAAGATCGGCGGCATCAGCATCGCCGACGCCTGCGCGATGCAGATCAGCGACCTCGCGGAGTGGGTGCGCGGCCTGGACGAGCCCTCGGTGGCGCCGCTGCTGGCCGCGCTCCGGCAGACCCTGGACTCCTTCGTGGAGATCGGCCTCGGCTACCTCTCGCTGGAGCGGCCGGCCGGCACCCTGTCGGGCGGCGAGGCGCAGCGGGTGAAGATGATCCGCCACCTCGGCTCCTCGCTCACCGACGTCACCTACGTCTTCGACGAGCCCAGCACCGGTCTGCACCCGCACGACATCCAGCGGATGAACGGCCTGCTGCTCCAGCTGCGGGACAAGGGCAACACGGTGCTGGTGGTGGAGCACAAGCCCGAGGTGATCGCGATCGCCGACCATGTGGTGGACCTCGGCCCGGGCGCGGGCTCGGCCGGCGGCACGGTCTGCTACGAGGGTCCGCTGACGGGCCTGCGCGCGGCGGGCACGGTGACCGGCCGTCATCTGGACGACCGGGCGGCGGTGAAGCCGACCGTCCGCACGCCGACGGGCAAGCTGCCGATCCGCGGCGCCACCGCCCACAACCTGCGCGACGTCGACGTGGACGTCCCGCTCGGCGTCCTGGTCGTGGTCACCGGTGTGGCCGGCTCCGGCAAGAGCTCCCTGGTGCACGGCTCGGTCCCGCCCGGCGAGGACGTGGTGTCGGTCGACCAGAGCCCGATCCGCGGCTCCCGGCGCAGCAACCCGGCCACCTACACCGGTCTGCTGGAGCCGATCCGGAAGGCCTTCGCGAAGGCCAACGGGGTGAAGCCGGCCCTGTTCAGCCCGAACTCCGAGGGCGCCTGCCCGACGTGCAACGGCGCCGGCGTGGTCTACACCGACCTCGCGATGATGGCCGGTGTGGCCACCACCTGCGAGGACTGCGAGGGGCGGCGCTTCGACGCCTCGGTGCTGGAGTACCGCTTCGGCGGCAAGGACATCAGCGAGGTTCTGGCGATGCCGGTGACGGAGGCGGAGGCCTTCTTCGCCGCCGGCGAGGCCCGCACCCCCGCCGCCCACCGCATCCTCACCCGCCTGGCCGATGTCGGCCTCGGGTACATCAGCCTCGGCCAGCCCCTCACCACCCTCTCCGGCGGCGAGCGGCAGCGCCTCAAGCTGGCCACCCACATGGGCGACAAGGGCGGCATCTACGTCCTCGACGAGCCGACCACCGGCCTGCACCTGGCCGACGTCGAGCAGCTGCTCGGCCTGCTGGACCGCCTGGTCGAGTCCGGCAAGTCCGTCATCGTGGTCGAGCACCACCAGGCCGTGATGGCACACGCGGACTGGATCATCGACCTGGGCCCCGGCGCCGGCCACGACGGCGGGCGCATCGTCTTCGAAGGCACCCCGGCCGAGCTGGTCGCCGCCCGCTCCACCCTCACCGCCGAACACCTTGCGGCCTACGTGGGCGCCTGAGCCGAGGCGTGGGGCCCCGGGCGCGCCCGGGGCCCCACGCCCCTCCCGCTACCGGCCGGCGATGGTGTCGGCGAGCCGGGCGAGGGGGGAGGTGGTGGGGCGGCGGCCGGTGGCTTCCCGGCGGTCGGCGAGGTGGTAGGCGGCGTAGAGGGCGTGGACGCCGAGCCAGCGGAAGGGTTCGGGTTCCCAGCGGCGGACGTTGTGGCCGACCCAGGGCAGCCGGGTGAGTTCGGTGTCGTGGCCGAGGACGAGGTCGCGCAGGGTACGGCCGGCCAGGTTGGTGGTGGTGACGCCGCTGCCGACGTAGCCGCCGGCCCAGCCCAGGCCGGTGCGGCGGTCCAGGTCGACGGTGGCGCACCAGTCGCGGGGCACGCCGAGGACCCCGGCCCAGGCGTGCTCGATCCTGGCGGTGCGGGCGGCGGGGAAGAACTCGTGCAGGATCTCCCGCAGTTGGCGGACGGTCGCGGGCTGGGTGGTGCCGTCGGTGTCGGTGCGGGAGCCGAAGCGGTAGGGGACGCCGCGCCCGCCGAGGGCGATCCGGTCGTCCGCGGTGCGCTGCGCGTACATGTAGGCGTGGGCGAAGTCGCCGAGCACCTCGCGGCCCTCCCAGCCGGTCTCCTCCCAGAAGGAGGCGGGCAGCGGTTCGGTGGCGATCATCGCCGAGTTCATCGGCAGCCAGGTGCGGCGCTCGCCCGCGAGGCCCGAGGTGAAGCCCTCGGTGGCGCGCAGTACGAAGCGGGCGGTGACGGTGCCGTGCGGGGTGACGGCCCGGGCCTTGCGGCCGCCGCGGATCCCGGTCACCCGGGTGCCCTCGTACAGGTCGACGCCGAGGCGTTCGACCACGTCGGCGAGGCCGGCGGCGAGCTTGGCGGGCTGGAGGCGGGCGCCGTACGGGCTCCAGACGGCGCCGAGGGTCCCGGCGACGTTCAGGCGGTGCGCGGCCTCGGTGGCGTCGAGCTCCTGGACGCGGTCGGCGCCGTAGGCGCGTTCGGCCTCGGTGAAGGCGCGCAGCCGGGCCAGTTGGGCGGGGGTGCGGGCGACCTCCAGGACGCCGCCGCGCACCAGGTCGGCGTCGATGTTCTCGGCGGCGAGGGTGTCGGCGACCTCGCCGACCGCCCGGTCCATCACCCGCTGCATCGCGGCGGCCCGCTCCTGCCCGTAGCGGCGGGCGAAGGCGCCGCGGCCGGCGAAGCCGTTGTACAGCCAGCCGCCGTTGCGCCCGGAGGCGCCGTAGCCGCAGAAGCGCTGCTCCAGGACGGCGATCCGCAGGCCCGGGTCGGCCTTCTTGAGGTAGTAGGCCGTCCACAGGCCGGTGTAGCCGCCGCCGACCACGCAGACGTCGACCTCCCGGTTGCCGGGCAGTGCGGGCCGGGCCTCGGGAATCCCGAGCCGGCTCCACCAGAAGGACACTCCGCCGTTCACACCCGTGCCACCGGACCCCACGGAACCCGACCTCGCTCTCACGCCGACAGTTTCCCGGACGCTACGCCTGCCGCCCGGGTGCGAACCACCGCCAGCCTGGAAGAATCCGGTACCCGCTCGCTGCACCCTGTCAGGTGCGCGGCAGGGGTGGGAGCGGGTCCTGCGCCGCGGGGGCCGGAACGGGGTCAGGCTCCGAGGAGGCGTTCGAGCAGCCCTGCGGTCGGCTCGTCCTCCCCCGGCTCGGGGACGGCGCAGCGCACGTCGAAGGCCGCGTCGCGGGCGCGGGCCAGGGCGGCGGCGTCGCGGGCCGGGTCGAGGAAGGCGGAGCGCCGCGGTGCCAGGAGCATCGGCACGGTGCCTCCGGTCCAGTCGGGGGTGAGTTCGACGAGTCCGCCGTCGCCCTCGGCCATCACCTCCGCCAGGCCGCGCAGCAGGGTGAACGCCCAGATCATGCCGGGAAGTTCGAAGTCGACCCGGGTGTCGAGGTCGAGCACGAGGGTGCCGGCGGCGCCGTCGTGGCGCAGGCCGAGATCGTCGTTCTCGGCCAGTTCGAGGAGGTGGTCGGCGTGGTCGCCGTCGAGCCAGCTGTCGCACTCGGCGACGGCGGCCGGGAGTTCGGCGAGGTACCGGTCGCGCAGGGCCCGGTCGGTCCAGGGGGTACAGAGGCCGGTCCAGTCGGACTCCGGCCAGGCGGAGGCCGGGGCGAGCGGCGCGCGCAGATAGGCCCGCAGGCGGGGTTCGGCGACGGTGACCGCCGCCGTGACCGTGATGTACCGCGCCATGTCCGCCGCTCCTCCGTTTTCGCGCCGGCCGCGCTCGCCGCACCGGCTCTGGACGGTGCCGATTGTGCCCGCACCCGCCGACAGTGGGGGCCGCGGCGGGGGCGGGCGTCGGGGGTGCCGGCTCAGCCGATGGTGGAGCCGGTGACCGGCTCGGAGAGCGGGATGCTCTCACCGGCGAACCCGGCCTTGACGAACTGCCAGGTCAGGCCGTTGATCACGCCCTGGCCGAGGGGCGCGAGCCGGGCGAAGGCCGGCTGGCTGAGGTCGATGTGGGTGGAGTCGCAGGACGGACACTTGTCCCGGACCGGCACGGTGACGGTCTTGCCCTGGTAGCTGACCTTGACCGAGATGCCCTTGCAGAGCGGGTCGTTGTTGGGGTTGGCGCTGGTCCACCAGGTGTGCGAGACGGCGACCAGCATCTGGTTGCCGGCGTTGATCTGGGTGCCGCAGGCGCCGTAGCCGGCGTCGTTGTAGTAGGTGGCCTTGCCGTTCATGGGCTTGTTGATCGGTATCGCGGCGCTCGCGGTGCCGGCGGTGAGCGCGACCAGCGCGGCGGCGGCCAGCGGGACGCCCGCCAGGATCCGGAGGTTCGGGACAACTCGCATGTGCACCCTCCCAGTTCGGTGGTTGGGAAGGACAGTAGGCAGAGCATCCACAACTGGTACAGACATCTGACATGTTGTCATGAACACAAGTAAGGAGACTTTACTCGCTCGGCCGACGGGGGGACGATGCGTGACCGCACGACTCCCCCGCGCGTTCAGCAGGGCGCCCGTTCCCGCGCCCCCGGAGGCCCCGTTGCGCACCTTCACCCTGCTCGCCACCCTCACCGCCGTGCTCACCGGCGCCCTCGCCGGCCCGGCCGCCGCCGCGCCGAAGCCACGGGAGGTCAACCAGGGCTACAGCATCCCGGTCGGCGCCGTCACCGACCTCGGCGCGCTCCCCGTGCTCGGCAGCCTCGGCCTGGACTTCGCCCGACTCCTGGGGGCCTAGCGACCAGGAGGCGCCGGTGACCGCCTGTCAGGTGCCGGACAGTGTTAGAACTGTCCGGAAGATGATCGTCAGCCTGTCAGGCGAGCCAGTGACCTGCACCGTCACAGAAACACCACATCGATTCCGGTCGCAATTGGTCTCTACCATTGCCCCGCGTTCACATTCGGAGGAGGCTCCTCGGCGAAGCGCAGGGGCAGGGACCCCGGCGCTCACCAATGGGAGGAAGACCACTCATGTCGATTCGCAAGGCCTTCTCCGCCGTCGCCGTGGCCGGACTCATGGCCGGTGGCGCCCTGATCGCCGCCCCGAGCGCCCAGGCGTCCACCTGGACCTACATCGGCATCTACCCGACCGCCGCCGCCTGCCACGCGGCCGGCCAGGCGTACGTGAACAACCACCAGGCCATCGTCTACTTCTGTGACACCACCACCGAGACGGGCCCGGCGCGGCTCTCCGCCGTCCTCTACTGAGCCGCCGGAACCCGCTGACGGTGGGCCGCACGGGCAGTGCGGCCCACCACCGCCACCGGTCCCACCTGCGCGGGGACCCGATCTCCTCCGGATCCGATCCTCGAAGACGATCTCCGGAGGCACCCCTCGCCGTACTCGGGCCCGTCCGGACACTGTCCGGGCGGGCCCTTCGACTGCCCACGGTTATTTCCGCTGCGAAAGTTAGTCCTCCCGACACGCCCGCGACAGGCGGGAACACGCCCTCGCAGCAGCCGCGTCATCATCCGAACGCCTCCCGCAACGCGGCGTCACACGGCCGCAACACCCGTTCCCAGCAGGCGGAACGGGTGATTGACAGGGGTGCGCGGGCTTCAGCACGATGAGCGCCGAGCCCAGTCGCAGCACCCCGAGACAGCGGAAGGAGGGCCGATGATCACCCGCACCGTTCACCGTGTCGCCCCGGCCCGCCGCCGCTGTTGTTGTCGCGGGACGCTCGCCCGCTGACGCCCGGCCGCACTCCGGCCGTCCTTCCTCACCGCGGCACCCGTGCGCCCTCCGTCGCACCCCGCCCCGCCGCACCCCTTCCTGCCCCGCCGCGCCCCGCCGTGCCCTGCCCGCGTCCACGTCGTCGTCCGCGCCGTCGTCCGCGCCGGCCGGGCCCTGTCGGCGAACCCGCCTCCACCGCACGCCCCTTCACCGCTCGCCCCTTCACCGCATCCACCTCCGTACGAGAGTCGAGGATCCGCCATGTCCACCGCCACCACCACCGCACTCCGCCTCACCCCGGCCGCCGGCCGGATCGGCGCGGTCGTCCACGACGTCCGCCTCGGCGGCGAGCTGCCCGCCGAGACCGTCGCCGCGATCGAGGCCGCCCTGTACGAGCACAAGGTGCTGTTCTTCCGCGGCCAGCAGCACCTGGACGACGCCGAGCACGAGGCCTTCGCCCGCCTGCTGGGCCACCCGGTCGGCCACCCCACCGTCCCCAGCGCGGACGGCCGCTACGTCTTCGAGCTGGACGCCACCAAGGGCGTGCGCGCCAACAACTGGCACACCGACGTCACCTTCGTCCCCTCCTACCCCAAGGCCTCGATCCTCCGCGCCCTGGAGCTGCCGCCGGCCGGCGGCTCGACCGTGTGGGCCAACACCGCCGCCGCGTACCAGGACCTGCCGGAGCCGCTGAAGGTGCTGGCCGAGTCGCTGCGCGCCGTGCACACCAACGACTACGACTACGCGGCGAGCCTGGCCCTGCGCCCCGAGCTGGCGGACAACGCCGAGATCGCCAACCTGTTCCGGCAGGTCTTCGTCTCGACCGCGTTCAAGACCGAGCACCCGGTGGTCCGGGTCCACCCGGTGACCGGCGAGAAGAACCTGCTGCTCGGCGCCTTCGCCCAGCGGATCCAGGGCGTCTCCGGCGCCGACAGCCGGGCCCTGCTGGCGCTCTTCCAGCGCTACGTGGAGCGGCTGGAGAACACCGTGCGCTGGGACTGGCAGGTCGGCGACGTCGCGATCTGGGACAACCGCGCCACCCAGCACTACGCCGTCAACGACTACGGCGACGAGCCGCGCCTGGTCCGCCGGATCACCCTGGACGGCGACCTGCCGGTGGGCGTTGACGGCGCGCCGAGCCGGCTGCTGGAGCCCGCCGAGCCGCCGCGGGTCGCCGGGCTGGTGCCGGCCGAGGAGCTGGAGACCGCGGCCGCCGAGGCCGCGAAGGTGGCCGCCGCCGAGGCCGCCGGGGCCGGCGCCGCGGTGGCCCCGGGCGCGGTGACCCCGAGCGCCGACCGGGGCTGAGCGGAAGGAACCGGAACCGAGGAAGGCGAAGCATGACCACGGAGACCGCCCCCGCCACGCCCGTCGGCGGGCCGCGCACCGGGGACGCCCGGCGGGACGTCAACGCCGCCGCCGTCCTGCGGGCGGTGCTGGACCACGGCCCGGTGTCCCGCGGCCGGGTGGCCGCGCTCACCGGCCTCAGCCCGGCCGCCGTCTCCCGCCAGGTGGTCGACCTGGTCCGGCTCGGACTGCTGCGCGAGCGGCCCGAGCTGACCGCCCCCGGCGCCGGGTCGGTGGGCCGGCCGCAGCTCCCGGTCGACATCGACACCGGCCGGATCGCCGTGGCCGGGCTGCACATCGGCCTGCCGTACAGCACCTTCGCCTTCCTCGATCCGCGCGGGAACGTGCTGCACCGGCGGGAGTTGAGCAATCGCGGCCGAACCGGCCGGGCCGTGCTGCGGCCACTGCTGGAGCGGCTGCCCCGGCTGCTGGCCGCCGCGCCGGACGGCCGGACCGTGGTCGGCCTCGGCGCGGTCACCGGCGGCTCGGTCGACCGGGAGCGCGGACTGATCGTCCGTCACGACCCGTTGCGGTGGCAGGACCTGCCGCTCGCCGCACTGCTCTCGGACGCCTCCGGACTGCCCGTCCAGGTCGACAACCACGCCCGGGCGCTGACCCAGGCGGAGATCCTGTTCGGACACCCGGCGGCCCGGCGCTCGATGGTGCACCTGTTCGTCGGCCACGTGGTGGACGCGGCCCTGGCGGTCGCCGGCACCGTGCACGTCGGCCCGGCCTCGCCGACCGGGGACGTCGCCCATCTGCCGGTGCCGGACAGCGACCTGCTCTGCCACTGCGGCCGGACCGGCTGTCTGGCGGTCGCCGCCTCCGACACCACGCTGTTCGAGGCGGCGGCCGCCGAGGGGATCATCGAACTGCCGGACCGGGCGGCCTTCCTGGCCGCCGTCCAGGCCGGTGACCCGCGCGCCGACCGGCTGGTGCGGCGGCGCGCGGAGATCATCGGCCGCGCGCTGGCCCTGCTGGCCGACGTGGTCAACCCCGACCTGCTCGTCCTGACCGAGACCTTCGCCCTGCTCGATCCGGCCTATCTGGACGTGGTGCGCACCGAGTTCGCCCGCCGCTCGCACCTGCGGCGGGACGCGGACCTGCTGATCGCCCAGCAGCGCGGTGCCGACGTGCTCGCCGTGGCCGCCGGAGCCGCCGCGCTCACCGCCCTGCACGCCCGTCCGATGCACGCCCTGACCGCCGTCCCCCGGCCGCACCGGCCCACCCCGCACCCGCCGATCACGTACCCGCCGACCCCGAACCCGCCGACCCCGCCGACCCCGCAGGCCCCTTCCCGCAGAGGACCCCACTCGTGACCAGCTTCCCCACCGCCCCCGCCCTGTCCCGCCGGACGCTGCTGCGCGGCGGCCTCGCCGGCGCCGGCCTGCTCTCCCTGGCCGCCTGCCGCTCGGCCGCCGACACCGCCGCGGGGCAGGCCACCGGCGACGCGGCGGGCCCGCGCCGCGGCGGCGTCCTCACGGTCGGCACCGGCGTCGACTTCACCCCGGCCCTGCTGTTCGCCCAGAGCGCCAACACCCTCGTCCAGCGCCTGGTCTTCAACACCCTCACCCGCTACGACGACAAGCTCCAGCCGCAGCCCGAGCTCGCCACCTCCTGGCAGGTCGCCGCGGACGGCGCGAGCGTCACGCTGAAGCTGCGCGAGGACGTGACCTTCCACAGCGGCCGCCGGTTCACCGCCGACGACGTGGTGTTCGCGGTCAAGAACCTCCAGAACCCGGCCCGTTCGGCCCAGTTGAGGTCGACCGCGACCGCCGTCACCGACTTCCGCAAGAACGGCGACTTCGAGCTCACCCTCGTCCTCGCCCATCCGGTGAGCAATCTCTTCGACCTCTTCGAGTTCATGATCGTCCCGGACTCGGAAACCGTCGAGGAGGCCTTCGCCGGGACGAAGCTGATCGGCACCGGCCCCTACACCTTCACCGAGCGCAAGCCCGGCAGCTCGATCACCTTCGCCCGCAACGAGAAGTACTGGAACCCGGGCCGCCCCTACCTGGACGGCGTCGAGATCCGGGTGGTCCCGCAGGCGGAGTCGCTGCTCTCCTCCCTGAAGACCGGTCAGACCCACCTCTCCTACAGCATCCGCGGCAAGGACATCGCCACCCTCCGCAGCGACCCGCAGTTCCGCATCACGCCCTACGACACCGGCTCCGGCGCCTACTACATCGGCGCCAACCTCACCGCCGAGCACGTGTCCGACAAGCGGGTGCGGCAGGCCATCGCCTGGGCGGTCGACCGCGAGCGGCTGGTCGAGCAGGCCCTCGGCGGCTACGGCACCGTCTCCGCCACCCCGTGGCCCAAGTCCTCCCCCGCGTACAGCGCGGAGGCCGCCGGCCACTACCGCCACGACCCGGAGCGGGCCCGGCAGTTGCTCAAGGACGCCGGACTCACCGGCATCAGCCTGCCGTTCGCCCACAGCAACGACCCCGGCAACACCGCCGTCGCCCAGATCCTCCAGTACGACCTGAAGCAGGTCGGCATCGAGACCGTGCTCCAGCCCACCGACTCGCCGACCATGCAGAAGCAGCTGATCGCGCAGAGCATGCCCGCGCTGTGGACACTGAGCCACGGCTTCGCCCAACTCCACCCCGCCACCCTGGCGGTGAGCGCCTACCCGTTCAACGAGGCGAAGAACAGCTCGCGCTTCAGCTCGCCCGCCTACACCGACATCGTCCAGCGCGCCTGGCAGCGGCCGGACAGCGACAGCCCCGAGGCCAAGGCGCTCTACGGGCGGATCACCGACGTCCTGCTGGACGAGCAGTTCGTGATCGACCTCGCCATCGCCGGACTCACCGAGGTCGCCGTCGGCAAGGCACGCGGCGCCACCCTCAACAAGTTCGGCTACCTCAACCTCGACGACGCCTACCTCACGGCCTGACCGGAGGGCCCGGATCCCGATGCGCACCTTCCTCCTCAAGCGGCTCCCCTCCGCCCTGCTCGTCCTCCTCCTCGCCTCCTTCCTGGTCTTCCTGATCCTCCGCCTCATCCCCGGCGACCCGGCCACCTCGCTGGCCGGACCGGACGCCGGACCGGCGGCCGTGTCCGCGATCCGGGCGCAACTCGGCCTGGACCGGCCGCTGTTCGGCCAGTACCTGCACTGGCTCGGCCAGTTGCTGACCGGTGACCTCGGGCCCAGCTACGCGATCGGCGGCCAGGTCGCCGACCTGATCACCGACGGACTCGGGGCGACCGCCCAACTCACCGCCGCAGCCCTGCTGCTGGTCGTGCTGATCGCCCTGCCGCTCGGCGTCCTCGGCGCCACCGCCCGGCGCCGGCCGGTCGGCGCCGCCGTCCGCGCCTTCACCACCGCCGTGCTCGCCGTACCGCCGTTCGTCACCGGCGTACTGCTGGTCCTGCTGTTCGCGGTCACCCTCGGCCTGCTGCCGGCGGGCGGCCACGAGTCCCTGCTCGACGCCCCCGACCTGGCCCTGCAGTACCTGCTGCTGCCCGCCGTCTGCCTCGCCCTGCCCAGCGCCGCCGTGCTCGCCCGCTACCTCACCGACGGCATCGAACGCGCCCTCGCCGAGGACTACGTGCGCACCGCCACCGCCGTCGGCGTCTCCCGCCGCCGGATCGTCTGGCGGCACGCCCTGCCCAATGCGCTGCCCTCCGCCGTCACCGTGCTCGGCCTGCAGATCGGCCACCTGGTGGCCGGGGCCGTACTGGTCGAGCGGATCTTCGCCTGGCCCGGGCTCGGCCAGCTCGTCGAGCAGGGTGTGCTGCGCCGCGACTACCCCGTGGTGCAGGACCTCCTGCTGCTGATCGTCGCCGTCTACGTCACCGTCCAGCTGCTCACCGACCTGGTGTACGCCTGGCTGGACCCCCGGATCCGGTGGGAGTAACCCATGACCGCCCTCGCCGCCCCCGCGCGCGCCCTCCCGGCCCGCGCCCGCAACCGCTACCTCGCCGGGCTGCTCACCGGACGCGGCCTGACCGGGCTCGCCCTGGTCGGCACCGTCGCCCTGGCCGGACTGCTCGCCCCGCTGCTCACCGGCCAGGACCCGGACGCCCAGGGCCCGCTGGCGCTGGCCGGCCCGAGCGCCGCGCACCCGTTCGGCACCGACGACCTCGGCCGGGACCTCTTCAGCCGGGTGCTGCACGGCATCACCACCGACCTCGCGCTGATCCTGTCCGCCGTGCCGGTCGGCGCGCTGGCCGGCTGCTCGCTCGCCCTGCTCGCGGCCGGCCACCGCTGGGCCGACACCGCCGTCCAGCGGGTGTTCGACCTGGTCCTCGCCTTCCCCGGACTGATCCTGGCGCTGGCCGTCACCGCCGTGCTCGGGCCCGGCCGCTGGCCGGTGTTCATCGTCATCGCACTGGCCGAGATCCCTCTGTTCGGACGCCAGTTGAGGTCCGGGATCCTGGTCCAGCGGGAGCGCGAGTACGCGCTCGCGGCCCGGGTCGGCGGCGCCTCCCAGCGCCGGGTGCTGCTGCGCCACGTCCTGCCGAACGCGGTCGATCCGCTGATCGTGCAGGCGGCGGTGGCCCTGTCCGTCGGCGTCTTCATCGAGGGCGCGATGAGCTTCCTCGGACTCGGTGTGCGCCCGCCGGAGCCCACCCTCGGCTCGATCCTCAGCCAGTCCGTCGGCTACCTCGCCACCCGTCCGACCTTCGCGGCCGCCCCGCTGGCCGCCACCACCGCGCTGGTGCTCGGCTTCACGCTGATCGCCGAGGCCCTGAACCGGGGGATCCGCCGATGACCGCCAGCACCCCGCCGCCGTCCGCCACCACGGCGACCGCCGCGACCACCGCGGCCGCCACGCCCGCCGCGGCCGCCGCGGCCGCCGCCGGGCACCCCGGCGCGGGCGCCCCGCCCCGCACCGTCCTGAAGGTCACCGACCTCACCGTCGGGTTCGACGGCACCACCGCCGTCGACGGCGTCGGCTTCGAACTCGCCGCCGGCGACACCCTCGGCCTGGTCGGCGAGTCCGGGTCCGGCAAGTCCACCACCGCCCTCGCCCTGCTCCGGATGCTCCCGGCCGGCGGCCGGATCACCGGCGGCTCGGTGGAACTGGACGGCCAGGACCTCGCCGCCCTCCCCGAACCGGCCCTGCGCGCCCTGCGCGGCCGCCGGATCGCCATGGTCTTCCAGGACCCGATGTCCTCGCTCAACCCGGTGCTCACCGTCGGCCGCCAGCTCGACGAGGCCCTGCGCGCCCACGGCGCCCACCCCGACCGCCGCGAACGCGCCGCCCGCGCGGTCGAGCTGCTCGACCTGGTGGGCATCCCGGACGCCGCCGGACGGCTGCGCGACCACCCGCACCGGTTCTCCGGCGGACAGCGCCAGCGCATCATGATCGCCCTCGCGCTCGCCAACGACGCCGAGGTCCTGGTCGCCGACGAACCCACCACCGCCCTCGACCCGACCGTCCAGCGGCAGATCCTGGACCTGCTCACCCGGATCAACCGGCGGACCGGCACCGCACTCGTGGTGATCAGCCACGACCTCGGGGTGATCGCCCGGACCTGCCGCCGGCTGCTGGTCATGCGGCACGGCAAGGTGGTCGAGTCCGGCACCACCGCCGAACTCCTCGGCGCGCCCCAGCACCCCTACACCCGGCAACTGCTGGCCGCCGTCCCCCGTCTGGAGACCCCCTCCGGGGCGGCCGCCAACAGCGTCCCCGGACCGGAACCACTGCTCACCGTCACCGGCCTGCGCAAGACCTACGGCTCGCGCCGGCGCGCCGTCACCGCGCTGGACGGCGTCGACCTGGAGCTGCACCCCGGCGAGACCCTCGGCCTGGTCGGCGAGTCCGGCTCCGGCAAGTCCACCCTGGCCCGCGCGCTGGTCCAGGTCCACGCCCCCAGCGGCGGCGCGATCCGGTTCCGGGGCGAGGAGTTCGGCCGGGGCGGTGAGCGCACCGCCCGGCGCGAGGTGCAACTCGTCTTCCAGGACCCGTACTCCTCGCTCAACCCCCGGATGACCGCCGGGCAGATCGTCGCCGAGCCGCTGATCGCCCACGGCCTGGGCGACCGGGCCGCGCGGGCGAAGCGGGTCGCCGAACTCCTGGAGCAGGTCGGCCTCGACCCGGCGAGCGCCGACCGGCACCCCCGCGCCTTCTCCGGCGGGCAGCGCCAACGCATCGGCATCGCCCGGGCGCTGGCCCCCGAACCGAGCGTGCTGATCTGCGACGAACCGGTCTCCGCGCTCGACGTCTCGGTGCAGGCGCAGGTGCTCGACCTGCTGGCCCGGCTCCAGCGCGACCTCGGCCTCGCCATCCTCTTCATCGCCCACGACCTCGCGGTGGTACGGCAGGTGAGCCACCGGATCGCCGTGCTGCACGGCGGCCGGATCGTCGAGACCGGCCCCGCCGACCGGGTCGTCACCGCCCCCGAGCACCCGTACACCGCCGAACTCCTCGCCGCCGTCCCCCGCCTGGACCCCGCGCCGGTCCCCGCCCTCACCTCCCGGAGCACCGTATGAGCACCACCCCCCAGGACCCGCGGCAGGCCCACCGCCGCGACCCCTACGAAGGCTTCCCCGGCACCGTCGGCCGTACCTTCGCCGAGTCCACGCCCGCCTGGCCCGACCGGGTCCGCCCGCGCGAGGGCGCGCCCAACATCGTCGTCGTCCTGGTCGACGACCTCGGCTACAGCGACATCGGCCCGTTCGGCGCCGAAGTCCCCACCCCCGTGCTGGACGGCCTGGCGGAGCGCGGCGTCAAACTGGCCAACTACCACACCATGCCGCTCTGCTCGCCCGCCCGGGCGGCACTGCTCACCGGCCTCAACCCGCACCGGGTCGGCTACTCCTTCGTCGCCAACGCCGACCCCGGCTTCCCCGGCTACGGCATGGAGGTCGCCGGGGACATCCCCACCCTCGCCGAACTGCTGCACGACGCCGGATACGCCACCTGGGCCGTCGGCAAGTGGCACCTCACCCGCGACTCCGCCTCCAACGCCGCCGACAACCGCGCCAACTGGCCGCTGCAGAAGGGCTTCGACCAGTACTACGGCGTGCTGGAGGGCCTGACCAGCCTCTTCCACCCGCACCAACTCGTCCGCGACAACAGCCCGCTGGACATCGACGAGTTCCCCGAGGACTACTACTACACCGACGACATCACCGATCGCGCCATCGACATGGTCAAGTCGCTGCGCGCCCACGACGCCGACAAGCCGTTCTTCCTCTACCTCGCCCACAACGCCGTGCACGGCCCGCTGCAGGCCAAACCCGCCGACCTCGCCCGCCACCGCGGCCGCTACGACGGCGGCTGGGACGAACTGCGCGCCGCCCGCTTCGCCCGCCAGCTCGCCGCCGGCCACTTCCCGCCCGGCACCGAACTGCCCGACCGCAACGCCGAGGCCGGCCACGAGGTCGGCCCCTGGAGCGAACTCACCGAACCCGAGCGGCGGTTGTACGCCCGGTACATGGAGGTCTACGCGGCCATGGTCGACAACGTCGACCAGAACCTCGGTCGGCTGCTCGACACCCTCACCGAGCTCGGCGAACTCGACAACACCATCGTGGTGTTCACCTCCGACAACGGCGGCACCGGCGAGGGCGGCGCCGAGGGCACCCGCAGCTACTTCAGCCGCTTCGTCCACCACCCGAACCTGCCCGCCGACTGGAACCCCGACGTCGAGCGCGAGGTCGAACTCATCGGCGGCCCCCGCTCGCTGGTCCACTACCCGCGCGGCTGGGGGATGGCCTCCAACACGCCGTTCCGCCTCTACAAGGGCCAGACCCACGCCGGCGGCGCGCGGGTCCCGTTCGTGCTGTCCTGGCCGGCCGGCCTCCCGCGCGCCGAGGGCGACCCCGGCGTCCGCACCCAGTACCAGTACGTCACCGACCTGCTGCCCACCCTGCTGGACCTGGCCGGCGTCGAACGGCCCGCCCACCGCGCCGGACAGCCCGTGCAGTCCCTCGACGGCTTCCCCTTCACCGGCGTCCTGCGCGACCCCGCCGCCGGCTCCACCCACCACGAGCAGTACTGCGAGATGACCGGCAACCGCAGCTACTACCGCGACGGCTGGAAGCTGGTCACCCTGCACCGTCCCGGCACCCCGTACGAGGACGGCGAGTGGGCCCTGCACGACCTGCGCACCGACCCCACCGAGATCCACGACCTCGCCGCCGAACACCCCGAACTGGTCAAGGAGTTGTCCGAGGCCTGGGAGCTCGCCGCCCGGGACAACGGGGTCTTCCCGCTCACCGACGGCAGCGGCGCGCTCGCCCGCCGCCACCCCGACGACGCCCGGCTGCGCCGCCCTGTGCGCCTGCTGGCCGGCACCCCCGAGCTCGAACGCTACCGCTCGTCCCGGCTGATCTCCTTCCGCTCCTTCACCGTCGAGGTCGAACTCGCCCACCACGGCGCCGGGGACGCCGGCGTACTGGTCTCGCACGGCGACCAGGGCGGCGGCTACAGCCTCTACGTCGAGGACGGCCGACTGCGCCTCGCCTACAACCAGTACGGCGAACTCTTCGAGGCCGACGCCGGACCGCTCGCCCCCGGCCCCCACCTGGTCACCGTCGAGGCCACCGCCGTCCCGGGCCTGCGCTGGGAGTTCCGGGTGCTGGTCGACGGCGCCGGGAGCGGGCAACTGGGCCCCGTCCACCAGCTCATCGGGATGGCCCCGTTCCAGGGCATCAGCGTCGGCGTCGACCGCAAGTCCCCGGTCTCCTGGCCGGTGTACGAGCGCCACCGCTCGTTCCGCTACAGCGGCGAGCTGCGCGCCGTCACCTACCGGCCCGGCGACCCCGCCCCCGACGACCCGGAGACCGTCGCCCGCGCCCTGCGGGAGGCCGCCGCCGCGTTCGAATAGCCTGTCCCCGCAGAACCTTGTCGTCCGTCCTGTCCCGGGGGAACAGTGATCAGCGCACTCCTGCCCGCGTCCGTCGTCGTCGAGACCGCCTACTCCGACCCGCCCCAGGCCCGCCTGGAGCCCGAGGAGGAGGCGGCCGTCGCCCGCGCCGTCGAGTCCCGGCGCCGCGAGTTCACCACCGTGCGCCACTGCGCCCGGCTCGCCCTCGGCCGCCTCGGCGTCCCGTACCGCCCGCTGGTCCCGGGCCTGCGCGGGGCGCCGGGCTGGCCCGAGGGCGTGGTCGGCTCGCTCACCCACTGCGCCGGCTTCCGCGCCGCCGCCGTGGCCCGCGCCGAGGACGTGCTCTCCCTCGGCATCGACGCCGAACCCGCCCTCCCGCTCCCCGAGGGCGTGCTCGACGCGATCGCCCTCCCCGCCGAGCAGGAGCGCAACACCGCCCTCTCCGGCACCCACCCCGGCACACCCTGGGACCGCATCCTCTTCAGCGCCAAGGAGTCCGTCTACAAGACCTGGTTCCCGCTCACCCACACCTTCCTCGACTTCTCCGAGGCCGACCTCACCCTCCGCCCGGACGGCACCTTCACCGCCGTCCTCCTCGTCCCCTCCCCCCTGCCCACCCTGGACGGCCGCTGGCGCGTCCACGACGGCCACCTCGCCACCGCGATCACCGTCCTGCGGTAGTCGGGGCGCGGGTGGGGCCGGGGACTCATGTTCCTGGGACAGGACCGGGAGGAGGGTGGAGGTACAGCGCCCGCAGGATCGGAGCGGGCCAGGACGACTACGAGGTGTCACCATGAGTAGTGGCTCCGTCACCAATGTGCCCGCCCTGCTCGTCACCGTGCACGACCAGGTACGGGACGGAGTGCCCGGCAAGCTGCTGGCGCACGGCTTCATGACCAGCGGCTCGACCGTGCTGGTCCCGGATCCGCCGGAGGCGCTCGCGAGCCCGTGGCGCAGATACATCCTCCGGATCTCCCGGTCACCGGGGCACGACGGCACCGCCGAGGTGCTGCCCGTCGCCGGCATCGGCCTGGCGGCGGTCCGCGGGGACGGGATCAGCACCGCGGCGGCCCTGCTGTCGCTGGTCTGGCCGACCCGGTTCGCGGTCCCCACCGTGACCTCCACCCCGGAACGGGTCGCCGAGCTCCTGGTCCGCCACCACGGCGACCAGTGGGCGGTCTACGCCGAACTCGGCCTCCGGGTGGTGCGCCCGGCCCGGAAACCGGGCCCGACCGACGAGTGGTGGCTCGGCCCGGCGTACGAGCGGTACGTGCACTCCAGCGCCGAGGACTTCGGCTGCGGCACCTGCGGCAGCAGTCCCAACTGCTGCCACCGCCCCGGCGCGGCGTCCGCGGCCCCGGCCACCGAAGCGGCCTGACCGGGCCGCGGGGTGGTCCCGATGATCACGGCGACAGCGCCGCAACGGCCGCGGGAGGCCCGGGACACCGGACCGGGCCTCCCCCCGCCGGTCTGCTGGCAGGACGTCGCGCTGGCGCTCGCGGCGGTCGTCCCGGAGCTGTTCTACTTCGGCACCGTGCTCGCGCCCTGGACCAGCCGGGAGCAGCAGGTGTGGATGGTCCTGCTCGCCCTGGGCGAGGCCGCCGCCCTGGTGGTGCGCCGCCGGTGGCCGGTGGCGGTCTTCGGCGCCGTCTGGGCGGTCTCGGCCGGCGCCGACCTGCTCTCCTGGGCGAACGCGCTCGACTACGTGCCCTGCTTCGGGCTGATGATCGCCCTCTACACCGTCGCCTCGATGTGCCGACGGCCGGTCGCGTACGCGGCCCTGTTCATCACCCTGGTGCCGCTCGGGCTGGCGATCGCCGAGACGATCGGCAACTACCAGGGCCCGCAGCTCGCCTCCGTGCTCGTCGCGAACCTCGCCTTCTACGTCCCGGTGACGCTGGTGGTCTGGGGCTTCGCGCGGTGGAGCCGGTCCGCCGAGGAGGCCGCCGAACGGCACCGGCAGGAGGTCGCCGACGCACGGCTGCGGGTCACCCGGGAGCGGGTGCGGATCGCCCGGGAGCTGCACGACATCGTCGCGAACGCCGTCGCGGTGATCGTCATGCGGGCAGAGACGGCGCGGGTCACGGCCCTGGAGGATCCGGCACGCGGGGAGGCGTTCGGGCACATCGAGGACCTCGGCCGGTCGACGATGGCCGAGCTGCGGCACATGCTGCGGCTGCTCCGTAGTTCCGAGGCGGCGGTCGAGGAGGGGTACAGCCACGGCCTGGGCGATCTGGACCGGTTGCTGGCGGACGTCCGCAAGGCCGGGGTCCGGATCTCGGTGGAGACCCGGGGTGCGCCGCTGCGGATCGACGACAGCGTCAGCCAGACCGCCTACCGGCTGGTCCAGGAGGCCGCCACCAACATCACCAAGCACGCCGGTCCGGGGACCAGGGCGGTGGTGCGGATCACCTGGGACCGGGCGCTGCTGATCGAGGTGGTCGACGACGGCGCCGGTCGGCCGCCGGACGACCGGCGGGAGCTGTCGACCGGGCACGGGCTGCTCGGGCTGCGCGAACGGGTGGCGCTGTACGGCGGGCTGCTGAGCGCGGCCCCGTACGGGCCCGGGTACCGGGTGGCGGCGGCACTGCCGGTGTCCGCGGCCGTCGGTGCCCGGCCGACCGCGGGCACCGACGGTGGGCGGCCGGCCGAGGGGGTCAGCGGAAGGCGTCGGAGAGGCGGGTGAAGGTCCGGCCGTCGGCGAGGAGGGTGGGGAGGGCGGCGGCCAGGCCGGGGGCGGTGCCGCCGTCGGGGTGGTTCATGTGGGCGATCACGACGGCCCCGGGGGCGGCGTCCAGCAGTTGCCGGCGGACCTGGGCGGCGGGGAGGGTGGCGCCGCCGTCGGCGTTGGTGCTGAACCCGGCGATCCGCTGGCCGAGGTCGGCGGCGATCCGGGTGGCGACGTCGTCGTAGTGGGCGGTGCCGGAGCGGAAGAAGGCCGGGGGGCGGCCGAGCAGGGCGGTGAGCTTGGCGAGGTTGCCCGCGATCTCGTCGTGGACCTCGCCGGGGTCGCGGGTGCCGGCGATGCCGTAGGCCGAGCGGCCGGTGACGGAGAGGGGGCGGTGGGCGGTGCCGTGGTTGGCGATCTCGAAGAGCGGGTCGGCGGCGAGGCTCTCGAAGGTGTCGGGGTTGGCGTCGATCCAGCGGGCGTTCAGGAAGAGGGTGGCGGGGACGCCGTGGGTGCGCAGGGTGGCGACCAGGGCCGCGTCGTAGCCGGAGCCGCCCGGGCCACCGCAGGCGTCGAAGGTGAGGGCGATCGCGGGGGCGGCGGACCTGGGGAGGGCGGTGAGCACGCCGGGGACGTCGAGGCCCCAGGCGGCGGGGACGGCGTCGGCGTAGCGGGCGGTGACGAACGCGCGGGTGGGGACGGCGGCGGGAGCGGCGGGGGCGGGCGCGGGCGCGGGGACCTCGGGCGCCGGGACCTCGGGCGCCGGGACCTCGGGGGCGGGGCTCTCGGGGGTCGGGGTCGGCTCGGGGGCCACCGGCTCCGCGGTCGGGACGGACGCAGCGGTCGGGACGGACGCAGCGGTGGGAACGGGCGCCGCGGTCGGGACGGGCGGCGCGGGGCTCGTCGTCGGCGCGCAGGCGGCCAGGGTGGTCCCGGCCGCGGCCACCAGGAGGGTCCGCCGACTGAGTGACATGAATGCGCTCCGAATCTGCCTGACTGTCAGATGATCTGACTACCTCCTATTCAGGGCCCGCCCCACCCCCCGGCGCAACCCGGGTCCGCCTTCACGGGGCCTCCGCCCGGTGGTGGGGCCCGGCTCACCGGGGGTTCACCCGGACGAGCGGACAGCGGGTAGGTACGGGCCGCGAGCATCCCGGCGAGAGCGGAGGCACCCGATGGCGGACGACGTGCACGAGGAGCAGGCCCGGCCGGGCCGGCGCGGGCTACTGGCCGCGGGCGCGGCGGGCGCGCTCGGCGCGGTGGTGACGGGCGCGGGCACCGCCCGGGCCGAAGGAGCCGCGGCCCCGGCCGCACCCCAGGACCGGACGATCACCCTGACCGGGAAGCTGCCGACCGGCGCACCCGACTTCGTGTACCTGCCCTTCGACGTCCCGTCCGGCGTCCGCGAACTCGCCGTCTCCTACCGCTACGACAAGCCGACCGTGCCGCCCGGCACCCCGGGCAACTCCTGCGACATCGGGCTGTTCGACGAGCGCGGCACCGAACTCGGCGGCCGGGGCTTCCGCGGCTGGTCGGGCGGCTTCCGGACCGAGTTCACGGTGGGCCGGCAGCAGGCCACGCCCGGCTACCTGCCGGGGCCGGTCCGCCCGGGGCGCTGGAACATCGTCCTCGGGCCGTACCAGGTCGCCCCGCAGGGGCTGGAGTACCGGGTCGACGTCACCCTGCGGTTCGGCGCGCCCGGCCGGGAGTTCACCCCCGCCTACCCGCCGGAGCGCGCCCGGGGGCGGGGCCGCGCCTGGTACCGGGGCGACTGCCACCTGCACACCGTGCACTCCGACGGGCGCCGCGAGCCCGCCGAGGTGGCCGCCGGGGCGCGCGCGGCCGGGCTGGACTTCATCGTGTCCACCGACCACAACACCTCCTCCGCCCACGGCGTCTGGGGCCCGCTGGCCGGCCCGGACCTGCTGATCCTGCCCGGCGAGGAGGTCACCACCCGCAACGGCCACTGGCTGGCGCTGGGCCTGCGCCCGGGCGAGTTCGTCGACTGGCGCTACCGCTCCCGCGACGAGGCCCTCCCCCGGTTCGCCCGCCAGGTGAAGCGCCAGGGCGGCCTGGTGGTCCCGGCGCACCCGTACTGCCCGTACGTCGCCTGCCAGTGGAAGTTCGGGTACGAGTACGCCGACGCCGTCGAGGTGTGGAACGGCCCGTGGACGTACGACGACGAGTCGGCCGTGGACGGCTGGGACGCCCAGCTGGCGGTGGCGCTGCGCGACGGGCGCTCCTGGCTGCCCGCGATCGGCAACAGCGACGCGCACAGCGCCCCGCAGGTGATCGGCTCGCCGCACACCGTGGTGCTCGCCGAGGACCTCACCCGCGACGACGTCCTCGACGGGCTGCGGGCCGGCCGCAGCTGGCTGGCCGAATCGGCGGCCGTCCGGCTGGAGTTCACGGCGACCGGGCACGGTCGGCAGGCCGGGATCGGCGAGGAGCTGGCGGTTCCCGCGGACGCTCCGGTGGACGTCCGGCTGGACGTCTCCGGGGTGCCGAACGGCACGGTGCGGTTCCTGACCGACGAGGGCCAGCTGCACCAGGAGTCGCTGCCCGCCGACGGCGCGGGCACGGTGGTCTGGCGGACGACGGCCTCGCTCGCCGCGTTCGTCCGGGCCGAGGTGCGGCACCCGAGGGCCGACGGCACCCCGGGCCGGGGCAACGCGATGGGCCCGGACCTCCCCTGGGGCCCGATGGCCGCGCTCACCAACCCGATCGTGCTGCGGGCCCGGGCGTAGAGATCGGCGCGGGCGTAGCGGGAAGGCGAACGGACGGCGAGGGGCCTGCGGGGGTCGGCGGGAGGTCCGGGGAGGGGAGGACTCCGGGGCGCACCGTGGACTAGGTTGATCCCCGACAGCAGTCACTCGTAGGGACGAGGCGGTCGGCTGTCCGCCTTGCCGGATTCGGCCGGTTCGTGTTCCGACCCCGGCCGGCCCCCGCGTGTTCCGCCCGTCCCGCCCCGGCCCCGTCCGTCCAGGCCCGCGAAGGGATCAGCAGCCGTGAACCGTACGACCACAGGTGGGCCGGAGCTCGGAGGCGGACGGGGGGCGGGCAGCGTGGTCGTCCTCTCCGACCCGGCCGCCGGCGCCGGGAGCGGCGCGGTGGCCCCCCTGGTCGCGGACGCGCTCTTCCCCAGCGTCCACCTGCGCGCGGAGGACTTCCGGCGGGCGGTCCGGCAGGGCTATGTCGCCCCGGACCGGCCGGAGGCGCGGCGGCAGAACGTGACCGCGCTGGCGGCCACCGCCCAGGCGGCCTTCGCCTTCGCCTCGGGCGGCTACCAGGTGGTGGTGGAGGGCTCGGTCGCCCCGACCGCGCTGGACGCCTTCCGGCGGGAGAGCCGGGCCACGGGCGCGGCGCTGCACTACGTGGTGCTCAACGGGGGTACGACCGGCGGTACGGCGGCCGGCACTGCCGCGGCCGACGGTGCGGCGCAGGCCGACGGCCCGGCGGCGGACGCGGCCGAGGCCACGGCGGACACGGTGCTGGCGGGGCTGCGCCGGGGGGCGTACCTGCTCGGCTGGTGAGCCTGCCGCCGCCCCGGGGGGAGACCGGGGCGGCGGCGGAACGGGACGGCGGCGAACGGCGGCCGCGAACGGAGAAGGGGCGGTCGGTCGGTTCTGGGGGGACCGACCGACCGCCCGCGGCACGGCGTCACGAGCGACGACGCCCCGGCGTCCGCTCTCCCACAAGAGCGAACGCCGGGGCGGCCGCGGACCCGGCGCCCGAACGGGGGTACAGGCGCCGGTGGCGGTGCCGCCACAATGGTCAACGGGTCGCGGCCCGGAAGCGGTTCACGGCCTTCCGGTTCGGGTCCGCCCGGACCGGCCCCGGTTTCCCGAAAGGGCAGCGATCCCGGGCGGTCCCCCGTCCGGTCCCCGCCCGATCGACGGCCCCGAGCAACGGCCCCGAGCAACGGCCCGGTCAGCCGGCCCAGGCCATCCCGCGGGCCTCCAGGATCGGCCGCAGCGCGCGGACCGCGTAGAAGCTGCGGGACTTCACCGTGCCGACCGGCACCCCCAGCACCTGCGCCACCTCGACCATCGACCGGCCCTTCATGTGCAGCTGGACCAGGACGTCCCGGTGGTGCGGCTGGAGCTCGGCCATCGCCACGGCCACGTCCTGGGCGACGAGCACCTCGTCGTAGGGGTCGTGGGCACCGGCGTGGTCCTCCGGGGTCTCGTCGGCGACCTCCTGGGCGCGGGCGGCCTGCATCCGGTAGTGGTCGATGGCGATCCGGCGCGCCACCGTGAACAGCCAGGGACGGCTGTGCTCGGGGCCGCGCTGCACGGCCGCCGGGTTCTGCCAGGCGCGCAGCAGGGTCTCCTGGACGATGTCCTCCGCCTTGCCCCGGTCGCCGCTGGTCACCCGGAGCATCGCGCGCAGCAGGTAGCCGCCGTGCAGGCGGTACAGCTCGGCGAGGACGTCCTGGTCCAGGGTGGGCCGGGCGGCGGGCGCGGCAGGCACGGCGGGCACGGCGGGTACCCGGGCGTCCCCGGTGGTCGTCCCGGCCAGGGCGGTTGCGTCGATGGCCACGGCTGTTGAGCCCCTCACACCATTCATCGGTACCTCGGTCGGTCGGTACCGGGGTCGATCGCTGTCTCGGTGCACCGGGGCAGGCCACCGCGATCGGACGGCTCCCCGGGCGGTGCCACGCTGGCAGCCCCCGCCAACGCGCGGCCAACGCGGCCGCGACCGCCCGCGTTGGCGGGACGTTGGCGGGCCGCCCGCGGGTCGATCCACCGCGGGGTCACTCCGCCGCCGGCGTCCCCGCTCCGTCCCGCCCGTCTCTCCCGGCCCGCGCGGCCGCCCGGTTGCGGCCGACCCTGGCGGCGGCCGCCGCCAGGCCGAGCAGCGCCGCGCCGCCCAGGCTCACCCCGGTGACCGCCGACGCCAGCCGGACCGGCCTCCCGTCCGGCGGCGGCGGGACGACCACGGGTTCGGCGGTGGCGGCAGCGGTAGGCACCGCGGCCGCGGCCGCTCCGGCAGCGGCCGGGGCGCCGACCGCCGTCACCGGGTCCACCGCGCCCCAGCCGACGGCCGGATCGGGCAGCGCCGTACCGGGCCGGTAGGCGGTCGAACGCAGCCGGTCGGCGAGCTGCTCGACCGTCAGCGACGGCGACCGGCCGAGCACCAGGGCCGCCGTCCCCGCCACCAGCGCGGCGGCGTAGCTCGGCCCGGAGGCCGTGAAGGTGCCGCCGCCGGGGCCGGCCGCCAGCAGGCCCTCGCCCGGCGCGGTCACGTCCACGCGCGAGGTCCGGCCGGGGGCGACGGCGACGGCCGCGCCACCGGCCCGGCCCGCCGAGCCGCCGGCGGAGTCGGAGACCCCGGAGCCGGCCGGGGCGCCGTCCGCGCCGATCGCGGCCACCGCGAGCACCCCGGGGTACCCAGCGGGGTAGACCGGGGCGTTCACCGCCTGGTTGTCCGGCCCGACCGGGGCGACCAGCAGCATGCCCTTCGCCGTCGCGTAGCCGACCGCGTCGGCCAGGGCGGGCGCGGGCTCCGCGATCGGCGCCGCGACCAGGCCGATCCGGGCGCCGCCGTCGGCGGCCGCGCGGATGCCCCGGGCGAGCAGGTCGGCATTGGTGCTGCCGGCGTCGTCGGTGGCGGCCACGGCCAGCACCTTCGCGGCGGGGGCGACACCGGACGGGCCGCCGTCGGCGGGGCGGCGGCCGGCCACCAGGGTCGCGAGGGCGGTGCCGTGGCCGACGCAGTCCCGGCCCGCGTCGCCGTCCCCGTGCAGCCGGGGCCCGAGCGTGAGCCGGCCGGCCAGCGCACCGGCGCCCGAACCGGCCCCGGCGTCCACCCCGGAGCCGATCACGGCCACCGTCACCCCGGCGCCCCGGCTCAACGGCCAGACGGCCTCCGGCCGCAGGAAGACCTGCGACCAGCTGGGCCGGTCCGCGGCGCGGGCGGACGGCTTGCGGCACCCGTTCTGCCGGACGTCGGAGACCGTCTGCGCCATGGGAGGGAACTCCGCCGCCTGCGTGCCCGCACCACCACCGGCGGCCGCACCGGCACCGCCACCGGCGCCGGCGCCACCGGCAGCAGCACCCGGGGTCGCACCCGGCACCGCGTTCCCGACGGCCGGCACCGCACTGCCCGCAGCAGGCCCGGCCGCCAGAGGCCCGGAACCGGACGCCCCCGCCCCCCACGCGGCGGCCGGGGCGAGGGCGGCGAGCGCCGCCAGGCCGCCCGCCACCGCGGCGGCGGGGCGGGCCAGCCGCCCGGGGCCTCGGTCTCGGCCTCGGCCGGTGCTCACACCGGGCTGCCGGAGCGGTCCGCGGCGATGTCCTCGGGCAGCAGCAGGCTCAGCTCCGAGAGGTCGGCGACGTCCAGCCGGCTGAGCCGGCCCGCCTGGCGGGTGATCATGCCCTCCAGGGTCTGCCGCGCGAAGCGGCCGTTGCCGAAGGTGCGGTCGCGCGGGACTCCCGCGAACAGCTGCTCCAGCGCGGCCAGCGTGTGCGGCGCGCACTCGTACCCGGCCTTGACCGCGTGGTTGCGCACGATGGTGACCATCTCCGCGTCGGAGTAGTGGCCGAAGTCGATCTGGCGGGAGAAGCGGGAGGCGAGACCGGGGTTGGAGGAGAGGAAGTGCCGCATCTCGTCCTCGTAGCCGGCCACGATCACCACCACCTCGTCCCGGTGGTCCTCCATCAGCTTCATCAGGGTGTCCACGGCCTCCTGGCCGAAGTCCCCGCCGCCCCCGTGCCGGGGCGTCAGGGTGTACGCCTCGTCGACGAACAGCACACCGCCCCGGGCCCGGTCGAAGGCCTCCTTGGTGAGCTGGGCGGTGTGGCCGACGTAGCGGCCGACCAGGTCGGAGCGGGCGGTCTCGATCAGCTGGCCGCCGGGCAGCACGCCCAGCTCGGACAGCAGCCGCCCGTAGAGCCGGGCGACCGTGGTCTTGCCGGTACCGGGCGGACCGGCGAAGACCAGGTGGTGGCTGATGGTGGCGGTCGCCAGCCCGGCCTCCTCCCGGCGGCGGACCTGCCGGATCAGGTTCACCAGGTCCTCGACCTGCTCCTTGGCGGCGGGCAGGCCCACCAGGGCCTGGAGCTCGGCCAGCGGCTCGGTGCCGTCGCTCTCCTTCACCGGCGGTTCGAGTTCGACGCCCACGTCCCCGGGGACGAGCAGGGCGAGGTCCTGGTCGCTGATCTCGGCCTGCTCCGCCAGCCGGGTCGCCTGCCGGTCGACCATCTCCTCGAAGACCTTGCGGGCCGCGCGGCCGTTGCCGAAGTCCTCGCCGCGCGGCATCCACTCGAAGAGCAGCGTCAGCGCGTCGCCGGTGCCCGCGGCGAGCTCGTAGCCGTGACTCGTGGCGGCCCGCTCGACGATGGTGACCAGCTCGTCGACCTCGTAGTTGGCGAACTCGACGGTCCGGCTGAACCGGGAGGCGAGACCGGGGTTGGAGGCCAGGAACTCGGTGATCTCGGCGGAGTAGCCGGCCACGATCACCACCACGTCCTCGCGGTGGTCCTCCATCAGCTTGACCAGGGTGTCGATCGCCTCCCGTCCGAAGTCCGGGCCGGAGCCGCCGGAACCGGCCGACAGGGTGTACGCCTCGTCGATGAACAGCACGCCGCCGAGCGCCTGCTGGAACACCTCGGTGGTCTTGATCGCGGTGCCGCCGATGATCGAGGCGACCAGGTCGGCCCGGGCCACCTCGGTCAGGTGCCCGCTGCGCAGCACGCCCAGCTCCGCGAGGATGGCGCCGTAGAGCCGGGCGACCGTGGTCTTGCCGGTACCGGGCGGACCGGCGAAGACCAGGTGGCGGCTCATCGGCAGGGCCGGCATGCCGGCCAGTTCGCGGCGGCGGGCCAGCTTGTTGAGGTTGACCAGGGTGGCGACCTGCTCCTTGACACCGGCCAGGCCGACCAGCGACTCCAGCACCTCCAGCGGTCCCGGCGGCGCGGCCGGGGCGGGGGCGCGGCCGGCCTCCGGTCCCTGCTCGGGGGCGCCGTTCCCGGCGGCGGCCGGGCCGGAGGCGGCGGCGCCCTCGGCGCGCGGGCTGCCGACGGCGGCCGCGGCGGTGCCGTGGGCGTCCGGCAGGCCGTTCTCCTCGCTGGTCAGCTGCTCCACCGCGAGCCGCTCGCTGGCGGCCGTCTGCCGCAGGCCGGAGCCCCGGTTGCGGGACAGCTTGCAGCCGGTCAGCCGGACCGCCTCCACCGAGTCGAGCCGCACCCCGTCGCCGATGTTCTCCACCGCGTCGACCTGGGCCAGGGCGGCCCGACCGCCCGCGCCGATCCGCACACCGTGGCGGCGGTTGCCGTGGCTGCGGACCCGGGTGCAGGTCAGGTCGCCGCCGTCCTCGACCGACAGGCCGTCCTCGCCCGAGCCGCTCACCTCGCAGTCGCGCAGCGCGGCCCGGCCGACCTTGCCGACCACCACGCCGGAGCCCTTGGCGCCGCGCACCACCCCGGCGCCGACGAAGGTGTCCGCGCCGTCGGTGATCCGCAGTCCGGCCCGCCCGGCGTCGGTCACCTCGACGCCCTCCAGCCGGCCCCGGCCGTCCCGCAGCACCTCGACGCCGTCGGCGCCCGCGCCGGTGACGGTCAGGTGCCGCACCCGGGGGTTGGCGCCGCCGCCGATCGACAGGCCCGGGCCGGTGACGTCCCGGATCTCCAGCCGGTCGATGTCGGCGGCGCTCTCCTCGGCCAGTTCGACACCGGCCCCGCCGCAGCCGCGCACCACCGTGCCCTTGAGCACCGGACCGGCGTGCTCGCCGACCCAGATGCCGGTGCCCTCGGCGTCGGCGACCTCGCAGTTCTCGAAGTGGCCGCGCGAACGGCCGGTGATGTGGATGCCGTGCCCGGCGGTGCGGGCGGTGGAGCAGCGGCGCAGCTCCGGGTCGGTGCCGGCGGCGAGCGCGATGCCGTGGCCGGTGGTGGCGCTGACCACACAGTCCTCCAGCACCACCCGGGCCGCGGAGCTGATGTACACGCCGATCGCGGTGTCCCGGACGGCGGTGCGCACCAGCCGGGTGGTGGAGCGCTCCTCCAGGGCGACGGCGGGCTTGTCGGTGACGGAGATCTCGCAGTCCTCGAAGGTGCCGCGGGCCTCGCCGTTGGCGCAGATGCCGTTGCCGCGGGCGTCGCGCAGCACGCAGTTGCGCAGCAGCGGGTTGGCCCGCTCGCCGACCACCACGGCGGAGGTGCCGAGGTGCTCGATGACGCAGTCCTCGATCACGCTGGTGCCGGTGGAGGTCTCGACGATGCCGGCGCCGGCCGGGTTGGTGACCCGGCAGTCGCGCATCGCGAGCGAGCCCTGCTGGCGGGTCAGGACGGCCGTCCAGGAGGCGCCGACCACCTCGCAGTCCGACATCGCGGCCTGCCCCCGGGGCACGTCGACGGCGGGGAGTTCCTCGTCCTGGCCCTGCACGACCAGGCCGGTGAGCTGGACGGCCTCGGCCACCACCTGGACGACGCAGCCCCGCCGGGCGGTGATCCGGACGCTGCCGCGCGGCTCCTCGGCGGTGATGGTGACCATCTTGGTGATGACCAGGTTCTCCTCGTAGCGGCCCGGGCGGACGGAGATCACCGCTCCGCTGCGGGCCGCCGCGAGCGCGTCGCCGATCGTGCGGTACGGGCCGCCCCGCTGTTCCGGGCACACCGTCAGCACATGGCGCGACATGGCCGTCCTCTCCTGGGTCTTCATGGGTACGTCGTCGGGGTCGGACGGGGTCGGGCGGGTCGGGACGGTGCGGGGCCCGGGGCGGGCCGCGGGGCGGGCCCGGTCAGGAGGCCGTGCAGTCGGCCCTGACGGCGGAGGCCGCGATGTGCGCCTTGTCGGTGGCGGTGCCGGCCCAGTCGAGGCCGCGGGAGTGCAGCATCACCGAGATCTTGCCGCCGGAGACCGTGAACGCCTTGCTGGTCACCCAGCTCCCCCGGCTGCCGGTCTGGTTGACCGAGAAGTCGCCGATGACACCGGAGTTCGGGGTGGAGGAGTTCTGGACGGTGTAGTACGCGGGCTTGCCGCCGACCAGCTTGTAGTCGCTGTTGTTGGGCACGTAGACGGCGATCGTGCAACTGCCGCTCGTGACCGGCGCGGTGGAGAACGTCCAGACCACCGAGTTGTCGTTGTCGTCCTTGCTGTCCGAGCCGGACATCGGCATCGACACGTACTTGCCGTTGCAGCCCGAACCGGTGTACCCGCCGGTCGAGCTGCTGAGCCAGCCGGTGGAGCCCTGCTCCCAGTAGCCGTGCTGGGCGTAGGCGACCGAGGCGGTGCTGCAGTTGCCGCCGCCGATGGCGCTGTAGGTGGCCTTGGCGGCGGCGGGCGGCTGGACGGGGGGCTGGGAGGCGGGCGGCTGCTGCGGCGCCGGCTGCTGGGGTGCCGGCTGCTGCGGGGCGGGCTGCTGGGGCGCCGGCTGCTGCGGAGCGGGCTGGCCCGGCGCGGGCTGCTGCGGGGCGGGCTGACCCGGGGCCGGCTGCTGGGGCGCGGGCTGACCGGCGCCGGGCTGCTGCGCGGCGGGCTGGCCCGCGGCGGGCTGCGTCGTCTTGCTGTTGCTGCCACCGGTGCTACTGCCACCGGTGCCGCCGGTGCCGTTCTGGGTCCCGCTCTGCGGTGCCTTGCCCGCCGGGACGTTCGTGCCGGCGGGCTGGCCGCCCGGCACCGCCGGGGTGCCAGCGGTGCCACCGCCGAGGGCGAGCCCGGGAACGGTGCCCGAGCCGTCGACGGGCGGCGCTGTGAGCGCTCCGGGGTCGCCGGTGGCGGGAGGGTCGACGGGCGCCGGGAGCGGGAGTCCGGTCGTGGGCGGGTCGGTCGGCGCGGGCGGCTGGACGTCGTCGATCTCCGGTCCGTCGACCAGCTGGGGGTCCGCCCGGTTCACGCCCCGGTTGTCGCCGTGCTTGTCAGCGCCGTCGGTGATCAGGAACGGCAGGCCCATCAGCACCACTCCCGCCGTGGCGGCGGCGACCAGCGCGGGCCGCCGGAACCGGGGCCGACGGGACGTCTCGTCCGGCTCCTCGCCGTCCGCGCCCTCGGCCCCGACGGGGACCGGCGCCCCGGGCTCCTCGCCCGGGCCGAACCCGGCCGCGGCCGAGGGGACGACCGCGACCGGCGGCACCGCCGCGGCGGTCACCACCGGCGTGACCGGCCCGTACTGCGGCACGGCGACCTGCTCGGTCGGCGCCTCCGCCGTCGCCGGGGCGGCCACCGCGGCAGCGGCGGCGGCTCCGGCCGCGGCGGCGGGTGCCGACGCCCCGGCCGGCTCCTCCTCCATCTCCCAGTCCATCGACGGCAGCTGGATCCCCGCCGCCCCGCCCCGAGCCCCGTTCCCGCCCGTACTCGTGCTCACCGCAGCCCCTCCGGCCTCGCATGCAGTCCCAGTCGACAGGACCACCCCGTCGACTGGACTTCGGGTGCTCCTACTCCGTTCCTACGGCCGGACCCGGCCCGGCGGTTCACGGCTGCCCACCACCGCCGCCCAACAGCTGGGTCAGGGCGCTGAAGACGCTGTCCTCCAGGCTCTCCATGGGCTCCGGCTCCTCGATCCGAGGCGGCCCGTCGGCCGCGTTCGGCGGCAGCGGCGGGTTCGGGCCCGGCGGCTGGACCGGCGGCACCGGCTGCTGGACCGGCGGCGGGACGTGCACCCAGGAGTCCTCGGACAGCTCGCTCCCGGAGTCCGACAGGTCCGAGTCGACCGAGCGGTTGTCCGAATCGCTCCCCACCCTGGTGTTGGGATGCAGATAGAACTCCTCCGGACCCTCGTAGGGCCGAGCCGTCTGCCAGGTGTCGGTGGTCCCCTCACGCTCGTGCGCCGGCTCCGACAGGTCCGAGTCGACCGAGGCGTTGTCCGAATCGCTCCCCACCCGGGTGTTGGGATGCAGATAGAACTCCTCCGCACCCTCGTAGGGCCGAGCCGTCTGCCAGGTGTCGGTGGTCCCCTCACGCTCGTGCGCCGGCTCCGACAGGTCCGAGTCGCCGGGGAAGGTTGCGCAACGCCGATGCCCCGAAGCCGGGCATCCACTCGTCGGCAACCGGTCCCAGGTCCGGCGTGTCGTCGTTCGAACTGTTCAGCGACGACGTGTCGGACTCCGACTCCGAGGTCAGGTGCTCGTCCTCCGAGGTGTGCGGCAGTTCCTCCGCCGACGCGCGACGCGGCGGGGGCGGGGGCGGAGTCTGCAGCAACGGAACCTGCCCGGACGGGACCTGGACGACCGGCGGAATCTGCTCCACCTGTGCCTGCTCCTGCTGTGCCTGCTGCTCGTGCTGTACCTGTACCTGCTCCTGCTGCACCTGCTGCTCGTGCTGTACCTGTACCTGCTGTACCTGCTCCTGCTGTACCTGTACCTGTACCTGTACCTGTACCTGCTCCACCTGCTGCACCTGCTCGTGCTGCACCTGCTCCCCCGCGTCCCGCGACGGCGGGCCGACCCGGAAGCTCCGGACGCCGCCCACGGGCCCGGGCCCGCCCTCGGGCTCCGAGCCGTCCGGCGCCGGACGCCGGACCTGGGCGGTGGTGGTCACGATGACCACGTCCACCTCGCGCGGCGTCGTCCGGAGCACCCCGCGCAGCCGCCGCTCCAAGCGGTCGGCCTCCCTGGTGGCCCGGTCGGCCGGGACGTCCAGGGTGACCTCCACCCGCTGCGGCGCGTCGCCCTCGGCACCGAGGACCCGCTGCCGGACCTCCTCCAGCAGCCTGTTCATCTCGCCGGTACTGCGGGCGTCGGCCGCCAGCCGGATCGTCGGATCCGGGCCGGCCGACGGCTCTCGCAGGCTCAGGTCCCCGGGCTGGTGCGTGCCTTCGGTGTTCCAGCGGGCGTTGAGGTCCGCCGCCGACAGGTCGGGGTCCTCGCCGGACTGCTCGGTCAGGTCCTGGAGCCGGCGCCGTTCCTCCGCCGTCACCGTCCCGCCGTCCCGCACCCGGCGGAGGTGCTCGAAGGCCCCGCCGTTCGACTCGTCCCCGGCGAGGACGAGCATCCGGTCCAGGCCCCGCAGCCACCGCACGGCCCGGTCGCCCTCGGTGGTGAGGGACCCGGCGAGCAGTTCCCGGGCGACGTGGCCGACGCCCAGGATCCGGGCGCGGTCGGCGGGGGCGTCCGGGTCGAGCCTCAGCGCGTCCGCGACCGACCGCACCGCCGTGGTCGGCGCGCCGTGCAGCAGGAGCTCACCGTCGGGCGTGCCCTCGTCGAACCGCAGGTAGCCGCCGGACGGGACGTCGGTGCTGCCCTTGACGTTGTCGACGGGGATGTCGATCTCGATCGCCATGAGCTCCTTGCGCGGGAGCACCTCCCCGTCCTTGTGGTAGAGCACCTCCACCTCGGCGAAGCCCCGGTACCGCGCGGTGTCGGTCTTGATCTTGGCGTTGTTCACGACCTGGCCGCCCTCGCCGGTCGCGAGGTCGGTCCGGTACTGGTAGGCGCCGTCGGCGTAGGCGCCGCCGCGCCCGCCGACGTACTCGTTGATCTCTCCCTTGGCACCGCCGGTGACGCGCAGCGCCGCCTGGACCGTGCGCTGGGAGTTGGCCCCGTCGGTGACCGAGGTCGTGTTGGTCGGGTTGGACTCCGACTCCGCGTCGGTCCGGACGAACTCCAGCTGCTTGACCTTCACCCGCACCTCCACCCGCACGTCGCCGGCCAGATCGGGCGGGCCGATCCGCAGGGTGGAGTTCCCGGGGCCGTGGGTGACCGTCGGTTCCCCCTGCACGGGGGCCCGGCCCTCGTTCTCGCCCGAAGCGTGCGGGGTGGGCGGGGTGGGCGGAGTGTGCGGGGTGAGCGGGGTGCTGAGGCGGCTCGCCAGCGCCACCGGGTCGATCATCCGGTCCACCATGCCCCGGATCCGGTCCCAGGCGTCCGCGCCCAGGAACTCCTTCGCCCCGGCCGTCAGTTGCTGCCGCGCGTCCGGCCCCATGTCGGCCGTCCGCACCACGTCCGTGTCGACCAGCCCGTGCGTCCACACCCGGTCCGGCGGGATCCGGACCACATTGTCCGCCGCCGTGTGGTCGGTGAGTCCGCGCAGTTCGGCCCCGCGCGGCGCGGTCGCGGAGTCGAAGACGTTGCCCGGGTTGGCCTGGGCGCCGACCGGCGCCTGCGCCCTCGTCTCGGCGATGTCGACGACCACCTCCATGCCGAGCGGCCGCCGGAAGTACGCGTGCTTGGTGGCCATCACGAACGGGGGCGTCGTGCCGACCGGTTCCTTCCACTCGACCCTGAAGTGCAGGTCCGCCTCACCGGAGAAGATGCTCGCGTTCTTGGGCTTCACCTTGGTGGTGTTGCCGGAGCCCGCGCGGTTGGACCAGGTCTCCTGGGTGTCGTGGCCGGTGGACGCGGTCAGCGCCCCGCCCGCGTACCAGGCACCGCCGTTGACGCCCAGCGTGGTGCGCAGCTGGTGGCCGGAGCCCGCCCCGCCGCCGGTCGCTCCGTCGGCCGCCGAGTGGGTTTGCTCGGTCTGCGTACCGGTGTTGAACTCGGTGGTCGTGGTGCTGCCGGTGTGGGCCAGCCGGCGGACGGACGCGCCGATCCGGACGGTCACGCCGCCGTCGGAGACCACGAGCTCCCGGCCCGACATCATGGCCTTGAGCTGGTCGTGCAGGGTGTTCGGGGTGAGGGTGTCGTAGAGCTTCTGCCGGAGGCCGGACCGGCCCACGCCGTCCAGCCACTTGGTGATGTTCCGCCCGCCGAACTCCCCCGGGTCGCCCGCCGAGCGCAGCAGGGCCTCGGCGAAGTCGCGGGTCCTGGCGCCGGTGTTCCCGTTGCCGCCGTTCGTCCCGGCGCTGTTCGCGACGGCGCTGTTGGCGACGATGGTGTTCGTGCTGGTGTTGTTCGTCCCCAGGCTGTCCGCGCCGAGGCTGTTCCCGCCGGCGCTGTTCTCGTTGACGTGCCCCGCGCCGGAGTTCCGGTCGGAGGGCACCGGTCCGGTGCTCCCGCGGGACGACGCCGGGCCGTTGTTCACCGCCTCCGGCACGAACACATTGGTGACGACGTCCGAGGACCCGAGCCGGTGCGTCTGCCAGATGCGGTCCGGGACGGCGCGCGGCGCTTCCACCGGGCTGTACTGCGGGGTGATGACCTCCGCCGCCGCCCGGATCTCGTGGAGCTTCGTCGTGCTGGGGATCAGACCGCCCGTCCAGCCCCGGATCTCCACCTCGAACACGGCGTCGGCGTCGGACACGGAGGCCCGCGACACGTTCTTCGCCCGGTTCACGGTGCTGCCCGCGGTCTCCAGGGCGATGCCGGTCGCCGAGTCGTGCCGGTAGGAGTAGTCGACCGTCAGCACGCGCTTGCCGTCCGAGCCGGGCTTGCCGCTCAGGCCGACGGTGCCGGTGATGCGGTCCCGCTGGTCGTAGGAGACGCCGTGACCGGTCCGGTTCTGCGTGCCGACCTCGATCTCGGCGTCGTTCACCTCGCGGCGCAGCACGGGGGCCTCCCGCAGCCTGGCCCGGACGATCACCTCGGCCGACCAGCCGGCGCCGCCGACCGGCACCTTGAGCACCCCGCCCCGGGTGAGCTGGGACAGGTTGGCCTGGAGCGTCCGCGGCCCGAGTTCCTCGGCGAGGACGCGCTCCAGCTGCCGGGAGACGCCCCCGCGCGCGGCGAAGCGCTTCTGCAGGGCGGCGCGGACGTCGGTGAGCACCTGGCCGCCCCCGCTCCGCCCGTCGGGCAGGTCCTTGAACGAGACCACCGAGGAGGCGCTGAGCTGGTTGCGCGGCAGGACGGTGTGGGTCCGCAGGTGCGGCTCCTGCGGCAGTTCGGCCTTCGGGGCGCGCACGCTGAACTCGGTACTGAAGTCCCCCTCCACAGGGCGTGGAGCGCCCCTGCCCTCCAGGGTCACGGTCAGTACCACCCGGCCGCCGAAGATGTCCTGCGCGTCGCGGATCTTGCTGTTCGCGTAGAGCTTGTCCCCGGCGGAGTCGCGGGTGCCGACCCGGACCCGCTCCTGCCAGCTGAGGTCCGCGTTGCCGTAGGGCTGGTCGGCGACCATGGGGAAGCCGATGCCGCCCTGCGTGACCTTGTGCTTCCCGGTCTGCCGGCGCTCCGAGCTGAAGGTGCTGGTCTCGTTCTGCCGGCTGAGGTCGGCGCTGGCGCTCTGCCTGAGGTACGCCGGATCCACGAGCGTGGCGGTGACGGTCACCTTGAGGTTGCGGCCCAGCACCGTGTCCCTGAGGACGCCCGGCTTGCTCTGGTCGAAGGAGTTCAGCTCGAACCGGTCCCCGCGGGTCATCGCGCTGAGCCGGGACGCCAGCGCGGGCTGGGTGACGAGCTGCATCACCTCGTCCCGCACGGTCGGCCAGAGGCTCCCGTAGTAGTCCTTGCCGGCCACCTCCAGGTCGGTCCGCAGCTTGTCGACGGAGCCGATGTCGCGGACGACCGTGGACTCCGGCAGACGGTTCTCGACGAGCCTGGCCACCGCGGCCCTGGCCGTGTCCGAGTCGTGCTGCGGCGGCGTCAGCAGGTCGGACTGCGGCATGACCGTGCGGAACCCGACCGGGATCTCGACGGCGTCGCCGAGCTGCCGGTCGCCCTGGTGGACCGCGACCTCCAGGTAGCCGTCGCCGTCGAGGATCGCGCCGGGTTCCTTGGTCTTGGTGGTGACCGCGGTCTCCAGCGTCCGGCCGGAGATGTGGATCGTGTCCGACCCCTTCCGGCCGCCGTAGGAGGCGTTGACATTGCGGTCGTCGAGGCTGATCCGGCCGCCGCCCTGGAGCTGCCGGAGCCCGCTCACGACCTTCCGCCGGAGCCTGGTGACCATGTCGCCCGCGCCGGTGTTGAACTCGGTCTCCTTGGTGAGGGCCAGGACGTTGAGTTCGCGGTTGGCGGCCTTCACCTCGATCCGGACGTCGCTGCCGGGGATCCGGAGGACGACGGACTCGCCGTTGGTCATGCCCTTGAAGTCCTGCTGGAGGCGCTGGTAGCCGAACTCCGCCACGAGCCGGTCGGACAGCGACCTGCGGTCGCTCCCGAGCGCCGCCCTGACCTCGGCGTTCCCGGCGAGCAGGTCGACCACGCCCGCCATGACCTGCCGCGGCAGCGGCCGGCCGGGCGGGGTGCTCAGGTCCTGCATCTCCACACTGCCGCCCGCGTCCTCGCCCGGCGTGGCGCGCAGCCGCGGCAGGCCCTTGGCGTGGACGTCCAGCATGACGTGGGACAGGTGCAGCCGCGGCTGGGTCCGGCGGGCCTGGTCGAAGGTGTCCGGCCAGGCGAGGTGCGCGGCGTCGAGGTCGTCGGCGGAGGCCCGGGTCTCGCGCTGCGGGATGCCGACCTCGATCGGCGTCGTCACGACGTTCGCGGCCGCCGGGTCCACGCGGACCGACAGGTCCTCCGTCCCCCGCCGGCCGGCCGGCTGGTAGCCGACCTCCAGGCGCAGTTGGCCGTCGAACATCTCGGTCCGCTCGGTGGTCTTGGACCGGGAGAAGAACCGCGCCCGGGTGGTCAGGCCCTCCCAGGACATCAGGTCGCCCTGGACCCCGCCGGAGCCCTGGAGCCTGAGCAGCTTGAAGAAGTCGAACCGCCCCTGCAGTCCGAGCCCGAGCCGCTTGCGGCCGCCCGTGGTCGTGCCGAGCGTCACGACGCGGTCGCTGCCGCCCTCGTACTCGAACTTCTCCTTCGTCTTGTCCTTGCCCCGGTGCACCAGGTCCGCGACCTCGCCGCGGACGGTGACGGTGCCCTGCCGGGCGTCGGTCCCGACCGGGATGTGCAGGACCTCTCCCCGGGAGAGGGAGGACACCTGGGCGCGCAGGCCGGAGTCGCTGAACAGGGTCTCCGCGAGCGACCTGGCCAGGGCCTGCCGGTTGGGGGTCCCCTCGGGGAGGACGTGGGCGATCCGCGCGGCGAGGTTGACGACCAGCGTGCTGCTGGGCTCGCCGATGCCGGTCACCATGTGCGAGCCGGAGAGCACGCCGGACTCGGTGACGGTCCGCGGCGGCAGCACCGGTGTCCGCTCGTCGGTCCTGGAGGAGGACGCCACCACGACGGGCTCGACCTTCGGCGGGGGCAGCTCCTCGATCTCGCTCTTGGACGGGGTCTTCTGCTGCTCCTTGTCCTCGGACGAGGTCTTCTGCTGCTCCTTGTCCTCGGACGGGGCCTTCTGCTGCTCCTCCTTCTCCTCGGACGGAGCCTTCTGCTGCTCCTCGTCCGTGCGCGGGGGCTTCGACGGCTTGCTGCCCGAGCTCTCCCCCTTCGTCTCCGCCTTCTTCGCGGTCTCGGCGTCCTCCATCGCCTTGATCCGCCGACGGATCTCCGGCATGTCGTCGTCGGCCGCCCGCTTGCCGTGGACGGGGTTCTCCGGCACAGCGCTACTGGCGACGCCGTCGCTCTCGTCGACCGTCGTGGGGGCCTTGGCCTTGCCCGCGGCGTTCGTGCGGATCCGCTGCAGGTCCTCCTCGGTCAGCTCCTGCTCGGCCTCCCGCCGCTCCCGGTCGAGCCGCTCCTGCTCCTGGTCCTCCAGGGCGTCCCGCCGCTGCCGGTCGAGGCGCTCCTGCTCGTGCCGCCGCTCGGCGGCGGCGACGGTCGAGTAGCCCTCCCGCTCGGTGTGGTCCAACGTGATCCGGCGGCCGTTCGCGGGGCCGAACTCGGCGACCGCCAACCGGTTGTCGCCGACGTCCACCAGCGTGACCCGGAGGTCCAGCGCGGTGGCGGTGAGCACGGCGAAGGCGTCGCGGACGGCGCGGGGATCGATCGCGCCGCCCCCGTCCTCGTGCCAGGCGGTGATCTCCCGCTGGAGGTCCTCGACGAAGGGCTGCCAGTCCGCCGGCTCGTTCCCCAGCCCGCGGGCCCAGACGGTGTAGAGCTCGTGCGCCTCCCGCGCCAGCTCCGGGTTGTCCCGGAACCGCTGCTGGACCAGCTCGCGCAGTGCCCGCTCGGCGGCGGGCGGGTCGGCGGCGAGCCGCTCGCCCTCCGTGTCGCCGAACAGCTCCCGCAGCAGTTGCGGGTCCTCCTCGACGAGGGCGCGCAGCAGCGGCGAACCGGCCTCCGGGGCCTCCCCCTCGACCTGCGGGGTGTGCCGCGGGCCGAGGACGCTCCCGTTGCCGGGGGTGGAGTGCTGGCGGGAGTCCTGCTGGCCGGGTCGGCCCCAGTACTCGGCGATCAGGCCGCCCTCGCGGCGGACGTGGACCACGACCCCGCCGACGGTGTCCTGGACGACGCCGTCGTCCGGCACGTGCTGCCCGGCCGCGCGCAGCTGGACGAGCACGGTGGCGGCGGCGTTGCGGGCGTCGTCGGCGGACCACTCGCGCGGCAGGCCGGGGCCGGCCGGGTCGTTCCAGGCCCGGGCGGTGAAGTCCGGCCGGAGAGTGCCGACGTCCAGGTCCGGTGTGCCGACGGGGGTCCGCTCGTCCGGCCGCAGGGGGCCGGGTTCGCGCAGCGCGGTGGGGCCGTGCAGCGGGAACGCCTCGTGGGTGAAGGCGTTCACCGGCGAGGCGGCCCGGAACAGGCCGGGGAACAGGGCGTCCGGGCGGTTCCAGCCGGGCGCGGGGGCCAGCGGGCCCAGCAGGCCGTGCAGGCCCAGGGAGTTGGCAGCCTGGACGCCGATGCTGCGGAGGGCACCCGCGGGGTCGGCCACCGGCACCACGTTGACGTTGACGAGCAGGGGCTGCCCGCCCTGGCCGTGCTGGGCCCAGGCCTGCGCGGCCGCGGCGTTCACCCGGAGGGCGAAGTCCCGGACCTGCTGGGGCGTGGTGCCCGGGTCGGCCGTCAGGTGGAGCGGGACGGTGACGTCGAGGCCGTGCTGACCGGAGTCGAAGAGCACCCGCCGGGCCAGCAGCCGGGCGCCGCCGACGGGCAGCTCGACGGTCCCGCCGGCACCCGTCACCCGGGCCGGGTCCCAGTGGGCGAGGACCGGACCGGGTTGCCGGTCGGACGGCCGGTAGGCGAGGTGCTGGCCGTCCCGGGAGAGGCCCTCGATGCGGACGCCGCCCGCCTCGCCGATCCAGCGGTAGGTCCGCTCGTCGACCCGGACCCGGGTGTACGCGGAGCGGTGCGCGGTCTCGACGGCGTCGAGGAGCATCGGGCGCGTCCAGGTGCGCGGGAACATCGTGCGGCCGTGGGTCTCCCGCGGCTCGCGCCAGTGGTTGCGGAACGCGGCGAGCGGGCTGTCCGGGGCTACGGTCGCGTCGAGGAAGCGCACCCGGGCCCGGTAGGTGCCGTTGGGCGCCGCCGGGCCGCGTTCGAAGACCTCGACGCCGCGCCGGCGCTGCCAGTCGGGGAGGTCGGCGTTCTGGAACAGGGCGGGCTCGTGGTGGGGGCCGGTCATGCTCTGCCGGTCGCCGTAGCGGGCGACGTCCTGGGCGCGCTGCCCGTAGCGCTGCAGGCCGGCGGGCCGCGACGGCGCGGTCGCGGGGATGTCCGGGTGGGACTGGGGGGACAGGTCGGAGAGTCCGTCCCAGGCCCTGGCCGCGGGGCGGTGACGCGTCGGCACGGGCGGCTGGCCGTCCTGGTCGGGCTGGCTGTCGGACGGCCGGAAGTCGAGGAACTCCCCGGCCCGGATCCGGCCCTCGATCCGTACGCCGTGGTACTCGCCGGTCCATCGGTGGCCGCCGCCCCCGGTCGGGACGATCCGGCCGTGGCGGCGGGCGTCGAGGTAGGCCTGTTCGGCGGCGTACAGCGCGTCGTCCTCGGTCCAGTGCTGCGGGAACATCCGCCGCCGGACGGCCGTGTCGGAGCTGTGCAGGTCTCCGGAGTCGCCGACGAGGCCGATGTCGGCGGCGCGCCTGGTGCCGCCGCGGCCGGTCGGCGCGGCCTCGAACTCGACGTGCAGGACGCCGTTCGGGTGCCGCCCGATCACGCCGGTCGGCCGGGGACGGTCCGAGCCGGGCGGCGGGATCAGGTGGCCGCCGGGGTTGTGCCGGTCGCCGTAGAGCGAGGTCTGCCGGGCGTCCGGGCCGAAGGAGGCCCGTGGTGGCTGCCCGCCGCCGTCGCCGAGGCGGGACGGCTGGGTGCCGAACGCGCCGTCGACGGCGGCGCCCAGGTCGCGCAGATTGCGCGGGGCCAGGGTGCCGCGGCCCGGTGCCCGGGTGCCGCCGATCCCGGCCTGCTGGTCGGCGGAGACCCGGCCGTGCTCCACGCTGTCGGAGCCCATCAGCCGGGCGTCGGTGTGGACGGGGTTGCGGCGGTGCCGTTCGCGGTACTCGTCGGGCAGGCCGAGCAGGTGGCCGATCTCGTGGGCCACGACGTGCGGCGCGGAGTCGAGGGACCAGGCCTCGTGGTTCTCCCTGGGCATGGTGCGGTGGAGGTCGATGATGTGGATGTGGTGGTTCTCGTCGTCCATGTGGTCGACGAACTCGGGGCGGACCAGCAGCACGTCGCCGTTGGGCAGCCGGTGGCCGATGTTGAGCACCTCCTCGACGCCCTGCCAGGCGTTCTCCATCACCCGGTCCATTTCCTCGGGCGTGAACTGCTCGGTCGGTGCGTCGTGGTCGTAGTCGCTCTCCGAGTCCGTGGAGCGGCGGTCGAATTCCATGCCGGGGGTGTCGGACAGCAGGGCCGGCAGCAGGTGGATCCGCACCACGAGTTCGGTGGCGGGTTCACCGTTCTCCAGGAAGCCGCGCCGGGCCTCGTAGCCGCGCAGGGCGGCGGCGGAGACGGTCTGGCGGAAGAAGTCCGCCGGCGGCCTGACCTCCCGGGAGCCGGTGATGTGGTCGAGGAAGGACTCGGCCCCGTCCATGGAGGTGTCCGAGTGGGCGTCCATGGAGGTGTCCGAGGCCGCGTCGTCGACCTGCTGGTGCGGCTGCTCGTGGGGCTGCGACCCGGAGGGGTGCAGCGCCTGCAGGGGCGGCCGCTGCGCGGCCGGGGGCCGCCGGCGCTGGTCGGCGAACTCCTGGCCGGGGACTCCTTCGTAGTCGGTGATCCGCCCGTTCCGCAGCGTCACCCGGATCCGGACACCGGCGAACTCGCCCTCGAACGGGCCGTTCGGGCCGTCCGACTCGCTCGCGACCATCCGGGCCGCGTGCCGGCGCTCGGCCTCGGCCCACTCGGGCGGCAGGCGGCGCCCGGCGTCCTCGGCGAGGTCCTCGTGGAACGGCGGCGTGTACTCCGTCGGGTTCTCGTCCTCCTCGCGGGTGCGCGTCGGCGGACGCTCACCGGTGCCGGGGGTGACGGGGGCCCTGAGCGTGGACGCGGGCGGGTCGCCGGCCGGGCCGGCCGCCTGCTGGTCGTCGACCGGCCGGTGGGCGAGGTGCTGGCCGTCCCGGACGATGCCCTCGATCCGGACACCCCTGGACCGGCCGGTCCAGTGCACGCTGCCGTCGGGCAGCTCCGTCGAGCTCGTCCGGTTCCGGTAGGCGTGGTCCACCCGCTCCAGGGTGTCCTCGGGGCCCCAGTCCTTCGGGTAGAAGGTGTGCCCCTGCTCGTCGGCGCGGCGGTGCCAGCGGGACGGGAAACGGCTCATCGGCGAGCCCGGTGCGACGGTCGGGTCCAGGAAGTAGGCGTGTGCCCTCCGGGTGCCGTTGGGGTTCGTCGACAGGTCGGGCCCGACGTGCAGGCCGCGCTCGGCGAGGACGGCCGGACCGGGTCGGTCGTTGTGGAAGCCGGTGAGCGTGTGCCGGTCGCCGTAGCGGTTCAGTTCGTCGACCCGGTGGCCGAAGGGCGTGACCCGGAGCTGGGGGACGAACGTGGCCGCCTCGAGTCCGTGCTGGTTGTCGGAGGGCCGGAACCAGGTGAACTCGCCGCCCAGGATCTCGCCCTCGATCCGCACGCCGCCGTACTCGCCGGTCCACCGCTGCCGGCCGCCGACCGGGCCGCTGACGCCGTTGGTCCGCCGGGCGTCCAGGTACGCCTGCTTCGCGCCGTACACCGCGTCGTCGGCGTCCCAGTGGTCCGGGAACATCGTCCGGTACCGGTCGCCGGAGCGGCGGCCGTCCGCAAGAGCGCCGACGTCGGTCCGGTAGGTGCCGTTGGGGTTCTGCGAGCCGGGCACCGGCGGCAGCCGGCGGCGTCCGGAGGCGGGCGGCGCGGGCAGGTGCCCGCCCCGGCCGTCCGGCCCGTCCTCCAGGGAGGTCCGGCGGGCGTCCTCGGCGAACTCCGCCCGCCGCGGCTGCGTACCGGGCGGGGTCGCCTCCGGGGGTGTGCCGAAGGCCCGGTCGAGCACCGCGCCCAGCTGGTCGAGGTTGTGCGGCCGCACGGCCGCCTCAGGCATGGCGGTGCCGTTGTCCTGCCGGGGGTGGGCGGAGTCGACCGACACCCGGCCGAATTTGTCCAGCGAGGCGGAGCTCATCAGCCCGAGCCCCGGGTAGACGGGGCGCGGGCCGGTGCCGGGCCGGCGGTACTCGTCGTCCAGTCCGAGCAGGTGGCCGACCTCGTGGGCGATCACCCGCGGATCGCTCTCCACCCCCCAGTTCCCGCTGTCCTCCGCGGGGGAGCCGTCCCAGAGTTCGACGGTGTGGTGCGGCTCGTCGGTCGCCTCGACGAACCGGACGGCCACCTCCAGCCGGGAGCCGTCGGGCAGCCGCTGGCCCTGGTCGTAGACCTGACGCAGACCCGTCTCGGCGGAAAGCCGCAGGTGTTCGAGCTCCCAGGTACGCCGGACTCCGGTGCTGGTCACGCCGTCGGTGTCGAGGTGCACCCGGACGGTCAGGACGGTCCGGGTGTCACCGTCGTGATCCACCACCCGTTGCGCCTCGAAGGCCTGAATCCGCTGGGCCTGCAGGGAGGACAGGAACCTGCCCCCGGGCGTCCCGGTGTCGGGCGGCCGCACCTCGACCGTGCGCAGCACCCGCCCGGGCGCGGGCGCCGGGGCGGCCGAAGCCTGGTCGCCGAGGCGCTGCCCGGGCGCGGCGTGGTAGTTGACGATCCGGCCGTTCTCGACCCACAGCCGCATCCGGACGCCGGCGAACTCGCCCTCGACGATCGCCTCCGTCCGGTTGCGTCGCCGGTGGTGGTCGCTCTCCAGCAGCACCTGCTGGGCGGCGTGGTGGCGCTCCTCGACCCGCCATTCCCGGGGCAGGCCGAGGCCGCCGTGCACCAGGGCCTGGGGTTCGAACAGGCCCCGGTTGTAGGGGGCCGCCGGCGGCTCCAACGGGTCGGGGGCGGTCGGCGGGTCCTGGGGGTCCGGGAACCGCAGCATGGCCGCCGAGTCGCGGTCCACCCCGTCCCGGACGCCCTCGGTGGCGTCGAACAACGCATCGAGCAGCCTGCTCCCGTGCTCCGGCTGGAGCGCGTCCGGGAGGGTGATGCCGCCGAGGCCGAAGTGCCAGGCGGCTTCCTGCGGCTGGTCGGTGAACTCCAGGGTCGCCCGCAGCTGCCGGCGGTCGGTCGAGTTCTCGAACATGCTCTCGACGTGGTCCGTCAGCCGGTCCCGCACGGACTGGGCCTGCTCGGGCGTCAGCCCGGTGGTGTCGAGGTGGACGGGAAGGATGAGCAGGTGCACCTCGTGGCCGCTGTCGACCAGGCCCCACCGGGCGCCGAACCGGACGCCGCCCAGCTCGACCTCCGCCTCCTCCGAGAGGTAGAGCTGGCGGGAGTCGGCCCAGTCCGGGGTACTGCTGTCGGGTCGACCGTCGGCCGGGCCGTGCACGAGGACCTCGTCGCCCCGGGAGATCCCGGTGATCGCCAGCCCGTCGTGGACGCCGAAGAAGCGGGCGCGGCCGTCCCCGAGGTCGAGCCGCCGGTCCGGTCGTGCCGCGACCGTGCGGGCGGCCTCGGCGATCATTTCGTCGCTCCAGTGCTCGGGATAGGTCAGGGGTCCGCGGGGGTCCCCGGAGGACCACCAGCGGGACGGGAACCGGGAGAGCGGGGCGCCGGGTTCCACGGCGGTGTCGAGGTGGCCGAGGATCAGTTCGCGGACGCCGTCCTGGCGGACGCGTTCCCCGACCACGGTGGCCCGACGGCCCGGTCCGTCGAGGTGGGCGGACGGGGCGGGCGGCGTCGGGGCCGCCAGGTCGGTCAGCGGCGGGGCCTCGGTCTCCCGCACCGGGGCGGCCGCCGGGGTGTCGTCGCGCAGGACGACCTGGTCGGCGGTGTCGTGCGGGCCGAACCCGGCGATGACCGCTCCGGCCTCGTCGACCACGACCATCCGCACCCGGAAGGTGTGCGCCAGCAGCGGGGCGAGTGCCCCGCCGAGTCCGCCGTCGCCGTCGCGCGCGGGGTCCCAGTCCAGGAGTCCGTGCCGCAGGCCGCGCAGGGCGTTCGCCGTCCCGGAGTCCGGCTCCAGGTCCGGGCGGAAGCCGGCCACGACGTCGCGCGGGAGGTCCTCGGGCCGGGTCCGCTGGAGGTACTCGGCCACCTCCGCCATCATCAGCCGGTGCACCTCCGCCGACGGGACGTTCTCGGGCAGCCCGAAGTACTCGCGGAGGCCGTCGGGGTGCCCGTCGACGACCGCCCGCAGCAGCCCGACCGGGTCGGGTGCCTCCAGCACCGGGCCGTCGGCGCCGGGCGTGAGCAGCACGGGGGCGTGGGCCGGGCCGGCGGGGTGGGTCTGCGGGGGGACGTGCAGCTGCGGGAGGCCCCGCTGGTCGCCGATGCCGCGGTAGCCGGCGATCCGGCCGTCCACGACGTCGATCTCCAGCAGGACGCCGCGGAACTCGTCGAGGACGACACTGCTCTCGGTCGGGCGGATCCCGGCGCGGTCGACGAGCTGGGTGACGGCCCAGCGCGCGTCGCGGGCGGTCCACTCGCGGGGCAGGCTCTGGTCGGCGGGGAGGGTGCGCGGGTCGAGGTCGACCGCCGCCCGACTGAACCGGAAGTCCATCGCCTCCACGGCCCGCCGGGTCGCCGCGTCGGTGCCCGCGGTCACGGCGGGCCGCTGCTCGCCCGGCCGCAGCGGGCCGGGCTCGCGCAGGTCGGCGGGGACGCGGGGGGCGCCCCCGGCGGCGTGCAGGTCCGCGAGGAGGTCGACCCGGGTGGGTGCCTCCTCCTCCAGCCGGGCGGCCGTCTCGTTGAACACGTCCGCGTCGGCCCAGTGGGCAAGCGGGCCCAACAGGTGGCGGAGGCTGTGGGCGGTGTCGACCGCCGCCGGATCGTCCGGGTCGGGCAGGGCGTCGTGGTCGACGATCACCCGGGCGAAGGGGTCCGGGTGCTCGTCGCTGAAGTCGAGGCGGACGGCGACCAGCACCTCCGGCATCCCGTCGGCGTCCGCGGTCTCCCGCACCCGGTGGTCGACGTAGGCGTTCACCCGGCGCTGGAGCTCGCCCTGGGCGGCAACCTGCTGCGGGCGGGTCAGGCCGCCCTCGACGGACACCTGGACGGGGAGGGTGATCTCCAGGCCGAGCTGCCCGGAGTCGAACAGCACCCGGGAGACGGTGACGGTGCGGCCGTCGAGGTCGACGTCCTCGCCGCGGACGGTGTGGCGCGCCCGGAGGTCGTCCCAGGCCCGCAGCGGCGGCGTCGGCTGGTCCTCGGTGGGGCGGTGGGCCAGGTGGGCGCCGTCCCGGGAGAGGCCCTCGATCCGGACCCCGTCGGCCTCGCCGACCCAGTAGTACGTCCGGCCGTCCTCCAGGTACACCCGGCGCTCGGCGGGGACGCCGTCGTGTGCCGCGTCGACCCGCCGCAGCAGGTCCGCCGAGGACCAGGCGCGCGGGTACATGGTGCGCAGGCCGTCGTCGGAGTCCCGGACCCGCCAGCGGGTCGGGAAGTCGGCCAGCGGGGAGTTCGGCGCGACGGTCGGGTCGAGGAAGGCGACCCGGGCCCGGTAGGTGCCGTTGTGGGCCGGGGGCATGGTCTCGACGACCCGGGCGCCGTGCGCCCGGAGCGCGTTCTCCCCGCCGGACAGGTCCGGGTCGAGCTCGTGGTGCAGGCCGGTGAGGTGCTGCCGGTCGCCGTAGCGGGCGACGTCCTCGGCGCGCTGGCCGAAGGCACCGAAGCCCTGGGCCGGGTTGTCGCTGCGGGCCGGGTCGTGCCCGGTGAGGGCCAGCGGGTCGGGCCGGTGCGGGGCGTTGCGGGGCGGGTCGGTGTCGGGCTGGGTGTCGGCGGGGCGGAAGGACAGGAAGGTGTCACCGCGGACCTCGCCCTCGATCCGCACGCCCGCGTACTCACCGGTCCAGCGGCGGCGGCTCCCGCCGAGGTGGACCACCTGGTCGGTGCCGAGCGCGTTCAGGTACGCCTGCTCGGCCGCGTACACCGCGTCCTCGCTCGTCCAGTTGCGCGGGAACATCCGGCGCCGGACCGCACCGGTGGTCAGCAGGTCACCGGCGGCGGACTGCGTGTCCACCCGCCGGGCGCGCGGGACGGCGTTGTCACCGGAGAACTCGGCGACCACGACGCCGTTGCGCTCCACCCGCACCACCCGCTCGGGCGCCGGGCGGTCGGAACCGACAGGCGGCAGCAGATGCCCGCCCGGATTCCTCGTCCCCCCGAACAGCGAGGACTGCCGGGCATCCAGACCGAACGACGCCCGACCCGGCAGGTCGTGCGCGTTCGGCACCACCCGCACCGGACCCAGCGCCTGCTCGATCACCGCGCCCAACTCCCGCAGGTTCCGCGGCTGGAGGGCGAAGCGGATGTCGGTGCCGTCGGTGAGGATTCCGGCGTCCTGGTCGAACCGGACCCGGTTGTTGCCGGCGTGGGTGCCGCCCATCAGCCCGGCGTCGGGGTACGAGGGCCGGGGGCGGATCCCGGGTTCGACGACGACGGTGTTGCCGTCCTCGTCGACCGTCTCCTCGCGGACACGCCGCTCCCGGTACTCGTCGGGCAGACCGAGCAGGTGGCCGAGCTCGTGGGCCAGGACGGTGCGGTCCGTGTCCAGGCTCCAGAGGCCGGAGTGCTCGCGGATCGGCGGCTCTCCCGGCTCCGAAATCCGGACCTCGACCTCGTGGTGCGCGGCGTCGGGGTCGTCGACGAACTCGACCCGCACCACCAGGACATCGCCCTCGGGCAGCCGGTGACCGGTGTTGTAGTAGTCGTCGACACCGCGCCGGGCGCGAGCCCGCAGGTCCCGCAGCGCGGCAGTGTGATCCTGACCGGCCGGCAGCTCCGAGGTGTCGAGGTGAATCCGCACCACGACCTCGACCGCCGGCGAGCCGTCCAGCAGGACGGCCCGGCCGGCCTGGAAGAGCCGGTGCACGGTGGCGGTGCTGCTGTGCAGCGCCGGGTCGGCGGGCGCCTCGACGTCGGTGGTCCGCAGGACCCGGGCGATCCGCAGGTCCGGTGCCGGGGCCTCGTACGCCGGGCGCACCCCGGCCGCCGGGCCGTCCATGTCGGTGTCGGTGTCGGTGTCGCTGCGGGTGTCGCTGTCCGTGTCCATGGAGCGGCGGCCGGCGTCGGAGCCGTCCACCGACTCCATCTCCTCGTCGGAGTCCCGGTACGGGTCCGGGTCCACGTCCATGTCCAGGTCCTCGTCCCGGCCCGGGGTCCTGGGCAGCGTGGACTCGTCCTGTCCGGGGGTGGTGGGGCGGCCGAACTCGTCGTGGCCGGGCATCGTGGGCCAGTAGCCGGGGGTGGTGGGCAGGGCGTTGTCGTCTCCGCCCGGCGTCGTGGGCCGGGAGTCACCGTCGTCGCCCGGGGTCCGCGGCAGGGCGTTGCCGTCTCCGCCCGGGGTCGTGGGCGCGGAGTGCCCGTCCGAACCGGAGGAGTACGGCGCGCGCCGCTGCGGGGCGAGCACGGGGGCGGGGTGGGCCGCGGCCTCCCCGCCGAGCGGCGGAACGTGCAGCTGGGGGAGGTCGCGCTGGTCGCCGACACCGGTGACCAGGACGATCTGCCCGTCCTCGACGTGGACCGCGAGGTCCACACCGTCGTAGGAACCGTGGACGACCTCGGTCAGGGTCGAGCCGTTCAGCATCTCGTGCTCGTCGAGGACCTGCAGCGCGACCCAGCGCGTGTCGAGGGCGGTCCACTCCCGGGGAAGGCTGTGCGTGACGGGCAGGTTCCGCGGTTCGGCGGCTATCGCCTCCTGGCTGAACCGCACATCCAGGCCGCGCAGTCGGGTCGCGGTCTGCTGGTCCCAGCCGGGCAGCGTGGCGGGCCGGCGCTCGCCCGGCCGCAGCGGGCCGGGTTCGCGCAGGTCGGCCGGGACGCGGGGGGCGCCCTGCTGGGCGACCAGGTCGGCGTGCGGGGTGGCGAGGCCGTCCAGGGCGGCGACCAGCGAGTTGAACACCTGCTCCTGGCCCTGGAAGGCCAGCGGGCCCAGGACGTCCGACACGTCCGACGCCGAGCCGGGGCGCACCAGCACGCCGGAGAAGACGTCCGGACGTCCGGGGGTGAAGTCGAGGACGACGGCGACCAGCCTCGGCGGCACCCCGTCCGGGCCCGCGGTCTCCAGCGTCCGGTCCCGGACGTAGTCGTTCACCCGCTGCTGGACGTGCTCCTCGGCGAACGCCCGGTACTCGGGCGTCACCGGGCCCTCGACGACGGTGCGCACGGGCACGGTGATCCGCAGGCCCTCCTGCCCGGAGTCGAACAGCACCCGGGAGACGGACAGCGGACGGTCGCCCAGCCAGGTCGCGGTGTCCTGGGAGGTGCGCAGCACCCGCCGCTGGTTCCAGTCGGTCATCGGCTGGGCGTCGGCCGGGCGGTGGGCCAGGTGGGCGCCGTCGCGGGAGAGCCCCTCGATCCGGACGCCGGCGGCCTCGCCGGTCCAGTAGTACGTCCGGCCGTCGTCCAGGTAGACCCGGCGCTCGGCCGGGACACTGGCGTGCGCCTCGTCGACCCGGGTCAGCAGTTCCTCGGACCGCCAGGCCTGCGGGTACATGGTGCGGCCGCTGCCGCCGTCGGCGTTGTGGCGGAAGCGCCAGCGGGTCGGGAGCTCGGCGAGCGGGGAGTTCGGGGCGACGTTGGGGTCGAGGAAGGCGACCCGGGCCCGGTAGGTGCCGTTATGGATCGGCGGGCTGGTCTCGACCACCCGGACGCCGTGGGCCCGGAGGGTGTTCGCCGGATCGGTGACGTGTCCGGGGTTCAGTTCGTGGTGCAGGCCGGTGAGGTGCTGCCGGTCGCCGTAGCGGACGATGTCCTCGGCGCGCTGGCCGAAGGCGCCGAAACCCTGGGCCGGGTCGTCGGGGGTGAGCCGGTGCGGGGCGTTCAGGGGCGGGTCGATGTCGGGCTGGGTGTCGGCGGGGCGGAAGGACAGGAAGGTGTCGCCGCGGACCTCGCCCTCGATCCGCACCCCGGCGTACTCGCCGGTCCAGCGCCGGCGGGCACCACCCAGCGGGACCACCCCGTCGTTGGCCAGCGCGTGCAGGTACGCCTGCTCGGCCGCGTACACCGCGTCCTCGCTGGTCCAGTTGCGCGGGAACATCCGGCGGAACGCCGGCCCGACACCGAGCAGGCCGCCCTCGCCCAGCAGGTCACCGGCGGAGGAGGAGGTGGCCGGCCGCCGGGACGGCGGCAGCGCCGCGTCCGTGGGGAAGTCGGCGACCACGACGCCGTTGCGCTCCACCCGCACCACCCGCTCCGGGCCCGGCCGGTCCGAGCCGGTCGGCGGCAGCAGGTGCCCGCCCGGGTTCCGCCGCCCGCCGAACAGCGAGGTCTGCCGGGCGTCCAGGTCGAAGGACGCGCGGTGCGGCAGGTCGTGAGCGTTCGGCACCGGCTGCACCGGACCGAGCGCCTGCTCGATCACCGCCCCCAGCTCCCGCAGATTGCGCGGCATCAGGGCGAACCGCATCGGGGTGCCGTCCGGGTTGACGCCCGCGTCCATGTCGACGCGGGCCCGGCCCCGGGCCGCCAGGGCGCCGGCCATCAGCCCGGCGTCGGTGTACACCGCCCGGGGCCGGACCTCGTGCGAGACCACCACGAGGTCGGCGTTCTCGTCGAGTGTCTCCTCGAACAGTCGGCGCTCGCGGTACTCGTCGGGCAGGCCGAAGAGGTGTCCGATCTCGTGGGCGAGGGTGGCGCGGTCCGTGTCCAGACCCCAGAGGTCGCTGTGCTCACGGACATCCCCCTCCTCGACCCGGACCCGGTGGTGGGCGACGGCGGGATCGTCGACGAACTCGACCCGCACCACCAGGGCATCGCCGCCGGGCAGCCGGTGGCCGGTGTTGTAGTACTCGCCGAGGCCGAGCCGGGCGCGCCCGCGCAGGGCGTCCAGCGCCGCGGTGTGGTCCCGGTCCGCGGGCAGCGCGGAGGTGTCGAGGTGGATCCGGACCACGGCCTCGACCGCCGGTGAGCCGTCCAGCAGGAAGGCGCGGGCGGCCTGGAAGCGGCGCTGCCACGTGGCCTCGCTGCTGTGCAGCGCCCGGTTCGCGGGCGCCGTGACCTCGACCGGGTCGAGGACTGCGGAGAGGCCGAGGTCCGGTGCGGGCGCCTCGTGGGCCGGGCGGACCGGCCGCACCGGCAGTATTTCGTCCAGGTCCATCAGCAGGTCGGCGTACTCGTCCGCGTCCATGTCCTCGGAGCGGCGGCCGGAACCGGCGTCGGAGCCGTCCTCCCAGTCCATCGGCTCGTCGTCGGAGATCAGGTCCAGGGTGTCGGCCCGGGAGGAGGTCTCGTCGTCCGTGTCCGGGTACGACTCCATGTCCTCGTCGGCGTCGGAGCGGCTGTGGCCGCCCGGCGAGCCGAGGTCCTGCTCGGAGCCCTCGTCCGAGCCGGGGCGGTGCAGCAGCAAGCCCTCGCCGCCCGCGGCGGTCGGACGCCCGGCACCGCGTGCCGGCAGCGGCCGGGAGCCCTGGGGCGGCGGGGTGTGCCCGTCCGCGGCCCGGAAGTCGATGATCTGGTAGCTGTTCCAGTCCCGGACCACGGTGATCAGGACGTCGCCGAACCGCACCTGCCGGACCAGCTCGGCCCCCACCCGCCGCTCGGATCCGATCTGCTCGCCGCGGACGGCCGCGCGGATCATCTCCTCCCGCGTCCACTGCGGCGGCAGGCCCCGGCCCGCGTCGGGCCGCAGGGACGGGCTGACCACGTCGGCCGCCACCGGGTCGGAGAACGGCCGGGCCACCGTCGCCGGGCGGGTGCCGGTGCCGGACGCCGCCGGCTCGGTGAGCGGGTAGGAGCGCTGCCCGGACGCCGCCGGCGCGCCGGGCTGGTCGTCCGCCGGACGGTGGATCAGGTGCCGCCCGTCCCGGGTGATGCCCTCGATCCGGACGCCGTCGGCCACGCCGGTCCAGTGGACGGCGCCGTTCACGGTGCGCCGGTCGGTCGAGCGCCGGTAGGCGGAGTCGACGGCGTCGAGAACCCGCAGCGGGTCCCAGTCCCGGGGGTAGAACATGTTGTCCGGTGCGTCCGCGCGCCGGTGCCAGCGGGAGTCGAACTCCGCCAGCCTTGAGCCCGGGGAGGCGACGGGGTCGAGGAACCAGACCGGGGCGCGGTAGGTCCCGTTGGGGTTGGTGTGCACCGGTTGGCCGATGTCGATCCCGTGCACCGCGTTGGCCGTGTCAACCGGCCGGTGGTGCAGGCCGGTGAGGGTCTGCCGGTCGCCGTAGCGCACCAGGTCCTCGACGCGCCGGCCGAATGCGCCCTCGGAGGGGCGCCACGGCAGGTGCGGAGCGGCACCGAGGCCACTCTGGTCGTCGGACGGGCGGAAGGAGACGATCTCCACCACCTCGACCCGGCCGCCGCGCCGGTTCTCGGCCGGGTTCGCAGGCCGGAACTCGGTCCGGTTCTCGACCCGGCCCTCGATCCTCACCCCGCCGTACTCGCCGGTGAAGGTCCGGACGCCGGGGGCGACCTCGGTGAACGCCTCCGGGCCCCGGCGCAGCGCGTGCTGGTACGCCTGCTCGGTCGCGTACACCGCGTCGTCGGACGTCCAGTGCTCGGGGAACATCGTGCGGTGGCGGTCGCCGGCCCGGGGAGCGGGTGCGGGTGCGGCCTCGGGGGTTCCGGGCCTGGGGGGAAGGGAGGCGGTGAAGTCGGCGGTCCGGGGGGCCCGGCCGGTCGCCAGGTCCCCGGCCTGCCGCTCGGTCTCCGTCGACCGGCGGTCCGTCGTCACCTCGGTGGCCGGGGCGTCGAGCACCCGGAAGGTGCCGTTGCTGTTCTCGGAGCCCGGGACCCTGGCCGGCCGCGGCCGGTCGGACCCCGGCGGCGGGAACAGGTGGCCGCCGCCGCGCCCGTCGCCGTACAGCGCGGTGCGCAGCGTGTCCTCGTTCACCTGCGGCCGCGGCGGGTGGGTGGCGTCCGGGGCGGGTCCGCGGTCGGCGCCGAAGGCGAGGTCGATGACCGCGCCCAGTTGCCGCAGGTTGCGCGCGGGCAGGACCTGGTGCGGGTCGACGGAGTAGTTGCCCCTGGACTGGTGGTCCTGGTCGACCGCGATCAGGCCGTGGTCCGCGTCCCGGGCCCGGGACGCCATCAGTCCGCCGTCGAGGTAGACCGGACGGCTGCTCCACGACGCCTCGCGGTACTCGTCCGGGAGGCCGAACAGGTGGCCGACCTCGTGGGCGATGACATCGGCCCCGGTGTCGAGACTCCAGGTGCGGTGGTTGTCCCGCCCCGGGGTCGGGTTGATCTTCACGGTGTGGTGCGCGGCGGCGGGGTCGGTGACGAACTCGATCCGCGCCCGCAGCCGGTCACCGTTGGGCAGCCGCTGGCCGACGTCGTAGGTCGCCGCCATCCCGGCCCGGGCCCGGTCGAGCAGTTGTCCGAACCGTTCGGCGGTGCGCCGCTCCACCAGGGGCAGGTCCGTGGTGTCCAGGCGCACCCGGACGGTGATCACGGACTCGGTGTCGCCGTCGGGCAGCCGGACCCGGGTCACCTCGAACCCCTGGGTCCACCGCGCCTCCAGGCCGCGGTCGAAGGCGTCAGTCGGGGGCACGACCTGGCGGGTCCCCAGGACCTGGTGCGGTTCGGTGACCGGCGCGGTCAGCTGGCGCGGCGTCCGCTGGTCCGGATCGGCCCAGAAGTCGGTGATCAGGCCGTCCTGCACCCGGACGGTGAGCCTCACCCCGGCGAACTCGCCGTGGTGCAGCACCGGCCGGTCCATGCCGCCCGGCGGCACCGGGCCGGCGTCCACGGTCCGCCCCGTGGCCCGGATCCGGTGCGCGGCGTAGCGGGCCTCGGCGTCGGTCCACTCGTCCGGCAGGTTGCGGCCCGCCGTCGGGCGCTCCCACGCCGCGTCGGTGAAATGCTGCCTCGGCACGTCGACCAGGGCCGCGCCCGACACCGTCCACGGCGCCTCCGGCGGCTGCTCGGGCATCCGCTCCAGGACCATGCCAAGGTCGTGGGCGCCCGCCGCGTCGCGCAGCCGGGGCAGGGCGCCCAGGACGGTGAGGTTCGCCCCGGGGCCGATCCGGACCTCGGTGGCGTCCTGGTCGGTGGTGAACTCCAGCCGGAAGTCGAGCCTGGTGTCGCTGAAGTCCTGGTGCCCGGCCAGATAGCCGGCGACGTCGTCCTCCAGGGCCGTCCGGGCCGTCCAGAGGTCGGCCGGGCCGCTCTGCTCGTCGCCCACCAGGCGGACCCGGGCGGTGATCCGCAGGACCTCGGCGCCGTCGGCCGTCCGGTCCCGGCGCATCCGGACGTGTCCGAGCTCGGGCACCCGGACGTCGACGCCCTCGGTGTGCTGGGCGTCCGTCTGCCACGGGGACGGGCGGTGGGCCAGCAGGCCGCCGTCCGGGCCGAACACGGCTTCGATCCGGACGCCGCCCGACTGACCGACCACCAGGACGGAGCCGTCGGGCTGCGGGTAATGCTCCCCCGAGGTACGCACCGCCGTGTCCACGTGGGCCGCCACATCGGTGACGGTCCAGGTGGTCGGGTAGTACACCGTGCCGGGGTCCGTGAGGTCGCGGTGCCAGCGCGAGGGGAAGGCCTCGATCGGTGCGCCCGGCTCGATGCCCGGCGACCGCCGCCCGGAGAAGACCCGCACCGTGTCGTTGGACAGCACCGACTGCCGCAGGTCGCCCGACACCCGGGGCGGGCGGAGCGGATCCGGGATGCGGCCGCCCGGGCCCGCGGACTGCCAGCCGGAGAGCGGGTACTGCGCGGGGGCCGTGTCGTTCGCCGGGAGCGTCGTGGTGTCGTGGTCCTCGGTGCCGTCCGTCGTCGGCCGCAGGACCGTCGGGAGGTCGTCGCCACCGGGGCGCCAGGGCGCCGAGAGCTCGACGGGTCCGCCGCCGTCGGGCACCGTGTTCCGCAGCGGCGGGAGGTCGCCCGGGTGCGGCGGGAGCGGCCGCCGCGGGGCGTACGGGGGCGGCGCCGCGTCGCCCTGCTCCTGGTGCGGTCGGAACCCGGTGACCGCGCCGTCCCGCTGGGTGCCGGTGATCGTCACACCGGCGTACTCGCCCGTCCACACCGGCGAGGAGTCGTCGGTGCCGCGGCGCCGGGAGTCCAGGTGCGCCTGCTCGACGGCGTACACGATCTGGTCGACGGTCCAGTGCCGGGGGAAGAACGTCCGGGGCTGCGCGCCGGAGCCGTCCGGGGCCGGCAGCCGGACGGTGTCGTTGGCGTTGGTGCGGAGCTGTCCGGCGAACGCCGCCTCGACGGAGGGGCGCAGCAGGGAGCCACCGGTGCCGCTACCGCCGTCCTCGCCGTACAGCGCGGCGTCGCGGACCCGGCCCGCGATCCGCGGTGGGACGGGCGTGTGGTCGGCGGCGTGCTCGGGGGTGAAGGCCTCGTCGACGGTGTCGCCGACGGTGCGCAGGCGGCGCGGCCAGTCGACGGCGGTGCGGTCGGCTCCCGGAACGCGGTGGAGGTCGCGCGGGCCCTCGACCAGGCCGAGGACGCGCCCCAGCTCGTGCCCGATCACCTCCCGACCGGCCCGCAGGCCCCAGTTGGCCGCGTCCTGGTCGACGGCGTCCCGGTGCACCTTCACGGTGTGGTCGGCCTTGGCGGCCGAGTCGGCGAACTCGACCCGCACCTGGAGCCGGCTGCCGTCGGGCAGTCGGTGCCCGAGGTTGTAGGCGGCGTTCACGGCCAGGCCGACGCGCTCGCGCAGCACGGTGACCCAGCCGGCCTGGCCCGGCGGCACGTCGGTGTGGTCGAGGTGCAGCCGCAGGACGAGTTCGGTGACCGGGTCGCCGTTCAGCGAGCGGCCGCGCCGGACCTCGTACGGGCGCAGCGGGGGCGGCTCGGGCGCGCCCTCGATCCGGAGGTAGGCGAGCGGCTCGACCCGCCGGGTGTCCGGGTTCGGGCGGAGCTCGACGAGGGAGCCGGCGAGCGGCACGGGGACCGTCGGCGCGAGCGGCCGCTCGTGCGGGGGAAGGGGGTGGGTCCCGGTCCCGTCGTGCGGCGCGAGGGGCGGGTCGGTCTCGTCCCGGCCGAGCGTACGGGGCTGCGAGGTGAGGTCGGAGGCCCCGGTCCGGGGCGGCTGCGCCGAGGTGTCGGTCCGGTCGGAGGCACGGGGGGCGGTGGTGTCCTGGCCGAGCAGCGGCGAGGCGGGGCTGCTGGTCCGCGGTGCGACGGGCGGCTGCGCGTCGTGGTCCGGGACGCGGTTCGGCGTGTGGTCGGGGGTGGTGCGGTCGGCGGCGGGCCCGGAGGCGGTCGTGGTGCGGCCGGGGCCGCCGGGGGCGGTGGCCGTCGCCGTCGCGGTGGCGGGCAGGGTGTGGGCGGCGGTGTTCGTGGCAGCGCTCCGGTTCCGGGGGGCCGTCAGCGTGTCGGCCGAGGACTCGGTCGCGACCGGGGGCACCGGCCGCTGCCGGCCCGAGGTGCTCGTCTTCGGCGCGTCCTGGCCCGGTCCCTCCCCGGGCCTGCGGTCCGGCGCCTTCTGCTCCGAACCCTTCTGCTCCGGGGTGCGCTGGTCCGAGGTCCGCTGCTCCGGGGTCCGCTGCTCCGACGCCTTCTGCTCGGCGTCCGGCGTGCGCGGCTTCGGCGCGACGGCCGGGGCGTCCTCCGACTGGACCTTGACCGGCGTCGCGGGGGCGGTCTCCTCTCCGGCCTTCTTCCCGCCCTGCTCGGACCGCGCCGAGGGCTCGTCGTGGACCGGCACCAGGGTGTCGGTGCTGCCGCCGACGGTCCGGGTCAGGGTCTCCAGCAGGGACAGCGAGTGGTCGCCGCGCTCCTCCGCCAGGAAGTCGACGTAGGGCAGCAGTTGCTGCATCCACTCGGCCACCTCGTGGTCGGCCGCCGGGGTCTTGATGTCCATGCCCGAGGCGTGCGACATACCTTTCGCGACGTCGTCCAGCGAGTTGATCCGGAAGCTCTTGGCGAACTCGAAGGCCTCCGGGTGGCCCATCCGGGGCACCGGGAAGGGCACGATCTTGCCGGACGCCATGGTGGCGAGCGCGGCGAAGGTGATCGGGTGGTAGAGCGGGAAGTACTTGCCCTCCCCCTCCTTGACCGCCTGGAACTGGGTCTGCTGGACCCAGTCTGCGTAGCGGTGCATCAGCGGCGCCGAGCCGAGGTGCATGACGTGGCCCATCATCGCGGTCATCATGCCGCCGACGAAGCTGCCCGCGGTCACGGTGAACTCGTGGTTCTCGCCGAAGATGAGGTTGTAGAAGCCCTCGCTGAGCACGTTCTGGGTGCCGGACTGGACGTAGTTGCCGAGCGCCAGGCCGAGCTGGAACATCTTGTTGCCCTGGGTCAGACCGTCGGCGAGGTCCGGCAAGTGCTTGCCCAGCGCACTGATCTGATGACTCGTCAGTCCCTTTCCGGCATTGCCCTCCAGGACGGCGCCCAGCGCGTCCTTGAGGCCCTCGCTGGCCGCGCCCCGGGCCACGACGGTCTGCTGCGCCTTGCCGACCCACTTCTCGGCGAACTTCTCGCCCAGCTCGCGGCCGAGCGCCCCGGCCTCCTTCTTCCCGAGCTGCTCCCCGAGGTGCTTGACGAAGGTCTTCTCCATCTCCTTGACGAAGGTCGAGGAGAGCGAGCCCTGCGTGGTCTTCCCGAAGCCCGCCTGGAGCTGCTCGGTGGACGCCTCGATCAGGCTGCCGAGGTCCCGGGCGAACGCCCTGGCCTCCGCCTTCTTCAGGGCCTGGTCGGCGAGCCCCTTCGAGGTCTCCTTGCCGATCACGCCGAGCGGGCCCTTCTCGCCGGCCTTGGCGGCGGCCTCGGCGGCGATCTTCAGGGTGCCCTTGAGGCTCTTCAGCTCGCCGCCGACCAGGTAGTCGCTGAGCTTGTCGGCGAGCAGCCGGCCGCCGCTCTTGCCGAGCAGCCGTCCCAGCAGCTTGCCCAGGCCCAGGCCGAGCAGGTCCAGCGGACCGCCGAGGATGCCGCCGATGACGCCGAACAGCACCGCCTGCTTCTGGAGCTCCTTGTCGATCTCCTTGCGGTTGCCCTGGCCGATCTGGAGGTTCTGGATGATGCCGTCCATCAGCAGACCGCCGACGATGCCCGAGAAGGTGTGCATCGCGATCGTCTTGAGCAGGTACTTCATCAGGGCCGTGAGCGCGGCCTTGGTGAGCAGCTTCTTGAGCACCAGTCCGGACAGGCTGGTGCCGAAGCTGAACGGCGCCCAGAGGATCGCCAGCGCGATCTCGATCATCAGCTGCACCAGCTGGGCGATGGCCATCCACTTGGTGTACTCGACCGTGTTGGCCACGTCGCCGGCGCAGTTCGCCAACGCCTTGGCGGTCTTGGCCGCCGCCGAGACGTAGTCCTCGCCGGACTTCGCGCCGGTGGCGGACCGGCCGATGAAGGAGTTCATCTGGTACGCGAAGGTGACGGCGGCCTGGCCCTTGAACTGCCGGGCGCAGGAGATCGCCACCTTCTCGATCAGCGCCCGCAGCTCCGGCAGTTCCGTGGCCAACTGCTCGTAGGCGTCCCGGACCTCGCGCAGGTCCCCCTCACGAACCTCCGGCCAGGGCATGCCGGTGATGATCGTGAAGAACCGCGCGGTCGATTCGTTGACCTCGATCGAGGAGTGGGCCACGGGGACTGCCTGCCGTTTCCGGTTGTGCGTGTGGTCGGGCCGTCGGCGACGGGTGGGTCAGAAGCCGTTGGCGAGGTCGTTGGCGTGGTCGCCGGCCCGGTCGAGGGTGACGGCGAGCAGTTCGCCGTTCTCGCCGACCGAACCCACGGTGGAGCCGATCTTCAGGAGCAGCTCGTAGAGGTTCTTGGTGCCGTCGTCGACCTGGGTGTGGTACTGCTTGCCGATCTCGTCGTTCCCGCCCACCCGCAGGTTGATCGCGTTGATGTGCTCGGCCTCGGTGGTGAGCTTGGCGACGTAGTCCTTGAGCTCGAAGAACTCGGCGAAGCTCTTCTTGAGCATCGCCGTCTTGGAGGTGGTGTTCGGGCTAACCACGGAACTCCTCCTGCCGGCCGGCCTTCTTCTTCTTCTCGTCGGCGTCGAATCCCGGACGCATCGCCCAGAGCGGTTCGAGGATCTCGTCCAGCTCGCTGCCGCCGGTCATCGAGAGCCGCAGCGTCTCGCCGATCCCGTCGAAGCGGGAGATCCGCTCGGCGACCTGCTTGCCGACGTCGGCCCGGGCCTCGTTGAGCACGTCGGTGAGGATCTTGGCGAGCTCGGCGGGGGCCATGTCGCGGTAGTCGTTGGTGTGGAAGGTGAGCGAGACGACCTGGCCCTGGGAGCCGACCTTGGCGGTGACCATCCGGTCCTTGGAGGTGACCGAGCCGGTGAGCTCGTTCATCTCTTGCTGCATCTCCTCGGCCCTGGCCAGCTCGGTCTGCATCTCGGCCATCGCCTGGGCGATCTGCTCCGCGAACGGGTTGCTCATGCGCTCTTTCCTCGTTTTCCTCGTGGTCGGGTGCGGGCGGCGTCCCGGACGCCGAGGACGTCCTGGACGTCCTCGGCGTCCGGGACGTCCTCAGCGTCCGATGACACCGCTCACGGCACCGGAGTCGGTGCCCCAGACCTCTTCGTCCTCCGCCAGCCAGGTGGTGCGGCGGCGGTCCTTCTCGTTGCCGGCCCCGCCCGCGCCGCCGCCCATGCCGCCGCCCGGCGGCATCATCGGCGGCATCCCGCCGGAGGAGGTCGCGGTCCGCTGGCCGGTCAGGGCGGCCTGTTCCTGGGCCGCGGCGCGGGCGGCCCGCTCGGCCGCGACGCGCTCGGCGTTGGCCTGGTCGACCGCGGCCTTGGTGACGGACGGGTCGCCACCGGCGGCCAGCGCCCGGTTGCTGACGCCGCCGCCCATGCCCGCGATCATCGGGCCGCCGCCGAGGCCGAGCGAGCTCCCGCCGCCCGAGCCGCCGGCGCCGAGGCCCATCGTGTTGTAGGAGAAGCCGCCGGCGCCGAAGCTGTTGGGCGACAGCAGGTTGGGGCCGCTGTCGTCGCCCGCCGCGGAGTAGCGGTCGGCGAGCAGCTGCCGGTTCTGCGAGACGGTGTTGCCCTGGCCGTCGCGCAGGACGCCGTCCGGACCGATGGTGTAGCCCGGGCCGGCCACCATCGGGTTGCCGGCCGCGTCCAGGACGGGGTTGCCGCTCTCGTCGACGATCCGCCCGTCCTTGGTGATGACGGAGGTCGGGGGGACCACCACGGGCCGGTTCGAGCTGGAGCCTCCGGGGAGGAGGTAGTCGGGCAGCGGGCCGGAGTTGAGGTCGGGGAACGGATTGCCGATGAGGTTGGGGCCGCTGCCGGAGTTGCTTCCGGAGTTGCCCGAGCCGCCGTTGCCGAGGTTGAGGTTCGGCAGGTTGCCGCTGCCTCCGCCGAGGTTCAGGTTCGGGTTGTTGCTGCCGCTGTTGCCCCCGATGTCACCGAGGTTGAGGTTCGGCTTGTTGCTTCCGCCTCCGCCGAGGTCCCCGGTGCCACCTCCGCCACCGCCGGCGCCCTTGATGTCCTTGATGTCGGGACCGCCGCCGAGGTTCTTGGTGTCCGGACCCCCGCCGAGGTTCTTGGTGTCCGGCCCGCCGCCGATGTCCTTGATGTCGGGAGGGCCGTCCTTCGTCGGGTCCTTGTCCTTGGTCGGGTCGTCCGGCGACGGGGTCTTCGCATCGGGCATGATCAGCGGGAACGGCTTCAGGGGCGTGGCGGCGTTGGTGGCGTTGCCGTAGGCCGTGCCGATGGCGGTCAGCGCGTCGTCGGCCGCCTTGTCGAGGATCTTGACGACGTTGGCGACCCAGATCTCCCGGGCCCGCTTGTCGACCTTCTTCCAGAAGTCGACCGTACCGGGGTCGCCGAACGGCGCCCCGGTGAGGGTGAACTTCAGCTTGCTGAGCTGGTCAGCCCTGCCGTAGGCGTCACCGGTACCGTCACCCACATCCTGGCGGCTGTGCCAGGTCGGCGTCCGCTCGCTGGAGTCGATCTTCAGCGTCGCGCCCTTGACCCCCTCCATCAGTGCGGCGGTGACCGTGTTCGTCGGCCAGGCCAGGGGCGTGTTCCACCACTCCTGGAAACCCTTCCACAGCGCCGCGAGCTGTGTGTCGAGGATGCCCTTGACCGGCGTCAGGAAGGAACCGACGTCGGCCAGCCGGATCATCCGGTTGTCCGCGTCGATCTCGTTGCGGAACGCCAACAGCAGGGCCCGCAGGGCGTTCGCCGAGCTGCCCTGCCAGTCGCCGTCCTCCTCCCCGATCCCCTTCACCCAGTCCGTCCCGATCTTGGTGATCCAGCCGTCGAGGAAGTAGGTGAAGTCCCGGAGGTTGTTCGCCGCCTTGGTGAAGCCGGCCGGGTCGAGCCGGTCGTTCGCCTTCGTCGTGCCGTCGATGAAACGCTCCAGCGGCGCCCTGCTGGCCGTCCAGGCCGCGAACTTGGCACCCGCGCCGTCGAGGTTCGCGTAGTTCACATTGGTGCCGATGACATAACTGGCGTGCCACTCCTTGGTGGCGGCGCCCACGGTGTAGGTGAAGTACCAGGCCACCCAGCTGTCGAGGGGGATGTCCTTGTAGCCCGCCTCCTCGATGCCCTGCCAACCGTTGTGGACCTCCACCTTGCGGACGTCGGTGTTGACCCACGGCTTCTCGTCGTCGCGCACCGACTCACGGGTGGCCGGCTTCGCGTCGGCCGACGACCCGAGGAAGGTCAGCGCGTCCTCCCAGATGTGCCCCATGGCATCCCCTCTCGCGGCCGAGCCCGACCGGACGTGTCGCGGGGCCGGCCCGTGCCCGGGCCGGCTCCGCCGTGGTGGCGGGGGATCCCCCGCCGGATCTACTTACCGGGGTTCAGGGTCCGCCCGGCCAGCTTCATGAACTGCGCGTAGTCCAGGGACTCGTCCAGCGCGTTGTTGAGCCAGCGGTCGGCGAGCTGGAGGTCGATGACCAGGGTCCCGAACTGGTCGACGACGGCCTGCAGCAGCTTGGCGACCGAGTCGTCGTACGCCTTCAGCGTGGTGGCCAGCGTGCCCGGCGCGGTGAAGTTCCCCGAGTTGTTGCCGGTCAGGAACGGCGTGCTGCCGTCGGCGTAGGCCCTGAGCTCCCGCACCGGCTGCGACACCTTGACGTCGTCGAGGAACTTCTTGATGGCCGTCTCGGAGAAGTTCTTCAGGAAGTTGTCGGTGACCTTGACGGTTCCGCCGTCGCCCTTGTCCTCCTCGTCCGCCATGCCGGTCAGCCCTGGACGTGGTCGAAGTGCGTGCTGGCCCTCATGTCCGCGTCCCTGATGGCGGTGCGGATCTCGGTGAGCGCGTTGTGGGCGTTGACGATCTTGCCGCGCATCGCCGCGTCCGCGTTCTCCAGCGTGGTCGCCAGGGTGCCGGCGGCCACCGAGAAGTCACCGATCAGCTCAACGTTGATCTTGCTGTTGAGGTAGGTCTTGAGCTCCTCCATCTGGCTGTGCATGGTCGCGGAATGCGCCTCCAGATCGTTGATCGCGGTGTCGACACCGGCGTAGTGGAGTGACATGTGGCCGTCGGTCATGATGGTTCCCTTCGGGTCGAACGGTCGGTGCGGAGGTCAGTCGGTCACTTCGGCGGGTTCAGGACGCCCTCGATGTAGCCGGCACGGCCGGGGTCGCCGCCCAGGCTGTTGTTCGCGATCGTCTGGGTGTGGTCGCCGGTCGCGGCGAAGATCTGGCTGGTGTCGCCGAACTTGCCGTGGAAGGCGTCGTAGTCCCGGCTGACCGCCGCGTACTGCGTCAGCCAGTCGTTGATGTTGTTCTGGAAGGTGGTGCTGGCCGCGCCCTCGAAGCTGTCCCGGATGGCGGTGTTGATGTCCTCGATGTACATCGCGGTCTGCCTCATCGCCGCGTACTTCGCCTCGACCTGGGTCCTGATGTCGTTCAGGACCTGCTGACTGACCGTCGTCTGCTGCGCCACGTACGTACCTCCTCCGGTGCCGCCGGCCGCTCCCGACCGGCGGGATTCGCCGCGGGCCGGTCGGACCGGCCCGTCAGGGTGAACGGGAGCACCCGGCCCGGCGGTTCACGTCGGCCGCCGACGCCTCGGCTCAGCGCGTGCAGCGCCCCTCGCCACCCGCCGCGGGCTGGACGATGCCGCCCGCCAGCGGCCCCGGGTCGAGGCTGGGACCGGTGGGCAGCAGGGACAGCACCCGCCCCGGCACCGCCGTCGGCGCGGCCTTCGGGTAACCGAGCCGCTCGGCCACCGCCGACGAGGCCAGCGGGTACTTCACGCCGGTGTCCGTGACCAGGTACAGGGTGCCGCCGAAGCCCGCCCCCGACACCGCCCGGACCAGCGCGCCGCCGCCGGGGCGCACCGCGATCCGGTCCGCCGGGGTGCAGCTGGGCAGCACCCCGGGCTGGAGCACCGGCGGCAGGCCGAGCACCGGCGAGGCGTCCAGCACCGCCACGTCCAGGTCCCCGCCGTCGGCGGCCGGCCGCAGCGCCGCGCACAGGGCCTGCTCGGCCCGGGGCGGCAGCAGCGCCGGGGGGCGGCCCGGCAGGCCCTCGGGGGCGAAGGCCGCCGCGGCGGAGGCGGGCGCGGTGTGCGCGACGAGGTCGGCCGCCCCGGCCGGGGCGGGTGCCACCTGGCCGTTGCCGTACGCCTCCTGCTGGGTCCGGGGTTCGCCCTGCAGCAGGGCGAACTGGGTGGCGGTGACGGCCACCAGGCCCTGTTCGGCCAGCACGTAGCGCTCCTCGCCGGTACCGGTGAACAGCTGCCCGACCTTGGTGGGACGGCCGGAGAGCACCGGGCCGTCCTTGCCCCGGCCCGGCACCTCCGGGGCCCGCAGCTCCGGACCGGCCGGGAACGCGGCCAGGAAGGAGGCGGTGACCGGGACGGGCACGGCGGCGGACCAGCCGAGCGCCCGGGCGGCGCCGCCCGCGGCGTCCACCGCGAACCGGCGGCCGTGCCAGAGCAGGTGCACGGCGCCGTCCGGACCGGTGACCAGGACGCCCTGCTCACCGGCCGGGCGGCCGGTCTGCCGGGTGCCGATCGCGACCGAGAGCTGCGGGGCGGCCTTGGCCGCCGCCGTCCCGGCGGTCGCGGTGCGCATCGTGCAGAGCAGCCAGTCGGCGCCGGCCGCGGCGGCCGGTGCGGGCAGGCCGTCCGGCGCACCGACGATGCCGACCGGCGTGCCGCGCGGGGCGCCGTCCAGCGAACGGGCCGACACCTGGTCGACCTTCAGCTGGTCACCGGCGAGCAGCCGCGCGCTGGCCTCGTTGAGCACCGGGTGGAGCAGGCCGCCCGCGAAGACGTAGCGGGCGCCGGACTCCTTGACCACCACCAGGGTGCCGGGCTGCTTCCAGCCGGTCGCGCCACCGGGTTTGATCAGGCCGTAGACGCCGGCCCCGGCACCGATCAGCAGCGCGACGGCCAGCCCGATCGCGGCGCCCCGGTTGGTCCGGCCCACGGGGGTGTCGGGGGCGTCCGGCTCGGCGCGCAGGACGCCGGCGGCGACCCGGCTCATCACGAACAGGTGGGCCTGCACCTGGTCCCGTCGGGACTGCATGCGGTGGTCCTCCTCGGTGCGGCGGCTGTGGCGTACGGGCGGGTGGTCGGCGGCGGGCGGGTGCGGCGTGGGCGGGTCAGCCCGCCAGGCCGCGCATCGCCCCGTAGAAGCCGAACACCTGGAGCGCGAGCGGCAGCAGGGCGAGCGCCGCGAGCGAGTGCAGCAGGTCCCCGGCCCGGCCCCAGTAGGGCAGCAGCCGGCGGCCCGGCACCGTCCACGCCGTCGCGCACAGACCGGTCGCGACGAGCAGCAGCACGACGAACACGACCAGACGCGCGACCGGCGCCGCGTCCCAGCCCGTGCGGGCGGCCAGCAGCCCGAGGCCCAGCGCGCCCGGCAGCAGCAGGGCGAGCCGCTGGCGCAGCCCGCCGATGTCGCGGGCGTGCAGCAGGAGCAGCACCGCCAGGTCGGCCGCCATCGCCGTCGGGCCCCAGCCGCCGTCCCGGGCCAGCGCCAGCACCGAGACCGTGGCCGCGCACACGGTGCCGACCGCGACGAAGAACCCGGCCAGGTAGCTGTCCGCGACCAGGCTGCGGGCGAGCACGTCCTCGGCCGGGAACGGCTCGATCTCCTCCTGGAGTTCGTCGGCGTTGCGGGGCAGCGCGGGCAGCCTCAGCCCGCCCAGCTTGAACGCCAGCCCGGGGACGAACGCGCCGAACAGCACGGCGACGGCGGCGAGCGCCGAGGCGATGTGGGTGGTGGGCGCGCCGGACACGGCGAGCGCCCCGGCGGCGAGCGCGAGCGAGGCCGCCACCAGCAGTCCGGCGAAGAACGGCCCGGACCGGACCAGCGCCAGCGCCAGCACGGTGGCGCCGACCGCCGCCGAACCGCCCGCCAGCAGCCGGGCCGGGCCGGTGACACCGGGCACCAGGGCGGCGGCCGCCGCGGCGTGGGCGATCCCGGCGGCGGCCAGCGCCGTACCGGCCGCGGAGTCGCCGATCAGCCGGGTCGCCGCCGCGCCCCCGGCCAGCAGCAGCAGCGCCACCACCGCGGCGGCGGCGCAGCGGGGCGCCTCCGGGCCGGGCAGGGCCAGCAGCAGCAGCCCGCCGGCCAGGGTGACCAGGGCGAGCACGAGCGCGAGCCGGCGGGTGACGGCGGGCCGCCAGGAGTCGCCGCGGGCGGCGGTGCCGGTGCGGACGCCGTCCACCAGGTCGTCGAAGTGCACCTCGGGCAGCGCGTCCTGGCCCGGGCGCAGGAAGAGCTCCTCGCCGTCGGCGAGTCCGAGCTCCTCCAGGGTGCGCTCCTCGTCGAGGGGCGCGCCGCCGAGGCGCTGGAGGATCCAGCCGGAGTGCTCGGTGCCGCTCTCCGTGACGTCGGTACCGGCGTAGCCGAGCACCGCCGGCAGCAGGTCGGCGAGGACAACGTCGCCGGGGAGGGCGAGTTCGAAGGCGGTCCCGGGGGCGCGGAACCTCAGCCGGACCAGCCCCGTCGCCACCGTGCTGCTGCTCACCTGTCGCGTCCTCCCGTGGAACCTGCCTGCCCGCTCTCCCGTCACAGGTACGGACGGCGGTGGCCGGACGGTTCACCGGGCAGGTCACGGCGCCCGCCCGGTGGACCCCCGGCCCGGCGGGCGCGGTGAACCGGCGGGGCCCCGCGGGCCGTAGGCCCGAGTGCGGCGTGGTCCGCGGGCGGCACGGCCCGGGCCGCCGGACCCCCCGTCACCGGCGGCGCCCCGGGCGCCGCGAGAGGAGAGCCCCGTTGAGCGTGGTCCTGGTCGATCGTCCGCCCCGGCGCCCCGGACCGGCGATGCCGGACGGCGAGCTCCAGTTGCAGGAGCCGCCGGTCCTTCCGGAGCAGCAGAGCGGCATGTCCAACATGATCGCCATGGCGCCGATGGCGCTCAGCTCGCTCTCGATGGTGATGATCTTCCTCAACCCGCAGTCCAGCGGCGGGCCGCTCACCTACGTGGCGATGGGCATGATGGGCCTGTCCGCCGTCGGCATGCTGGTGACCCAGCTGATCCGCGGCGCCAGCGACCGCAAGCGCCAGCTGCGTGGCGAGCGCCGGGACTACCTGCGCTACCTCTCCCAGGTGCGCCGCCAGGTCCGCCGCCACATCGTCAACCAGCGCCTCGCCCTGGCCTGGCGCCACCCCGACCCGGCCGCGCTCACCTCCCTGGTGCGCACCTCGCGGCTGTGGGAGCGGCGCGCCGCCCACCCCGACTTCGGCGATGTGCGGATCGCCACCGGCTCCCAGCGGCTGGCGGTCAAGCTCGCCCCGCTGGCCACCCAGCCGGTGGAGGACCTCGAACCGCTCTGCGCGCACGCGCTGCGCCGCTTCATCCACGCCTACGGCTCGATCGCCGACCAGCCGATCGCCGTCCACGTGCGCGGCTACGCCCATGTCCTGCTGCGCTGCGAGCACCCGGCGCCGGAACCGGAGACCGACCCGGACGAGGGCGAGGAGCTCGTCCTCCCCGCGCCGGCCGGCACGGAGCCCGGCGAGGCCGCCGACCCCGGGCCGGCCCGCGCGCTGGCCCGGGCGATGATCGCCCAGCTCGCGTTCTTCCACGCCCCGGACGAACTGCGGGTCGCGGCCGCCGTCTCCCCCGCGCTGCGCGCGGAGTGGGCCTGGCTGAAGTGGCTGCCGCACTCCCTGCACCCCACCGAGACGGACGGCGCCGGGCCGGTGCGCCTGGTCGCCGACTCGCTGCTGGAGCTGGAGCAGCTGCTCGGACCGGAGTTCGCCGACCGGCCGCCGTTCGAGCCGGAGACCCAGCCCGGCCGGGACGAGCCGTTCACCCTGATCGTCCTGGACGGCGTGAAGCTGCCCAGCGGCAGCCGCGCCCTGCTGGCCGGCTACCGCAACGCCGTGCTGCTGGACGTCTCCGGGGCGGTGGAGTGGAAGCACGCGCCGTTCCGGATGCGGCTGCGGATCACCGGCGACCGGCTGGACCTCGTCACCGCCGACCGCAACCGGCGCGACGAGGTCACCGCGCTCGGCCGCCCGGACGCCCTCGGCGCCGCCGCCGCCCGCCGCTACGCCACCACGATCTCCCCGTACCGGCTGGGCGACGCGATGGACGTCTCCGAGCCGCTCAGCACCGACTTCGACCTCACCTCGCTGCTGGGCGTCAACGACCTGTACCAGCACGACATCGCCCGCAGCTGGGCGGAGCGCCCGCGCGGCAAGCGCCTGCGGGTGCCGATCGGCGTCGGCGCGGACGGCAAGCCGGTGGAGCTCGACATCAAGGAGTCCGCGCAGGGCGGGATGGGCCCGCACGGCATGCTGATCGGCGCCACCGGCTCCGGCAAGTCGGAGCTGCTGCGCACCCTGGTGCTGGCCCTCGCACTCACCCACTCCTCCGAGACGCTCAACTTCGTCCTGGTCGACTTCAAGGGCGGCGCGACCTTCCTCGGCCTGGACCAGCTGCCGCACACCTCGGCGGTGATCACCAACCTGGCCGACGAGGCCGCCCTGGTCGACCGGATGCGCGACGCCCTGCACGGCGAGATGAACCGCCGCCAGGAGCTGCTCCGCTCGGCCGGCAACTACAGCTCGCTGCTGGACTACGAGACCGCGCGGGCCGCCGGCACCCAGCTCGACCCGCTGCCGACGCTCTTCGTCGTGGTCGACGAGTTCAGCGAACTGCTCTCCGCGCACCGCGACTTCATGGACCTGTTCATCATGATCGGCCGGCTCGGCCGCTCCCTCGGCGTCCATCTGCTGCTCGCCTCGCAGCGGCTCGACGAGGGCCGGATGCACGCGCTGGAGTCCCACCTGTCCTACCGGGTCGGCCTGCGCACCTTCTCCGCCATGGAGAGCCGCGGCGTGCTCGGCGTGCCCGACGCCTACCAGCTGCCCTCCCAGCCCGGCAACGGCATCCTGCGCAGCGACATCGCGACCCTCACCCGGTTCAAGGCCGCGTACGTCTCCGGGCCCTACCGCCGCCGGCGCGGCGCCGTCCAGCAGGCCGCCGTGGCCGGCCAGATCGTGGCCTACGGCACCGAGTACGTCGCCCCGCGCGACCCCGACCCCGAGGTGCTCGCCGCCGAGGAGGCCCGGGAGGCGGCCGAGGAGGACGCCCCGAACCTGCTGGACCTGGCGGCCGCGCGGATGCTCGACGCCGGCCCGCCCGCCCACCAGGTCTGGCTGCCGCCGCTGGACACCCCGCCCACCCTGGACGAGCTGCTGCCGCCGCTCACCCCCAGCACCCGGCACGGACTGGCCCCCGACGGCCGCCCCGCAGTCGGCACCCTGACCGTGCCGGTGGGCGTGGTGGACCGCCCGTTCCAGCAGATGCGCGAGCTGCTCACCGCCGACCTGTCGGCCGCCGGCGGGCACGTCGGCGTCGCCGGCGGCCCGCAGAGCGGCAAGAGCACCCTGCTGCGCACCCTGATCGCCGGACTGGCGCTCACCCACACCCCGCAGGAGGTCCAGTTCTACTGCCTGGACTTCGGCGGCGGCACGCTCTCCTCGCTCCGCGGCCTGCCGCACGTCGGCGGCGTCACCGGGCGCCACGACCCGGAGCGGGTCGGCCGCACCGTCGCCGAGGTCAACGCCGTCATCGCGCGCCGGGAACTGCGCTTCGCCCAGCTGGGCGTCGACTCCATGGCGACCTTCCGCCGCCGCCGGGCCGCCGGCGACCCGGAGCTCGCCGACGACCGGCACGGCGACGTGTTCCTGGTCGTCGACGGCTGGGGCACCCTGCGCCAGGAGTTCGCGGACCTGGTGGCCGCGCTGACCCCGATCGCCTCCCGGGGCCTCAACTACGGCGTGCACCTGGTCGTCGCGGCCTCCCGCTGGGGCGAGATGACCACCGGCGTACGGGACCAGTTCGGCACCCGGTTCGAGCTGCGGCTCGGCGACCCCATCGACTCCATGATCAATATGCGGGCCGCCGAGACCGTCCCGCACAGCCCCGGCCGGGGCCTCACCAAGGAGCGGCTGCACTTCCTCGGCGCCCTCCCCCGGATCGACGGCCGGGGCGGCTCCGACGACCTCGCCGACGGCATCGCGGACCTCGTCGACGCCCTCAACGAGCACTGGAGCGGCCCCCGCGCGCCCGAGGTGCGGATGCTGCCGCTGCTGCTGGACGCCTCCTCCCTGCCCGCGCCCGAGGGCCGGCTGCGGATCGCCCTCGGCCTGGAGGACACCGCGATCTCGCCGCTCTGGCACGACTTCGAGGAGTCGCCGCACCTGCTGGTGGTCGGCGACAGCGAGAGCGGCAAGACCAACCTGCTGCGGCTGCTGGTCGACGGCATCACCTCCGCCTACACCCCGGCCGAGGCCCGGATCATGCTGGTCGACTTCCGGCGCGGGCTCTACGAGAGCGTCCCGGAGGAGTACCGGCTCGGCTACGCCGTCTCGGTGGACATCCTCAAGCAGGTCGTCACCGGCGCGGCCCGGGCCATGGAGGCCCGGCTGCCCGGCGAGGAGATCAGCCCGGCCCGGATGCGGCTGCGCGACTGGTGGACCGGACCGGAGCTGTTCGTGATCGTCGACGACTACGACCTGATCCCCGGCCAGATGGGCTCCGGCCCGTTCGGCCCGCTCCTCGAACACCTGGCGCAGGGCACCGAACTCGGCCTGCACCTGATCGTCGCCCGCTCCGCCAACGGCATCGGCCGCGCCTACAGCGACCAGTTGCTGCGCCGGCTCCAGGACGTCAACACGCCCGTCACCCTGCTCTCCTGCCCGCCCAGCGAGGGCACGCTCTTCGGCAGCATCAAGCCCCGGGTGCTGCCGCCCGGCCGGGGTCTGCACATCACCCGGCGTCGGACGGTCCAGGTGCAGACCGGTCTGATGCCCGATCCGGAGCCGGAGCCGGAGCCGGACCCCGCCGGGGCGGCGGAGCCGTCGGCGCGGGCCTGACGGCCCCCGGACGGAGCGGCCGCGGCCCCCGCCGGACCCCCGGGTGAACCGGGCGCCCGGCCGGGGCCGTAGTCCTGGACGATGAGCCTCTCCCGCACCGGTGCGCGCTCCGGCGACCCCGCACCCCCGGCCGAGCCCCGCCGCCGCTTCGGACTGCGGCGCGGGGCGCAGCGCGCGCTGCCCGCCGGGGACACCCCCGCCGCGTCCGGCCCCGCCGCGACCCTCCCGGTGCCGGCCCCCGCCCGCGCCGCGGAACCGGGCCCGTCGGTGCTCCGCGAGGTCGGCCCGCACTTCGTGATCGCCTCCGCCACCGCCCACCCGAGCGAGCTGAAAGCCGCCATCGGCGCCCTGCGGCCCGTCCCCGACGCCGTCGTGGTGATCGCCTCCGCGCCGGACTCGGCCAAGGTCCTGCGCGACCGGATGACCGACCTCGGGGTGATCACACGCGCCCGGGGCGCCACCCACCTGGTGCTCGCCGCCTCCGGACTGGCCGCCCTCGCCCCCAACGGCCGCCGCCCGGCCGAGGTCGTCGCCGAACGCTCCGGGGTCCCGGTCGTCGCCCCGGACGGCCTGGTGGAGATCACCCCGGCCGGCCACCTCACCGTCAACGACCCCGAGGGCGCGGTCGCACGCTCCTCCTGGTGGCGGTGCGAACCCGGCGAGCAGCCCCGGCGGGTGGCGGGCACGATCGGCGCCGTCGCCCCCGTGGAATCGCGGCGCACCCGACCGACCGCCTTCGTCGAACCGCCCGCCGTTCCGGCCCCCGCCGCCGTCCGGGGCCGGGCGAACGCCGTCCGCGTCCTGCGGCTGCCGGCCGGCTTCTGGCTCACCGACCCGACCGACCCGGCCACCACCCCGCTGCCCGACCTGCGGCTGGCGGCCGCCGCACCCGGCACCGCCGTCATCGTGATCGGCACCCCGACCCGGCCCGTCCTGCTGCCCGAGGACGTCGCCGAGACCGTGCTCTCCCTGCCGCTCGGCTCCGACCGCCCCCTGATCAGCGCCCCGTGGGCGGCCCCCGACGAACTCTCCGCGCTCACCGGCGCGCTGACCGCCCGTACCGCCCGGCCGGTGCAGGCCGCGATCGGCCTGCCCGTCCTCGGCCACGGCGGCCCCACCTCGCGGGTGCTGGACCGCGAGGGCCGGATCGGGTGGGAGCCGTTCCTGCTGCGCCTCTCCTCCGCCCCCGGCTGCCCGACCACGCCCGCCGCCTGGCGCAACGGCGGCGCCGACTGGCGGACCGCCGGGCCCGGGGTGTTCCAGGCGTTCCCGTACTGGGCGCTGGAGGCCGTCCCGGCCGGGCTGTGGCTCCGCCCCGAACCGCCGCACGTGCTCACCCCGCGCTTCCGCCGGCCCGAGCCGAGCCGCCCGCTGCTGATCGTCGGGGAGCGGGACCGCCCGGTGCCCGCCGACGCCTTCGAGGAGCTGGGCGCCCTCCTGGGCCGGCTGCCCGCGGTCGGCGCCGAGGGCTTCGGCCTGCTCGTCCACGGGCTGCTGGAGCCCGACGCCGAGACCGTCGGGCGGTTCGTCGCCCGGACGTACGAGCTGGAGTGGCTCGGCGCCGAGCAGCCGGCGGGCGGCCCGCCCGCCGTCGCGCCGGTGTCGTACGGCATCGGCGGCACGGACGCGGCCCGGCGCGGGGCGTCGGTCGCCGCGCCGGTGGCCGCAGCGGTGACCGCGCCCACGGCCGCCCGGACCGCCGCGGCCGTCGGCGGAGCGGGGCCGCAGGCGCCCGCCGCGCTGGGGCCCGGCGCCGCCGCCCCTTCCGCGCACCGGGTACCGGCCGTCCCCGGACCGGCCGTCCCCGACGGGTCGCGGACCGCCTCGCGCGGCGAACTGCCGACCGGTCACCGGGTGCCACCCGTACCGGACACCGAAGGTGCGACGGGTGCCGGGGACGGCATCGGGGCCGGGCCCGGGAGCCGGTTCGAGTCGCAGGCCGAGGCCCCGTTGCGACACCGGATGCCGCCCGTTCCCGAAGCCGGGACCGAAGCCGGGACCGAAGCGGAGACCGGGGCCGGGGTGGAGAGCCCGTTCGCGTCCCAGGCCGACCCCCGGGCCCGGCACCGGGTCCCCGCCGAGCCCGGGACCGCCTCCGGTCAGGAGCCCGGACCCGAGGCCGAACCGGCGCCGGTCCCCCTGCCCACGCCCGTCCGGGCCACCGGTGCGCCCGCCACCGGCAGCCTCGCCGGGACGGGAGCGCCGCCCCGGCGGGTCCCCCTGGCGAGCGCCGGCCCGGCCACCGACCCCGCCACCGGCGCGGGCGCACCGTCCTCAGCCGGGAGCGCCACCGCCGGATCAGGGGCCGGCCCGTCCGGCTCCGCCCCCGGCGGCCGGACGGGTGCGCCGGGCGAGCCTGACGGCCCGCCGGTCCGGACCCCCGACGTCCCCCCGCTCGCACCGACCGCACCGCTCCCACCGACCGCACCGACCGCCGGACCGGAGCCCGAACCCGCGCCGCCGTCCGAGCCGGCCTCCGAGCCTGCGGTCGCACCGCCGGTCGCGGCCGCACCGCCCGGGACGGCCGCCGAGGCACCGGCGGCCGTCCCGGAACCCGCACCGGAACCGGCCCCGGCCCGGTACTTCGGCCTGGACGACAGCCCGCCCCCGGTGACCGCGAGCACCGCCACCGAGCGCGACGCCGTCCGCGCCCTGCTCGGCGACCACTACCACCGCTGCACCGGGCGGCTGGACCAGCTCGCCACCCGGCTCCCCGGTCTGCGCTCCACCTCGCAGGACGACTTCAAGCCCGACCTGGCCGCCGTCCTGCTCCACCACACCGACGCCGGTGTGCCCGCGACCCGTGCCGCCCTGATCGCGGCCGCGCGGTCCGGGGACCCGGAGCTGCGGCCGTTCCTGCGCTGCCTCGGCTCCGGTCTGCGCCGGCTGCCGAGCCATCACGGCGCGGTGCTGCTCGGCGCCGGGGCCGGTCTCGACCCGGAGTCCGTACTGGCGCACTACCCGACCGGCCGACAGTTCCGGGAACCGGCACCGCTGGCCGGGCTGACCGCGCCGGGCGCCGAACTCCCGGGCTCTTCCGTGGAGTTCCTCGTCTGGTCGGCCACCGGCCGACGCACCTCCGTCTTCGACCCGACCGACGGCCCGGCCCAGGCGGCGTTCCCGCCGGGCACGGCGTTCACCGTGGTCGGCCAGGTGCCGGCCGACGGCGACCGCCCGGCCTGCGTCCTGCTGCGCGAATCGGGCGGCGATCCGTCCGAGCGCAACCGCAACTCGCTGACCCGGCTGCGCGCGTGGCTGGAGCGGCGGGCGGCGATGCCCCCGGCCGAACGCCCCCGGGCCGAGTCCCCCGAGCGCTTCCACCTCACCCCGGGCGTCCACCTCGACACCCCCGAACCGCCGGACCCCGCCCCCGAGGGCCCGGAGGATCCCGAGCACCCCGACGCCCCGGACACCGCCACGGCCGCCTGAGCGCCCACCGCTCGACCCGGGCCCGGCCGACGAGCGGCCCGGGCCCGACCGCCACGGGCCACGGCGTCGACGACACCCCGACAGCTGTGAAAACCGGGGTGCCCCGAGGGCCGCGGTCGGGTACCGTGCGGGCCATGTCGAGTCCCGAGTCGGACACGGTGGGGGCTTTCGGTCACGCCGTCAGCCCCCTGAACCACTGAGTTCGTAGTCCTGCCGTCCCGCCGCGTTCCGCGGCCGGACGAGCGCGCCCCTGGGTGCTGACCGCGGTGACGGGTTGACCTTCCCGTGCTTCTCCTCACCTCGGAGCCCTTCGATGCCCCTCCCGCTGTATCTGCTCGCCCTGGCCGCCTTCGCCATGGGCACCTCGGAATTCATGCTCGCCGGCCTCCTGCCGGACATCGCCCCCGACCTCGACGTGACGGTCGGGACAGCAGGCGCGCTCACCTCGGCATTCGCGATCGGCATGGTCGTCGGTGCCCCGCTCGTGGCCGGGCTCGCCCGCAACCGGCCCGGACGTTCCGGCCTCGCGGGGTTCGTCCTGGTGTTCCTGACCGCCCACGTCGTGGGCGCCGCCACGTCGAGCTTCCCGCTCCTGGTGGCGACCAGGGTGGCCGCGGCACTCGCCTACGCGGGGTTCCTCGCCGTGGCCCTGACGACCGCCACCACGCTGGTCCCGCCCGATCGGAAGGGACGCGCGCTCGCCGTCCTGTTGTCGGGGACCACGGTGGCCGCGGTCGCCGGTGTCCCCGGCGGGGCGGTGCTCGGCACCTTGTTCGGCTGGCGTGCCACGTTCTGGGCCGTCGCCGCCGTCTGCCTGCCCGCGGTCATCGGCATCGCCACCGGGATCCCGGCGCGACGTGTGCGGACGGCCGCCGCCGACGGCCCGGCCCTGCGATCGGAACTCGCGCAGCTCAAAAGGCCTCGGCTGCTCCTGGTCATGCTGCTCGGCGCCGTGGTGAACGCGGCGACCTTCGCCGGCTTCACCTTCCTCGCGCCCGTCGTGACCGACACCGCCGGGCTGGGCGAGCTGTGGATCCCGGTCGTGCTGGCGCTCTTCGGCGCCGGTTCCTTCGCCGGGGTCACCGTCGCCGGCCGGTTGTCCGACCGGCACCCCGGTCCGGTCGTCGCGGTCGGCGGTGCGCTGCTGCTCGTCGGCTGGCCGGCCCTGGCCCTGCTGGCCGACAGGCCGGCCGCGCTGCTCGCCCTCGTCTTCGTCCAGGGCGCGCTGTCGTTCGCGCTCGGAAGCACGCTGATCACGCGGGTGCTCTACGAGGCGGCGGCGGCGCCCACCATGGCCGGCGCCTACGCGACCGCCGCGCTCAACGCGGGCGCTGTCGTCGGGCCCCTCGTCGCCGCGACAACCCTCGGCACAGCGGCCGGGGAGCTCGGGCCGCTGTGGGCCAGCGGACTCCTGGTCCTGGTCGCGCTGCTGGTCGCGTTCCCCCTGCGCGGTGTGATCGCAGCGGACCGGAGCAGCGAGGTGCTCCGGTGACCGCCCGCCGACGCCCCGTCGGGCGTCACTCCGCCGCCGGGGACCGTCCTCCCGTCCCACGCCTCCGTGCGGGCGTCACCGACGTCGTGGTCGGCGACATCTAGCGGCCGCTCCCCCATGCCTCGGCACCCGCCACCGGCGCCGCCCGCTCGGCCTCCACCGGCCGGGCCTGCAGCGGCCTGGCCTCCAGCGCCCGCCCCTGCACCTCCCGGGCGGTCGGCGCGGGCCACACCGCCGGGGCCACCCGGCCGGTCGGCAGCCGGCCCGCCTCCACCGGGACGGCGTTCAGCAGGGCCCGCTGGCCGGCCTCCGCGGCCCGCACCCCCGGCACCGGCCGCGCGGCCGGTGCCGGGGACACCGCGGGCATCGCGGGCATCGCGGGCACACCCGGCATCGCGGGCACACCCGGCATCGCGGGCACACCCGGCATCGCGGGCACGCCGGGCACCGCCCCGCCGACCGTGCCGAGGCCCGCGCCGGAGCTGGTCCGCATCCCGCCGCGGACCGCCGGGCCCACCGCCTCGGCGGCGGCCGGGGCCGCGCCCGGACGCTCGGCCACCGTCGCGGAGAGCCGCAGCACGAAGTTCCGCTCGGTCGGGTCGCCGTTCGGCCAGTCGCAGTCCTTGCTGCGCAGGATCCGGCTGCGCAGGCCGCCGGAGGTCTGCCACGGGTACGGCAGCACCCGGACGTTGGGCCGCCAGCCCACGCCCGGGACGCAGTGCTGCAGCTCCAGCTCCCACTCCTCGGCCTGCACGTCCAGCGAGGCCCCGGGCCTCCCCTCCAGCACGAACGTGCCGTACGGGGTGCGCACCACCGCGCGCTGCTCGTAGTAGGCGTCCTTGTCGAGCACGGTGATCCGCAGCGGCCCGTTCATTCGCAGCATGGTGGCCCTTCCCGGCGGTCGAAACTCTCGGAACCGCGACGGCCCCGCACTCTGATCGACGGGGCGCCCGGAGGCCCGGGTTCACCTCCCGACGACAGGTGAACCCCGGGTGGACGTTCGTCCGTTGAACTCGGGAGACGGGTCGTCCGGATTTCGCCCCGGAGCCCCGCGGCCGGTCCGGGGGCCCGCTCGGGCGTTCCCGTTCGGGCAGCCCGGCAGGCGCGATCGCGCACACCTGCCGAACCGCCGGGCACGCGCTCCGCCCTGACGGTCCGCGCCACTGGGATCCCGCTCCCGGGCCGCAGGTCCCGGCCGCCGCCGCCGGACCCTCGCGCAGCGCCGCCCGCACCCGCCGCCGCGGCACCCGACCCGCCCGGCGGCCCCTTCGTCAGCACGCGGACGACAGTGCCTCACCGGCGGCGCGACGGCGGACCCCGGCGGCGCGACGGGCGGACGCACCGTCCGCCGCCGACCGGGGGACGCCCCCGCGCGCGCCCGCGGGGACCACGAACCGGCTGCCGTCAACCCCCCGGTCGGACAGATACCCACCATTCCCGAAATCGCACACCGAACGTCACAAGACGAACCTCCAGCGTGGCTAGACTGCGCCCCGCACAGGGATGGAAACCCTCGTCCACCCGCTCTCACCAGGGAGGATCCGTGTTCGTTCGGCTGCTGGGCCCGGTGGAACTGCGGACCGCCGACGGCCGGTCCGTCGAGCCCGCCGCCGCCAAGCGGCGCGCCACGCTGGCCCTGCTGGCGCTCGAACTCGGCCGCACCGTCCCGGTCGGACGCTTCTTCGAACTGCTCTGGGGTGACGCGCCGCCGGCCCGGGCCCGGGCCACGCTGCAGGGCCACATCGCCGCGCTGCGCAAGCTGATCGCCGGTTCGGGCCTCGTCCTCTCCACCCGTCCGCCGGGCTACCGGCTGGACGGTCCGGCGGACGCGGTGGACTCGCTGCTGTTCGAACGGCTGGTCGCCGACGCCGCCGACCGGAGCGCCCCGGACGGCGACGAGGCGGCGGCCGGGCTGCTGCGCCGGGCGCTCTCCCTGTGGCAGGGGCCCGCCGCGCTCGCCGACCTGCCCGAGACCGACCTGCGGGACGCGCTCGCCGACCGGCTGCGGAAGGACCGCACTCTCGCGCTGGAGGCCTGGGCCGACCGGCTGCTCCGGCTCGGGCTGGGCGCGGACGCCGTGCCCGAGCTGGACCGCGCCGCCGAGGCCGACCCGTGGAACGAGGCGCTGGCCGCGCGGCTGGTGCTCTGTCTGCAGCAGTCCGGTCGCTCGTGGGACGCCCTGAACGCCTATCACCGCACCCGCCGCCGGCTCGCCGCGGACCTCGGCGTCGGGCCGGGCAGCGCGCTGCGGTCGGCGGTGTCGGGGGTGCTGTCCGAGGACCCGGCACGACGCCCGGCGACGACAACGACTCCCGGGCCGGTCCGCATCCTCGGCCGGCCCCGCCCCGGCACCGCACCGGCGACCACCCGCCCGGCCGCTGTCGCCCCGACAACCGCCGCCCGGCCCACCACCGCCCCGGCCGTCCGGCCGCCGACGGCGGTGCCGTTCGCGAGCTGCAAGTCGACCCCCCGCCCCTCCGGCGGCGGACGCCCGGCAGCCGCCCGGCCCGCACCCGCGTCCGCCGAGCCCGTCGCGCCCACCGCTCCCCCGGCCCCGGCCCCGACCCCCGCCCGGGCGACCGCCGCCCCCGACCAACTCCCCCGCCCGGCAGCCGGTTTCGTCGGCCGCGCCCCCGAACTCGCCTGGCTCTCGGACCGGTTGCGCGGCTCGGACCGCATCGACCCGGACCGCGCCGCCCCGGACGCCGTCGGCACACCCGACACACCCGGCGCACCCGGCGCACCCGGCGCCGCCCCCCTCGCCGTCCTGGTCGGCCCGGCCGGCACCGGCAAGACCGCCACCGCCCTCCGCTGGGCGCACGACGCGGCCGCCGCCTACCCCGACGGACGGCTCCACGCCGACCTCAACGCCTTCGGCCCCGGACGCCCCGCCGACCCCGCCGCCGTCCTCGGCCGGTTCCTGCACGCCCTGGGCGTACCGGAGTCCGAACTGCCCGCGGACCGCCCGGCCCGCGCCGCGCTGTACCGCTCGCTCAGCCGCGACCGCCGCCTGCTGGTGGTCCTGGACGACGTCGCGGACGCCGGGGACCTCACCGACCTGCTGCCCGCCGGTCCCGGCTGCGCGACCGTGGTCACCAGCCGCAGCACCCTGGCGGACCTCGTGGTCACCGAGGGCGCCGCCCTGCTGCGCCTCGGCCCGCTGCCCGCCGAGGAGGCCGGGCACCTGCTGGAGCACCTGCTCGGCCGCCCCCGGGTGGCCGCCGAACCGGAGGCCGCCGCCCGGCTCGCCGAGCTCTGCGGACGGCTGCCGCTCGCCCTGCGGATCGTCGCCGCCCGGCTGGCCACCCACCCCGCCTGGGCGGTCGCCGACCTGCTGCCCGAACTCGACGACGAGCGGACCAGGCTGCACGCCCTGGACACCCGGGGCAGCAGCAGCCTGCGCGCCGCGCTGGACCGGACGCTGCGCCACCTGACCGGTACGGCGGCCCACCTGCTGGCCCTGCTCGCCGTCCACCCCGGCCGGGAGACCGACGTGCCCGCCGCGGCCGCACTGCTCGGCGCCGGCCCGGACGAGGCCCGGGACGCGCTGGCCGCCCTGGCCGCGCACCACCTGCTCACCGAGATCGCGCCCGGCCGCTACCGCCGCTGCGACCTGGTCCGGCTCTACGGGGCCGAACTCCTCGACGAGCGGCACGCGTCCGAGCACGCCACCGCCACCGCCGCGCTGGCCGACCACTACCTGGCGACGGTGGCGCACGGCGCCGCCCTGCTCCAGCCCGCCCCGGGCGCCGCCGGTCCCACCGGCACCGGCCCCGGCGGCCCCGTCGGCCCCGGCGGCCCCGTCGGCCTCGGTGGCCCGCCGCCGAGGTCCGGCGGCCGCCGCGCCGCCCGGCCCCATCTGCCCACCGTCCGCTCGATCCTGGACTGGTTCCAGGCCGAGGAGCCCGCCGTCCGGGGCCTGGTCTCAGCCGCCGCCGAGAGCGGCGACCACGACCGCGCCTGGCGGCTCGCCTACCGCGCCGACGGCCTCTACTACAGCGTCGGGCGCCGCCCGGACCGGCTGGCCTGCCTGCGGACCGGACTCGACGCGGCCGGCCGCACCGGCGATCCCGCGGCGGTGGCCGCGATGGAGGCCGTCACGGCCCGCGCCCTGAGCGGCCGGGGCCGGACGGTGGAGGCGCACCGGCTGGCCCTCCGGGCGGTCGACCGCAGTTCCGGCACCGACGACGCGGTCCGGGTGCAGGCGCTCACCGTGCTGGCCGTGACCACGGCGGCCGGCGGCCGACCCGACGAGGCGGTCCGGCTCGGCGAGCGGGCGATCGCCCTCGCCGAGACGCACGGCCACGCCGAGCACGCCCCCTACGCGCTCAGCAACACCGCCGGCCTGTACGGCCTGGCCGGCGATCCGGCCCAGGCGCTGCGCCGGGCCCGGGAGGCCAGGTCCCTGCTCGTCGAGCACCCGCTGGCCGTGTTCCACCTCTCCGCGATGATCAACGAGGCGCACGCCCTGCAACTGCTCGGCCGCCACGGCGACGCGGAGGAGGCCTGGCGGCAGACGGTGGAGCGCTGCCGGTTCGCCGGCGCCGTCCATCTGCACGCGGTGGCCGAACGCCACTTCGCCGACTTCCTGCTGGCGACCGGCCGCACCCCGGAGGCCGTCGGCACCCTGCGGGCGGCGCGCGGCCTGTACGGGCGGCTCGGCGACACCGCGATCGTCAGCGAGCTGGACCGGCGGCTGGCGGTGTTAGCCGGCTGAGGCGCGTCCGGACTCCGGGTCCCCCACCCCGGACTCCCCCGTCGACTCCGCCTCCCCCCTCGGCCCGGCGGTCAGCTCGGCCGTCAGCATCGTGACGCCGTCCTCACCGAAGCGGTGCAGCAGCAGCGCCACCCACTCCACGGCCTCGGCCCGTTCCCGCGCCGTCCACGCTCCCGCCGACGGGTGCTCGTCCACCACCAGGGCCTCGGCGATCAGCCGCAGCCCCTCCGGCGCCGCCGGCGGCGGACCGTCCGGCTCCGGACCGGCCCCGGCCAACCGCCGGGCGGCCGCGACCACCACCGCCCCGGCGGCCGGGGGCACCGCCCATCCGCCGTCGGCAGGTTCCCCGCCGCCGGACCCGTCCTCGCCGGGCCGCTCCGCCGCGAGCCACCCCGCGACCAGCTCCCGGACTCCCGCCCCACCCACCGCTTCCGCCATGGCGGCCAGCTTGCCAGGACCGCGTCCCGAGGTCATCACTGTCACGGTGACGGATACGGCCCGCACCCCGCCGCGCGTTCACCGGGCTCCCCGACCGGCCCGGCGGGGCCACCCCGCTACGCCCCGACCTACGCCCCGACCTCCCCGTCGATCGCCTCCCGCAGGAAGTCCGCGTGCCCGTTGTGCCGCGCGTACTCGTGGATCAGGTGGAGCATCACCAGCCGCAGCGAGACCTCCGCCTGCCAGCGCGCCTGGTACCCGGTGACGTCCAGCGACTCCGCCTCGCGCTCGATCCGCCGGGCGTGCTCCACCTCCGCCTCCCAGGCCGCGAAGGCCTCGGCCCGGTCCGCGCCGTCCGCGTCGTAGGCGGCCTGGAAGTCGCCCTCGGCTGACCACACCAGCGGGATGTCCTGCGCGTCGATGACCCGCCGGAACCAGGTCCGCTCGACCTCCGCCATGTGGCGCACCAGCCCGAGCAGGGTCAGCGTGGACGGCGGGCTCGACCTCAGCCGCAGCTGCTCGTCCGTCAACCCGGCGCACTTCATCGCCAGGGTGGCCCGGTGGAAGTCCAGGAACGCCCGCAGCGTCTCGCGCTCGCCCCCGGTCAGCGGCGGGGCGGTCCGCCCGTCCCCCGCGCCGCTCCCCGCGCCCGTCCCCATCCCCATGGCACTCCCCGTTTCCGTCGGACCCGAACGATCGGCGCCCAGTCTCCCAGCCCGCTCCTCTTCCGCCCACCCATTTCCCACCCGTCCCTCCTGACCTGCTCCTCCCCTCCCGAAACCACTTCCTTCGGGTAGTTCCACCACCGGCCGGTTTGGGTACGTACTGCGGCGCGCGCCCGCGGGAGGCCCGGTCCACCGGCCCTTCCCCGCCCGCGCCGTCACCCCGGCCACCGCCTTCACCCGGCCGTCGCCACGACACACGAGGAGCTCGAGCGAGCCATGAACCAGGACCGCATCCCAGGACCGGTACGCCGGACCTACGGCGCCGACGACCTCTCACAGGCCGCCTCCTTCGCGGGCGGATTCATCAACTTCGGCGACTGGAGCGGCATTCGCACCACCGACCCGACGACCGAGGACCGCGTCCGCAGCCAGGAGAACCTCTACCGCCGGGTGCTGCGCGCCTTCCCCGGGCCCGCCGAGTCGCTGCGGCTCGGCGAGGTGGGCTGCGGACGCGGACTGGGCGCGGCGCTCGCGCTCTGCGAGTTCCGGTTCGCCGCCGTCACCGGGGTCGACATCCACCCCGACCAGATCGAGCGCGCCCGCGCCGTCAACGCCAAGGCGCTGGCGACCTTCCCGGACCGGCTCGGCTACACCCTGGGCTCCGCCGACGACCTGCCCTTCGCGGACGCCTCACTGGACGGCCTGTACTCGGTCGAGGCGGCCCAGCACTTCCGCGAGCTGACCGGTTTCGCCCACGAGGCGGCCCGGGTGCTGCGCCCAGGCGGGCGCCTGGTGGTGACCACCTTCTTCTCCGCCGAGGGGGCCGATGTGGTCGAGCGGCTGAGCATCCTGCTCGGCAGCTTCGCCAACGGGCTGGACGTCGCCCACCCGCTGGCCGGCTTCACGTCCGACCTCGGGGCGGCCGGCTTCGCCGAGGTCACCGCGGAGTCCATCGGCCCGGACGTCTGGCCCGGCCTCGACCGCTATCTCGAGGGCACCGTCCCGCCCGGCCACTGGACCCGCAACTTCCTCCCCGCCTGGCGGGACGGCCTGCTCGACTACTACCTGCTCACCGCGACCCGCTGACCCCGGCCCTCGCCGACCCCCCGCCGTCCAGCACCCGAGCGATCCCCGCACGCCGCGGGGATCGCCTGACCCGGCCGGGCCCGTGGGCCGGTCAGTCCCTGACCCGGTCGGCCAGTGGACCGGTCAGCCCGTGTGCACCAGCAGCGCGCTCCGGACGGCCGACTCCAGCGCGCCCTCGATCCAGGCCGGCTTCGTCGAGGTGTGGTCCCCCGCGAAGTGCAGCGGCCCCTCGGAGCCGGGGATGTCGGGGAACAGCTCGGTGTGCTGACCCGGCAGCAGCACCGAGGCCTCCCCGTAGGCGTAGTGGTCACGCATCCACGACTGCGTCCTGCCCTTCGTGGTGAAGAAGACCTCGCAGCGGCGGCCGAAGACGGCCTGCACCCCGGCCAGCGCCCGCAGGTAGCGCTCCTCGTCGGCGTAGGCGTCCCACTTCAGCGCGTCGTCCGCCCAGCTGTAGGAGGCCAGCACCACGCCGCCCTCGCTGCCCTTCACCGGGTGGTCGGGCTGGAAGTAGACGAACCGGTTGGCGTGGTCGGTCACCGCGCCGCCGCCGCGCACACGGGCGGCCTCCGGGTCGCCGCCGACCGGGCGGAAGGCCGCGAAGCACTCCCGCAGCTCGCCGGGCACGCTCACCCCGAGCGCCTTCACCGAACCGTGCGCCCCGAGGTACCGCCCGTCGGTGACCTTGCCCTGCTGGTACTTCCGGTAGAGGCCGGGCTCCACCGAGTCCAGCGCGGCCCGCCAGTCCTCCTCGGTGAACTCCCACCAGCGGCGGGAGAACTCCAGCAGCACCTTGGTCGCGGCGTCGTAGTGGAGTTCGGTGACCGCCCGCCGCTTGCCGTAGCCGAGCGGCGGGTCGAAGGTGACGTGCCGCAGCCCGGCGAAGGGCACGGTCACGATCGCCTCGTCCCCCTCGAAGACCTCGGCGACCCCTCCGCGGCCGGTCCCGCCGTCCTCGGAGACGGTGTGCACCCGGACCTTGCCGCCCTGCCGGTCGATCCGCACCGCGCGCCGGTCGAAGCGCACCTTCCCCTTCACCGCCGCGTACAGGGCGTCGACGAGCTTCGCCGTGCCGCCCTCGATCTCCCAGAACCTCGTCCTCGGGTCGATCAGAGCGGCGGACAGGAAGCTGTGCACGAAGGAGAGGTGCAGCCGCGAGGTCACGTTCTGGACGGTGCCGATCAGGTCGATCGTCCTGGTGTCGAGCCCGCCCTGCTCGGTGAGGTACCGGTACATCGACCAGTGCCCGTACCGCCGCAGCACGGTGGCCCAGCCCTCCACCAGGGCCGTTCCCTCCTTGCCCCGGACCAGTGCCAGCGCGCTCTCCAGCGCCTCGGCGTAGATCACGGCGGCGGTCCGGCCGCGGTTGGGCCCGGTGACGCCGAAGGACCCGTTGACCGCCGAGGGGTCCCGCTCGTAGTCGGCCCGCCGGACGTGCAGCCCGTTGACATGGATCCAGGTGCGGTTGGTCCGCTGCGAGGGGTTCTGCGGGTCGACGTCCACCAGCAGGAACTCCTGCCGCGGCAGCCGGTACTTGTCGAGCAGCGCCATCACCAGCGGGTGGCTCTCGGGCAGCCGCATCGCCCCCGCCTCGGCGTAGAGCAGGGGGTCGGCGAAGGGCTGGGCGGCGTTCTCGTGGCCGCCCTTGCGGAAGGTCTTGATCCGGCCGCCGACGCGGTTGCCGTTGGCCTCGATCACGACGACGTCGTGCCCCGCCCGGTTGAGCAGGTCGGCGGCGAGCAGTCCGGCCGGTCCGGCCCCGACGACCAGCACCCGCTTGGTCCCCCGGGCGCGGCCCGGCGGCAGGCCGTTCCGGACGATCTCCAGATAGCCCGGGGCGAGCGGCCGGTCGAGCTCGTCGTGGACGGCGATGGCGCGGGCGACCATGGTGTACGCCCGCTCGTCGGTCCCGGGCGGCACGGCGGTCGGGGGCACTGCGGTCGGCGGGTCGGCCGCGGGCGGGACGGTCGGCGGGGCGGCGGGGGCGAGCGCGGCGGCGGGAACGGCGGCGGCGGTGAGACCGGCGGCGAGCACCGACGCGCCGGTCACCGCGACGACCGACCGCCGGGCCGGTCCGGGCACGACGCCGGTCGTGTCCGGGCGGGGAACGTCCAAGTCTTCAGTGGTCATGGCGCACCACTCTTGGCGCACGAACGGCCCGACGGAACCACAGTCACCCGGACGGGAGGTATCCACCACCCGATCGCGTGGCACCGCTCGCCCCGCCTTGACGCTCAGGCCTGCCGGGTCGGCAGGGCGACCAGGTGACGGAGGTTCACATGGCGCGGACGGGTGACGGTGAAGGCGATCAGCTCGGCGATGTCCTGGGCGGTCAGCGCCGGCATCGCGTCGAACATCCCGTCGAGCTGCTCGCGCAGCACCGGGTTGTCGATGTGCCCGCCGAGTTCGGTGTCGGTGAGCCCGGGCTCGATTGCGGCGACCCGCACGTCCCGGGGGCCGAGTTCGGTGCGCAGCGCGGCGGACAGCTGGGTGAGCGCCGCCTTGGTGGCCCCGTAGACGGCGTAGTCGGGGAACAGCACGTGGGAGGCGATGGAGGAGACGTTGACCAGGTCGGCGGGGCGGCCCTCGGCGGCGGCCGCGACGAGGTCGGCGGAGAAGGCGCGGACGATCCGCAGCGCGCCGGTCAGATTGGTGTCGATCATCCGGGTCCACTCGTCGATCCGCCCGTCCGCGAGCGGATTGGGCAGCATCACCCCGGCGTTGTTGACCACCAGGTCGACCGGGCCCCAGGTGTCGTGCACGGTCCGGACGGCGGCGTCGACCGAGGACTGGTCGGTGACGTCGGCGGTGACGGCGAGGGCCCGGCCGCCGGCGGCGGTGATCGCGGCGGCGAGGGCGTCCAGCCGCTCGGCCCGGCGGGCCAGCAGGGCGACCCGGGCGCCGTCGGCGGCGAGCAGCCGGGCGGTGGCCTCGCCCATGCCGCTGGCGGCTCCGGTGACGACGGCGGTGCGGGTGGCGAGCGAGGGGTACGTGGGGTGGTTCATGTTCTGCTCCGGTGCGGTTCGTTGGCGCGGACGGCCTGACGGGACCACTCTGGTCGCACCGCCGCGCGCCACCCAGGGCCCTGTTCCACCCGGGTCCGGCGGACCCTGGGTCCGGCAGACCCTGGTTGCGCCGCCGCACGACTGCACCGCTGTACCGCCGCACCACTGCACCGCCGCACCGCTGAGCCGCTGAGCCGCTGCGGCACCGCTGAGCCACTGCGGCACGAGGTGCCGGCGACCGGGGCCGGTCCCGCCGATTTCGCCGCGGCCCCGGAAGGATCCGCGGGACCGGCCCCGGTCAGTGCTTCGTCAGCAGGTGACCGGCACGGTGACGGTGGCGGTCGACGGCGGCCAGCCCCACTGGGTCACGTTGAACGTGGCCTGGACGCTGGAGCCGCACGGCGCGGTGCCGGAGACGTTGCCGACCGGGATGCCGCCGCCGGGGATGAGCACGTAGGGCGAGTCGCTCCCGATCAGGGCGCCGCCGACGACGCTCGCGGTCAGGTTGAAGGACACCTTCTGCGGGTTCCAGGCGACGCTGGCGGGGGTCGCATAACCGGAGAACACGACCTGGTCGCCGGTCACCGAGGCGCAGAGCCGCAGGTTGACGACGCCCGGGAACCCGTCGACGCAGTTCTTGGTGGGGCCGGTGGGGCCGCCGGTGGTCTGCGCGGAGGCCTGGGTGGCCCCGGTGACGGCCAGCGCGGAGAGCGCGGCGCCGGTGGCGAGGAGCGCGGCGAATCGCTTCATCTCGGTACTTCTCCTTCGGACGAACGGAGGGTGGGTTCGTTCGCGAGGCGGGCATCGCGGTCGACTGCACGTCCCGGGTGGTCGCACATCACCCCTGATCGCACGTCACATGTGCAATGTCACGCCTCACATGCGAGATGCTGCCACGCCGACCCCGGATGTACCGCCCGGTAGCCCGGGTTCCGAAGATCCTTACCGGATTTGACCTTCTTCTGGCGCGATTTCGCGGCCGTGCCGCAGACTCTCCGGGACGGCTCCCACCGCACCCGCCCGTACCACCACCCCGCATCCGCACCAGCGCATCGGAGAACCCCCACGGTGACCACGAGTCGACAACTGGAGATACCCTTCGCCGACGGCCGCTCCGGCAGCGGCCCCGCCACCTGGGGCCAGCGAGCCATCTGGGACGTCGTCAACCGCCTGGCCCCCGCCGACCGCCCCCGCTACAACATCGGCACCGCCGCCCCGCTCGACCCCGGCCTGCCGCTCCCGGTGGTCCTGGCCGCCCTCGGGCACCTGCTGCACCTGCACGACTCCCTGCACACCCGGCTGCTCCCCGAGCCGGACGGCAGCGGACTGCGCCAGACCGTCGACCCGGCGGGCACCCTGCCCGTCCCGGTCCGGGACCTCCCCGCCGACACCGACCGGGCCGGGCTCGGCGCCGCCGGAGCCGCGCTGCACGAGGACCTGACGGGCCGTGCCTTCGACTGCGGCGCCGAGTGGCCGGTCCGGGTCGGCCTGGTCGTGGCCGACGGCCTGGTGCGGCACATCTCCCTGGTGCTCTCCCACACCGCCGTGGACGGCACCGGGATGGGCCTGCTGGTCCGCGACCTCACCGCCCTCGCCCTGGGCGCCGACCCGGCCGCGGTCCGGGCCGGCCGGACCACCCAGCAGCCCCTGGAGGAGGCCGGGTTCCAGACCTCGGAGCGCGGCCGCAAGCGCGACGCCAACGCCCGCGCGCACACCCTGCGCAAACTGCGCGCCGCCCCGGACCGGCTGTTCCCGCCCGCCCCGGCGGCCGATCCCGCCGCCCGGTTCCCGAACGCCGTCCTCAGCTCGCCCGCCCTGCTCCGCGCGGTCGACACGGTGGCCGCCGCGCACCGGGCCGGCTCCTCCGCCGTCCTGCTGGCCGCCACCGCCGCCATGACGGCCCGGCTGGCCGGCCGCCCGGACGCGGTGCTCCAGGTGGTGGTCAACAACCGCTTCCTGTCCGGCCTCACCGACGCGGTGAGCGTGATCGCCGGCGACGCCCTGCTGCACCTCCAGGACGCCGACGGCGAGTTCGGCGCGGCCGTGCGCCGCACCCACGCCGCGTCGATCGCCGCCTACCGGCACGCCTACTACGACCGCCGCCTGCTGGACGCCGAGATCGAGCGCCTCACCGCCGACCGGGTACCGCTCGCCGACCGCTCCTGCGTCTTCAACGACACCCGCGACCTGCTCCCCGGCGGCCTCACCGCCCCGGACCCGGCCGTCGCGGGCGCCGGGGCCGACGGGGCCACCACCCTGGACTGGCCGGTCGACTTCGACCCGCGTCCCGGGCTCACCTACGCCCTGGACGCGCAGCGCACCCCGACCGCCCTGCAGCTCGCCATGACGGCCGACCCCGCGCTGCTGCCCCGGCCCGCGATGGAGCGCTTCCTGCGCGGCATCGAGGAGCTGGTCCTCACCGAGGAGCGCGCGCTGCGCCCCTGAAGGACCGGAGGCCCGGTCGGCCACCCATGTGGGCGGCCGACCGGGCCCCGGCAACTCCCGCTCGCACGCGGGCGAGGGAGCGTCAGCCCCGGTGCTCGTGCACCGCGTTGGTGTCCTGGATCTTCTGCCAGGACTTCGGCTGCGCCGGCGACGCCGCCGACGCCCCCGGGGCGAGGCCCGCGACCCCGGGCGCCGCCGCGAGCGCCGAGCCGGCCGGCGCTCCGGCCGAGCCCACCGCCGGCTTGCCGGCCGTGAACAGCCAGGTGTTGAACAGCGCGCCCAGCGGCTTGCCGGAGACCTTCTCCGCGTAGGCCTGGAACTGCGGGATGGTGGCGTTGCCGTATTTGCGCTCGGTCGGCCACCCCTTCAGGATCGCGAAGAACTTGTCGTCCCCGACCGTGTTGCGCAGCGCCTGGATGGCGATCGCGCCGCGGTCGTAGACGGCGCCGGCGAACTGGTGGTCCGGGCCCGGGTCCCCCGGCCGCACGGACCAGAACGCGTTGTCGGCCGCGTAGTTGTTGTAGACGTAGTCGGCCAGCTCCTGCGCCGTGCCCTCGTTCTCGTGCTCCGACCAGAGCCACTGCGCGTACCGGGCGAAGCCCTCGTTGAGCCAGATGTCGCTCCAGCGCTGCACCGAGACGCTGTCGCCGTACCACTGGTGGGCCAGCTCGTGCGCCACCACGGAGGTGTTGGCGCCGCGCGCGAACTGCGCGGGGCTGTAGAAGACCTGCCCTTGGGTCTCCAGCGCGTAGCCGGTCGGCACATTGGGCACGTAGCCGCCGACGGTCTCGAACGGGTACGGGCCGAACACCGTGCTGAGCCAGTCGGTCAGTTCGCCGGTCCGCTCGACGCTGGCCTGCGCGGCGCCGAGGTTGACGCCGAGGTCGGGGCTGTAGGCGGTGATGACCGGCAGCCCGCCCTCGGTGGTGTCCTTGCGGATGTCGAACTTCCCGATCGCCAGCGTGGCCAGATAGGTGGCCTGCGGCTTGGTCTGCCGGTAGTTGTAGCGGGTCCAGCCGGGCCGGGAGCTGGTGGTCTGGGTGCCGTTGCTGACCACCTGGGTGCCTTCCGGCACCAGCACCGAGACGTCGAAGGTGGCCTTGTCGGTCGGGTGGTCGTTGGCCGGGAACCACCAGGCGGCGCCCTCGGGCTCGTTGGCGGCCACCCCGCCGTCGGGGGTGCGCAGCCAGGCGGAGTACCCGCCGCGCTCGACCTCGCCCGGCTTGTCGGCGTAGCGGACGACCACGGTGAGCGGGCTGCCCTTGGCGACGGTGCGGGAGGGGGTGATCACCAGCTCCTGCTCGCCGCTGGTGGTGAACTTGGCGGCCCGGCCGTTGACCAGCACCTCCTTCACGCTGAGCACGAAGTCGAGGTTGAAGCGGGTGAGGTCCTGGGTGGCGGTGGCCAGGACGGTGGTGGTGCCCTCCAGCTCGTCGGTGGCGGGCTGGTATTTGAGCCGGATGTCGTAGTGCGAGACGTCGTAGCCGCCGTTGCCGGCGTTCGGGTAGTAGGGATCGCCGATGCCCGCCGCACCCGGGCCGGCCTGGGCGGCGGAGGCGGGGACGGACAGCAGCAGGGCGAGCGCGCCGGCAGCGGCAGAGACGATCAGCCTCTTGCGCACAGGGGTCCTCCACAGGATCACTGGGACAACGGGTCGGATCGATCCTTGTCCCAACGAACCCGGTCCTACGCCTGAACGATGAAATGTTCATGAGAAGAAACAGGCCGAAATGGCCGGGCGGCCGAACCGTGACACGACGTCACGGCCCGTCCACCGACCGCCTGCTGCCACCCCGTCAGGCTCCCAGTGCCACCGGCGCCCGGACCAGCGAGCCGTACTCGGTCCACGACCCGTCGTAGTTCTTGACGTGCTCGAAGCCGAGCAGCTCGGTCAGCGCGAACCAGGTGTGCGCCGAACGCTCCCCGATCCGGCAGTAGGCGATCACCTCCTGCTCCGGCCCGATGCCCCGGCCGCCGTACAGCTCCCGCAGCTCCTCGGCCGGGCGGAACGTCCCGTCCTCCCTGGTCGCCTGCGACCAGGGGATGTTGACGGCGCCCGGGATGTGCCCGGGCACCTGGGCCTGCTCCTGCGGCAGGTGCGCCGGGGCCAGTGCCTCGCCCCGGAACTCGGCCGGCGAGCGGACGTCCACCAGTACCGCGTCCGAGCCGGGCTTGGCGAAGACCTCCGCCTTGGCCAGCACCTCGTCCCGCATCGCCCGCACCTCCGGGTGCTCGGGCCCGGTCAGCCGGTACGGGCTGTGCTGGTGGTCCAGTACCTCGGCGGTCAGCTCCCGCCCCTCCAGCTCCCACTTCTTGCGCCCGCCGTCCAGCAGCCGCACCGGGCCGAAGCCGCGCAGCCGCAGCAGCCAGTAGGCGTAGGCGGCGAACCAGTTGTTGTTGCCGCCGTACAGCACGACGGTGGTGTCCTCCTCGACCCCGGCCGCGCGCAGCAGGTGCTCGACGCCCGCGCGGTCCACGTAGTCGCGCCCGACCGGGCTGTGCAGATCGGTGGCCCAGTTCCAGCCGATCGCGCCGGGCAGGTGGCCGCGCTCGTAGGCGCCGTTGTCCTCGTCCACCTCGACCACGCGGAGCGTGCCGTCGTCGAGGTGCCGGGCGAGCCACTCGGTGCCGACCAGTGCCTCGGGGTGTGCGTAGCCGTTGCCGGTCATCGACGCCCTCCTTCGCTCGGGCCTCGGAGCTTGTACCCGCCGGGCCTGTCCCCGCCGGGCCTGTCCCCGCCGGGGCGGGCGCTACGCCGCGACGGCCAGCCTCGCCACGTAGTACTGGTTGAGCGGATCGCCCTCGATCCGCGACACGTCCACCGAGCCGAAGCCGGCCTCGGCGAGCATCCGGCGCGCGGTCTGCTCGCCCCAGACGGTGCCCAGCCCGGCGCCGCCCTCGCCGAGCGAGACCGTCATGCAGTAGAAGGTCGAGAAGGTGTACAGCGCCGGGGCGAGCGGATGGTCGATGTTCTCCTCCAGCAGGCTGCTGGCGGCGATGTCGCCCATCAGGAAGACGCCCTCGGGCCGCAGCACCCCGGCGACGGCCCGCAGGGTGCGGTCGGGGCGGGCCAGGTCGTGGACCACGTCGAAGGCGGTCACCAGGTCGTACCCGCCGGTCAGGTCGGCCGAGTCGGCGAGCACGAAGCGGGCGTTGTCCAGACCGTGCACGGCGGCCTCGGCCTTGGCCGCGCCGATGCCCTGCTCGGAGATGTCCACCCCGGTGAACCGGCTGGCCGGGAAGGCACTGGCCAGCACGTTGACGGCGTGGCCCTGCCCGGTGCCGATGTCGACCGCGTCGATCCCGGCCCGCAGCCGCTCGGCGAGCCCGGGCACCAGCGGCACCACGGCGTCCACCAGCGCCAGGTCGTAGCCGGCCGCGCTCTCCTCGGCCTGGAGCTCCTGGAAGCGCGGGTAGGCCGAGTACGGCAGCCCGCCGCCGGTGCGGAACGCCTCGACGATCCGGTCCTCGACCTCGCCGAACAGGGCGAGGTACTGCATCATCCCGGCCAGGTTCTCCGGACCGCCGGCCCGGGTCAGCGAGGAGGCGTGCTCCGGCGGCAGCCGGTAGGTACGGTCCCGCGGCTCGTACTCGACGAAGCCGCCGACCACCATCGCGCCCAGCCACTCCCGGACGTAGCGCCCGTCCAGCCCGGCCGCACCGGCGACCTCCTCGACCGTCGAGGGCGGAAGGCCGGCCATGGTGTCGAAGAGGCCGGTCCGGTGGCCGACACTGGCCATGAATCCCAGGCAGGCGTCGTTGAGCACCTGCAAAACGCGACCCGCGAACTCCTCCTGCTCGACCGGGTCCGGTTCCCGTTCGGACATCGTTCCTCCTGCGCCGTGTCGGGACCTGCGCGAACCCCTCCCCCGGCCACGCTACGCCGTTCGTGCGCGATCCCCCATCCGCGGCGGCAACCGACGGCCGCTACGGGGCCGGCCAGGGCACCTCGTGCCGCCGCTCGTAGGCGTAGCCGGCCGCCTCCCAGCGGGCGCCCTCCTCGGCGAGCCGGGCCTTGAAGCGCCCCCAGTCGTGGCTCGCCCGGGGCGACCAGCCCAGTTCGGCGAGCGCGGGCAGCCGGGGCAGCAGCATCAGGTCGAGCTCGCCGGGGGTGTCCAGGGTCTCGGTCCACAGCGGCGCCTCGACGCCGACGACCGAGCCCGCCCGCAGCGGCAGCAGGGTGTCCGGGTCCCAGTCGTACGCGGTCCTGACGTCGACGGTTCCGGCCCAGACCAGGCCGAGCGGATAGGTCGCCTCGTACTTCATGTCCAGGTAGCTGCGGCCGGACGGCGACATGATCACCTCGGCGCCGCGTTCGGCGGCCTCCCGCAGTTCGGTGTCGCGCCCGGCCCGGCCGTCCCAGAACTGCAGCAACCCGATCCCGCCCGGCGCGGTCTGGTTCCAGCCCACCGGGGTCTTCCCGGCCGCGCGCACCTGCTCGCCGACCCGCCGGACGAACTCCGCGTACTCGGCCGGGGCGACCCCCTTCACCTCGTCGCCGCCGAGGTGCAGATAGGGCCCCGGGGTGAGCCGGGCCAGCTCGGTGACCACGTCCCGGGTGAAGGAGAACACCGCGTCACCGGTCGGGCAGAGCGTGGAGAAGCCGACCTCGATCCCGGTGTACGGCCAGGGGCGGGCGCTGCCCGTGCAGTCCAGCTCGGGGTAGGCGGCGAGGGCCGCGTTGCTGTGGCCCGGCAGGTCGATCTCCGGGACGACGGTCAGGTAGCGCTCCTGCGCGTAGCGGACGATCTCCTGGTAGTCGGCCGCGGTGTAGAACCCGCCGGGGGTGCCGCCGACCTCGCTGGTCGCGCCCACCGCCGTCAGGGCGGGCCGGGCCGGTACCTCGATCCGCCAGCCCTGGTCGTCGGTCAGGTGCAGATGCAGGTGGTTGAGCTTGTACAGCGCGAGGCGGTCGATGAAGCCCTTGACCTCGGCCGGGGTGAAGAAGTGCCGGGCGACGTCGAGCATCGCGCCCCGGTAGGCGTAGCGCGGGCGGTCCTCGACGGTGACCGGGGCGAGCGTCCACTCCGTGCCGTCGGCGACCGGGACCGGGCTCTCGATCCGCGGCGGCAGCAGCTGCCGGAGGGTCTGGGTTCCCCGGAACAGGCCCTCGGCGCTGCGGGCGGTGATCCGCACCCCGTCGGCGTCGGCGGTCAGCCGGTAGCCCTCGGCGCCGGTGGCCTCGGGGAGCGCGGGGTCGAGTGCCAGGGCGATGCCGTCGCCGGCTGCGGGTTCCACCACCGGGAGGGGCAGTCCGGTGGGGCGGCGAAGGGCTTCGGCGAGCCGCTCGGCGATCGCCCGCACCTCCCCGGCCTGTCGTTCCACCGCCTCCGCGCCGGGGGCGGTCCGGATCACGGTGCGGTCGGTGAGCCGGTAGCCGGCACCGGCGCCGGGGGTGACGGAGAGCGGCACCGGGACGATCCGGTCGGCGGTGCGCGGTCCGGCGGGGACGGGCCGGGCGGCGGTGCCGTCCCGGGAGCCGAGCACGCGCTGGAGGCCGAGACCGGCGGCGGTCAGGGCGAGGACGCAGAGGACGGTCAGAAGTACGCGGCTCCGGGCGGACAGCCCGGCGATCGGTCTCGGCACTGCGGCTCCCGGTGTCGGTTCACCGGAATGGTCTCAACCAATCGCCGAACTGTCCCGTAGTTGCGCCGAAATCGGCCGCCTCAGGAGAAGAGGACCGAGCGGAAGTGGAGCCGCCGGCCGGCCGAGGCGCCCGGGTCCAGCACCCGGTAGACGTCCCCGACGCAGCCGAAGTCCAGGAAGGCGACGGCGCTCCCGTTGGTGCGGTTGACGGGTGCGTAGGCAGCGTCCTGGTCGGTGGCTCCCTTGACGTCGACGCACTCCTCGGCCTTGGGGTCGACCAGTTCGCCGCGGTGTTCGGAGCCGTCGGCCCGGTAGGTGTAGCGGAACACGCCGTCGGCGGCGTTGGCGGAGACCGGAACGGCGAGGACGAGACCGATCGCGCTGGTGGCGGCGACCAGGGTGTTGCGGAGACGCATGACGGGGGACCTTTCGGGCGGTACTCGACGGCACCGGGGGAATAGTGCGATATCACCCTAAGGGCCCCAAAATTGGGGAAACGATTCTTCTAATCCATCCTTTCGGGTGGTTTATCCACTATTTGCGCGACCTTTTCGACTCCGGCTCCATGTGCTGACGACTCAGCCGGGCGGGGCGGTGAAGTGGTACCCGGAGTCGATCAGCACCGGCAGGTACGCCTTCAGCGCCGCCACCGTCTGCGAACGGTCCCCGCCGCCGTCGTGGTTGAGCACGATCGCGCCGGGCCGGACGTCCTTGAGGATCCGGTCGGTGATCACGACCGTCCCCGGGCGGGCCCAGTCCCGGGGGTCGACCGACCAGGCCATCGGACGCATGCCCAGCTCGGCGCTCACCTTCAGCGAGGCCGGGGACCAGTCGCCGCCGGGCGCCCGGAACCAGGTCGGCGCCTTCCCGGTGGTCCGGTGCAGCAGCTCGGAGGTGCGCTCCAGCTCCTCGCGGACCTTGGCCTCGGAGAGGTGGCGCAGGTCGGGGTGGGTCCAGGTGTGGTTGGCGATGTGGTGGCCCCGGGCGGCGATCTCCCGGACCAGGTCGGCGTGCTCGACGGCGTTCTCGCCGATCAGGAAGAAGGTGGCCCGGATGCCGTGCTGCTCCAGCAGGGCCAGCACGGTCGGGGTGTGCCGGGGGTCGGGGCCGTCGTCGATGGTGAGCGCCACCACCCGCCGGTCGGCGTCGAGCTCGTACACCGGGCGGCTCTCGGCCTCCGTCAGCGCCCGCGCGGGCGCCGCCCCGGCCGGGGGCGCGGACGAGGGCGCGGCGGCGGCGGGCGAGGGGGCGGAGGCGGGTGCGGCGGCGGACGGCGCGGCGGGTGCCGCGGCGGACGGGCCCGCGGACGGCCCGGCGGCCTGCTCGGCTGCCGGAGTCGTGGCCTCGGTCGGGGGCGGCCCTTCGGTGGGCGAGTCCCCCGGGACCGGGTCCGGGCCCGCCGAACGGGCCGCGGCGGCGGCCCTGGCCACCTCCTCGGCCCGGCCGCACCCGGCGACCCCGAGCAGCGACATCCCCGCCGCGACCAGCAGCAACCTTCGCGAAGTAATCTGACGATCAGACAGCATGACGGATCTGTCCCCCGTTCATCGGCCCGTCTCCCAGCGGCCACCCCGACAGGTTCGATCACCACCCCAACGGCCCAAGGCGGGCCCTGTGCACCGGCTGTTCGCCCACCCCGTGACCGGATCCCCGCCGGGCCCGCTAATCTGACCTCTCCCAGTGTGATGATCTGTCTTAAAAGGACGTGGCCATGACGACGAGTCAGGACTTCGCCGACCGGTCCGAGAACGATGCCGCCGAACTCAGCCAGTGGGAGAAGTACGGGGTCGACACCAGCACCCCGCACTCCGCCCGCGTCTACGACTACTGGCTGGGCGGGAAGACCAACTTCCCGCCCGACCGCGCGATGGGCCAGGCCATCGAGCAGGCCGTGCCCACCATGAAGGCGCAGGCCAAGGAGAACCGCGGCTTCCAGAAGCGCGCCGTGCGCCACCTCGCCGAGCGCTACGGCATCCGCCAGTTCCTCGACCTCGGCACCGGCATCCCCACCTCGCCGAACACCCACGAGATCGCCGAGTCGGTCAGCCCCGGCACCCGGGTCGTCTACGTGGACAACGACCCGATCGTGCTGGCCCACGCCCGCGCGCTGATGGTCTCCACCCCGGCCAGCCGCACCACCTACATCCACGCCGACCTGGGCAAGCCCGCCGAGCTGCTGGCCGACCCGGCCCTCAACAGCACGCTGGACCTCGACCAACCGGTCGGCATGCTGATGATCGCCGTACTGATGCTGATCGCCGACGAGGACGACCCGTGGGGCAAGGTCGCCGCGCTGCGCGACGCGCTCCCCTCCGGCAGCTACCTCGCGCTCACCCACCCGACCCAGGACTTCAACGAGGCCGCCGTCGCCCAGGTGACCGCCTCCGCCCGCGCCGCCGGGATGACCCTGGTGCCGCGCAGCAAGGAGGAGGTCACCCGGTTCTTCGACGGCTGGGAGCTGATCGAGCCCGGCGTCGCCCCGGTGATGTCCTGGCACCCGGACGGCGAGCAGCCGGCCGACCCGTACGCGGCGTACTACTGGGGCGGCCTCGCCCGCAAGCCGTAGGCCCTCCACGGCATCCCCGACGTCCCGCCGGCCCCGCCTCCCACCGCGGAACGGGGCCGGCCGACGGCGCGGGCCGGTTCGGCGGCCGCACCTGTCAGCGGCCGCACCGCTCCGGCGGCGGCGCTACTTGAGCAGCCGGGAGAGCCGCCGGTCCGCGAGCGGCTTCCCCCCGGTCTGGCAGGTCGGGCAGTACTGCAGCGAGGAGTCCGCGAACGACACCTCCCGCACGGTGTCCCCGCAGACCGGACAGGGCTGCCCGGTCCGCCCGTGCACCCGCATCCCCAGCTTCTTCTCCGCCTTCAGCTCCCCCGCCGCCAGTCCGCGCGAACGCTCCACCGCCTCGCGCAGGGTCGAACCGAGCGCCTCGAACAGCCGCTCCGTCTCCTCCTCCGACAGATCGGCCGCCAGCTTGTACGGGGACATCCGGGCCACGTGCAGCACCTCGTCCGAGTAGGCGTTGCCCACCCCGGCCAGCACGGTCTGGTCCCGCAGCACCCCCTTGATCCGGCGGCGCTCACCGGCCAGCAGCGCCCGGAAGCGCGCCAGGTCGAAGTCCGGGTCGAACGGGTCCGGGCCCAGCCGGGCCACCCCCGGGACCTCCTCGGCGTCCCGCACCACGTACACCGCGAGCCCCTTCTTGGTGCCCGCCTCGGTCAGGTCGAAGCCGTCCCCGTCCGGGCCCTCCAGCCGCACCCGCAGCGCCAGCGGATTGCGCCCGCCCGGCTTCGGCGGCTCCGCCGGCAGCTGCTCCCGCCAGCGCAGCCAGCCCGCCCTGGCCAGGTGGACCACCAGGTGCAGCCCGTCCGCCCCGGTGTCCGCCGACCCGGTGGCCACGAGCCCGATGTCCAGGAACTTCCCGTGCCGGACCACCGGGCCGACCGTCCGCCCGGCCAGCGCCGTCACCGGCGGGTCGTAGGTCTTGAGCGCGCTGATCGCCACCGGCCGCACCTCGGCGACCACCCGCCCGGTCAGCCGTTCGGACAGGAAGGCGGTCAGGGCCTCGACCTCTGGCAGCTCCGGCATGTGCCCAGTCTCGCCCGACCGCCCGCCATCCGCCTCCTCCGCCGCCCGTCCCGCCGCCCCTCCGGGCTGCCCCGCCCTTTGCCCCGGGCCGCCCCGCGGCGCAGTCTGGAGGGGCGGCCCGCGCGCCAACCCGAGGAGGTCCGGCCGGCCATGAGCACGCTGGAGGAACAGATCGACATCGACGCCCCCGTCCTGGCGGCCTGGGAGCAGCTGCACCGCGTCCACGAGTACCCGCAGTTCGTCGACGGCGTCCGCACCGCCCAACCGCACGGCCGCAACCTGGCCCACCTCGCGGTGGAGATCGCCGGCGCCGAACGGGACGTCGAGACCGAGATCACCGACCGGGGCCGGGGCCGGGTGATGGCCTGGCGCACCCTGGACGGTCCGGAGCTGCACGGCGCCTTCGCGCTGCGCCCGCTCGACCCGGCGCACACCCGGGTGCAGGTCCGGGTGGAGTACGACCCGGGGGCGGTCCGGGAGGCGTTCGGCGGACCCGGCGGCTTCGCGCTGGCGGGGGCGATCGAGCGGACCGTCCGGACCGACCTGGAGGCGTTCCGGGAGCTGGTCGAGGCCAGGGTCGAGGCCGCCGCGAAACCGCCCGAGCCGGTCGTGGAGGCACCCGGCACGGTCACCGTAAACGGCATATAAGCCCAGCTCAGGGCCGGTGGTGAGGATCTTCACAGCGGGCCCCGGAGCCACTCGTCCGGCTTTCGACCTGTGGCACACTCGGGACTCATGAACTGTGCCCGGGACACCAGGACGCTGCGCGCGGCGGTCTTCGCCGCGCTGCTCGTGCTGCTCGCCGGGCTCGGCCAGGTACTGGTCACCGGACGCCCGCTGCCGCTCGGCACGCTGGCGGTGGCCGGGGCCGCCGTCTTCGCGGTGGCCTTCGTCCTGTCCGGCCGCGAACGCGGCTACCGGGTCGTCGCGGCGGTCTTCCTGCCGCTGGAACTGGGCCTGAGCGCCCTGTTCGACCTCGCCCAGTCCACCTGCCCCTCGCTGCCGCCCGGCGCCGCCCGCGGTCTCGAACCGCTGCTGTGCGGCGGCGGCTCGCTCGGCGGCCTCCTGCTCGGCCACGGGCTCTCCCGGCCGGTCGGGCTCGGCCTGCTGCTGCTCCTGCACACCGTGCTCGCGCTGGCCGCCGCGTACTGGCTGCGCAGCGCCGACGCCGCGCTCTCCGGGCTGGCCCGCACGGCGCGGATCCTCGGCGACTTCGCCCGGCGCTTCCCCGCCGCGGCCGGCCACTGGCTGGCGCTGCTGACCGCGCCGCTGCCGGCCCGCCCGGTGGCGCGGGTGCCGTTCCCCCGGGCCAGCCGGGTGCTGGTCCCCGCCGAGTCCGTCCGGCTCCGGCCCGCCGTCCGGCGCGGCCCGCCCGCACGGCTGCCGGCGCCCGCCCGCTAGGCGACCCGCGGACCCTCCCGGTCCCCCGGTCCCGGCCGGCCGTGCGCCCGACGCGCCCGCACGCCCCGCCAAGAGCACCAGGACGACCTCCACCATGAGCACCTCCCCCAAGAAGAGCACCACCCCCGGCGACCGGAAGGCCGCCCGTCGGGCCGCCACCGAGCGGATGCGCCAGGAGCGCGAGCAGGCCGAGCGCTCGGCCCGGATCCGCCGCCGGGCGGTGGTCGGCACCGCCTCCGCCGTCCTGCTGGCCCTCGCGGCGGGCGTCGCCTTCGCCGTCGGCGGCTCGACCGGTTCCGGCGGCGGCTCCGGCTCCGCCGACACCGCGGGCCCGCTGGTCGTGCCGGCGAACGCGAGCGGCCCGGACGGCACCGTGGTCACCTACGGCAAGGCCGACGCCCCGCACACGCTGGAGATCTACGAGGACTTCCGCTGCCCGTTCTGCGAGCAGCTGGAGACCACCACCGGCCCGACCGTCCAGCAGCTCGCCGACGCGGGCAGCTACAAGATCGAGTACCACCTGGCGACCTTCCTCGACCAGGGCCTCGGCGGCAAGGGCTCGCGCACCGCGCTGGCCGCCGCCGGCGCGGCGCTGAACGAGGGCGTGGACAAGTTCAAGCAGTTCCACGACGTGCTGTACGCCAACCAGCCGGAGGAGCGCACCGACGCCTTCGCCGACGTCAACCACCTGCTCGACCTGGCCGACAAGGTGCCGGGCCTGAAGACCGACGGCTTCGTCAAGGCGGTCCGCGAGGGCACCTACCTGCCCTGGGCCGGCCAGGTGAACAAGGCCTTCGACAAGAGCGGCGTCACCGGCACCCCGACCGTCCGCCTGGACGGCAAGAAGCTCGACGTGTTCTCCGGCGGCAAGGCCGTCTCGCCCGAGCAGTTCACCGCGATGGTCAAGCAGGTGACCGGATGACGGCCTCCTCCCCCGCCCCCGCCCCCGCGGGCACCCGGCCCGGGTACGGCGCGAGCCGCCCGTTCGCCCTGCTGCTGGTGATCGGGGGCGCACTGGGCCTGTTCGCCTCGGCGGTCCTCACCCTGGACAAGATCCGGCTGCTGAAGGACCCGTCCTACGTCCCGAACTGCAACATCAATCCGATCATCAGCTGCGGCTCGATCATGCGCAGCGACCAGGCCGAGGCCTTCGGCTTCCCCAACTCGCTGCTCGGCCTGGTCGGCTTCGCCGTGGTGATCGCGATCGGCGCCGGCCTGCTGGCCGGCGCCACCTACCGCCGCTGGTTCTGGCTCGGCCTCCAGGCCGGCACGGTCTTCGGGATCGGCTTCGTGACCTGGCTGATGTACCAGGCGCTGTACCGGATCGGCGCGCTCTGCCCGTTCTGCATGGTGGTCTGGACGGCGATGATCCCGCTGTTCTGGTACACCACCCTGCACAACCTGCGCACCGGCATCATCCCGGTCCCCCGCACCCTGCGCCCGGCCGTCCGCGAGGCCGCCCGCTACCACTGGGCCGTCCCGGCCCTCTGGTACGCGGTGATCGCCCTGCTGATCCTGAAGCGCTTCTGGTACTACTGGTCGACCCTGCTCTGATCCCCGCTGTGTTGGGCGCCCGCGGCGCCGTCCCCGTTGCCGGGGGCGGCGCCGCGGCGCGTCTCAGGCGGCGCCGAACTCGTAGGCGGCGACCTCGGCCAGGAGGGCGGCGCGGCGCTCCTCGGGCAGGAAGGAGGCCCGGAAGGAGTTGGCGGCGAGCAGGCGCAGGGTGTCCTGGTCCAGGCCGAGCGCCTCGGCGAGGGCGTCGAAGTTGTCGCCGACGTAGCCGCCGAAGTAGGCCGGGTCGTCGGAGTTGACGGTGGCCAGCAGGCCGGCCGCGAGGATCGCGGGCAGCGGGTGGTCGGCCAGGGTGTCGACGCAGCGCAGCCGCACGTTGGAGAGCGGGCAGAGGGTGAGCGGGATCCGCTCCCGGACCAGCCGCTCGACCAGCGCCGGGTCCTCCAGGCAGCGCAGCCCGTGGTCGATCCGCTCCACGCCGAGCACGTCCAGCGCCTCGGTGATGTACGAGGCCGGGCCCTCCTCCCCGGCGTGCGCGACCCGGTGCAGCCCGGCCTCGGCGGCCCGACGGTAGACCTCGCGGAACTTGGCCGGCGGGTGGCCGACCTCGGCGGAGTCCAGGCCGACACCGGTGATCCGCCCGCCGAACCAGGGCCGGGCCGCCTCGAAGGTCTCCAGCGCCGAGTCGGCGGACTCGTCCCGCAGGAAGCACATGATCAGCCGGGTGCTGATGCCGTGCCGCTGCTCGGCCCGGTCCAGTGCCCGCCCGAGCCCGTCGACGACGACCGGCAGCGGGATCCCGCGCGCGGTGTGCGCCTGCGGGTCGAAGAAGATCTCCGCGTGCCGCACCCCCTGCGCCGCGGCCCGCGCCAGGTACGCCTCGGCGAGCTCCTCGAAGTCCTCCTCGGTCCGCAGCACCGACATCAGCGCGTAGTACAGGTCGAGGAAGGACTGCAGGTCGCCGAACGCGTACGCCCGCCGCAGCTCCTCGGCGTCCGCGAACGGCAGCTCCACGCCGTTGCGCCGGGCGAGCGCGAACGCCAGCTCGGGCTCCAGAGTGCCTTCGATGTGCAGGTGGAGTTCGGCCTTGGGAATTGCCATCGACGCCTGTCCGGTGGTTTCGGTGCGGATACGAAGGTTTCATCCTACGTTTCCGCGCCCCGCCCCGAGCCGGACGCCCCCCGCACGACCCCACCACCGTCGAACAGGTGTACCGGTGGGGCCGACGGGGCAACGGGTAACCGGGGGGTTTCCCGTCCGAGGAGGAGTGGACATGGCGCACCCCGACACCGCGCACGCCAGGCCCGAGGGCATCTCCCCGCACGCCCTGGGCAACGACACGCTGCTGCACGAGCTGGAGCAGCTGCACCGGACCAGGCACGAGACCTTCCTGTACGGGTCGGAGGAGGCCCTGAAGCGGCACACCCTGCGCACCGGGCAGCTGGAGGCCGAGTACCTGCACCGGTTCCCCAACCGCCTGGTCACCGCCGGGCGGACCAGGGCCGGTGCCCGGGCCCGCGACGCGGCGGCCCGGGCGGAGGCGCTGCCGGAGTAGGCCGGGACCGCCCGGCCGAGCGGCCGGGCCGCGACCGTCCGCCGGGACACGCCGGGCGGGGGTGGTACCCGGGGCGCGGGCGGTGGGCCAGGGTGGGAGGACCGACACCTCCACCCCCGCGCACCCCTGGGAGGGGCCCCGATGCCCATCGCAAGCGTGAACCCGGCGACCGGCGAGACCCTGGAGACCTTCGAACCGCTGGACGCGGCAGGCCTGGAACAACGGCTGGCCCGCGCCGAGGAGGCCTTCCGCACCTACCGCACCACCTCCTTCGCCCAGCGCGCCGGACTGCTGCGCCGCGCCGCCGAACTGCTCGACGAGGACCTCGAGAGCATCGCCCGGACCATGACCGAGGAGATGGGCAAGCCGATCGCCGCCGCCCGCGCCGAGGCCGCCAAGTGCGCCAAGGCGATGCGCTGGTACGCCGAGAACGCCGAGGCGCTGCTCGCCGACGAGCACCCGGAGCCGGCCGACGTGGCCGACGCCGGGGCGGCCCGCGCCTATGTGCGCTACCGGCCGCTGGGCGCGGTCCTGGCGGTGATGCCGTGGAACTTCCCGTTCTGGCAGGTGGTGCGGTTCGCCGCGCCCGCGCTGATGGCGGGCAACGTCGGGCTGCTCAAGCACGCGTCCAACGTGCCGCGCACGGCGGTGGCGCTGGAGGAGCTGTTCCGGCGGGCCGGCTTCCCGGAGGGCTGCTTCCAGACGCTGCTGATCGGCTCGGGGGCGGTGGAGGCGGTGGTCCGTGATCCCCGGGTGGCCGCCGTGACGCTGACCGGCAGCGAGCCGGCCGGGCGGGCGGTCGCGGCGGCGGCGGCCGACGAGGTGAAGAAGGCGGTGCTGGAGCTGGGCGGCAGCGACCCGTTCGTGGTGATGCCGAGCGCGGACGTGGACGCCGCCGCGGCCACCGCCGTCACCGCGCGGGCGCAGAACAACGGGCAGTCCTGCATCGCCGCCAAGCGGTTCATCGTGCACACCGAGGTCTACGACCGGTTCACCGCCGCGTTCACCGCCGCCATGGGGGCGCTGCGGGTCGGCGACCCGATGGACGAGGCGGTCCAGGTCGGCCCGCTGGCCAGCCGACAGGGCCGGGACGAGATCGCCGAGCTGGTCGAGGACGCCCGGGCGCACGGGGCCCGGGTGGAGTGCGGCGGACGGCGGCCGGAGGGCCTGGACGCGGGCTGGTTCTACGAGCCGACGGTGCTGACCGGCATCACGCCGCGGATGCGGATCCACCAGGAGGAGACCTTCGGCCCGGTGGCCACGGTCTACCGGGCGGCCGATCTGGACGAGGCGGTGGCGCTGGCCAACGACACCCCGTTCGGGCTCAGCTCCAACGTCTGGACCGAGGACCCGGCGGAGCAGGAGCGGTTCGTCCGGGACATCCAGGCGGGCGGGGTGTTCTTCAACGGCATGACCGCCTCGCACCCGGCGCTGCCGTTCGGCGGTGTGAAGCGCTCCGGTTTCGGCCGCGAGCTGTCCGGCCACGGCATCAAGGAGTTCTGCAACGTCACCACGGTGTGGATCGCCTGAGTCCGCTCCCACCGCGCGACCTGCGCGCCCCCGGCCGGGGCCGTGCGCCCCGGCCGGATCCGGCCAAGTTCGGGCACGGTCGATTGCTCCGATTTGCCCGTTTGCCCCGGGTCCGCCACCCGAAAGGGAACCCGCCGCCCTTCACAGGGGGCGGACACGCCCTCCACAGAAACCCCTTCGACAACGAACAGACGTGAATTATTGAGCTAATATTCAGAACATTTTGGCGACATAATTCGCGATGGCCGAAGAACGGCAGGCGGGACCGGCCGTGATATCCCCGCAGCGCATTTCCGGATAAGTTCCACAACGACCGGCCGGAGGGCCGGTCACCACGGGAAGGAAATGCGATGAATCTCCTCCAGCGCACCGTCGCCCTCGTCGCCTCGACCGCCGTCCTGGCCGGCGGCGCCACCGTTCTGGCCGCCGGCCAGGCGAGCGCCGCCACCAGCGAGATCACCCTCCAGAACGTCGCCACCAGCCGCTACCTCGACAGCAACGGCAACGGCAACGTCTACACCCTCCCCGGCAACGGCGGCTCGTACCAGCGCTGGTACGCCAGCGACCTGGGCGGCTCCACCTTCAACCTGCGCAACAAGGCCACCGGTTTCTGCCTCGACTCCAACGGCAACGGCAACGTCTACACGCTGAACTGCAACGGCGGCAGCTACCAGAAGTGGGTCCGGGGGAACGGCCCCTACGGGCACACCTACCGGAACCTCGCGACCGGCCTCTACCTGGACAGCAACGGGAACGGCGATGTGTACGCCCTGAGCGGCAACGGCGGCTCGTACCAGCAGTGGAGGTGAATGCCTGTCATATCGATGATCGTCAATCGCGCACGATGATCTGACGATCAGACAGGATATGAGTGCCCTCCCCGGCGCCTCAATCGCCGGGGAGGGCTTCTCCATGCTACGGTGCCCGCCCGGGGGCCGACGCGCCCGGCGGCGTTCGCCCGTGGCTGAACCCGCCCGCCACCCCGAGGCGTCGAACAAGAATCGGACGCAGACCACTCGCACCCGGAACGACGGGGATGTTCAGTGACAATTAGTACACTCACATCAGCACTTCAACGCAGGACGGAGGGTGACGAACCGTCGAGCGTGACGGCCCCCGCCGATCGGCGGGTGCAATTCATCCCCTGGGCGGTCGCCCTCACCCTGTTCCTGGTCTACGCCTTCTTCACCGTTCGCCGTCATGAACTCCTGCTCACCAGCGGATACGACCTCGGGATCTTCGAACAGGGCGTGCGCGGCTACGCCGAGGGCCGCGGCCCGATCGTCGAACTCAAGGGCCCCGGCTTCAACCTGCTGGGCGACCACTTCTCGCCCGCCCTCGCCGCCCTCGCCCCGTTCTACTGGCTCTGGCCCTCCGCGAAGGTGCTGCTGCTGGCCCAGTCCGCCCTGGTCGCCGTCGCCGCCGTCCCGATCACCCGCTGGGCGCTGCGCGAACTCGGTCCGCTCGCCGCCGGGATCACCGGCCTCGGCTACGGGCTCTCCTGGGGGCTGGCCTCCGCCCTCGGCTTCGACTTCCACGAGATCACCTTCGCCGTCCCGCTGATCGCCTTCTCCGTCGTCGCGCTCGGCGAACGGCGCTGGATCGCCGCCCTCGCCTGGGCCGCGCCGCTGGTCCTGGTCAAGGAGGACCTCGGCATCACCGTGGCCGCCGTCGGCGCCTACATCCTGTGGCGCGGCGACCGGCGCGTCGGCGCGGCCGGCGTCCTCCTCGGCATCGGCTCCTCGCTGCTCGAACTCCTGGTGCTGCTCCCGGCGATGAGCCCCGGCGGCAGCTTCGCCTACTGGGACAACCTGAGCGGCGGCTCCGGCGGGCGGAACCTGCTCACCCTGCCGCTCGACCTGATCACCCCGGGCGAGAAGGTCACCACCGTCCTGCTGCTGCTGGCGCCGACCGTGCTGCTGGCCGCCCGCTCCCCGCTGATGATCGTCGCCCTGCCCACCCTCGGCTGGCGGCTGCTCTCCAACAACCCGGCCTACTGGGGCACCAATTACCACTACAGCGCCGTGCTGATGCCGATCGTCTTCGCCGCCTTCGTGGACGTCCTGGTGAAGGCCCGCGGCTGGCGCGGGACGGTACCCCGCTGGATCGCCCGCGCGGCGCTGCCGGTCAGCCTGACGGTCACCCTGGCCCTGCTGCCGGGCTTCGCGTTCGGACAGCTCTTCTCCACCGAACTCTGGCGGACCCCGGCCCGGGTCGAGGCCGCCCGCTCGGTGCTCGCCACCGTCCCGGACGACGCCCGGGTCGCCGCGTCGAACCGGCTGGTGCCGCAGCTGACCAACCGCTGCGAGGTCATCGTGTTCGGCTGGCCGCAGAACTGGTCGACGGCCGAATGGATCGTGGTCGACGAGGGACAGCCGATGGGCTGGCCGATGTCGCCCGACCGCGAACGGAAGGAGCTCGCCACCGTCAAGAACAGCGGCTACCAGGTGGTGCGCAGCGACCACGGCATCACGCTGCTGCGGCGGGCACCCGGCACCGCCGCCCCGGCGCCGGCCGACGCGCCGCCGCCCACCAGCCCCGGAGCCGGCTGATCCGGCGCCCGCCGCCCGGCGGCCCGCCCGAACAGCAACCCTCGCCCCCGCCTCCGACCACCTCAGGGATCCCGTGCCAGTCGAAACCGGGCTCAGCCCGTCCACCAGCCCGAACCGCCCGCTGCTGCCGCGCGTCGTGCGCCCGCCCGCACCCGGCGCCGCCGCGCTCTCCGGCCGCCGGACGGCCGTGCTGACGCTGCTCTGCTTCGCCGTCACCGCGGCGTGCGGGCTCCAGCAGTGGTCGGCGGTCCTGCTGGGCGGCTTCGACCTCGGCATCTTCCACCAGGGTGTGGCCGGCTACGCGCACTTAGAACTGCCGATCTCGCCGGTCAAGAGCTACCACCACGAGTTCCCGCCCTCCTTCTCCCTGCTGGGCGACCACTTCTCGCCGATCCTGGCCGCGCTCGCCCCGCTCTACTGGATCTGGGAGGACCCGCGCACCCTGATCCTCGGACAGGCACTCCTGCTCGCCGCCGGCGTCCCGCTGATCCGCCGGATCGCGGTGCGCTGCTTCACCCCGCCGACCGACGGCACCGGGGCCGGCGACGCGGACCGGGCGGCCGCGGCCCCCGCCGCGACCGACGACCCCGCGCGACTGCGCACCGTACGCCTGGTCGCCGACCTGGCCGGCCTCGTCTACGGCCTCGGCTGGCCGCTGCTCGCCGCCGGCCGGGGCGGCTTCCACGAGGTCGCCTTCGCCGTCCCGCTCACCCTGCTGATGCTCGAACGCGGCCTGGCCCGCCGCTACGGCACCGCCGCCCTCGCCGCCGCCCTGCTCTGCCTCACCAAGGAGGACCTCGGTCTGCTGGTCGGCATGTACGGCCTGGTCCTGCTCTGGCGCGGCCGCCCGCGCGGCGACCGGCAGGGCGAACGGGCCGGGGACCGGCGCGCCCTCGCCTACGGAGCGGGCCTGCTGATCGGCGGCCCGCTGGCCTCCGCGCTCGCCATCGTCGAACTCATCCCCGCCATGGGCGGCCAGCCCGACTACTACTGGGTGTACGGCCCGCTCGGCCCGGACGCCGGGACGGCGTTCGGCAATGTGCTCGGCGACCCGCTGCTGCTCGTCCAGGTCGCCACCAACGCCACCGTCAAGCCGCTGCTGCTGCTCTGGCTGTTCGGCACCCTGCTGCTGCTTCCGCTGCGCTCCGCCACCACGCTCTGCCTGCTGCCGCTGCTCGCCGAACGCGTCCTGTCGGACAACCCCAACCACTGGTCGATCGCCCACCACTACGACGCCTTCCTGTGGCCGGTGCTGCTCACCGCCACCCTGGAGGCGCTCGGCCGCCTGCACGCCAGGGGCGGGCTCCACCGGCGCACCGGCTACGGCCTGGGCACCGCCGCGGTCGCGATCTCCCTGGTCAGCAGCCTGGTGCTGGGCGGGATCAGCCTGCTGACCCCGGCCTTCTGGCGCCCCTCCGCGAGCAACGCGGCCCTGGTCCGGGGCGCCGCGCAGATCCCGGACGGCGCCCTGGTGGAGGCCGACAACCAGGTGGTGCCGCGGCTGGTCGGCCGCACCGACGTGGTCCTGGTGGACGCCGTGCCGCGCGGCCGCGACTACGTCCTGATCCGCTCCGACACCCGGACCTTCCCGTTCCAGACCACGGCCGAGCAGGCCGAGCGGATCGACCTGCTGCTGGCCCACGGCTACCGCCAGGTCTGGGGCGAGCACGGGGTGGTGCTGCTGCACCGCGAGAGCGACGAGCCGGTGCCCGGCGCGCGGATCCCCGACGACAGCAGCACGCCGGTCAAGGAGATCGTGCCGTCCGACGTCGGCCACAACCTCTTCAAGGGCTGAGCCCCGGGGTTCCCGTCCGACCGGGCGGCTGCCCGGGGACGGGAACCCCTCGGGGGACGGTCAGGTCGCCATCCGGTGGCGGCCCCGGCCGGGCGTGGCCCAGCGGGCGACGACGCCGACCAGCGCCAGCACGGTCACGCCCCAGACGATGCTGAAGACGATCAGCCAGGTCAGCGAGGCCTGGGTGCCGATGGCACCCAGGCCGATCGACAGGCCGACCAGGAAGACCACGGCCGTCGGGGTGAGACTGCACAGCCAGTGCCAGGCCCGGTGCGCCGGGCTCGGGTGGGCGGGCGCGTCGGGACCGGTGTCCTGCGCCTTGTAGGTGATCAGGTCCATCGGGAATCGCCTCCGGGGGTGAGGGGGGAGGTCACGAGGCCTTCCGGGGGGTGGCGGGCTTCCGGGTCGTGGTGGTGGTCGTGCTCTTCTTCGCGGTCGTGCTCTTCCTGGCAGTCGTGCTCTTCGTCGCGGCCGTGCTCTTCTTGTCGGTCGCGGACTTCTGCGCGGTGGCGGACTTCCTCGCGGTCGTGGACTTCTTGCTCGTGGCGGCCGACGGTTTCGAGGCCGTCGTCTTCGTCGCCGTCGTCTTCGTCGCCGTCGTCTTTGTCGCCGTCGTCGCCTTCGTGGCCGTCGCCTTCTTCGTGGCGGCACGTCGGCGCGGCGGTGGCTGCTCCTCGGCCTCCCCCGCCTCGGCCTGCCCCGCCTCGGTCTCCTCCGCCTCCTCGGCCCGGGACCGGTCCGGATGGGCGTCCTTGGCCCGCCGCAGACTGCTGCGCAGCGCCTCCATCAGGTCGATGACGTTGTCCGGCGCCTCCCCCGCCTCCTCCTCGTGCGGGATCTCGACCCCCTGCAACCGAGCCTCGATCACCTGCTGGAGCGCCTGCTGGTAGTCGTCGTGGAGCTGCTCCAGGTCGAAGTCCTCGGAGAGCGTCTCCATCAGCGAACGCGCCATCCGCAGCTCCTGCGGCCGGACGGTCACGTCCTCCTCGGGCGCGATCCCGGCCGCCGGGCGGACCTCGTCCGGCCAGATGCAGGTCTGGAGCACCAGCGTGCCGTCGTGCACCCGGAGCACGGCCGGCGACTCCCGGCTGCGCAGCGCGATCTTGGTGACGGCGATCTGCCCGGACTCCACCAGCGCGTCGCGCAGCAGCGCGTAGGGCTTCGAGGCGGCCTTGTCGGCGACGCCGACGTAGTAGGCCTTGGAGAACATCAGCGGGTCGATCTCGCCCTCGTCGACGAAGGCCAGTACGTCGATGATCTTCTTGCTGGGCAGCGGCAGGTCGGCGAGGTCCTCGTCGGTGAGCGTGACCGTCCGGCCGTCCGGGGACTCGTAGCCCTTGGCGATCTCCGCGTACGGGACCTCCTTCTCCTCCTCCTCGCAGTACCGCTTCATCCGCACCCGCCCGCCGTCCTTGGCGTGCACCTGGTGCAGCGGGACGTCGTGCTCCTTGGTGGCGGAGTACAGGTGGACGGGGATGGAGACCAGGCCGAAGCTGATCGTCCCCTTCCAGGTGGTCTGCATGGGGTCGCTCCTTCCCGGAGCCTGCCCGGAGCCTGCCGGGAGCCGTCCCGGCGGTTCACGCCGTGGTTCGTGCGCCGGGTCGCGCCGGCCGGGGCGCCCGGCCCCGGAGGATTCCACTCTGCCCGGGTTCGCCCCGATCGGCCACCTGCCGCCGACCGGCGGACAATGGACGGCGAACGGAGGTGAACGCACCGTGCGCGACCCCGGACCGCCCCCGCCGCCGGACACCACGACCTACCGCGTCCGCTACGCCCTGGTCGGCAGCCCCGGCGTACGGCTCGCGGAGGTCACCCTCGTCCCGGGCCACTCCCGGGAGAGCGACATCCCGGCCCTGCTGGACGCCCGGCTCCACCGCCACCCGGACGGCCGCCGGGTCGTCCTCCTCGACGTCACCGAAGCCTGAACCCGCCCGCCCCCGAGGCCGCCGCCCCCGGGCCGCCGTCGGTCAGGCCCGGAGCGAGGCCAGCGTGACGATGGTGATGTCGGACGGGGCGCCGACCCGCACGGGCGGGCCCCAGGCGCCGGCGCCGCGGGTGACGTAGAGCTGGGTGTCGCCGTAGCGCTCCAGCCCGGCGACGGTCGGGTTGGCCAGCTCCGCCACGTAGTTGCCCGGCCAGAGCTGCCCGCCGTGGGTGTGCCCGGACAACTGGAGGTCGACGCCGTGCCGGACCGCGTCGTGGATGGTGACCGGCTGGTGCGAGAGCAGCACGGCGGTGCGGGCCGGGTCGCGGTCCCCGAGCGCGCGGCCGAAGTCGGGACCGTCGCCCTCGCGCTCCCCGGCGATGTCGTTGACCCCGGCCAGGTCGAAGCCGCCCAGCTCGACCCGGGCGTTCTGCAGCGGGTGGACGCCCAGCTCGCGGACGAAGTCCACCCAGGGCGCCGCGCCGGAGAAGTACTCGTGGTTGCCGGTGACGAAGTAGGCCCCGTCGCGGGCCCGCAGCTGCGCCAGCGGCTCGGCGTCCCGTCCGAGCTCGGGGACCGTGCCGTCGACCAGGTCGCCCACGATCGTGATCAGGTCGGGCTTCGCGGCGTTGATGGTGTCCACGATCCGCTGGGTGTGGGCGCGGCCGAGGATCGGGCCGAGGTGGATGTCGCTGACCACCGCGATCCGGTAGCCGTCCGCGCCGGCCGGGAGCTTGGCGAGCGGGACGGTCACCTGCTTGAGCCTCGGCCCGCGCAGCACCCCGTACATGCCGTTGCCGACCACGGCCGCCGCCGCGCCGGAGGCTCCGATCGCGACCGCGCGGGCGACGAACAGCCGCCGTTCCGGCGAGGGCGCGGCGGGGGCGACGGGGACCGCGGGCGTGTCCGGGACGGGCTCGTCCGCCGTCGGCACCTCCGGCGCGGGCGCGTCCGCCACCACCGCCCGCGCCGCCCGGGACGCCCCGGACGGCAGCCGGAGCAGCAGCGGCCGGACCAGCTCCCCGACGGCGAGCCCGAGCAGCAGGTACAGCAGCACCGCGAGCCAGAGGTAGCCGGGCCAGGCGAACCAGCGCTCGACCGCTATCGGGAACGCCCGCCCGCCGATCAGCGCCCCCACCGAGAGCAGCGGCAGGACGAAGGCGAGCACGGTGCCGGTCCGGCGCCAGCGGCCGCCGGGCGCCGAGACGTCGCGCACCAGCCGGCGCCAGAGGTACCAGTGGACGAGGGTCAGCAGGGCGAGCACGAGGAGGACGCCGAGCACCACGAGGACGATCATCACGCCGCCAGTATGTACGGCCGACCGACAAACCCCCCGGGAGGGCCCCGAGTTGCTGGCGATGCGTCAGATCTGAGCTTTCCGGACCGCCACTTCACCCGCCCTGACCTGGGCTTTTACGTCCGCTGAGCGAACAGTTCCCGGTGCCTTGTTCCGATACCCGGAGGTAGAGGTTAGGTTGCACCGCAATGCGCGGATCCGTCCCCCACCCTTCGGTGATCGAGCCGAGGGTCGGGCCGCGCCGGAAAGGCACAGGGCACCCTCACGATGAGTGCGGACACCACCACCCGGGCCGGCTCCCCTCCGCCCCGCGACTCCGCCGGCCTGCCCCCCGCCGGGCACGGCGGGCAGGGCCACGGCGGCGACGGCCACCTCAAGGCCGGGCTCAAGAACCGCCACCTGTCGATGATCGCCATCGGCGGTGTGATCGGCGCCGGCCTGTTCGTCGGCTCGGGCGCGGGCATCGCGTCCACCGGCCCCGGCATCCTGCTCTCCTACGCGCTGGCCGGTGTGCTGGTCGTCCTGGTGATGCGGATGCTCGGCGAGATGGCCGCGGCCGACCCGCAGAGCGGCTCCTTCTCCGCGTACGCGGACCGGGCGCTGGGCCGCTGGGCCGGCTTCAGCATCGGCTGGCTGTACTGGTTCTTCTGGGTGGTGGTGCTGGCCGTCGAGGCCACCGCCGGCGCGAAGATCCTCAACGGCTGGATGCCGGGCGTCCCGCAGTGGGCGTTCGCCCTGATCGTGATGGCCGTGCTGACCGCGACCAACCTGGGCTCGGTCGCCTCCTACGGCGAGTTCGAGTTCTGGTTCGCCGGCATCAAGGTGGTGGCCATCGCCGCCTTCCTGGTGGTCGCCACGCTGGCCGTGTTCGGCCTGCTGCCCGGCACCCACGCCGTCGGCACGACCAATCTGACCGGTCACGGCGGCTTCCTGCCGCACGGGGTGGGCGCGGTCTTCACCGGCATGCTCACCGTCGTCTTCGCCTTCATGGGCAGCGAGATCGTCACGCTGGCCGCCGGCGAGTCCGAGGACCCGGAGAAGGCGGTCAGCAAGGCCACCAACAGTGTGATCTGGCGGATCGGCATCTTCTACCTCGGCTCGATCCTGCTCGTGGTGACCCTGCTTCCGTGGGACTCCGCCGCCGTCAAGGGCAGCCCCTACGTCGCGGTGCTGGAGCACGTGGGCATCCCGGGCGCCGGCCGGGTGATGGACGTGATCGTGCTCACCGCCGTGCTCTCCTGCCTCAACTCGGGCATGTACACCGCGTCCCGGATGGCCTTCTCGCTCGGACAGCGCGGCGACGCACCCAAGGCCTTCGCGACGGTGAACCGGCGCGGCGTGCCGCAGGTGGCGATCCTGTCCTCGGTGGTGTTCGGCTTCGTGGCCGTCTTCTTCAACTACACCTCCCCCGACACGGTCTTCTCCTTCCTGCTGAACTCCTCCGGCGCGGTGGCGCTCTTCGTGTGGCTCGTGATCTGCTTCTCCCAGCTCCGGATGCGCCGGATCATCGAGCGCGAGATGCCGGAGCGGCTGACCGTCCGGATGTGGCTGTACCCGTACCTCACCTGGGCCGCGATCGGCATGATCGGGTTCGTGATGGCGTACATGTTCACCGACGCCGACGGTCGGAAGCAGATGTACCTGTCGCTGGTCGCCGCAGTTGTCGTGCTGGCGGCGTCGGCCGTGGTGGGCCGTCGGCGGCGGGCCGCGGTGGAGGCACCGGCATCCTGAGCCGGGGCGCAGTACCGTCCGCGGGCACCGGGCCCGGGAGCCGTTGCGGAGGCTCCCGGGCCCGGTGCCGTTCCACCCGCCCGCCGGCCGGCCCCGCCTGCCCGCCTCCGATGCAGGTCGTCCCGCCCGGGCCGGGAACCTCCGGTTCCGTTCCGTGACCGGACGGACATGACCCGGCGACCCGTCAGCACCTACCCTTCCCCTCATGCGAGATCTTGCAGCGGGGTTGGGGTACCTGGCCAAGGGCCAGAGGTGGGTGGCGCGGCACGGCCGCTGGTGGGCGTTCGGGATGATCCCGGCACTGATCACCCTCGCCGGTTACGTGGTGGCACTGTTCCTCCTCGGCGGCTGGGCCGGGGACATCGCCGCCTGGGCCACCCCGTTCGCCGACCACTGGGCCTCGTTCTGGCAGGACCTGCTGCGCACCACGCTCGCGGCGCTGGTCCTCGTCGGCGGGCTGCTGCTCTCCGTGCTCACCTTCACCGCGGTGACCCTGCTGGTCGGCCAGCCGTTCTACGAGGAGCTCTGCGAGAAGGTCGACGAGACCGAGGGCGGCGCGCCGACCCCGCCCGATGTGCCGCTGTGGCGCGAGCTGGTGGTGGCGGCCCGGGACAGCCTCTTCGTGCTGGTGCGGGCGGGCGGGTTCGGTGTGCTGCTGTTCGCGGCCGGGTTCGTCCCGGTGGTCGGGCAGACCGTCGTCCCGGTACTGGGCTTCCTGGTCTCCGGCTTCTTCCTCACCCTGGAGCTCACCTCGGTCGCCCTGCAGCGGCGCGGCGTGCCGCAGCGGGAGCGGCTGCGGCTGCTGCGCGGGCGGCTCGGGCTGGCCTTCGGCTTCGGCGTGCCGCTGGTGCTGGGGTTCCTGGTCCCGCTGGTGACGGTGGTCGCCATGCCGGGCGCCGTCGCCGGGGCGACGCTGCTGGCCCGCGACCTGGTGCCGGTCGAGGAGGAGCCCGCGACGGACGAGGAGCCGGAAGAAGGGGAGTCCCCGGACCCGCCGGCCGTCCCGGAGGTGCCGGAGTACCGGGCGCAGCAGCCCGCGGCGGCCAACCCCTACGCGGACAACCCGTACGCCCAGAACCCGTACGCCGAGAACCCGCCCGCCGGGAGCCCGTACGCGAGCGACGGCTACGCCGCCGCACCCCGGCCCGCGGAGCCGAATCCGTACCGGGGCGCGTGACCGGACCGTCACACCGCGTGCGGATCGCCGCCCCCGCGTGTGAGGCCCCCCACAGGGCTCCGGCGATCTACTACCGCCGATAGCGGTGGCCCGTACGGCGGTCCGCCTCCCCCGGTCGGGGCCCGGCGGCCCGACGACCGTCCGGGGCGGTGGACCGGCCGTCACGGACCCGAAGAACGCAGGCGGTCGGCCGGTTCGGGCCGATCGTTCGTCGACGATCCCGGGGCTCGCCCCATCGATTCATCAAAACGGACAAATACCGTCGAAGCGCCCGCCATCGGTCGGGCGCTTCGCCGTTTCGGGGCCCTCGTGCCACTACCGACCGTAGTAGCCGGCGCCTTTGCCGCCCGTGCCGCGCTCTGCCAAGAATGGTCCGTCGCCAGGCAGCGCGGCCGGTCCCCCCGCCGCGCAGCTCCCGCCGCCCCGCACCTTCGCCGGGGTCGGCACGCACACCACGGCCGTCCCGTACGCCACCACGGGCCGCTCCCCCGAGCGGGTCCCGTGCGATGCCCGGCGCCCGCGCCGCCGCCCCGCCCGGGGCCGGCACGCCCCGACGGCCACCCAGGCCCTGACGGCACCCCGACGGAAAAGGATTGTCCGCTCCATGCAGCTCAGCCATGCCCGCCGCAACTCGCTGATCACCGGTGTCGCCACCCTCGTCGTGGCGAGCGCGGCCACCGCCGCCCTCGCCATCCCGGAGAGCGGGACCGCCGTCGCCGAGGCGCCCGTCGCCGCGGTGGCCGCCACCACCGGCGGGATCTCGGCGGACGCGCAGGCCGCCGCGCAGGCGCAGGCCGAGGCGGACGCCAAGGCCCAGGCCGACGCCCAGGCCGCCGCGCAGGCACAGGCCGAGGCGGACGCCGCCGCTGCCGCCGCCGCGCAGGCGCAGGCGGACGCCCAGGCGCAGGCCGACGCCCAGGCCGCGGCGAAGGCCCAGGCCGACGCCAAGGCGAAGTCGGACGCCGCCGCCTCCCGGTCGCAGGAGCGCTCCGCGCTGAACAGCAAGCCGGCCTACTCCGGCAGCCCGCGCGAGATCGCCGCCAAGATCGTCCCGGCCGGCCAGCTCCAGTGCTTCAACAACATCGTGTCCCGCGAGAGCAGCTGGAACGTCACCGCCACCAACGCCTCCTCCGGCGCCTACGGCCTGGTCCAGGCCCTGCCCGGCTCCAAGATGGCCTCGGCGGGCTCCGACTGGCGCACCAACCCGGTCACCCAGATCAAGTGGGGCCTGGACTACATGAACTCCCGCTACGGCAGCCCGTGCGGCGCCTGGTCGTTCTGGCAGTCCCACCACTGGTACTGAGCCGACCCCGGCATCCCGCCGACCCCGGCACGTCACCGAGCCCGCAGGCCCCCGCCTGCGGGCTCGGCCGCGTTCGGGAGGCGGTCCGCGCGCCTCAGCACCGGCGCCCGGACGCCCGCCCTCCGCCGGTAGCACCGGAGGCACCGGGAGCACCGGGGGCAGCCGGAGCACCGGCCCCAGCGGGGCGGGCGGCGCCACCCGGGCCGCCCGGACGCCCCCACAGCGCCTGGCGCAGCAGCGGCAGATAGGAGCGCGCGATTTCATCGGCCGGCAGCGCGGCGAGCGGTTGGAGCCGCAGTACGTAGCGGGCCATGATCAGCCCGGCCAGCTGGGTGCCGAACAGGCAGGCGCGCCGACGGGCGTCCGCGCCGCCGAGCCGGGCCGCGACCAGGTCCACCATCTCGCGCTGCACCACCTCGCCGACCAGCAGCGCGACCGCCGGGTCCAGTGCCGAGCCGCCGATCATGGCGCGCAGCGGGCCCGCGCTGTCTGGGGCGTCCCAGACTCCGAGCAGCAGCCGCAGGGCGCGCTCGGGGAAGGTCTCCAGCTCGCCGTCCAGCGCCCCGGCCAGCAGCACCGCCGGGTTCCCGGTCAGCGCGAGGGCCGCCCCGAACAGGCCCTTCTTGCTGCCGAAGTAGTAGCTGACCAGGGCGAGGTCCACGCCCGCCTCGGCGGCCACCGACCGGAGCGTGACCGCGTGGTACCCCTCGGTCAGGAAGCGGCGTCGGGCGACGGCGAGGATCTGCTCCCTGGCCCCGGAGTTCCCGGTGCGCCGGCCCCGGCGGGGCGCCGGCTCCCCGGTCCGGGCCCCGTCGGGCGCCTCGGAGGAATTCATCATGGTTGAAATGCTAGCCGCCGCGCGCCCACGCTGGTCGGGCACCGACCGACCAGCGTGAGGAAGTCCCGTCATGTCCGCCACCGCCGCGCGCCCGGACCGGGCGGCCGCCCCCGCCGCCCCGGACGGCCGTCACCGCACCGTCCTGCTCGTCACCTGTCTCGCGCTGGCCACCGTGGTCGCCGCGATGGCCTCGCTCAACGTGGCCCTGCCCGACATCGCCCGCGCCACCGGCGGCAGCCAGACCCAGCTGTCCTGGATCATCGACGCCTACAGCCTGGTGTTCGCCGCCCTGCTGCTGCCCGCCGGCGCCATCGGGGACCGGTTCGGGCGGCGGCGGGCCCTGCTGGTGGGCCTGGCGCTGTTCGGCGCCGGTTCCGGGCTCGCCGCGCTGACCACCGACCCCGGCGCCCTGATCGCGCTGCGCGCGCTGCTGGGTGTCGGCGCGGCGCTGGTCATGCCGGCCACCCTGTCGACGATCACCAGCACCTTCCCGCCGGAGCGGCGGGCCCGGGGCGTGGCCGCCTGGGCGGCGGTCGCGGGCGCGGCGGCGGTGCTCGGCCTGTTCGCCACCGGCGTCCTGCTGGAGCTGTGGTCCTGGCCGTCGATCTTCGTCCTGAACGTGGTGCTCGCGGTCCTGGCCCTGTCCGGCACCCTGCTGTTCGTCCCGGAGTCCGCCGAGCCGGACGCGCCGCGGCTGGACGTCGTCGGCGCGCTGCTGGCCGTGGCCGGGCTCGGCTCGTTGGTGTACGCGGTGATCGAGGCGCCGGTCCGGGGCTGGGCCGACCCGTGGACCCTCGGCGGCGCGCTCGCCGGGCTGGCGCTGCTGGCCGGCTTCGTCCGCTGGGAGCTGCGGCGGCGGCACCCGCTGCTGGACCCCCGGCTGTTCCGCGAGCGCCGGTTCGCGGCCGGGACGCTGTCGATCACCTGCCAGTTCTTCGCCTTCTTCGGCTACCTCTTCGTGATCATGCAGTACCTCCAGCTGGTCCGGGAGCGCAGCGCGCTGGCGGCGGCCGTCGCGCTGCTGCCGATGGCGCTCGGGATGGCGCCCGGCGCCCGGCTCAGCCCCCGGCTGACCGACCGGTTCGGCCCGCGCGGCCCCTGGGTCGCGGGCCTGCTGCTGGTCGCGGGCGCGCTGGCCTCGCTCGGGCTGCTGGACGCCGACAGCTCCGGGTGGCTGGTGGCGGCCGTCCTGTTCCCGCTCGGCCTGGGTTCCGGGCTCGCCATGACGCCCGCCACCACCGCCATCACCGAGGCGCTGCCGAGCGCCCTGCAGAACGTCGGCTCGGCGATGAACGACCTGGCCCGGGAGCTGGGCGGCGCCCTCGGGATCGCCGTGCTCGGCAGCGTCCTGACCGCCGGCTACCGCGCCCGGGTGGACGTCGCCGGGCTGCCGCCGCAGCTCGCCGACGCCGCCCGCTCCTCGCTCGCCGCCGCCTCCCGGTTCGGGCCGCCGGTCGCCGACCGGGCCCGCGACGCCTTCGTCCACGGGATGCACCTGACCGTCCTCACCGCCGCCGGCGTCGTCGCCCTCGCCGCCGTCGCGGTGGCCCTGCTGCTGCGCGGCACGACGACGCGGACCGGCCGCTGAGCGCACCGGCCGGACGCGGCGCCTCCGGGCCGCCCCCGCACCGTCCGGGGGCGGTCCGAGGCTCATTCATGGCTCGCCCGACGCTCGTCGACCGCTCGTTCGGGGATCGCCCGGGGCTCGTTCGAGGACGATTCGCGGTGCTTCGCGGACGGTCCGTTCGGGTGCGGGCTGGCCGAAATCCCAGTGGCCCGGCGAGCGCGCGCCGGGCCAGAGTGGGCGCATGGATCAGGTGAGGCTCTCCGACGGGGTGGTCACGCTCACCCCGTTCCGGGCGGCGGACATCGACGCGCACCTGGCGGGCGAGGACGACCAGCTGGTCCGCTGGCTGAACGGCGGGCCGAGCACCCGGGCGGGCACCGAGGAGTACGTGCGGCGGTGCACCGCGCACTGGTCGTACCGGGGGCCGGCCCGGGTGTTCGGCATCCGGACCGGGCCGGAGCCGGTGCTGGCCGGCACGATCGACCTGCGGTTCGCGATGCCGCGCCTCGGCCCGGGGCAGGTCAACATCGCCTACGGCCTCTACCCCGCCTGGCGCGGACGCGGCCTGGCGACGCGGGCGGTGCACCTGGTGTGCCGGTACGCGGCGCAGGAGGGCGCGACCGAGGGCGTGATCCGGGTCGACCCGGAGAACACCGCCTCGGCGGCGGTCGCCCGGCGGGCCGGGTTCCGGTACTCCGAACGGGTGCGGGAACCGACCGGCAACCGGCTCGACTGGTACCTGCGCGAGCTGGCCGCCGCCCCGGTGGAGCACCCCGTCCCGGCGGCCGGCTGCTCCGTCTGACGGCCTGCCCCCTGCCTCGGCCCCGCGCCTCGGTCCCCGCCGTCTCAGTCCCCGCGCCGGACAGCCACCAGCACCTCGCCCGCCAGCAGGCCCACCGCGATCGTCGTCACCAGTGTCACCAGCTGCGTCAGGTCGCGGAAGCCGGCGATGGGGTGACCGCCGGCCAGGTCGGTCAGCCCGCGCATGCCGAGCGAGCCGACGGTCAGGGTGAAGAATCCGGGCAGCAGCAGGATCAGCCGCGGCGGCGCGGACGGGCGCAGGGCGACCAGGGTCGCGGCGGCGCTGAGCGCGGCGGCGGCGACGAAGGTCCCGGCGACCTCGCCGGCCAGCCAGGTGAACAGCGTCTGCACCGCCACCGTCAGATAGACCAGCAGCAGCAGCGGCGGCCCGAACCGCAGCGGGATCGCGAAGGCCAGCACGGTGCCGGTGGTGAAGACGATCCAGGCCGTGAACAGCGCCCAGCGCGGCAGGTCCTGCGCGGCGGCCACGTCGAACAGCGCGTGCCGGTCCCGCCCGGTGACGGCGAGTCCGACCAGCACCCCGACGTACAGCTGGAGCAGCAGGAACCCCGCGTAGACCAGCCGGACCGCGCCCGGGGTGATGTGCCCGGCGGCGAGTTCGGCGGCGGCCGCGCTCAGATAGTCGCCGGGGACGAAGAAGAACAGCGCGGGCAGCATGATCAGCACCGGCCCGCCGTGCTCCGGGGTCCGGGCGAACACCAGCAGCGCGATCACCGACACCAGGACGGCCGCCACGAACGGCAGCACCGCGCCCAGCCTGGGCCACCGGGACGCCCCGACCGCGAGCGCCGCGGTCGCCAGGCCGAGGACGGCGGTGGAGCCGACCTCCCACCAGGTCGGCTGCATCAGCGGGGCGAAGCCGATCGCGAACATCACGATCCCGATCGCCTTCACCCACCAGGGGTACGGCGGCGGGGCGGTGTCGATGGCGGCGAGCCGGGCGGCCGCGGCGGGCAGGTCGAGCCGGCCGGCCCGGACCTCGGCGAGCAGCGGCTTCACGGCGGCGAGCTGGTCGAGCCGGAACACCTCGGGGAACGCCCGGACCGTCACCGTGCCGGTCTCGCCCTCGGCGGTGACGGTCAGCACCGCCCCGTCCGGGACGACCAGCATGCGCGCCGCGCCGCCGAAGGCCCTCGCCGCGCCCTCCACCTCCGGCTCCAGCTGCTGGACGCCCTCGCCGCTGTTGCGCAGCAGGACGGAGGTCAGCCGGGTCAGGAAGGCGGTGAGCTCGCCCCACCGGGGCGGCCGCGTCCGCTGCTCCATGCCCGCCTCCGTCCGCGCACCGCCGCGGCGTCCCCGCGGCATCGCCTCCAGACTGCCCGCCGCCGGCGGATGCCGCGCGCCGAACCGGGGGCGGACGGACGTGGGCGAACGGGGACACCGGCGGGCGTCGGGCCTCGGGCGTCGGGCGTCGGCGGAGCCCGGGTTCCTGACGTGGACGCGACCGGGGCGGCTGGTGAAGATATGGCGTACGTCCATACGATTTGACAGATCTTGACCGGATTTACGGACCGTCAGGGCTTTGCCACCGTTCGCAGGCGCTCCTACGCTCCGGCGTCATGCCCTCACCCCTGATCAGCGTCGTGATCCCCGCCTACGACCAGCAGAAACAGCTGGCGGACTGCCTGGACTCGCTGCTCGCCCAGTCCTTCCGCGACTTCGAGGTGCTGGTGGTCGCCGACCGGTCCCCCGACTGCCCGGCCCAGCTCGTCGAGCGCTACGCCGCCCGGCACCCCCAGGTCTCGGTCCTCCAGCTCGACGCGGCGGTCGGTGTCGGCGTCGCCCGCAACGCGGGCGCGGCCCGGGCCGGAGGCGAGTACCTGCTGTTCCTGGACGCCGACCACCTGCTCGCCCGCGACGCCCTCAGCTCCTTCGCCGACCACCTGGAGCGGACCGGGCCGGTCGACCTGCTGCTGTTCGGGCACACCCGTCAGCACGCCGGCCGGGACTGGCCGGGCGGAGCCGAGACCCTGCTGGCCGAGGCCGGGCCCGAGGTGTTCGGCCCGGCGGACCGTCCGGAACTGCTCGGCGCGCCGCCGCTGATCTGGGACCGCCTGGTGCGGCACGAGCACTGGCGCGGGCAGGCGCTGGCCTTCCCCGAGGGCCGCTACGAGGAGATCCCCGTCGTCCACCGGGCGATGCTGACGGCCCGGCGGATCGCCGTCCTGCCGCGCGCCTGCGTGCAGCTGCGCCGCCGCGAGACCGTCCACCCGACCGGCTCGCCGGGGAGCAGCAGCTTCGACCTCTTCGACCAGTACGAGCGGACCTTCGCGCTGCTGGACGAGCTGGACGTCCCCGCGGCCGTCCGGGACGCCCTGTTCACCCGGATGATCCGGCACTACCTGTTCGTCTTCGACCTGGCCGGCTGCGTCGCCCGCGCCGAGCGCCCGCAGTTCTTCCACCGCGCGGCCGAGCACCACCGGCGCTTCCAGCCCCCCGGCCACCGCCGCCCGGGCGGGCGCGAGGGCGTCAAGTTCTCGCTGCTGGCCGGGGGCGCCTACCCGGCCTTCGAGGTGGCCAAGCTGTCCCACATCGCCGCCGGCACCCTCACCGGCGCCTCCCGCCGCCGCTGAGGGCGGGGACAGCGCGAGGGCGGGGCGGCGCGGGTCCGTGCCGCCCCGCCCCGGCCCGCCGGGTCAGGCGTGCGCCGTGCCGCCGTCGGCGGCCATGGCGGTGGCGATGCGGTGCAGGGTGTCGGCGCGGAGCTCGTCCGGCAGCGGCGGGAGCAGGTCCATCCAGAGCGCGAGGGTGGAGCCGATCAGCTGGCGCTGGCCCTCGGGGCGGGCGATCAGCCACAGGTGGAGGTGGGCCGCGCCGTCGCCCCAGCGGTTCACATGGACGCGCCCGATGCCACCGAGCGCCAGGATCGCCCGCTCCGCCCGCTGGAGCATCGGGCCGAGCTCGACCGCCCGCTCCGCCGGGAGGTCCATCAGGTCGTGGTGCTCGCGCGGGCCGAGGAACAGCACGGCGGGCAGGCCGTGCGGCGCGTCGAAGGCCTTCAGCCGCCAGTGCTCGTCGGTCCAGACGAAGTCCTCGTCCGGACGGCGGCACTCGTGGCACTCCGCCGCCCCGGCCTCGCCGTGCCGGCCGGGTTCGGGCAGCTCGGCGGCGTCCAGCGGACGGACGGTCAGCTCACCCTCGTAGGGGAAGATCGACCAGGAGGGGGCCGCGTCCTCCGGTATCGGGAGCCGCTCGCCGACCGGCAGATGGGCGAGGAAACGGCGGGGGTCGGGGTTCTCGGTGATCACGGAGACCGACCGTCCCACACTCCGCGGGGCCGCCGCCAGCGATTTTCCTCCGTACCCGCCCCGCCCGGGCGGCGCGGCGCTGTCCCCGCGCCCTCGCCTCGCTCCCCCTTGCGTCCCTTGCTCCTTGCCCTGCTCCGGGCCTTGCTCCGTGTCGTTCTCCGTGTCGTTCTCCGGGGCGGGCTGCGATGATCGGCGGGGACCGTTCGCCACCGCCAGGGAGGACCGCCCGTGAGCCGCCCCGACACCACCCCGGGCACCGATCCGTCACGCGGGCCGACGCCCTCACGCGATCTCGCGCGCGAGCTGGCCGCCGCACTGCGCGGCGAGGTCCGGTTCGACGCCGCCGAACGGACCGTCTACAGCCACGACGCCTCCAACTACCGGCACCTGCCGCTCGGTGTGGTCAAGCCCGCCGACGCCGAGGACGTGCGCACCGCGCTCGCGCTCTGCCGTGACCACCGGGTGCCCGTGGTGGCGCGCGGCGCCGGGACCAGCATCGGCGGACAGGCGATCGGCCCCGGCGCGGTGGTGCTCGACTTCCGCCGCCACCTGGGCGCCGTCCTCGGCATCGACCCGGAGCGCCGCACCGCCCGCGTCCAGCCCGGCACCGTCCTCGACGACCTCCAGCGCGCCGCCCGCCCGTACGGCCTGCGGTTCGGGCCGGACCCGTCCACCCACAGCCGCTGCACGCTCGGCGGCATGATCGGCAACGACTCCTGCGGCGCGCACTCCGTCGCCTGGGGCCGCACCGCCGACAACGTCGAATCGCTGGACCTGCTGCTCGCCGACGGCACCGAACTGACCGTCGGCGGCCCGCTCACCCCCGCCGAACGGACCGCCCTCGCCGCCCGGCCCGGCCCCGAGGGCCGACTCCACCACCGGCTCCAGGAGTTCACCGACCGGAACCTCGCCACCATCCGCCGGGGCCTGCCCGAACTCCCGCGCCGGGTCTCCGGCTACCCGCTGGACGCCCTGCTGCCCGAACGCGGCCACCACCTGGCCCGTGCCCTCACCGGCACCGAGGGCACCTGCGCGCTGCTGCTCGGCGCCACCGTCCGGCTCGTCGAGGAGCCGCCCGCCCGCGCCCTGGTGCTGGCCGGCTACCCCGACGAGACAGCCGCGGCCGACGCCGTGCCCGCGCTGCTGCCCCTCGGCCCGCTCACCGTCGAAGGCATGGCCGCCGACCTGATCGCCGCCCTGCTCGCCGCCGGACCGCGCCCGCCCGCCCTCGACCGGCTGCCCGACGGCGCCTGCTGGCTGTTCCTGGAGACCGGCGGCGCGACCGCCGCCGAGGCCCTGGACGCCGCCCGCCGTCTCGCCGACACCGTCCGACGCGAACGCACCGCCACCGCCGCCGTGGTCACCGACCCGGCCGAGCAGCGCCAGCTCTGGGCCGTGCGGGAGGCCGGTGCCGGGATCGTGACCCGGCTGCCCGACGGCGGCGAGGCCTGGCCCGGCTGGGAGGACTCGGCCGTCCCGCCGGAACGGCTCGGCGACTACCTGCGCGGACTGCGCGACCTGCTGCGCCGGCACGGCCTGCGCGGCGTGCCGTACGGGCACTTCGGCGAGGGCTGCGTCCACCTGCGGATCGACTTCCCGCTCACCCGGCCGCAAGGGCTGCCGGTGTTCCGGGAGTTCATGGAACAGGCGGCCGACCTGGTGGTCTCGCACGGCGGTTCGCTCTCCGGCGAGCACGGCGACGGGCAGGCCCGCGGCGAACTGCTGCCGCGCATGTACCCACCCGAAGTCATCGGCCTGTTCAGCGAGTTCAAGAACCTCTGGGACCCGGAGAACCTGCTCAACCCCGGTACCGCGGTCGACCCGCGCCCGCTGGACGCCGACCTGCGCTTCGGCGGGCGGCCGGTGCGCGAGCTGCCGCTCGCCCTGCCGTACGAGCGGGACGACGGCAGCCTCGCCAAGGCGGTCCGCCGCTGCGTCGGGGTCGGCAAGTGCGTCGACCCGACCACCGGCGTGATGTGCCCGAGCTACATGGCCACCGGCGAGGAACGGCACTCCACCCGCGGGCGGGCCCGGCTGCTCGCCGAGATGCTGCGCGGCGCCGGTTCCGGGGAGCGCCCCGGTGCCGAGGCCGCGATCACGGACGGCTGGCGGTCCGCCGAGGTCCGCGAGGCGCTGGACCTCTGCCTGGGCTGCAAGGGCTGCGCGAGCGACTGCCCGGTCCAGGTCGACATGGCCACCTACCGGAGCGAGTTCCTGTACCAGCACTACCGGCACCGGCTCCGGCCCGCCGCGCACTACGCGATGGGCCGGCTGCCGCTGTGGCTGCGCGGCGCCGCGCTCGCGCCCGGCCTGGTGAACGCGATCGGCCGCTCACCGGCCGCCCCGCTGCTCAAGCGGCTCGGCGGCATCGACGGGCGCCGGGCACTGCCGGTGCTGCCCCCGGAGACCTTCACCCGCTGGTACCGGCGGCACCGCGCCGGGCACCCGGCCCCGGCGGGCGCGCAGCCCGTGCTGCTCTGGCCGGACACCTTCTCCGACCACCTCCAGCCGGAGGTCCTGCGCGCAGCCGTCGAGGTCCTGGAACACCTCGGCTTCGACGTCCGCCTGCCGGCCGGCCCGGTCTGCTGCGGCCTGACCTGGTACTCCACCGGCCAACTCCCGGGCGCCCGAAGGGTGATGCGCCGCAGCCTGGCCGCACTCGCCGCCACCGGCCTGCCGGCCGGTACACCCGTCGTCGGGATGGACCCGAGCTGCACCGCCACCCTGCGCGAGGAAGTGCCGCGCCTGCTCGGCGCCGAGGGCCGCCCGCTGGCCGAACGCACCCGCACCTTCGCCGAGTTCGTCGACGAGTACGCGCCGGACACGCCGCTGCCGCAGCTGCCGGTGGACGCCGTCACCCAGACCCACTGCCACCAGCACGCGGTGCTCGGCAGCGCGGCGGACCGCCGGATCGAGCGACGGATGGGCGTCGAGAACCGGGTCCTGGACTCCGGGTGCTGCGGACTCGCGGGCAACTTCGGCTTCGAACGCGGGCACTACGAGATCTCGGCGGCGATCGCCGAGCGGGTACTGCTCCCGGAGGTCCGGGCCGCCGGGCCGGACACCGTGATCCTCGCGGACGGCTTCAGCTGCCGCACCCAGATCTCCCAACTGGCCGACGGGCGGCGGGCCCTGCACCTGGCGGAACTGATGCTCCGGGCCCTGCGGGAGCAACCGGACGGGCCCTCGGCCGGGTAGCCGATTCGCCGCCCGACGACCGGGCGCGCCGAGTCCCTGACACCGTCCGCGGCGGCCGCCACAATGACGGCATGACCCTCAGCACCGCCGAGGCGGACAAGATCCTGGCCGACAACTTCGCCCCCTGGGTGCAGGCGCTCGGCCTGTCGGTGACCGAGACCGGAGAGCGCCACGCCGTACTCCGGCTGCCCTGGTCCGACCAGCTCGCCCGGGAGGGCGGCGCACTCTCCGGCCAGGCACTGATGGCGGCGGCGGACACCGCGAGCGTGATCGCGGTGTCCGCGGCCCGGGGCGGCTTCGGCCCGATGACGACCGTCCAGCAGTCCACCAGCTTCCAGCGTGCTGTCGTCGGACAGGACGTCCTGGTGCACGCCCGAGTCACCAAGCTGGGCCGGCGGATCGCGTTCCTGGACATCACCCTCACCGCCGAGGGCGAGGAGGAGCCGGCCGCCCACGCCACCACGGTCTACGCCCTCGCCTGACCCTCCCGCCAGGCCCCTGTTGCCCCAGCCGCTTCCCCCGCCGCTCTCGCTGCTCCCCCGCTCCGCGCACTTTGCAAAGTGCACTTTGCAAAGTGCGCGACCGCCCCACCTCTGAGCCAATTACGCTGATTTCCATCCATTCCACCCTTCCTCCACTTTGCAAAGTTCGACTTTGCAAAGTGGAGGAAGGGTGTGAGTCGAGCAAAGTCACAGACACTGCACCCCATCGGCTCCCCCCCCGGGGTGGCCCCCGCCGGGCCGCACCCCGGCCCCGGGCCCCCCCCCCCCCCCACCCCCCCCCCCCCCCCCCCCCCCGGGCGACCGCCTGCACAGAGTTCTCACGCATCCGGTAGAAGGCCGCCCGCGGATCCTCGTGGTCGAGCCACGGGCCGGCCACCTCCCGGCCCATCACGCGGAACAGCTCCAGGGACTGCACCGGCCGGGCATTCTTGACCAGCCCCCAGGCGGCCCAGCCCCGGGCGTCCTGCAGATAGGGATGCGTCGGATCGGCCTGCGCCAGGTCGGCCAGCAGGGCGTCCACGGCCGCGGTGAACTCCGGCGTCCGGTAGGCCTCCGCCGGTGCCTTGTCCCGGGAGATCTGTTCGAAGAACGCCCGTATCCGCAGAACGGTCAGCAGACTGCCGGCCGACGCGCTGGCGAGTGCGGTGTCCACAAAGGCGTGCATCAGCTCGTGGCTGCCGTGCCACTTGGCGCACCAGTACTGCAGCGCGGCCTCGTGCGCCCGCAGGTGGTGCGGATCGCGGGCCACCACCTCCGCCCAGAGGGTGCGGAAGTCCTCACGCGACCAGCTCAGCCCCATGGCGATGACGATCTGCGCCACCCAGGGATTGGCGTCCTCGGCCGGTGCCGCTTCGACGGCCTGCAGTGCGACCTGCTCCGCCTCGCGCAGCACCTCGTGGAACCCGCGGAACTGCTCCGCGCTCACCTCGGAGGCGGGCTTGCTGGTGCGGATCGCCGCGGCACGCGAGACCAGCACACTGGTCTGCACCAGGGCGGCAGCCGTATTGCGCGGGTCCTCCTCGCGCCACCGGCGCAGCCAGGTGTCGTCCTCGGCCGCCACGGTGCACAACGGCCCCAGCCGCGCCCAGCGCAGGGACGCGTCGCGGTAGGCGCCGACCTCGGCCAGGTACCCGGCCGCCGGGCGCCAGTCACCGGACCGCGCCGCGTCGAGCACGGCCGCCAGCTCCGCAGGCGGCTCGTCGCCCTTCACCACGAGCTTCTCGCGCGGGACGAGGATCCCCCGCAGCTCCTCCTCGCGGCGGCTCTGCCGCCCCAGGGCCAGCAGCGGGGGAACGACCTTGACCGCACCGGCGACCACGAGCACGCCGAGGATCAGAAGGATGGAAACGAGGATCATGAACTGCTTTCCTGGCCAGCGAGGTGAGGAAGAACCGCCCGGATCCGGGCGGTTCTGGATCGGCACCGGGCGCGGCGAGGACATCGTGCGGGCGCGCCGCGCCCCAGCCTCCGACCTCGCACCCGTGTGCACGGCGAGGAGGATCGTACCGGCACCACGCGGCACCCTCGCGACCAAGGTCGGGCCCGCCCTGACCGACCGACAGGTTCGTCCCCTTCGGCCGGACATGTCCTCGGCCCGGGGCATGCCCCGGGCCGAGCCGAACCGAACCCCGTTACACGCCCTGCGGCGTGTCCAGCACCTCCTTCGAGCGCGGCGAGTCCTCGGCGCAGACCGCCGTCACGAACTCGGCCAGCCGCGTCTGCGGCATGCCGCGCGCGATGTCCGCCTCGCTGATCATGCCGACCAGCTCGTGCTCCGGGTGGTTGATCACCGGCAGCCGCCGCACCCGGTACTGCTCCATCACCCGCAGCACCTGTTCGACGTCCTCGTCCGCCTCCACCGTCATCGGCCGCCCCTGGGCCACCTCGCCCGCGGTCACCTGCTCCGGGTCGAGGCCCTCCGCGACGCACTTCAGCACGATGTCCCGGTCGGTGAGGATCCCCAGGAGCTTCTGTCGTTCACCGCAGATCGGCAGCGCTCCGACGTCGCGTTCCTTCATGAGCCGGGCCGCGGTGGCGAGCGTCTCGTGCTCGCGCACGCACTCGGCCCCCTGATGCATGATGTCGCCCGCACTGGTCATGATCGGCCTCCTGACCTGCCTGCCACTCCCGTCACTCCATCGTGGTCCGGCCGCCGGGGCCCCGCCACCGGGCCGCCTACGCGGCGGCGCCCCGCCCGCCTTCGGGGCCCTCCGACGAGCCGGTCGGCGGGTCCAAGGGCGGGACCGGCGGCACATCGAGCGGCGGGCTCTCCAACAGCTCTTCCAGCGGAGGGAGTTCGTGGACCTCGGCAGCACGTACCGGAGGCGTCCCGCTCTCCGCACCCGGCACCTCGGCCGGCTCCCCCGGCGCCGACGCGGCGTCCTCGGCCGCGGCCCGGCTGTCGGCCTCGCCCGCCGCCCGCCGATGGGTCTCCGCCGCACTGTCCAGGAAGCGCAGCAGCTCCACCGGGAACGGCAGCACCAGGGTCGAGTTCTTCTCCGCCGCCACCTCCACCACCGTCTGCAGCAGTCGCAGCTGCAGCGCCGCCGGGGTCGCGCTCATCACGGCCGCCGCCTCCGACAGCCGCGCGGACGCCTGGAACTCGCCGTCGGCCGTGATGATCCGCGCCCGCCGCTCCCGCTCGGCCTCCGCCTGCCGGGACATCGAGCGCTTCATCGACTCCGGCAGGGCGACGTCCTTGATCTCCACCCGGTCGATCTCGATGCCCCAGCCCAGGGCCGGGCTGTCGATCATCAGCTCCAGCCCCTGGTTGATCGGTTCGCGGTTGGCCAGCAGGTCGTCCAGCTCGCTCTTGCCGATGATCGACCGCAGCGAGGTCTGCGCGACCTGGGAGATGGCGAAGTTGTAGTCCTGCACATTGATGATCGCCTTCACCGGGTCCTCCACCCGGAAGTACACGACGGCGTCCACCCGGACGGTCACGTTGTCCCGGGTGATGCCCTCCTGCGCCGGGATCGGCAGCGTCACGATCTGTACGTTCACCCGGCGCAGCTTGTCCGCGACGGGCATCAGCGCGACCAGCCCCGGCCCGCGCACCTCGTCGCGCACCCGGCCGAACCGGAACACCACGCCCTGCTGGAACTGCTGCACGACGCGCAGGCTCAGCCCCGCCACCACGGCCGTCAGCATCAGCACCACGACCACGACCGCTATCACCACATCGACGACCATCACGGCCTCCTCGCGCGGCAGCGAGCCCCGGCCGTCGCCGACCCAGTCTGCCGACGGCCGCCGGAACAGCTGGTTCCACGCTACGCCTGCCCCGTCCGGGCCGGAACGAACCTCCGGCAGCCCAGGACACGCCCTAGGATCGTCGCCATGCCGCAGTCCCCCGCCGAGGAACCGGCCCCGGCCGACGCCCACGAGCACGCGGACGCCCCGGACCATCCGCAGCACCCGGCCGCGGCCGCCGCCCGGGCCCCGGACCTCACCGTGCTCGACCGTGTCGTCACCGGTTGCCGGGCCTGCCCCCGGCTGGTCGAGTGGCGCGAGGAGACGGCCCGCGTCAAACGCCGCGCCTACCTGGACTGGGACTACTGGGCCCGTCCGATCCCCGGTTTCGGGCCGCCCGACGCCCCGCTCGTCCTGGTCGGCCTCGCCCCCGCCGCGCACGGCGCCAACCGCACCGGCCGGATCTTCACCGGCGACCCCTCCGGCGACCTGCTCTACGCCGCCCTGCACCGCCTGGGCCTCGCCAACCGCGCGCTCTCCGTCCGGCACGGCGACGGCCTCGCGCTGCACGGCGTGCGGATCACCGACCCGGTGCGCTGCGCCCCGCCCGACAACAAGCCGAGCACCGTCGAGCGCGACACCTGCCGGCCCTGGATCGCCCGCGAGTTCGAACTGCTCCGCCCCACCGTCCGCAGCGTGGTGGCGCTCGGCGGTTTCGGCTGGCAGACGCTGCTCCCGGTGCTCGACGCGGCCGGCTGGACCGTCCCGCGCCCCCGGCCGCAGTTCGGCCACGGCGCGCACGTCACCCTGCCGGCCCGCGACGGGGGGCCGCCGCTGGAGCTGTACGGCTGCTACCACGTCAGCCCGCGCAACACGAACACCGGCCGGCTCAGCACCGTGATGCTGCGCGAGCTGCTCCGCACCGCCGCCCGGGCCGCCGGGCTCGACCCGGCGGAGGAGTGACGGCGGAGGCATGACGGCGGGGAGCGGGGACGCGGAGGGATGACCGCGCCGCGCTCCCCCGGACGTCAGACGAACCGGGTCAGCTCCGGCCGGGCCGCGCGCTCCCACACCTCCGGCAGCGCGAGCCGCGCCCGCTCCGCCTCCGCCAGCTGCTGCCCGTACAGCACGCCGTAGCCGAACGGCTCCTTGGAGGCGCGTGCCTGCTCGCGCAGCGCGGTCGAGGCCACCACCGCGTCCTGGTGCTCGCCGAGCACCTCCTGGACGGCCTTCATCCGGGCGACGTAGCGCTCGGCCGCCCGGCCCGCGACCGGCAGCGCCGTCTCGCCCGCGTACCGGGCGCGTTTGGCGGCCTTGCGGGCCTCGTGCAGCGCGGTGTCCTGTTCCTCGCCCCCGTCGGCCAGCGCGGTCCGGATCCGGTCGGCGGTGCGCCGCTGTTCCCGGGCGGCGACCCGCGTCAGTTCGGGGCCGGCCGCCCGGTCCGCCCGGCCGCGCAGCGGCGGGTCGGTGAGCAGCTCGGCGAGTCCGTCGGCGAGTGCCCGGCGGCGCGGGCTGTCCAGGGCGGCGACGACCTCGGGCCAGACCCGGCGGTACTCGGCCTTGCCCCGGCGTTCCAGTTCGGCGGCGACCTGCTCAGGTCGGCACTCCGCGGGCAGTTCCCGGGCCCGCGCCGCGAGCCGTTCGCCCAGGACCTCCTGGTCGCGGGCCCGGCCCAGCGCGGCCGCGAGCCAGCGCAGCTCGGCCACCAGTTCGTCGGTCGCTCCGGGGGCCAGTAGCCGCCGGTAGGTCCGGAACGCGCTGCGCAGGCGCCGGCAGGCGACCCGCATCCGGTGCACCGCGTCCGGTTCGTCGGCGCGTACGGCCTCGTCCAGCTCGGCCAGCACCTCTGCCTGTGCCCGGATCCGTCCGAGCACCACCTCACCCACGGTGACCATGTCACCGGCCATCCGCCTGCACCCCCTTCCGGGGCGTCCGGGAATCGCCTCCCAGGCTAGCCCGCACCCCCGCCCCGGGGCAGCGCAGCTTTCCGCCACCCCTACCCGTGCCGCGCGGAGCAGGAAGTCGGCGGATCCGACGTCCTGTGCACCGGTGCGGCGTCGGTTCGGCACCGCTGCGGCGCGGGTGGGCTCAGGGGCGCAGCTGGATGGCGAGGCACATGGTGTAGCCGACGAGGGCGGCGAAGAAGGTGACGGCGGTGGTGTAGCGGGCGGTGAAGGGGAGGCCGGCGAGGGCGGGGTAGAGGAGGACGGCGGTGCCGGCGGCGACGTCGGCGAGGTAGAGGCCGCGGGGCGGGAGGATGCCGGTGCTGCGGGCGGCCCAGCCGGTGGCGACGAGGAAACCCGTGAGCAGTATGAAGCCGGACAGCAGGCCGGAACCGATGCTGGAGAGCACGGGGTGCGGCTCGGGCGGGAGTTCGCCCTCGGGGACGGCGGGGCGGAGTCGGTGGGCGACGGCCAGGGCGCCGACGGCGAGGGTCACGCAGGCGGCGGCGCTGAGCAGGGGGACGGGGTTCATCGGCGGCTCCGGGAGCTGGTGTGGTGGTGGCCGAGGGCCGCGGCGAGCGCGGCCGGGACGAGGACGGTGAGGAGGAGGACGGTCGTCCAGGTGGTGGGGTCGAGGCCGGCGGCCGGGGGTGCGGCCGGGGGCGGGGGTGCGGCGGCGACGGCGGTGAGGGTGGCGGTCGGAGCGGGG
>NZ_JODS01000030.1 GCF_000718025.1 Kitasatospora purpeofusca
ACGCTGACGTTGTCGAGGGCGACCACGCGGGTCTCGCCCTCCCCGTAGACCTTGTTCAGGCCGGTGGCGCGGGCGGCCGCCCGGCCGGTACGGACGGCGGTTGCGGTCGACGTGCTCACGGGGTGCTCCTCGGGTCGGGCATGGCGGACCGGGCCGTGCGGCTCCGGAGGCTGGCCGGCCGGGGCCCTTCCAGGGGCGTCCGGCCGTACCTCCATGCTCCTTCCGGTGATCATGGTTTCTCGTCGCTCCGCCGGACGGTTGGCCCGACCACCGCTGGGCGTACGCCCAGGTGGCGCCCTCCTCCTGCGGTATGACACCGACCCTGAGCGGAGGGCCGGTGGCCGGATCGAGCGGGTCGAGTGGCCAAATCACGAACTGTTCGTCAGATGGCAAGGAAACATGACAACTTCCCCGCCTCGGAACATGCGAAAGGGGATGCCGGGCGACTAGGCTCAGGGGTGGCCCGCACGGGGGCGGAGCGCTGCTCTCCGTTCCGCCGGCCGGGCCGGGTCCGCAGAAGCCCAGATGGTGGAACGCAGACACGGGCAGCTTAAAACTGCTTGGCCGAAAGGCCGTGCCGGTTCGAGTCCGGCTCTGGGCACCGACTCGCGGGGACGCCGACCGGCGTCCCCGCCGGACGTCAGCGGCCGAATCGTTCTCGCGGCGGATGCCGATTCCTTTGCCAAGCCATTACCCTTGTGCTGCGGGCGGTGCAGTGCCGCCACGGAGGGAATGAGCAATGAGAAGCAGCAACCCGGTCTTCTCGCGGGAGGGGTCCTTCACCCGCGAGTCCGGCTACGCGGGTTTCGGGACCACCCAGACCCCGCCGGCCGGGAGCCAGTACGCAGGCAGCCCCTACGGCAACAATCCGTACGGGAACAACCCGTACGCCAACAACCCCTACGGCCAGCAGCCCCAGGGCGGTGCGCCGCTGACCGACGAGCAGCTCGCCGGGATGTACAACGCGCCCTCCGCCGGTCCCGCGGCGACGGGCCGGATGACGCTGGACGACGTGGTCGCGCGCACCGCGATGACGCTGCTCACCCTGGTCGCGGCCGGCGGTCTCGCCTGGGTCGCGCTGCCGGAGCGGAACTTCGGCCTGGCCGGCGTCGCCTCGCTGATCGCGTTCGTGCTCGGCATGGTGATCTCCTTCAAGCGGAGCGTCAGCCCGCCGCTGATCCTGCTCTACGCGGGCCTCCAGGGCTTCGCGCTCGGTGCGATCACCAAGGTGTTCAACAGCGTCTGGGAGGGCATCGCGATCCAGGCGGTGCTGGGCACCGCGGCGGTGTTCGCGGCGATGCTGATCGCCTACAAGACCGGGCGGATCCGGGTCACCCCGCGCTACACCCGGATCGGCATCGCGATCGCCATGGGCTTCGTGCTGCTGATGCTGATCAACCTGGTCGCCTCGCTGTTCGGCGCCGACATGGGCCTGCGCAGCGGCCCGCTGGGCATCGTGGTCGGCCTGGTCGGCATCGGCCTCGGCGCGTTCTTCCTCTCGCTGGACTTCGCGGCGGTCGAGGAGGCCATCGCGCAGGGCGCGCCGCAGAAGGAGTCCTGGCGGGCGGCCTTCGGGCTCACCCTCTCGCTGGTCTGGATCTACATCGAGATGCTGCGGCTGATCGCGATCCTGCGCGGCGACGACTGATCCTCGGTCGTACGACCCGCTGTACCACCACTGCCGCCGGGCCCCGGAGCGACCGCTCCGGGGCCCGGCGGCTTTCGTTCCCGGTGGCCCGTATGCTCGCGGGCATGTCCGAGACGTCCGATGAGAAGACCCTGGCCGAGGCCGTCGACGCCCTGGCCGACCGGTTCCGCGCGATGCCGCAGAGCCGGCTGCTCGGCGCCGTCCCCGGACACCCCTCGCGGGCCGCGGCCGGACTGGCGCTGGCCCGCTGGCTGGCGGAAGCGGCGCGGGCCGCCGAGGCGGTCCGGGTCGACGGCGGGGCGGACGGCGTGCCCGCGCACGAGCTGCCGGACGTCGGGGTGTTCGCCGTCGGCGACCAGCTCGCCGTGGTCGGGCACGACCTGGCGGCGGCGCTGGCCGCGCTGCCGGGGGACGCCGCGGTGGCCCTGCCGGACGGCCCGCCGGTGGCGGCCGGGGCGGTGCGGGCCATGGCCGTGCGGCGGCTGGTGGAGGCCTCGGCGGCGCTCTGAGGGCCCCGAGGCGCAACGGCGGAACGCCGAGGGCCGGCCGGATCGGTAACCCCCTCGATCCGGCCGGCCCTCGGCGTCGGCGCGCCCGCGTCGGCGCGCTCGGGTCAGATGCTGGCCACCACGCGGTCGGCGAGCACGTACACGGCGTCCTCGTCGGTGGAGAAGGTCAGCGAGTAGGAGCCGGAGAACCGGGAGCCGCCGAGCAGTCGGACGTTCTCACCGGCCCGGACGGCGTCGATCAGCCGGTACGCGGCCTCGCGGTCGCCCGGGGCCACGCAGAGCGTGGTGCCGTCGGCGAAGGCGTAGACGTCCAGGGTGCCGAGCGGTCCGGGGCGGACGTCGATCAGTGCGGTGCCCTCGTCGGCCAGCGTGGCCAGCCGGGTGTCGGTCCACTCCCGGGACGGCGTCTGGCTGGGCACGAAGTCGGGGTGCGAGGGGTGGCGGCGCGGGTCGGGCGCGGTGGCCGGGGCCTCCTCGACGGCGGCCTCGGCGTCCAGCAGCCCGGCGTCCAGCCCGGTGGCCAGCAGGTCGGCCTCGCGGCGGGCCCGGGCGTCGCCGGTGCCCTCGCCGGCCGGGTGGCCACCGGCGGGGTGGCCGGCCGGGTGGGCGGGGCGCAGCGGGCTGCCGCCCTCGGGGCCGGTCCCGGTGCCGCCGTCGCCGATGAGGTCCTCCAGCGCCGAGCGCAGGGCCTCGCCGAACTCCGGGTCCATGGTGCCCGGGTGGTCGGCGTTGTCGGCGGCCTCGTTCGGCCCGGTGGGGCGGGGGAAGAAGAGCGGCCACTCGTCGGTGGTGCTGAAGACACCGGCGAACGGGGAGTCGAACAGCGGCGCGTCCTCGGCCGCGCGGGCCTCCTGCTCGGCCCAGAACGCCCGGGCCTCGGTGATCTCCCGCTCGCGGTCGGCGGCCAGGGCCTCGGCGACGGCCCGGCGTATCGCGGCCTCGTCGACGGTCGGGGCGACCGCGGCCTGTGCGTCCAACCGGCGGGAGACGCCCCGGAGGTGGACCAGCACGGCGGTCGAGACGGCGATCAGGATCAGCAACAGGATGGTGTAGACGGCGCTCACGGAACGTACTCCTAGGGAGGAGTGGAACGGGGTTACCTCTCCACACTGCCCCATCCGGCACTGTTACCGCAGTGGCCAATGTCCAATTTGTCGGTGACTTTCGCTCTTGTCCCCAAATTGTTAGGTAGGACCGCTCTACGCAGCGGAGTTGATCCGCTCCGCACCGTCGATTTCCGGTCCGGAAACGAAAGAAAAGAGGGCCGGATCGACCTCGCGGTGTGATCCGGCCCTCAATTACGCTGTGTCACTCCAAATGGGTGGTCTGGACCCTTCGGGGTTGACAGCGCGAGGTCAGCTCAGGCGCTCCAGAACCATCGCCATGCCCTGGCCGCCGCCGACGCACATGGTCTCCAGACCGAACTGCTTGTCGTGCCACTGCAGCGAGTTGATCAGGGTGGTGGTGATGCGGGCGCCGGTCATGCCGAAGGGGTGGCCGACCGCGATCGCGCCGCCGTTGACGTTCAGCCGGTCCAGGTCGACGCCGAGGTCCCGGTAGGACGGGATCACCTGGGCGGCGAAGGCCTCGTTGATCTCGACCAGGTCGATGTCGCCGATGGACAGGCCCGCCCGCTTCAGTGCCTGCCTGGAGGCCTCGACCGGGCCGTAGCCCATGATCTCGGGGGAGAGCGCGCTGACGCCGGTGGAGACCACCCGGGCGAGCGGGGTGATGCCCAGCTCGCGGGCCTTGGTGTCGGACATGATCACCAGTGCGGCGGCGCCGTCGTTCAGCGGGCAGCAGTTACCGGCGGTCACCGTGCCGTCCGGACGGAACACCGGCTTCAGGCCGGAGACGCCCTCCAGGGTGACGCCCGCGCGCGGGCCGTCGTCCGTCGAGACCACGGTGCCGTCGGGGGTGGTGACCGGGGTGATCTCCCGCTCCCAGAAGCCGGCCTTGATCGCCGCCTCGGCGAGGTTCTGCGAGCGCACGCCGAACTCGTCCTGCTCGGCGCGGGTGATGCCCTTGAGCGCGGCGAGGTTCTCGGCGGTCTGGCCCATCGCGATGTAGGCGTCCGGCAGCAGCCCGTCCTCGCGCGGGTCGTGCCACTCGCCGCCACCCTCCTCGGCCCGCTTGGCGGTGCGCGCCTGGGCGTCGCCGAACAGCGGGTTCATGGTGCCGGGCATGCCGTCCGAGGTGCCGTTGACCGACCGGGAGACGGTCTCCACGCCGGCCGAGAGGAAGACGTCGCCCTCGCCGGCCTTGATCGCGTGCAGGGCCATCCGGGTGGTCTGCAGCGAGGAGGAGCAGTAGCGGGTGATGGTGGTGCCGGGCAGGTAGTCCATGCCCATCTGCACCGCCACGATGCGGGCCAGGTTGTGGCCCTGCTCGCCGCCGGGCAGGCCGCAGCCGAGCATCAGGTCGTCGATCTCGCGCGGGTCGAGCTGCGGCACCTTGGCCAGCGCGGCCTGGATGATGTGCGCGGTCAGGTCGTCCGGGCGGACGTCCTTCAGAGAGCCCTTGAAGGCCCGGCCGATCGGCGAACGGGTGGCGCTGACGATGACGGCTTCGGGCATGGCGGGCTCCTCGCTGAGTGGCGGCGGACAGGCGTCCGGGAGGAAAGTTACCGTCTGGTAGCTCAGTCGTCACCCGCCCCGGTGTGTGAGCTGGCCGACGTGTTGCCGGGCGCCGGACCGGCGCTCCCGGAGAGCCCCCCGGACAGGCCCTCGGGCGGGCTCCCGGGTGCCCCGTCGGACGGCCCGCCGACCGGTGCCCCGGTGGCCCAGGAGCCCGGCAGGCCGACCCGCAGCCGGTGCCGCAGCAGCGCCCAGCGCCCGGCCGCGCCGTCCGCGCCGCCGACCGCCGCCACCTCGCTGCCGGACCGGTCGGCCGCGGCCGCCGCGGCCACCGCCACCGGCAGCACCGCCTCGCCGGGGACCGGCCCGTCGGCCGGCTCCTCCTGCGGCCAGAGGCCCAGTGCGGCGCAGACCGACGGCAGCACGGCCATCGCGGCCGTCGCGTAGCCCTGGGCGGAGGGGTGGTAGCGGTCGGCGGCGAACATCTCCGGCCGGGCCGCGAACTCCGGGCCGAGCAGCGAGCCGAGCGAGACCGTCCGGCCGCCCGCCTCCACCACCGCGATGGTCTGCGCGGCGGCCAGCTGGCGGCTGACCCGGCGGGCCACCCAGCGCAGCGGCGGGCGGACCGGCTTGATGGTGCCGAGGTCGGGGCAGGTGCCGACCACCACCTCGCAGCCGGCGGCGCGCAGCGCGGCGACCGTCTCGCCGAGCTGGCGCACCGCGAGCTGGGCCGGGCTGTGCCGGGTCACGTCATTGGCGCCGATCATGATCACGGCGATGTCCGGGCGGCACGCCAGGGCCTGCTCCAGCTGGCCGGCCAGATCGGCGGAGCGGCCGCCCGAGAACGCCACGTTCACCAGCCGGACCGGGCGCTCGGCGACCGAGGCGAGGCCCGCGGCGAGCAGCGCCCCCGGGGTCTCCCGGGCCCGCAGCACGCCCAGGCCGGCCGCCGTGGAGTCGCCCAGGAAGGCCAGCACCAGCGGCGGCTGCGGCGCGGCCGCGCGATCGGCGAAGGCCTCGCCGTAGACCCCGTCGGCCCTCGGCGGGTCGCCGTCCAGGATGCCGATGGCCTGGACGGCCAGCTTGCTCTCGGTCAGCAGCAGGCCGACCAGGCCCACCCCCAGTACCCCCAGCCCGCCGCCGCCGTACGCCGCCGCGGTGGCGATCCGCCGGGCCACCCGGGCCCGCGACTGCTGTGTTCCTGGCACCCCGTGCCCCCTTCGCGTCCTCGTGCCACCCCGACGGGTGCCGTTCCCGATGCGTGTACACCCCTAGTACCCGCCCGGGACGCGGCCTACGACGGGGGTGGGCCGTTCGTGGTGCGCACGGGCTCTCCGGGGCGCCCGGTACGGCCTACGCTTGCGGTACCGACAGCACTCGTATGCCCACACACCGGGAGGACCCCCGTGCGGTACCACAATTCGATCATCGACCTGGTCGGCAACACGCCGCTGGTCAAGCTGAACAAGGTCGCCGAGGGGATCAGCGCCACCGTGCTCGCCAAGGTCGAGTACTTCAACCCCGGCGGCTCGGTGAAGGACCGCATCGCCATGCGGATGATCGAGGCCGCCGAGGCCTCGGGCGCCCTCAAGCCCGGCGGCACCATCGTGGAGCCGACCTCCGGCAACACCGGTGTCGGTCTGGCGATCGTGGCCCAGCAGAAGGGCTACAAGTGCATCTTCGTCTGTCCGGACAAGGTATCCACCGACAAGATCAACACCCTGCGCGCGTACGGCGCCGAGGTGGTCGTCTGCCCGACCGCCGTCGCCCCCGAGCACCCGGACTCGTACTACAACGTGTCCGACCGCCTGGTCCGGGAGACCCCGAACGCCTGGAAGCCGGACCAGTACTCCAACCCGGACAACCCGGCCTCGCACTTCCACTCCACCGGTCCGGAGCTGTGGGAGCAGACCGAGGGCCGGATCACCCACTTCGTGGCGGGCGTCGGCACCGGCGGCACCATCTCCGGCACCGGCAACTACCTGAAGGAGGTCTCCGGCGGCAAGGTCAAGGTGATCGGCGCCGACCCGGAGGGCTCGGTCTACTCGGGCGGCACCGGCCGGCCGTACCTGGTCGAGGGCGTCGGTGAGGACTTCTGGCCGACCGCCTACGACCGCGACGTCGCGGACGGCATCGTCGCCGTCTCCGACAAGGACTCCTTCCAGATGACCCGCCGCCTGGCCAAGGAGGAGGGCCTGCTGGTCGGCGGCTCCTGCGGCATGGCGGTCGTCGCCGCGCTGGAGGTGGCGCGCGGGCTCGGCCCGGACGACGTCGTCGTGGTGCTGCTGCCGGACGGCGGCCGGGGCTACCTCTCGAAGATCTTCAACGACGACTGGATGGCCGACTACGGCTTCCTGCCGTCCGCCACCGACGAGGCGCACATCGGCGAGGTGCTGGCCCGCAAGGACGCCATCGAGCACGAGGGCATTCCGCAGTTCGTCCACATGCACCCCAACGAGACCGTCGCCGAGGCGGTACGGGTGCTGCGCGAGTACGGCGTCTCGCAGATGCCGGTCGTCTCGCCGGGTGCCGGCCACCCGGACATCATGGCCGGCGAGGTGATCGGCTCGGTGGCGGAGAAGCTGCTGCTGGAGGGCGTCTTCGCGGGCGACATCCAGCTGACCGACACGCTGGACCGGGTGATGTCCAAGCCGCTGCCGGTGGTCGGCTCGGGCGAGACCGTCACCAACCTGATGACGGTGCTGGAGAAGGCCGACGCCGCGGTGGTGCTGGTGGAGGGCAAGCCGCAGGGCATCGTCACCCGCCAGGACCTGCTCGGCTTCCTGGCCGGCAGCCGCCTCGGCCACTGAGCCCCGCCGCCCACCGAGCCGCGGTCAGCCGCCGCCCCCGACCCGGTGGCTGAGGAACCGTGGGGCACCGGTTCCGTTTCCGGGCGAACCGGTACACCGGCGTCATCTCCGTGCAGCACGGGCTTAACACGACTGCGGCATGGTTGTGCACACGGCAAGACGCCGAACGGGACGACAACGACCGGCCGGGAGCGGCTCCCCGGCGGCACGGTCCGTCCCGGGCACGACGGTCGGTCCTGACCCGGCCGGTGGTGTCCCTGTCCGCGGAGACGCCGTCGTCCCGCCCCTGCCCGGCTCCGGCCGGCTGCCAGGGTGAGGCGGCTCCCGGACACCCGCGCCGCTCGGCGCGTCCGCACGGCTCCCGGGTGGGGGAGACGGGCGGAAGCGGTGGGGCCGGTCCCTCCTCGAAGGGGGGACCGGCCCCGCTGCGTTTCTCCGGCGCCTCCCGGCGTTCACCGGCGCCTCCCGGCGGGCGGGATCCCGTAGTCTCGGCGCATGACCAGCACTGACACGACCGGCCAGGACAGCCCGCGCTACGTCCGGCTCAGCATCGAGCTCATCGCCGAGATCACCGACGAGGGCGCCCTCAAGGCGGCGGCGCTCGAGCAGGTGACCGCGGACGAGTACCTCGACGACGAGGAGCGCGCGCAGTCCGTCGAGGCCATCGAGGTGGACCCGGCGGGTTCGCTCGCCCACTTCATCGACCCGGTGGCGCTGCTCGGCGACGTCCCGGGTGTCGAGCTCGCCTCGGCGACCTGGGAGTCGGCGAACACCGACTTCGACCCCGAGGACGGGGACTGGGACGAGTACGCGGTGGAGGAGTCGGCCGAGTAGGGCTCGCCCGCCACTTCCGACGAAAGCCCGGCCTGCTGTCCGCAGGTCGGGCTTTTTGTCCATATTTGGCACTTGGTTTCGTCTTCTCATACGATCGCAAGCCGTTGGTGTTGGAACCGTGAACGTACGGATTGCGTTTTTGTATCCGTAATGCCCGGATGAGCAGCAGGGAGTGGGCGACGTGACGGCACGGGACGGTCAGGGCCGGTCGGCCGCGAGCAGCTGGAGCCGACGCGGTGTACTCGCCGGGCTGGTCGGTGCCCCGGTACTGCTGCTGGCGGCCTGCAACGACACCAAGAGCGCGGACAACGGCGCGGGCACCGGAACGACGGGCGCCGGCGGTTCCGACGGCTCCGGCGGCACCGGTTCCGGAAGCGGACAGCCGACGGCGAGCGCCACCAGCACCCCGTCCCCGAAGACCTCGGTCGCGGTGATCACCGTCACCCCGGCCGACGGCACCACGGCGGCCGGCTTCAGCGACCCGGTCCGGGTCGCCGTCGCCGGCGGCACCCTCACCTCGGTCAAGGTCGCCGACTCCACCGGCAAGGCGCTGGCCGGCGCGCTGTCCGACGACGGCACCGTCTGGACCTCCGCCGCCTCCCCGGCCAGCGGCACCAAGTACACCGTGACCGCCGCCGCCGTCGACAAGGACAAGCTGGAGGCCGACGCCAACGCGGTCTTCACCACCGCGACGCCGGCCAACACCTTCGTGGGCTACTTCACCCCCGAGGACGGCTCGGTGGTCGGCGTCGGCATGCCGGTCTCGATCAACTTCAGCAAGCCGGTCACCGACCGCAAGGCCGTCCAGCAGGCCATCACCGTGGTGGCCGAGCCGGGCGTCGAGATCGTCGGGCACTGGTTCTCCAGCACCCGCCTCGACTTCCGCCCGCAGCAGTACTGGGCCAAGGGCACCAAGGTGACCGTCAAGCTCCGGCTCAAGGACGTCCAGGGCGCCAAGGGCGTCTACGGCACCCAGTCCAAGGACGTCCGCTTCACCGTCGGCCGGGCCCAGACCAGCGTCGCCGACCTCGCCACCAAGAAGCTCACCGTCACCACCGACGGCCAGGTCAGCGCCGTCTACGCGATCTCCGGCGGCTCGCCCGAGTTCCGCACCTGGGGCGGCAAGATGGTGATCACCGAGCAGTACCAGCAGACCCGGATGAACTCGCAGACCGTCGGCCTCGGCAGCGAGTACGACATCCCGGACGTGCCGCACGCCCAGCGACTCTCCACCTCCGGCACCTTCATCCACGGCAACTACTGGTCCCCCGCGTCGACCTTCGGCAGCCAGAACACCAGCCACGGCTGCGTCGGCCTGCGCGACGTCAAGGGCGGCGAGGACGCCAACGCGGACGGCTACAAGTTCTTCAAGAGCTCGATGATCGGCGACGTGGTCGAGGTCACCAACTCCGGGGACAAGACCGTCGTCCCGTCCAACGGCCTCAACGGCTGGAACATGGCCTGGGCCGACTGGAAGGCCGGCAGCGCGGTCTGACGCCCCCGAGGCCCGCGGGGGCCGCGGGAGGTCGCACCGCGCGAATTCCCGGTCGCGAGGACAGAACCCCACCCGCCCCCCGAGGAGTCAGGGGGGTGTGAAACGCGAGCAGAGGGAGCGCCTGGACGCCGAGTTCAGCGCGTTCGTGGTCGGCATCGGGCCACGGCTGATCAGGCTGGCCGAGCTGCTGACCGGTGATCCGCACCGGGCCGGTGACATCGTGCAGTCGGCGCTGGAACGCGCCTACCTGCACTGGCCCAGGATCACCGCGAACGCGGACGACCCGGCCGCCTACGTGCGCCGGATCGTCGTCAACCAGCACCGCGACTGGTGGCGGCGGCCGCGCAACCGCGAGCTGCCCACCGACCACGCCCCCGACCGGCCGGTGCCGGCGGACTTCGCCGAGCAGCAGGCCCAGCGGGCCCTGCTGCGCCAGGCGCTGGCCGCCCTCACCCGGCGCGAGCGGGCGGTCGTGGTCCTGCGGTACTACGGGGACCTGAGTGAGGCCGAGACCGCTGCCGAACTGGGCATCGCGCCCGGGACGGTCAAGTCCACGCTGCACCGGGCGCTGTCGAAGCTGCGCGCACGGCCCGAGCTCGCCGACCGCACCGGCGGTCCGGCGGGCCACGACCCGAGCGACATCGAGGTGGCGGTATGAACGGCGGCACGGAATTCGAGGACCGGCTCGGCGAGCTGCTGACCAGGGAGGACACCGCCTGGGGGGCGGGGCGACCCGACCCGGCGGCGGTCATCGCCGGGGCGCGGCGCCGGCGGGCCCGGCGGCGGGTCGGCACCGGGGCCGCCGCGCTGGCGGTCGCCCTGGTCTGCGGGGGGACGGCGCTGACCCTCGGCGACCCCCGGCCGGCCGGCGGCGCGGCGGGCGCGGCGGGGGCGGCGGTCACGACGACGGCCGCGGTGCTGCCCGGCGCGGCCCCCGCGTCGGCGGTGCCGGTCGCCACGGGGGCGGGGGCGCAGCCGGACTCGCCGGTCCGGCTGGTGGAGCCCGGCAAGCAGCTCACGATCGCCGACGGCTACCGGATGAGCGTCACCGCGACGCAGTCCTGCGTCGAGAAGTGGGAGCAGGCCACCGGCACGTGGGAGCAGCCGTTCGGCTGCCGCGACGCCACCAGCGACAACCTCGACCACAGCCGGCCCACCATCGGCGCGCAGAGCCTCGGGGACGGCGAGCGGACCGTGGTGACCGGCCTGTACCTGGGCCCGACGCCGGCCCGGATCCTGGTCGAGCTCAACGGAGTCCAGGTGGTCGCCGACCTGGTCGCCACCACGGAGATGAACGGCTGGACCGCCTACTACGCGGTGGTTCCGGGCGCCGCCCGCTCCTCCTCGGGGCCGAACGGGCCCGACGCCTCCCCCTCCGTCGCGGCCTGGGCCGCCGACGGGACGCGGCTCGCGGACCTGATCGCCCCGCGCCGGTCCGACCCTTGGGCCGCCGCGGGCGCACCGGCCGCGGGCTGACGGCTGACGGCCGGGAGCGGACGGCGGACGGCGGGCTGCGGACTGCGGACGGAGCCGACGGACCCGCGGTCGAACGCGAGGGCCGAAAACCGCCGGACTCCCGGGGGCGGCGGCGGGAGGGTGGGGGCATGACGACCACCACTCCTCCCGCTCCGCCCGCCCCGTCCGTCCTGACCGTCCGGGCCATCGACCGGGCCGTGCACCGCTCCCTGCTGGTGCGCGACGACGCCGGCCGCCCGCCGGTCCGCTCGGTCGACGAGACCGGCGGCGCCCCGCTGCGCTGCTGCCTGGCCCGGGCCGGGGCCGGGGAGCGGATCGCCCTGCTGAGCTACGCGCCGCTGCGGCGCTGGGCCGCCGAGACCGGGGCCGAGCCCGGCCCGTACGAGGAACTCGGCCCGGTGTTCGTGCACGACGGCCCGTGCGAGGGCCCGGCGACCGGGGAGGGCTGGCCGGAGGGCTTCCACGGCGGGCAGCGGGTGCTGCGCGCCTACGACCGGCGCGGGCACATCCTCGGCGGCGTCGTGGTGCAACCGGAGGCCGCCGAGGCGGGCGCGGCGGTACTGCTGGCCGACCCGGAGGTGGCCGTGGTGCACGTCCGGGCGGTGGAGTTCGGGTGCTTCATGCACGAGGTCCGGCGGGGTTGACCGCGCACGTGCGGGGGGCCGCCGACCGGGGGCTCACGAGCGCTTGGCGTAGTCCCCGTAGCCCTGCCAGTCCAGGACGACCGCCGGCTCGTCGCCGACCACCCAGGCGTCGTGGCCGGGCGGGCAGACCATGAAGTCGCCGGGGCCGAACTCGCTCTCCTCGCCGTCGTCCATGACGATCTTCAGCCGCCCCGAGATCATGTAGCCGACGTGCGCGGCCTGGCAGCTGTCCGTCTTCGCGATCGGCTTGACGTGCCGGGACCACTGCCAGCCGGGCCGGAACACCGCCCGCCCGACGCCCCCGGCGTCCAGGTGGACCAGGCGCAGCTCGCCGGTGTCCGCCTCGAACGGGCGGACCTCCTCGGGATCGGTGTCGAAGTTCCTGCGGATGAGAACGGCCATGGGGTGCTCCTCGGGTCTCCAAGGGACAGGAGCGGCCGCGCCACCGGGGCGGGTGGTGCGGCCGCCCTCCTGGTCCCTCCAGTCTGCGCCCGCCGGGCGCGGGGCGGAACCCCCGGCGGCTCAGCCCTGGGCGCCCGTCCTGGCCACGCCGATCGGGCAGCTGGCGCCGGTGCCGCCCAGACCGCAGTAGCCGTTCGGGTTCTTGGCGTCCGACAGGTACTGCTGGTGGTACGGCTCGGCCGGGAAGAACGGGCCGGCCGGGGCGATCTCGGTGGTGATCGGGCCGAGGCCGAGCGCCGTCAGCGCCGGCTGGAAGGCGTCCCGGGTCGCGGTCGCGCTGGCCGCCTGGGCGGGGGAGTGGGTGTAGACCGCGGAGCGGTACTGGGTGCCCACGTCGTTGCCCTGGCGGTTGCCCTGGGTCGGGTCGTGCGCCTCCCAGAAGGTCTTCAGCAGCCGCTCGTAGGAGATCACCGCCGGGTCGAAGACCACCCGCACCGCCTCGGTGTGCCCGGTCAGGCCGCTGCACACCTCCTCGTACGTCGGGTTCGGGGTGTGGCCGCCCTGGTAGCCGACCAGCGTCGTCCAGACGCCGGGCAGCCGCCAGAACGTCCGCTCGGCGCCCCAGAAGCAGCCGAGACCGAAGTCCGCGACCTCGAACCCGTCGGGATACGGGCCGGTCAGCGGGTGGCCGAGGACGGTGTGCGGCTCGGCCGGCGTGAAGTCGGGGGCCGCCCGGCCGGGCAGAGCCTGGTCGGCGGGGACGAGCGAGGTCTTGTGGCGATTGAACAGCACGGCCTGCTCCAACGGTTCGACAGGGGTTGCGGACGTTCCAACGCCGTCGCCCGCCCGGTGATTCCGGACAGTCCCCGGCGGCCGGGAGCCTTCCGGACGCCTTCCGGGCGGCGGCCCGGCGTTCGCCGACTACGCTCGGAGCATGACCGAGCACCAGCTTCCCCAGGGCTTCGAGACCCTCGCCATCCACGCGGGTCAGGAAGCAGACCCCCAGACCGGGGCCGTCGTCACGCCGATCTACCAGGTGTCCACCTACAAGCAGGACGGGGTGGGCGGCCTGCGGGGCGGCTACGAGTACAGCCGCAGCGCCAACCCGACCCGCACCGCGCTGGAGGAGTGCCTCGCGGCGCTGGAGGGCGGCTCCCGCGGCCTCGCCTTCGCCTCCGGCCTGGCGGCCGAGGACACGCTCCTGCGCACGATCCTCAAGCCGGGCGACCACATCGTGATCCCCAACGACGCCTACGGCGGCACCTTCCGGCTCTTCGCCAAGGTGCTGACCCGCTGGGGCGTCGAGTTCTCCGTGGCCAACACCCAGGACCTGTCCACGGTCCGCGAGGCCCTGCGCCCCAACACCCGCGCGGTCTGGGTGGAGACCCCGTCCAACCCGCTGCTGGGCATCACCGACCTGGCCGCGCTGGCCGAGATCGCGCACGGCGCCGGCGCGCTGCTGGTCGTCGACAACACCTTCGCCAGCCCGTACCTGCAGCAGCCGATCGCGCTGGGCGCCGACGTGGTCGTGCACTCGACCACCAAGTACATGGGCGGCCACTCCGACGTGGTCGGCGGCGCCCTGGTGATCGCCGAGGCCGGGCTGGCCGAGGAGGTCGCCTACCACCAGAACGCGATGGGCGCGGTCTCCGGCCCGTTCGACGCCTGGCTGGTGCTGCGCGGCATCAAGACCCTGGGCGTCCGGATGGACCGGCACAGCTCGAACGCCGAGAAGGTCGCCGAGCTGCTGGCCGGCCACCCCAAGGTCAGCCAGGTGCTGTACCCGGGCCTGCCCGAGCACCCCGGCCACGACATCGCCGCCAAGCAGATGAAGGCCTTCGGCGGCATGGTGTCGTTCCGGGTGAACGGCGGCGAGGAGGCGGCGGTCGAGGTCTGCAACCGGGCCGAGCTGTTCACCCTCGGCGAGTCGCTGGGCGGCGTGGAGTCGCTGATCGAGCACCCGGGCCGGATGACCCACGCCTCGGTGGCCGGTTCGGCGCTGGAGGTCCCGGCCGACCTGGTGCGGGTCTCCGTCGGCATCGAGTCGATCGACGACCTGCTGGCCGACCTCCAGCAGGCGCTGGGCAAGTAGCGCCCTCCGCTTCTCAGGCGCCCTGCCGGCCCGCCGAGTACGACTCCATCGAGTGGTTGAAGCGGGCCAGCAGGGCGCAGAACACCTGCTGCTCCTCGGGCGGCCAGTCGGCGACCAGCTGACGCGTCAACTCCGTCCGCCCCGCCCGGACTTCGGCCAGCCGATCGGCGCCGAGCGGGGTCAGGGCGAGCCGGACGGCACGCCGGTCGGCCGGGTCCTGCACCCGGCCGACCAGGCCGGCCGCGACCAGCGGGGCGACCTGCCGGGTGACGGTGGAGGAGTCCACCCCCAGCGCGTCGGCCAGGGCCTTGACGTTGGCGGGGCCGAGGCGCTCCAGCCGCTCCAGCAGCAGGTAGGCGGCCCGGACCAGGGCGGCCACTCCGTCGGATCCGCGGACCTGTTCCATTCTGCGGGCGAACACCGCCAGCTGGTACTGGAGTTGCGTGTGCACGGGGTCGGTGAGGTCGGAGGCCAGGGGCGAGGTCGTCGTCATCGCGGCTCACGATCATCATGCGGTGAGAGAGGCTCAGAAGCAGCAGCGTACGCGGGCCGGGCGGGCCCGGGAACAGGGCCGACGTCCCCGGGCGGGGCACCGGAGGCACCTAGGCTGCTGTCATGCACAGCTGGCCGATCACCCTCGACGATGTCCGCGGCGCCCAGAAGATGCTCGCCGGGGTGGCCCGGACGACGCCGATGGAGGGCAGCCGCCACCTCTCCGCGCTGGTCGGCGCTCCGGTCCACCTGAAGTGCGAGAACCTCCAGCGCACCGGCTCGTTCAAACTGCGCGGGGCGTACGTCCGGATCGCGGGCCTCTCGCCGGTGCAGCGGGCGGGCGGCGTGGTGGCGGCCAGCGCCGGCAACCACGCCCAGGGGGTGGCGCTGGCGGCCTCGCTGCTCGGGGTGCGCTCCACCGTCTTCATGCCGCTGGCCGCGCCGCTGCCCAAGGTCGCGGCGACCCGGGAGTACGGCGCCGAGGTGCGGCTGCACGGGACGACCGTGGACGAGGCGCTGCAGGCCGCCCAGCGGTACGCGGAGGCGAGCGGGTCGGTGTTCATCCACCCGTTCGACCACCGGGACATCGTGATCGGGCAGGCCACGGTCGGGCTGGAGATCCTGGAGCAGTGCCCCGAGGTGCGGACCGTGCTGGTCGGGGTGGGCGGCGGCGGACTGCTGGCCGGGATCGCGGCGGCGGTCAAACCGCTGCGGCCGGACGTCCGGGTGGTGGGGGTGCAGGCGGCGGGCGCCGCCGCCTACCCGCCCTCGCTGGCGGCGGGGCGTCCGGTGTCGCTGGAGCGGTTCGCCACCATGGCCGACGGGATCATGGTGGGACGGCCCGGGGACGTGCCGTTCGAGCTCGTCAACACCTTGGCGGACGGGGTCCGCACGGTGTCGGAGGACTCGCTGTCCCGGGCCCTGCTGCTCGGCCTCGAGCGGTTGAAGCTGGTGGTGGAGCCGGCCGGGGCGGCGCCGATCGCGGCGCTGCTGGAGCAGCCGGACTCCTTCGAGGGGCCGGTGGTGGCGGTGCTCTCCGGCGGCAACATCGATCCGCAGCTGATGCAGCGGGTGCTGCGGCACGGCCTGGCGGCCGCCGGCCGGTACCTCTCGCTGCGGGTGCGGCTGGCGGACCGCCCGGGCGCGCTGGCGGGGCTGCTCGCGGTGCTGACCCGGGTCGACGCCAATGTGCTGGACGTGGCGCACGTGCGGGTCGATCCCCGGCTGGGGCTGACCGAGGTGGAGGTGGACCTGCACCTGGAGACCAAGGGGCCGGAGCACTGCGCGGCGGTGCTCGGCGAGCTGCGGGACGCGGGGTTCGTGGTCTCCGCGTAGGGATCGCCGAACGGGGAGTACGGGGACCGCGCAGGGGCCTCTGCACGGGGCCGGGGGGCTCCGGAGTCGCTGGCCCACCGGGAATGGGGGCAGAGTGGGACAGACCACATGTTGTCCCGCGCAGTCGTCCCCGCCCTTCCGTCCCTCCCCGAGGAGATGAGGCAGGCCCATGGCGCCAGCCATCCAAGCCGAGAACCTGGTGAAGACCTTCGGCGACGTACGAGCCCTGGACGGCGTCAGCCTCGACGTCCCCGAGGGCACGGTGCTCGGGCTGCTCGGCCCGAACGGCGCCGGCAAGACCACCACCGTGCGCGTCCTCACCACCCTGCTCCAGCCCGACTCCGGCCGTGCCACGGTGGCCGGCGTCGACGTCCTCAAGCACCCGAACCGGGTCCGCAGCCTGATCGGCCTCTCCGGCCAGTACGCCGCGGTCGACGAGTACCTCACCGGCTTCGAGAACCTCCAGATGGTCGGCGAGCTCTACCAGATGCCGGTCCGCGCGGCGAAGGCCAGGGCGCTCGAACTGCTGGAGTGGTTCAACCTCACCGAGGCCAAGGACCGCATCGCCAAGACCTACTCCGGCGGTATGCGCCGGCGCCTCGACCTGGCCGCCGCCCTGGTGGTCCGGCCGCCGGTGATGTTCCTGGACGAGCCCACCACCGGTCTCGACCCCCGCAACCGGCTCGCCCTGTGGGAGGTCATCGAGACCCTCGTCGAGCAGGGCACCACGTTGCTGCTCACCACCCAGTACCTGGAGGAGGCCGACCGCCTCGCCCACGACATCGCCGTGGTCGACCACGGCCGGGTGATCGCCCGCGGCACCGCCGACCAGCTCAAGGCGCAGATCGGCGGCGAGCGGATCGAGGTCGTGGTGCACCGGGCCGACCTGGTCGCCGAGGCGGTGGCCGCGCTGTCCGGCTACGCGCTGGGCGAGCCGGCGCTGGAGAAGAACACCCGCCGGATCACCGTCCCGGTCAGCGGCGGCGCCCGGGTGCTCGCGGACGTGATCCGCGAGCTGGACGCCCGTTCGATCGAGATCGACGACATCGGCCTGCGCCGGCCGACCCTGGACGACGTCTTCCTCTCGCTCACCGGCCACCACACCGAGGCCGACCAGGAGGAGGGCGGCGGCAAGGGCCGCTCCGGCGATTCCGGCACGGACGAGCGGGCCGTCCCGGCCGGGAAGGAGCGGTGACATGACCAGTGCCACCGAGCACGCCATCGGCGGGGCGGTGCCCAAGCAGCGCCGGGGCGTGGCCGCCGTACTGCACGACTCCTGGGTGGTCGCCAAGCGGAACCTGCGCCGGATGACCCGGATCCCCGAGATCGTGGTGTTCGGGCTGATGCAGCCGGTGATGTTCGTGCTGCTGTTCTCGTACGTCATGGGCGGCGCGATCCAGATCCCCGGGACGGAGTCCAGCTCCTCGACGTACATCCAGTTCCTGATGGCCGGCATCTTCGCCCAGACCGTCACCTTCGCGGTGGCCGGGGCCTCGGCCGGCATCGCCGAGGACATGTCCAAGGGGCTGGTGGACCGGTTCCGCTCGCTGCCGATGACCCGCTCGTCGGTGCTGGTCGGCCGCACCCTGGCCGACCTCTGCCAGACCGCCTTCACCCTGGTGGTGCTCGCGGTGGTCGCGCTGCTGGTCGGCTGGCGGATCCACCACGGGTTCTGGTCCGCGCTGGGCGCGTTCGGGCTGCTGCTCCTGCTCGGCTACGCGTTCTCCTGGATCGGGGCGCTGATCGGCCTCTCGGTGCGCAGTCCGGAGGCGGCCACCTCGGCCGGGCTGATCTGGCTGTTCCCGCTGACCTTCATCTCCAACGCCTTCGTGCCGGTCAGCTCGATGCCGGGCTGGCTGCAGGGGATCGCCTACTGGAACCCGTTCAGCGCCACCGTGCAGGCCTGCCGCAACCTCTTCGGCAACCAGGTCGGGCCGGTGGACGACGTCTGGCCGATGCAGCACGCGGAGCTGATGTCGGTGCTCTGGTCGCTGGCGATCATCGCGGTGTTCTCCTGGCTCTCGGTGCGCAAGTACCGCTCGGCCGCGGGCTGAGCGGGGCGCGGGCCGAGCGCGGGCCGGGCCCGGTACGGATGCGCGAAGGGCGGCCGTGGCAGGTGCCACGGTCGCCCTTTTCGCCCGTCCGCCGGTCCGGCGGAGCGAGGATCAGCCGGTGTAGGGCTTGACCTCGATGATCTTGACCATGGCCCGCTTGCCGTTCGGCAGCTCGTACGTGGCCTCGTCGCCGATGGTCTTGGCGTCGATGGCGCGGCCCAGCGGGGACTGCGGCGAGTAGATCTCCAGGTCGTCGTCGCCGGCCACCTCGCGCGAGCCCAGCAGGAACTTCATGGTGTCGTCCACGTCGCCGTCGAAGGCGACCGTGACGACCATGCCCGGCGCCACCACGCCCGAGTCGGCCGGGGCCTCGCCGACCTTGGCGCGCTCCAGGAGCTGGGTGAGCTGGCGGATCCGCAGCTCGTACTTGCCCTGCTCCTCCTTGGCCGCGTGGTAGCCGGCGTTCTCCTTGAGGTCACCCTCCTCACGCGCGGCCTCGATCTTCTGCGCGATCTCGATCCGCCACGGGCCGGTCAGGTGATCCAGTTCGGCCTTGAGCTGGTCGTAGCCGGACTGAGTGAGCCAGGTCACGTTCTCGCTGGTCTGGGTCACGGGTGCTCCTCGTAGGTGCTGGGGCTGTGCTGAGGGTGTGAGTCGTCAGCGCGTAGGTGGATGCTGATAACGGTCTTAACTACAAAGCAACGCCCGCTCCCGTACCAGCTGGTGCGGAAGGGGCGAAACCACGAGCCTAACAACTCCTGCCGACAATCGGGAGGGTCGTTGGCGCGTCATTGACGGTGGCGTTGCGCCGGGGTGTACAGGACCGGTGGGCGGGACTCCCCTACGGATGCCCGCCCGTCCGGACGAATATGCGCCGACCACCGGGCCGGCCGCCACCGGATTCCCGGGGCGGGCGGGACCGGAATCCCGGGCGGGTCGGCCTTGCCCCCGGCGCGTTCCGTCACCCGGAGGGCTAGGCGGGCGTACAGCCCAGCAGCTCGGCCGTGGTGCCCCGGGCGGTGGTCCGCAGACTGACCACCGCGTCGTAGCCGGTGCCCGACGCGGGAACGGGGAAGTCGGCGACGCCGACCACCGCGCCGTCCTCGCCCTGCGAGCGGACGGTGCAGCTGCCGGCCGTGCCCTCGGTCTTGCGCACCGCCAGGTGCAGCTGGAGCTCGCTGTCCGAGACCGCCTGGAAGGTCGGCACGGTGCCGTTGATCCGGGTCTCCCGGATCAGGTACGAGCCGCCCAGCCAGGCGATCAGGCCCAGCAGCAGCACCCCGCAGACCGCGCCGATCACCTTGAGCCGGCGGTCGGTCTCGCGGTCGCCGCGCCGCCCGTAGCGCCCCTCGGGGAGCCGCGGGGTCCGGGTGCCAGCACTCATGGGGCTCAGTCCTCTCGTGAGGAGGAGGCCGCGCGGGTGGTGCGGGGGAATGCGGGGCTCCTCCAGTCCGTCACTATAGGAGGGGCACGCCCGCGGCCGGTCCGGCGGGGGCGGGGCTCGGCCGTGTCGCGCCGTGCGCGGCGGCCGCTCCCGCGTGACGCGGCCCCGAGAGCGGCTCGGACGGTGGGCAGACCGGATAGCGCCGGACGCCCGGACTTTGTGGAAGGAACGCACGCGTTGAGTGAGCAGTTGCGACTGATGGCGGTGCACGCACACCCGGACGACGAGTCCAGCAAGGGCGCGGCGACCATGGCCATGTACGTCGACCAGGGGGTGGACGTGCTGGTGGCCACCTGCACCGGGGGGGAACGCGGTTCGGTCCTCAACCCGAAGCTGCAGGGCAAGCCGGAGATCGAGGAGAACATCCACGAGGTACGGCGCAAGGAGATGGACGAGGCCCGCGCGATCCTCGGGGTCAAGCAGGCATGGCTGGGCTTCGTGGACTCGGGCCTGCCCGAGGGCGACCCGCTGCCCCCGCTGCCCGAGGGCTGCTTCGGCCTCCAGGACGTCAAGGAGGCGGCCGAACCCCTGGTCCGCCTGATCCGGGAGTTCAAGCCGCAGGTCATCACGACCTACGACGAGAACGGCGGCTACCCGCACCCCGACCACATCATGACCCACAAGATCACCATGGCGGCCTTCGACGCCGCCGGGGACCCCGACGCCTACCCCGAGGCCGGCGAGCCCTGGCAGCCGCTGAAGCTCTACTACAACCACGGCTTCCCGATGGGCCGGATCCGCGCCCTGCACAAGTACCTCAGCGAGAACGGCCACGAGTCGCCCTACGGCGAGTGGATCGCCGGCTGGGAGAAGAGCGGCCGCAAGGAGCGCGAGATCACCACCCGGGTCCGCTGCGACGACTGGTTCGAGACCCGGGACCGCGCGCTGATCGCGCACGCCACCCAGATCGACCCGGACGGCCCGTGGTTCCGCGTCCCGCTGGAGGTCCAGCGCGAGGTGTGGCCCACCGAGGACTACGAGCTCGCCCGTACCCTGGTCGACGTGGACCTGCCGGAGGACGACCTGTTCGCCGGTCTGCGTACCCCCAGCCTGACGGCCGAGTCGGCCGACACGCGGGACTGAAGCACCCCCCGACGGCCCGGCTCCCCGTGAGCCGGGCCACCATAGAGATATGAGTGCCCCCGTGAACCTCACCCACCTCGCCGCCGAGCTCGCCGTCGACGACGCCAAGGTCACCCCCGGCCTGCTGGGCTTCGTCGTCTTCGCCGCCCTCGGCGTGGCCACCTGGTTCCTGGCCAAGTCGATGAACCGCCAGTTCAAGAAGGTCGACTTCGCCGAGGAGCCGGAGGCCCCGAAGGAGTGAGGTCCGGCCCCCTCCCGGGCGCCGATGCGCAAGGATGGGGGCATGCCGAACCGCCTCGCCGACGCCACCTCGCCGTACCTGCAGCAGCACGCCGACAACCCGGTCGACTGGTGGCCGTGGGGACCGGAGGCCTTCGCCGAGGCGGAGCGCCGCGGCGTACCGGTACTGCTGAGCGTCGGGTACGCCGCCTGCCACTGGTGCCATGTGATGGCCCACGAGTCCTTCGAGGACGACGGCACGGCGGCGTACCTCAACGAGCGGTTCGTCGCCGTCAAGGTCGACCGGGAGGAGCGCCCGGACGTCGACGCCGTCTACATGGAGGCGGTCCAGGCGGCGACCGGGCAGGGCGGCTGGCCGATGACCGTCTTCCTGACGCCCGGGAAGGAGCCGTTCTACTTCGGCACCTACTTCCCGCCCGAGCCCCGGCACGGCATGCCCTCGTTCCGGCAGGTGCTGGAGGGCGTGCACGCGGCCTGGCGGGACCGCCGGGACGAGGTCGGCGAGGTCGCCGGGCGGATCCGGGCCGATCTGGCCGAGCGGGCCTCCGTGTACGCGGTCGGCAGCGGGGTGCACACGCCGCCCGGGGAGGCCGAGCTGCACGAGGCGCTGGTCGGGCTCAGCCGTGATTTCGACGAGCGGCACGGCGGCTTCGGCGGGGCGCCCAAGTTCCCGCCGGCCATGGTGATCGAGTACCTGCTGCGCCACCACGCCAGGACCGGCTCCGAGGCGGCGCTGGAGATGGCCGTCCGCACCGGCGAGGCGATGGCCCGCGGCGGCATCCACGACCAGCTCGGCGGCGGCTTCTCCCGGTACGCGGTGGACGCCCGCTGGGTGGTACCGCACTTCGAGAAGATGCTCTACGACAACGCGCTGCTGCTCCGCGCGTACCTGCACCTGTGGCGCGCGACCGGCTCCCCGCTGGCCCGCCGGACGGCGCTCTCCACGGCGGACTTCCTGCTGCGCGAACTGCGCACCCCCGAGGGCGCGTTCGCCTCCGCGCTGGACGCCGACAGCCTCGACGAGGAGACCGGCGCCAGCAGCGAGGGCGCCTACTACGTCTGGGAGCCGGGCCAGTTGGTCGACCTGCTCGGTCCGGCCGACGCGGCCACCGCCGCCCGGCTGTTCTCGGTCACCGCCGAGGGCACCTTCGAGCACGGCACCTCCGTGCTCCAGCTCCTCGCCGACCCCGAGGACCCCGCCGAGTACGAGGCGATCAGGGCGCGCCTGCTGGCGGCCCGCGCGGAGCGCCCGGCGCCCGCCCGGGACGACAAGGTGGTCGCCGCCTGGAACGGCCTCGCGATCGCCGCCCTCGCCGAGACCGGCGCCCTGCTGGACCGCCCCGACCTGGTCGCCGCCGCCGAACGCGCCGCCGACCTGCTGCTCGCCGTCCACCTCACGCCCGACGGCCGGCTGCTGCGCACCTCCCGCGACGGCCGCCCCGGCGCCAACGCGGGGGTGCTGGAGGACTACGCCGACACCGCCGAGGGCTTCCTCGCGCTGTACGCCGTCACCGGCGAGGCGGAGTGGCTCCAGCTGGCCGGCGGGCTGCTCGACACGGTGCTCAAGCACTTCGCCGACGAGGCGACCGGCGCCCTCTACGACACCGCCGACGACGCCGAGGAACTGATCCGGCGCCCGCAGGACCCGACCGACAACGCGACCCCGTCCGGCTGGACCGCCGCCGCGAACGCGCTGCTCGGCTACGCCGCCTACACCGGTTCGGAGCGCCACCGGACCGCCGCCGAGCGGGCGCTCGGCATCGTCGGGGCGCTTGCCCCCCGCGCGCCCCGGTTCGTCGGCTGGGGCCTGGCCGCCGCCGAGGCGCTGGCCGACGGGCCGCGCGAGGTCGCGGTGATCGGTCCGGCCGGCGACCCGGCGACGGCCGCGCTGCGCCGGACCGCGCTGCTGGGCACCGCGCCCGGCGCGGTGGTCGCGTTCGGCGAGCCGGGCGCGGGCAGCGACGACGTCCCGCTGCTGGCCGGCCGACCGCTGGTCGACGGCGCGCCCGCCGCGTACGTCTGCCGCCACTTCACCTGCGACGCCCCGACCACCGACCCGGCTGTGCTCGCCACCCGGCTGGGCGCGCTCCAGGACGTGCCCGGCCAGTAGAAGAGCGGCAATAGAAGAGCGGCAGCAGAGGAGCAGCAGCAGAGCGGCAGTGGAAATGCGGTGGTGGGAGGCGCGGGAGCCGGGGGAGCATGGGACATGCCCTGGACCATCAGCAGCTCCCTCGACGACTTCCGCGCCCGGGCCGGCGGGTTCCTCGCCGCGCACCCGGCCGAGAACACCGTCCTGCTCACGATCACCGACCGGTTGGCGGCGCGCGGCCCGCACTACTACGGCGACGGCGTGCCGGTGTTCGGCTGGTGGAGCGCCGAGCCGGACGGGCCGGTCGCCGGTGCCTTCCTGCGGACGCCGCCGTTCACCCCGCGGCTGGGGCTGATGCCGGAATCGGCCGCGGCCGAACTGGCCGCCGAACTGGCCACCGAGCCGGCCGCCCGGCCGGCCGGGTCCGCGACGCTCACCGGAGTGGCCGGCGGTGCGCCCGCGACGCTGGCCTTCGGGGCCGCCTGGGCCGAGGCCACCGGCACCACGAGCACCGTCAGGACGAACGAACGGCTCTACCGGCTCGGCGAGTTGGCCGATCCGCCGCGTCCGCCGTCCGGCCGGTCCCGGCTCGCCGGAGCGGCCGACCGCGAGCTGCTGATCCGCTGGTTCGCCGAGTTCGCCGACGAGGTGGACATCCGGATACCCAACCTCGCGACGGTGGTGGACGACCGGACCGCCGCCGGCCAGCTGCACCTGTGGGAGGACGGCGGGCGGCCGGTCGCGGTGGCGGGGGCCAGCGCGGTGATCGCCGGGATGTCGCGGATCGGCCCGGTCTACACCCCGGGCGACGCCCGGGGCCGGGGCTACGCCAGCGGCGTCACGGCGGCCGCCTCGGCCGCCGCCCTCGCCCGGGGTGCGGCGGAGGTGCTGCTCTACACCGACCTCGCCAATCCGACCAGCAACTCGATCTACCAGCAGATCGGTTACCGGCCGGTGGAGGACTGTGTGGAGCTGGCCTTCGGCGACTGAGGCTCGCCTGCCGCCGCCCGACAGCTGCGGGAGCGGGAACCACCGGCGCCGGGCCGGCGTCGGACCGGTGGGGCAGGGCAGGGCAGGGCAGGCGGGCGGAGGGGGCGCGACGGTGGACGCGGTACTCGCACGGGCGGCCCGGCTGGGGCCGCTGGAGGCGGCGGTCGGAGCACTGGCCGGCAACCTCGCGCTGTTCGTGGTGGCCCTGCTGGTCGGGGGCTGGCTGGTCCGCCGCTTCGGCGACCGGCGGCTGACCCCGGCCCCCGCGCCGCCGGAAGGCCGGGAACGGCTGCTGACGGTGGTCGCGGTGCTGCTCAACTCGGCCCTGGGGCTGGTCGGTTGGCTGCTCTGGCGAGCCGGTCCGATCCGGCTCACCGCGGGCACCGGGCCGCGGGCGCTGGCCGATCTGCTGCTGTTCTCGCTGGTGATGGACGCGCTGATGTACGGCGGCCACTGGCTGGCCCACCGCCGTCGGCTCTACCGGCTGGCGCACGAGCTGCACCACGCCTACCCGGACCCGCGCCCGGCCACCCTGTTCGTGCTGCACCCGCTGGAGGTGCTGGGTTTCGGCGGGGCCTGGATCGCAGTGCTCTGCCTCTGGCCGGGGATGTCCGCCGCGGCGCTGGCCGGTTACATCGGCGTCAATCTGGTCTTCGGTCTGCTCGGGCACCTCGGGGTGGAGCCGTTCCCGGTCCGGGTCCGGCGGCTGCCGGTGTTCCGCTGGGTGGCGCTGCCGATGTTCCATGTCGGCCACCACCATGACCCCTCGGTCAACCTGGGCTTCTACACCACGGTCTGGGACCGGTTGTTCGGCACCGTCGACCCTCGCTACGACGCCCGCCGACTGGCGTCGGACCCCGGCCGGTACGACCAGTAGCCGCCGGTGCCGGGTCGGGGCCGGCGCCGGGGTCGGTGCGGTCCGGCTACTCCCAGTCCCAGCTGATGCCCAGGAGGCAGGGCCGCAGGGCGGTCGCGACCAGATGGACGCAGTGGTGGCCGTCGAGGGTCAGCTCCTCGGTCTCGTAGGGCCGTTCGGCGGGGGAGCGGCGGGCGAAGCGGTGGCAGCGGACGGGGAGCGCCGCGGGGTGGAAGGTGATCTGGAGGACGTACTGCCCGGCGCCCGAGTTGAAGCCCCGGACGTACTCGCAGCTGGGGGTGGGGGACGGGGCGTCGTCGAAGCCGTAGCCGAGCAGGTGGGTGTCGCCCGCGCGCAGCCGCCGGTCCAGCAGGAGTTCGGCGACCAGCAGGTCGTGGGCCTGGTCGCGGCGGATGCGGCCGGGGCGGCAGTTCTCCTCGGCGCGGACGCCGACCCGGGTGATGTCGCTGCCGGGGTCGCCCTGGTGGATGGCGAGGTAGCGGTCGATCCCGTCCCGGTGGGCGCGCAGGGCGTGCTGGGAGTCGCGGCGCCGCAGCTGGCGGTCGGCACCGATCCGGATCCGCTCGATGTGGGTGATGGTGTGCAGGCCGGTGTCGCGCGGGCTGGACAGCTCGGTGAGCAGGTCGTCGACGGCGGTGGCCGGGCTGATGAGGTCGCGGTAGGGGCGGACGGGCGGGCCGGCCGGCTCGGCGGGTGTGCCGCGCCGGGGGCCCAGCAGTCTGGTGAGGGAGTGCGCGGGGAGGTCCAGGACCCGCTCCAACTCCCGTACCGCGCGCAGCGACTCCGGCCGCTCGGGGCGGCGGTGGCCCTGCTGCCAGTAGCTGAGGCTGGTGACCCCGATGTGGACGCCGCGCAGCGCGAGGTGGTCGCGGACCCGGTGCAGGGCGAGGCCCCGGACGGCGATGGCGGTGCGCAGGGCGAGGTGGAACGGGCCGGTCCGCAGCGCGGTGGCGAGGTCGGGGTGGTCGGTCCGCTGCATGCGGCCTCCTCGGGGGCGGACGGGGCTGGCCCGGTCGGTCGTGAATATTCACATGTGGAGGGGGGTTTGTCACCGGTCGGGGCGTGACTGGCTGGGGTTCCCGGGCCGGCGTTCACAACGGGGCGGGTGCGTTCACACCCGGTGGAAGGGGCTCCGAGGGGCGTTGACCGGCCATGTCAACAGCGCGATGCTCGGTGGCGCGATCCGGACCGCACCCCCACACCTCTCGACTCCTCTGCCTGTCGCAAGGAGGACAATCCCCCATGTCAGTCGCACGGACACGCCTGCGTCGCACCGTCTCGGTGCTCGCACTCGGCGTCCTCGGCCCGGCGCTCAGCGTCGCGGCCGTCACGCCGGCCCAGGCCACCCCCACGGCCTCGTCCGCCTCCGTCCAGGCCCAGCGGGTACAGCCCGCGGCCGCAGGTGCCACGGCCGATCTGGCCGGCACCTTCAAGAAGCTCAACATCACCATGCAGCAGCAACAGCAGACCAACTGGTGCTGGGCGGCGAGCGGCAACACCATCGCCACCTGGTACGGCTACACCTACAGCCAGAACCAGTTCTGCAACGCCGCGTTCGGCCGTTCGACCAACTCCAGCTGCCCCAACAGCCAGGCCACGCTGGGCGATGTGCAGAACGGCCTGAGCTGGGTCGGCATCAACCCGGGCTCCTACGTCACCGGCTATCTGCGCTACAGCACGGTGCAGACCGAGGTGAACGCCAACCGGCCGATCGAGACCCGGATCCAGTGGAGTTCCGGCGGCGGCCACATGCACGTGGTCTACGGGTTCGACACCTCCAACAACTGGGTCTACTGGGGCGACCCGTGGCCGTCCAACACCCGTTACAACTGGGCGGACTACAACTACTACGTGTCGAACGGCACGTTCTCCTGGACCCACTCCCTGTACCGGATCGGCGCGTGAGGGGCGACATGAGCAGCATGCGTGATGCCGCGGCCGTCCGCGGCGCGACGGTCGTCCTGCTGGCCGCCGGCCTCGGCCTGGCCCTCGCCCCGGCCGCCTCCGCGGCCGGATCCGGCGGGGTGCCCGAGCCGGTGCCCGCGGCGGAGCTGGCCCAGGCCCGCGGCGCGGTGCAGAGTCCGGCGGTGCTGGACCAGGTGGGCCGGTTCTTCGCCCGCAAGGGCGCCCCGTCGACCGGGCAGCTGACGGTCGGGGCGGCCGAGGAGGCTTCGGGTGCGGCCGCCGCCGCGCCCAGGCTGGCCGGTGACACCGTGCCGGTCTACCTGCTGGACGCGGACTTCGTGTCCGGCGCCCCGGGCGCCCCGGTGGCCCGGGCCGAGTTCACCGCGAGCAAGGTGGTCGCGGCGGACGGCCGGATCGCCTCGGTCTGGACGGTCAAGCAGAACGGCGGCTGGCGGGTCGTCAACATCGCCACCGGCGGCGACGAGAGCGACTACGCGGCGCGGGCGGCGGCCGGCGGTGGCGGCACGGCGTTCCGCGAGCCGCAGATCAACGCCTGGTACGTGCTGCGGGACGGCCGGGTGCTGCCGCTGGACGACGAGGCGCGCCGCTCGGTGGGCGAGGCCGGGGTGAGCCTGGCCTCGTACCAGGGGCTGGTCCGGCAGCGGTACGGCGACAAGCTGCCCGGCTCGGCGTACGACCGGGCGGGCAAGGGCGGCGGCTACGAGCCCGGCGCCCAGCAGGCCGCCGGTGCACCGGTGAACGGCGGCAGCGCGCTGCCGGCCGTGACGGCGGTCGCGGCCCTGGGCGTCACCGCGCTCGCGGGCGCGGGCCTGGCGCTCCGGCGGCGGGCGGCGGTGCGCTCGGCGGATCCGCGCGGCTAGCGGATCGGCCCGGACGGCGGACCGGCGGCGGGGCGTTGAGCCCGGCCGCCGGTCCTGCCGTGCGTCACGCCTCGCTGAACCCGTCCTCCAGGATCGCGAAGGTGCGGTGGACGAGTTCGACGATGTCCTCGGTGCCGCCGCCCTCGGCCCACTGCAGCACGGTCTCGGTGGTGGCGCCGCCGATCGCGGCGGCGATGATCCGCATCGCGTAGGTGGGCTCCCGCACCCCGGCCCGCCGGGTCAACGCGGTGAGGTAGAGCTGCTGGGACTCATTGCCGCTGTCGATCATCCGGGCGCGCAGCGCGGGCACGTCCTTGGTCAGCCGCATCCGGACGAGCAGTTCCTCGCGCTCGTGCTCCAGCAGCTGCCGCAGCAGCCCGATCAGGGCCTCCCGGCAGGACCGCAGGAACGGTTCGTCGGCGGGGCGGGCGAGCAGGGCGTCGATCATCGCCGGGTCGTACTCGTCGGTGAGGACGAGGTCCTCCTTGGTGGCGAAGTACCGGAAGAAGGTGGACGGGGAGACCTCGGCGGCGGCCGCGATCTGGTCGACCGTGGTGTTCTCGTAGCCCTGCTCGGCGATCAGCCGGTAGGCCTCGCGCCGGATGGTCTGGCGGGTCTTCAGCTTCTTCCGCTCGCGCAGCGACAACGGCGCCTCCAGCATCGCCTGGATCGGGTTGCCCGTTCCGGCCGGAGGTGCCGTTGCCGACTGCGGTGCGCTCATGTCTTCGATTATCCGTGATCGGTCGCGGGCACGACGGCCTGCCCGGGCTCTCCCGGTTCCCCGGCGGGCGCGGCCGCTCCGGCGGCGGCACTCCCGGCCCCGGCACCCCCGGCGGCGGCCGGCTCCTGCTGGGCGGTGGCCCTGGCGGGTTCGGTGGCCGGCATCCGCAGCGCCACGAGCACCGCCGACAGCACCGCGATCACCCCCGAGACCAGCAGCACGACCGTCATCCCGTGCACATAGGCACCGTGCGCCGAGGCGGCCAGGGCGGGGTCGCCGGTCGCGGCGGCGACCGCGTCGGCGGCGACCACCGAGCGTCCGGCCCGTTCGGCCGCGCCCGCCGCGAGCCCGCCGGTGTCCAGCGCCCCCCGGTAGGAGTCGGCCAGCAGGCTGCCGAACACGGCCACCCCGATCGCGCCGCCGACCTGGCGGAAGGTCTGCAGCAGCCCCGAGCCGACGCCGGCCCGGGCGGGCGGCAGGGTGAGCAGGGCGGTGGCCTGCGCGGTGATCAGGGACAGGCCCATGCCGACCCCGAGCAGGGTGAGCCAGACCGCGGCGAGGGCGTAGCCGTCCGAGACCTCGGTGCGGCTGCCGATCAGCAGCGCGCCGGCCAGCAGGGCCAGCCCGAGCACGATCACGGCCCGGGGGCCGGTCCGGGCGACCAGCCGGTCGCTCAGCCGGGCGGCCACCATCAGGCCGAGCATCATCGGCATCAGCCGCAGACCGGTGCCGAAGGCGTCGGCGCCGAGGACGCTCTGGAAGTACAGCGGGAGGACGAAGAAGGCACCGAACAGGACCAGTGACACCAGCGTCGCGGCCACCGTCGACCAGCGGAAGCCGCCGTCGGCGAGCAGGGCCAGATCGAGCATCGGGGCCTGTTGCCGCCGGCTGCGCAGCACCAGCGCGGTGAGCGCGACCAGCGCGCCGCCGACCGTGCCGAGCACCAGCGGGTCGCTCCAGCCGCGCTCGGGGCTCTCGATGATGCCGTAGGTGAGCGCGGCCAGTCCGCCCGCGCCGAGCAGGGTGGCGGGCAGGTCGATCCGGGGTGCGGCCGGGTTGCGGGTCTCCGGCAGCAGCAGGGTGCAGGCGGTGATGCCGATCACGACCAGCGGCAGGTTGATCGCGAAGATCGCGCCCCACCAGAAGTGCTGGAGCAGGAAGCCGCCGATCAGCGGGCCGAGCGGGGTGCCGACGGCCAGCGCGGCGGCCAGGATCGCGGTGGCGCGGCGCTGCTCGGCGGGCGGGAAGAGGCCGGGGATCACGGCCATGGACATCGGCATGACGAGGGCGCCGGCCAGGCCCATCGCGGCCCGGGCGGCGATCAGGGTGCCCGGGCTGTCGGCCAGCATGCCGACGGCCGAGGCGAGGCCGAACAGGCCGAGGCCCAGGGTGAGGGTGAAGCGGCGGCCGAAGCGGTCGCCGATCAGCCCGGCCGGGAGCATCACGGCGGCGAACACCACGGTGTAGGAGTCGACGATCCACTGCTGCTGCCCGGTGGTGGCCTGGAGCTGCGAGGCGAGCGTGGGCAGGGCCACGTTCAGGACCGTCATGTCGAAGCTGATCACGAGGACGCTGAGTGCGACCGCGACGAGGGCGAGCCAGCGCCGCGGGTCCGGCCCGGGTGGGGCCGCCTGGTCGGTGGGCGGGGTGGACACGGGAACCTCCGGGGCCTGCAAAGGGGAGTCTCTGTCAAATGACAGTAACTCCCAGAATATGGGCGCCCGTCAATGCCGAATCATGGTTCCGAATCGACTACTCTCCGTGATGTGTCCTGGAAGTGCGCGTTCCGCACGGGGAATTGACGCAACGTTGATCTGTCGTTCGCCGCCTTTGGGCGGTTACGGGTGACTGTCGGTAGATACCATGTGGCCGTCGGTCAGTGCGGACCGGTGCGTGCCGAGAGCGGAGAAGGGGTGGGGCGGCACGGGCCGACCACGAGCCCGGCGCAGGAAGGGGAAGCCGAAATGGCCGATCGGGAGTCGGGTGCCCAGATCTGGGGCGCCGCAGTGGTGGTTGCCTCGGCGCTGGCCGTGGTCGCGGCCTATCTGATCAACGGTGCCGCACTGGTGCTGCTGGTCGCCGGGGTCGAGGTGCTGCTGTTGATGGTGTACGTGGGCCGGCGCTGGCGGCTGCTCCGCCAGGCGCCCGAGCCGGACCGCCGGGCGGCGCCGAAGGGCCATCGGACGGCGGGCGGCACGGTGGACGCCGCGCACTGCGAGCGCTGCCGCCGGGCCCGGGAGGCGATCGACGCGCGGCAGGCCGGGCGCCAGCCGCGGACCCCGCACGCGTACGACCGTCACGACCACCACGACCGGTCGCGCGAGCGTCGGCGCGAGGGGCCGCGCGAGCACGGGTCGTACGAGCACGCGCCGCACGAGCGGGCGTCGCACGAGCGCCCGGTCCGGGAGTGGACAGCGGAACGGGCGGCCGTCCGGTCGCACGACCGGTCGACCGCCCGTCATGGGGCGCCGGGTTCAGCCGGCCGCGCTGTAGGCCACCAGTGAGACGCCGACGTACTGGGTGATGAAGGCCCCGAGGGTGAAGGCGTGGAACACCTCGTGGAAGCCGAACCAGCGGGGTGACGGGTCGGGCCGCTTGAGCCCGTACACCACGCCGCCGATGCTGTAGAGCACCCCGCCGACGATCATCAGCACTATCACCGCGACCCCGCCCGTGCGCAGGAAGTCCGGCAGGTAGAACACGGCGGCCCAGCCCAGCGCGATGTACACCGGCGTGTACAGCCAGCGCGGCGCGCCGACCCAGAAGACCCGGAACGCGATCCCCGCCAGCGCACCGCCCCAGACCGCCCAGAGCAGCACCTGCCGGGCGGCGCCGTCCAGCAGCAGGATGGTGAACGGCGTGTAGCTGCCGGCGATGATCAGGAAGATGTTCGCGTGGTCCAGCCGGCGCAGGATCGCGTCTCCGCGCGGGCCCCAGGTGAACCGGTGGTAGACCGCGCTGACCCCGAAGAGAAGCCAGGCGCTGACCGAGTAGATCGTGCACGCGACTCTCGGGGCCCCGGGTTCGGCCAGGCAGATCAGCACGATCCCGGCGGCCACGGTGGCGGGGAACATTCCGGCGTGCAGCCAACCGCGCCACTTCGGCTTGAGCGGCGCACGCTCCGCGCTCTCCAGGAGCTCAGCAGTCATGAGCCGCATGCTACCCGCTACCTACGGATCCGTAGGTTACCCACCCGTAGGAAGTGGCGCTCATCACGACTTGGACGTTTTGGAGCATTGGCGGAGGGGGTGGAGGGGGTGCGAGGCCCCTCGCAGTGCACTGCTACTGGCTGGTAATCATCCTTACTGTAGTAAAAGATGCGTCAACTTTGCCTTCTTGCCGCGTTCCGGCCCAAGGTGCGGAGCTACGCTGCAAGCACCCTCAACCCCCGCTACGCCGTCTCCCCGCCGGGATGGCGTGAAACGGAGCGATCGTGTCGAACGAGAACTCGGCTGCTCTCAGCGCCGCGCCGACCCGCCACCAGCGCCTGCTGGCGTGGGTGCGCGAGATCGCGGAGATCACCCAGCCGGACCGCGTCGAATGGTGCGACGGTTCCGAGGAGGAGTACCAGCGCCTCGCGGACCTGCTCGTCGCCCAGGGCACTTTCAAGAAGCTCAACGAGGACAAGCGACCCAACTCCTACTACGCCGCCTCCGACCCCACGGACGTGGCGCGGGTCGAGGACCGGACCTTCATCTGCTCCGAGCAGGAGAAGGACGCCGGCCCGACCAACCACTGGAAGGCCCCCGCCGAGATGCGGGAGATCTTCCAGGGCGAGCAGGGCCTGTTCCGCGGCGCCATGAAGGGCCGCACCATGTACGTCGTCCCGTTCTCGATGGGCCCGGTCGGCTCCCCGCTGGCCGCGTACGGCGTCGAGATCACCGACTCCGCCTACGTCGCGGTGTCGATGCGCGTGATGACCCGCATGGGCCGCGCGGTGCTGGACCAGCTCGGCGAGGACGGCGACTTCGTCAAGGCCGTGCACACCGTCGGCGCCCCGCTGGCCGAGGGCCAGGCGGACGTGCCGTGGCCGTGCAACAGCACCAAGTACATCTCGCACTTCCCGGAGAGCCGCGAGATCTGGTCCTTCGGCTCCGGCTACGGCGGCAACGCCCTGCTGGGCAAGAAGTGCTACGCGCTGCGCATCGCCTCGACCATGGCCCGCGACGAGGGCTGGCTGGCCGAGCACATGCTCATCCTGAAGCTCACCCCGCCGTCGGGCGAGGTCAAGTACGTGGCCGCCGCCTTCCCGTCGGCCTGCGGCAAGACCAACCTGGCGATGCTCCAGCCCACCGTCCCGGGCTGGAAGGTCGAGACGATCGGCGACGACATCGCCTGGATGCGCTTCGGCGCCGACGGCCGCCTGTACGCCATCAACCCCGAGGCCGGCTTCTTCGGCGTCGCGCCGGGCACCGGTGTCGACACCAACGCCAACGCGATCGACACCCTCTGGGGCAACACCGTCTTCACCAACGTCGCGCTCACCGACGACGGCGACGTGTGGTGGGAGGGCCTCACCGACGAGAAGCCGGCCCACCTGATCGACTGGCGGGGCGACGACTGGACGCCGGAGTCCGGCACCCCGGCGGCGCACCCGAATGCCCGCTTCGCCGTCCCGGCCGCGCAGTGCCCGACCATCGCCCCCGAGTGGGAGGACCCGGCGGGTGTGCCGATCTCGGCGATCCTGTTCGGCGGCCGCCGGGCCACCGCCGTGCCGCTGGTGACCGAGTCCCGCGACTGGCAGCACGGTGTCTTCCTGGGCGCCAACATCGCCTCCGAGAAGACCGCCGCCGCCGAGGGCACCGTCGGCGAGCTGCGTCGCGACCCGTTCGCGATGCTGCCGTTCTGCGGCTACAACATGGGCGACTACTTCGCCCACTGGCTGAAGATCGGCGCCGCGGCCGACGCCGCCAAGCTGCCGAAGATCTACTACGTGAACTGGTTCCGCAAGAACGCCGACGGCCAGTTCGTCTGGCCGGGCTACGGCGAGAACAGCCGCGTGCTCAAGTGGATCGTCGAGCGCCTGGAGGGCAAGGGCGAGGGCGTCGAGACCCCGATCGGCGTGCTGCCGACCGTCGAGGGCTTCGACCTGAACGGCCTGGAGCTGTCGAAGGAGGACCTCGACCTGCTCTTCACCGTCGACGCCGACATCTGGCGTCAGGAGGCCGCGCTCGTCCCCGCGCACCTGGAGATGTTCGGTGAGCACACGCCCACCGAGCTGTGGGACGAGTACCGAGACCTGGTCGCCCGCCTCGGCTGAGCCTGAGCCTCAGCAGGAGCGGTAGAGAGACCGGTGTGCCGCACGAAACGCGCACCGGTCAGCGACAGGACGGCCGGAGACCCGACGGACGATCTTTCCCCGACCAAGGAGATCGCCCGACCGGGACTCCGGCCGTAGCGTTTTTCCGAGTGCCCCGAGTGCCCCGAGTGCCCCGAGTGCGCCGCGGCCGGGCCCGGTGTTCCGGAACGCCCCGCTGCGGGGGCGCTACGGCTGGGTGTAGCCGCTCAGGAAGACACCGATCCGGGTGACCGCGTCGGTGATCTCCTCCGCGCGCGGCAGGGTGACCAGCCGGAAGTGGTCCGGCTCGGGCCAGTTGAAGCCGGAGCCCTGGACCAGCAGGATCCGCTCGGCCCGCAGCAGGTCGAGCACCATCCGTGCGTCGTCCTTGATCTTGAACACCTTCGGGTCCAGCCGGGGGAAGGCGTACAGCGCGCCCCTCGGTTTCACACAGCTGACCCCGGGGATCTCGTTGAGCAGCCGGTAGGCGGCGTCCCGGGACTCCAGCAGCCGCCCGCCGGGCAGCACCAGGTCCTTGATCGACTGCCGCCCGCCGAGCGCCGCGGCCACCGCGTGCTGGGCCGGCATGTTGGCGCACAGCCGCATCGAGGCCAGGACGGTCAGGCCCTCGACGTAGCTGCGGGCCCGGGTGCGGTCCCCGGAGAGCACCATCCAGCCCGAGCGGAAGCCCGCGACCCGGTAGGACTTGGACATGCCGTTGAAGGTGACGCAGAACAGGTCGGGTGCCAGCGTGGCCAGCGGGACGTGCTCGGCGTCATCGTAGAGGATCTTGTCGTAGATCTCGTCCGCGTAGATCACCAGCTGGTGCCGGCGGGCGATCGCGACCAGCCCCTCCAGCACCTCGCGCGGGTAGACCGCGCCGGTGGGGTTGTTGGGGTTGATCACCACCATCGCCCTGGTCCGGTCGGTGACCTTGGCCTCGACGTCGGCGAGGTCCGGGTACCAGTCGGACTGCTCGTCGCAGCGGTAGTGGACGGCGGTGCCGCCGGCCAGCGAGACGGAGGCCGTCCACAGCGGGTAGTCCGGGGCGGGGACGAGCACCTCGTCGCCGTCGTCCAGCAGCGCGGTCATCGCCAGCTGGATCAGCTCGGAGACGCCGTTGCCGAGGAAGACGTCCTCGACCGTCAGGCCGTGCAGCCCGCGCTCCTCGTAGTGCATCACCACGGCGCGGCGGGCGGAGAGCAGGCCCTTGGAGTCGCCGTACCCGTGCGCGGAGGAGAGGTTGCGCAGGATGTCCTGGAGGATCTCCGGCGGCGCGTCGAAGCCGAACAGTGCCGGATTGCCGGTGTTGAGCTTCAGGATGCGGTGGCCCTGTTCCTCCAGCCGCATGGCCTCTTCGAGCACCGGACCGCGGATGTCGTAACAGACATTGGCGAGCTTGCTGGACTGGATGACCTGCATGCCTGCCTACTTTAGGGGCACGAACGGGCGGCCCGGCGCGTGTCGTGGGACACCCGTCGGACCGCCCGGACGCTGCTGTTCCGCTACCCCTTCGATCGGGAGGCGGAGGCGTCAGCTGGCCTTCCAGATCAGCGGCTGGGTGTCCAGAACGCTACCGAAGACGAGGAACTGCGGCGGGGTGCCGTCCGGAACGAGATAGACGGCACACTGCTGCTGGGTCTCGCCGTCGGCCAGGGTGCCCGGCTTCTTGCCGGAGTCGCACTGCGGGATCGACCGCAGGACGGTCGGGGCGGACAGGATGCCGGTGCCCTTGGGCTCGGTCTGCACCTTGAACCGCATCATGAAGTACTCGTCCTGCAGCGGGGCGCCGGTGCGGTTGGTGAAGTTGACCGTCACGTAGTACGGCGTCCTGCCCGCGGTGTCGGCCGGCTTCCAGTTGTACGGCGCGATCTCGGCCGCGGTGCCCTTGACCACCGAGACCGGGGTGACGTCGGCCTTGGTCTTGCCGAGGTAGCTCCCGGTGGCGGTGAGCGCGAGCGGGTTGTCGAAGGTGATCTTGCTGTTGCCGCCGCTCGCCCCGCCGATCGGGTTGCCGCTGGTCGCGGCCGAGGGCAGGCCGCCCGCGGTCGGGCTGCCGCCGCCGGCCGCGCCGCCCGCCGCACCGGCCGCGGGGGCCGAGGTCGGGGCGGCGGCCGTCGGGGCCGCGGTGATCCCGCCCGCCGGGGCCGAGGTGGGCGCGGCGCCGGTCGGGGCGGCGGTGGTCCCGCCCGCCGGGGCGGAGGTCGGGGCGGCGGTGACGGCCGGGTCGTCGTTCTCCGGGCCGCAGGCGGTCAGCGCGAGTGCGAGCGCGGCCACCGGAACGGCCGCGCGCAGAGTGTTCCGAAGCTTCGTCAAGGTGTGTCTCCCCCGTGGATGATGTGGTCGGTGCGGCGCCGCGGATCGGTGGATCCGAGGTGCCGTCAGTGTCGGACGCGGACGGTGTCCGGTCGGTTCCGGAGCGGAACCCGCCGGATCGTACCGCCACCGGAGGAGGAGGGGGCAAGCCGTGATCGCGATCGTGCTGGGAGCGGTCCTGGCGGGGCTGCTGGTGGCACCGGCCCTGCGCGGACTTGTGGTGCGGTACGCCGTGCCCGAGGACCAGCCGTGGTGCCTGGCCTGTCCGGCCTGCGGGCGCGCCCTGCGCGGCCTGCCGCCCACCGGCGGCTGCCCGGGCTGCCGGACCGGACTCGGCCCGGGCCCGTGGCGGGTGGAGGCGGTCACCGCCGCCGCGGCCGCCGCCGCGCTGACCGCGGCCCACCCGGCGGACGCGCTGCTGCTGCTCTGGCTGGCCGGCCCCGGGGTGGTGCTCGGTTTCACCGACGCCCGGGTGCACCGGCTGCCCTACCCGCTCACCTGGACGCTGGCGGCGGGCCTCGCGCTGCTGCTGACGGTGCTGGAGCTGGTGGACGGCAGCCCGGTGACGCTGCTGCGCTGCCTGCTGGTGGCGCTCGCGGCCGGGGCGCTGTTCGAAGTCCCGGTCCAGCTGGGCCGGATGGGCCCGGGGGACACCGTGCTGGCGCTCGGCCTCGGGGCGCTGCTCGGCCGGTACGGCTGGACCGCCGCGCTGGCCGGCCTGGCCGCCTTCGTGCTGCTGGCCGGGCTCTGGTCGGTCGGCGTCCTGCTGGTGGCCCTGGTGCGGCGCCGGCCGGTGCGGGGCCGGGAGGTGCCGCTGGGTCCGTTCATGCTGCTCGGCACCCTGGTGGCGGTGCTCGGGCACTCCGGCTGAGCCGGGCGGGGCCCGGGTCCGCCCGGGGCCGCCCGGATCCACCGGGGAAAGCGGACGGGCCCGCCGTACCGGTCGGGTACGGCGGGCCCGGCGCCGGCGCGCCGGCCCCACCCTCAAGGGGAGGCGCGCCGTGGGGGTGAGGTCCTCTGGCTACGGCATCTGGTGGACGAACGGGCCGACCGTGTTGGAGAAGGAGTTCCCGTTGACGGAGTCCCAGTTGGTGGACCAGGTCATCGCGCCGCGGATGGTCGGCCACTTGGCCGGCGGGACGAAGCTGCCGCAGTTCTTGCCGGTGGCCAGGCAGTCCAGCGCGTTGTTGACGACGCTCGGCGCGACGTAGCCGCCGCCGGCCGCCTTGCTGGAGGCCGGGACGCCGATGCCGACCTGGTCGGGCCGCAGGCCGCCCTGGATCTGGGTGCAGACCTGCGAGGTGATGAAGTCGATGGTGCCCTGGGTGTAGACCTTGCCGTCGCAGCCGTTCATGCCGCCCGAGTTGTAGAACTGGGTGTTGACGACGGTCAGGATGTCCTTGGTGTTCAGCGCCAGCTGGAAGTAGGCGCCCGCGGTGGAGTACATCCCGATGGTCTCCGGGGCCATCGTCAGGACGAAGCCGGGGCCGACCTTGGACTGGAGGCTGTGCAGGGCGTTGCCCATCTGGGTCGCGTTGACCCCGTTCTCCAGGTCGATGTCGATGCCGTCGAAGCCGTAGTCCTTGATGACGGCGTAGGCGGTGTCGGTGAAGGCCTGGGCGGCGGCCGCGTCGTTGACCGAGATCGCGCCGTTCTGGCCGCCGATGGAGAGGATGACCTTCTTGCCGGCCGCCTGCTTGGCCTTCACGTCGGCGCGGAACTGGGCGTCGGTGTAGCCGCCGAGACCGGCCGAGAGCTCGGCGTCCAGCTTGAAGGTGATGGCGCCGGGGCGGTTGGCGACCGAGTCGGCGAAGGACACCGCGATGATGTCGTACGCGCTCTGGACGTCGCTCAGCTTCTGGAGGTTGTTGCCCTTGTTGTCGAAGTTGTGCCAGTAGCCGGTGACGACGTGCTTGGGCAGGCCGGTGGTCGGGTTGCCGGTGCTGGTCGCGGTGGGCGTCGGGGTCGCGGTCTGGGTCGGCGTGGCGGTCGCGGTCGGCGTGGCGGTCGCCGTGGGGGTGGCGGTCGCGGTCGGGGTCGTGGTCGCCGTGGGGGTGGCGGTCGCCGTGGGCGTCGGCGTGGGGGTGGCGGTCGGGCTCGGGGTGGAGGTGCCGCCGGGGCCGCTCAGCACCACGTCGTCGGCGAGGTAGGCGCTCTGGCCGTACCAGCCGTGCAGGTAGACGGTGACGCTCCGGGCGCTCGCGCCCGTGGTGAAGGTGGAGGAGAGCTGGTTCCAGCTGTTCTGGTTGGACCAGCTGCTCGGGTCGGTGCCGCCGGTGCCGCGGGCGCCGAGGTAGACGTAGGGGCCCTGGACCCAGGCGCTCAGGGTGTAGCTGGTGTTGGGCAGCACGCTGATGGTCTGCGTGCACTCGGCGGTGTCCGCCGCGCCCGGGGTGGCCTGCAGCGCGCCCGAGCCGGAGTGGACCGGCGTGGTGACCGCGCTCGCGGAGCCGGTACAGGTCCAGCCGCCCAGCGAGCCGTCGAAGCCGCCGTTGGCGACGAGGTTCCCGGCGGCCGCGTTGGCACCCCCGGCGAAGAGGGCGAGGCCGGTGCCGGCCAGGGCCAGGGCGGTGGCGCCGGCCGCGAGGACCGGGACGGGGCCGCGGCGGCGCTTGTGCGACGCGGGCCGGTTCAGCGTACGGGCCATGGAGGTGCGCTCCTGTGGGGGAGGAGCGGCCGCCGCGGTGGGGGGCGCGGCGGCCGCGTGTGGGGGAGGGGAGGTCCGCAGTACTGCCTCGAGAGGGGCGGTTCCGGTACGCCGTTCCGCCCTGGCACAAAAGCTGGACTAGACCATTGGGGGTCGTCAAGCATTGAACCGTCGGCTTACGGATTCCTTAAGGAAGGAGAGACCGTTCCGTATCCGGCCGCCGGGCGTTCCCCCGGCCGCCCCCGGGGCGCCGCGCGGGTACGTTCCGGCCATCCGCGCCCGGCCCGCGGCGACAGAGTCCGCACAGGACCGTGACCCTCCCGCGACCTGCGGCTTTCCCTGCCGCCACAGCGCGGGAGTAGGCTGCGCCGGGGGTTCTGAAGCACCCGCTGAAGTGAGCACGGAGGGGCCGAAAACCATGGGTCTGCGCGATGTCGTCGAACGCACGCCGGGTCTGCGCGTCCTGCTGGACGGGATGTACGGCCTCTACGGTCGCCGGGTCGAGGTGCACCTCGCCCGCACCCCGCACCACATCGGGGTGATCCTCGACGGCAACCGCCGGTGGGCCAAGGCGACCGGCGGCTCCACCGCGTACGGCCACCAGCGCGGCGCCGACAAGATCAGCGAGTTCCTCGGCTGGTGCGACGAGACCCACGTCAAGGTCGTCACCCTGTGGATGCTCTCCACCGACAACCTCTCCCGCCCGGCCGACGAACTGGTGCCGCTGCTCGGCATCATCGAGGACGCCGTCACCGGCCTGGCCGCCGCCCGCCGCTGGCGGGTCCACCCGGTCGGCGCGCTGGACCTGCTGCCGCAGCACACCGCCGACGTCCTGAAGCGCGCCGCCGACGAGACCGCGGGCATCGAGGGCATCACGGTCAACGTGGCCGTCGGCTACGGCGGCCGGCACGAGATCGCCGACGCCGTCCGCTCGCTGCTCCAGGAGCACGCCGGCCGGGGCACCTCGATCGAGGAGCTGGCCGAGGTCCTGGACGTCGAGCACATCGCCGAGCACCTGTACACCAAGGGGCAGCCCGACCCGGACCTGGTGATCCGCACCTCGGGCGAGCAGCGGCTGTCCGGCTTCCTGCTCTGGCAGAGCGCGCACAGCGAGTTCTACTTCTGCGAGGCGTACTGGCCGGCCTTCCGCAAGGTGGACTTCCTGCGGGCGCTGCGCGCCTTCGAGCAGCGCAACCGGCGGCTGGGGCTCTGACCGGGGGCGTCGGCCCCGCGACGGGGAGCGGCGTCTTCGCGAGCCGGGGGCGGTGCCCTCGCGACGCGTCCGGGAGCAGTGCCCGCCGGGGCGACGGGGAGCGGTGTCCGCCGGAGTGACGGGAGCGGCGTCCGCCGGGGCGTCGGGATTGACCGCCGTAAGAGCTGGCCTACCCGGTGGCAGGGCGAGGCCAAACGTTCACCCGCAATGATCCGTCAGTTCTCCGGGGGCGCGAATGCACCGCCCCCCGCCTGGGAATACTCCGATCAGACCGGCTCCGAGGCCACCGGGGCAGCGGGGCCGGCTTGCCGCGGATGACGCAGGGTCATCCGCCCTGGAGGCCTAGTGGTCAGTTCCAAGAGCCGCCGGACACCAGACCGGCGGACGTACGTTCTCGACACCAGTGTGCTGCTGGCGGACCCGCTGGCGATGACCCGTTTCGAGGAGCACGAGGTCGTCCTCCCCGTGGTCGTGGTCACCGAGCTGGAGGCCAAGCGGCACCATCCGGAGCTGGGCTACTTCGCCCGCCAGGCGCTGCGGCTGCTCGACGACTTCCGGATCCGCTTCGGGCGTCTGGACGAGCCGATCCCGGTCGGCGAGCTCGGCGGCTCCATCCGGGTCGAGCTCAACCACTCGGACACCTCGATACTGCCGGTCGGCTACCGGGCCGGCGGCGGCGAGGCCGACACCCGGATCCTCGCGGTCGCCCGCAACCTGCAGGCCGAGGGGTACGACGTCACCGTCGTCTCCAAGGACCTCCCGCTGCGCATCAAGGCGTCCTCGGTGGGCCTGCTCGCCGAGGAGTACCGCGCCGAGCTCGCGATCACCTCCGGCTGGACCGGCATGGCCGAGCTGCACGTGGCCGCCGACGACGTGGACGCGCTGTTCGCCGCCGGCCACGACGCCGGCGTCGACGTCACCGGCGCCGACGAACTGCCCGTGCACACCGGACTCGTCCTCACCTCCGAGCGCGGCAAGGCCCTGGGTCGCGTCACCGGCGACGGCCGGGTGCGCCTGGTGCGCGGCGAGCGCGAGGCCTTCGGCCTGCGCGGGCGCAGCGCCGAGCAGCGGGTGGCGCTGGACCTGCTGCTGGACCCGGAGGTCGGGATCGTCTCGCTGGGCGGTCGGGCCGGTACGGGGAAGTCTGCGCTGGCGCTGTGCGCGGGGCTGGAGGCGGTCCTGGAGCGCCAGCAGCACCGCAAGGTGATGGTGTTCCGGCCGCTGTACGCGGTCGGCGGCCAGGAGCTGGGCTACCTGCCGGGTTCCGAGTCGGAGAAGATGAGCCCCTGGGCGCAGGCGGTCTTCGACACCCTGTCGGCCGTCACCACCCCGGACGTGATCGAGGAGGTCATCTCCCGGGGGATGCTGGAGGTCCTGCCGCTGACCCACATCCGGGGGCGTTCCCTGCACGACGCCTTCGTGATCGTGGACGAGGCGCAGTCGCTGGAGCGCAACGTCCTGCTGACGGTGCTCTCCCGGATCGGCCAGGGCTCGCGGGTGGTCCTCACCCACGACGTCGCCCAGCGCGACAACCTCCGGGTCGGCCGCTACGACGGCGTCGTCGCCGTGGTCGAGAAGCTCAAGGGCCACCCGCTGTTCGCCCACATCACCCTGACCCGCTCGGAGCGCTCGCCGATCGCGGCGCTGGTGACGGAGATGCTGGAGGACGTTCAGCCCTGATCCGGACTTTCCGGACTTACCGGAATCCAATGGGCAGTTAGGGACAAAACAGTCAATTCCCGGTATAGGGCCCGCTCCTGAGGGAGCGGGCCCTTGTCCCTTTCATCACATCGCGTGCTTTCTGTCCGGTGAACGCCAGTACGGTGAATGTGACATCCGCCACGCAACAGGGAATTGCGTCGACAGTGCCCGGTGCGGCATGGTGAGGGTTCTGTCAGGCCCCGCGTACGGCATGGCAGGGCTTCCGGGAGACCGGAGGTCCGGCCCGGACGGTCCACCAACTCCGGTCAGTGGGCGCACAATTGAAGACCTGAGCCGTACGCCGCCCGATCACAACGCCCGGTCGCCTCACCTCGACCGGACGCCGGGTCAGTACCTCCCGTGACCAGCACCGTACGGAGGGCAGCGCCAAGGGGCATGTTGCGCCTGTACGGTCACGCGTGGGCGATGCTGGAAGGAATCCATGTGACTCGGATCTCGGTCCGGGGAGTCGCTGTCGCCTCCGCCACCGCCGTCACCGCTGTCGGCGCCGTGGTTGGTATGGGCGCGGGCAGCGAGGCAAAGACGACGCAGACGGTCGACGTCGCCGGCGCGACGCTGCTTGCCGAAGTCCCCTCCGGCGCCCAGGCGCAGACCATCAGCGACAACATCGGCTCGCAGGCGACCGCCCAGCAGGCCGCTGCCGACGCCGCCGCCAAGGCTGCCGCGGAGCAGAAGGCCGCCGAGGAGGCAGCGCGCCAGCAGGCCGCCGCCGAGGCGCAGGCCAAGGCCGACGCCGCCGCCAAGGAGGCCGCCGACGCTGCCGCCAAGGTCGAGGCGGACAAGGCCGCGAAGGCCGCCGAGGAGAAGCGGAAGGCCGACGAGGCCGCCGCGAACCGCTCCAAGGCGCGTTCGGCGATGGCCGCCACCGACAGCACCCCGGCTACCCCGCCGGTCTCGGTCAGCCCCGGTTCGGTGCAGGAGCTGGCCCAGCAGATCATCGGCAGCGACTCGCAGTTCCAGTGCTTCAGCCAGATCGTGAAGCGCGAGAGCGGCTGGAACTACACCGCCACCAACAAGAGCTCCGGCGCGTACGGCCTGGTCCAGGCGCTGCCCGGCTCGAAGATGGCCTCGGCCGGCGCCGACTGGCGCACCAACCCGGCCACCCAGATCCAGTGGGGTCTCGGCTACATGAACAGCCGCTACGGCAGCCCCTGTGGCGCCTGGTCGTTCTGGCAGTCGCACCACTGGTACTAGGAACGCCCGCCGCGGCCCCCCGATCACGATCGGGGGGCCGCGGTATTTCGCTTTTCCGGGGTCCGTCGGTTGTTTGCCTGTGGCTCTGCTTGCCCGTTGGCCCGGTCGCCCGTCGGTCCGGGGAGCGGGCCGCGCCGCCCGGGTGGCGCTGACCATTGCGCCACGGGCGGTGCGGTCCTGGTGCGGACGCGGGGACGGGGAGGGGTCCTGGTGACTCCCCGCCCGGCCGGTCCGCCGACAGTTGGCTCCTGGTTCCCGCCCGACTCCTCCCCGCTGTCCCGTGCCTGAAACCACCGGGGACATGATGGTTTGCCCCGGAATCGTCCCCTGTCCGACCAGCCCCGCGCCGCAAGAACCCGGGCGGATCCCGCTCGCCGGGCGGACTCACCGCACCGCGGCCGGGTAGCGTCTATCCCTGACGGCCGTGGCGGGACCCACGGCGTGCCGCCGCACCGGGCGGCTCCGGCGGGGAGAAGTGGTAGCGAGCATGGCGCGGGGCGGAAAGGCCTTCAAGGCCGTGGCCAAGGGCATGGCCGTGGTGGCGAGCGCGGCCGCCGTCATCGAACGGCGCCGACGGGCCGCGATGGCGGCCGACTTCCACGAGACCCTCCACCCGGTGAGCCAGGTGGATCCGGTGGGCCCGGTGGATCCGGCGGCGGCTCCGGCCGGCCGTCCGCTGCCCGGTCCGCGCGCGGCCGCCGTGCCCGCGGAGGCGGCCGTCGTACCGGCCGGGCCGTCCGGTCCGGCCGCCGCGCCCGTCCCGGTGGCCGCACCGCCCGCCTCCGCCGCCGCCCCCGCGCCGGTCGCCGCTCCCGCCGCCGCCCCGCTGCCCCCGCACGGCCACTTCGGCCGGCCCGCCACCCCGGCTGAGGCGGTGCCGTGGAGCCTGCGGGTCGCCGCCGAGTCCACCTGGCGGCTGCTGCTGCTCGGTGCCGCGCTCTACGTCGTCTTCTACATCGTCGACATGCTGCGGCTGGTCGCCTTCGCGGTGCTCGCCTCGCTGCTGATCTCCGCGCTGCTGGAGCCCACCGTCTCCTGGCTGCGCCGGCACGGGGTCCCGCGCTCGCTCGCCGCCGGCGGGGTGTTCATGAGCGGACTGGCCGGCATCGGGCTGGTCGGCTGGTTCGTGGTCTGGCAGGTGACCACCAACCTGGAGACCGTCACCAGCAAGGTCAAGGCCGGTGTCGACCAGCTGCGGGACTGGCTGATCACCGGGCCGCTGCACCTGACCGAGCAGCAGATCACCGACTTCGCCAACCAGATCACCAAGGCGATCAGCACCAACAGCGAGCAGATCACCTCCGCCAGCATCACCGGCGCGCAGATCGCGGTCGAGGTGCTGACCGCCGTCCTGCTGGCGTTCTTCACCACCTTCTTCCTGCTCTACGACGGCGAGCGGATCTGGAACTGGGCCCTGCGCGGCCTGCCCAGGCACTCCCGGTACGCGATGGCCGGCGCGGGCCCCAAGGCGTGGGCCACGCTCACCGCCTACGTCCGCGGCACCGTCTGCGTGGCGTTCATCGACGCGGTCTGCATCGGCGTCGGGATCCAGCTGCTCGGCGTGCCGATGGCGCTGCCGCTCGCCGTGATCATCTTCCTCGGCGCCTTCGTCCCGCTGGTCGGCGCGCTGGTCACGGGCACCGTCGCGGTCCTGATCGCGCTCGTCACCACGACACCGTGGACGGCGCTGATGGTGCTGGTGGTCCTGATCGCGGTCCAGCAGATCGAGGGCCACGTCCTCCAGCCGCTGATCCTCGGCCGCGCCGTCCGGGTCCACCCGCTCGGCGTCGTCCTCGGTGTGGCCGCCGGATCGATCATCGGCGGCATCGGCGGCGCCATCGTCGCCGTCCCCCTGATCGCGGTCACCAACACGGTGGTCACCCACCTCCGCCGCCGCAACGAGGCCGGCCAGGCCGTCTTCACCGCCCTCGAAGCCGCCCGCGAAGCCGCCACCCGCCCCCATCCCCCCACCCCCTGACCAACCACGCGAACGGGCCCTTCGCCCCGGACCGGAGTCCGGGGCGAAGGGCCCGTTGCGTGGTGGTGCCGGGTCAGGCGGTGATGCTCGCCAGGGCGGCCTCGGAGTCGAGGACGCCGGCGACGGCCTGGAGGACGGCGGCGATCTTCATCGAGGCCTGGACGACCTCGCGGTCGACGCCGGCCTTGCGGAGGACGGCCTCGTGCGAGTCCAGGCACTGGCCGCAGCCGTTGATCGCGGAGACCGCGAAGCACCAGAGCTCGAAGTCGACCTTCTCGACGCCGGGAGTGCCGATGATGTTCATCCGCAGACCGGCCCGCATGCTGCTGTACTCCTTGTCGGAGAGCAGGTGCAGCGTCCGGTAGTAGACGTTGTTCATCCCCATGACCGCGGCCGCGCCCTTGGCGGCGTTGTACGCCTCCGGGGAGAGGTTGGCCTTGGCCTCGGGCTCCAGCTCGCGCAGCACGGCGGGGCTGCGGGTGGCCATCGCGCAGGAGAGCACGGTGCCCCACAGCTGCTGGGCGGGGAGGTCGGAGTTGCCGATGACCGAGCCCAGGTTGAGCTTGAGGTCCTTGGCGTAGTCCGGGAGGGCGGACTTCAGGTCGTCGAGAGCCATGGGTCAGCCGGCCAGCAGGGCCTGGGCGTCGAGGGTGTCCTCGCCCTTGGTCCAGTTGCAGGGGCACAGCTCGTCGGTCTGCAGGGCGTCCAGCACCCGCAGGACCTCCTTCGGGTTACGGCCGACGGAGCCGGCGGTCACCATGACGAACTGGATCTCGTTGTTCGGGTCGACGATGAAGACGGCGCGCTGGGCGGTGCCGTCCGCGGCCTCGACGCCGCAGGCGCGCATCAGGTCGTGCTTGACGTCGGCCAGCATCGGGAACGGCAGGTCGCGGAGGTCCTTGTGGTCCTTGCGCCAGGCGTGGTGCACGAACTCGGAGTCGCCGGAGACGCCGAGGATCTGGGCGTCGCGGTCGGCGAACTCGTCGTTCAGCTTGCCGAACGCGGCGATCTCGGTCGGGCAGACGAAGGTGAAGTCCATCGGCCAGAAGAAGACGATCTTCCACTTGCCCTCGTAGGACTTGTGGTTGATCTCGGCGAAGGCGTTCGCGGCGTCCAGGTCGACGCAGGCGTTGAGTTCGAACTCGGGGAACTTGTCACCGATCGTGAGCACGTTCGCTTCTCCTGAAGTTGAGACGAGGGGAGTTTGTCCGTTTTGCGGAACGGTCTCCACCATTCCACATCGTGGACTGATCAGGGAAATAGCTACACTCGATGTGACTGATCGGAGAGAGTTATCAACAGTCCCACGCCCCCCTCCCGCCCCGTCCGTCGCAGGGCCTCCGCCCGTAAACCCGACGCGGCTGTGGGGAACGCCACCTCGCGCGGCCCCCGGGCGCCGACGGTCGCCCAGCTCAGGGCCTTCGTCGCGGTGGCCGAGCACCGGCACTTCCGGGAGGCCGCGGCGGCCACCGGTACGAGCCAGCCGGCCCTCTCCGGGGCGGTCGCGGCGCTGGAGGAGTCGTTGGGCGCGCAGCTCGTCGAGCGTACGACGCGCCGGGTCATGATCACTCCGCTGGGTGAGCGCGTCCTGGAGCACGCGCGCCGGGTGCTCGCCTCCGTGCAGGCGCTCACCGAGGAGGTGGACGCCGCCCGCCGGCCCTTCACCGGGCCGCTGCACCTGGGCGTCATCCCGACCGTCGCCCCGTACCTGCTGCCGACCGTGCTGCGGCTGGTCCGCGACCGCTACCCGGAGCTGGAGCTGCACGTCCACGAGGAGCGGACGCCCTCGCTGCTGGAGGGGCTGGCCGCCGGGCGGCTGGACGTCCTGCTGCTCGCGCTGCCGGCCGGCGGCTCCACGCCGACCCGGGACATCCCGCTGTTCGACGAGGACTTCGTCCTGGTCACCCCGCCCGAGCACGAGCTCGCCGGGCAGGTGGACGTGGCCCGCGACGTGCTGCTCGACCTGGACGTGCTGCTGCTGGAGGAGGGCCACTGCCTGCGCGACCAGGCCCTCGACATCTGCCGCGAGGTCGGCGCCGACCCCGGCGGCTCGACCACCAGGGCGGCCGGACTGTCCACCCTGGTGCAGCTGGTGGCCGGCGGCCTCGGGGTGACCCTGCTGCCCGCCACCGCGCTGGACGTCGAGGCGGGCCGCGCCGACCGGCTGGCCGCCGTCCGCTTCGCCGCGCCCGCGCCGGGCCGCCGGATCGGGCTCGCCGCCCGGCCGGGGTCGGCCCGCAGCGGCGAGTACGACCGTTTCGCGGCCTCGCTGCGGGAGGTGCTGGCCGAGCTGCCGGTCCGGATCGTCCAGTCCTGACAGGGGCGGGGCTCGCATCGGGAGTGCCCGCCCCCGCGCCGCCGCTCAGGACCGCGCCGCCGCTCAGGACCGCGCGGGCGCGCCGAGGCAGAGGCCGACGGTAGTGGCGACGAGCAGGTCGAGCGCCCGGCGGGACTCCGGCTCCGGGTCCTCGCCGGCGGCCTTGAGGACCAGGTAGCGGTCGCTCAGGCCGTTGAAGCCGGCCAGGAAGTACACCGCGACCTCCCCGGCCGGCACCGGCAGCGTCAGCCCGTGCGCGGCGGCGAGCCCGGTGAGCAGCGCGGCGGCGGTGTCCTCGATCTCGTGCTGGAGCGCCCGCATGGTCTCCTGCAGGTCCGGGTCGCGCAGCGCCATCGCGGAGAACTCGGTGATCAGCGCGCACTTGCCGTCCTCGCCGACGGCGCTGTCCCAGAGGGCGTGGACCATCGTCCTGACCTGCTCGCCGAACGGGCCCTCGGCGGGGGCCGAGGCCCGGACCTGGCCGATGAACTCGGCGGTCAGCTGCTCGACGACGGCCCGGTAGAGGTCCTTCTTGGTGCCGAAGGTGTAGTGCACCGTCGCCTGTGCCACGCCCAGCTCCGCCGCGATCGCGCGGGTGCTGCCCGCGGCGATCCCCTCGCGGGCCATCAGGTCGATCGCGGCCTGGATCAGTTGGGGGCGCCGCTCGGCGGCCGGGACGTGAGCCATTGGGCCAGGGTATCGCCATGTTCGGACAACCGGATCGAATGATCTCGTCGGACGTTCGCGTCAGTCGACTTTGTCATGCGACAAAGTTGCGCGTACGGTGAACGGGACGACCGAGCACCGCGCTCCCGCCTGCCCGAACGACCCGATCGAAGGTGCACGCATGGCCACGTACCTGTACCGCCTGGGCCGCCTCTGCTTCCGCCGGAGGAGAACCGTCCTCGCCGTCTGGCTCGCCCTGCTGATCGCGATCGGCGGCGGCGCCGCGGCCTTCGGCGGCAAGACCACCGAGGAGTTCAAGGTCCCCGGGACCGAGGCCCAGGCCACCCTGGACCGGATCAAGGACACCTTCCCGGCCCAGGGCCACGGCTCGGCCCAGGTGGTCTTCCGCAGCGACGCGGCCGGCGGCATCACGGGCCCCGAGAACGCCCGGGCCGTCGGCGAGGCGGTCGCCCGGATCGCCGCCGTCCCGGGTGTCGCGGGCATCCCCGACCCGTACGCCACCGGCGCGGTCTCCCCGGACGGCACGGTCGCGCTCGGCCTGGTCTCCTTCGACAGCAAGCTCGGCGACATCACCGACCAGCAGCGCGACGCGGTCCGGGCGGCGGCCGACCCGGCCCGCGCGGCCGGTGTCACGGTGGCCTTCGGCGGCGACGCCTACAACAAGATGGCCCAGGTCGACGGCGGCGAGGTGATCGGCCTGATCGTGGCCGGGCTGGTCCTGGTGGTCACCCTGGGGTCGCTGGTCGCGGCCGGGCTCCCGCTGCTCACCGCACTGGTCGGGGTCGGGATCGCGATGGCCGGGGTGTTCACCGTGGCCGGCTCCTTCGAGGTCATCTCGACCGCGCCCGTGCTGGCGCTGATGGTCGGCCTGGCGGTCGGCATCGACTACGCCCTGTTCATCGTCTCCCGGCACCGGCGCCACCTCGCCGAGGGCCTGGAGCCGGAGGAGGCCGCCGCCCGTGCCAACGCGACCGCCGGCAGCGCGGTGGTGTTCGCCGGCCTCACCGTCGTCGCCGCGCTGGCCGGGCTGGCCGTCGCCGGGGTGCCGTTCCTGACCGTGATGGGCCTGGCCGCCTCCGCCGCCGTGGTGGTCGCGGTGCTGGTGGCGATCACCCTGCTGCCCGCCGTGCTCGGCTTCGCCGGCCGGGGCATCGACCGGCTGCCGGTCCGGCGGCGGGCGCTGCGGACCACCGGGCGCACGACGCTCGGCGAGCGCTGGGCGGGCTTCGTGGTGCGCCGTCCGCTCGCCGTGCTGCTGGTGGGCCTCACCGCCCTGGTCGCGCTCGCCGTGCCGGCCGCGAGCCTCACCCTCGGCCTGCCGGGCGGCGGCTCTCAGGCCAAGGGCACCGACGCCCGCACCGCGTACGACCTCGTCGACCACAGCTTCGGCCCCGGCTTCAACGCGCCGCTGGTCGTGGTGGTCGACGCCGCCGGGGCGGCGCAGCCGGAGCAGGCGGTCCAGGGCGTGGCCGGGCGGCTCGGCGCGCTGCCGGGTGTGCAGACGCTGCTCCCGCCGCAGTTGGACGGGCCGAGCCGCACCGCGCTCGTCCCGGTCATCCCGAAGACCGGCCCGGACCACGCCGACACCCGGCAGCTGGTCACCGACATCCGCGACCAGCGCGACGCCCTCAAGGCCGAGACCGGCGCGCGGATCGACGTCACCGGCACCACGGCCGCCAACATCGACGTCTCCGCCAAGCTGAGCGACGCGCTGCCGCCGTTCGTCGCGGTGATCGTGGGCATCGCGCTGGTGCTGCTGGCGCTGGCCTTCCGCTCGATCCTGGTGCCGCTGAAGGCGGTGGCCGGCTTCCTGCTCTCCATCACGGCCTCGCTCGGCGCCGTCGTCGCGGTCTACCAGTGGGGCTGGCTGGACGGCCTGATCGACGTGCCGAAGGTCGGCCCGGTGGTCAGCTTCGTGCCGATCCTGCTGATCGGTGTGCTGTTCGGGCTCGCGATGGACTACGAGCTGTTCCTGGTCTCGGGGATGAAGGAGCACCATGTGCACGGCATGGCGCCGCGCGAGGCGGTGGTGGCCGGGGTGAAGAACGGCGCCCGGGTGGTCACGGCGGCCGCGCTGATCATGGTCGCGGTGTTCGGCTCGTTCGTCTTCGGCCACGACCCGATCGTCCAGCCGATCGGCTTCGCGCTCGCGGTCGGCGTACTGGTGGACGCCTTCGTGGTGCGGATGGCGCTGGTGCCGGCCGCGATGGCGCTGTTCGGGCGGGCGGCCTGGTGGTTCCCGAAGAGCCTGGACAAGGTGGTGCCGCGGGTGGACATGGAGGGCGAGCAGCTGATGGCCCGGCTGGAGCCGGCGGCCGGCGCGGCCGCCGACGACCCGGGAGCAAAGCAGCCCGAGCGGGTCTGAGCCGGGTCCGACCCGAGCCGAGCGGAGGGGCTGCCCCGACGTTCCGCGCCGGGGGCAGCCCCTCCGCTCGGCCGCTAGTCCTACGGCAGCCGCTGCTCGAACCAGACCACCTTGCCGGTGCCCAGCCGGGTCGCGCCCCAGCGTTCGGCGCACCGGGCCACGATCTGCAGGCCCCGTCCTCGCTCGTCCTCCGGCCCGGTCCGGCGCGGCCGGGGCAGCAGCGGGCTGTCGTCCCCGACCTCGCAGCGCAGCCGGGTGGTGCGGACCAGGCTCAGCGTCACCGGGCGGGTGGCGTGCTGGACGGCGTTGGTGACCAGCTCGCTGACCATCAGCTCGGTCGCCTCGGTCAGTTCCTCCAGCCCCCAGCGGCGCAGGGTGTGCGCGGCCAGCCGGCGCGCCCGCCCCGGCGTCTCGTTGCGCGGCTGGAGGTACCAGTGCGCGACGTCCCCGGCCGGGATGCCGTCGAAGCAGGCGGCCAGCAGGGCGATGTCGTCGCCCCGGTCGCCCGGCGGCAGGATCCGCAGCGCCTCCTGGCAGAGGTGCTCGGGCGCGTGCCGCAGGGTGCCCGAGAGCCGGGCGCGGAGCAGCTCGAGACCGTCGCTGAGCGGGCGGCTGCGGGTCTCCACCAGACCGTCGGTGAACAGCAGCAGGGCCGATCCCGGCGGCGCGGGCAGTTCGACGGAGGAGAAGTCCACCCCGCCGACGCCGATCGGCGCCCCCGCCTCCAGGTCGAGCAGCTCGGCCGTGCCGTCCGGCTGGACGAGCACCGGCGGCACGTGCCCGGCGTTGGCGAGCACCACCCGGTTGGCGATCGGGTCGTAGACGGCGTAGACGCAGGTCGCCAGGTGCTGTTCGCGGCCGAGCCGCTGGGCCTGCTCGTCCAGGTGGTAGAGCACCTCGTGCGGCGGCAGGTCGAGGGCGGCCAGGGTCTGCGCGCTGGTGCGCAGCTGGCCCATGATGGCGGCCGAGGTGAGCGAGTGGCCCATCACGTCGCCGACGATCAGCGCCACCCGGTTGCCGGGCAGCGGCACCGCGTCGTACCAGTCGCCGCCGACCTGGGCGCCGCGCTCGCCGGGCAGGTAGCGCTGGGCGAGCCGGACGCCGTGCGGCTGGGGCAGCCGCAGCGGCAGCATGCTGCGCTGGAGCTCGTTGGCTATCTCCCACTCGCGGGCGTACCGCAGCGCGGTGTCCACGGCCAGCCCGGCCTGGGTGGCGAGGTGGGTGGCGGTCGCGGTGTCGGCGGCGTCGAAGCCGGGCCGGCCGCTCTTCTCCTCCGGGCGCCGGATCAGCACCAGCAGTCCGAGCACGGCCTTGCGGCCGCGCAGCGGCAGGGCGAGCACCGAGGTGCCGGGGCTGAGCCTGGCCAGGCCCCGGGCGCCGTACAGCTCGCGCAGCAGCTCGGTGGTGCGGGCGCTGCCGCTGTCCTCGGCGGAGCCGAGCACGACCGGTTCGGCGGGCCGCCGGCTGAGCAGGGTGTGCGCGAGCGCGCCGCCGCGGGTGACCGGGGTGGCCGGGCCGGTGTCGGCGGTGGAGCGCGCGCCGTACCGGCTGCCGTAGCGGTCCCCGTAACGGTCGCGCCCGTCGTCGCCGGCCGGGCGGCCGCGGCGGCCCAGCCGGGTGCCCTGGCTGTGGTGGATCCGCAGCTGCTCGGGGAAGCCGGGCTCGCGTTCGACGTTGGGCAGCGGGTCGCGCAGGTGGACGACGGCGGCGTCGGCGAGGGCGGGGACCAGCACCCGGCCGACGTTGCGCAGGGTGGCGGCCAGGTCGAGCGCGCTGTTGATCCGCCGGGTCGCGGAGTCGAGGTAGGCGAGGCGTTCGGCGACCCGGTCCGGCGGCCGGTCCTGCCGGTCCTGCTGCTCCGGCTGCGGGGACCCGGCCGGGGCCGGTGGTGGCGGTGGTGACGGCGGTCGGCGCGGGATCGGCAGGGCAGGCGGCTGTCCGGCCTCGGGTTTGAGCTGGTCGCGCACGGGTGCCTGTCCTGGGATCGGTACGGTCTGGGGCCTGTTGCTGCTCTGGGGTGTGCGGTCCTGCTCCGGTCCGCCGGCGCCGCCGGGGTCCGGCGGGTGCCGACCGGCCGTCAGCCGACCCGCCGACAGCGGAGGAAGAGCTGCTCCTCCGGCGGCAGAGTGGTGCTGGCCGGCGCGTACGGACGCCCCTCCTGCTCCTCGATCACGAACCCGGCGTCCAGCAGGACCCGTTCGAGATCCTCCCGCAGGTACCCGCTGATCCGCAGCTCCCGCCCGAGGAAGGGCAGCGGAACGTGGTCCAGGTCCGCCTCGACCATACCCAGCGCCAGCAGTCCGCCGGGCCGCAGCAGGGCGCGCAGCCGGGCCAGCACGGTCGGGATCTCGTCCTGGGGGAGGAGGATCAGGGAGAAGAACGCGGTGACGGCGTCGAAGGTGCCCCGCCCCGCGGGCCCGAGCTCCGGCAGGTTCCAGGCCGAGTCGGCGCGTTCGGTCGCGAGGTCGTACATGTCGATGCGGTGCAGGGCCGGCGGGTGCGGGCCGGGGAGGTCGGCCTCCCGGGCCAGGGTCAGCATGACGTCCGACAGGTCGACGGCGGTGACCCGCGCCCCGGCCGCGACCAGTTGGCGGACGGTCGGCTCGCCGCTGCCGCAGCCGACGTCCAGCACCGCGGCGCCCGGCTCCAGCCGGGACAGCAGCCGGCGCCCGCAGGCCAGCTGGCCGTGTTTGGAGGGGAACGCCTCCGCGTAACCGGTGCCGATCGTGTCGAAGGCGACCGCCTGCAGGGCGCGCGCGGCCCGGCGGCGCAGGACGTCGGGACCGCCGCCCGCGTCCTCGTCGATGGGGAACGGATCCGATATCTGTCCGGTCGTCACGATTGAGAGGCACCTTTCGGCCGGGCCTCCGGTCGGCCGGTCGAGGCGCGAGGCAGGACCGCCGTGTCCTCCCGGCGCCCGCGCTGCCCCGCCGGCCCGCTGCCGGTGGCGGTACGTCACGCTCCCCGCGTCACACTGACTGCATTGCCACGCTGACTGCACTCTGACACTTTGCACAGACTCTTTGCACAGGGACACTCTGCACTGCGGGAGCGCTGCCGCGCTGCCTTTTGCCGGATGCTCCACCGGAGAAGTGCACTTGTGTGTGTACTGGAATCCGAGAATATGCGTGATCACTCCGCCATGGGGTCCGTTTTCGGCCAACTCGTGGCGGTTGGCCGACGGTACCCCCTTCCCTGGAAGCACGGGGCGCGGGCGGAGGTGGTGCGTCCGGGGCGCGCACGCCGTGCGGTGAGCGGATTCGACCCCGCTGACCTGCGGTGATGTCGGTCCGAGCGCTGACAATCCGACGTTTATCGAACGTCAATCGGCGCGGTGCACAGTGGAGTCCAGCGCCGGGGAAGCGTTGAAGGTGCTCCCGCAGCCGGGGGGCTGCGGGAGCACCGAACGCTCACGGGGAGGACCCCAGGGGGGAAGTACGGGGGAACGGGGTCCTACGGCGCGGGGGGAGGGAAGGGCTCGGTGTGCTGCTGGGAGATGAGGTCCGCCACGGGGGAGGCCTCGGGCACACCGAGCCGCGTGAAGACGGCGTGCGCCTCGCGCAGGCACGCCAGTCCGCGTGCCGGCTGGGCGAGGCCGAGCAACGCCTCGCCCAGCGCGGCGTTCGCCAGGCCCTGGCAGTAGGCGGAGTCCATCTCCAGCCCGATCGCGAGCGACTCCTCGGCCGTCTCCGCCGCCTCGGCCTGCTGGCCGGCGGCGAGCAGCGAGGAGGAGAGCCGGGCGAGGGTGTAGCCCTCCCAGAGCGGGTTCTGCTGGGCCTGGTACAGCTTGTGTGCTTCCCGCAGATGGTCGACCGCCTCGCCGGACGCGAGGACGACGCCGAGCTGGTAGAGCGTGTCGGCCAGGCACGGTCCGTTCTTGGAGGCCCGCGCGGCCGCCACCGCCTCGCTGGCGGAACTGACGGCGACCTCGGTCATCCCCAGCCGTTGCTGGACGCGGGCGATGTTGCTGATGAGCCTGGCCTCGCCGATCGGCGCACCGACCACCCGGCTGATCGCGAGTGCCTGTTCGAAGAACGGCAGCGCCTCGGCGGGGCGGTTGCCGATGCTGAGGATGATGCCGAGGGTGTTGGTGGCGGCGGATCGAAGGACCGTCATGTCGCCGCTGGTCTGGAACTCCAGGCTCCGTCGCAGGGACCGCTCGGCGCCCTGGAAGTCATTGGTGACGGACTGCAGGGTGCCGATCGCGAAGTGCACCCGCGCGAGTCCGGCGGTGTCGTCGGTCAGCTGGGCGTTGCGGTCCGCCACTTCCAGGATCGAGCGGACCCGGGGGCCCTGGGTGGGGTCGGCGCCGAGGCTGTACAGCAGGATCAGCAGGTCCACCGCCGGCCGTCGCAGCTCGCTCGGCCCGCAGACCGCGGTCTCCACCGAGCTGAGCAGGACGGCGTTCTCGGACCGGAGCCACTCCCGGGCGGCGTCGCTCGTCGGCAGCGGCAGTCCGGGGCCGTCCGGCGGACTCAGCGGCTCGGGCAGCTGGTCGTCGGGTTCGATCGCCCGGGCGGCGTTGTACATGGTGGGCAGCAGCAGGTTCAGCAGTCGCCGCACCGCCGCGTTCTGCTGCTCCGTGTCGCCGACCCGTTCGTTCTGGCGCTGGGCGTAGAGCCGCAGCAGGTCGTGGTACCGGTAGCGCCCCGGGGTGAAGCACTCCAGCATGTTGGCCTCGACGAGCGCCTCGGCGACGTCCTCGGCCGTCCGCTCGTCGGTGCCCAGCAGCGCGGCGGCCGCAGCCAGCGGGAAGTCGGGCGAGTCGATCAGCGCGAGCAGGCGAAAGGCCCGAGCCTCGGTGGGGGACAGCTGTCCGTACCCGAGCCCGATGGTGGTCTCCACGGCGAGGTTGCCGAGTTGGAGCTCGTCCAGGCGCCGCCGTTGATCGGCTAACCGACGGGCCAGGTCGGAGACGCTCCACCGGGGGCGGCTGGCGAGCCGGGCGGCGGCGATGCGGACCGCGAGCGGCAGGAAGCCGCAGGCGGTCACCACGGCCATGGCGGCTTCGGGCTCGGCGGCGACGCGCTGCTCGCCGACGATCGTGGAGAAGAGCGCCAGCGCCTCTTCCGGGGTCAGCTCCTCGACGTCCACCAGGTGCGCGCCGGGGATGCCGGCCAGCCGGGAGCGGCTGGTGGCGAGCACCGCGCAGCTGGAGACGCCGGGGATCAGCGGGCGGATCTGCTCGGCGTCCTGGGCGTTGTCGAGCAGGATCAGCATCCGTCGACTGGCGAGCAGTGACCGGTAGAGGGCGGCGCGCTGCTCCAGCGAGTCGGGGTTCTCGGTGACGCCGAGCGCGTGCAGGAAGTCGCCGAGCACCATGGCGGGATCGGCCGGTGAGGCGCCCGCGCCGCGGAGGTCGACGTAGAGCTGCCCGTCCGGGAACTCCGTGCGGACCCGGTGGGCGACGTGCACGGCGAGGGTCGTCTTGCCGACGCCGCCGATACCGGCCAGTGAAGTGACCACCACGGCCTGGCCGGTGGCGCTCATCAGGACGGCCGAGAGGTCGGCCACCATCTCCGCCCGGCCGCTGAAGTCGGAGACATCGGCAGGGAGTTGGGCCGGGGCCGGCTGGGGCGCCGGGTTCTCCTCCCGGGCGGCGGGCGTTGGCGCGGGAGCCACCGGGAGCACCAGTGCCGGGTCCGCGGCCAGGATCCGGGAGTGCATCGCGGAGAGGCCGGTGCCCGGTTCGACACCCAGTTCGTCGATCAGCAGCTTCCGGGTGTCGGTGTAGACGCCGAGCGCCTCCGCCTGCCGGCCGCAGCGGTACAGCGCGAGCATCAGGAGTTCGCGCAGCCGCTCGCGCAGTGGGTGTTCGGCGGTGAGCGCGTTCAGTTCGCCGACCACCTCGGCGTGCAGGCCGATGTCCAGCGCGACCGCGCAGCGTTCCTCGGCCACCGACACCTGGCGCTCGGCGAGCCGCTGCCGCTGGGAGTCCGCGTACGGGCCGGGGACGCCGGTGAGCGGCCGGCCGGCGAACAGCGCCAGCGAGCGGACCAGCAGGTGGTGGGCGTTGTCCAGGTCCCCGGCGCCGCGTGCGGTCGCGGCCTCGACGGCGAGGTTCTCGAAGACGATGACGTCGAGGGCCTCGGCCGGGATGTGCAGGGCGTAGCCGTCGGCGACCGAGACCAGGAACTCGGCGGGACGGCGCACCTCGCGGCGGGGTTCGATGACCGTGCGCAGCCGGGAGACATAGGTGCGCAGAGCCGCGACGGCCTGGGTGGGCGGCCGGTCGCCCCAGAGTCCGTCGACGAGGTCCTGGGTGGTGACCGGGCGGCCGGCGTGCAGCAGGAGCATGGTCAGGACGGCCTGCTGCTGCGGGGAACCGAGGGCGAGCTGCCTGCCGTCGAGCCAGGCCTGGACCGGACCGAGTACCTGGAAGCGCAGCGCCGGAGCAGGCGGCGTCTCCCGAAACTCCATGTAGTCCCCCGATGGCCTGGTGTCGATTTCCCGGTAGGGCGCTCGGCGGTTCCGCCGTTGTGGTGGCTTCAGCTTAGGCGGGGGGCCGACTCTGCCGGACGGCACGGTCAGCCGCACGATGTTTATCGGACATTTAATCAACCCTACGATACTGACTCCGTGCCCGCGCCGAGCCGGTGGGGCACACGACATTTGATGACCGAAAGGCGGCCCGCCCATGGCCAACAACGAGAGCGCGACCCCCGTGTCGACCGAGCCGGCCGTCGAGGCCGTCGCCGGCCAGGCCGTCGAGGGCGCGATCGCGGCGACCCCGAACCCGGCCGAGTACACCGAGCCCACCGCCGACCACAAGGCCGACCTGCTGGACGACGAGTTCGGTGACGAGGGCCAGTACATCGTGGAGGCCGAGAAGGCCGACGGTGCCGAGCCCGGCCAGAAGCGCGAGCCGCAGGGCATCATCGCCGCGCACCCGTAAGCGCGTCGATCAGCAGTTCCGGGGGGAACATCCGTGAAGCACTTCCGTCGCCTCGCGATCGTCGCCGTCTCGACGATCGTGGTGACCACCGGCTACCTCGTGACCGCCACCGGCGCCTCTGCCGGAATCATTGCCGGTCACCCGTAGCTCCACACGCCACCCGAGCGCCCCGCGTCCCGCCACCGGCGGTGCGGGGCGTTCGTGCGTCGGGCCGCCGGCGGCCCTTCGCTTCACGGGATGGGATTCCCGGTGCCAATTCGGCACTGATATCGGCGGAAACCGCCCATGTGTATACGAGTTGATCTCACCCTTGTCGCGTTCACGAGTTGTACGGCCGCGGTCACCGGAGTCTTTGCCGAGAATGTCGGCAATTGCCTCCGGCACATGTCCCCACAGCCCTCCCCACGGCCCGCCCGCCCCGCCCGCCCCGGCCGCGAGCGGTCCGCACGCGTGCCCGGTGGCCGGAACTCGCCGTCGGGCTTGCCCCGCCGGGTGAGGGGTCAGGCCGCGTGGGCGGGGGCGGTCGGGGCCGGGTCGGCGCGGCCGGCGGGTCTGGTGGGGTCGGCCGGGTCGGCGTCGGCGGCGCCGCTGCTCCCGCCGTCGGCCGGGCCGGCCGGGGTGACGTGTTCGGGGCGGGCGGTCCACTCGCAACCGCCCTCGGGCGGGCGGAGGTAGTGCTCCCCGCCGATGGTGTCCATGTAGATGCCGGTGCGTCCGGTCCTGGTGTCGAGGACGGATTCCCCCACGCGCGGCCGGTAGGCCGCGGCGGCGCGCTTTCGGATGCTCACCGCGCTGCTCCTTGCTGCTCCGGTGCGGGCGCGGCGACGGTGGTGGCCGGCCCTGGTCGCTGTCGTGGCTTGGCTTTTTGGTTCGGCTCTGCTCGGCGACTACCCAGCATCTCTAGAGAAGCTAATATCTCTAGAGATGTCAACGGTCCAGCCGGTCCTATCGGCTTACCGGCGGCCGCGGGCGCGCCTACGATTTCCGAGAGGACGAGGGAGAAGGCGATGGTCGGCAGCAGCAGCGGCGAGAAGCAGCCCAAGTACCAACGGATCGCCGACACCCTGAAGGCGGCCATCGACGCCGGCGAGTACCGGGCGGGCGACCGGTTGCCCGGCGAGAACGACCTCATGGACGTCTACGGCGTGGCCAGGATGACCGCCCGTCAGGCCCTCGGCGTGCTGCAGAGCGAGGGCATCGCCGAGGCCCGCCGCGGGGCCGGCGTCTTCGTCCGGGACTTCCGGCCGCTGCGCCGGCGCGGGATCCAACGGCTCGCCCAGGGCCAGTGGGGCTCGGGCCGGTCGATATGGTCGGCCGACATCGACAACCGCACCCTGGTCGTCGACCAGGTGTCGGTCACCGAGCAGGGCGCGCCCGAGCACGTGGCCCGGGTGCTCGGCGTCGACCCGGGCGAGCCGATGTGCGTGCGGCACCGGCGCTTCGTCCTGGACGGCAAGCCGGTGCTGCTCTCGACCTCCTACCTTCCCGCCGGACTCGTGGCCGGTACCGCCATCACCCGTGAGGACACCGGGCCGGGCGGCACCTACGCGCGGCTGGCCGAGATCGGCGCCAAGCCGGTGCACTTCCGCGAGGAGGTCCGCTCCCGGATGCCGGCCGCCGAGGAGACCGTCCGGCTGGAGCTCTCCGCCGGCACCCCGGTGATCCTCATCTGCCGGACCGCCTTCGCCGACGAGGGCCAGGTCGTCGAGCTGAACGAGATGATCCTGGACGCGGCCTCCTACGTCCTGGAGTACGACTTCGACGCCTGACGCCTGACGCCTGACGCCTGCACACCCGGACCCGGACCCGGACCCGGACCCGGACGCGCCACCGCCCCGGACGCGGTCGGCGGCCGGGGCGGCGGGTCCAGCGGGAGCGACGGGGAGCGGCGGGCCCTCCCCGCTGCGCGCTACTCCTTGGAGCGGACCCGCAGGCTGGTGATCAGCGGGCCCTCGGTGGTCTCGCGGAAGAAGTCGTTGCCCTTGTCGTCGACCACGATGAACGCCGGGAAGTCCTCGACCTCGATCCGCCAGACGGCCTCCATGCCCAGCTCGGCGTACTCCAGGACCTCGACCTTCTTGATGCAGTCCTGGGCGAGCCGCGCCGCCGGACCGCCGATGGAGCCGAGGTAGAAGCCGCCGTGCGCGGCGCAGGCGTCGGTGACCTGCTTGGAGCGGTTGCCCTTGGCGAGCATGACCATGGAGCCGCCGGCGGCCTGGAACTGGTCGACGTAGGAGTCCATCCGGCCGGCCGTGGTGGGGCCGAAGGAGCCGGAGGCGAAGCCCTCGGGGGTCTTGGCCGGGCCGGCGTAGTAGACCGGGTGGTCCTGGAGGTACTTGGGCATGCCCTCGCCGGCGTCCAGGCGCTCCTTGATCTTGGCGTGCGCGATGTCGCGCGCGACGACCAGGGTGCCGGTGAGCGAGAGCCGGGTCTTCACCGGGTACTTGGAGAGCTCGGCGCGGATCGCGGACATCGGCTGGTCGAGGTCGATCCGCACCACGTCGTCGTCGAGGTGCTCGTCGGTGGTGTCCGGCAGGTACTTCGCCGGGTCGGTCTCCAGCTGCTCCAGGAAGACGCCCTCGGCGGTGATCTTGCCCAGCGCCTGGCGGTCGGCGGAGCAGGAGACGGCCATCGCGACGGGCAGCGAGGCGCCGTGGCGGGGCAGCCGGACCACGCGCACGTCGTGGCAGAAGTACTTGCCGCCGAACTGGGCGCCGATGCCGATCTTCTGGGTCAGCTCGGTGACCTTGGCCTCCAGCTCCAGGTCCCGGAAGCCGTGGCCGGTCTTCGCGTCGCCGGAGGTCGGCAGCTGGTCCAGGTAGTGCGCGGAGGCGTACTTGGCGGTCTTCAGCGCGAACTCGGCGCTGGTGCCGCCGATCACGATGGCCAGGTGGTACGGCGGGCAGGCGGCGGTGCCCAGCGAGCGGATCTTCTGCTCCAGGAACGAGAGCATGCTGGCCTCGTTCAGGATCGCCTTGGTCTCCTGGTACAGGTACGACTTGTTGGCCGAGCCGCCGCCCTTGGCCATGAACAGGAACTTGTAGGCGTCGCCGTCGGTGGCGTACAGCTCGATCTGGGCCGGCAGGTTGTTGCCGGTGTTCTTCTCGTCCCACATGGTCACCGGGGCCATCTGGGAGTACCGCAGGTTGAGCTTGGTGTACGCGTCGAACACCCCGCGCGCGATCGCGGACTCGTCGCCGCCGGCCGTCAGCACGTTCTGGCCGCGCTTGCCCATCACGATCGCGGTGCCGGTGTCCTGGCACATCGGCAGGATGCCGCCGGCCGAGATGTTGACGTTCTTCAGCAGGTCCAGCGCCACGAAGCGGTCGTTGGGGCTGGCCTCGGGGTCGTCCAGGATGCGGCGCAGCTGGGCGAGGTGGGCCGGGCGCAGGTAGTGCGAGATGTCGTGCATCGCCTCGGCGGTGAGCAGCCGCAGGGCCTCGGGCTCGACCTGGAGGAAGGTCCGGCCGCCGGCCTCGAAGGTGGAGACACCCTCGGAGGTGAGCTTGCGGTAGGGGGTCGGGTCAGCGCCCAGGGGGAGAAGGTCGCTGTACTCGAAGTCCGGCGTGGGAGCCATGGGGGCGGTCCTTAGATGTCCAGTGTTGCCAGTGTTCCGGCTGCGTCGGCGAAGCACCCTGGAGGGCGAAAGCACCCTCAAGGGTAGGCCGCGCGCGAATCGCGCATGCGGGAAGGTCAGCCTGCGTGACCGGGGTCACCCACCGGTGGGGAAGGGTCTTGCCCGGTTGACTAGGCTGGGCCCGTGGAGAACTCGCCGTCGAAGGACCCGCAGGACCAGCGGATGGACGATCAGGGCCGGGGGGCCGTACCGATGACCAAGCCTGCGGCGACGCCGCCCGCGCGACCCGAGCACGCCCCGGTGGCGGAGGCCGAGATCCGGGCCTCGGACGCCGACCGCGAACGGGTGGCGGAGCTGCTGCGCGACGCCTACGCCGAGGGGCGGTTGGACGTCGAGGAGCACGCCGAGCGGATCGAGGCGGCGTACGCGGCCAAGACCCTGGGCGACCTCGTGCCGCTGACCCGGGACCTCCCGGTGCACAGCGGGATCTCCTTCGAGAAGCCGCCGTTGGGCGATCCGGCGGCGGCCCCGCGTCCGGACGGCCCGGTGCGGCTGCCGGCCCGCAACGAGGCGCCGACCATGCTGGCGGTCTTCGGCGGCTCGTCCCGCAAGGGCCGGTGGCGGGTGGGCTCCACCCTGCGGGCGGTGGCGATCTTCGGCGGGGTCGAGATCGATCTGACGGACGCCGTGTTCGAGTCGCCCGAGGTGGTGATCGACGTGGTGGCGATCTTCGGCGGGGTGGAGATCAAGGTGCCGGAGAACGTCAGCCTGCACGGCGGCGGCGTCGGCATCTTCGGTGGCTTCGACGTCAAGGAGCAGACCGCGGCGGACCCGTACGCGCCGGTGGTGCGGGTCAAGGGCACCGCGGTGTTCGGCGGTTGCGAGGCCAAGCCGCGCCGGGGCAAGAAGCTCAAGGAGTGGGTGCGCAAGCAGCTCGGCGCCGACTGAGCCCGCGGGCCCGGTGGTCGGACGGAACGGTCCGGCGGGCCGCCGCGAGGCATTCGGAACGACGGACTCCGCCGCTCGGCGGCCGGTCCGGTGCCCGGCCGGGGACAACTCCCGGCCGGGCACTCGTCGTTGCGTCGGGTGCACGCTGTAGTCGGTTGCGTGCAGTGTGCATGAATCCCGGCGCCGTGGGGTAGTTCCTCTGGCACATCGCTTCTTGTACGGCTGCGTACCGGAGGCGGCCTGAGGCCGGCCCGGGTGTGAACGGGGACCCCGCAGCCGGGCAGGGGAGCGAGCTTCCCCGTGTCCGAGAGCCTCGTCAGGAGTACGGCCGTGCTGCATCCGATCGAGTCCCGCACCACCTCGTCCGCCGTCCCGTCGCCGGCCGCCCCGTCGCCGGTCGCACGGCCGTCCGCCGCCGCCTCGCCGGTGGCCGCGGCGCAGTTGCTGGAGCGGCCCCCGGCACAGCCGGCGGGCGAGGACAGTCCGTGGCACACCGCGGCGGCCTGCCGGCGGGACGAGGTGGGCCTGTTCTTCGCGCCGTCCAAGGAGCCGACCGCGGCCCGGCTGTCGCGCGAGGAGCAGGCGAAGCAGGTGTGTGCCCGCTGCCCGGTGCTGCTGGCCTGCCGGGAGCACGCGCTGGCGCAGCCGGAGCCGTACGGGGTCTGGGGCGGGCTGACGGCGGCCGAGCGCCGGGTGGTGCTGGCGCGGCGCCGCCGGCGGGACGTCGAGCTGTGCGAGCCGGTCCGGGTGCCGGGGGCGAGGGGCCGGATCGCGGGGTGACTCCCGGTGCCGGGTCACGGGGGCGTCGGCACCCGCCCGGCGGGCCCCGCACACGTACACACGCACGTACGCACACGCACACGTAGACGCACACGCCCGCGGCCTCGGCGAAGGGGGATTTCGCCGAGGCCGCGGGTTCGTCGTGGCGCTGCCGTGGCCCGGGCCGCCGGTGGGCGGCCCGGTCACGGGGTCGTTCAGTTGGCGCGGTCGAAGTCGATCGCGCTGTAGGCCCGCAGCTTGGACAGCCGGTGGGTGGCGTGGACCTCGCGGATGGTGCCGCTCTTGGAGCGCATGACCAGCGAGCTGGTGGTGGCGGTCTCCTGGCGGTAGTGCACACCGCGCAGCAGCTCGCCGTCGGTGATCCCGGTGGCGACGAAGAACACGTTCTCGCCGCTGACCAGGTCGTCGGTGCTGAGCACCCGGTCGAGGTCGTGCCCGGCGTCGATGGCCTTCTGCCGCTCGGCGTCGTCCTTGGGCCAGAGCCGGCCCTGGATCACACCGCCCATGCACTTCATCGCACAGGCGGCGATGATGCCCTCGGGGGTGCCGCCGATGCCCATGAGCAGGTCGACGCCGGTGCCCTCGCGGGCGGCCATGATGGCGCCGGCGACGTCGCCGTCGGAGATGTACTTGATCCGGGCGCCGGCCTCGCGGATGTCCCGGATCAGGCCCTCGTGGCGGGGGCGGTCCAGGACGACGACGGTGACGTCCTCGACGGCGATGCCCTTGGCCTTGGCGACCCGGCGGATGTTGACGGCCGGCGGGGCGGTGATGTCGACGAAGTCGGCGGCCTCCGGCCCGGTGACCAGCTTGTCCATGTAGAACACGGCGCTCGGGTCGAACATGGTGCCGCGGTCGGCGACGGCGAGGACGGCGACCGCGTTGTTCATGCCCTTGGCCGTGAGGGTGGTGCCGTCGACGGGGTCCACCGCGACATCGCACTCGGCGCCGGTGCCGTCGCCGACCCGTTCGCCGTTGTAGAGCATCGGAGCTTCGTCCTTCTCCCCCTCGCCGATGACGACGACGCCGTTCATCGAGACGGTGGAGACGAGGGTGCGCATGGCCCGGACGGCGGCGCCGTCGGCGCCGTTCTTGTCGCCACGGCCGACCCAGCGGCCGGCGGCGAGAGCCGCGGCCTCGGTGACCCGGACGAGTTCGAGCGCGAGGTTCCGGTCGGGAGCCTCGGGTGCGACCTCGAGGGAGCTGGGGAGATGGTGCGGGTACTGCGTGGTCATCGTCGTTACCTCTCTGTACGCGACGGCCAGTGAGCGCCCGACTACTGCCTGGTCGAACGCCGTGGTGAGGGTGTTGCGATCGTATCTGCCCACGACATGACTGTCTGTGGCGCGGGTCCCTCCACGGCCCGAGGGGGGCGGCTTCTGCGCGACTCCCGCCCTCGGCGCCCCGACGCGGCCACCCCGGATGCGGGCGATCGCGTCGGCATGAGTCACCATGTGGGGGTGGCTGGAGAGAGCAAGGGCATGAGGGGCCGGCAGACCGTACGGGACATGGTCCTGTCGATGCTGGCCGTCGGCGTCGTGGTCTGGGTCGGGTACCTGTTCCTGCCCCACGACGCGGACGGCGACGGGGTGCGCCCGATCGACTACAGGGTGGCCGCGGCCACCGCCAAGCGCGCCGCACCGTACCCGCTGCTCGTCCCGGAGGGCCTGGCGCCGAAGTGGCGGGCCACCTCGGTGACGTACAACGCGGCGGCGACCAACAACGGCAAGGGCAACGCCTGGCACCTGGGCTTCGTCACCCCCTCGGGCCAGTACGCGGCCGTGGAGCAGAGCGACATCGCGCGTGCCGACGTGCTCAAGGCGACGGTGGCCGACGGCAAGCCGGACGGCACCGAGGACGTCGCCGGGCAGGCCTGGGAGCGGGTGCAGGGCCCGAAGGCGCGGGCGATCACGGCACAGACCGGCAGTGCCACCACGGTGCTGACCGGCACCGCCTCCTACGAGGAGCTGGCGGAGCTGGCGCGGGCGCTGAAGTAGTCCGGTTCCCGACCCCGGAGCGGAGATCTCCGCTCCGGCGGCGGCCGGCAGGGACGCGAAAGGGCCCCGCACGCGGTGCGTGCGGGGCCCTTTGCGCCGTCCGGCCCGGGATCTCGGGGGCGGTCCCGGGTCGGACGGTGGTGGCTCAGACGGTGGTGACGACCTCGTCGTAGGCCAGGCGCGGCGAGCGCGGGTACCAGGCGTTCTCGCCCGGCTTGCCGATGTTCACCACGGCCAGCACCGAGTGCTCGCCGTCGGTGAAGAACTCCTTGTTGATGCCCTCGGCGTCGTAGCCGGTCATCGGGCCGGCGGCCAGGCCGGCGGCGCGCACGCCGATGATGAAGTAGCCGGCCTGCAGGGCGCCGTTCATCGCGGCCGAGGCCTCGCGGACCGGGCGCTCGGCGAAGTAGCCCTTGGCGGCCGGGAAGTGCGGGAAGACGGTCGGGAGCTCCTCGTGGAACTCGTTGTCCACGGCGAGGATCGCGGTCAGCGGGGCGGCGGCGGTCTTGGCCTTGTTGCCCTCGCCGAGGTGCTTGACCAGGCGCTCGCGGCCCTCGGCCGAGCGCACCAGGACGACGCGCAGCGGCTGCTGGTTCATCGCCGTCGGGCCGAACTTCACCAGCTCGTAGATGGCCTGGATCTGCTCGTCGGAGACCGGCTCGTCGGTGAAGGTGTTGGCCGTGCGGGCCTCGCGGAACAGGAGGTCCTGGGCGGCGGCGTCGAGAACCAGGGTGTCGGTGGTCATGATCTGCACCTCGGGGGAGGAAGAAACTGGGGGGCGTCTTTGTCGCGGTGACCGGCCGTGGCCGATCAGACGTTCCCAACATGAGTGAACGTTCAACTGTTCCCCGGGCTGCGTGTGACCCGTGTCACCCCCGCGGCGGAGCGTCCTCCTCGGCGGCCAGCGCGGCGTCCAGCCGGGCCCGCGCGCCGTCCAGCCAGCGCTGGCACACCTTCGCCAGCTGCTCGCCGCGCTCCCACAGCGCCAGCGACTCCTCCAGCGAGGTGCCGCCGTTCTCCAGCTGCCGGACCACCTCCAGCAGCGCGTCCCGGGCGTGCTCGTACCCCAGCGCGTCGTCCGCGGTCGGCGCCTCCACGGCCGCGGCCGCCGTGCTCTGCTCCTCGTCTGCCATGGGAGCCAGCGTAGGGGGCCGGACCGACAGTTCGCCCCGCCCCGCCCGCCCGCCGCTACCGACCCGCCGCCGCGCCGCCGTCCGTCGGGCTGCCGTCCGTGCCGTCCGTGCCGTCCGTGCCGTCCGTCCCGTCGACCGCCGCACTGCCGTCCGCGCCGCCGTCCGCGGTGACGTCGAAGCCGCCGCCCGCCACCCGCGCGTGCAGCCCCTCGCCCGCCGCGACCTGCGCCGGATCGGTCACCACCGTGCCGTCCCGCCGCTGCAGCACCGCGTACCCGCGCTCCAGGGTGGCCGCCGGGGAGAGCGCGACCACCCGGGCCAGGGTGTGCCCGAGATCGCTCTGCGCGTGCTCCAGCCGGTGGTGCAGGGTGCGCCGGGACCGCTCCAGCAGCCCGGCCACCTCCTGGCCCCGCCCGTCCAGCATCCGCTGCGGCGCGGCCAGCACCGGCCGGCTGCGCACTCCGTCCAGCCCGTGCCGCTCCCGCTCCACCCGGGCCAGGACGTACCGCCGCGCCCGGTCCCGCAGCTGCCGGACCTTGGCCAGCTCCTCCCCGACGTCCGGAACCACCCGTTTGGCGGCATCGGTGGGCGTGGAGGCGCGCAGATCGGCGACGAAGTCCAGCAGCGGCTGGTCCGGCTCGTGGCCGATCGCGCTCACCACCGGCGTCCGCGCGGCCGCGACCAGCCGGACCAGGCCCTCGTCCGAGAACGGCAGCAGGTCCTCGACGCTGCCGCCGCCCCGGGCCACCACGATCACGTCCACCTCGGGGTGCTCGTCCAGCTCCCGGACGGCCTCGCTCACCCGCTCCACCGCGCTGACGCCCTGCACCGGGACGTTGCGGATCTCGAAGCGGACGGCCGGCCAGCGCCGCCGGGCGTTCTCCAGGACGTCCCGCTCCGCCGCCGAGCCGCGCCCGGTGACCAGCCCGACGCACTGCGGCAGGAACGGCAGCGGCTTCTTGCGGTCCGCCGCGAACAGGCCCTCGCCGGCCAGCCGCCGCTTCAGCTGCTCCAGCCGGGCCAGCAGCTCGCCCAGACCGACCAGCCGGATCTCCGAGGCCCGCAGCGAGAGCTGGCCGCGCGCCGCGTACCACTCCGGCTTCGCGTGCACGATCACCCGCGAACCCTCCTGCACCGCGTCCGCGACCTGGTCGAAGACGGAGCGGAAGCACGTCACGGTCAGCGAGACGTCCGCCTGCGGGTCGCGCAGCGTCAGGAACACCACGCCCGCCCCCGGCCGCCGGCTGAGCTGGGTGATCTGCCCCTCCACCCAGATCGCGCCGAGCCGGTCGATCCAGCCGCCGATCAGCGCGGAGACCTTGCCGACCGGGAGCGGCGCTTCGGGGGAGCTGGGGTTGGCCATGCGTACGAGACTAGCGACGCCCGCCGACAGCGGAAGCGCTCCGGACGGCCACCACCAGCAGGCCGACCGCCAGCCAGACCAGCCCCACCACCTGTGCCGAGCCGGCCGCCTCGGCCACCACCGCGCCGATCACCAGCACACCCAGCACCGGCACCACCAGGTGCCGGCCCCAGTCGCGCGAGCCGTGCCGCACCACGTACCAGCCCACCACCGAGGCGTGCAGCAGGGTGAAGGCGGTGAGCGCGCCGATGTCCACCACCGAGGTCAGCCGGTCCAGCCCGTCGTCCCGGTCCGCCGCCCAGACCGCCGCCACCAGGGTGATCGCCGCCGACACCAGCAGCGCCCGGCGCGGCACCGCCGAACCCGGGTCGACCACGCCGAGGGAGCGCGGCAGCCGCCCGTCCCGGCCCATCGCGAAGAGCAGCCGCCCGGCCGCCGCCTGCCCGGCCAGGGCGGCGAAGGCCGCGCCGACCGCCTTGCTCGCCGCGACCAGCACGTGCAGCCAGTGCCCGACCGAGTCCTCCACCGTGTCGTAGAACGCCGACCCCTGCGCCGCCGGGTCCGCCGCCAGCTGCTCCGGGGAGAGCGGCTCCAGCAGCGCCGCCAGCCACGTCTGCGCCACGAACAGCAGACCGGACACCACCAGGCACCACAGCACCGCCCGCGCCACCGCCGCCGAGGCGCCGACCGCCTCCTCGACGAAGGTGGCGATCGCGTCGAAGCCCAGGTAGGACAGCACCGCCACCGAGACCGCCGAGAGCACGGCGGACGCGGAGAAGCCGCCGACCGCCGTGAACGGCGTCGCCCAGCCGCGCTGCGCGCCGTCCCGCACCAGCACCACCGAGGCCGCGACCACGAACACCGCCAGCACCGCGAGCTCCGCCACCAGCACCGCGAAGCCCACCGCCGCCGCCGTCCGCACCCCGGCCAGGTTCAGCCCGGTGGTCACCAGCACCGCGAGCGCCGTCCACACCCAGCGCGGCACGTCCGGCACCAGCGAGTGCAGCGCGATCCCGGAGAACAGGTACGCCACCGCCGGGATCAGCAGGTAGTCCAGCAGCGCCATCCACCCGGCCAGGAAACCCGCCGCCTCGCCGAGCCCGGCCCGCGCGTAGGCGTACACCGAACCGGTCCGCGGCACCGCCCGCACCATCTGCGCGTACGAGACCGCGGTGAAGCCCATCGCCACCGTGGCCACCAGGTAGACCGCCGCGACCGCGCCGTGGCTCTTGGCGTCGAGCACCCCGAACACGCCGACCGGCGCCATCGGGGCGATGAACAGCAGTCCGTAGACCACCAGGTCGCGGACGCCGAGGCTGCGCCGCAGTCCGCCCCGGGGCCCGCCGTCGTCGGGCCCGTCCGGCCCGGCTCGCTCGCTCATAGCTTCCACATTTGAGCACCCGGGACCGGTTCCGGCCGGAACGCGACTCCCGTCGGCGCGGCTCCCCTCCGCCCGTACGATGGAGCCATGTCCTCCAACACCGCGCAGCGCCGTGTCCTGCTCGCCGCCCCCCGGGGCTACTGCGCGGGCGTCGACCGCGCCGTGATCGCCGTTGAGAAGGCCCTGGAGCAGTACGGGGCGCCCATCTACGTTCGCAAGCAGATCGTCCACAACAAGTACGTGGTGCAGACCCTGGAGAAGAAGGGCGCGATCTTCGTCGACGAGACGGAGGAGGTGCCCGAGGGCTCGATCGTGGTCTTCTCGGCCCACGGCGTCGCGCCGTCGGTGCACGACGAGGCGCGGGCCGGCAAGCTCGCCACCGTCGACGCCACCTGCCCGCTGGTGACCAAGGTGCACAAGGAAGCCGTGCGCTTCGCCGACGAGGGCTACGACATCCTGCTGGTGGGCCACGAGGGCCACGAGGAGGTCATCGGCACCATGGGCGAGGCGCCGGACCGGATCCACCTGGTCGACGGCGCCGAGGACGTCGCCAAGGTGCAGGTCCGCGACGAGTCCAAGGTCGTCTGGCTCTCCCAGACCACCCTGTCGGTGGACGAGACCATGGCCACCGTCGGCGAGCTCAAGCAGCGCTTCCCGCTGCTGGTCAGCCCGCCCAGCGACGACATCTGCTACGCCACCCAGAACCGCCAGGTGGCCGTCAAGCAGATGGCCCCGGAGACGGACCTGCTGATCGTGGTCGGCTCCAAGAACTCCTCCAACTCCGTCCGCCTGGTCGAGGTCGGCCTGGAGTACGGCGCCAAGGCCGCCCACCTGGTGGACTTCGCCGAGGAGATCCAGGAGGAGTGGCTGACCGGTGTCACCACGGTCGGCCTGACCAGCGGCGCCTCGGTGCCGGAGATCCTGGTCGACGGCGTGCTGGAGTGGCTGGCCGCGCGCGGCTACGACGAGGTCTCCACCGTGAAGACCGCCGAGGAGCACCTGATCTTCTCGCTGCCCAAGGAGCTCCGCCGCGACCTGCGCGCCGAGGCCGCGGGCAAGCTGTAAGGCGCCCGAGCACGGGGGAGGGCCCGGTACCCCGACGGGGTGCCGGGCCCTCCCCCGTGCGGGGCCCGGCGGGCTCTCGTAAGTTGTGGACAGCCAGGCACAGCCATGCACAGCCTGTGGACAACGTTCGGGCGGAGGGCGGTCGAGATGACGGCGGTATTCGGTGTGGACATCGGCGGATCGGGCATCAAGGGTGCCCCCGTCGACCTCGCCAGGGGCGTGCTCGCGCAGGAACGGCACAAGGTCCTCACCCCGCAGCCCTCCGCGCCGGAGGCGGTGGTCGCCGCCGTCCGCGAGGTGGTCCGCCACTTCGACCACCAGGGGCCGGTGGGCCTGACCTTCCCCGGCGTGGTCGTCGACGGGCACACCAGGACCGCCGCCAATGTCGACAAGGCCTGGATCGGCCTGGACGCGGCCGGCCTGTTCCGGGAGGTGCTCGACCTGCCGGCGGTGGTGCTCAACGACGCCGACGCGGCCGGCCTCGCCGAGACCACGCACGGCGCCGGCCGGGGGCAGGAGGGCGTGGTGCTGGTGCTGACCTTCGGCACCGGCATCGGCAGCGCCCTGTTCGTGGACGGCACGCTGGTGCCCAACACCGAGCTGGGCCACCTGGAACTGCGCGGCAAGGACGCCGAGCGGCGGGCCTCCTCGGCCGCCAAGGAGCGGCACGGGCTGAGCTGGGGGCAGTGGGCCGGCCGGGTGGACGAGTACCTGGACCTGGTGGAGATGCTGTTCTCGCCGCAGCTGATCGTGATCGGCGGCGGGGTGAGCCGCAAGCACGAGAAGTTCCTGCCGCTGCTGCGCGAGCGCGGCGCCCGGGTCGTCCCGGCGGAGCTGCGCAACGACGCCGGCATCGTCGGCGCGGCGATGGCGGCCGCCCGGGCCTCGGGCTGAGCCCGTCCGCCGCCCTTCCGCCCGCCGTCCCGCGCTGAAAGGGGAGGCGCCGTTCCCGGAGGCCTCCCCTCAGCGCGCGCGGTGGATCCGGCGCTGGGCCACGAACCGGGCCAGCACGATCGCCGCGGCCAGCCCGGTGCCGGAGAACAGCCAGCCGGCCCGGGTGGCCAGGTTGGTCGCCAGCGCCACCACCTGGGCCGTCACCCCGGAGGAGGTGACCGGGCCGAACAGCAGCAGCGCGGCCGCGAAGGCGATCGGCCCGCTGATCGGCGCGGCCAGCAGGTCGGCGTACCGGACCCGGACCGCCAGCTGGAAGCAGACCAGCAGATAGCCGAGGCCGAACAGCACCCCGAGCCCGCCGAAGACCAGCCGGTCCAGGCCGGCCACCGTGATCGTCGCCGCCAGCGCGGCCACCCCGGCGCCGACAGCGGTCAGCCGGGTCGGCCGGCCGCTGCGCCGCCGCCCGTACAGCCGCCCCGCGACCCGGGCCCGCAGCACCGGCGGGCCGGACACGGGGCGTAGTCGGGAACCGGCGTCGGGGCCCCGCCCCGCCGTCCGTCCGGTGGTCTTGCCGCCCGACTTGCCGGAGCCCTTGCCGGAGCCCTTGGCGGGGGCCTTCCCGGTGGGCCGGACGGCCGGTCCGCCCGTGGTTCCGGGGGCGCGGCCCGGCCCGGGGACGGCGGCCCCGGCCGCGCCGTTCGGCGGTCGGCGTCTGGGCCCTGGCGGCTGGGTACGGATGCTCTGCTCCACCCGCCCAACGTACGGTCCGATCATCGCCACACTGTGTAATGGGCCGTCGGGGCTTGTTCCGTGTCTTCGGACGGAGTATTGGTGTGACCGACGTCCGATCACACCCGGGGGAGTGCATGACCAGCGGATTCACCGCCGAACGATTCACCTTCGAACGGCTCCACCACGTCCAGCTCGACATCCCGGCCGGGGCGGAGGACGAGTGCCGCGCCTTCTGGCACGGCGTGCTCGGCATGACGGAGCTGGCGAAGCCCCCGGTGCTGGCCGCGCGCGGCGGCTGCTGGTTCCGCGGCGGCGGCGTGGAGGTGCACCTCGGGGTGGTGCCGGAGTTCCGGCCGTCCCGCAGGGGGCACCCGGGCTTCCAGGTCGGCGACCTCGACGCCCTCGCCGAGCGGCTGGCCGCGCACGGCCACGAGGTGGTCTGGGACGACAACCTGCCCGGGCACCGCAGGTTCCACTCCAGCGACAAGCTGGGCAACCGCCTGGAGTTCCTGGAGCCCTCGCCGGCGGCGCCGGACGCCTGACCCGCTGCCCGTAGACTGGGGGATCGGCCCGGCGAGCGGGCCGGCCCAACTCCTCCAAGCCCCCGGGACTGCGCTTCATGTCGCTCACGATCGGAATCGTCGGCCTGCCGAACGTCGGCAAGTCGACCCTGTTCAACGCCCTGACCAAGAACGACGTGCTGGCGGCCAACTACCCGTTCGCCACCATCGAGCCCAACGTCGGCGTCGTCGGCGTCCCGGACGAGCGGCTGGCCAAGCTCGCCGAGATCTTCGGCTCGCAGCGCATCCTCCCGGCGACCGTCGACTTCGTCGACATCGCGGGCATCGTCCGCGGCGCCAGCGAGGGCGAGGGCCTGGGCAACAAGTTCCTCGCCAACATCCGCGAGTCGGACGCGATCTGCCAGGTCGTCCGCGCCTTCACCGACCCGGACGTGGTGCACGTGGACGGCAAGGTGTCGCCCAAGGACGACATCGAGACCATCCACACCGAGCTGATCCTGGCCGACCTCCAGACCATCGAGAAGGTCCTGCCCCGGCTCCAGAAGGAGGCGCGCCTCAAGAAGGAGACCGCCCCCGTCCTGGCCGCCGCCGAGGCCGCCCAGGCGGTCCTGGAGACCGGCAAGACCCTCTTCGAGGCCGGCTTCGACACCGCCCCGATCCGCGAGCTGCACCTGCTGACCGCCAAGCCCTTCCTCTACGTCTTCAACGTGGACGAGGCCGAGCTGGCCGACGAGGACTTCAAGCAGGCCCAGCGCGAGCTGGTCGCCCCCGCCGAGGCGATCTTCCTCAACGCCAAGATCGAGTCCGAGCTGATCGAGCTGGAGGACGACGAGGCGCTGGAGCTGCTCCAGTCCATGGGCCAGGAGGAGCCCGGCCTCGCCACCCTCGCCCGGGTCGGCTTCAACACCCTCGGCCTGCAGACCTACCTCACCGCAGGCCCCAAGGAATCCCGCGCCTGGACCATCAAGAAGGGCGCCACCGCCCCCGAGGCGGCCGGTGTGATCCACACCGACTTCCAGAAGGGCTTCATCAAGGCCGAGGTCATCTCCTTCGCCGACCTCGTCGAGACCGGCTCCCTCCCCGAGGCCCGCTCCAAGGGCAAGGCCCGCATCGAGGGCAAGGAATACATCATGCAGGACGGCGACGTCGTGGAGTTCCGCTTCAACGTCTGACCGGCAGGTGCGTGGGTCGAAGAGGGTCGGACTTCCCGGAGTCCGGCCCTCTTCCCGTCTCGTCGACCTGTCCGGCTCTCCCTATGAGTGGTACCGTATCCGGTACCACTCGCCGAAGGGGGTACGTGCCGTGTCCATCACCGCGAGCGAGGCCCGCAAGGATCTCTTTCCGCTGATCAAGAAGGTCAACGAGGACCACGACGCCATCGAGATCGTGTCCAGGCACGGGAATGCCGTGCTCCTTTCCGCCGAGGACTACGCCGCTCTGCGCGAGGGCTCGTACCTCCTGCGCTCGCCGGTGAACGCGCGTCGGCTGCTCAAGGCGTACGAGAACGCACTGAGCGGCAGCGGGCTTTCCGAACGCGCGCTCATCGACCCCGACTCGGCCGATGCCGGGCAGGGTGCCGAGTGAGGCTCGTCTTCGAGGAGGGCGGCTGGGAGGACTGCACGTCCTGGCTCAAGAGCGACCGCAAGATGCTCGCCCGGATCAACAGGCTCATCGAGGACGTCCTGCGCGACCCCTTCGCCGGGATCGGCAAGCCCGAGCCGCTGAAGTACCACCTGCCCGGGGCCTGGTCCCGGCGGATCGACGACGAGCACCGCCTCGTCTACCTGGTCACGGACCGGGAGATCGTCGTCCTGGCCGCCCGTTACCACTACTGATCCGGCCCCGTCTCCGCATGCCGCTCGGCCCGCTGCACCAGCGGGCCGAGCGGTGGTGTCTTCGGTGGGGCTGGTGGGGCTGGGCTTGTCAATGGTGCTGGCGGGGCTTGACGGGTGCATGAGAGCAGCTGGTTGACTGACTGTCACATTGATCGACCAGGTGGGGGACTGATGGAGAACGTGGCGGGCAACAGGCCGAGTCGGCGGGCGGTGCTCGGTGGGGTGGCCGGGGCCGGGGTCGTGGTGATGGCGTCCGGGGCGGGGGCCTCGGCGGAGTCGGCGGGGCGGCGGAACCCGGTCGACCAGGCGGCGGTGGACGCCGTGGCGGCGCGGCTGGACGGCGAGCTGGTCGCGCTGCGGCGGGCGCTGCACGCGAACCCGCAGACCACCGGCCACGAGACCTACGCGGCCGGGGAGGTCGCGCGGCGGCTGCGGGCGGCGGGGCTGGACGTGACCGCCGGGGTCGGCGGGACCACGCTGCCGGACGGCACGGCGGTGCCCGGGAACGGCGTGGTCGCGGTGCTGCGCGGTGCGCGGCCGGGCCGGACGGTGGCCTACCGGGCGGACATGGACGCGGTGCCGGGCGACGGGATCATGCCGCCGAAGGCGGGGCGGCCGGCGGCGCACGCCTGCGGGCACGACATCCACACCGCGGTCGGGGTGGGTGTGGCGCTGACGCTGGCCCGGCTGCGGCAGCGGTTGAGCGGCACGGTGGTCTTCTTCTTCCAGCCGGGGGAGGAGGGCCTGGTGGGCGCCCGGGCGATGATTGCGGAGGGGTGGCTGGAGCGGACCGGGGTCGAGGAGATCCACGCCCTGCACACCGGCCCCTACCCGGTCGGCGGGTTCGCCGTGACGCCGGGCAGCGGGCTGCCGGGCCAGGACTGGGTGAACATCGCGTTCGGCGGGCCGGACGCGGCCGCGTCGGCGGCCCGGCTGGTGGGCGCGATCACCGCGCTCGGCACGGTGCCGCTGCCGCGGGATCCGGCGGCCCTGGAGGCCATGGTCCGGGACGTGCAGACGCCGGACGGACCGCTGGCCCGGTTCCTGGTGACCGGCGCGCGGGTGGCGCCGGCCCCGGACGCCGAGGGGCGGCCGGTCGTCGAGGCGAAGTTCCGGTGCTGGCCGCCGGAGCGGGACGCCGAGGTGCGGGAGGAGATCCGCCGGCTGGCGCAGACGTACCCCGGTGCGGTGGTCGGCTACCCGCGGGACCCGTTCCCGGCGCTGCTCTGCCCGGCGGACGCGGCGAACGCGCTGGCCCGGCGGCTGCGGTGCGAGTTCGGCGCCGGCGCGGTCACGGTGAACCGCACCGCGTTCCCGTACAACGGGGAGGACTACGCGCTGTTCCTGGAGCGGGTCCCGGGCACGTACACCTTCCTCGGGGTGCGCACCCCGGGGGCCGGGATCGAGACGAGCTACCCGCACTACGAGACCTTCGAGCCGGACGAGCGGGCGATCGGTGTCGGGGTGCGGGCGATGGCGGGCTGGCTGGCGGACCGCGCCCGCCGCTGAGACGCGGACGGCGACGGGGGCGGGGCCGGTGCCGGGTGGCACCGGCCCCGCCGTGCTCGGTCCGCCGTGCTTTCCGCCGTGTGCGGTCAGGCGACGGTGACGGTGAGGGCGCCGTCCGGGCCCGCGGTGACGGTGACGGACTCCAGGGTGGCGGCGTGCGCCGTGGGGTGGTGGCCGACCGCGCGGGGGCCGATGCCGACGACCGGGACGCCGGCGGCGCGGGCGGCGGCGATGCCGGCCCCGGAGTCCTCGAAGGCCAGGCAGTCGCCGGGGGCGAAGCCGAGCGCGGCGGCGCCCTTGAGGAAGCCCTCGGGGTCGGGCTTGCTGGCGCCCACGGACTCGGCGGTGATCAGGACCTGCGGCAGCGCGAGGCCGGCGGCGGCCATCCGGACCCGGGCGAGCGGGGCGTCGGCGGAGGTCACCAGGGCGTGCGGCAGGCCGGCCAGGGCGGCGAGGAAGGCGGGGGCGCCGGGGACCGGCACGACGCCCTCGGTGTCGGCCCGCTCGGCGGCGAGCATCCGCTCGTTGTCCGCGAGGTTGAGCTCCGTCGGGCGGTCGGGCAGCAGGACGGCCATGGTGGCGTGGCCCTGGCGGCCGTGGGCCGTGTGCAGCACCTCGACCGGGTCGAGGCCGTGCTCCCGGGCCCAGCGGCTCCAGCAGCGTTCGACCACGGCGTCCGAGTCGACCAGGGTGCCGTCCATGTCCAGCAGCAGGGCGCGGGGGGTGAAGGTCGTGGGCACGGGGCGGCTCCGTCCGGGGGTGCGGGGGCGCGCGAAATGCGAGCCGATTGTTTAATAAGGATACAAAAGATCCTCCCGGATGCCGCCTCCGGGTCTCAGTCCAGCAGGTGCGCGTTGACCGCGCGGGCCTCCTCCGCCAGCTCCGGCAGCTCGACCACCTCGACGCCGGCCGCCTCCAGCAGTCCGGCGCCCCGGGTCTCGGCGACGAAGGTGGACGGCTCGCGCCAGGCCACCACCACCCGGGGGACGCCGGCCGCGAGCAGCAGTTCGGCGCACGGCACCGGGCGGGAGGCCCGCTGTCCGCAGGGCTCCAGCGAGCTGTAGACGGTCGCGCCGCGCAGCCGGGGGTCGCCGGTCGGGAGCTTGGCGAGGGCCGCCTCCTCGGCGTGGTCGTGGCCGTCCACCTCGCGGCTGAAGCCCTCGGCCAGCACCGTGCCGTCGGCGGCGACCACCACCGCGCCGACCGAGAACGCCGTCCGCGAGGGCGGGCAGCGGCGGGACAGCTCCACCGCCCGGCGCAGGAACGCGAGATCGGCCCCGGACGCGGGCTCGGTCACGGGGTGCGGCTCGGACGCGGCGCCGGGCTCGGTCGAGGGGTGCGGCTCGGTCACTGGGCGGGCTCCTTCGGGGCGTACCTGAGCAGGACGACATCGCCCACCGTACGGGCCTCCAGCAGCCGCATCCGCCGGTCCGGGCCGCCGGGGAAGTCCGCCGGGCCGACGAAGCGCGGCGCGCCCGGCTGCCCGACCAGCAGCGGCGCCACCACCAGTTGGAGCTCGTCCGCCAGCCCCTGGGCCAGGAACTGGGTGTGCACCCCGCTGCCACCCTCGACCATCAGCCGCCGCACCCCGCGCGCGCCTAGGTCGTCCAGCACCGCGCCCAGGTCCACGGCCGGGCCGAGTGCGACCACCTCGGCCAGTCCGGCCAGCTCGGGGCGCAGCACGGCGGCGCCGGCGTCCGTGGAGTAGGCGAGCCGCTCGCCGCCGGTGTGCCAGAACCGCAGCGAGCGGTCCAGCCGGCCGCTCGCGCTGAGGGTCACCTTCAGCGGGTACGCGGGCCGCCCGGCCGCCGTCCGGGCGGCCCGCCGTCCGGGGTCGTTGACCAGCAGTCGCGGGTTGTCCGCGCGCAGGGTGTTGCCGCCGACCAGGACCGCGTCGGCGGCGGCCCGCTCGGCGTCCACCCGGTCGAAGTCGGCCGGTCCGGAGAGCAGCAGCCGCTCGGGCGAGGCGTCGTCGAGGAAGCCGTCCAGGGACATGGCGGCGCTCAGCAGGACGAAGGGGCGGGGGCCGGGCATGGTGGCGAGCCCTTCACGGTGGGGCGGTCGGGTGTGCCGTCCACGGTACGGGCCGGGGCGTCCCGCAGTCGGTGGATCGACCGCGATGTGAGACGAATCTTCTTGAAATGCGGGACGAGGAGTAGCGTCGGAGGCGTCGAGGAACCGCCGGTCCCGAGGGGGAGATCACCATGACCGCACCGAAGAACGCCGTCTACACCCATGGCCACCAGGAGCCGGTGCTGCGCTCGCACCGCTCCCGGACGGTCGAGAACTCCGCCGCCTATCTGCGCGACCACCTGCGGCCCGGGCAGGCCGTGCTGGACATCGGCTGCGGACCGGGCACCATCACCGCCGACCTGGCCGAACTGGTCGGCCCGACCGGCCGGGTGGTGGCCGCGGACGCCTCGGCCGAGGTATTGGAGGAGGCCGCCCGGTACGTCGCCGGGCGCGGGCTGACCAACGTCGTGTTCGAGGTCGCCGATGTGCACCGGCTGTCGTACGCGGACGGGGAGTTCGACGTGGTGCACGCCCATCAGGTGCTGCAGCACGTGGCCGACCCGGTGGGGGCGCTGCGGGAGCTGCGCCGGGTCACCGCCGAGGGAGGTGCGGTGGCCGTCCGGGACGTCGACTACGCCAGCATGACCTGGTACCCGGAGGTGCCGGAGCTGGACCGCTGGCTGGAGCTGTACGAGCGGGTCGCCCGGCACAACGGCGGCGAGCCGGACGCCGGACGGCGGCTGCTGTCCTGGGCCAGGGCGGCCGGGTTCACCGAGGTCACCGCCACGTCGAGCACTTGGACGTACGCGACGCCCGAGCAGCGCGAGTGGTGGGGCGGGCTGTGGGCGGAGCGGATCACGGACTCCGGCATCGCCCGGGCGGCGGTGGCCGAAGGGTTCGCGGACGAGGCCGAACTGGCCCGGATCGCGGCCGGGTGGCTGGCTTGGGCGGCGGCCGGGGACGGGTGGTTCGCGATGCTGCACGGGGAGGTGCTGGCCCGGCGCTGACGCCGGGTCCGGGCCGGGCGCGGGCGGTGCGGCGCGGGGGTCGTTCGTGGTGCGGGAAAACGCGGGAGGGTGTTCGGCCGGATCCGGTAGAGTCGCGCGCCTGTTCCCGTACCCGACGGGCCACCGGGCTCCGTCCGCGGGCACCTCGGGTCGTCCTGCCGAGTTGCCGCCCGCCGCCCGCGGGCCGGGGGAGTTAGCACGTGTCCAAGCCCGAGTCCGACGCTGCCGTCGTCCCGGCGCCCACGCCCGAGTCGGGACCGGCCTCCGGGCCCACGCCCGAGCCGGCCCCCGCGGCCGCAGCCGAGTCGGCGGTCACAGCCGAGACTGCGGCTACGCCGGAGCCCGCGGCCGCCCCGTGGACGGCCCCCGCCCCGGCGGCTCCGCCCGTCGCGCCCGCCGAGCCCGTCGCGCCCGCTCCGGCCGACGCCCCCGCCGCCGGTCCGGTGCCGCCGTCCGCCGCCGACCTCTGGGCGGCCCCCGCCGACGCGCCGCCGCCCGCCGGCGCCCCGGCCGCGCCGCAGCCGACCGGCTGGGCCGCCGTCACCCCCGCCTCCCAGAGCGGCTTCCAGCCCGGCTTCCCCTACCCGGCCGCCCCCACCCGCACCAACGGCTTCGCGATCGCCTCGCTGGTCACCGCCCTGTTCTGCCTGTGGCCGCTGGCGCTCGTCTTCGCGGTGGTCGCGCTGGTCCAGATATCCCGGCGCAACGAGAAGGGCCGCGGCCTGGCGGTCTCCGGCCTGGTCGTCGGCGTCCTGTCGCTGATCGTCTCCCTGATCGCGTTCATCGGGCTGGCCGCGATCGGCTTCGACGAGGAGCGGTACGCCGACTCCCGGCACGGGCCGAAGGGCTCGGTGGCCGTCAACGACCTGCGGGTCGGCGACTGCTTCGACCAGCCGCCGCTCAGCGGGGACCCCGGGTCCACCAGCGTCTACTGGGTCCGGGTGGTGCCCTGCACCGCGCCGCACCACGCCGAGGTCGCCGGCACCGTCGTCCTTCCGTCCGGCCGGGACGACCAGTACCCCAGCGGGGCCGAGATGGGCCGGAACGCCGAGAAGCTCTGCGGCCCGGTGCGCGACGACTACGCCTTCGACTCCTGGCTCGTCCCCGACGGCATGGACGATTACTACTACTACCCCGGAACCAGGGCCTGGATGACCGGTGACCGCCGGGTGACCTGCACCTTCCAGGACAAGCAGCAGGCGCACACCGGCAGCGTCCGCACCGACCGGACCAAGCTCACCCAGGCCCAGCGCACCTACCTGGACGCGGTGCTCGGCTACAACAAGGCGCTGTACGCCGAGCCGGAGGAGGACGTCGTCGACGCGCCCGCCGCCTACCACCAGTGGGCGAAGGCGATGGCCGCGGCCTGCCGCAAGGAGGTCGCCGAGCTGTCGGTCAACGGGATCGACTGGCCGGAGGGCGCCCGGAGCAAGCTGATCGAGCTGGGTGCGGTCACGCTGGACGCCGCCAACGCCTGGGACGCCGCGGCCAGGGCCGCGGACCCCGCCGAGCTGGAGCGCGAGGTGGGCAAGGCGGACGCGTTCTCCGTCAAGAGCGGCAAGCTGGCCGTGGACATCCGGCGTGCGCTGGGGCTCTCGACCGGCGAGCGGGCCGCGGACATCCGGGTCTGAGCCCGGGCCCCGGTCGCGGCCGTCGCGTCGATCCCCGCCTAACCGGTTGTTAACAGCCCCCGTACCGGCCGGTAGTGAACGGCGCGTAGTGTCCCGTGCAGCCCCGCCCCGACCCGACCCCCACGCGGGCCGGGGCGGGGCCGCTCCACATCGGCACGCGCGCGTCCTAGCCTGGGCGCATGGACACCTTTCGGGTGATGCGGCAGGACGACAACGGTCAGCGCTTCCGGGTCGTCGGGGGGATCGGGCGGGAGGCGGCCGAACAGCTCGCCGCCGAGTTCGAGGCGCGCGGCCACAAGCAGCTGTACTGGGTCGAGGCCGAGCCCGCCGGGGACTCCCGGGCGCGGGGGCCGTACAGCTGAACCGCACGCCGTAGGGTCGGGGCCCATGGACAAGGCCATGGACCCCGCGGGGGAGAACCGGATCGTCGTCGGCGGCGCGCTGATCCACCGGGGGCGGGTGCTCGCCGCGCGGCGCAGCACGCCCGCCGAGGTGGCGGGGCGCTGGGAGTTCCCGGGTGGCAAGGCCGAACCCGGTGAGACCGAGACCGAGGCGCTGGAGCGCGAGCTGATGGAGGAGCTGGGCGTCCGGGCCCGGGCGCTCACCCGGCTGCCCGGCGCCTGGCTGGTGCGGCCCGGTCTCGAGCTGCGGCTCTGGGCGGCCGAACTGCTCTCCGGCGACCCGCTCCCGCTCCAGGAGCACGACGAGCTGCGCTGGCTCGGCGCCGCCGAGCTGGCCGAGGTGGACTGGCTGGACCACGACCGCGAGGTGCTGCCCGAGGTCGCCCGCCTCCTCGCCGCCTCCTGAGCCCGGCCCCCCGTCCCGCCCCCGAACCCCGTCCCGCACCCCGTCCCGCACCCCGCCGCGCGGCGCGACGCGTGGCGCGGTGCCCCGGCAATCGGAAAGGCCGACGCGGCGGGCGGGATAGCCTTGGTCCTGCTGGGTATGTCACTTTTCGGCACTATTCGTCACCATCGGTGAGCCGCCCCAGCCGGCGCCGCCGATCCCGAGCAGAGCCGGAGGCCGCGTCGGTGTCGAAGAGCGGGAACGGCGGTGGGGGAGCACGCCGGGCGGGCACCGGGGGGAGCGCCGCCGCCCGCGCCCGGCTGCGCCGCGGCGCGAACCGCGCGGCGGCGGCCACCCGGGCCGACACCGGGGGTGCGCTCCCGCCCGGGGCCCGGCCCGCGCAGTCCTCGGCGGCGCCCGACGCGGCCGCTCCGGCCGGAGCCCGGGGCCGCCCGGGCCGGCCGTTCCCCGGGGGGCCGCGCGCCCTCCCGGAGACCCCGGGCCGGGCCGGACCCGGTTCCGCCCCCGGCCCCGGCAGGACGGCCGGCGGCAGCCTCTTCGACGTGGTCAAGGTGGCCATCGCGATCCTCGACACGGCCGGCCGGGTGGCGCTCTGGAGCCCGGCCGCCGAGGAACTGCTCGGTTGGCCCAACGAGCTGCTGGTCGGCCGCCGGATCGACGAGCTGATCCCGGACGAGGACCAGGTGCTCCGGATCCGGGCCGCGATCCAGGACACGCTGCGCAACGGCCGCTGGTCCGGCCCGGCCGAGCTGCGCGACCGGGACGGCGTCCCGGTGCTGGTGGACGCCCGGATCTCGCTCCTCGTCGACGGCGACGGCAACCCGTTCCTCCAGGTCAACCTCTCCGAGGCGGCGGCCGTCCGGGCGGTCGAGCGCGACCTCGCGGTACGGGACGCGCTCTTCGAGCAGTCCCCGCTCGGCATCGCGATCCTCGACACCGAACTGCGCTACACGGCCGTCAACCGGACCCTCGCCGAGATGAACGGCGCCACCCCGGAGGACCACGTCGGCCGCACCACCGGCGAGACCCTGCCCGAGCGCGCCGCCGACGAGATCACCGCGATCCAGCGCCAGGTGCTGGCCACCGGCGAGCCGGTCATCGACGTCACGCTGGCCTCGCCGGTCACCGCCCGCTCCGGGTACCGCTCGATCTCCTACAGCCGGATGACCGACCGCTCCGGACGGGTCCTCGGCATCTCCGGCACCGTGATGGACGTGACCGAGCGTTATCGGGCGGTGGCCAAGGTCGAGCACGCCCGCCGCCGGCTGTCGCTGCTCAACGAGTTCGGCTCCCGGGTCGGTGACCTGCTGGACGCCTCCCGGATCGCGCAGGAGCTGGCCAGTGCGGTGGTCCCCAGGCTGACCGACCACGCGGCCGTGATCCTGCTCCAGGCCGTCGCGCACGGTGACGACCTGCCCCGGCACGGACACGACCGCCGCACCTCGCTGCTCCAGCTCGGCACGGCCTCCGTGCAGGACGGCCCCGAGGTCGAGGTGATGCTGCGGCGCGGCGCCCGTATCACCTTCGCCGAGGACTCCGCCTGCGGCCGGGTGCTGCGCACCGGCGTCCCCGAGCTGCTCTCGGGCGCCGACCAGCTGAGCGACATCACCTACGCCGGCGACCCGAAGATGCAGGCGGCGTACGACCTGGGCGTGCACTCGATGCTGGTGGTGCCGCTGCGGGCCCGGGGCATCGTGATCGGACTGCTGCTGGTCAGCCGGGCCGGCTACCGCGAGGGCTTCGACCGGGACGACCTGGCGTTCACCGTCGAGCTGGCCGACCGGGCGGGCTCCTCGCTGGACAACGCCCGGCTCTACGCCCGGGAGCGCACCGCCGCCCTCACCCTCCAGCGCACCCTGCTGCCGCAGCAGGTGCCGCAGCCCACCGGCGTCGAGGTCGCCTACCGGTACGTGCCCGGCAGCAGCGGCACCGAGGTCGGCGGCGACTGGTTCGACGTCATCCCGCTGCCCGGGGACCGCACCGCGCTGGTGGTCGGCGACGTGATGGGGCACGGCCTGCGGGCCGCCGCGACCATGGGCCGGCTGCGCACCGCCGTCCGGGTGCTGGCCGCCCTGGACCTGCCGCCGGACGTGCTGCTGCGGCACGTCCACGAGCTGGCCGACGACCTCGCCCAGGGGCCGGACGAGGCCCTGCTCGCGACCTGCGTGTACGCGGTGTTCGACCCGGCCACCGCGACCCTGACCGTCGCCAAGGCCGGCCACATCCCGCCGGTGCTGGTGGTGCCGGGGGAGGAGTCGGACGGGCCGACCCGGACCGGCGGCCCGCTGCTCGGGGGCGTCGGCCGGATCCTGGAGCTGCCCTCGGGTGCCCCGCTCGGCGTGGGCGGGGTCCCGTTCGAGGCGGTCGAGCTGAAGATCCCCGAGGGCAGCCTGCTGGCGCTGTGCACCGACGGCCTGGTGGAGTCCCGGGACAAGGACCTGGACGTGGGCCTCGGCCGGCTGGTCACCGTGCTCCAGGAGCCGTACGCGTCGATCCAGGCGGCCTGCGAGGCGGTGCTGGGCACCATGGAGCAGGGCCGGGAGCCGGACGACGTGGCGCTGCTGCTGGCCCGGCTCGGCCACGGGCAGGCCGGCACCCCGACGGCGGGCTGGACCCTGCCCGCCGAGCCGACCGCCGTCTCCCGGGCCCGCCGGCTGGTCCGCGCGACGCTGGCCGAGTGGGGCGTCGAGCAGCTCACCGACACCGCCGAGCTGCTGGTCAGCGAGCTGGTCACGAACGCCGTCCGGTACGCGAGCGCGCCGATCGGGGTGCGGCTGACGCTCGGCGAGACGCTCCTGGTGGAGATCTCCGACCCGCTGCCGGACCCGCCCCGGGAGCGGCACGCGGCCGAGGCGGACGAGGGCGGGCGCGGGCTGGAGCTCGTCGCCCGGCTGGCCCTGCACTGGGGTGCCAGGGCCGAGGGGATGGGCAAGGTGGTCTGGTTCGAGCAGGCGCTGCCGGGCACTCCGGGCGCCGAGTAGAACTCCCTGCATATGCCACCGGAGGGCCTCGGGGGAGCGCGCGCCCCGGTAGGGGGCGCGAGCGTGGCATTGTGGTTGCGCGGGCGGTAGGACAAAAACCTTCGCCCGATCTGATGTTGTGATGTTGAGGGCGTGTGAACGTACCCCTCGATGATGAATACTCGGTCTTCTCGACATCCGGACGGTCGCGGGTTTGGAGGGGTCGGTCCGTTGAACAGCACCCCGGCGCGCAATGCGCCGAGCAGCAGCGGTCATGCCGCTGTACCCGGGCAGGCCGGCGCCCAACACGTGCCGGCCCCCGCCCACCAGTCGCCCGCCCCCGTCCGTGCCGCCCGGCCGGCCGCCGAGGGGCAGCGCTGGGGCGCCGGGGATCCGGGCTCGATCTACGACTACATCCGGGTCGCCACCTTCGCCATCGGCCCCGACGGCCGGATCAGCCAGTGGAGCGAACGGGCCGCCGAGTTCTTCGGCGTCACCGCCGTCGAGGCGGTCGGCGCCGACCCGGTGACCACCTTCGTGCCGCGCGAGCTCTGGCAGCGCGGCCGGACCAGGCTGGAGCGCACCCTCGCCGGCGAGGAATGGGTCGGCACCGCCCCGTACCGGCACGCCGACGGCGGCGAGGGACTCGCCGAGCTCTACCTGATGCCGGACAGCGCGCTGCCCACCGCCGGCGCCACCTGTCTCGCGGTCGACCTCGGCCGGCTCCGCCGGATCGAGACCGATCTGGCCGCGTCGGAGGCGGTTTTCGGCCAGACTCCGACCGGCTTCGTGCTCTTCGACGACCGGCTCCGCCTCCAGCGGGTCAACGACGCCTTCGCCTCCGGAATGGGCCTGGCGCCCACCGACCTGGAGGGCCTCACCCCGCACGACATCTTCCCCGGTGCCGAGGCCGACCGCCTCACCGCCGCCCTGCGCAAGGTCCTCGCCAGCGGCGAGCCCGTCTTCGACCTGCGCTTCCACGCCGCCGTCCCGACCCGCGAGGGCAACCGGCTCTGGGCCGTCTCGCTCTACCGCCTCAACGGCGCCGCCGGCCAGCCGATGGGGGTCGCCGGCCAGGTCTCCGACGTCACCAGCCGGCACGTCGCCGAGCGCGAGGCCGACGGCGTCCGCCGCAACCTCGCGCTGCTCAACGAGGCCAGCGCCCACATCGGCTCCACCCTCGACCTGGAGACCACCGCCAAGGAGCTGCTGGACGTCGTCGTCCCGCCGTTCTGCGACCTCGCCACCGTCGACCTGTACACCGCGCTGCTCTCCGGCGAGACCGTGCCCAGCGCGGGCCGGCTCGGCGACACCGTGCTCACCGACGGCAGCGGCGAACTCCGCCGGGTCGCCGTCTCCAGCGTGGTCGGCGGCGCCTCCTCGGTGCTCGGCTCGGTCACCGGCCTGCCCATCGCCGAGGCCGGCGGCACCCTCTGCTACCCCCGCCGCTCCCCGCACGCCCGGGCCCTGCGCACCGGCCGCAGCGTCGTCCCCGAGCCCGGCCCCGACCCGCTGCTGCGCTCCACCCTGATCGTCCCGCTGGTCGCCCGCGACCAGGTGCTCGGCCTGGTCCAGCTCTCCCGGGCGATCGGCAGCGAACCCTTCGACGCCCGTGACGTCGCCATCGCCGAGGAGCTCGTCGCCCGCGCCGCCGTCTGCATCGACAACGCCCGGCTCTACCGCCGCGAGCACGAGCGCGCGCTGATCCTCCAGCGCAGCCTGCTGCCCCCGGGCAACCCGGCCGCCAGCGGCCTGGAGATCGCCTGCCGCTACCTGCCCAGCAACAACAACACCGAGGTCGGCGGCGACTGGTTCGACGTCATCCCGCTGCCCGGCAACCGCACCGCCCTGGTCATCGGCGACGTGATGGGCCGCGGCCTGCGCGCCGCCGTCGCCATGGGCCAGCTGCGCACCGCCGTCCGCACCCTCGCCATGCTCGACCTCGACCCGGCCGAGGTGCTCACCGCCCTCGACGAGATCGCCCGCGGCCTCGGCGACGACACCGCGCCGGCCGCCCGTTCCACCCCGTACGGACGGCTCACCTCCACCGCCGACGAGGAGGCCCGCGAGGTCTACCTGGCGACCTGCGTCTACGCGGTCTTCGACGCCGTCACCCGGCGCTGCGTCTTCGCCAACGCCGGCCACCTCCCGCCGGTGCTGCTCAGCCCCGGCGAGAGCGCCCGGATGCTGGACGTGCCGCCGGGCCTGCCGCTCGGCGTCGGCGGCGAGCCCTTCGAGGAGGTCGAGCTGACCCTGCCGGACGGCGCCGTGCTCGGCCTCTACACCGACGGCCTGGTGGAGAGCCGCAAGCACCAGCTGGACGAGGGCCTGAAGGCGTTCCGCACCGCGCTCTCCGCCGAGGGCAAGGGCCTGGAGGACCTCTGCGACCACGTCCTCGGCGAGCTCAACCCGCACCACGGCGAGGACGACATCGCCCTGCTGATGGCCCGGGTGCACGCCTTCCCGGCGGACGCCGTCGGCCAGTGGTTCCTGCCGCCCGAGCCCACCTCGGTGGCCAAGGCCCGCGAGGCCGCCTGCAGCTGGCTGCTCGCCCGCGGTCTGGACGACCTGGTCGACACCACCGAGCTGCTGGTCAGCGAACTGGTCACCAACGCGCTGCGGCACGGCCGGGGCGAGATCCGGCTGCGGCTGCTGCGCGACCGGACCATGGTGTGCGAGGTCTGGGACGACGGCTACGCCCAGCCCCGGCAGCGGCGCGCCCACGAGACCGACGAGGGCGGGCGCGGCCTGCAGCTGGTCAGCCTGCTCGCGGAGCGCTGGGGCAGCCGGCGCACCCCCAAGGGCAAGATCGTCTGGTTCGAGCTGGGGCTGTAGGGACCGGGGCAGGTCCCGGCAGCCCCGGTCGGCCGTACCGCCGATCGGGTGCCGCACCCGGTCGGCCGCCGTGTCGCCGCCGCCGGGGGCCGGGCGGCGGCGTTCCATGGCCGCCATGCGCGCCCGCCTCCCCGTCGCAGCCGCCGCGCTGCTGCTCGCCCTCGGTGCCACCTCCGGCTGCCTCGGCGGCCCCGGTCCGGCCCGCACCGCCCGGACCCCCGACCCCGCGCCGCCCGCGCCCGCCGCCGTCACCGGCGACGTCCGCCCGGCCGACCGGGCCGCCGTCCGCGACGGCGGCGCCCTGCGCTGGGCCGTCGACGCCGTACCGGCCACCCTGAACGTCTACCAGCCCGCCGCCACCGCCGACTCCGCGCTGCTGGCGCACGCCCTCTACCCGGCGCTGTTCCGGCCGGACGCGCACGGCGAGTGGACCCCCGACGAGGACTACCTGACCGCCGCCGAGGCCACCCCGCCCGGACAGCTGCCCCAGGTGGTCACCTACCACCTCGCCCCGCGCGCCGTCTGGAGCGACGGCACCCCGATCTCCGCCGCCGACTTCGTCGCCCAGCGGGCCGCGCTCTCCGGCCTGGACCCCGCCTACCGCGCCGTCCGGCCCGCCGGGTACGAGGCCATCGACTCGATCGTCCAGGGCGCCGACCCGCACGAGGTCAAGGTCACCTTCCGGCAGCCCTACGGCGAGTGGCGCGCCCTGTTCGGCCCGCTCTACCCCGCCGCCGAGACCGCCACCGCCGCCGCCTTCGGCCGCCCGCTGCCGGGCGGCACCGCCCACCCGACGGCCGGCCCCTTCCTGGTGTCCGGCTACGACCCGGCCGCCGGCCGGGCCACCCTGGTCCGCAACCCGCACTGGTGGGGCGAGCCGGCCAAGGCCGACCGGATCGACTTCCTGGCCACCCCCGCCGAACGGCGCGGCGCCGAGCTGGCCGAGGGCAGGCTGGACCTCGCCCCGCTGACCACCGCCGTCGACCACGCCGACGGAGACGCCGCCGAGGCGGTCCGCCGCGCCGCGGCCCTGCCCGGCACCGCCCTGCACCGGGCCGCCGGGACCGGCCTCACCCAGCTGACCCTCAACGCCGCCCGCGAACCGCTCACCGACCCGGCGCTGCGCCGCGCCCTGGCCCGCGCCGTCGACCGGCGGCACGCAGCCGAGGCCGCGCTCACCCCGCTCGGCCTGCCCGCCGCACCCCTCGGCCACCACCTGCTGACCGGTGACCAGGCCGGCTACCGGGACAACGCCGACGCGCTGGGCACCGCCGACCCCGGGCGGATGCTGGACGCGGCGGGCTGGCGGCGGCCCGCCGACGGCGGCACCCGGGCCAGGGACGGCCGTCCGCTGACCCTGAGCCTGCTGGTCCCGGCCGGCTCGGCGACCCTCCGGCGGGCGGCCGACGCGGTGGCGGCCGACCTCGGCACGGCCGGGGCGGCCGTCCGGGTGGCCGAGGCCCCGCCGGACGCCTTCGTCCGCGACCACCTGGCCACCGGGGACTTCGATCTCGCCCTGTTCTCCTGGCCGGCCGGCCCCGGCCCGGCCGGCGAGCAGCGGCCCGTCTACGCCAAGCCCCGGCCCGGCCCGGACGGCACCCCGGTGCCCGGCAGCAACTACGCCAGGGCCGGCACGGAGGAGATCGACCGCCTCTTCGACCGCGCCGCCGCCGAGCCCGACCCGGCCGCCCGCCGGGCCCTGCTCCAGGAGACCGATGTGCGGATCTGGCAGCTCGGCCACTCGGTGCCGCTGTTCCAGCGCCCCGAACTGGTGGCCGTCCGCGAGGGCCTCACCGGCGCCGGAGTCTGGGGCTTCACCCACCCGCAGCTGCGGGACATCGGCTGGTCGGCGGGCTAAGGGGCCTCGGCCGGCCGGCGGACCTCGACGGGTCGTTCGAGCGCGTGCTCCAGGGCAGTGATCCGGGTGAGGCCGGGACACTCCCGGCGGGCCCGGTCGAGAGCTCTCCCGGCCTGTTCGGGCCTCCCCGCCGCGATCAGGGCCGCAGCCAGTGAACAGCCTGCCTGGGCCCGCCAGAACGGGGAGAGGGAGGCGTCGACCGCGAGGCGGCGGGCCGCACGGACGGCCGTCTCCGGATCGCCGTTGAAGCGGGCGAGGTCGGCAGCCGGCACCAGGGACCGGAGCTTGGCCCGGTCGTCGTCACCGAAGACGTCCAGGGCCGGTGCCAGCAGTGCCCCAGCCCTGGACCGGGGCAGTTCTCCGCTGTCGCTGCGGCAGACGGTCAGCATCGCGCTGACGACGTGCGCCTGGAGGGCGGAGCAGCCGTGTGCCGATGCCTTCGCGACGAGCCGGTCGGCGTCGTCGTGGCGGCCCTCGGCGAGCGCGACCCCGGCAGCGGTGAGGTACTCCTCGCCCGTGGAGAGTCGGCCCAGCGCGGCGCGCGCCTGCGGGACCAGGCCCCGGTAGAGCAGTCGTTCGGCCGTGATGCCACGCGGTGACCAGAGGTGGGGCTCCAGCGCGCGGGGGCGGAACGGAAGCACGAGGACGGCCCACGCGGAGTTGACCGGCGACGCCCCCTGGAGCAGCAGCAGGAGGACGAGGGTGGAGAGCAGGCCGAGCCCGACACCCCGGGCGGCCCCGGTGCCGGAGACCGCCAGCCAGACCCCCAGCCCGCAGTGCCCGGCGAGCCAGGCGACCGAGCAGACCCACAGCCGGATCCGAGGGGCCCGGACGGGCGTCAGGCCCCAGGAGATCCGCAGGCCCGTCGTGGGCCGCAGCCCCAGGCAGACCGGGACCCCGGCGACCGTCCCCTGCCACAGCCTCCGCCCGCGCCCGTAGGAGACGAAGAGCAGCCGCGCTCCACAGAGCCGGTGGGTGAGCAGGCACCAGAGGTCGGAGAGCGGCTCCTGGCCCAGCAGGGTGCCGAGCAGGAATCCCAGAGCGGTCCACGGCGGGAGGCCGCGGTCGACCATCGCGATCAGGGTGGTGGTGCCGGCGAGGAGGAAGATCCAGGGGAGGGCGAATCGAAGACGGTTGATCACGGCTGAAGCCTGTCCGAGTCCGAACGCGGGGTGAAGGGGAAGTGATCCAGCTGTGATCTTGCTCCCCCGGACGACTCCCGTTTCGGCCGAGCTGGGCGGTTCCCCGTACGATAGGAGGAAGCCGTGGCATGTCCTGCCCGGCGGGTGGACCGGTAGTAGCAGGCGGAACGGGCGGCGGCGATCAACAGGGATCGCCGGTCGGCGTCACGCAGCCGGGCGCCGTAACCCACGATTCCGGGAGAATCCGCTCAGCATGCCCACGCGCAATGACATCCGCAACGTTGCCATCGTCGCTCACGTCGACCACGGCAAGACCACTCTGGTCGACGCCATGCTGAAGCAGGCCGGCGCCTTCGCCGCCCACCAGCACCTCGATGACCGGATGATGGACTCCAACGATCTGGAGCGCGAGAAGGGCATCACCATTCTCGCGAAGAACACCGCCGTCAAGTACCACCCCAAGGAGGGTGGCGCGCCGATCACGATCAACATCATCGACACCCCCGGCCACGCCGACTTCGGTGGTGAGGTCGAGCGCGGCCTGTCGATGGTCGACGCGGTCGTGCTGCTCGTCGACGCCTCCGAGGGCCCGCTGCCGCAGACCCGCTTCGTGCTCCGCAAGGCGCTGACGGCCAAGCTGCCGGTCATCCTCTGCATCAACAAGACCGACCGCCCGGACTCCCGGATCGACGAGGTCATCAACGAGACCTACGACCTCTTCCTGGACCTCGACGCCACCGAGGACCAGATCGAGTTCCCGATCGTCTACGCCTGTGCGCGTGACGGCGTCGCCTCGATGACCAAGCCGGAGAACGGCACCGTGCCGGCCGACAGCGACTCGCTGGAGCCGTTCTTCTCGACCATCCTGCAGCACGTGCCGGCCCCGATCTACGACGAGGACGCCCCGCTCCAGGCGCACGTCACCAACCTGGACGCCGACAACTTCCTCGGCCGCATCGCGCTCTGCCGCGTCGAGCAGGGCGAGCTGCGCAAGGGCCAGCAGGTCGCGTGGATGAAGCGGGACGGCTCGGTCCAGCAGGTCAAGATCACCGAGCTGCTGATGACCGAGGCGCTCACCCGCAAGCCGGCCGAGGTGGCCGGCCCCGGCGACATCTGTGCCGTCGCGGGCATCCCGGAGATCATGATCGGCGAGACCCTGGCCGACCTGGAGAACCCGGTCGCGCTGCCGCTCATCACGGTGGACGAGCCGGCCATCTCGATGGTCATCGGCACCAACACCTCGCCGCTGGTCGGCAAGGGCGGCAAGGGCCACAAGGTCACCGCCCGCATGGTGAAGGACCGCCTGGACCGCGAGCTGATCGGTAACGTCTCGCTCCGCGTGCTGCCGACCGAGCGTCCGGACGCCTGGGAGGTCCAGGGCCGTGGCGAGCTGGCGCTGGCCATCCTGGTCGAGACCATGCGCCGGGAGCTCTTCGAGCTGACCGTCGGCAAGCCGCAGGTCGTCACCAAGGTCATCAACGGCAAGACCCACGAGCCGGTCGAGCGGATGACCATCGACAGCCCCGAGGAGTACCTCGGCGCCATCACCCAGCTGATGGCGACCCGCAAGGGCCGTATGGAGACCATGACGAACCACGGCTCCGGCTGGGTCCGCATGGAGTTCATCGTCCCGTCGCGCGGCCTGATCGGCTTCCGGACCCAGTTCCTGACCGACACCCGCGGCACCGGCATCGCGCACAGCATCTTCGAGGGCCACGAGCCGTGGTTCGGCGAGCTGCGGATGCGCAACAACGGTTCGCTGGTGGCGGACCGCGCGGGCGTCGTGACGCCGTTCGCGATGATGGGCATCCAGGAGCGCGGCACGCTCTTCGTCGAGCCCACCACCGAGGTGTACGAGGGCATGATCGTCGGCGAGAACTCGCGTCAGGACGACATGGACATCAACATCACCAAGGAGAAGAAGCTCACCAACATGCGTGCCGCTTCCTCCGACACCACCGAGAACCTGGTGCCGCCGCGCAAGCTCTCGCTGGAGCAGTCGCTGGAGTTCTGCCGCGAGGACGAGTGCATCGAGGTGACCCCGGAGACCGTGCGTATCCGTAAGGTCGTCCTGGACCAGAAGGAGCGCGGGCGTACCGCTTCGCGCGCCAAGAAGGCCTGATTCCGGCCTTCTGAGCTTCTCCGGCCGTGCTTCGGCCGGAAACCGTCGCCCCCCTTTCCGATGGAGAGGGGGGCGAACTTTTTCAACAACTCGACGGTGCCGGCGCAGGTATAAACCGAATAGCGCTTACCACGTCAAGGTGTCCGCTGAGCGAACGTGACAGTCCGTCATTCATGACGACTGTCCGTTTGATGCCTGTCTGAGTATGTCTCTTATGTCCGATTTTCGAAACTTACCGACCGTTCATGTGACCTAATTGAGATCGGCAGTGGTCACTTTCGTGTCCATGGGTGACACATAGTGGGTGCAGTCAGGCTCGGGTCAAGGGTTAACGCGCAGGGGTGCGCGCCGAAACCACGAGCGCGGACGGCACAGCGGAGCGGTGACAACCGGCCGCGGTGCTCTCCTCGTTGGAAAGTCGAATTCAGGAGGCATCCCCCCATGCGTGGTGCAACCCAGACCAAGTGGCTCGTGGCAGCGACCGCGATCGCTCTCGCGGCGACCGCCTGCAGCACCAGCTCGAAGAGCACCGACAAGGCTGCCTCCGGCGGCGGCACCATCGCCGTCCAGCTCGGTGAGCCGCAGCACGGTCTGATCCCGCAGAACACCGCGGAGTCCGAGGGTGCCGAGGTGCTCGGCGCACTGTTCGCCGGCCTGATCGAGTACGACACCAAGACCAACGAGCCGAAGCTCCGCGTCGCCGAGTCGATCGAGTCTCCCGACAGCAAGCTGTGGACGATCAAGCTGAAGGACGGCTACACCTTCCACAACGGTGAGAAGGTCACCGCGCAGTCCTTCGTCGACGCGTGGAACTGGGGCGCCAACCAGGACCAACGCGTTCTACCCGCTGCCGAAGGCCTTCTTCCAGGACAAGAAGACCTTCGAAGAGGCCCCCATCGGCAACGGCCCGTTCCAGATGGACGGCAAGTGGGAGCACAACCAGCAGATCAAGGTCAAGCGCTACGACAACTTCCCGGCCTCTGACGGCAAGGCGAAGCTGCAGGGCGTCACCTTCAAGATCTACGACAAGCTGGAGACGGCGTACAACGACCTGCGCGCCGACAACATCCAGGCGACCGACAAGCTCCCGATCTCGGCCATGGGCACGGTCAAGGGCGAGTTCGGCGACCGCTACATCTACAAGCCGGAGTCCGGCGTCGGCTACATCGGCTTCCCGATCGCCACCAACCCGGCGACCTACGGCAAGCCGGAGGTCCGCAAGGCGATCTCGATGGCGATCGACCGCGAGGCGATCACCAAGACGATCTTCTCGGGCACCCGCGTCCCGGCCGACGACTTCGTCAACCCGCTGATCCCGGGCTACCGCAAGGGCGCCATGGGCGACGCGGCGAAGTACGACCCGACCAAGGCCAAGGCGCTCTGGGACTCCGTCGGTGGCGTCCCGAACAACACCATCGAGCTGGGTTACAACGCCGATGGTGGCCACAAGGAGTGGATCGAGGCCGTCGCCAACCAGCTGAAGAAGAACCTGGGCGTCGAGGTCACCACCAAGCCGTTCGAGAAGTTCGGCAAGATCCTGGACGCGCTGGGCGCCAAGCAGTACTCCGGTGCCTTCCGCATGGCGTGGTCGATGGACTACCCGTCGATCGAGAACTACGAGCGTCCGATCTTCTCGAAGGTCGCGATCGAGAACGGCTCGAACTACGGCGGCTACGTCAACGAGAAGTTCGAGGCGCTGCTGGACCAGGCCGACCAGGCGAAGAGCCCGGAGGAGGGCCTGAAGCTGTACCAGCAGGCCGATGACGTCCTCATCGAGGACCTGCCGTACATCCCGGTCTACACCTACATGTCGTCCGCGGCGTACAGCAAGAAGATCAAGAACTTCGACACCGACGCCCAGGGTCGTATGAACCTGGACGAGGTCGAGCTCGCCGGCTGATCCGGTTAATCAGACGAACGGGGGCGGGCGGACCGGACTACAGTCCGGGTCCTCCCGCCTCCCTTCCTTGTCCGAAAGTGTGGAGGTCTGATGGGCCGCTATGTGATCCGCCGACTGATACAGGCGATCCCTGTTCTGATCGGTGCGACGTTCCTGATCTACTGGCTGTGCTTCAGCCTGCCTGGTGACCCGGTACAGGCGTTGGCCGGCGAGAAGAAGGCCGACCCGATCGTGGCGGAGATGATCCGCCAGAAGTACCACCTGAACGACCCGTTCCTGCTCCAGTACTGGAACTACATCACGGGCGTCTTCCAGGGGAACCTGGGTGAGAGCCTGACCGGTCGCCAGGTGAGCGACATGATCAGCGAGGCGTTCCCGTTCACCGTCAACCTCGCCATCGTGGCTTTTGTCATCGAGGCGATCATCGGTGTGCTGGCGGGCGTCATGGCGGCCCTGCGCAAGGGCAAGTTCCTGGACCAGCTGGTCCTCATCAGCACGCTGTTCGTGATCTCGATCCCGGTCTTCGTCACCGGCTTCGTGCTCCAGCTCGTCCTCGGCGTCAAGTTGAAGAACGACTACGGCATCGAGATCTTCTCCGTCTCGTTCAATGAGGAAGACGGGCTGCGGGGCTACCTGCTGCCGGCCTTCGTGCTGGCCTCGACCTCACTCGCGTACGTCGCCCGACTGACCCGCACCAGCCTGATGGAGACCATGCGCGCGGACTACGTCCGCACCGCGGTCGCCAAGGGTCTGAAGAAGCGCCGGGTCATCGGTCGGCACGCCCTGCGCAACGCCCTGATCCCGATCGTCACCTTCCTCGGTGCCGACCTCGGCGGTCTGATGGGCGGCGCGGTCATCACCGAGAAGATCTTCAACATTCACGGCATCGGCGGTCTGCTCGCCCAGGCCGTGTACCAGAAGCAGGGCACCATCATCGTCGGCGTCGTCACGCTGCTGGTGATGATCTACCTGATCACCACCCTGCTCGTGGACATGCTGTACGCCGTGCTCGACCCGAGGATCCGCTATGAGTGACACGATCACCAAGGGTGCCGAGGCCCCCTCCGGGGACAACACCCCCAAGGTCTCGACGGAGAAGAAGCAGAAGCCGGAGCGCGTCGCCAGCCTCTGGTCGGACGCTCTGCGCGACCTGCGCCGCAACCCGATCTTCATCATCGGTGCCGCGCTGGTGTCGTTCCTGATCATCCTGGCCGTCGTGCCGGGCTGGTTCACGGACGGGAGCCCGTTCGACAACAACGCGTGCGACCTGGCCGACTCGCTGAAGCGCCCGAGCGCCGAGCACTGGTTCGGCTTCGACGTCCAGGGCTGCGACATCTACACCCGCACGGTGTGGGGTGCCCGCAACTCGATCATCGTCGGTGTCCTGACGACCTCGATGGTCACCCTGGTCGGTGCCCTCCTCGGCCTGCTGGCCGGCTGGAAGGGCGGGATCGTCGACTCGATCCTGTCCCGCTTCACCGAGATCTTCTTCTCGATCCCGCTGCTGCTCGGCGGCATGCTGATCATGTCGATGCTCGGCAAGGGCAACGCCTGGACCGTCTCGGTCGTCATGACCGTGCTCGGCTGGCCGCAGATCTTCCGCATCATGCGCGCCTCGGTGCTGGCCAACAAGAACAACGACTACGTGATGGCCGCCCGCGCCCTCGGCGCCGGCGCCGGCCGGATCACCTTCCGGCACATCCTGCCGAACGCCATCGCGCCGGTGATCGTCGTGTCCGCGATCTCGCTGGGTGTCTACATCGGCGCCGAGGCCGCCCTGTCCTACCTGGGCATCGGCGTCCAACCCCCGGAGATCTCCTGGGGCCTGATGATCAGTGACGCGTCGGTCCGCTTCCTCGACGCGCCGCACGTCCTGCTCTTCCCGTCGGCCGTACTGAGCGTCACCGTACTGGCCTTCATCATGCTCGGCGACGCGGTCCGCGACGCCCTCGACCCGAAGCTCCGCTGAGAGAAGAGGTGACGACCCGATGACCACCGTGATCGAGAAGAACCAGAAGAACGGCCGCCTGGAGGTTGGCACCCCGCTGCTGGAGGTCAAGGACCTCCACGTGGAGTTCCACACTCGGGACGGCGTCGCCAAGGCCGTGAACGGAGTCAACTACTCCGTCGCCGCCGGTGAGACGCTGGCCGTGCTCGGCGAGTCGGGCTCCGGCAAGTCGGTGACCGCCCAGACCATCATGGGCATCCTCGACATGCCGCCGGGCAAGATCAGCCAGGGCCAGATCCTCTTCCGCGGGCAGGACATGCTCGCGATGAGCGAGGAGGACCGCCGGCAGATCCGCGGCCAGAAGATCGCGATGATCTTCCAGGACGCGCTGTCCTCGCTGAACCCGGTGATGACCGTCGGCGCCCAGCTCGGCGAGATGTTCCGGGTGCACCGCGGCTCCTCCAAGAAGGAGGCGCGGGAGAAGGCCATCGAGCTGATGGAGCGGGTGCGCATCCCCGCCGCCAGGCAGCGTGTGGGTGACTACCCGCACCAGTTCTCGGGCGGTATGCGCCAGCGCATCATGATCGCCATGGCGCTCTCCATGGAGCCGGACCTGATCATCGCGGACGAGCCCACCACCGCCCTGGACGTCACCGTCCAGGCCCAGGTGATGGACCTCCTCGCGGAGCTGCAGGCCGAGTACAACATGGGTCTGATCCTGATCACCCACGACCTCGGCGTGGTCGCCGACGTCGCGGACAAGATCGCCGTGATGTACGCCGGCCGGATCGTGGAGACCGCCCCGGTGCACGAGCTGTACGCCAACCCGGCGCACCCGTACACCAAGGGCCTGCTCCGCTCGATCCCGCGCCTGGACCAGAAGGGCCAGGAGCTGTACGCGATCAAGGGCCTGCCCCCGAACCTGCTCAAGGTCCCGGCCGGCTGCGCGTTCAACCCCCGCTGTGACGTCGCCACCGACCTGTGCCGCACGGAGATCCCCAAGCTGCACCAGGTGAGCGACAAGGACGGCAAGGAGCTCACGGGCCGCCGCAGCGCGTGCCACCTCTGGAAGGAGACCCTCCATGGCTGAGCCCATCCTGGAGGTCAAGGACCTGGTCAAGCACTACCCGCTGACCCAGGGCATCCTGTTCAAGAAGCAGGTCGGCGCCGTCAAGGCCGTCGACGGTGTCTCCTTCGAGCTGGCGAAGGGCGAGACGCTCGGTATCGTCGGCGAGTCCGGCTGCGGCAAGTCCACGCTGGCCAAGGTGCTGATGAACCTGGAGCGGGCCACCTCCGGCCAGGTCCTGTTCAAGGGCGAGGACATCTCCAAGCTGTCCGGCGCCGGCCTCAAGGCCGTCCGCCGGAACATCCAGATGGTGTTCCAGGACCCGTACACCTCGCTGAACCCGCGCATGACGGTCCATCGCCCACGACCTCTCCATCGTCCGGCACATCTCCGACCGCGTCGGCGTGATGTACCTCGGCAAGATGGTCGAGATCGGCACGGACGAGGAGATCTACGAGAACGCCACCCACCCGTACACCCAGGCGCTGCTGTCCGCGGTGCCGGTGCCGGACCCGGCGGCCCGTGAGTCCCGCGACCGGATCATCCTGACCGGTGACATCCCGTCGCCGGCCAACCCGCCGTCCGGCTGCCGCTTCCGCACCCGCTGCTGGAAGGCGGAGGAGCGCTGCTCGACCGAGGTCCCGCTGCTGGCGGTGCCCGAGGTGCTGAGCGGTGCGGCCAAGCACGAGTCGGCGTGCCACTTCGCCGCCGTCCGGGAGCCGGCCGCGGCCTGAGCCCGCGTCCGACCCCGCCCGGAGGGGCCCGTAGCCGTTCGCGGCACGGGCCCCTCCGGCGTTTCCCGGCCCGGGCCGGACGGGGCGTCAACCGGGCGCGGCGGTCGTGCACCCGTCCGGGGGTACCCGACTCGCGCCGCCACGGTGCCGCGCTTCTCATGGGGTGTGATGCGTCACACACCTTGAGGAGGGACCTCCATGCCCGTGGCCACCCGTGCTCGATGGGTCCTCGCCGCAGCGACGTCCGTGGCCCTGGTGGCCAGCGGCTGCAGCAGCAGTGGCGGGGGCGGCAGCAGCGGTTCGTCGGACAGCGCCAAGACCTTCAGTTACCAGAGCAGCGAGCCGCAGAATCCGCTGCAGCCGGCCAACGCCAACGAGACCGGCGGCGGGCGCATCATCCAGAACCTCTTCAAGGGGCTGGTCGACTACGACCCCTCGAACGCGAAGATCCGGATGCAGGTCGCGGACAAGATCGACACCAGTGACTCGCAGACCTTCAACATCACGCTGAAGGACGGCTGGACGTTCCACGACGGCACCCCGGTGCACGCCAAGAACTTCGTGGACGCCTGGAACTGGGCCGCGACCACCGCCAACAACCAGATCAACAGCTCCTGGTTCTCCGACATCGAGGGCTACCAGGACGTCCACCCGGCGAGCGGCCAGCCGGCCACCAACAAGATGTCCGGGCTCACCGTCGTCGACGACCTGCACTTCACCGTCAAGCTGAGCGGCAAGGTCTCGTACTTCGAGTACAAGCTCGGCTACATCGCCTTCTCCCCGCTGCCGGACGCCTTCTTCAACGACCCGGCCGGGTACGGGCAGAAGCCGGTCGGCAACGGCCCCTACCAGTTCGTCAGCTGGGACCACAACCAGCAGCTGACCACCAAGGCCTACGCGAACTACCAGGGCGTCGACAAGCCGAAGAACGGCGGCGTCGTCTTCAAGATGTACAGCACCGCCGAGGCAGCCTACGCCGACCTCCAGTCCAACAACCTGGACGTGATGGACCAGGTGCCGCCCTCCGCCCTGGCCACCTACAAGACCGACCTGGGCGACCGGGCCATCGACTCGCCCCAGGGTGCCATCCAGAACATCGGCTTCACGCTCTACCAGGCGGACTGGGCCGCCCCGGACAAGGCGAAGGTCCGTCAGGGCCTGTCGATGGCGATCGACCGCGACACCATCACCAAGACGGTGCTCCAGGGCTCGCGCAAGCCGGCCACCGCCTGGGTGGCCGAGGGCGTCGAGGGCTACAAGGACGGCCAGTGCGGCCAGTTCTGCACGTTCAACGCGGCCCAGGCCAAGCAGCTGGTCACCGAGGGCGGCGGCGTCCCCGGCAACCGGCTGACCATCACCTACAACGCCGACGGCGGCCACAAGGAGTGGGTCGACGCGGTCTGCAACTCGATCCGGCAGAGCACCGGCGTGGACTGCGTGGGCGACCCCAGGCCCGACTTCAAGACCGCCCGCGCGGCGATCACCGGGCACCAGATCAACGGCGCCTTCCGCACCGGCTGGGTCCAGGACTACCCGCTGAACGCCAACTTCCTGGCCGACGTCTACCGCACCGGCGCCGCGTCCAACGACTTCGGCTACAGCAACCCGCAGTTCGACCAGCTCTCCACCCAGGCCGACCAGGCCGCCAGCGTGGCCGACTCGGTGACCGGCTACCAGCAGGCCGAGGCCGTGCTGGCCAGTGGCATGCCGGCCATCCCGCTCTGGTACTACCGCACCAACTCGGGCTACTCCACCAAGGTCCAGAACGTGAAGTTCGACTCCTTCGGCAACCCGGCCTGGACCCAGGTCGAGGTCAAGGGCTGACGAGCTCCCCCGCGCAGGCCCCGCCCTTCCCGCACGGAGGGCGGGGCCCCGGGCACTCGATCACATCCCTAGGAAGGAGGCTCGAATGGGCAGTTATGTGCTGCGGCGGGTGCTGCAGATGATCCCGGTGTTCTTCGGCACCACGCTGCTGATCTTCCTGATGGTCTACACGCTGCCGGGCGACCCGGTCTCGGCGCTGTTCGGGGACAAGGCCGCGGACCCCGCCGTGGTGGCCAGCATCAAGCACAAGTACTACCTGGACCAGCCGATCTGGAAGCAGTACCTGCACTACATGGGGAACCTCTTCCAGGGGGACTTCGGCACCAGCTTCACCGGCCGCCCGGTCAGCGACATCATGGCGGACGCCTTCCCGGTCACCATCCGGCTGGCCCTGATGGCCTTCGCCTTCGAGCTGGTCTTCGGTCTGCTGCTCGGCCTGGTCTCCGGCCTCAAGCGCGGCAGCATCCAGGACACCCTGGTGCTGGTGCTCACCCTGCTGGTGATCTCCATCCCGGTCTTCGTGCTGGCCTACATCGCCCAGACGGTCTTCGCCACCAATCTGGGCTGGGTCACCCCGACGGTGCAGAACTCCAAGGACCTCTCGCAGCTGATCCTCCCCGCCGTCGTGCTGGGCTCGCTCTCGCTCGCGTTCGTCGCCCGGCTCACCCGGACCTCGATCGGGGAGAACCTGCGGGCCGACTACATGCGCACGGCGGTCGCCAAGGGCCTGCCCCGGCGCACCATCGTCACCCGTCACCTGCTGCGCAACTCGCTGATCCCGGTGGTCACCTTCCTCGGCACCGACCTCGGCGCACTGATGGGCGGCGCGATCGTGACCGAGGGGATCTTCAACGTGCAGGGCATCGGCAACGTCCTGTACCGGGCGATCAACCAGAAGGAGGGGCCCACCGTGGTCGGCATCGTCACCGTGCTGGTGATCGTCTACCTGGTGGCCTCCCTCGTCGTCGACCTGCTCTACGCGGTCCTGGACCCGAGGATCCGCTATGCCTGACATCCACGACGAGAGTTCCTTCGAGCGGCACCCGAAGCCGGGGGTGGACCACCTGGACTACGCCGGTGAGCAGGGCATGGCGGTCGAGCAAGAGACCCTGGTCGAGCCGGACCCGGAGAAGCGGGAAGAGGCCCGCAGCCTCTGGGGCGACGCCTGGCGGGACCTCCGGCGGCGCCCGATCTTCCTGATCTCGGCGGTGCTGATCCTGCTGCTGATCGTGATGGCGATCTTCCCCGGGGCGTTCACCGACGCCGACCCGCGCAAGGCCGACCTGGTGAACGACTACCTGAAGCGGCCGGACTGGACGGATTTCTTCGGCGCGGGCTGGTTCGGCTACGACGGCCAGGGCCGCTCGATCTACGCCCGGGTCGTCTACGGCGCCCGGGCCTCGATCACCGTCGGCATCTTCGTGACCGCCATCGTCACCCTGCTCGGCGGGCTGTGCGGCATGGTGGCCGGCTACTTCGGCGGCCCGGTGGACGCGCTGCTCTCCCGGATCATCGACATCTTCTTCGGCATCCCGCTGCTGCTCGGCGCGCTGGTCCTGCTGAACGCCTTCTCCACCCGCACGGTGTGGACCGTGGTCGTCGCGCTCGGTGTGCTGGGCTGGACCCAGATCGCCCGGGTCATGCGCGGCGCGGTGCTGACCGTCAAACAGGCCGACTACGTGATGGCCGGGAGGGCGCTCGGCGCCGGCACCGGACGGCTGATGTTCCGGCACATCCTGCCGAACGCGGTCGCCCCGGTGATCGTGGTGGCGACCATCGCGCTCGGCGGCTACATCGCCACCGAGGCGACGCTGAGCTTCCTCGGCATCGGCCTGCAGGACCCGACCATCTCCTGGGGCATCGACATCTCCTCGGCCCAGAAGGTGATCCGGACGGCGCCCTACGTGCTCTTCTTCCCGGCCGCGGCGCTCTCCATCACCGTCCTGGCCTTCATCATGCTGGGCGACGCGGTGCGCGACGCCCTCGACCCGAAGCTTCGCTGAGCGAGGGGACGCATCGTGACCACAGCAGTCGACACCGGCACCTCCCGCCGGGAGGCACCGTACGAGGGCCCGTTGCTCGACGTCCGCGACCTGCACGTCGAGTTCGTCACCCGGGACGGCGTGGCCAAGGCCGTGAACGGGGTGAGCTACTCGGTGGCGGCGGGGGAGACGCTGGCGGTGCTCGGCGAGTCCGGTTCGGGCAAGTCGGTGACCGCGCAGGCGATCATGGGCATCCTGGACATGCCGCCGGCCCGGATCCCCCGCGGCGAGATCCGCTTCCGCGGCGAGGACATGCTGGGGATGGACAAGGAGCGGCGGCGCCGGATCCGCGGGCAGAAGATCGCGATGATCTTCCAGGACGCGCTGTCCTCGCTCAACCCGGTGCTGACCGTGGGCTTCCAGCTCGGCGAGATGTTCCGCGCCCACCACAAGAGTTCGCGCAAGGAGGCCAAGGAGAAGGCCGTCGAGCTGATGGAGCGGGTGCGCATCCCGGCCGCCAAGGACCGGGTCAACGACTATCCGCACCAGTTCTCGGGCGGTATGCGCCAGCGCATCATGATCGCGATGGCGCTGGCGCTGGAGCCGGACCTGATCATCGCGGACGAGCCCACCACCGCCCTGGACGTCACCGTCCAGGCCCAGGTGATGGACCTGCTCGCGGAGCTCCAGGCCGAGTTCAACATGGGTCTGATCCTGATCACCCACGACCTGGGCGTGGTCGCGGACGTCGCGGACAAGATCGCGGTGATGTACGCCGGTCGGATCGTGGAGACGGCGCCCGTGCACGAGCTGTACGCGCGCCCGGCGCATCCGTACACCCGGGGACTGCTGGACTCGATCCCGCGCCTGGACCAGAAGGGCCAGGAGCTGTACGCGATCAAGGGCCTGCCGCCCAACCTGCTGCGGATCCCGCCGGGCTGTGCCTTCAATCCGCGCTGTCCGCGGGCCCAGGCGGTCTGCCGGCAGGAGGTGCCGGAGCTGTTCCCGGTCACCGAGGACGACGGCACCGAGCTGGCCGGGCGGGGCAGCGCCTGCTTCTTCTGGAAGGAGACCCTCCATGACCGTTGACGGGGCCGGCGCACTCGACGACGGGGCCGGCGCACTCGACTCGCCGGCGGAGGCCGCCTTCGCCCAGGAGGTGGCGAGCGGCGAGCCGATCCTCGAGGTCCGCGATCTGATCAAGCACTTCCCGCTCACCAAGGGCATTCTGTTCAAGAAGCAGATCGGCGCGGTGAAGGCGGTCGACGGGGTCTCCTTCGACCTCATGCAGGGCGAGACGCTGGGTATCGTATCTCCAAGCTGTCCGGCGCCGGCCTCAAGGCCGTCCGCCGGAACATCCAGATGGTGTTCCAGGACCCGTACACCTCGCTGAACCCGCGCATGACGGTCGGCGACATCATCGGGGAGCCCTTCGAGATCCACCCCGAGGTGGCGCCCAAGGGCGACCGCCGCAAGGCGGTCCAGGACCTGCTGGACGTCGTCGGTCTGAACCCGGAGTACATCAACCGGTACCCGCACCAGTTCTCCGGCGGTCAGCGCCAGCGCATCGGCATCGCCCGCGGCCTGGCCCTCAAGCCCGAGATCATCATCTGCGACGAGCCGGTCTCGGCGCTGGACGTCTCGGTCCAGGCCCAGGTGATCAACCTGCTGGAGCAGCTCCAGGCTGTCCGCGGTGCCGGTGCCGGACCCGGCGGCGCGCGAGGTCCGGGACCGGATCGTGCTGACGGGGGACGTGCCCTCGCCGGCCAACCCGCCGTCCGGCTGCCGCTTCCGCACCCGCTGCTGGCTGGCCCAGGAGCGGTGCGCGACGGAGGTGCCGCTGCTGGCGGTGCCGTCGACGCTGTCCGGGCTCGCCGCGCACGAGTCGGCCTGCCACTTCGCGGCCGAGCGCGGGGGGACGGCCCCGAGCGAGCGGTCGGAAAGCGGTTGACAGCGGCCCCCTGCCCCGTCGACTGAGCGCGTCCTCCTTCTGGAGGGCGCGCTCCCTTTTTGTCCACCCGCCGACCTGCGGGAATTCCGGCGGATGCCGACGGGTGATCATCGAAATTGATCATTACGCTTCGTAAATATTCGAATACCGGTGTTATCGGTTCGCTATTCGGAAAGCGGAACCGACGACTCCGCGCGCGATATGGCGGAATTTGCCGAGTATTGTCATGGCTTGATCCCGGCCTGTAATTGAAAAGAGATGTGACGGCGATTCCACCGAAGGGGTCGGGTGATCGATAGTTGCTCTGCGCGTATCAGTGGTCACCTCGCCGGCTGTGCGGATCGGCCCTGAGATGTCGACCCCCGCCGTGCGCGGCACACCGACTGGCGGGGCGCCGTTCGTTCCCAAGCCCCTAAAACGAGGAGCAGTTGAATGAGGCTCACCAAGACGATGCGCTGGACCGCGCTGGCCGCGTGCACCGCGCTCGCGATCTCCGCGTGCACCACCGGCAGCGGCAAGAAGGCCTCGGACGGGGCGAACGCGTCGGGCAAGAAGGGCGGCTCGATCAGCATCGAGTCGGGTGAGCCGCAGCACGGTCTGATCCCGCAGAACACCGCGGAGTCCGAGGGTGCCCAGGTGCTGGCGCAGGTCTTCGCCGGCCTGGTCGAGTACGACCGCAAGACGAACGAGCCGGGCCTGCGGGTCGCGGAGTCGATCGACACCCCCGACAGCAAGGTCTGGACGATCAAGCTGAAGGACGGCTACACCTTCCACAACGGTGAGAAGGTCACCGCGCAGTCCTTCGTCGACGCGTGGAACTGGGGCGCCAACCAGGACTGCTGGGTTACACCGCGTTCTACCCGCTGCCGAAGGCCTTCTTCCAGGACAAGAAGGCCTTCGAGGAGTCCCCGATCGGCAACGGCCCGTTCCAGATGGACGGGAAGTGGGAGCACAACCAGCAGATCAAGGTCAAGCGCTACGAGAACTTCCCGGAGGCGGACGGAAAGGCCAAGCTGGATTCCGTCACGTTCAAGATTTACGACAAGCTGGAAACAGCGTACAACGACCTCCGGGCCAACAACATCCAGATCACCAACAAGCTCCCGATCTCGGCGATGGCGACCGTCGCCCAGGAATTCGGTGACCGTTACATCTACAAGCCGGAGTCCGGCGTCGGCTTCATCGGTTTCCCGATCGCGACCAACCCGGTCGCGTACGGCAAGCCGGAGGTCCGCAAGGCGATCTCGATGGCGATCGACCGCGAGGCGATCACCAAGACCATCTTCTCGGGCACCCGCGTCCCGGCCGACGACTTCATCAGCCCGATCATCCCGGGCTACCGCAAGGGCGCCATGGGCGACGCGGCGAAGTACGACCCGGCCAAGGCCAAGGCGCTCTGGGACTCGGTCGGCGGCGTCCCGAACAACACCATCGAGCTGGGTTACAACGCCGACGGCGGCCACAAGGAGTGGATGGAGGCGGTCGGCAACCAGCTGAAGAAGAACCTGGGCGTCGAGGTCACCTTCAAGCCGTTCGAGAAGTTCGGCAAGATCCTGGACGCGCTGGGCGCCAAGCAGTACTCCGGCGCCTTCCGGATGGCCTGGCAGATGGACTACCCGTCCATGGAGAACTACCTGCGGCCGATCTTCTCCAAGGTCGCGATCGAGAACGGCTCCAACTACGGCGGCTACGTCAACGAGCAGTTCGAGGCGCTGCTGGACCAGGCCGACCAGGCGAAGTCGGTGGAGGACGGCCAGAAGCTGTACCAGCAGGCCGACGACATCCTGATCAAGGAACTGCCGTACATCCCGGTCTACACCTACATGACCTCGGCGGCCTACACCAAGACCGTCAAGAACGTGGTCGTGGACGCCCAGAACCGCATCGACCTCGCCAACGTCGAGCTGGCCTGACCTCCGTCCAGTCCGAACGGCACGCCGGCGCGGGCGGCACGGGCAACCCCCGTGCCGCCCGGCACCGGCGTGCCCCGATCATGAGGAGACCGCATGGGCCGCTATGTGGTCCGCCGGATCATCCAGGCCATACCTGTGATCCTCGGCGCGACGTTCCTGATCTACGCACTGGTCTTCCTGCTTCCTGGTGACCCCATCGCGGCACTGGCCGGTGAGAAGAGGCAGGACCCCGCCGTCGTGGCCGTCCTGCGGGACCGGTACCACCTCGACGACCCGTTCTTCGTGCAGTACTGGGACTACCTGACCGGCCTGTTCAAGGGCGACTTCGGCGAGGACTACCGGGGCAACCAGGTGGTCGACGTGATGCAGCGGGCCTTCCCGTACACCATCAACCTGGCGTTCGTCGCCCTGGCCATCGAGATGGCGGTGGGTGTCACCGCCGGCGTGGTCGCCGCCCTGCGGCGCGGCAAGTTCATCGACAACGTGGTGCTGATCTCGACCCTCATGGTCATCTCGATCCCGGTCTTCGTGATCGGCTTCGTGCTCCAACTGGTCATCGGGGTGAAGCTCAACACCGATTACGGCATCGACTTCTTCCCGGTCTCCTTCAACGAGGAGGCCGGTTTCCGTTCGTACCTGCTGCCCGGCTACGTCCTGGCCTCGACGTCACTGGCGTACGTCGCCCGGCTCACCAGGACCAGCCTGATCGAGGTCATGCGGGCCGACTACGTCCGGACGGCGGTGGCCAAGGGGCTCAGCCCGCTGCGGGTGGTGGTCCGGCACGGTCTGCGCAACGCGCTGATCCCGATCGTCACCTTCCTGGGCATGGACCTCGGCGGCCTGATGGGCGGCGCGGTCATCACCGAGGGCATCTTCAACATCCCCGGCGTCGGACACCAGCTCTTCCAGTCCGTCTACCTGCGGGAACGCACCATCGTCGTGGGCATCGTGAGCGCCCTGGTGATGGTCTACCTGTTCGCCAACCTGGTGGTCGACCTGCTGTACGCCGTCCTGGACCCGAGGATCCGCTATGAGTGAGCCGACGAAGAGCGAGAACACGGGCGCGGCGATCCCGGGGCAGTCCGGCTCCGGTCCGGCCGCGGGCGGTCCGGCCGCCGCGACCGCCAAGGGCTCCGGCGCGCCGGACGCCGGGGGCGAACGGGTCGCCAGCCTCTGGACCGACGCCTGGACGGACCTGCGGCGCAGCCCGCTGTTCCTGATCGGCGGGTTCCTGGTGCTGTTCATGGTCGTCCTCGCGATCGCCCCGCAGCTGTTCACCGACGGGGACCCGCGCGCCGGCGGCTTCTGCAACCTGGCCGACTCGCTGAAGCGGCCCAGTGGTTCGCACTGGTTCGGCTTCGACGTCCAGGGCTGCGACATCTACACCCGCACCATCTGGGGCGCCCGCAACTCCATCATCGTCGGCATGGTGACCACCACGCTGGTGGTCCTGGTCGGCGGCAGCCTCGGCCTGTGGGCCGGCTGGATCGGCGGGATCGGGGACAGCGTGCTCTCCCGGGTCACCGAGATCTTCTTCGCGATCCCGCTGCTGCTCGGCGGCATGCTGATCATGTCCACCTGGGGCGAGGGCAACGCCTGGACCGTCTCCGCGGTGATGGCCGTGCTCGGCTGGCCGCAGATCTACCGGCTGATGCGCTCGGCGGTACTGGCCAACAAGCACAACGACTACGTGGTGGCCGCCCGGGCGCTCGGGGCGGGCACCGGCCGGATCGTCGGCCGGCACATCCTGCCGAACGCCGTCGCCCCGGTGATCGTGGTCTCCACGATCAACCTGGGCGTGTACATCGGCGCCGAGGCCGCGCTGTCCTACCTGGGCATCGGCATCCAGTCCCCGGCGATCTCCTGGGGCCTGATGATCAGTGACGCCCAGGCCCGCTTCCTGAACGCCCCGCACGTGCTGCTGTTCCCGGCCGCGGTGCTGAGCGTCACCGTCCTGGCCTTCATCATGCTCGGCGACGCGGTGCGCGACGCCCTCGACCCGAAGCTGCGCTGAGGAGGGCCGCGGACCATGACTGACATGACGAAACCGGCGAGGGACGGCGCCGGGCCGGGCCCGGACGCGGTGCAGGTGATCGGCGGGGGCCGGGAGAGCCTGGTGCCCGGCACGCCCCTGCTGGAGGTCGACGACCTGCACATCAAGTTCCACACCCGGGACGGCGTGGCCAAGGCCGTCAACGGGGTGAGCTACTCGGTGGCGGCGGGGGAGACACTGGCGGTGCTCGGCGAGTCCGGTTCGGGCAAGTCGGTGACCGCGCAGGCGATCATGGGCATCCTCGACATGCCGCCGGGAAAGATCACCAAGGGCTCGATCCGGTTCCGGGGCGAGGACCTGCTCACCATGAGCCCCAAGGCGCGGCGGGCGGTGCGGGGGCGGAAGATCGCGATGATCTTCCAGGACGCGCTGTCCTCGCTCAACCCGGTGCTCAGCGTCGGCTACCAGCTCGGCGAGATGTTCCGGGTGCACCAGGGCGCCGGTCGCAAGGAGGCCAAGGAGAAGGCCGTCGAGCTGATGGAGCGGGTGCGCATCCCCGCCGCCAGGCAGCGCGTCGGCGACTATCCGCACCAGTTCTCGGGCGGTATGCGCCAGCGCATCATGATCGCGATGGCGCTGGCTCTGGAGCCGGACCTGATCATCGCGGACGAGCCCACCACCGCTCTGGACGTCACCGTCCAGGCCCAGGTGATGGACCTGCTGGCCGAGCTCCAGGCCGAGTTCAACATGGGTCTGATCCTGATCACCCACGACCTCGGCGTGGTCGCCGACGTCGCGGACAAGATCGCGGTGATGTACGCCGGCCGGATCGTCGAGACCGCCCCGGTGCACGAGCTGTACGCCCGCCCGGCGCACCCGTACACCAAGGGCCTGCTCAACTCGATCCCCCGGCTGGACCAGAAGGGCCAGAACCTCTACGCGATCCAGGGCCTGCCGCCGAGCCTGCTGCGGATCCCGTCGGGGTGCGCGTTCAACCCGCGCTGCGACCGGGTCCAGGACGTCTGCCACACCGAACTCCCGCGCCTGGTCCCGGTGCTGGACGCCGAGGGGGCCGATCTGCCGGGCCGCCGCAGCGCCTGCCACTTCTGGAAGGAGACCCTCCATGGCTGAGCCCATCCTGGAGGTCAAGGACCTGGTCAAGCACTACCCGCTGACCCAGGGCATCGTCCTCAAGAAGCAGGTCGGCGCGGTGCGGGCGGTGGACGGCGTCTCCTTCTCGCTGACCAAGGGCGAGACGCTGGGCATCGTCGGCGAGTCCGGCTGCGGCAAGTCCACGCTGGCCAAGGTCCTGATGAACCTGGAGAAGGCGACCTCGGGCCAGGTGCTGTTCAAGGGCGAGGACATCACCCGGCTCTCCGGCGCCGGGCTGAAGGCGGTGCGCCGGAACATCCAGATGGTGTTCCAGGACCCGTACACCTCGCTGAACCCGCGGATGACGGTCGGCGACATCATCGGGGAGCCGTTCGAGATCCACCCGGAGGTGGCGCCCAAGGGCGACCGCCGCCGGGCGGTCCAGGACCTGCTGGACGTGGTGGGTCTGAACCCGGAGTACATCAACCGGTACCCGCACCAGTTCTCCGGCGGTCAGCGCCAGCGCATCGGCATCGCCCGCGGCCTGGCGCTCAAGCCGGAGCTGATCATCTGCGACGAGCCGGTCTCGGCGCTGGACGTCTCGGTCCAGGCCCAGGTGATCAACCTGCTGGAGCAGCTGCAGAACGAGTTCCGGCTGTCGTACATGTTCATCGCGCACGACCTCTCGATCGTCCGGCACATCTCCGACCGGGTCGGGGTGATGTACCTCGGCAAGATGGTCGAGATCGGCACGGAGGAGCAGATCTACTCCCACCCGACCCATCCCTACACCCAGGCGCTGCTGTCCGCGGTGCCGGTGCCCGACCCGACCGGGCGCGAGCACCGCGAGCGGATCCTGCTCAGCGGTGACATCCCCTCCCCGGCCAACCCGCCGTCCGGCTGCCGCTTCCGCACCCGCTGCTGGAAGGCGGAGGAGCGCTGCTCGACCGAGGTCCCGCTGCTGGCCGTGCCGTCGACGCTGCGCGGGCCGGCCGCGCACGAGTCGGCCTGCCACTTCGCGGAGGTTCGGGACGTGATCGGTTCGGGCTGACCGCGTCCGGCACCGCACCCGGGGCCCCGGAGTCCGTCGCGACTCCGGGGCCCTTCCGGCTGCCGGGCCCAGGAATTGCCGGACGGCCCCTGGGTCACTTCTGGAAGCCGACGTTCTCCCAGACGATGTCGGACAGGCCCTGGGCGCCGATGTTGGCGAGGTCGGCGCGGCTCCCGTACAGCTGCGGGCGCTGGTAGAGCGGCAGCACCCCGGCCACCTTCCACAGCTCGGCGTCGGCCTGGTTGATGGCCTCGAAGGCGCCGGCCGCGTCGCCCGCGGCGGAGGCCCGGTCGAGTGCGGCGTCGACGGCGGGACTGCCGGACTGGGAGTGGTTGGTGCCCCCGTTCTGGACGAAGTTGGCCCGGTTGCCGCTGGCCGGGAACGGCGTGCCGAGCAGCGAGTAGGCGGCGATGTCGAAGTCCCGCCGGTTGACGTACTTGTCGAAGTACTCGTTGGGGTTGGCGGTGACCGTGGTGACCTTCACCCCGACGTCCTTGAGCATGCCGGTGGCGACGGCGGCCTCGTTCTGGGCCTGGGTGACCCCGGCCGGGATGACCAGCCGCAGATTGAGCTCCTTGCCGTCCTTGCGGCGGACGTCGCCGTCGAGCTTCCAGCCGGCCGCGTCCAGCTTGCGGACCGCCTCGGCCGGGTCGTAGCGGCTGAGGCCGAGGGAGTTGTCCCGGTAGGCGTTCTGGTTGGCCACCAGCAGGTGGTTGTTGAGGGTGACGGTGGGCCAGTCGAGCCCGGCCAGGTCGGAGCGGGCGATGACGTCCCGGTTGATCGCCTGGAACAGGGCCTGGCGGACGGACGGGTCGGTGAGCGCGGGGCTGCGCCCGTTCAGGGTGAACTGGCGGAAGTCGGGCCCGCCGGCCCGGCGGACGGCGGCACCGGGGGTGCTGCGGATCAGCTGGTAGCCGGCCACGTCCGGGCCGTTGTTGAACAGGTCGATCTCGCCCTTGTTGAAGGCGGCGGCCATCGTGTTGGGCAGCATCGCGCGGAAGACGATCCGGTCCAGCAGCGGCTTGTCGCCCCACCAGGCCGGGTCGGCGACCAGGGTGACGGTCTGCGCCGCCCGGTCCATCCGCTCCACCTTGAACGGGCCCGCGGTGACCGGGATGGCGTCCAGGTAGGAGGTGTTGAAGAGCTCGGGGGTGGAGATCCGGCTCGCGGGCAGCAGCGGGGCGTTGGCGGCCCCGTTGAACATCGACTGCCACTCGGAGAACGGCCGCTCGAAGGTCATCACGGCCTGGAAGTCGTCCTTGCCGCGCTCGACCGCCGAGACCAGCTCGAAGCCGGTGCTGCTGGCCGACCGGTAGGCCGGGTCCTTGCCGTTCAGCGCCCGCCAGTTGGCCTCGATGTCGCGCCAGGTGATCGGGGCGCCGTCGGACCAGCGGGCCTTCGGGTTGAGCGTCCAGACCACCACCTGCCGACCGTCCCGCTGCTCGCTGCGGGCGTCCTGGAGGTAGGCCGGGTTGGGGGTCTGGGTGCCGGCCGCGTCGGAGCGGAAGAAGGTCGGCAGCAGCGGCTTGGTGACGGCGATGGTGGAGGACTCGCCGCCGTCGGTCTGGACCGGCGACCACTGGGTGGAGTACTGGGCCACCGCGACCCGCAGGGTGCCGCCCTGGCGCAGCTCGGCGCGCTCGTGCGGATTGATGTCGACGGCGGTGAGCTTGGGCGTCTCGACCGAGCTCGGGAGGGCCCGGGCGTCGGAACCGGGGCCGTTGCCGGGGCCGCAGGAACAGAGCGTCAGCGACAGCGAGACGGCGGTGAGACCGGCGAGCAGGGCCGTGCGGTGGTACAGGGGGCGGCCCATGGTGGTTCTCCCGGGACGGATGCGGCGGACGAGGACGTCACATCTTGCTGACCGGGGAGCGGAGTTGTCGAGGGGCGGGCCCGGATCCGGACCCGCCCCCCGATAACGGTTCGATCAGACCGGGAACTTGAAGGTCCGGTCCCTGTCGCCGCTCTTGTCGAACAGCGCGGTCACCTGGTCCGCGACGTCCTGCGGGGTGATCGGGACGAGCTGGCCGTTCTTCTTCGTCTTCACCTTGTCGAAGGCGCCGGCGAGCTGGCGGTTCAGCGCGTCGAGGTCCCACTTCGGCACGAGCTTGCCGTTGGCGTCCGGGACGAGGGTGAGCGCCGCGGCCGCGGTCTTCGGGCCGAAGTCGAACCTCTTGGTGCCGGCCATGATGTGGATCTGGCCGTTCGTCACCGACTTGCCGAGGGTGTCCGCCGCGCCCTGGAGGGCCTGCGGGGAGGTCTTCGGCTGGGCGGCCGTGACGGCCAGGGCGACGGGCTGCTCCGACTTGCCCGCGGCGCGGTCGCGGTAGGCCGTGTCGACCAGGTCGACGGCGGCGGCGGAGTCCACGGCCTGGCCGGCCTTGCCCGGGACGACGACGGCGTCGCCGTTCTCGGCGAACTTGACGTAGCCCTCCTGGAGCCCCTGGCCGGAGCCGCCGGCCAGCGCCTCCAACGCGGACTTGAGCTTCGCCCGGTCGACCTTGACCTCCGGCGGGACGGCCTTCTCGTTGCCCTTGAGCGACTTGAGGACGTCCACCGGGTTGTAGGAGTGCTGGGTGAGCCGGTCCACGGTGGCCGTGGTGTCGAAGGCCAGTCCGGCGGCGGTCGGGTCGAGGTCCACGGTCTGCTCGCCGACCTTCAGCTTGACCGGCTGCTGGCCGGCCTTGCCGACGCTCTCGTCGAGCTGGTGGATGGCCTGGTCGCGGTTGCTGCCGCCGATGTCGGTGCCGAGCACCACGGTGCCCTTGGGGATGTCGGACTGGTTCAGCATCAGCCCGGTGCCGTAGGCGGCGGCGCCGAGGAAGGCCACGCCGACGACCGCGTAGGTGGTCAGCTTGACCAGCTTCTTGGCGGCGCTCGGCCGGGGCTTGGCGGCCGCGGCGGGCTTGGCGGCCGGCGCGGGCTTCGGGGCGGACGGGCCGTCCGCCGCCGGTGCGGCGGGCGGTGCGGAGTCCGCGCCGCCGGGCTGCGAGTGGGCCTGGGAGGCGCCGGGGTGCGGGCCGGCGGGTGCCCCCATGGCGTCGGGGACGCCGGGGAAGAGGCTGCCGGGCGCCGGGGCGCCGTGCGGGCCGGCCGCCGGCGGGCGCTGGGCGGCGAACGGGTCGGCGCCGGCCGGGGCGGAGGCGAACAGGCCGGGCTGCGGGCCGCCGCCCGGGGCGGCCGGTCCGGCGGGGGCCCCGGGTATGGGGCCGGCCGGGGTGTTCTCGCGGATCGGCGCGAAGCCGTCGACCGAGGTGTCCTCGGGGTCCGCGGTGCCGGGCCCGGCGGGGGCCTGGCGGCCCCGGCCCTGGGGGGCGCCGCCGGGCAGGCCGGGGCCCGGGGCGAACGGGTCCGCACCGGGGTTGAACGGGGCGGCGCCGGGGTTGTGGAACTGGTCGGCCGGGCCGCCGGTGCCGAAGGGATCGGCCGGGGCGCCGGGCGCGAACGGGTCGGCGGGGCCGCCGGTGCCGAACGGGTCGACCGGGGCGTCCGCGTAGACGCCGGCCTCGTCGGCGGGCAGCTCGCCGCCGGCGCCGTACGGACTGGCGGGCGCGCCGGTCGGACGCGGACCGGGGGCCTGCGCCTGGGCCTGGGCGGGCACCGGGCGGCCGTTGGCACGGGCCGCGGCGGGGCGCTCGGTCTGCGGGCGGCCGCCCTCGGGGCGGGCGCCGTTCGGCCGGGCGGTGCCGCGCTGGGCAGCGGCGGGTGCCGCGGCCGCCGTCGCGGCGGCGGGAGCGGGAGCGCCGGCCGGCACCGCGGCCGGGGCGGAGCCCTCGCCGGGAGCGGCCTTCTTCTGCCGGGGGCGGAACCAGGCGCCGGTGGACTCGGCCTCGGAGGTGGCCGGCGGGATCTGCCACTCCGGCGGCAGGTCCGGCGGGGTGGAGCGGCCGCCGCCGTCCATCACGCCGAGCACCGGGGAGGCGGGCGCGGCGGACCGGTGGCGGGGCCCGGCCGGCTCGGCGGCGGGCGCGGGGGCCTCCTCGCCGGGGCCGTCCTCGTTCTTGACCGTGCTGCGCACCACCACCGGCGGGATCGGACGCGAGCCGGGGATGTTGATCCGGACGCGGGTGGTGAGGGTGGTCTCGGTCTTCGGGCTGTCGTCCTCGCCCTCCGGAGCCGAGCCCTTGGCGGCGGCGCCGGCACCCGCGCGGTCGCCGCCGGGGAAACCCGGTGTGCCGTAGGGCGGGGTGCCCGACGGGTAGGCGTCCGGTCCCGTGCGCCGAGGCGTCGGGTGGGCGTTGTCAGATTCGCGGCTGCTCAATGCTGCTCTGCTCCGGGTTCGCGGGCCGGGCCGTGCGGCGCGACCGCGGTTGTCGGCGCCGGACCAGGCGGGCGGCGTCGGGTACGGCGTTCTGCGGCACCACCATACTGGGAAGAACCGGCCGGTGAACCGGTTCGGACAGATCCCGATACGTCCGGTTCCTCCGGTATGAGAGTACGACCGGACGGTCTTGACTGCCCGTCGTACCGGCCACCGTACGCGGGTCCCCCTCAGGGGCGGCGCGGCGGCCCCGGAACGCCGGGGAACCAGCTGGTCCGGGTCGGCAGGGTGGCACAGATCACGCCCAGGATCGAGCCGACGAACAGCCAGCAGAGCGACGTGGCATTGGTCCAGAGCACGTTGTCCCCCTCCGGGCGGGGCACCATCACCAGCAGCAGGGCCAGGAACCAGCCGGCCGCCGGGATCCCCGCGCCGAGCCGGGTGCCGGTCACCCGCAGGCCGCCGTAGAAGGTCGCGGCGGTGGCGGCGAGCGCCAGCAGGACTCCCACGGGCGGCCACAAGGCCTGCACAAATGCTCCGCAGATCGACACCGCGGTGCCCAGCAGGAAGAACAGGACATAAGCCGCGATCCGTGCCGTGCGCGGGGGCTGGGACTCCTTCAGCCGCTCCTCCCGGCTGCCCAGCAGCGCCGCCGGGATCGAACGGCGCGCGGGCCGGGCGTCGGTCGCGGTCATCGGACGGGCTCCTCGGAGGTGGCGGTGGGGGCCTCGGCGCCGGCGGGGTCCTCGGTGCCGGCGAAGAGGTCGTCCTCCGGCAGCCGCGACCCGGCCCGGCCGCGTGCCAGCTGGTAGTACTCGGTGGCGAGCAGCGGCTGGCCGAGGTCGTTGGAGAGCGCGAAGAACGCGCCGTCCACGGTGATCTGGGTGGCGTGCGCGGCCATCGCGGCGGCCTTGCGGCCGGTGTACGCGGTGCCGTCCAGCACGGTGGTGACCAGTTCGTCGGCCACCACCCCGGGGACGTCGGCGGCCTGTGCCACGCCCGGGAACGGCGCCTTCTCGGCGGTCTCGGCGAGACCCCGCTCGATGACCGACCGGGGCACCCGGTTCCAGTAGACCTTGGCGATCCGCCAGGCCGGGCCGAGGTCGGGCCGGTGGGCCGGGTCGGCGGCCAGCTCGTACGCGCGCATCGCGACCCGGTGCGCCTGGATGTGGTCGGGGTGCCCGTAGCCGCCGTCCTCGTCATAGGTGACCAGCACCTGCGGGCGCACCTCCCGGACCACCGCGGCCAGCCGGTCGGCGGCCTCGTCCACGTCGGCCCGCCAGAAGCAGCCGGGCACGTCGTTGTCGGGCACGCCCATCATCCCGGAGTCGCGGTAGCGCCCCGGGCCGCCGAGGAAGCGGAAGTCGGTGACCCCGAGCTCGGCCATCGCCCGCGTCAGCTCGCCGATCCGGTGGGCGCCGAGGGCGTCCTCCCGATCGGCCGTCAGGTGGGCCAGCTCGGGCGGGATCACCTCGCCGCCCTCGCCGAGGGTGCAGGTCACCAGGGTGACGTGGGCGCCCTCGGCGGCGTACCGGGCCATCGTGGCGCCGTTGTTGATCGACTCGTCGTCGGGGTGCGCGTGCACCAGGAGCAGGCGGCGTCCGGTAGTCGCGGTCATAGGAGGAAGCCTAGCCACCGCACGGTGGGGGTCAGAGCTTGAGGCCGTTGATCATTCCGGCGAGGTTGCTGGTGACCTGGCTGATCGAGGGGGCGATGGAGCTGGACGCCAGGTAGAAGCCGAGCAGCGCGCAGACGATCGCGTGCGCGAGCTTCAGGCCGGAGCGGCGGATCAGCACCACCACGATGACCAGCATCAGCATGGCGGCGGAGATGGACAGGGCCATGGCGGCTCACACCCCTTCCGGGTGCGCCGCTCCTCCCGGGGAGGGGCGGCGGTCGTACCGTGCGGGACTTGCGGTCGGGCGACCGGCGGCCCGGGACGGGGCCCGACGATCACTCGTGGACCAGTCATACCCGATGAGTGAGGCAGACATTACGTTGAGTGAGGCCGCACACCCCGGGGCACAGTCGCACTCATGGGGCGCATGGGCCGGTCGGAGGGGGTGCGACCCCCTTCCGGGCGTACTTGCGCACGATGCTCCGAACGAGTGATCACCACCGGCGCGGCGGCGTCATAGGGTCTGGTGCCATGACCACCCACACCCCAGCGGACACCTTCCCGAGGCAGTACGCGCGCACCCTGCGCTACACCGTCGGCGCTCCCCGGTCGTTCTCCGTCGCACCCGACGGATCCCGGGTCGTCTTCCTGCGCTCGCCCTCCGGGGGCGACCGCGCCAACCTGCTCTGGACCCTCGACACCGCCACCGGCGAGGAGCGGATCGCCGCCGACCCGGCCGTCCTGCTCGGCGGTGGCGAGGAGGACCTCTCCCCGGCGGAGAAGGCCCGCCGCGAGCGCAGCCGCGAGGGTTCGGCCGGCATCGTCGGCTACGCCCTGGACGGCGCGGGCCGGCTCGCGGCCTTCGCCCTCTCCGGCCGGCTGTTCGTCGCCGACCTGGTCGCCGGCACCGCCACCGAGCTGCCCGCCGAGGGCCCGCTGGTCGACCCGCGGCTCTCCCCGGACGGCGTCCACGTCGCCTACGCCAACACCGCCGGCGAGCTGCGGCTCACCCGTACCGACGGCAGCGGCGACCGGGCCCTCGTCTCGCCCGAGGGCCCGAACGTGACCTGGGGCCAGGCCGAGTTCATCGCCCAGGAGGAGATGGACCGCGACCGGGGCCACTGGTGGTCCCCCGACAGCGACCGGCTGCTGGTCGAGCGGGCCGACGACACCCCGGTGCACCGCTGGTGGATCGCCGACCCGGCCAACCCGGACCGCGAGCCCGCCGAGGTCGCCTACCCGGCCGCCGGCACCCCGGACGCCGAGGTCGGCCTCTGGCTGTTCGGCCTGGACGGCAGCCGCACCGAGGTGGTCTGGGACCGCGAGTCCTTCCCCTACCTGGCCCGGGTGCACTGGTCCCAGGGCGGTGTGCCGCTGCTGCTGGTCCAGTCCCGCGACCAGCGGGCGCAGCGGATCCTCGGCCTCGACACCGCCACCGGCGCCACCGAACTGCTGCACGAGGAGCGGGACGACGCCTGGCTGGAGCTGTTCACGGGCGTCCCGGCCTGGACCCCGGACGGCAAGCTGGTCCGGATCTCCGACGAGTCCGGCGCCCGCGCCCTGGTGATCGGCGAGCAGACCGTCACCGGCCCCGACCTGCACCTGCGCTCGGTGCTCGCGGTCACCGCCGAGGAGGTCCTGTTCACCGCCTCCGGCGGCGCCGCCGAGACCGACCCCGAGCCCGGCTGGGTCGCCGTCGGCCGGATCGGCCACGACGGCAAGCGGCTCTCCTGGGAGGCCGCCAACGGCCGCCCGTTCACCTCCGTCACCACCGCCGTGCACGCGGCCGGCATCACCGTGCGGGCCACCGCCGAGCCGGACCTGCCCGGCACCCTGGTGCGGGTCTCCCGGGACCTGCCCGAGGGCGTCGCGGTGGACGACATCGCCACCGTCGCCTCCTACGCCGAGACCCCGGTGATCACGGCCCGGCCGGTGTTCCGCTTCGCGGGCGAGCGCCGGATCCCGGCCGCGGTCTTCCTGCCCACCGGCTACGACCGGGAGCGGGACGGCCTGCTGCCCGTCCTGATGGACCCGTACGGCGGCCCGCACGGCCAGCGCGTCGTCCAGGCGCACAACCCGCACCTGAACTCCCAGTGGTTCGCCGACCAGGGCTTCGCGGTCGTCGTCGCCGACGGCCGGGGCACCCCCGGACGCGGCCCGGCCTGGGAGAAGTCGATCGCCTTCGACTTCGCCGGGGCCACCCTGGACGACCAGGTGGACGCGCTGCGGGCGCTCGCCGAGGAGTTCCCGCTGGACCTCGACCGGGTCGCGATCCGCGGCTGGTCGTACGGCGGCTACCTGGCCGCGCTCGCCGTGCTGCGCCGCCCGGACGTCTTCCACGCGGCGGTCGCGGGCGCGCCCGTCACCGACTGGCGGCTCTACGACACCCACTACACCGAGCGCTACCTGGGCCACCCGGACGAGCGGCCCGAGGTGTACGAGGCCAACTCGCTGACCGGCTACGCGGCCGGTCTGGAGCGGCCGCTGATGATCATCCACGGTCTCGCCGACGACAACGTGGTGGCCGCGCACACCCTGCGGCTCTCCTCGGCGCTGCTCGCCGCCGGGCGCCCGCACACCGTGCTGCCGCTCTCCGGCGTCACCCACATGACGCCGCAGGAGGAGGTCGCGGAGAACCTGCTGCTGCTCCAGGTCGACTTCGTGAAGAAGTCGCTCGGCGGCTGACAGCGGCTGCCCGCCGGAGGAGCGGGCCGGCGGGAGGGAGGGGGAGCGGAGCCGGAGCAGGGAACCCGGGCCCGCGGACGAGCGGTGCCGGGGCATACCCATCCCGCTCCCCCTCGGCCGCGTGTACCCGCACGGGGTCGATCTGTCCGGCCTCGATGTGGCCACACCGTAGTCCCGGCCACCGACAGGCCCTCCCGGGACGCCGCCCGGTGCGTGCGTTCGGCATGACATCCGTCATGCCGAACGCACGACGGCGGTTACTGCCGCCGGACCCCGGCCGCGCGGGACTCTGAGGTGGTGCGAAGGACACCACCGGCAGGGGAGAGGACCGCGACGATGGACACGGGAGAGGTCGCCGCCTTCAGGGGCGTCGGCAAGAGCTACGGACGGGTACGGGCCGTGGACGGCCTGGACCTGGTGCTGCGGCCGGGCGAGACCGTCGCCCTGCTCGGCCCGAACGGGGCCGGCAAGTCCAGCAGCCTCGATCTGCTGCTCGGCCTGCGCGAGCCCGACCGGGGCAGCGTCACACTGTTCGGCGGCCGCCCGCGTGCCGCGATCGAGGCCGGCCGGGTCGGCGCCATGCTGCAGAGCGGCGGCCTGATGACCGACGTCAAGGTCCGCGAACTGGTGCGGCTCGCCTGCGAGGTCCACCCGCGCGGCCGGTCCGTCGCCGAGGTGCTCGAGGACGCGGGTGTCACCGAGCTCGCCGAACGCCGCGTCGACAAGCTCTCCGGCGGCCAGGAGCAGCGGGTCCGCTTCGCCCTCGCCATCGCCGGGGCCAACGACCTGATCGTGCTGGACGAGCCCACCACCGGTATGGACGTCTCGGTCCGGCAGTCCTTCTGGGCGAGCATGCGGGCCCAGGCCGACGCCGGCCGCACGGTGCTGTTCGCCACCCACTACCTGGAGGAGGCCGACTCGATCGCCGACCGCGTCCTCGTCCTGCACCGGGGCCGGCTGATCGCCGACGGCAGCTCGGCCGAGATCAAGGCCCGGGCGGGTGCCCGCCGGATCACCTTCGAGCTGCACGAGGCGGACGGCCCGTTCGACGAGGCACCGCTGCGCCGGCTGCCCGGTGTGCAGGGCCTGGAGGTCGCGGCCCGCGTCCCGGGCGTGCGGACGGTGCGGATCCGCACCGCGGACGCGGACGCCGCCGTCGCGGCGGTCTACCGGGCGGGCCTGTACCCGCGCGGTCTGGAGGTCACCGGACTGGGCCTGGAGCAGGCCTTCCTGACCATCACCGGCGAGCAGGACGCCGCCGAGTCCACCGAATCCACCGAGTCCACCGAGAACGCCGAGAACGTGCTGGAGCGTGCGCGATGACCACCCTGATCCGGCTGGAGATCCTGCGGACCTTCCGCAACCGCCGCTACGTGCTCTTCACGATCGCCTACCCGGCGCTGATGTACTTCTTCTTCATCCACGCCTACAGCGCGGACAAGCTGGCCGGCGGCCTCCCGGTGAAGACCTACTTCATGGTCTCGATGGCCACCTTCGGCGCGGTCGGCGCGGTGCTGACCGGCAGCGCGCAGCGGATCTCGCTGGAGCGCAAGAGCGGCTGGGTGCGTCAGCTGCGGCTGACCGCGCTGCCCGGCCGGGCGTACACCGTCGGCAAGATCGCCGCCGCCGCCGTGACCACCCTGCCCGCGATCCTGGTGGTGTTCGCGGTCGGCGCGAGCCAGGGCGTCTCGCTGACGGCCGGGCAGTGGGTCGGCCTGGTCGCCGCCCTGTGGCTGGGCAGCTTCGTCTTCGCGGCACTCGGGGTGGCGCTCGGCTACGCGGCGGCGCCGGACTCGGTGCAGAGCATCGTGATGATCGCCTACATGGCGATGGCCCTGTTCGGCGGGACGTGGTTCCCGGTGAGCGGCTCGCTGGAGTCCTTCGCCCGTTTCAACCCGGTCTACCTGTACAACCGGCTGGCCACCTTCACGCAGCCCGGGCACTCCCTGGACACCGTCGCCGTCGCCGGGCTGGCGGCCTTCCTCGCGGTGTTCGTCGCCGCCGCGGCGGCCCTGTACCGACGCGACACCCGGCAGGCATGATGATCGACATGAGCGAGCCGTACCGGACCCACCGCACCGACGAACAGCCGGAGGCGGGGCCGGCGCGCTCGTCGTTCATGAACATCCCGGGCGCCTCGGTGGAGAGCGGGCGGCAGCTGCTGGTGAAGGTCGCCTGGATGCTGCTGTGGATGATCTACCTGGCCTACCCGGTGGGCGACCTGCTGAACGGCGGTCACAGCGCGGGTGCCCGGGTACTCGGCTGGATCTGCCTGGCGGCCTTCGTCGCCGGCTACGTCCTGCTGGTGGTCTTCCGCTCGATGCCCGGGATGCGGCCGCGGACCTGCCGGGCGATCGTCGCCACGATGGTGGCGCTCGCCGTGGCGTCCACCTTCGTGCTCGGCACCGCCTTCCTGTCCCTGTTCATCTACGCCGCGGTGTGCGTCGCGATCATCAGCCCGGCCCGCTACGCCCTGCGCGCGCTGCTCGCCATGGCGGTGCTCACCGCCGGGGTCGGCCTGCTGGCCCACGCGGACATGGACAACGTGTGGACCTTCACGCTCAGCGCCTTCCTCGCGGGCGCCGCGATGAGCGGCCTGCAGCGCCTGGTCGGCACCATGAAGGAGCTGCGCGAGGCCAGGGCCGCCGTCGCGCACCTGGCCGCCGCCGAGGAGCGGCTGCGGCTCGCCCGGGACCTGCACGACCTGCTCGGGCACTCGCTGTCGCTGATCACCCTGAAGAGCGAGCTGGCCGGCCGGTTCATGGACGCCGGCAAGGACGAGGCGGCGCGGGCGCAGGTCGCCGACATCGAGAACGTCGCCCGGCAGTCGCTGATCGACGTCCGGGAGGCGGTCACCGGCTTCCGCCGCCCCACCCTGCCGGTCGAGCTGGCCGCCGCCCGCACCGCGCTGGCCGCCGCCCAGGTCACCCTGGAGACCGCGCCGGAGCTGCTCGACGCCTGGCCGGGGCTGGCCGCCGAGGAGGCCGGCGCGCTCGCCTGGGCGCTGCGCGAGGCGGTCACCAACATCGTCCGGCACGGCGAGGGCGCCACCGTCTGCACCGTGCGGTCCGACGAGACCTGGGAGGGGAACGGCGAGCGCTACGCCGTCCTGGAGGTCACCGACGACGGGCGCGGCCCGGGCAAGTCCCAGCCCGGCAACGGCCTCTCCGGGCTGGAGGAGCGGCTCGCCCTGGTCGGCGGCCGGCTGGAGACCGGGCCGGGCGAGCGGGGCCGGGGCTTCCGCCTGCGGGCCCTGGTGCCGCTGCGGACGGCCTCCGTCCCCGCCCCGTAGCCGACCGGTCGGCGCGGCGGCGTCGCCGTGACGCCGCCGCCCCCCGTAACCCCGGCGCCCCGCCGCGCGGGCGCCGGGCGGCGCGGGCGGGCAGCATGGCAGACATGCCGAAGTCCGTGCTGGCGGTCCTCACCGTGCTCTTCCTCTCCCTGCTGCTCTGCGCCGCGTTCACCGAGGCGGGCACGTCGGCCCGGGGGGCGGCCCCCGCCGGCGCCCTGGAGCACCCCCGCTGACCTCCGTCCCCCGTCGGGACGGGGACGCCGTAGGGTCGGGCGGCATGAGTGACAATCAGGGCGACCGGCCCTCGGTGCGGGTGCTGTTGGCGGAGGACCAGGGGATGGTCCGGGAGGCGCTCGCCGCGCTGCTCGGGCTGGAGGGGGACATCGACGTCGTCGCCCAGGTCGGGCGGGGGGACGAGGTGCTGGACGCCGCGGTCGCGCACGACGTGCAGGTGGCGGTGCTGGACATCGAGATGCCGGGGATGACCGGGATCGAGGCCGCTGCGCTGCTGCGGCAGCGGCGGCCGCAGACCAAGGTGGTGATCGCGACGACCTTCGGCCGCCCCGGCTACCTGCGGCGGGCGATGGAGTCCGGCGCGGACGCCTTCCTGGTGAAGGACGCGCCCGCCGCCGAGCTGGCCGAGGCCATCCGCCGGGTGCTGCGCGGCGAGCGGGTGATCGACCCGGTCCTGGCCGCGGCGGCGCTCGCCGAGGGGGCCAACCCGCTGACCGCCCGGGAGCGGGACGTGCTGGCGGCCGCCGCGGACGGCGCGGTGAACGCGGACATCGCCCGGCGGCTGCACCTGTCCGAGGGCACGGTGCGCAACTACCTCTCGATGGCGATCCAGAAGACCGAGGCCCGCAACCGCACCGAGGCGGTCCGGATCGCCCGCGAGAAGGGCTGGCTGTAGACCCGGTCCTGCCGATCGTCCCCGGGCCCCGGCTCAGTTGAGCCGGTGGCGGGCGGCGCGGGCCTCCTGGCGGACCTTGGCGGCGGAATCGGGGTCGAAGGCGTCCAGGATCGCGGCGTACTCGTCCATCTCCCCGGCCCCGCCCAGGAAGTCGCCGGTGCGTACCAGCAGTTCGGCGCGTTCGAGCCGGAGTTGGGCGGGGTGGCGGGGGAGCAGCAGGGCGAGTTCGGTGGCCCAGAGCTGGGTGCGGGCGTGCTCGGGCCGGTCGGCGGCCCAGCCGCGGATGTTGCCGAGCACCCGCAGCACGACGTCCAGCGGCTGCGCGGGGGTGAGCAGTTCGGGCGTGAACTCGTGTCCGGCGGCGTGCACCAGCTCGGCCACCCCGTCGAGGTCGAGCAGTCGGCCGCCGTGGAAGGGGTCGGCCAGCACGTAGTCCTCGCCGCCGGCGGGCCCGCCGACCGCGACGACGAAGTGGCCGGGCAGGGCGACCCCGTGCACGGTGAGCCCGGCCCTGCGGGCGACCGCCCACCAGACCAGCGACAGCATGATCGGCAGTCCGCGGCGCCGCCGCAGCACCTCCGGCAGCAGCGAGGACTCCAGCCGCCGGTAGTCGGACTTCCGCCCGTGGAACCGCTCGCGCCCGCCGAGGACGGCGGCCAGCAGCGCCGCGGTCTCCTCCGGTCCGGCCGGGGCGCGTTCGGCGACGGCGCGCCGTACGGCGGCCGCGTGCCGTTCCAGCGCCGCCTCGCAGGCGGCGAGCAGGGCGTCGGGCGCGGGCGGGCCGTCGAGGCCGTCCGGGTCCGAGGGGTCGGGGGCGGGGGTGTGTTCGGCGGCCGCGAGCACGCAGAGCAGCACCGGATCGGGGTGCTCGGCCCTGGCCTCGGTCCGGAAGCGTGCTCTGCTCTGCTCGGTCACGGCGGTGGCGGCGGCTTTCGTACGGACGGGCGGACGGGGAGGGACGCGCGGGGGAGCGGCCGGGACTCCTACCCCTGCGGCAGGAGTGCGTACTGGTAAGTGTGACTGGTCGTGAAGCCCAGGCCGTCATAGAGCGCGATCGCCCCGGAGTTCTCCGCCTCGACCTGCAAGTACCCGCCGCCGGCGCCCTCCTCGGCGGCCCGGGCCGCGAGCACCGCCATGACCGCGGTGGCCAGTCCGGACCGGCGGGCGCCCGCGGCGACCTCGACCGCGCCGAAACCGGCCCACGGCCCGTCGACGACGCAGCGTCCGACGGCCAGCGGCGCCCGGTCGGGACCGGTGCCCGGCACAGTGGCGAACCAGACCGACGGCCCGCCGCCGACCACCCGCAGGGCGGCCTCCTCCACCGGCGGGCCGCCGCCCGCCCGCCGGTACAGCGACAGCCAGGCCGCGTCGGCGGTCCGGGAGAGCCGCACCCGGTCGAGGACGGCGGGCGCGCCGCCGCGGGCGAGCCCGGCCAGCGGCGCGACCCGGACCAGGGTCCGCGCGCAGGTGGCGCCCAGGCGGTCCAGCTCCTCCTGCAGGCCCTCCGGCGAGCCCGGAGCGCCGACCTCGAACAGGGCCGGCAGCCCGCGCGCCGCGTACCAGGCGCGGACGGCCGCCACCGCCCGGTCGAGCGGCAGGCCGGGATCGCCGAGCGCCAGGGCGGAGTTGGCCCGCCGGGTGAAGCCGGCCGAGGCCCGCAGGGTCCATTCGCCCAGCGGTTCCTGCTCGACGGCCGGCCAGCCGCGGGCGGCGGTCCGCATGAGTCCGACCGGGTCGGCCGGCGGCAGCGGCGCGCGCCGGGCGGGGAAGAGCGGCACCGTCTTCCCCGCGACCAGCAGCCGCTCGTCGAAGGAGACCGGTCCGCCGGTCCGCGGCACCACCGTCAGGCCCGCGTCGTCCCAGGAGACGAGTACGCCGATCACGTCGCGGAAGACTGGCCGGTTGTCGTCGGCGAAGCCGGCGAGCCGTCGTACGGAGACCCTCCGGCCCACGTCGGAGCGATCCATCCGGACCTCCGGACGGTCCTGAACCGGCCCTTCGACGGCCATCTGGGCACCTCCTGTGCATTTGCGGTCTCCGACCCGCGATACTAGGGGCGGGCATCGACGACACCGCGCTCACCCGCGCACGCGAGAAAACAGAATGGGCCGCCGAGCCCTTCCGAGGAGGAACGACAGCGTGACCTACGTCATCGCGCAGCCTTGTGTCGACGTCAAGGACAAGGCCTGCATCGAAGAGTGCCCGGTTGACTGCATCTACGAGGGCGAGCGATCGCTCTACATCCACCCGGATGAGTGTGTCGACTGTGGCGCATGCGAGCCGGTCTGCCCGGTCGAGGCGATCTTCTACGAGGACGACACTCCGGAGGAGTGGAAGGACTACTACAAGGCGAACGTCGAGTTCTTCGACGACCTCGGTTCGCCCGGCGGTGCCTCGAAGCTCGGCCTGATCGAGCGCGACCACCCGTTCATCGCCGCTCTGCCGCCGCAGAACGCCGACCACTGACCGGATCGGTGGCAATTCAGCTGTGACTACCAAGAACAGCACGCTCGCGCCGTTCCCGGGCCACCCGGGGGCGGCGCGCCGCGTTTCCGACCTCCTGCCGGTGTTCCCCTGGGACAAGCTGGAGCCCTACAAGGTCACGGCGCTCGCCCATCCGGGCGGGATCTGCGACTTCTCCGTGGGCACCCCGGTGGACCCGGTCCCCGAGGTGATCCAGAAGGCGCTCGCCGCCGCCACGGACACTCCCGGCTATCCGACCGTCTGGGGCCCGGAGGAGCTGCGCGAGGCCGTCGCCGGCTGGCTGCGGCGCCGGCTCGGCGCGGAGATCGGCCCGCGGGCCGTCCTGCCGACCGTCGGCTCCAAGGAGCTGGTGGCCTGGCTGCCGACCCAGCTCGGCCTCGGCCCCGGCGACCAGGTCGCCTACCCGCGGCTGGCCTACCCGACGTACGAGGTGGGCGCCCGGCTGTGCGGCGCCGAGCCGGTCGAGTACGACTCGGTGGACGAGCTGGACGGCTCCCGGGTGCGCCTGCTGTGGGTCAACTCGCCGTCCAACCCGACCGGGCGGGTGCTCGGCGCCGACGAGCTGCGCCGCACGGTGGCGTGGGCGCGCGAGCACCGGGTGCTGCTGGTCAGCGACGAGTGCTACTTCGAACTGGGCTGGGAGGCCGAGCCGGTCTCGGTGCTGCGCCCGGACATCTGCGGGGACGGCCACGAGGGCCTGCTCGCGGTGCACTCGCTGTCCAAGCGCTCCAACCTGGCCGGCTACCGCGCCTCCTTCGTGGCGGGCGACCCGGTGGTGGTCAAGGAGCTGCTGGAGGTGCGCAAGCACGGCGGCATGATCGTGCCGGCCCCGGTGCAGGCCGCGACGGCGGCCGCGCTCGGGGACGACGCGCACGTGGCCGAGCAGCGGGAGCGCTACGCGGCCCGGCGGGCGGCGCTGCGCGCGGCGCTGGAGGCGTACGGCTTCCGGATCGAGCACTCGGAGGCGAGCCTCTACCTGTGGGCGACCCAGGACCGGCCGTGCTGGGAGACCGTCGCCGAACTCGCCGGACTGGGCATCCTGGTGGCGCCCGGCGACTTCTACGGTCCGGCCGGCGACCGGTTCGTCCGGGTGGCGTTCACCGCGACCGATGAGCGGGTCGCGGCGGCGGTGGAGCGGCTGAACGCGGCGCGCTGACCGCGGTGGAAGGCCGAAGGGGCCGGTGTTCCGAGGAGGAACACCGGCCCCTTCGCCGTTGTCGTACCCGGGGTGCCGCCGACCCCGGACAGGGGAGCGCGGCCGGACTAGAGGCCGAGGCCGCCGCCGTTGACGCCGCCCAGCAGGCCGCCGATCGGGCCGAGCGCGCCGGTGAGGCCGCTGAGGCCGTTCAGCGGGCTGTTCGGGCCGAGGTCGGCGCCGCCCAGGCGGTTGGCCGAACCGTGCTCGGCCAGGCCGAGCACGTCGGCGCCGGGCAGGCCGGAGGCCAGGCCGCCGGGGACGGCGCGGCCGACCGCGCCGAGCGGCAGCGCGTCGGTGACGGCGTTGGTGCTGGGGACGGCCTGGGTCAGCCCGCCCGCGCCCGGAACGGCGTTGGCGACCGCACCGGCCTGGGAGAGCCCGCCGACCGGGTTCGCCCCGCTCTGCGCGCTGCGCTGCGGGGTGGCGGCGCGGCCGGTGACGGCCTCGCCGAGCTTCCCGGCCAGGGTCTTGGCGACCTTCGGGGTGACGCCCGACAGCTGGCCGGTGGTGGCGGCGGTCTGGTCCACCGGGGCGGTCAGCGAGCTGGCCTTCTCGTTCGCCTCGGGGAGCTGCTGGGCGACGATGTTGCCGGTGGCGTCGGCGGTGGCGGGCACCCCCGCGGCCACGGTCGCGGCGCCGGTCGTCCCGGCCGCCTGGCCCAGCTCGTGGGTGGTGTGCTGCAGGGTGGAACCCGTGTCGGTGTTGGTCAGCTGGCCCAGTGGGGCGGCCAGGTCGCTCTTCGGCAGCAGGGCGTCCGCGGCGGACGCGGAGCCGGCCGCGACCAGCGGGGTCGCGCCGGCCGCCACGAGCAGAGCGGCCTGGGCGATCCGGCGCGTGAGGGGGTGAGACATGGGGCTCCTCGAAAGGGGTCTGGGTCCGTTCCGTCCGCCGGGCGGACGACGGTGTTACCGCTTGAGAAGCCAGAAGGTTTCGGCCCGTGCAAGGAAAACGTCGTACCGACCATCCGACGGTATGACCGCAGCGGGAGCCGCTCCCGGGGTCGGTCCGGAGGCGCGGGCGCACGGCGGGCCAAGGGGAGTGACGGTTCTGCGACCCACCCGGCCCGGCCGACCCCACGTCCACCTGCGTTGACGCGAATCACTCGTGCGGCGGCAACCCGGACACCAGTGCGTCAGCCGCCGGGACCCCCCGGTCTCAGCCCTTCGCGGGAGCCGTCAGCGAGACCAGCACCAGCTTGGTCGAGGTCCCGGTCGACTGCGGCTTCCAGCCGTCCTCGGACTTCGCCTTCCGCCAGATCCGGCCGTCGTAGGCGACGGTCTCGATGCCGAGCCGCTGCGCCTGGGCCACCGCCCAGTGCGCCACCGCCCAGCCGTTCTGCCGTTCGGCCTCCGGCCCGGAGTCGGTGGACGCGGTCGGGTCCGGGGTCAGCGAGACGGCGTTCTCGGCGCCCTTCACCGTGGACGTGTAGCCGGCCGCCGGGGTCACCGTCCGGCCGAACTCGCGGCGGACCCGGTCGCTCAGCACCTGCGTCCGGTCCGGGCGTGCCGCCGCCGTCGCGCCGTCGGTCGGCGCGGCCCCGGCCGGGGCCGGCGAGGAGTCCTCCGCGTCGGTCTCCGGCGCCGCGAAGTCGTGCACCACGCAGTTCAGCGCGGCCGCCTCCCGGCCGGTCAGGGCCGAGGCCAGCAGGGTGGCCTTGGTCTCGTGCTTGGCGTAGGCCTGCGGGTAGCCGCTCTTCTGCACCTGCTGGGCCGCGTCGGTCAGCGGCAGCCGGGTGTAGCCGGGCACCTTCACCAGGCCGTCCAGGAACTTGTTGGTCGCGTAGACCGGGTCCAGGATCTGCTGCACGGTGCCCCAGCCCTGCGAGGGCCGCTGCTGGAACAGGCCCACCGAGTCCCGGTCGCCGCCGGCCAGGTTGCGGATCTTGGACTCCTGCATCGCGGTGGCCAGCGAGATGGTCACCGCCCGGTCCGGCAGGCCGCGCGCGTGCGCGACGGCGGCGATGGTGGCGGCGTTGGCGGCCTGCGGGAGCTCCAGGGTCCCTTCGCCGGCCGGGGTCTTCACCGAGCAGCCCTCGGGGGTCAGCAGCTTCTGGTCGCGCAGCCAGTAGAGCCCCACGGCGACCACGGTCAGCACCAGCAGGACGATCAGCACCGCGCGCACCGGCCTGCGGCGCCGCGGGGGCGCCGCGTCACCGTCCCCGCCGCCGCTCTTCCGCCTGGCCACCGCCGCCCCTCTCCACCGAGCACTCCGAACCGACACCGTACCCACTCGGACGGGTGTGCGGCGGCGGACGGTTGCCCCCGGACCGCACCGAAGCCGTCACAGGCCGGCCACGGCCCGGTTCCGTCGGGGGAGCCGTACGGGGTTCGGACGGGACTAGGCTGGACGACCATGAGCAGCTCGAAGACGCCCCTTGACCTCACCCTCGACGGCGGCGCGCTGACCGCCCAGCTGGTCGACTTCCCCTCCGTCAGCGGCGACGAGCAGGCGCTCGCCGACGCGGTCGAGGAGGCCCTGCGGGCCCTCCCGCACCTGACCGTCGACCGCTACGGCAACAACGTCGTCGCCCGCACGAACCTCGGCCGCGCCGAACGGGTCCTGCTCGCCGGCCACATCGACACCGTGCCGATCGCCGACAACCTGCCCTCCTGGGTCGAGGGCGACCTGCTCTTCGGCTGCGGCACCTCGGACATGAAGTCCGGCGTCGCCGTCCAGCTCCGGCTCGCGGCCACCCTGCCCGAGCCCAACCGGGACCTCACCTTCGTCTTCTACGACTGCGAGGAGGTGGAGGCCCACCGCAACGGCCTCGGCCACCTCGCCCAGGCCCACCCCGACTGGCTGGCCGCCGACTTCGCGGTGCTGATGGAGCCCAGCGGGGCGGTCGTCGAGGGCGGCTGCCAGGGCACCCTGCGCGCCCAGGTCCGGCTCACCGGCGTCCGGGCCCACTCGGCCCGCAGCTGGCTCGGCGACAACGCCATCCACCACGCCGGCGAGGTGCTGCGCCGGCTCTCCGAGTACCGGGCGCGCAAGGTCGACATCGACGGCCTGGAGTACCACGAGGGCCTCAACGCGGTGCGGATCGACGGCGGCGTGGCCGGCAACGTGATCCCCGACGAGTGCGTGGTGACGGTCAACTTCCGCTTCGCGCCGGACCGCGACGAGGCCGAGGCGGAGAAGCACGTGCGCGAGGTCCTCGACGGCTTCGAGGTCACCGTCACCGACTTCGCCCCGGGCGCGCTGCCCGGTCTCAACCAGCCGGCCGCCAAGGCCTTCCTCGCCGCCACCGGCGGCACCGCCCGCGCCAAGTTCGGCTGGACCGACGTGGCCCGCTTCAGCGCGCTCGGCGTCCCGGCGGTCAACTACGGCCCGGGCGACCCGAACATGGCGCACAAGCGCGACGAGCACTGCTCGCTGAGCGCGATCGCCGAGACCGAGGAGCGGCTGCGCGCCTGGCTGACGGCCTGAACCCGGCGGACGGCCGGACCGGTCCCGCGGCCGGTCCGACCGTCCGACCATCGGCCGAACGCCATCTTCCGGTTGCCCAACCGACCTTCCACCGTTGCCTGAAAAAGGGGAGGCAGGGGCGTAGGGTTTCGTCATGACAGGCACTGGAGACGAAAAGCACTACGGCCACGGTCCTGAGCAGGTGGGCGAGCCGCGCCCGAAGAAGGCGTGGCCCGAGAAGCAGAAGGGCCCGGTGCTGGTGCGCCGGGACCAGGTCGGCGAGAGCACCACGGACCAGCGGCTGCTGGACACCACCGGCCCGACCGACTGGCTGCACACCGACCCCTGGCGGGTCCTGCGGATCACCTCGGAATTCGTCGAGGGCTTCGGCGCGCTCGCCGAACTCCCGCCCGCGATCAGTGTCTTCGGCTCCGCGCGGACCCCGGTCGACTCGCCCGAGTACGCCGCGGGCGTGGCGATCGGCCGGGCCCTGGTGGAGGCCGGCTTCGCGGTGATCACCGGTGGCGGCCCGGGCGCGATGGAGGCGGCCAACCGCGGCGCCTCGGACGCCGGCGGCCTCAGCGTCGGGCTCGGCATCGAGCTGCCCTTCGAGCAGGGGCTCAACGAGTTCGTCGACCTCGGGCTGAACTTCCGTTACTTCTTCGTCCGCAAGACGATGTTCGTGAAGTACTCGCAGGGCTTCGTCGTCCTGCCCGGCGGCCTCGGCACCCTGGACGAGCTGTTCGAGGCGCTCACCCTGGTGCAGACGAAGAAGGTCACCCGCTTCCCGGTGATCCTCTTCGGCAGCGCGTACTGGGGCGGGCTGGTCGACTGGCTGCGGAACACCCTGGTCGCCCAGGGCAAGGCCGCCCCGCACGACCTGGAGCTCTTCCACGTGACCGACGACATCGACGAGGTCATGAAGATCCTCGCCGACGCCCGCCGGCCCGTGAACGAGATCTAGGCGCCTCCCAGGACCCGGGAGGGGCCCCCGGTGGCCCCTACGCCAGCCCCCGGCGGGCCACGGCCGGCGGGCGGGTGCCGCGGATCGAGGCGACCATGTCGAGCACCTGCCGGGTCTCCGCCACCTGGTGCACCCGGTACACCTGGGCGCCCAGCCAGGCGGAGACCGCCGTGGTCGCCAGGGTGCCGAGCAGCCGCTCGTCCACCGGCCGGTCCAGCGTCTCGCCGACGAAGTCCTTGTTCGACAGCGACACCAGCACCGGGAAGCCGGTCGCGGTCATCTCCGGCAGCCGCCGGGTCGCCTCCAGCGAGTGCCGGGTGTTCTTCCCGAAGTCGTGCCCCGGGTCGATCAGCACCGCGTCCCGCCGCACACCCAGCTCCACCGCCCGCTCGGCCAGCCCGACGGTCACCCGCAGGATGTCCGCCATCACGTCCTGGTAGCCGGCCCGGTGCGGCCGGGTGCGCGGCTCCGCGCCGCCGGCGTGCGTGCAGACCAGCCCGACGTCGTGCCGGGCGGCCACCTCGGCCAGCCGCGGGTCGACCCCGCCCCAGGCGTCGTTCAGCAGGTCGGCGCCGACCTCGCAGACCGCCTCGCCGACCTCGTGCCGCCAGGTGTCCACACTGATCACGGCCTCGGGGTGGCGCTTGCGCAGCTCCGCCACGAACGGCACCGTGCGCCGCAGCTCCTCCTCGACCGTCACCTCGTCACCCGGCCCGGCCTTCACCCCGCCGATGTCGAGGATCGCCGCGCCCTGCGCCATCGCGCGGTCGGCGGCCTCGAACGCGGCCTCGTCGGCGAAGGTCGAGCCCTTGTCGAAGAACGAGTCCGGTGTGCGGTTGACGATCGCCATGATCACAAGCTCGTCGTCGCCGAATTCCCGTGGTCCCAGGCGCAGTGCCACCGATCTCTCCTTAACAGCTGCCGCGGGTGCGATGATGGCCCCCCCGGCCCATCGGGACCATGATCCCACTCCTGTCGGGGCCGGCCGGAGAATCGGGAGGACCGCTCGTGTTCTGGGTGATCGTGGTGGCCATGGCCGTAGTGGTCGGCGGTGCCGCGCTGGTGGCGCTGGGCGGCGGCGGTTCGCTGCCCGAGGCCGTGCAGGACCGGATCTCCGCCCGGCTGCCGCAGGACCGCCCGCTGGGCCGGGCCGACGTGGACGCGCTGCGCCTGCCGATGGCCCTGCGCGGCTACCGGATGGACGAGGTGGACGACGTCCTCGACCGGCTGGGCGCCGAACTCGCGCACCGGGACGCCCGGATCGCCGAGCTGGAGGCGCTGGCCGCCGTGCGCGGCGCCGTCGAGGCGGCCGACGGCCCCGAGCCCGGCGCCGAACCACTGCCCGGGCTGGAGGAGTTCGCCCTGGTGGTCGAGCCCGCCGTCGCCCTCACCAAGTCCGCCGCAGCCCCCGCGGCCCGCGGTCCCGAGGACGCCGTGCCGGACGGGGAGCGGTGAGCGCCGGCACCGGCGCCGTCCTGGGGGCGGACGGCCTGCGCCGCTGCGCCTGGGGCGATTCGGCGGACGACTACCGGGTCTACCACGACACCGAGTGGGGCCGCCCGGTGCGCGGCGACGACGCCCTGTTCGAGCGGGTCTGCCTGGAGGCCTTCCAGTCCGGTCTGTCCTGGATCACCATCCTGCGCCGCCGCGAGGGCTTCCGGGCCGCCTTCGCCGGCTTCTCGATCGCCGAGGTCGCCGAGTTCGGCCCCGCCGACGTCGAGCGGCTGCTCGCGGACACCGGGATCATCCGCAACCGGGCCAAGATCGAGGCCTCGATCACCAACGCCCGGGTCGCTCGCGAGCTCGACGGCGGACTGGACGCGCTGATCTGGGGGTTCGCCGGGGACCCGGACCGGCCGGCGCCCCGCAGCCTGGACGAGGTGCCGGCCGTCACGCCCGAGTCGACGGCGCTCGCCAAGACCCTGAAGAAGGCCGGCTTCCGGTTCGTCGGCCCGACCACCGCGTACGCGCTGATGCAGGCCTGCGGACTGGTGGACGACCACCTCGCCGACTGCCACGTCCGCACGGCGTCCGCGGGCCCGGGCCGGGCCTGAATCCGGGCCTGAACCAGGGCACGCGGGGCCGACGCTCCAGGGCCCCTAGCGGCCCAGGTAGGCCGGCTTCTCCTTGGCGATGAAGGCGCGGACCGCGATCCGGTGGTCCTCGCTCGCGCCGGCCAGGGTCTGCAGCTCGTCCTCCTTGTCGAGCAGCTCGCTCAGCGAGTGCGAGGCGCCGTACGCCAGCGACTCCTTGATCGCGCCGTACGCCACCGTCGGGCCCTCGGCCAGCTCCTTGGCGAACACCCGGGCGGTGGCGGCCAGTTCGGCGGCCGGCACGACCTTGGTGGCCAGGCCCAGCTCCATCGCCTCGGCCGCCTTCACGGTGCGCGGCAGCATCAGCAGCTCGGTCGCCCGGGCGTGGCCGACCAGCCGCGGCAGGGTCCAGGAGGCCCCGGAGTCGGCGGTCAGCGCGATCCCGGCGAACGCGGTGTTGAAGCCCGCGGTGTCCGCCACGATCCGGAAGTCGCAGGCGAAGGCCAGCGAGGCGCCCGCCCCGGCCGCCACCCCGCCGACCGCGGCCACCGTCGGCTTGCGCATCCCGGCCAGCGCCCGCAGCAGCGGGTTGTAGTGCTCGGCCACGGTCCGCAGCGCGCCCTCGCCGGTCTCCTCGGCCCGCTTCAGCAGGCCCAGGTGCTCCTTGAGGTCCTGTCCGACGCAGAACGCCCGGTCGCCCGCGCCGGTCAGCAGCACCGCGCGCACGGCCGGGTCCTCGGCGGCGGCGGTCACGGTGTCACGCAGCGCCACCTTGGTCGGGACGTCCAGCGCGTTCATCGCCCCGGGGCGGTTGATCGTGATGACGGCAAGGCCGCCGTCCAGCTCGTACAGCACCGAATCGGACATGGACGAGAGCTCCCTTGCTCGTGGTCGTGGGCTGCCAGGATGCCGGAGCCCCGGCCCGCCTGGGGAGTGTGAGGTATCGCACCTTCCGGTGGCGTACGGAGCGGCGCCGCGCCGGGGCTTATGCCGGTTATTGGGAGGGATTGCGGCGGTCCGGACGAGGTTGCACCGAGAGTGATGTTGGTCATCAGGCCGTGGCATGCGGGATAATGGCTTCCGATCAATGCGTTCGATACCGGCGGTGGACGGACTGCCGGTGCGTAGCTGAGCGGTTGCAGGAAGGGGAACGAGCATGGCGGCCATGAAGCCGCGGACGGGTGACGGCCCGCTCGAAGTCACCAAAGAGGGGCGGGGCATCATCATGCGCGTTCCGCTCGAAGGCGGCGGACGCCTCGTGGTGGAGCTCACGCCCGACGAGGCCCACGCCCTCGGCGAGGCCCTGAAGAAGGCCTGCGGCTGACCGCAGCAGGTGCTCGCCATCTCCTGGAGATGTGCCGCCGGGCCCGGGTACGACCATCGCGTCGTCCCGGGCCCGGTACGTTCCGCCCCCGGGCCCGGTCCGGCCGCGTTCCGGCGGCCGCGCGCCGCCGCTAGCGCTTCACGGCGCAGAGCAGCCCGTCCGACACCGGCAGCAGCGCGGGCAGCAGGGCGTCGCTCTCCCGGACGTCCCGGACGAGGTCGCGCATCGATCTGGTCCGCGGGTCCTGGAGCTCCGGTTCGGCCAGACGGCCCTCCTGGAACACGCCCTCGAAGCAGACCAGCCCGCCCGGCCGCAGCAGCCGCAGCGACTCCTCCAGGTAGGAGCCGGACTCCGCCGGGTCCCCGTCGCAGAACACCAGGTCGTACTGGCCGTCGGCGAGCCTGGGCAGCACCTCCAGGGCCCGGCCCGGTATGAACCGCGACCGGTTGGCCGCGAACCCGGCGGCCTGGTAGGCCTCCTTCGCCAGCTGCTGGCGCACCGGCTCCGAGTCGACGGTGGTGAGCACGCCGTCCGACCGCATCCCGCGCAGCAGGTACACCCCGGAGACGCCCGTCCCGGTGCCGATCTCGGCCACCGCCTTGGCACCCGACACGGCGGCCAGCAGTCGCAGACAGGCACCGCCGCTCGGGCCGATCGCCCTGATCCCGGTGCGCGCGGACTGCGCCCGGGCGTAGGTCAGCACCGCGTCCTCGCCGACGAAGGTGTCGGCGAGCGCCGCGCGCGCGGGCCCGAACTCGCTGATGGCTGCCTCTTTCGGAGCCCCGGGTGGCGGCCCGGTGCCGAGCGGATGTCGATATTTCCTGCCACAGATTACTGGCCGGGCGGGAACCGCGTACGGCGGCGGGCCGTTGAGGGAGCAGGGACCGGGCGAACAGCGCGTCCCGGACACCCTCCGGGAGCCGCTTCGGCGGGCCGGACGGTGCCGCGGATACCGGAGGCGGTCCCGGACACTTCTTATCCGGGCTTGACGGGCGAGGTGGATATGGTGGTGGCCCTGCTGGGCAGAAGAGCCGACCGAGGAGGTGTGGCCGAGGGCGACGTCCCCGTGCGGCGGCACCCCCGCGGCACCGCGTCGGCCCGTACGCCGAAGCCCGTGATGAACCAGCCTGCGCACTCCACCCTGGACCAGCCGGCCGCCGCGCCCGAGGCGCCCGCCGGCCCCGCCGAGGCCCCCGCCCTCGCGACCTTCGCCGAGGGCCCCGACGCGCAGACCTGGACTCCGCCCAGCTGGGAGGAGATCGTCGAGGCCCACAGTGCGCGCGTCTACCGTCTCGCCTACCGGCTGACCGGTAACCAGCACGACGCCGAGGACCTCACCCAGGAGGTCTTCGTCCGGGTCTTCCGTTCGCTGTCCACGTACACCCCCGGCACGTTCGAGGGCTGGCTGCACCGGATCACCACCAACCTCTTCCTGGACATGGTCCGCCGCCGCCAGCGCATCCGCTTCGACGCGCTCGGCGACGACGCGGCGGAGCGGCTCGCCTCCCGCGAGCCCAGCCCGGCCCAGCACTTCAGCGACACCCACTTCGACGCCGACGTCCAGCACGCCCTGGACACCCTGGCGCCCGAGTTCCGTGCCGCCGTGGTGCTCTGCGACATCGAGGGCCTCTCCTACGAGGAGATCGCCGCCACGCTCGGCGTCAAGCTCGGCACCGTCCGCAGCCGCATCCACCGCGGCCGCTCGCACCTGCGCGCCGCGCTCAAGCACCGCGCCCCCGGCTCGGCCCCCGGCCGTGAGCGCCGGGGCGGCGGCGCCGAGGAGCAGCCGGTCCCGGTCGGCGCCGCCGCCGGCGAGGCTCCGGCCGCGCCGGGCGGTCGCGGCCGGAGGCGATCGTGAGCGGAACCGGTCGGTCCGGGCCGGGCCACTCGGACACCCCCGGCCGCACGGCCGCCCGCCGGGCCGGCTGGCCCGCGCTGGGCCGCCGGGGCCAGGACGGGCCGGGAGCGGCCGACGGTCCCGCGCTGCCGGCCGAGCCGGCCCTGCGCGCCGTCGCCGTCCGGTCGGTCGACCCGGCGGAGGAGCACCACCTCGGGGAGCGGCTGTCCGCCTTCGTCGACGGTGAACTCGGCCACGACTCGCGCGAGCGCGTCCAGGCCCATCTGGCGACCTGTCCGCAGTGCCTCGCCGAGGCCGACGAGGGCCGCGCGGTCAAGCACCTGCTGACCCGGACCGGCACCCCCGGTCCGTCCTCCGGGCTGATGGCCCGGCTGATGGCCGTCGGCGCGCTCCCGGAGGACGAGCCGCAGCCGCGCGCCGACCGGCCGCGCCGGGACGACGACGACTTCCCCGGTGGCGGCGTGGCCGGCACCGGGACCCTCGGCGGCAGCCGGCTGAACGGCGGCTCCTTCGGCCGGGGCGCGGGTGCCTCCTTCGGCGGCGGCGCGCTCGGCGCCGACACCCCGGTGCCCGGGGTCGACCCGCGGGCCTTCGGACGTGGCGGCGCGGTGCTGCGCCCGCTGATCGGCCGCCGCACCGTCCGTCCGGACGCCCCGGTCCAGCCGCTGGCCGCGGCCGCCGCCGCGATCACCCCGGTGGTCCGGCCGGTCCCGCCGCGCGGTCGGCGCTTCGTCTTCGCCGCCGCCGGGGCGTTCTCGGTGGCCGCGGTGACGCTCGGCGGGGTCGGCGGCATCGCGGGCCCGGGCGAGGACCAGCACGGCACCGTGGTCAGCCCGGCAGGCAGTGGCGGCCGGGGCGGCATGGTCCCGATGAACGCCCAGGTGCCGGCGGCGGACCTGCCGGTCCGCCCGGTGGCGGTCACCCGGGGCGCGATGCCGCCGCACGACCTCCCCGAGCGCACGCCGAGCTCCGGCGTGGCCGGACTGCACCACGAGAACAGATAGACCTCACCGGGCCCTTCGGGTCCGCGGTCATCGGCGGGTCTTCACCACGGCTTCATCACACCGGGGGTCATGGACCCGCCGATGGCCATTACGCTGTGGGGAGCGTTTGTCCGATCCGCCCGCGACCGTAGGGAGCTTTGGTGTTCAGTGACGTGGGCACACTGGAGGTCCTGACCCTGGCCATCATGGCCATCGTGATCTTCGGTCCGGACAAGCTGCCGAAGCTGATCCAGGACACCATGGGGTTCATCCGGAAGATCCGGTCCTTCGCGGACACCGCGAAGGAGGACATCCGCAGCGAGCTGGGTCCCGAGTTCAAGGACTTCGAGTTCGAGGACCTCAACCCGAAGACCTTCGTCCGCAAGCAGCTGATGGGCGGCGAGGAGGACCCGCTGGGCCTCAAGGACATGCGGGAGTCCCTGGACATCCGCTCGGTGCTGGACGACAAGCCGGCCGCCCCGGTGAACGGGCACGGCCGCAACGGCAGCGTCTCCTTCGACAAGCCCGCCGCCGCCCCGGCCGCCGCGGCCGCCGGCGCCCCCCTCACCCCGGGCGAGCGCCCCCCGTTCGACCCCGACGCGACGTAACACGGCTCCGTCGGAGCTCCTTCGCGCCCCGCCGAACCGCACGGCTGAGCGGGCCCCGGCGTGCGCGCCGCTATTGTGCTGATTGTTCCCGCTGTGCCGTCCGTCACTTCCGGCCCCGTCCGGGCCCAAGTCGGTCGGCGGGGGCGCCGAGGTGCGCCACGATGGGAGCGCACCACGGCAGGCAACGTCGTTGAGGAGGCCCCGGGGATGGACGCGACGAGTCAGGCGGTGGGAACGGCCACGGCCGGCGGACCCATGGTCGGCGGACAGGCCGGCCCGGCGGACCCGCTGGTGCCCTACCTGTCCGCGGACTTCCCCTGGTACGGCCTGGACGCCGGCTGGTCCGGCCGCCGCTTCCTGCTGCCGAGCGGCTTCGGCGGCCCGCGCTCCGGCGCGCACGGCACCGTCGACTACGGCAGCCTGGGCCACGGCGAGGAGCCGGCCCGCCAGTACGAGCCGCGCGACATGCGCAAGTTCGCGGTGGCCGTCACCGTCGCCCGCCGGGACAGCCGGCGCAGCGCCGACAACACCGGCACCCTGGAAGCCACCTCCGCCGCCTCCGCGGCCTGGCTGGCCGGCTCCGGCCTGCTGGCCGCGACCTGGCCGGGCCAACTGGACCGCGCGCTGCGCCAGGACTGGCTGGACCAGCAGTCGGCCCTCGCCTGGGACCTCGCCGACGACCTGGACGGCCCCGGCTGGTCCACCCTCAGCCTCCCGGTGAACGGCCTGCCGCAGCCCTTCCGCTACCGCGAGTCCGAGTACGGCTGGGTCCTGGCCGGCGAGGCCCCCGGCGTCCTGCTGGGTGCCTACGGCCGCGGCATCAGCGCCTACGGCGCCGGCTTCGCCACCGTCCCCGACCTCACCGCCTACACCCGCCCGTAGGTCGGCGCCCCGCGCACACGACAGGGCCCGCCGGTTCGAACCGGCGGGCCCCTGTCGTGTGCGCGTCGTCGCGCGTCGTTGTCGTCCCGTCAGAACTTGTTCAAATCAGCCCAGATGGGCTCTGACCTGCCGCAATGTGGTCCTACGCGGCTCCCGGGGCCGTCTCCGGGCCGTCGGCCGTCTCGGGGCCCTCCCCGAAGGCGGAGTCGACGGCCTCCCTGGTGCGCTTCTCGCTGCTCGGCATGAGGTGGGTGTAGGTCCGGAGCGTGAAGCCCGGGTCGTGGTGCCCCAGGTACTCGCTCAGGGCCTTGATGCTCTCCCCGGCGTCCAGCAGCACCGAGGCGTAGAAGTGCCGCAGCGCGTGCATGCCGTTCTCCCGGCCGGGCTGGGCGCCGGCCGTGGTGAGGGCCGGGTGCCAGACGTCCCGGTTGAAGCGGTTGCGGTTCAGCTGCCGGGCCTTGCCGTCGACGAACAGCAGCTCCACCGTGGTGGGAGGCCCGTCGATGTCGCGCCACGGAAGCGTGACGGGGACCGGGGCGTGCGCCGAGAGGTGCGCCCGCAGTGCCCGCGCGACCGAGGCGGGCAACGGTACCTTGCGGGTCTTGTTGCCCTTTGGCAGGGAGAAGACCGGGCGGTTCCGGATCAGCCGGACCTGCCGGTTCACGTGCACCACGCCCTCGGTGAAGTCGACGTCGCCGACGGCCAGGCCGAAGATCTCCCCCTGCCGCAGACCGCAGCCGCCGGCCAGGTCGACCATCGGCCGGTAGTTCGCCGGGAACGTCGCGCGCACGGCCAGCACCCGTTCCCGGACCCACGGGACCAGGCGGCGCGGGGCCAGCTTCGGGGCCCGGACCGACGTCGACCGGCACGGGTTGTTCGGGATCAGTCGATCCTCCACCGCCGCCGTGAGCATGGTCCCGAGGTTGGCGAACACCACCCGCTGAGAGGCGGGGGAGAGCCCGTGCTCGGCAAGCGTCACCAGCCACTCGCGGATGTCCGACGGCCGAAGCGAGCTGAGCGGCCGGGTTCCCAGGTGCGGCACCACGTGCAGCCGGATCCGCTGCTCGGTGCTGACGTACGACTGCGGGTCCATGCTGAGCGACGCCAGCCACTTCTCCGCGTGCTGCTTCACGGTGACCCGCCCCGCGTTCGGGTCGATGAACTGGCCGCGCGCCATGTCCGCCTCGACCTGGGCGAGCCACTGATCGGCCTGCCGCTTCTGGCGGTCGGGGAAGCTCTTGCTCTTCTCGGTGCCGTCGGGGCCGATGTAGCGGGCGCGGTAGCGCTTGCCGGTGCCGTGGCGGTCGGTGCGGACGCGGTGGGGCTTTCCGTCGGGGCCGGTCTCGGTCTTGTACCAGCGGTCTTGGATGTGGCCGGCCATGGGCCGCTCCTCTGTTGTCGGGGCTGTAGTCGACGTGTTGTTGGCGGTGTTGTTGGCGGTGTTGTTGGCACTCTGAGCTGCGACAACAACGGGGGGTGGGGGGTCCGGCGGTCGCCGGGGGAG
>NZ_JODS01000031.1 GCF_000718025.1 Kitasatospora purpeofusca
GCTCGCCTTGTGGGCGGGGCGGTTGTCGGTGGCGGCGGTGAACGGTCCGTCGTCGACGGTGGTGTCGGGCGACGCGGACGCGGTCACGGCACTCGTGGACGCCCTGGTCGGCGAGGGTGTGCGGGCGCGGCTGATCGAGGTGGACTACGCCTCGCACTCCGCGCACGTGGAGGAGATCCGCGAGCGCCTGCTGTCCGACCTGGAGGGAATCGCTCCGGTCTCGGGTTCGGTGCCGTTCTTCTCGACGGTGACGGGCGACTGGTTGGACACGAGGGTGTTGGACGCCGGGTACTGGTACCGGAACCTGCGGGAGACGGTGGAGTTCGGGCGGGCCACGGAGTCGTTGTTGGGGGAGGGTTTTCGGTTCTTCGTGGAGCCGAGTCCGCATGCGGTGCTGGGCGTGGCGGTGGGGGAGTCGGTGGATGCCGCGGGCGTGGATGCGGCGGTGCTGGGGACCTTGCGGCGTGGGGAGGGCGGCCCGGAGCAGGTGCTGCGTGCGGTGGGCCGTGCGTGGGAGCGGGGGTTGGGGGTGGACTGGTCGGGTGCGTTCCCGGGGGCGCGGCGGGTGGACCTGCCGACGTACGCCTTCCAACGCACCCGCTACTGGCCCGAGCCGGCGCCCACCGCGGCGGCCGATGTGGGATCGGCCGGGCTCGACCCGACCGACCACCCCGTCCTCGGAGCGGCCGTCGAGCTGGCCGACACGGGTGAACTGCTGCTCAGCGGAAGGCTGTCGCTGCGTACCCACCCCTGGCTCGCCGACCACGCCGTGGCCGGTACGGTCCTGCTGCCCGGCGCGGCCTTCGCGGAGCTCGCGGTACGCGCCGCGGACGAGGCCGGATGCCGCACGGTGGAGGAACTGACGCTCCAGTCACCGCTGTTGATACCCGTCGACACCGCCGTCCGCCTGCAGGTGCGGGTCGGCGCGGCGGACGCGCACGGCAGCCGCTCCCTGGACGTGTTCTCCTGCCGCGAGGACGCGGCGACCCCGACCTGGACCGCGCACGCGACCGGCGCACTCACCACCGACGCCACGACCCGCGAGCCGTCGCCCGCACCCGGACCGGACGACGCCGGCTCCTGGCCCCCGCCCGGCGCCGTCCCGATCCCCGTCGACGACCTGTACGAGCGGTTCCACACCGCCGGCTACGGCTACGGCCCCGCCTTCCGCGGGCTCACCACCGCCTGGCGCCGGGGCGAGGAGATCTTCACCGAGGTACGCCTGCCCGAGGACCAGCACCGGTCCGCCTCCGCCTTCGGTGTGCACCCCGCCCTCCTGGACGCCGCCCTCCAGGGGCTGTTCCTGCGCGCCCGGCCGGAGACCGGACCGGACCCGGACCCGGACTCGGACCGACCGTCCGCCGGGCTGCCGTTCTCCTGGGGCGGGGTCAGGCTGCACGCCTCCGGAGCCACCGCGCTCAGGGTGCGGCTCGGCTTCGGGCCGGACGGATCGACGTCGATCCACGCGACCGACCCGAACGGCCTCCCGGTCGCGTCGGTCGAGGCGCTCGCCGTCCGCCCGATCGACCTCGATGCCCTCCGCCCGGGCGGCGGCCCGGAATCCCTCTACCGGGTGCGGTGGTCGGCGGCGCCCACCACCGCACCTGCCGAGCCCCTCGGGCACGTCGCTGTGCTCGGGGGCGGGGAGCTCTTCCCGGACAGCCGTCCGGACCTGGCCGCGCTCGGTGCCGCGCTGGAGGCGGGGGCGCCGCCGCCCGCCGCGGTGCTGGCCTGGTGCGGCCGCACCCCGGACCTCCCGTCCCCGCCCGACGCCGCATCCGTGCACACCGCACTGGACGACGCCCTGCGGCTCGTCCAGGACTGGCTGGCCGACCCGCGGTGGGACGACGGCACCCGGCTCGTCCTCGTCACCCGGGGCGCGGTCTCCACGGCAGCCGGTGAGGAGGTCACCGACCTCGTCGGCGCCGCGGTCCGCGGCCTCGTCCGCTCCGCCCAGTCCGAGCACCCGGACCGCTTCCTGCTGATCGACACCGACGACCCGGCCGCCGTGACCGGCCTGCTGCCCCGGGCACTGGCCGGAACGGAACCCCAACTGGCGATACGCGCCGGACGACTTCTCGCCGCCCGCCTCACCAGGGCCACCGTCGCCACGGACCCGACCCCGACCCCGACCCCGGGCACGGACACGCTCGCGGGCCAGGCCCCGGCCGCCGCACCGTCCGGCATCGCCGCGGCCGGGGGGACCGTCCTGGTCACCGGCGCCGGCGGCGCGCTCGGCGGCCTGGTCGCACAGCACCTCGTGACCGCGCACGGCGTACGGAACCTGCTGCTCGTCGGCCGGCGCGGCGCGGACGCCCCGGGCCTGGCCGACCTCGCCGCCGAACTGCGCGGACTCGGCGCCCGGGTGGACGTGGAGGCCTGTGACGTCGCCGAGCGGGACGCGCTCGCCGCCCTGCTCGCCGGCATCCCCGCCGACCGTCCGCTGAGCGCGGTCGTCCACGCGGCCGGCGTCCTGGACGACGGGACGGTCGAGTCGCTGACCCCCGCGCGGATGCGGCACGTACTGCGGCCCAAGGTCGACGCGGCCCTCAACCTGCACGCCCTCACCCGCGACCTGCCGCTGTCGGCCTTCGTCCTGTTCTCCTCCGCGTCCGCCACGGTCGGCAACGCCGGGCAGGGCAACTACGCGGCCGCCAACGCCTTCCTCGACGCGCTCGCCCAGCACCGCCGGGCCCTGGAACTGCCCGCCCAGTCGCTCGCCTGGGGCCTGTGGGCACGCCGCAGCACCATGACCGGCACGCTCACCGCCGCCGACCTGCGGCGCATGTCCCGGGGAGGCACCGCGGCCATCGGCAGCGAAGAGGGCCTGGCCCTGTTCGACGCGGCGCTCACCCTGGACGAACCGCTGCTCGTCCCGGTCAGGATCGATCTCGGCCGACTCCGGGCGGCGGCCCGGACCGCACCCGTCCCGGCCCTGCTCTCCGCCCTGGTCCCCGGCACCGCACGCCGCCCCGCCTCCGGGGCGGACGCCGCCGAAGCGGACTCGCTGCGCCGCCGGCTGACCGGCCTCACCCCGGAGGAACGCGTCGCCACCCTGCTGGACCTGGTCCGGAGCCGGAGCGCCGACGTCCTCGGCCACGGCGGGGCCGGGGCCGTCGACCCGGACCAGGCGTTCAAGGACCTCGGCTTCGACTCGCTCACCTCCGTCGAACTCCGCAACCGGCTCAGCGCCGCCACCGGCCGCCGGCTGCCCGCGACCCTGGTCTTCGACCACCCCACCCCGGCCGCCGTCGCCGCCCACCTCACCAGGCTCCTGGTGCCCGACGGGCCGGGCGGCCCCGCCGCCACCGGGAAGGCCGCCGGGACGCCGGGCCGGACGGACCGGGAGGACCACGAGATCAGCTCCCTGCTCGCCGCGATCCCGCCCGCCGCACTGCGCCGGGCCGGTCTCCTCGACGCGCTCCTGGACCTCGCCGACCGGCCTGGGACACCGGCTCCCGCCGCCGACATCCATGACATGGCGGTCGACGAACTCGTCCGGATGGCCCTGGGCGGCGAACGTGACTGACCGACAGCCGCAGAAGGAGAAGGCCAACCCCATGCCCACCGACACGGACCAGGTGGTCGCCGCCCTGCGTGCCTCGCTGCTGGACAACCAGCGCCTGCGGCAGGAGAACCGGCGGCTCCGCGACGACTCCGCCGAGCCCATCGCCATCGTGGGAATGAGCTGCCGCTACCCCGGCGGTGTGCGCACCCCGGAAGACCTGTGGGACCTGCTGGTCGAGGAACGCGACGCGGTCTCGCCGTTCCCCACCGACCGCGGCTGGGACGTCGAGGGCGGCTTCGACGCCGACCCCGACGCCCCAGGCACGTTCTACGTCCGTGAAGGCGGCTTCCTGCACGACGCGACGGGCTTCGACCCGGGCTTCTTCGGCATCTCCCCGCGCGAGGCCCTGGCCATGGACCCGCAGCAGCGGCTGTTGCTGGAGGCGTCCTGGGAAGCGGTGGAACGCGCGGGCATCGACCCGACGACCCTGCGCGGCAGCCGCACCGGCGTCTACACCGGAGTGATCTACAGCGAGTACGGGTCCCGGCTCGGCCGGGTTCCCGACGAGCTGGAGGGCTTCCTCGGCACCGGCACCATCCCCAGCGTCGCCTCGGGCCGGATCGCCTACACCCTCGGCCTGGAAGGCCCGGCGGTCACCCTGGACACCGCCTGTTCGTCCTCCCTGGTCGCCGTCCACCTCGCCTGCCAGGGGCTGCGCTCCGGGGACACCACCCTCGCCCTGGCCGGCGGGGTGACCGTGATGTCCACCCCCGGCCTGTACGTCGGGTTCAGCCGCCAGCGCGGCCTGGCACCCGACGGGCGCAGCAAGTCCTTCTCGTCCACCGCGGACGGTGCCGGGTTCGGGGAGGGTCTGGGCCTGCTCCTGCTGGAACGGCTCTCGGACGCCCGGCGCGCGGGGCATCCCGTCCTGGCCGTCGTCCGGGGTTCGGCCGTCAACCAGGACGGCGCCAGCAACGGGCTGACCGCCCCGAACGGGCCCGCGCAGCAGCGCGTCATCGGCGAGGCGCTCGCCCGTGCCGGACTCGCCCCGTCCGAGGTGGACATGGTGGAGGCGCACGGCACCGGCACCGTGCTCGGCGACCCGATCGAGGCCCAGGCGCTGCTGGCCACGTACGGTCAGGACCGGCCCGCCGGGCGTCCGTTGCGGCTGGGGTCGTTGAAGTCCAACCTGTCCCACACCCAGGCCGCCGCGGGCGTCGGCGGGGTGATCAAGTCGGTGCTGGCGATGCGGCACGGCGTGATGCCGCGCACTCTGCACGTCGACCGCCCCTCGCCCCGTGTCGACTGGAGCGAGGGAGCTGTCTCCCTGCTCGCCGAGGCCGCCCCCTGGCCGGAGACGGGACGGCCGCGCCGGGTCGGGGTGTCCTCCTTCGGTGCCAGCGGGACCAATGCCCACGTGATCCTCGAACAGGCCGTCGCCGGGCCGGTCGACGCGACCGCGCCGACCTTGACTGCGCCGACCGACGCGACGGCCGCCACCGACAAGCCGGTCGACCGGCCCGCCACGTCGGAACCTGCGCTCGCCACCGTCCCCTGGATCCTGTCGGCGCGCACGCCGGACGCGCTGCGCGCCCAGGCGGCGGCGCTGCACGAGCGAGTGGTGGCGGAACCGGGCCTGAGCGTGCTGGACGTCGGTCATTCGCTGGCGGTCGGACGTTCGCGGTTCGCGGAGCGTGCGGTGGTGGTGGGGGCGGACCGGGACGAACTGCTGGCCGGTGTCGCCGCCCTGTCGCGGGGCGTGGGCTCGAAGAGCGTGGCCGTCGGCAGTGGGCTGCTCCCGGGCCGTTCGGTGCTGGTGTTCCCGGGTCAGGGTTCGCAGTGGGTGGGGATGGCCCTGGGGCTGCTGTCCGGGTCGGAGGTTTTTGCGGAGCGGATGGCGGAGTGCGAACGGGCTCTGGCGCCTTACGTCGACTGGTCGTTGGCGGAGGCGCTGGGTTCGGAGGCGCTGTTGGCGCGGGTCGACGTGGTGCAGCCGGTGCTCTGGGCGGTGATGGTGTCGCTGGCGGAGGTGTGGCGTTCCTTCGGCGTCGTCCCGGACGCCGTGGTCGGCCATTCCCAGGGCGAGATCGCTGCCGCCTGCGTGGCCGGCGGCCTGAGTCTCGACGACGGGGCCCGGGTGGCCGCGCTCCGGTCCCGTGCGGTGGGGGTGCTGGCGGGCCGTGGCGGTATGGCTTCGGTGCCGCTGCCGGTGGACGCCGCGCGGGAGCGGATCGCCCCGTGGGGGGAGCGGCTGTCGGTCGCGGCGGTCAACGGTCCGTCGTCGACCGTGGTGTCGGGCGACGCGGACGCCGTCACGGCGCTGGTGGAGTTACTCCTGGAGGAAGGAGTGTGGGCGAGTCGCATCGAAGTCGACTTCGCGTCGCACTCCTCGCAGGTGGAGGAGATCCGCGAGCGGTTGCTCTCGGATCTGGACGGCATCATCCCCCGCTCGGGTTCGGTGCCCTACTACTCCGGCGTGACCGGCGACCTGCTGGACACGAAGGCCCTGGACGCCGAGTACTGGTACCGCAACATCCGGCAGGGCGTCGAGTTCGAGCGGGCGACCCGCTCGCTCCTCGCGGCCGGGCACCGCGTGTTCATCGAGGCCGGTCCCCAGCCCGCCCTGATGTACGCGATCGAGGACACGGCCGCCGACGCGGGCGCCCCGGAGACGCTGGTGCTCGACACCCTGCGGCGCGGGGCCGGAGGGCTCCGCCGGCTACAGCTCGCCCTCGCCGAGGCACACGTCCGGGGCCTGCGCGTCGACTGGGAGCGGCTGTTCGCGGGAACCGGCGCCCGGCGCGTGGACCTGCCCACGTACGCCTTCCAGCGACGCCGCTACTGGCTCGACGCCCTGCCGGCGGACCACGATCAGGCGTCTGTCGGCCAGTCCGCCGTGGACCACCCGCTGCTCGGCGCCGCGGTCGAACTGCCCGACGACGCGGGCACCCTGTTCACCGGCCGGCTCTCCCTGACTACTCACCCCTGGCTCGTCGACCACGCCGTGGCCGGAGCCGTGATCCTGCCCGGCGCGGCCCTCGTGGAGTTGGCCGCGCACGTGGGCCGCCGCCTCGGCTGCGCTCTCGTGGAGGAACTGACCCTCGCCGCCCCGCTGCTGCTGCCCGGCGACGCCGCCGACGACCACGCCGTACAACTGCGGGTACGGGTGGGTGCCGAGGACGGCACGGGGCGGCGTCCGGTGGAGTTCCACTCCCGGCCCGAGGCCACCCCCGGTGCCGCGGACCGGCCCTGGACCCGGCACGCGACCGGCACGGTCGGCCCGCTGGACCCCTCGGCCGACCGGGACGACACGGCCGACCGGAATGCCACGGCCGACCGGAACGCCACGGACGACACAGCCGATCCGGCCGAGACGGCCGGTACGTGGCCCCCGTCCGACGCCGTCCCCCTGGACGTGGAGGAACTGTACGGGCTGCTCGAAGCCCGCGGCGTCGCCTACGGCCCGGCGTTCCGGGGCCTGCGCGCCGCGTGGCGCACCCCGGACGCGATCCACGCCGAAGTGGCCCGGCCCGACGGCCTCCCCGGCACCGGAGCGGACGGCTTCGGAGTGCACCCGGCCCTCCTGGACGCCGCCCTCCAGACGACCGGTCTGCGCGAAGGCGCCGCGACCGCGGAGTCCGCCGACGGCGTCCCCCTGCCGTTCTCCTGGCAGCGCGTCGCGATCGGGGCCTCCGACGCGCCGGTTCTGCGCGTCCGGCTGCGCCCCGACGGTCCCGATGCCGTCACGGCGCGGATCACCGATCCCTCGGGGCGCACCGTGGCGACGGTCGGCTCGCTCACCCTGCGCACGGCGTCCACCGCCGCACTGCGGGCGTCCGCCGGCTCCGTCTTCCACGTCGGCTGGACGCCGGTCACCGCCGGGCCCGGCCCGCGCCCGGTCACCCGCTGGGGCCTGCTCGGCCCGCGGGACGAGCGGCTGCTGCCGGCCGGCTTCCCCGCCGATCCGCTGTCCGCGACCCCCGACGCGCTGCTGATGACCTGCCCCCCGTCCACCGGCACCGTGACCGGGGACGCGGACCCCGCAGTGGTGCACGCGGTCGCGGCCGAGGTCCTGGACCGTCTCCAGGCCCACCTGGCCGACGACAGCACCGCCCGTACGCCCCTGGTGGTGCTCACCCGGGGGGCGACCGGCCCGCTCGGTGCGCAGCCGCAGCCGGCCGACCTCGGCGGTGCGGCCGTCTGGGGCCTGCTGAGGGCCGCTCAGCTGGAACACCCCGACCGGTTCGTGCTGCTGGACACCGAAGGGCCGGGCCCGGACGGTCTCGGCGACGCGCTCACCGACCTCCTCGCCACGGGCGAGCCGCAGGCGACCCTGCGCGGCGGCGTCCTGTACGCGCCCCGACTGGTACGGCCGCCGGCCACCACTGCTGCGACCGTCGCACCCCCTTCCACGACCCGGCCGGCCGGCCCGTTCGGGCCCGCCGAGGGGACGGTACTGGTGAGCGGCGGCGGCTCCCTCGCGGCCGTCCTGGCGCGCCACCTGGTCGCCGCGCACGGGGTACGCCACCTCCTCGTGCTGAGCCGCCGCGGCGCCGAGGCCCCCGGCATACCGGAGCTGACGGCGGAGCTGGCCGAGGCCGGTGCCGAACTGACGTCCTTCAGCTGCGATGTGTCCGACCGTCAGGCCCTGGCCGCCGCCCTGGCGGCCGTCCCCGAAAGCCGTCCCCTGTGTGCTGTGGTCCACACCGCCGGAGTACTCGACGACGGTCTGCTGGACGGGCTGACGGGGGAGCGGATGGCCGCCGTCCTGCAGCCCAAGTTCGACGCCGCCCGCCACCTCGACGAGCTGACGCGCGGAGCGGACCTCTCCGCGTTCGTCGTGTTCTCCTCCGCCGCGGGCGTGCTGGGCAGCCCCGGCCAGGCGGCCTACTCGGCCGCCAACGCCGCGCTCGACGCCCTGGTCGCGGAACGCCGACGGCTCGGACTCCCCGGCCTGTCCCTGGCCTGGGGCCCCTGGGAGCGGGTGAGCGGGATGACGGCGGAGCTCGACGGCCCCGACCGGCGGCGCATCGACCGGCGCGGCGCCCGCGGCCTCTCCGACGAGGAGGCCATGGCCCTGCTGGACGCCGTGTGCGCCGCGGACGCCGCCCCGCCGGGGGACGGGAGCCCCGTGGTGCTGGCCCACCTCGACCTCACCGCGCGCGGCGACGACCCGGTGCACCCGATGCTGCGCTCCCTGGTCCGGCGCAGCCCGGTCGCGACGACCGGAGCGCAGAGCACGCCGACCGCCGCCGCAGCGCTGCGGCGCCGGCTGGCTGCCGCCGCCGACGACCAGGAACGCGAACTCGTCCTGCGCGAACTCGTCCTCGCCCAGGCCGCCGAGGTCCTCGGCCACACCGACTCCGGGGCGCTGTCCGCGACGGTGCCCTTCCTCTCCGTCGGGTTCGACTCGTTGACCGCGGTCGAGCTCCGCAACCGGCTGGCCGCCGCCACCGGACTGCGGTTGCGGCCCTCCGCCGTCTTCGACAGCGGCACCCCCGCCGCGCTCGCGACGCGCCTCGCCACCGAGGCCCGGACGGAGGACACCCCCCGGCCCGGAACGGCACCCGCACCCGGAGCCGACGCACCCGCAGCCGCCGTCCCCGGCAGCGACGCCGACACCGCCGACACCGACCCGGTGAGCGTGCTGTTCCGCCGGGCCTGCGTGCTCGGGCGGATCGACGAGGGCATCGCCCTGCTCAAGAACGCCTCCGCCCTGCGCCCGGCCTTCCACAGCGGCGGCGACCTCGCGGCTGCCGGCACCGGCCCGCGGCTGCTGCGCCTCAACGAGCGCGCCGACGCCCCCGTGCTCGTCTGCTTCGGCTCCATCGTGGCTCTCGGCGGCGCCCACCAGTACGCCCGCTTCGCCTCCCGCTTCCGGGACCGTTACGCGGTCGCTGCCCTGGACGCCCCCGGATTCACCCCCGAGGAGGAACTGCCCGCCGACATGGCGGCCCTGCTGGACTTCCAGGCGACGACACTGCTCCGGGAACTGCCCGGACGGACGCTCGTCCTGGCCGGCTCCTCCTCCGGCGGCACGCTCGCCCACGGGGTGGCCGCCGAGCTGGAGCGGCGCGGCGAGGGCCCGGCGGCCGTGGTGCTGCTGGACACCTACCTCTCCGACAACCGGGGCATCACCCAGTTCAACGACGTCCTGCTGGGCGGCATGTTCGCCCGCGAGGACCGGGCGGCCCCGATGGACGGCGCCCGGCTGACCGCGATGGGCGGCTACTTCCGTCTGCTCGACGACTGGAAACCCCCGGCGGTCGCTGCCCCGCTGCTGCTGGTCCGCGCCTCCACCCCGCTCGGCCGCCCGTCCGCCGAGGCCGGTGACTGGCGCTCGACCTGGGACGGCGCCGACACCGTCGTCGACGTTCCCGGCGACCACTTCTCGATCATGGAAGAGCATGTCGCGACCACCGGCGACGCCGTCGCCGACTGGCTCGGCAGCACCCTCCGCACCGCCCTCCGCACCACCCTCCGTACCCCCGACGACCTGTGAAGACGAAGGAGAACCCGTTGACCGCGGCCCCGTACGACGATCCCCCCGCACGACCCGCCCTCACCGTGCTGGGAGCCGGGGTGATGGGCGTCGGAATCACCGTCCTCGCCCTCGGACACGGCCTGCCGGTCCACCTGGTCGACATCGACCGGGAACGGCTCGACCGGGCCTCGGGCCTGATCGACGGCGAACTCCGGCTGGCCGAGCTGATGGGCGCCCTGCCCGCCGGGACGGCCCTCGGCACCCTGGCCACCGGCACCTCGCTCAAGGCCGCCGCCGGAGCCACCGCCGTGGTGGAGGCGGTCACCGAGAACGCCGCGATCAAGGCCGCGGTGCTGTCCGAGGTCTCCGGACTGGTCCGGCCCGGAACCCTGCTGATCACCAACACCTCCTCCATCCCCGTCGACGAACTGGCCGGGGCCCTGGAGCGGCCGGAGGAACTGGTCGGCACCCACTTCATGAACCCGCCCTACCTGATCGGCACCGCCGAAGTGGTTCGCGGCGCCCGGACCGGGGACGCCGCGATGGCCGCCGTGGCGGCCCTGCTGACGACCCTGCGGCGGCGCGCGGTGGTCGTCCGGGACGCACCCGGCTTCGTGACCAGCCGCATCCTGCACCCGATGATCAACGACGCGGCCCGGGTCGTGGAGGAGGGCACGGCGACCGCCGAGGACGTCGACGCCCTGATGCAGGGCTGCCTGGGACACCCCACCGGCCCGCTGCGCACCGCGGACCTGATCGGCATCGACAACCTTGTCGACTCCCTCACCGTCCTCCACGAACGCACCGGCGACGACGGCTGCCGCCCCGCCGAACTGCTGCTCCGGCTGGTCAGCGAGGGGCGGCTGGGCCGCAAGTCCGGGCGCGGCTTCTACGACTACGGCTGAGCACCGTGCCCGAGCCGAGCACCGCACCCGATCACCCCGACGAGGAGAAGGCCATGACCACAGCGAACACGCCCAACACCCACGACCTGGAGAAGGAGCTGCTGGGCTTCCTGGAGGCGCGCACCGGAACCGCCTGGGACGCCGACACCGACCTGTTCGACGCCGGCGGCCTGTCGTCCCTGTTCGCCATGCAGGTGGTGGTGCACCTGGAGCAGACCTACGCCATCGCCGTCCGCGGCGCGGACCTGCGGCTGGACAACTTCCGCACCGTCCGGCGGATGGCGGAGCTGGTGGACCGGCTCCGGGTGCCCGCCGCCGGGGGCCTGAATGGGTGAGGACCTGCGCGGTGCCATGACCTCCGTCACCCTGCGGGCCGGCGACCTGGCGGGGGAGTGGGACCGGAGCGGCCTGATCCCGCGGGCCCTGCTCCGCGAACTCGGCGCCGAGGGCCGGTTGTGCGCCGAAGTCCCGGAGCAGTACGGCGGCTGGGGGCTCAGCAGCACGGACAGCGGCGCGTACACCGCCCATGTGGGCGGGCTGTGCAGCTCGCTGCGCAGCGTGATGACCTCCCAGGGCATGGCGGCCTGGACCATCCAGCGCCTGGGCACCGCCGAGCAGGCGGCCGCCCACCTTCCCCGGCTGACCGGCGGCGCACTGGCGGCGGTCGGCTTCAGCGAGCCCGGTGCCGGCAGCGACCTCTCGGCGATGACGACGACCGTCCGCCGGGACGGCGACGCGGTCGTCGTCGACGGGCACAAGAAGTGGGTGACCGCCGCCCACTACGCCGACCTGCTGGTCGTCGTCGGCCGCTACGAGGACGGCGCGGTGGCCGTCGTGGTGCCCGCCGACACGCCCGGCGTCCGGATCGAGCGGATCGCCGACCCGCTCGGCTGCCGCGCGGCCGGGCACGCCGACGTCCACCTCGACGGGGTGCGGCTGCCGGCCGACAGCGTCCTGGGCGGTCACGGGCTGCCGCCCGCCCTGCTGGTGACGACCGCGCTGGCCTACGGGCGGATGTCCGTCGCCTGGGGGTGCGTGGGCATCCTGCGGGCCTGTCTGGCGGCGGCCACCGCACACGCCGCCGGACGGGAGCAGTTCGGCCGGCCGCTCGCGGAGCACCAGCTCGTCGCCGGACACCTCGCCGACCTCTACACGGCGGAGCAGGTGGCCACGCGGGCCTGCGAGCACGCCAGCCGCTGCTGGGACGAGGGGTCGCCGGACCAGGTGGTGGCGACCGTACTGGCCAAGCACGTGGGTGCGACCCAGGCCGCGCGGGGCGCGGCGACGGCCGTCCAGGTACTGGCCTCGGCCGGCTCCCGGGACGGGCACACGGTGGCCCGGGCGTACCGGGACGCCAAGCTGATGGAGATCATCGAGGGCAGCAACGAGCTGTGCCGGCTGATGCTGGCGCAGCACGCCCTCGCCAGCGCGGGGGCACCGTGAGCGGGCCCGCGGCCGAGAGGACGAGGAAGGACGACATGGCCGACACCGTCAAGTGCCTGGTCTGGGACCTGGACGACACCCTCTGGCAGGGCACGCTGCTGGAGGACGGCGAGGTGCACCTGCCGGACGAGGTGCGCAAGGTGGTGATGGAGCTCGACTCCCGGGGCATCCTGCAGTCCGTCGCCAGCCGCAACGACCACGAGCACGCCTGGGCCCGGCTGGAGGCGTTCGGCCTGGCCGAGTACTTCGTGCTGCCGGAGATCGGGTGGGGCGCCAAGTCCGAGTCGGTGCGCCGGATCGCCGACCGGCTGAACTTCGCGCTCACGACCGTCGCCTTCGTCGACGACCGGCCCGCCGAGCGCGCCGAGGTAACCTTCCACCTGCCCGACGTCCGGTGCTACCCGGCCGAGGAGGTCCTCGCCCTCCCCGGACTCGCCGAGTTCACCCCCGCGACGAGCACCGTCGACTCCCGGCGGCGCCGCGAGATGTACCAGGCGGGCTTCCTCCGTGACGCCGAGCGGGCGGCCGCCCCCGGCCCCGACGAGGAGTTCCTGCGCTCCTTGGACCTGCGGATGCGCATCGGCCGGGCCACCGGCGAGGAGCTGTCCCGGGTCGAGGAACTCACCCTGCGCACCAGCCAGATGAACGCGACCGGGGTCCACTACCCGGACGCGGTGCTGCGCGGCCTGATCACCGACCCCCGGCACGAGGTCCTGGTGGTCACCCTCACCGACCGGTTCGGCCCGCACGGTGCGGTCGGCGTCCTGCTGCTGGAGCGGCACCCGGGTCTGTGGCACCTCAAGCTGCTCGCCACCTCCTGCCGGGTCGTCGCCTACGGCGCCGGCGCGACCCTGCTGAACTGGCTGGCCGACTCCGCCGCCCGGTCCGGAGTCCACCTGGTCGCCGACTTCCGGGAGACCGAACGCAACCGGATGATGGAGATCGCCTATCGGTTCGCGGGCTTCGAGGGCCTGGACGAAGCCCCGTGCCCGTGTGCCGCCGTCCTCGCACCGGCTCCGGAGGACTCCGGGCTCCAGCGTCTGCACCTGGTCCCCGGCCCGCGTGTGGTGTCCACCGTCGTCACCGTGGACGCGGTCGACCTGGGCGTGCCGGACCTGGGCGTGCCGGACCTGGATGTGCCGGACCCGGGCGTGCCGGGGAGCTGAACGTGCCGGAAAGGAGCCCGGGAACGTCGTTGACCGCCGCGGCGGTCCGGCGCTCCCGGGCTCCGGCCAGCCGCCCTCAGCGCTTGCGGACGAGTGTGATCCCGTCGGCCATCACCAGCAGCGACAGCTCCACCCGGGGGTCCTGGTGCAGCAGTCGGTTCAGGGCCCGGACCCCGGCGGTGTCCGGGTCCGTCGCGGCCGGATCGGCGACCCGGCCGAAGAAGAGGGTGTTGTCGACGACGATCAGGCCGCCGGAGCGCAGCAGTGCCAGCGAACTCTCGTAGTAGGAGACGTAGTTGGTCTTGTCCGCGTCGACGAACACCAGGTCGAAGCTCGCCGGCCCGCGTTCGGCCAGCAGCGCGTCCAGGGTGGCGGAGGCGTCGCCGATCCGCAGGTCGATCCGGGAGTCGACCCCGTCGCGCTTCCAGAAGTCGGCGCCGATGGCCGGCCACCGGTCCTCGATGTCGCAGGACACCAGCACTCCGTCGGCGGGGAGCGCGCGGGCCATGCACAGGGTGCTGTAGCCGGTGAAGGTGCCGATCTCCAGCACCGCCCGTGCCCCCGTCAACCCGACCAGCAGGGCCAGCAGTTGGCCCTCCTCCGCCATCACCTGCATGGCGGTCCCGCCGGGCAGGTCCGCGGTGGTCTCCCGCAGCTCCCTCAGCAGGTCGTCGTCACGGAGGGAGACTTCCCGGACGTAGGCGAGCAGGTCGTCGGTGGCTGTTGTCTGGTCGGCCATGGCGAGGGGGTCCTCTCGAAGGGGATCGGAGCGAAGCGGATCGGGGCGGAAAGAATCGGCGTGAAAGTGGTCAGCGGGAGAGTGCCCGGGCGATGGGGGCCGGGCCCCGGGCGCCCGTCGCCGGGCCGCCGGCGCGGTCACCCGGCGCGCCTGTACGGGTGGTCGTGCCGGCCCACGGCGGCCGCCTGCGCCTGCTCGAGGGCGTACGCCTGCAGCAGCGCGTCCAGCCGGTAGCGCCCCTCCGCCGGCGCACCCAGCAGGTTCGCCTCGACCAGGGCGTCCAGGGCCTCCTCGGCCTGCGCCTCGGGACAGCCGAGCATCACCGCGACCCGGCTGCTGGAGACCGAACGCGCTCCGGCGGCCCCCAGCGCGGTGAACACCTCGGCCGGGTCGACCGCCGCCGGGCCGGCCTCGGCCGGAGCCGTCCGCCGGAGCCCGCCATGGTCGGCGTCGAGGGAGGGCCGGACACCGAGGTCGCCCGCGAACAGTTCGTCCAGCAGCCGCGGGGCCTCCGTGAGCCGGCGGGCGAAGTGCCCGATGCTCCAGTGCGGGCGCTCCAGCAGCCGGGTCCCGGCGATCCGGATCGCCAGCGGCAGGCCCGCGCAGACCGTCAGCACCGAACGGGCCGCCCGCGGTTCGGCGCCGATCCTGGCCGGGCCGACGATGTTGCCCAGCAGTTCCAGCGACCCGGCGTCGTCCAGCGGGTCGAGCAGAAGGGTGCGCGCCCCCTCCAGATCGGCCAGCCGCCGTCGGCTGGTCACCAGCAGCCTGCTGCCCCCGCTGCCGGGTATCAGCGGCCGCACCTGCGCGGTGCTGGAGGCGTTGTCGAGGACCACCAGCAGCCGGCGGCCCGCGGTGAGCGAGCGGTAGAGGCTCGCCCGTTCCGACTCCTCCTCGGGTATCTCGTCCCGGGGCACACCGAGGTCCGCCAGGAACCGCGGCAGCACCGCCCGGGCGGTCAGCGGCCGCGCGGCTCCGCCGAGGTCCGCGTAGAGCTGGCCGTGCACCGAGGAGCCGCGCACGGCGTGCGCCGCGTGCAGGGCCAGCGCGCTCTTGCCGACACCGCCCCGGCCGGTCACCACAGCCGTCGCCACCATGCCCGCCGGCATCGTGCCGGCCGTGAGGAAGTGCTGCAGCCGCGCCAGCGCACCGGAACGGGCCGCCAGCGGCAGCGGGACCGAGGGGAGCTGCGCCGGACTCGGCCAGCAGGACCTTTCCCAGGCGGTGGGCGGCACCGTCGCGACGGCCGCCTCCGGGGCCGTCGCGGGCTGCGTCAGCGGGTCGGGCGTACGGGGCCGGTCGTGGGCCGCGAGGATGCTCCGGTGGACCGCCCGCAGTTCGGCGCCCGGCTCGGCGCCGAGCTGCTCGACGAGCAGCACCCGGGTGCGCCGGTAGAGGTCCAGGGCCTCCGACTGCCGTCCCGAGCGGAACAGCGCCAGCATCAGTTTGCCCACCAGGGCTTCCCGCAGGGGGTGCTTGCGCACCAGCCGCGTCAGCTCCGGCACGACCTCGGCGTGCCGCAGCAGCGACAGCTCCGCGTCGAACCGCAGCTCCGTGGTCTGCAGGCGGAGCTCCTGGAGGTAGCGGCCCTCCACATCGCGCAGCGTCCGCGACGGGATGTCGACCAGCGGCTCCTCGCGCCACAGGGCGAGCGCCTCGGCCAGCTCGGCGGAGGAGCCCTCCAGGTCTCCGCGCTCGGCCAGCTCCGCGGCGCGCCGGCGGTGGGCCGTGAACTGTCCGAGATCGCTCTCGTGCTCGCCGAGTTCGAGGAGGTAACCGGGCGCCCGGGTGAGGATCCGGGCGGAGGCGTGCTCGCCCAGGGACTGCCGCAGGCGCATCACATAGGTGCGGACGGTCGCGGCGGCACTCGGCGGCGGGGCGTCGTCCCAGACGTACTCGGCGATCCGGTCCACCGAGATCACCCGGTTGGCGTTGAGCAGGAGCGCCGCCATGACCACGCGCTGCCTCGGCGCCGACACGTGCACCTCACGTGCGTCCAACCGGACCGAAAGCGGGCCCAGCAACAGGAAGTTCAAGGGAGTCCTCTTCATCGCACGATCGGTGGGCAAGACTGCCACCAGCGTCTTGGGTGGCCTTGTGCGGGTCAACGCGGTCCTGTCGTGTCTAGGTGTATTCCTAGAGCACAGGTCTTGCGCTCATGCCGGGTTTACGCTGCGCGGCACCGTCACGGCAGTCGGGACAGGCCGGCGCCCGGCGCCGCCGCTCTCCGGACGGGGAGCCCTGGCGCAGCACCTGATCGGGCTTGCTCCACTGTTCCACCGGGTACCCGTGCTCCGCACCACAACGTTCCCACCATTCGCTGGCGAAACAGCCGGAATCGAACCGGACATGAGCGGTCGGGTGCGGTCCGATGCGTACTTGCTGATATTCCGATGGACATGGCAGGCTGTCATATGCCGCGCTCGTGACTCGCCGAGCGCCGTCGATCGGAGATTCCCGTATCAGCAAGTACCAGTCGGCCACCGTTGCCGAGGGTGCCCCACGTGGTCACCACACCCCGCCCGCAGGCACCGCGCGGATTTCTCGAAAGGAATGAAAGGCCGACATGACCTCCCTCTCCTTGGGCAGCGACCTGTGGTGCCGCCGCTTCCATCCCTCGCCGACAGCCACGCGCCGACTGGTCTGCTTTCCGCACGCCGGCGGCTCGGCGAGTTTCTACTTCCCGGTGTCCGCCGCGTTGTGCGGCCCGGTCGACCTCCTGGCCGTGCAGTACCCCGGCAGGCAGGACCGCCGGGAGGAACCCGGGGTCCAGGACCTGCACCGCACGGCCGACGAAGTGGCCGAAGCGCTGCGCCGCTGGGACGACCTCCCCCTGACTCTCTTCGGGCACAGCATGGGTGCGCTGGTCGCCTTCGAGGTGGCGCGGCGGATCGAGCGCGCGGGCGGTCGGATCGACCACCTCTTCGTCTCCGGTCGGAAGGGGCCGTCCGCGGACGGGCCCGAGCTCGCCCACCCGCTCGACGACGAGGGCATCGTGGCCGAAGTCAGAGCGATGAGCGGCACCGACGCCCGGCTCCTGGAGGACGAGGAGTTGCTGGGGATGGTGCTGCCCGCGCTGCGCGGCGACTACCGGGCCCTGGGGGCCTACCGGGCCGACCGCGACGCCGCGGTCGACTGCCCGGTCACCGCCGTGGTCGGGGACCGGGACCGCTGGACCCCGGTCCCCGAGGCCGGGCGCTGGCGCGACCGCACGACGGCGGCCTTCGACCTCAAGGTCTTCCCCGGCGGGCACTTCTACCTCAGCGACCGGGCGGACGAGGTGACCAACATGCTCCGCGAGCACCTCGCCGGCACGCTTCGGGCCTGAGACCACGGACGACAGGAAAGGAAGACCGAGGAGTGACACCGGCAGCGACCTCCGAGGAGATCAAGCCCGCGCCGCGGCCGACGCGGTCCGAGCCCGCCGACGACGCCGGTCCGACGGGCGGGCACCTTGCCGGCGGTGCGGACGTCCGGCGGCTGACCGCCGTGGACGTCCGCATTCTGGAAGGCGTCGCGATCGGCACCTCGACCGCACGGCTGGCGGCATCGCTCTATCTGAGCCGGCAGGGCATCGAGTACCGCATCGGGCTGATGATGCGCCATTTCCAGGCCGCGAACCGGCCCGCCCTGGTCTCCCGGGCGCACTCCCTCGGTGTGCTGAGCGTCGGGGCATGGCCGCCCCGCGTTCTCCCGGAATTCCACGAGTCCGAGAAGAAGGTGGCGCGCACTGTTCCCTGAACTTCCCCGTGGGCCCCGCCCGGGCGGACAGGCCGAAATCAAATCATTTCCGAGGGCGGACAATGCATGCCGATGGTGTGCTATCGGCCATTTTTTCAGACCCGGATAGCGTATCGATATCGCGTCACGAGACAGGTTCCCGAACCTCCGGTCGAACGCCGTATTCTGCGTACTGTCCTGTCGTGCCCACTTCTGCCGCACCACGCACGGTCCGCACCACCAACCCCTCCTTCACACCGCGGCACAGGAGCTGTCAGGAGTTCGGGGTACCTGTTTCGGCGGCGGCGTCGGGGCCGAGCCGCACGGCCTGGAGCTGTACCGGACCTCCCGGTCCGTGCAGGGGTGGTTCGAACAAGTCTCCGTGCAAACCCGGTCCGGTGGTCAGTCGGAGATCCTGACCACCGCCTAGGGCCTCGGCATCGACCTCTCCGGCGCCCCGGCCCTGTTGTGACCGCCGCCACTGCGCCGACTCCGGCGATGACCGACGGCGTCACCCCGGCCCGGAAGAAGCCCCGATCCGTTCCCCGTCCTCTCGACTCCCTCGTGGAAAGGCTCACGCATGACCGCCCTCACCGGACAGCACGAGAACGGACAGCACGAGAACGGCCCGTCGGACCACGACTCGGACCCGCACGAGACCGGCCTGCGCCGGATCCGCGCCCTGATCCTGGCGGCGGACGGGCCCGAGGCGCAGCTTGCGGCGGTGATCAGGTCGGCGGGCGCCGAGCAGACGGCCGCCGACCTGGTGGACGAACTGGCCGACCGGGCCGACCTGAGCGAGCAACTCGCGGCCGCAGCCGCGGTGGTGGAGTTCGCGCTCGCCTTCGACGGCCAGGTGCTCCGGCACCACCTGCTGACCGGCCCCAAGGCCGAGCACCGCACCGGGCCGGCCGACGAGCCCAGCGCCACCGTCGAGCTGGACCTGCTCGACCTGGCCCGCGCCGTCTTCGGCGCCCGGCACACCGCAGGCAACCGCACGCCCAGGATCACCTGGCACGGCATCGAGGACCCGGCTCGGCTGATGCACGTACTGCCGGCCTTCCCGGTCGTCCAGCAACTGCTCCGCGGCCTGGTGGAACAGCCGCTCGACCTGGCCGAGTTGTCGCTGCGCCACGGGTCGGACAAGTGGGGGCTGCACTACTACACCGAGCACTACGCCCGGCACTTCGCCCCGCTGCGGGACCGGCCGCTCACCGTCCTGGAGCTGGGGATCGGCGGTTACGCCGATCCGGCGGCGGGCGGTGGCTCGCTGCGGATGTGGAAGCGGTTCTTCCGGCGGGGTCTCGTCTACGGGGTCGACGTCTACGACAAGACGGCGCTGCGCGAGCAGCGGATCCACACCGTCCAGGGCGACCAGGCGGACCCGGCCTTCCTCACCGCGCTGGCCGAGCGGATCGGACCGATCGACATCGTCATCGACGACGGCAGCCACTACTGCCCGGACGTCATCGCCGCCTTCGGCGCGCTCTTCCCACACGTGGTTCCGGGCGGGCTCTATGTGATCGAGGACCTGCAGACCTCGTACTGGCCGGGCTACGGCGGCAGTTCGGAGCGGCTCGGCGACCCGACCACCAGCATGGGATTCCTCAAGCAACTGCTCGACGGCCTCAACCACGAGGAGCACGAGCCGCCGACCGCGTACCGCCCGAGCGGGACCGACCGGACGCTGGCCGGCGCGCACTTCTACCACAACCTGGCGATCCTCGACAAAGGCCGCAACGAGGAGGGCACCGTTCCCGCCTGGATCCCGCGACGGCAGCTGAGCGCCGAGGAGATCGCGGGCGCCCAGTGGGTCGCCGAGCAGCAGTCCGCGCAGCAGTCCGAGGCCGGCCCGGGCCAGGACCCCAGTTGAGCCGCGCGGCCTGCCGCGCCCCTTCCCCCTTCCCGCATCGCGCTTGCCTCTTCCTTCTTCCCTCCTCCCGACACCGACGGAGTAGCAGTGAGCCACATCCTGATGGTCAACATCCCGGCCCACGGCCATGTCTTCCCCACTCTGGCGGTCGTCGGTGAACTGGTACGCCGCGGGCACCGGGTCACCTACGTGGCCGTCGACGAGTTCGCCGAGGCACTGGCCGAGGTCGGCGCCGAACACCTGCGCTACGACTCCACCCAGCCGCTGGACAGCGTGGGCGGTCCCGAGAACGGGCGCACCCCGCTGATCTTCCTGGACGAGAACATCGCCATCCTGCGCGCGGTCCAGGAACGGTTCGGCGACGCCAGGCCCGACGCGGTGGTCTACGACGCCGTGGCCTTCCAGTCCGGCCGGGTGCTGGCCCACACCTGGGGGATCCCGGCCGTCCAGTCGACGCCGTTCTTCGCCTCCAACGACACCTACTCCTTCGTGCAGCAGATGATGGAGGCGGACGGCGCAGTCCCGCTCACCGAGGAGGTGATGGTCGAATTCGGCGTCCGGATGGCCGAGTTGCTGGCCTCGTACGGCGTCGACGAGCCGGTGCACGAGTTCATGATGCGCACCGAGAGCCTCAACCTCGTCCACGTGCCGCGGTTCTTCCAGCCGTACGGCGAGAGCTTCGACGAGCGCTTCGCCTTCGTCGGGCCGTGCCTCACGGAGCGCGCCTTCCTGGGGGAGTGGCAGCCCCCGGCGAGCGGCCTGCCGGTGGCGCTGGTCTCGATGGGGACCGTGCACAACAAGCATCCGGAGTTCTTCCGGCTGTGCGTGGACGCCTTCGCCGAGTTGCCCTGGCACGCCGTCGTCTCGGTGGGCAGGGGGATGGACCCGGCCGACCTCGGTCCGCTGCCGGACAACGTCGAGGTCCACCGTTGGGTCTCGCACCTGGAAGTGCTCCGGCACGCCCGGCTGGTGATCACCCACGGCGGCATGGGCGGCGTGCTGGAGTCCCTGGACGCCGGCTGCCCGATACTCGGAGTGCCGTCCTGGCCGGACGTCGCGGCCAACACCGCGCGGGTGGCCGAACTGGGCCTCGGCCGGGTACTGCTGCCGGCGGAGGTCGACGTGAGCCTGCTGCGGGCCGCGATCACCGAGGTGGCCGCCGACGCGGCCGTGCGGGAGCGGGGAACCGAGGCGCAGCGGCTCATCCGGGAAGCGGGCGGTGCCACCCGCGCCGCCGACGAGATCGAGGGCTACCTGAAGCGCACGACCTGACCACACCGCAGGGCCTCCCCGACGAGAAGCGGAACGACCGACGGCCGCCCGGGGGACCCGGTGTGCGGTGCGCGCCGCCATGGCGGGCCGATGTCATCGATCAAGCAGTTCCAGGTCACCTTCGACTGTGCGGTACCCGAGCGCCTCGCCCGTTTCCGGTGCGAGGCGCTCGGGTACGTCGTGCCGCCGCCACCGGAGGGGTTCGCCACGTGGGAGGATCCGCCCGCCAGGAGTCCAAGCTCGCCGGGCCGCTCTCCCACCGTAGGCTGCGCCCTGTGCGCACACAGGTGATCGTCCTCAACGGGGGCTCCAGCTCCGGCAAGACCACCCTCGCCCGGACCCTCCAGAACCTCCTGCCCGGCCCATGGCTCGCCTTCAGCGTCGACACCCTCGTCGACGCCCTGCCGGCCAGGCTGCGCGACGGGGCCGAGGGCATCGCCGTCGACACCGAGGCCGTCACCGTCGGGGACACCTTCCGGCTGCTCGACACCGCCTGGGCCCACGGCATCGCCGCCATGGCCCGGGCCGGCGCCCGTGTCGTCGTCGACGACGTCTTCCTCGGCGGCCCGGCCTCCCAGCAGCGCTGGCGCGAGGCCCTCGACGGCCTGGAGGTGCTCTGGGTCGGTGTCCACTGCGCCCCGGAGACCGCCGCCGCCCGCGAAGCAGCCCGTGGCGACCGCGCGGCGGGCATGGCCGCCGCGCAGGCGGTCGCCGTCCACCGGGGTATCGGATACGACCTGACGGTCGACACCGGCACGCACCCGGCCGAGCGGTGCGCGGTACTCGTGGCGGCCCGGGTGGAGTGAGCGTCGGGGGCGGCCGTGGGCGGCCGGGGGGCTCCTCTAGAGTTGGGGGCCGGTCCGGTGAACGGGGGCCGGTGGGCAAAGTGAGGAGCAGGTCGTGAGCGACGTGGCGGCTGTGCAGCAGGAGATCGCGCGGGAACTCCAGGTGGGGTCGGAGTTCGACGCGGCGGTGGAGATCGAGCGGCGGGTGGCGTTCCTGGCGGAGCGGCTGACCTCGACCGGCCTGCGGTCGCTGGTGCTGGGGATCAGCGGCGGCGTGGACTCGACGACCGCCGGCCGGCTGTGCCAGCTGGCGGTGGAGCGGGTGCGGGCGGCCGGGCACGAGGCGACGTTCTACGCGATGCGCCTGCCGTACGGCACCCAGGCGGACGAGGCGGACGCCCAGCTCGCGCTGGAGTTCATCCGCGCGGACCGGGTGCTCACGGTCGACGTGAAGGCGGCGAGCGACGCGGCGCTGGCCGCGGTACGGGCCGGTGGGACGCAGTTCCGGGACGCGCACCACGAGGACTTCGTGCAGGGCAACATCAAAGCCCGGCAGCGGATGGTCGCGCAGTACGCGGTGGCCGGCGCGTACGACGGCCTGGTGGTGGGCACCGACCACGCGGCGGAGGCCGTGTCGGGCTTCTTCACCAAGTTCGGCGACGGCGCGGCCGACGTGGTGCCGCTGACCGGGCTGACCAAGCGCCGGGTGCGCGCCGTGTCGGAGGCGCTGGGCGCGCCGGCCGCGCTGGTCTGGAAGACGCCGACCGCCGACCTGGAGACGCTGAAGCCGGGCCTGCCGGACGAGGACGCGCTCGGTGTGACCTACGACGAGATCGACGACTTCCTGGAGGGCAAGCCGGTGTCGGAGGAGGCGTTCGCCGCGATCGTCCGCCGCTACCGGCTCACCGAGCACAAGCGGCAGCTGCCGATCGCGCCCTGACGGCTCGGCGGCCCGGCCCGCCCCTCCTCGGCGCGGGCCGGCCGGTCAGGGGGCGGTCAGGCCCCGCTGGATCGCCAGCACCGCCAGCCGTACCCGGTTCGGGCTGCCGGTCTTGGTCATCAGGTTGGACACATGGGTCTTCACCGTGGTGATCCCGATGTGCATCCGTTCGCCGATCTCGGTGTTGGAGAGTCCCTCCGCGACCAGTCGGAGGACCTCCTGCTCGCGGTCCGTGAAGTGCACCGCGTCGCGCCGCCGGTCGCCCTCGGTGTCCCAGGCCGAGGAGGCCCGGGACACCACCCTGCGCAGCACGCTCGGGCTGTACGGGCTCTCCCCCTGGGCCGCCCGGCGGATCGAGTCCAGCACCGACTCCGGGGACACGTCCTTCGCCAGGAAGCCGCAGGCGCCCGCGGCGAGCGCCGGGTAGAGCCGGTCGTCGTCGTCGAAGGTGGTCAGCACCACCACCCTGGTGGCGGGCCGGACCCGCAGGATCTGCCGGGTGGCCGTGATGCCGTCCGTCCCGGGCATGTGCAGGTCCATCAGGACCACGTCCGGGTCGAGCCGCTCGGCCAGCCGCAGTGCCTCGGCGCCGTTCACCGCCTCGCCGGCCACCGTGATGTCCGCCGTGGACTCGCAGAGCATCCGCACACCCGCCCGCACCAGCTGCTGGTCGTCGGCGATCAGCACGCTGATCACGGTCGGCCCCGGTCCGGTGCCGAGGCGGCCGAGGCGGGCAGGCTGGCGGTGAGGCGCCAGCCGCCGGGGACCTTCCCCACGTCGATGGCGCCTCCGACCAGCGCGACCCGTTCGCGCATGCCGAGCAACCCGTAGCCGGCGCCCTCGTACTGCGGCAGGCCCGCACCGTCCGGCCCGTTCAGCTCGTCCGATCCGTCCGGCCCGCGTCGTCGCGGCAGGTCGTTCTCCAGGTCCAGCTGCAAGGTCCCCTCCTCCATCCCCACCCGGAGCCGTACGGCGGCGTACGGCCCGGCGTGCTTGGTCACGTTCGCCAGCCCCTCCTGGACCAGCCGCAGCACGGTCAGGCTCCGGATCGCGTCCAGCTCCGAGATCCGCGGGCCGATCTCGGCCTCGATCCTCAGCCCGGCCTGCCGGGACCGCTCCACCACCCCCTGCACCGCGGCCGGCAGGCCGGCGGTCTCCGCGAGCAGCGGTGCCAGGTGCTGGGGCGGCAGGTCCTGGTCGGCGGGTTCCCGCAGTGCGGTGAGCAGCCGTCGCAGGTCGGTGAGCGCGGTGGTGGCGCTGGCGTGCACGTCGTCCAGTACCTCGGCGAGCCGCTGGTCGGTCCGTGGCAGGACGTGCCGCGCCACGCCCACCCGGAGCACCGTGGACGCCAGATGGTGCGCCACCATGTCGTGCAACTCCCGGGCGATCGCCGCCCGTTCGCCCATCCGGGCGCCCCACTCGGCGAGGTCCCGGCTGTGCTCGGCCTCGCGGGCGCGCTCCTGGGCGGTGCGGGCCGCCGACTCGGCCGAGCGGATGTAGCCGGCCAGCAGGACCGGGACGCTGACGATCACCGCCGCCCGGTAGAGGGCGGAGCCGATGCCGCCGGCGGTATGACCGGCGGAGACCAGCTGGGCGGCCAGCAGTGCCGCCGCTGCCACCGTCGTCGGTCGGCCCCACCGGCGCACCGCCAGTTCGAACAGCGCGGCGCTGGCGCCGACCTTGACCTCGACCAGCACGGTCGGCGCGTACAGCTCGGCCAGCGCCAGCATCCCGGCCTGGCCGAGTGCCACGGGCAGCAGCCGGAAGCCGCCGACCGAGGCCAGCACCAGTACGGCCAGGCCGATCGACCAGTCCGCCGCCCCCAGCTCGGCCGGCCTCCGCAGGAGCAGCAGATAGCCCAGGCCGAAGGCCACCAGTGCCAGCCGCATCGGCCCGAACCGGCGGTTGAGGAGACGTCTGATCCATTCCCGTGCCACAGACGGGACTGTACGGCGAGGGGCGCCTTTCATGATCCTCCCCGAGGGGGAGGGCGGCCTCCTCCTTCCGGCCACCCGGTCCGGCTCTTCGGGCCGTCGATCCGGCCCCTCCGGCCGCCTGTTCCGACCGGTCGCCCGAAGCCCACGCTCCTGCCCCGCCGGAAGGCTGGGTACATGACCAAGGCTCAAACTCCCGGCGCCCCCTCGAACGCGGCGCCGCCCCCGCCGCCGGCCCACGGCGGCCCGGCGCGCGCCCTCACCGCCCTCACCGCCCTCTCCTCCCCACTCCCCGAAGGAGCGCTCAAGTGATCGCGTCGATCGGGAGGTTCGCCGCCGCGAACCGGCGGTGGGTGCTGATCGCCGCGGCCCTGTTCACCCTGCTGGCCGGCGCCTGGGGCACCGGCGTGTTCGGTGCCATCACGGGCGGGGCCGGGTTCGACGACCCGGCCAGCCAGTCCGCCCGGGCCGACAAGGTGCTCGCCGGACCTCTCGGCCGGCAGGCCGACGATGTCGTGGTGATGTACCGCAGCGCCGACCGACCGGTCACCGACCCGTCCCTCGCCGGACCGATCCGGGCCGCGGTGGCGGCGGTGCCCCGAACCGATCTGGCCCGGGTGGACACCTACTGGTCCACCGGCGGCAACCCGGACTTCCTCAGCAAGGACGGCCGAGCCACCTATGTGGCGCTGCAGTTCAAGTCCTCGGACGACCAGGAGCGGGTCAAGGCGCTGAAGGCCGTCGAAGGCAGCTTCGAGGTCCCGGGGACGGAGGTCCGGTTCGGCGGCGTCACCGCGATGACGGCGCAGGTCAACGGACTGACGGGGAAGGACATCGGACGGGCCGAGATGCTCTCGGTGCCGTTGCTGCTGGTGCTGCTCGTGCTCGTCTTCCGCAGTGCCGTCGCCGCCTCCCTCCCACTGGCCGTCGGCGCGGTGGTGGCGCTCGGGTCCTTCGCGGTCCTGCGCGTGCTCACCCTCTTCGTCGCCGTCTCCAGCAGCGTGATCAACGTGATCACCATCCTCGGGCTCGGGCTCGCCATCGACTACGCGCTGATCATGGTCAACCGGTTCCGTGAGGAGCTCGCCGCCGGAGCGTCGGTGGACGCCGCCGTCGAGCGCACCAGCGCCACCGCGGGCCGCACGGTGGCCTTCTCCGGTCTCGCGGTCGCCATCTCCTTCGCCGGTCTGACGCTCTTCCCGTCCCGCTTCCTGAGCTCGATGGGCTATGCGGCCGTCTCCGTGGTCGCGTTCGCGGTGATCGGCTCGCTGACCCTGCTCCCCGCGCTGCTCCGGGGCACCGGCCACCGGATCGACTCCTGGCGGGTGCCGATGCCGTGGGACGGACGGGGCACGGCGCCCCGGCCGGAGAGCCGGGGCCGGTGGTACCGCACGGCGAAGGCCGTGATGCGCCGTCCGCTGCTGACCACGCTCGCGGTGGTCGCCCTGCTGGTCGGCCTGGGGGCGCCGATCCTGGGCGCCAACTGGGCGCGCCCCGGCGACTGGGTGCTGCCCGCCGGTGCGGACGCCCGGGTCGTCACCCGGGAGTTCGCCACGGACTTCCGGCAGGACCCGACCAGGACCGTCACCGCCGTCGTCACGCTCCCCGGCGCCGCGAGCGCCGAGACCGGACCGCTCGGCGAGTACGCCGCCCGGTTGAACTCGGTGCCCGGTGTACGGGGCGCCGCGGTGACCAACACCCACGAGAACCTGGCCCGGATCACCGCGTACTACTCGATGGACCCGATGTCGGTGGAAGCCCGCGCCATGGTGGACGGCCTGCGGGCCCAGGCGCCGCCGGCGGCCGCCACCACCCGGTTCACCGGAATGCCCGCCTCCCGGGTGGACATCGTCGACATGATCGCTTCCCGGGCGCCGTGGATGGCCCTGTTCGTCGCGGTGGTCTCCGCCCTGGTGCTCTTCCTGGCCTTCGGCTCGGTGGCCATTGCGCTCAAGTCGGTGCTGCTGAACCTGCTGTCGCTCTCGGCGGCGTTCGGCGCGATCAAGCTGATCTTCCAGGACGGCTGTCTGCACGAACTGTTCGGCTTCACCCCGATCGGCGCGATCGACGCCGACTTCCCGGTACTGATCGTGGCGATCGCCTTCGGACTGGCGATGGACTACGAGGTCTTCCTGCTCTCCCGGATCAAGGAGGCCTACGACCGCACCGGCGATCCGGGCGAGTCCGTCGCGCTCGGCCTGCAACGGACCGGAAGGATCATCACAAGTGCCGCTCTCCTGATGGTGGTTGTCGTCTGCGGATTCCTGGTCTCGTCCATCGCCTTCATGCAGATGATCGGCGTCGGCCTGGTGATCGCCGTCGTGGTGGACGCGACCCTGGTCCGGGCCGTGCTCGTGCCGTCGACGATGAAACTGCTGGGACACCGGGCCTGGTGGGCGCCGACTCCACTGCGGCGGCTCCGGCGGCGCCTGGGCCTCCCGGACGGCGAGCGGCGGGAGCGGGGCCCGGCACCGGGGATCCGGGCGGAGCGCGACGCGGGCGGCGAGCTCCTGCTCCTCGCCCGCCGCACGGGGGACGTTCGCGATTCGTAAGGACCGGCGGCCCGGATCCGGCACGGTCCGTTCCTACAGTGGCCCGGAGGCTGTTCCCGAGGAGAGAGGCGGACCGCGATGACGGTCGACCAGGACGTCCTGCCCACCGCCGAGGTGGGCGTGATCGGCGGATCCGGGCTCTACGAGCTGCTGGACGACGTGACCGAGGTGCGGGTGGACACCCCCTACGGTGAGCCGAGCGACGCGCTGTTCGTGGGCGAGGTGGCCGGCCGCCGGGTCGCGTTCCTGCCGCGGCACGGACGGGGCCACCGGCTCCCCCCGCACCGGATCAACTACCGGGCGAACCTGTGGGCGCTGCACACCCTGGGCGTGCGCCAGGTGCTGGCGCCCTGCGCGGTCGGCGGGCTGCGGCCGGAGTACGGGCCGGGCACCCTGCTGGTGCCCGACCAGTTCGTCGACCGGACCTCGGGGCGCCCGCAGACCTACTACGACGGCCTGCCGCTGCCGGACGGCACGGTGCCGCAGGTGGTGCACGTGTCGACGGCGGACCCGTACTGCCCGGCCGGGCGGCGGGCGGCGACGGAGGCCGCCCGGGAGGCGGCCTGGGAGCCGGTCGACGGCGGCACCCTGGTGGTGATCGAGGGCCCGCGCTTCTCCACCCGCGCGGAGTCCCGCTGGTTCACCGCCAACGGCTGGTCGGTGGTCGGCATGACCGGGCACCCGGAGGCTGTCCTCGCCCGTGAACTCGGGCTCTGCTACACCTCGGTGGCCCTGGTCACCGACCTCGACGCGGGCGTGGAGAGCGGTGCGGGCGTCACCCACGGCGAGGTGCTGCAGGAGTTCGCCCGCAACGTCGACCGGCTGCGCACCGTGCTGTTCAAGGCGGTGGAGCGCCTCCCGGTGGTGCGCGACTGCCCGTGCCCGCACGCCCTGGACGGCCTCACGACCGGTCTCCCCGGGGTGCCCGGCGCCTGACGGCCCGATCGCGGAACCCGACGGCCCGGGCCCGGCGCCCGACGGCAGGATCCCGGCGCCGCCACCGCCCGACCAGCGCGACCAGCAGCGCGAGTCCGGCGGTGGCGGCCAGCACCAGCAGCCAGTTGCGCAGGTACGGCAGCGGCAGCACGGACGGGTTGCCGCCGTCGTCCCCGGCGCGCAGCACGGCCGGCAGGCCGACGGCGGTGACGGCCGCCGCGACCACCAGCCAGCCGCGCAGTACCGGCCCGCGCACCAGGAACGCGCCCAGCAGGCACAGCAGCGGCACCCACAGGCCGTCGTGGAGCACCAGCCCCCCGAACCCCCAGACCAGGACGTCCACCGGGTCGGTGATGTACGGGTCGCCGAGCAGCCCGTACAGGCCGTAGCCGATCAGGCCGAGGCCGGCCGCCAGCAGCAGACCGCGGAGCGCGGTGCTCATGCGACCACCTCGATCCGGGCGACCCACTTGGTCTGCAGGACACCGGGCCGGTTCGGGGCGACGATCCGCGCCGGGAACCCGTGGTCCGCCGTCAGCACCTCGCCGTTGACCCGCAGGGCCAGCAGACTGAGCGGATCGTCCGCGTACTGCGCGGGCATCTCCATCACCCGGTAGGGCCCCTCGGCCTCCAGGGAGGTGACCCGGGCGTCGGATCCGGTCGGGGCCCCGGCCCGCGCCAGCAGGTCGGAGACCCGCACCCCGCCCCACTGGGCGGTGGCGCTCCAGCCCTCCACGCACGCGATGGGCAACTCCACCTCGTACTGGGGGAGTTCGCCGAGCTCGGCGAGGGTGAGTTCGTACGGCCTGGGCCCGTCGACGACGAGGCGCCAGCCGGCCGGCACCGTGAGCGTGCCGGCCTGGGCGGCGGTGCGGTTCACCGGCAGGCCCTGGGCGCCGAGGTCGGGGCGCCGCGGTGCCAGCAGGTCCAGGGCGCGCAGCCAGGGCACGGTCTGTCCGGCCGTGACCAGGGTGACCGCGCCGGTGGCGGCGAACACCGAGGTGAGGAACGCCCGGCGCCCGGCCGGCACGGGCGCCGCCCGGCGCCACCAGTTCGCCGCGATCAGCGGCGCCTTGACCGCCAGGTGGACCAGCAGCCCGCCGGTGGCCAGCCAGCCCAGCCAGAAGTGGGTCTGCCGGAACGGGAACGGCCACGGGTACCACTGCAGGGTGTTCAGCAGACCGGTGAACAGCTCCAGCAGGACGGCCGCGACCAGGACGGCGATGCCGAGCCGCTCCAGGGCGTGCAGCACACTGCGCGCCGGGGGCCACTCGAACAGCCGGGGGTAGACCGCCCACAGCTTCGCGCCGACCAGCGGGATCGCGGCCAGACCGGCGATCACGTGCAGGCCCTGGGTGACGCGGTAGCCGTTCACCGGGCGCGCGGGCAGGTGGGGGGCGAGCCAGGCGGGCGGGTCCTGGAGCAGATGGCTGACGAGGCCGGTCAGGAAGCACAGCAGCAGGGCCGCGCCCAGCCACCGTCCCACCACGACCACCGTCCGCGGCTCGTGCAGCGGCGAGGTGAACGCGTTCGCGCGGAACGGCCCGCGCCGGAGGAACGACGGGGGAGCGGGCAGCGGCGGGTCGTAGCGGCGGCGGGCGGCCGGAGTGCCGGAGTCGGCGGGTTCGGATTCCACGTGTCCATCGAAGCGCCCGGACGGGCCCGACCGGTGCTCCGACGTGCTTACGGAATCCGAACGGCGGCCCCGCCGCCCGGCCCGCCGGCCCCCGGCGGTGGGAGGGTGGCCGACGTGATCCCCCGTACCTCGCTGCGCTGCCTCCTCGCCCTTGCCGCCCTGGTCACCGCCCTGGCGCTGACCGTCGCCCAGGCCGGCGCCCTCCCGCGCCACGGCTGGTACCTCCTCGACGTCGCGCTCTTCGCCCTCGCGGTACTGCTGCTGCGCAGGGTGCCCGGCCGGCAGGTGGTGCCACTGGTCCTGGCGGGCAGCGTCGCGGTGGCCGCCGTCGGACTCCTGGCCCCGCCGCGGACCAGCGACGACGCCTACCGCTACGTCTGGGACGGGCGGGTCCAGGCCGCCGGGATCTCGCCCTACGCGCACACCCCGGACGACCCGGCGCTGGCCCGGCTGCGCGATCCCGGGCTGTTCCCGGAGGGCGCCGGCTGCACCGGCTGGGACGAGCGGCGGACCGCGGCCGGGGACTGCACCCGCATCAACCGGCCGGCCGTGCACACCGTCTACCCGCCCGTCGCACAGGCCTGGTTCCTCGCCGTGCACCCCTTCGGGGGCGGGGTGCGCGGGGTCCAGGCCGCCGGGGCACTGCTGGCGGTGGCGACCACCGGGCTCCTGCTGGGAACGGGGCGGGCGCCGTGGCGCGCCGCGCTGTGGGGGTGGTTCCCCGGCGTGACCGTGTGGGCGGTCAACGACGCGCACGTGGACACGCTCGGCGCGCTGCTCACCGTCGCCGGGCTCGGCTGCGCGGCCCGGGGCCGAGCCGTTCGCGGGGGACTCCTCCTTGGTGGCGCGACCGCCACCAAACTGCTGCCCGCGCTCGCCCTCCCCGGGGCGCTGTCCGGCCTGCTGGCCCGCCGCCCGACCCGCCGCGACGTCCTGCTCCTCGGCTCCGCGCTGGGCGCGTTCGCCCTCTCCTACCTGCCGTACGTCGCCGCCTCCGGCACCTCCGTCCTGGGCTACCTGCCGGGCTACCTGCGCGAGGAGGGCTACGAGCAGGGGCACATCGACCGGTTCGGGCTGCTGCGCCTGGTCCTGTCGGACCGCCTCGCACCGTGGGCGGCGGGGCTGGTGCTGGCGATCGTGGTGGTCCGGGTGCTCCTTCGGGGCGACCGGGAGCGGCCCTGGGAGGGCGCGCTGCTCGTGACGGGCACCGCGCTGCTGCTGGTCGCGCCCGGTTACCCGTGGTACGGGCTGCTGGTGGTCGCACTGGTCGCCCTCGACGGCCGCTGGGAGTGGCTGGCCGTCCCGGCCGCCGGGCAGGCGCTCTACCTGACCGGAGGGCAGAGCGCGCAGCAGCTCTCCTACGGGACCGCGCTGTGCGTCGTCCTCCTGGTCCCGCTGCTGCGGCAGTACGTCGAGGGGCGGGCAGCCGTGGCGGAGGGAAGCCGTGGCGGCGGGCGGCCGGAAATGACGAAAGTCTGACGGGTGGGGGCGGACTCTGGCCCCTCGGCCCGCCGGCTGGTCGGATCGGCAGTGTGAGCGAACAGAACGAAGAGGGCCGGGGCACTCCGGTCGGCCGCCGCGTGGTGCTCGGCCTGCTCGGGCTCGGCGCGGCGGGAGTCGCGGCCGGCCCGTACCTCCTGCGCGCCCAGGAGGCGGTGGCCGGCCGGGACCCGACGGGCCTCACCGGCCTGCTGCCGGGAGGAGGCGGCTTCCGGTACTACTCGGTGGTCGCCTCGGTGCCGACCCGCGACGCGGACACGTACACCCTGACCGTGGACGGGCTGGTGGAACGGCCCGGCCGCTACCGACTGGCCGACCTGCGGGCGATGCCGCAGCGCCGGATCGTGCGGGACGTGCAGTGCGTGACCGGCTGGCGGGTGCCGGACACCCCCTTCGAGGGTGTGCCGCTGGCCCACCTGCTCGACGCCGCCGGCGTCACGGCGGGCGCCCGGGCGGTGCGGTTCAGCTGCTTCGACGGCGAGTACACCGAGAGCCTCACCCTGGAGCAGGCCCGGCGGGACGACGTCCTGGTCGCGCTCAAGCTCCGGGACGCCCCGATCTCCCACGCCCACGGCGGCCCGGTGCGGCTGTACGTGGCCCCGATGTACTTCTACAAGTCGGCCAAGTGGCTCTCCGGGATCACCGTCACCGACACGGTGCGGCCGGGCTACTGGGAGGAACTCGGCTACGACACCGACGCCTGGGTCGGCCGCTCGAACGGACGTGACGATGCGCCGACCGCCTGACCTGCTGCTCCGTTTCACCCGGGCCGAGCGCCTGGTGCACCGCGCCACCGCCGCGCTGATGCTGACCTGCCTGGCCACCGCCGGCTGCCTCTACCTGCCGCCACTGGCCGAACTGGTCGGCCGCCGGAGGCTGGTGGTCACCGTGCACGTGTGGTGCGGCCTCGCGCTGCCGGTGCCGCTGCTGCTCGGACTGGCCTTCCGCGCGGTGCGTGCGGACGTGTCCGGGCTGAGCCGGTTCGTTCCCGCGGACCGGGCGTGGCTGCGGGCCGTACGGGCGCGTGCGTCGCGCCGTCCGGCGGGGAAGTTCAACGCCGGGCAGAAGCTGTACGCCCAGTGGACGCTCGGGTCGATGCTGGTGATCGTCGGGACGGGGCTGGTGATGTGGCTCGTCCGTCTGACGCCGCCGGCCTGGCGGACCGGCGCGACCTTCGTCCACGACTGGTTCGCGGCGGCGATCGCCGTGGTGATCGCCGGGCACGTGCGGATGGCGGTCCGCGATCCCGAGGCCCGGCGCGGGATGCGGACCGGGCTGGTGGACCGGCGCTGGGCCGAGCGCGAGCACCCGCAGTGGGTGCCCGCGCCGGCCCCGGACCAGGAGCAGCCGACCCAGGAGCAGCCGGTCCGGGAGCAGCCGGTCCGGGGCGGCGGCGCGCCCCGCCCGTGAGGCGCCGGCCGAGGGGTGTACCCCGGTAGGTCGGACGGCCTCAGCGGGCGGGTGCGCCGCCGCACCTGCGCAGGGCGAGGAAGCGCCGGCCGTGGGAGGTCCACCGCTCCGCCTCGACCAGCCCGGCGCCGCGGGCCCGCCGGACGGCGGCCCCGGCGCCGAGGCGCGCCCAGGCGAACGGCGGCCCGAGCCGGCCGTCCGGGCCCTCGACCCGGACGGTGACGCGCTCGTCGACCTCCTGCGGTTCCACCTCCACCAGCAGCAGCCCGTCCGGCGCGATCAGTTCGGCGGCCCGCCGCAGCAGGGCCTGCGGGTTCCCGCCGATGCCGAGGTTGCCGTCCGCCAGCAGGGCCGCGCCCCAGCGGCCCTCGGCCGGCAGCCGGTCGAACACCGACCGGCAGAGCGCCGCCCCGCCGAGGCCCGTGGTGCGGCTGACGGCCGCCGGGGTGACGTCGACACCGAGGGCCGGGACCCCGAGGGCGAGCAGCGCGGCGACCAGCCGGCCGGGCCCGCAGCCGAGGTCCACGACCGGCGCGGTCAGGTCGAGGCAGCGCAGCAGCAGGCTGTGGTCGCCGCCGGCGGCGGGCGCGCACCAGCGCTCGATGTCCAGCGGGATCCGGTGGCCGTCGTCGCCCCGCAGCCACAGCGGACCGCGTCCGGTGCGGACGGCGTCGGCGAACGGGTCGTCGATCCAGGCCGTCGCGGTGCCGCTCAACCCGCCACCTCGGGGGCGGTGCGGAACGAGTGCAGGCGGGCGGCGAACCGGCTGCGCGGTGCCTGGGCGGCGACCAGCCGGGCGTCCTCGACGGTGTCGACGTCGGTGGCCTCGGGCAGCAGGCGGACCGCCAGGCCGGCCACCGCGAGCCGGTCGAGGAGCATCCGCCCGGTGTCCGGGGTCGACATCGGCACCCCCAGGAGGAGCCGGCGGGCGAGGTCCTCGGTCGGCCGGGCCAGGCCGAGGGCCCAGAAGCCGCCGTCGGACGCGGGCCCGTACCAGGCGTCGGCCCCGGCCCGGCGCACCGGTGAGAGCGGCTCGGCCAGGGTGGCCGCGTCCACCTGCGGGGTGTCCATGCCGACCAGCAGCGCGGGCGCGTGCGGGGCGAGCCGGGCCGCGTGGCCGAAGGCCGCCGCCAGCCGGGCGTCCAGGCCGCCGCCGCTCTGCGGGACCACCTGCCACCCCGGTGGCAGCCAGCGGCCCGGCTCGCCGTCCAGGACCAGCAGGCGTCGCCCGGCCGGTACGGTCGCCAGGGTGTGCAAGGTGTCCACCAGCGCGGCCTCGGCCAGCGCCGCCGCCTGCTCGGGCGTGCAGGCCGGGGTGAGCCGGGTCTTCACCCGCCCGGGCGCGGGAGCCTTGGCGATGACCAGCAGGGTGGGCGGCGGTGCGGCCAGGACGGCCCGCATGTCGCGGATCGCCTGCCGGGTGCCGCGCAGTGTGCCGGTGACCTTCGACCGGCCGGCGCGCGGCAGGTAGTCGACGGAGGTCTCGGCGATCCGCATGCCGGCGGCCGAGGCGGCGAGCACCATCTCCAGCGGATAGCCGGAGCGGCGGTCGCCCAGCCCGAGCGCGAGCAGGCGCTCGCGCCGCGCGGCCCGCATCGGCCCCAGGTCGTGCAGCGGGGCGCCGGTGCGGGCCCGCAGACGGTGGGCCAGCACGGTGTTGGCGAGCCGGGCGTGCAGGGGCCAGGCGTTCACGGTCGCAGGCCGGCGGCGGCCGAGCACGAGGTCGGCGCTGCCGTCGGCCACCGGAGCGGTCACCCGGGGCAGTTGGGCGGGATCGAGGGAGCCGTCGCAGTCCATGAAGCAGACCAACTCGGCGGTGGCGGCGAGGAGTCCGGCGTGGCAGGCGGCGCCGAATCCGCGCCGGGACTCCTCGACCACGGTCGCCCCGAGCGATCGGGCCAGCTCGGCCGAGCCGTCGCGCGAACCGTTGTCCACGACGATCGCCCGCCAGCCCGGCGGGATCCGCCCGAGCACCCAGGACAGGGCCGCCGCCTCGTCGAGGCAGGGCAGCACGACGTCGACACCGGAGGAAGGAAGAAGAGGGGTAACGGAGGTCACGCCGGTCACGCTAGGGGCCGTTCGGCCCCGCGCGGCGGCGCCGCAGCCTTACGGAAGTCGAACGTCGCGCCGACGGCCCACCGGGGCGCCGTCGCGGCAGCTCCCCGGATCTTACGGAGGTCGAACGGAAGCCGGCCGCGGCGTCCGCACCGGTGCGGGGGCACCTATCCTCGGCGGGGTGAACGAGCCCTCCGCCACCACCGGACCCCCGGCCGCCGGCCGCGTCCTGGTGATCGACGACGACCCGACTGTGGCCGAGGTCGTCGCCGGTTACCTCGCCCGAGCCGGCCACCAGGTCGACCACGCCGCCGACGGCCCGCAGGGGCTCGCCCTCGCCCGCGCCCACCGCCCCGACCTGGTGGTCCTGGACCTGATGCTCCCGGGCATCGACGGCCTGGAGGTGCTGCGGCGCCTGCGCGACCAGGACACCGGTGCGCAGCTGCCGGTCGTCATGCTCACCGCCAGGGGCGACGAGGCCGACCGCATCCTCGGCCTGGAACTGGGCGCCGACGACTACGTCACCAAGCCGTTCAGCCCGCGCGAGCTCGTCCTGCGGGTCCAGTCGGTGCTGCGGCGCGCGCGGGCGGGGGCGCCGGCACCCGGTACCCCGGCCGGGCCCGTCCGCTCCGGGGACATCACCCTCGACGGACCGGCCCGTCGCGCCCACCGGGCGGGGAACGAACTATCGCTCACCGCACGGGAGTTCGACCTGCTGGCGTTCCTGCTGCGGCACCCCGGGACGGTGTTCTCCCGGCAGGAGCTGATGGCCCGCGTCTGGGGCTGGGACTTCGGCGACCTCTCCACCGTCACCGTCCATGTCCGGCGCCTGCGCGAGAAGATCGAGGACGACCCCGCCGCGCCGCGGCTGATCAGCACGGTGTGGGGCGTCGGCTACCGCTACGACCCGGCGCAGCGCGCCGAGGAGGACCGCTCGTGAAGGACCTGCTGCTGATCGCGCTGTTCGCCGCCCTCGGCGCCGGCGGCGCGGGCCTGCTCGGCTGGCCCGTCGTCCGGCTGCTGCGCCGGCGCTCGATGGCGCTCTCGCTGTTCTGCGTCGCCGTCGTCACCGTGCTCGCCGTCACCTCCGGGACCTTCACCGTCGCGCAGGCCATGTTCCTCTCCGCCCACGACCTCGGCGTCGTGATAACGGTGCTCGCCATGGCCGCCGTCGTGTCCCTGTGCACGGCCGCGCTGCTGGGGCGGCAGGTGGTCGCCGGCAGCCGGGCGCTGACCGAGGCCGCCAGGACCGTCGGCAGCGACACCGGCTTCACCGCGCCCGCCCACCCGCTGGGCCGCGAACTGGCCCAGCTCAGCGGGGAGCTCGCCGCCACCAGCGCCCGGCTCGCCGAGTCCCGGGCCCGCGAACAGGCCCTCGAACAGTCCCGGCGCGAGCTGGTCGCCTGGATCTCGCACGACCTGCGCACCCCGCTCGCCGGACTGCGGGCGATGGCCGAGGCACTGGAGGACGGCGTCGCCGAGGAGCCCGAGCGCTACCTCCGGCGGATCCGCACCGAGGTCGAGCGGCTCACCGGCATGGTGGACGACCTGTTCGAACTCTCCCGGATCCAGGCCGGCAGCCTGTCCCTCTCGCTCTCCCGGGTCTCCGCCTACGACCTGGTCGACGACGCCCTGGCCGGCGCCCACGCGCTGGCGCGCCAGCGGGGCGTCCGGCTGGAGGGCCGGCAGGTGGAGCCGGAACCGGTCGAGGTCGACAGCCGCGAGATCACCCGGGTGCTGGGCAACCTGCTGGTCAACGCGATCCGCTCGACCCCCCAGGACGGGGTGGTCGCGGTGTCCGCGCGGCGGGAGGCCGACGAGGTGGTGCTCTCCGTCACCGACGGCTGCGGCGGCATCCCCGCCCAGGACCTGCCCCGGGTCTTCGAGACCGGCTGGCGCGGCACCGCGGCCCGCACGCCCAGGCCGGCCGAGGCCGGCGGCAGCGGCGCGGGCCTCGGCCTCGCCATCGTCCGCGGCATCGTCGAGGCCCACGCCGGGCGCGCCCGCGTCCACAACGTCGCCGGCGGCTGCTGCTTCGAGATCGCCCTGCCGTCCGCCCGCGGCTGACCTCAGACCCGCAGCGGCGCCGCGGCGAACTCCGCCATGCCCCGGTCGAAGGACACTCGCGGCAGCCAGCCCAGCTCGGTGCGCAGCCGGGCCGAGTCGGCGGTGACATGGCGCACGTCGCCGAGCCGGTACTCGCCCGTCACCACCGGCGCCGGGCCGCCGTGGGCCGCGGCCAGCGCGGCCGCCATCCCGCCGACGGTGCGCACCTCGCCGCTGCCCACGTTGTAAGCCCGGGCGCTGCCCGGCGGCCGGTCGCCCACGGCCGCCAGCGCCGCGAGGTTGGCGGCGGCGACGTCCTCGACGTGGACGAAGTCCCGGCGCTGGCCGCCGTCCTCGAAGACCCGGGGCGCCTCGCCCCGGGCGAGGGCCGACCGGAAGAGCGAGGCCACCCCCGCGTACGGGGTGTCGCGCGGCATCCCCGGGCCGTACACATTGTGGTAGCGCAGCGTCAGCACGGCCCCGCCGCAGGCACGCGCCCAGGCCGCGGCCAGGTGTTCCTGGGCGAGCTTGGTCACCGCGTAGACGTTGCGGGGGTCGGCGGGCGCGCTCTCCGCGACCAGGTCCGGCCGCAGCGGAGCGTCGCAGACCGGGCAGGGCGGCTCGAACCGCCCGGCGTCCAGATCGGCCGGCCGCCTCGGCCCCGGTGCCACCTCGCCGTGCCGCGCACAGCGGTAGCGCCCCTCCCCGTAGACCACCATGGACCCGGCCAGCACCAGCCGCCGGACACCGGTCCGCGCCATCGCGGCCAGCACCACCGCCGTGCCGAGGTCGTTGCAGCCGACGTACTGCGGCGCGTCGTCCAGGTCCAGCCCCAGCCCGACCATCGCCGCCTGGTGACAGACCGCGTCCACCCCGGCCAGCGCCCCCTCGACGGCGGCCGCGTCCCGGACGTCCCCGCGCCGGAAGTCGACACCCGGGGGCAGCACGGGCGCCCTCCCGGCCGGATGGACGGCCGGCAGCAGGGCGTCCAGCACCCGCACCTCGTGCCCGGCCGCGACCAGGGCTCGTACCACGGACACGCCGATGAAACCGGCACCGCCGGTGACCAGGATTCTCATGCCGCCGACGCTAGCGGCCGCCCGGACCCGCGGCGCCCCGACACGGGGCGGCGTCAGGGAACGGTAAGACGCGGGCGGGTGCCACGACGGTCGGGCGGAACGCCTGGCGCAGGTGTTGCGACCGACCGGGGTGGACGCCGCGCCCGCCCCGGTCGGCGGTCAGCGGCTCGGCTCGGCGGGCCGGCCTGGAAGAACGGGAACCGAAGGCGACTTCATGATCGTCTCCAGTTCCGGTACGAACGGACGATCGAGCGGGGGACGGGCATGGCGAGGACGACGGGCGTGGTGCCCTGCTTGCTGGCGGCGGGTGCGGTCTGGCTGCTCGGCATGATGTCCGGCATCGAGACCCGGCCGACGCGGGCCTGCGTCACCGAGCTCTACGGATGGGACCCGGCGGAGTACCGGGAACCCGAGCACAGGGACATCCGGATCGAGGAGTCGTTCTTCCCGCCCTCGCACGTCTGCCGCTGGCCGGACGGCCGCTCCGTCGATCTGGTGCCCTGGTGGAACGCCCCGCTCCTGTTCGGCGCGCTGGGCGGCGCCGTCCTGCTGCCGGCGTACCCGCTGGCCCGGCGCGCGGTCGCCCGGCGGCGGGGTCGCAGCACGCCGTCGCGGGCCGTTCGCACCGAGAGGTAGACCGACAGGTCGACGGACGGCGGCGGCCGGACCGCCGGCACGGCCTGCCTCCGGGTGCGGCGGCCTCGTCCGGCGTCACCCGCCACACCGAAGCGAGGGGCCGTCAGGGGGCGGTCGGCGCCGCGAAGAGTGGCCGGATGGTCTCGGTGGCGAGCTTGCGCAGCCAGGTGTGGGCGCGGTCGTCGTCGTAGCGCTGGTGCCACAGCAGGTGCAGCGGGACCTCGGGCAGTGGGAGCGGCAGGGGCAGGGTGACCAGGCCGAGCCGTTTCCGGGCCGTGCGGGTGACCGCGTCGGGGAGGGTGACCACCAGGTCGCTGTCGAGGGCGAGTTGCAGCGCGAAGGCGGCGGTGGGTCCGGCGGCGACGACGTGGCGTTCGAGGCCGCGGTGGGCCAGGGCGTCGTCGATCGGGGAGTGCAGGCTCCCGCGTCGCGAGACCGTGAGGTGTTCGGCGGCGGCGTAGCGCTCGACGGTCAGCGGCTCCTCGGTGAGGGGGTGGCCCGGGCGGACGGCGACGGTCAGCCGGTCCGTGCCGATCAGGTGGTGGCGGATGTCGGGGAGGGTCGGAGTGCCGGAGCCGGATTCGAGGTCGACCTCGCCCCGGCGCAGCTCGGTGTCGTCCGTGCCGGGCTCGGCGGACAGGCGCAGCCGGACGCCGGGTGCCTGGCGGCGGACGGCGGTGATCAGTGCGCTGCCGCAGGCGGCGGTCAGGGTGTCGTGCCAGCGCACGGTGAACACCCGTTCCAGTGAGGCGAGTTCGATCTCCTGCTGGGCCGACAGCAGCTGCTGGGCCTGCTGCACGAGGGTGTGGACCTGGGCGCGCATGGCGAGCGCGCGGGTGGTGGGCACCATGCTGCGGCCGGTGCGGACCAGGATCTGGTCGCCGGTGGCCTTGCGGATCCGGCCGAGCGAGCGGCTCATCGCCGGGGCGGTGACGTGCAGGCGGGCCGCGGCGCCGGCGACGCTGCCTTCCTCCAGCAAGGCGTCCAGGGCGGTGAGGAGGTTCAGATCCAGTTGCATGACAGTCACTCTACAAGTGCACAGAATGCACTCGTTGTTAATGGCTGAGGGCCCTGCCTGCGAAGCGCGGGCGCCCATCACGGCACGGGCACCTGTGCCGGTGCCGTGATGAGCGGTGGTTCAGCGGTTCACCGCGCGCATCCCGTCCTCGTCGTAGCGCTCGCCCTCGACCGCGGGCAGCTCGGCCTCGATGCGGGCCAGGTCCTCGGCGGTCAGCTCGACGTCGACCGCACCGGCGTTCTGCTCCAGGTAGCTGCGGCGCTTGGTGCCCGGGATCGGCACGAGGTCCTCGCCGCGGGACAGCACCCAGGCGATCGCCAGTTGGGCCGGAGTGATGTCCTTCTCCGCGGCGATCTCCTTCACCTTCCCGGCGAGCCGGAGGTTGGCCGCCAGATTGGCCTCGGTGAAGCGCGGGTTGGTGCGGCGGAAGTCGTCCTTGTCGAGCTCGTCCGGGGAGCTGAAGCGGCCCGCGAGGAAGCCGCGGCCCAGCGGGGAGTACGGCACGAAGCCGATTCCGAGCTCCCGGCAGGTGGGGAGCACCTCGGCCTCCACGTCCCGGGTCCAGAGCGAGTACTCGGTCTGGACGGCGGTGACCGGGTGGACGGCGTGGGCGCGGCGGATGGTCTCCGCGCTCGCCTCGCTCAGCCCGATGTGGCGCACCTTGCCCTCGGCGACCAGTTCGGCGAGCGCGCCGACGGTCTCCTCGATGGGCACGGTCGGGTCGACCCGGTGCTGGTAGTACAGGTCGATGCGGTCGGTCCCGAGCCGCGCCAGCGAACCGTGGACGGAGCTGCGGACGTGCTCGGCCGAGCCGTCCTGGCGGCCCACGGTCGACATGTCGCCCGGAACGGCTTCGTCCATGCGGTAGTTGAACTTCGTGGCGATCACGTACTCGTCACGGTGCCCCCGGACGGCCTCGCCGACCAGGGACTCGTTGGTGAGCGGCCCGTAGACCTGCGCCGTGTCGAGAAAGGTGATGCCGAGGTCCAGGGCACGTCGGACGGTCGCGACGCCCTCGTCCTGGTCGGCGGTGCCGTAGAAGGCGGACATCCCCATGCAGCCGAGGCCGATGGCCGAAACCTGGAGATCCCGCAGAGTGCGCTGTCGCATGTGGCGACCCGGCCCTTCGTCTCGTTCTTGCCGTTGGTTCCTGGTGAGGCCCCGACGCCGGCACCGTTCCGGGGCCCGGTCCGGCGACCGCTCGGCCACGTCTCCTCGGAGAGGACCCTACGGTGCGCCCCGCTCCGGGGAACTGACCTGGCGTCGGTTCGGCGTGCCGCCCGGTGCGCGGTTAGCCTGGGTCCGTGGTTGCTGCCTACCAGGAAGAAGTGGCCATGAGCGTAGCGGAGTTCATCAGCGCACCCGCCCTCGTCCTGAGGTCCCTCGCCCGGGACCCCGACCGGCCGGCCGTCACCACCGCCGACGGCACCACCCTCACCGCCGGAGAGTTGGCCGCCACCGCCTACCGCCTCGGCCACGAACTCGTCGCCCGCGGCGTCACCCGGGGCGACACCGTCGCCCTGCTCACCGGCAACACCCCCGAAGCGCTCGCCGCCCGCTACGCCGCCGGGGTCGCGGGTGCCCGGGTGGTCAGCTTGTACGAGGGCATGAGCACCGCCGTCCTCGCCGGGATCGTCGCCAGTGTCGACACCGCCGTCCTCCTCGTCGACGCCGAACGGTACGCGGAAGCAGTGGAGTTGACCGCACTGACCGACGTGCCGACGGTGCTCGCCCTGGGCCCGGGCCCGGCCGCGGTCGGTGAGGACGCGATCGCCGCCGCCGCCCACCGTCCCTCCGAGCCCCCGGCCGTGCGGATCGGCCCGGAGGACCACCTGGGCATCCGCCACACCGGCGGCACCACCGGCATCCCCAAGGGCATCCTCAGCCTGCACGGCCCCTACCGCCGGGTGTTCGACATCCCCTTCGGCCCGGACGGGAAGGCGCCCCGCTTCCTCGCGGCCACCTCGCTCGCCCATCTGGCCGGAGTGCTCTCCGATCTGACGCTCCATCACGGTGGATCGGTCTTCCTCCAGCGCTCCTTCGACCCCGGCGAGGTGCTGGCCGCCGTCGAACGCGAGCGCATCACCGACCTGTGGGTCCTGCCGCCGCTGCTCCACCGGCTGCTTGACCACCCCTCGATCACCGGCACCGACCTCTCCAGCCTGCACCGCGTCAGCTACGGCGGCTGCGTGGCCTCCCCGACCCGGGTCCGCGAGGCCATCGAGGTGTTCGGGCCGATCCTGACCAGTGGCTACGGGATGTCGGAGGCGCAGAACATCGCCGTCCTCACCCCGCAGGACCACGACCGGACCGGGCCTGACGGACAGCTCTCCGTCGGCCGCCCGCTCCCGGGCGTCGAGGTGGTGATCCGCTCCGCCGACGGCGCCCCGCTGCCGGCCGGCGAGCAGGGCGAGATCCACGTCCGCTCGCACTCCCTCATGGCGGGGTACTGGAAGCGCCCGGAGCTGACCGCGGAGGTGCTGCGCGACGGCTGGCTGCGCACCGGGGACATCGGCCACCTCGACCAGGACGGCTACCTCTACCTGGCCGACCGGCGCACGGACCGGATCATCGTGGTCGGCGGCCACGTCTACCCGTCGGAGGTGGAGGAACTGCTGCTCACCCACCCGGACGTGGCCCAGTGCGCCGTCCTCGGCGTGCGCGACGCGCAGCAGACCGAGCACGTCCACGCCGTGGTGGTCCCCGCGCCCGGGCGGCACCCGGAACTGGAAGACGTCCGCGCCTTCGTCACCACCCGCAAGGGCCGGATCTACGCGCCGGACGCGCTGCACCTGGTGCCGGAGATCCCGCTCACCTCCGCCGGCAAGCCGGACAAGAAGCACCTGCGCGCGACCCTCGCGGGCTGACCCCGGGCCGGGGGCCGACCCCCGGTCGGCCGCCTCACAGGAGCGTGAGCACATCCTGGTGCGCCCCGTCGAGGACGAGGCCGTTGTCCCACCGGACCCGGACCGTCACCCGCTTCCCCCGCTCGCGGTGGGCGGTCCACTCCGGTTCCAGTTCGGCGATCTCCGCCTCCAGCCGCTCCCGGCTGCCCGCCGGCATGGTGTGCCCGTAGTCCTCGAACAGTGCCTTGAGCCGCTGGTACTCGCGGACCTCGTGGCTCTCCGGGAGCTCCCCGTCCACCCGCTCGACGGTGCCCTCGATGCCGGCGCCCAGTGCGAGGAACCCGACCGCGGCCCCGGGCTCCCCGGCGAAGGCCTCGCCGATCCCGAGGTCCTCCGCCAACCGGACCCGCCGGCCTTCCTCCAGGGTCATCCGTCCGCTGCCTCTCCGTCGATCCGTCGTGGTTCCGCCGTTGTTCCGCTGCCGCCGCCGACCCGGCGGGCCCGCGACCAGGCCATTATCCGCGCTGCCGACCCTGCCCCTGGCCGGGGCCCGCACCGGGCGGTACTGCGTACGGCCGGCCGTCACGCGAAATTCACAAACCGGCATCTACTCGCATAGACCGACGGTGGGTCATCCTGGTGCGGCATTCGCGGGCGAGTCCGAGGTCCACCACACCCTCACCTGGAGAAGCCGATGAAGCTCATGAAGCTGACGAGGCCCATGACGCCGATGAAGCCGATGAAGCCACGTACCGCAGCAACCGCAGCCACCGTCGTCGCCCTGGCCCTGGCCGGCCTCGCCGTCTCGGCGCCCACGGCCGGCGCCAGCGGCACCAAGCTGTCGCAGGCGACGGCGGCCGGCCAGTTCCGGAGCGCCGGCATCACCTGGAGCTCCAGCGGCGGCTGCACCACCCGCTCCAACTCCACCTGCACCTCGTTCGAGCAGATCAACTCGGGCACGGTGAGCACGATCATCACCCTCAAGCAGTCCAGCGGCTGCGCCATCAACATCACGGGCGGGACCGAGGTGGGCCACGCCTCCGGTACCTACAGCCACTACAACGGCTACAAGGTCGACATCTCCCGCAGCTCCTGCATCGACGGCTACATCCAGAACAGCTTCACCTACATCGGCCTGCGCGGCGACGGCTACCCGCAGTGGAAGGCAGCCTCCGGCAACCTGTACTGCAACGAGGGCAGCCACTGGGACATCCTGGTCTACTGACGCCGGTCCACCGGGGGGCCGGCCGCTCCGGCCGGCCCCCGTTGGCCCCGGCCGCGCTCACTCGCTCTCGCCGGCGCTCACTCGCCCTCGGTGAACGCCTCCCGCAGCCGGGCCTCCTCCTCCGCCGAGAGGTTCGTCTCCAGGAGCTCGGCGTGCCGGCCGGTGAACTCCGTCCTGACCCGGTCGACCACGGCGTCCGAGCTGAGCACGAACAGCGCCGAGGTGCCCGGGGTGACCTTCTCCCGCACCTGGCGCACGAAGTCGTCGTCGATGCCGACGTGCGCGAGGTGCCCGCCGAGCGCACCCCCGGCCGCGCCCAGCGCCGCGCCGAGCAGGGGCACGAAGAAGATCAGCCCGAGGATGAAGCCCCAGAAGGCGCCACCGACGGCGCCCATCCCGACGAGGTCGCCCAGATGACGGGTCCTGGGCTTCCTGGCACCGTCCGGCCAGCTGACCACGGCGCCGTCCTCGACCTTGATCAGTTCCTGCCGCTGGAGCTTCTGCAGGGTGTCGAGGGCTTCGTCCGCCCCGGTCGCGGTGGGGAAACGCCAGACCGTCAGGGTCGCCATCATGGTCTCCGATCGCAGGGGAATGCCCGAAGCCCCATCGTCGTCCCGGGCCCGGGCCGCCGCCACGCACGGCCGTCGGACGGGCGACCGGGGTGACCCCTGGCTGCTCGTGGGCCCCACCCCCGGACGGGCGAAGACGGATTGACGCCGCCACCGGGCGGCCACAGCGTGGCAGATGGCACTCCCTCCGCAGACCCGCCCGGCCCCGCCGGCTGTCCAGGTCCACCCGACCGCGCGGACGGAGCGACCGGCGGGCTGCGAAAGGAACCGGTGCGCGCGATGTCGGACGGACGGGCGGCCCAACGCGTCGCGAAGTTCATCAAGCCGCTGCGGGTGAAGCCGGGGTCGACGGTGGACCTCACGGAGGACTTCGATCCCCGGTACAAGGCGGGCATGAAGAAGAGTGAAGGCGTCGAGCTGCTGCGCACCGGGGTCTCGCTGCTGGCCGACCTCCAGGCGCGGCTGGCCGCCCAGGACACCTACGGCGTGCTGTTCTGCCTCCAGGCGATCGACGCCGGCGGCAAGGACGGGACGATCCGCCACGTCATGAGCGGGGTGAACCCGCAGGGTGTCCGGGTGAGCAGTTTCAAGGTGCCGTCCGCCGAGGAACTCGACCACGACTACCTGTGGCGGTACGCGCAGCGGCTCCCGTCGCGCGGCGAGATCGGCATCTTCAACCGCTCGCACTACGAGGAGGTGCTCGTGGTGCGGGTCCACCCGGAGAACCTCGACCGGCAGAAGCTGCCCGAGGAGGCGAAGGGCCCGGACGTCTGGCGCCGCCGCTACCGGGAGATCAACGACTGGGAGCGCTACCTCACCGACAACGGGATCAAGGTGGTGAAGGTCTTCCTGAACCTCTCCAAGGAGGAGCAGCGCCTGCGCTTCCTGAAGCGGATCGACCGACCGGAGAAGAACTGGAAGTTCTCCGCGGCCGACGTCCACGAGCGGGAGTACTGGGACGACTACCAGGAGGCGTTCTCCGAGATGCTGTCGGCCACCAGTACGCCGTGGGCGCCCTGGTACGTGGTGCCGGCCGACCGCAAGTGGTTCGCCCGGATCTGCGCGGCCGGGGTGCTCGCGCACACGCTGTTCGGGATCGACCCGCAGTACCCCACGCTCGACGGGAAGGCGCGCAAGGAACTCCTCGCCGCCCGGCGCGGGCTGGAGTCGGAGGCGCCCTGACCGGGGCGCCGGGTCGGTCCGACACGTGCCCGGACCGACGGACAGGTCCCCGGTCCGTCCGGCGCGTCCCCGGACCGGCCCGAGCGTCCCGACCGTCCCGAGCATTCCGACCGTCCTGAGCGTCCCGACCGTCCCGATCGTTGAGGAGTGAAGATGGCGGAGCAGCCCGGCGGGTCCGGACCGCAGGAGGCCTGGCACACCCTGACGCCGGAGCAGGTCGCCGCCCGGCTGGGCGTCGACCCGGCGGTCGGGCTCGGCGCCGCCCGGGCGGCCGAACTGCTGGCCGCCGACGGCCCGAACACCCTCCCCGAGGAGAAGCGGAAGCCGGACTGGCTGCGCTTCCTCGACCAGTACCGCAGCTACATGCAGATCATCCTGGTCGCCGCGGCGGTGGTCTCGATGGCCATCGGGGAGTGGACCACGGCGATCCTGCTGATCGTCCTGACCCTGCTCAACGCGCTGGTGGGCCTGCGCCAGGAGGGCAAGGCCGAGAGCGCGATGAACGCGCTGAAGTCGATGATGGAGGCGACGGCGCGGGTCCGGCGGGACGGCGCCGAGGCCGAGATCCCGGCCGAACAGCTGGTGGTCGGCGACATCGTGCTCCTCGCGGCGGGGGACGAGGTCCCGGCGGACGGGCGGATCGTCGTGGCCGGTTCGCTGCAGATCGACGAGTCCGCGCTGACGGGGGAGAGCGTCCCGGCCGCCAAGGACGTGGGCACCCTGACGGAGGCGGACCTGGGGCCGGGGGACCGGACCAACATGGCGTTCATGAACACCCCGGTCACCCACGGCAGCGGACTGCTCGTCGTCACCGCGACCGGCGCCGGGACGGAACTGGGCCGGATCTCCCGGATGCTGTCGGCGACCAGGAAGGAGCAGTCGCCGCTGACCCGCGAGCTCAACACCCTGACGCTGTGGATCGCGGCGGCCGCCGGCCTGACCATGGTGGTGATGTTCGCCCTCGGCCGCAGCCGCGACCAGGCGTGGGACACGCTGTTCGTCAGCGCGGTCTCGCTGGCGATCGCGGCCATCCCGGAGGCGCTGCCGACGGTCAGCCAGGTGATCCTCTCCGTCGGCAGCCTCAAGCTGGCCGAGCGCAACGCGATCGTCAAGGAGCTGCCGTCGGTCGAGACCCTCGGCTTCACCTCGGCCGTCAACTCCGACAAGACCGGCACGCTGACCATGAACCAGATGACGGTGGTGGAGGTGGTCAGTCCCACCGACCGCTACACCGTGTCCGGCACCGGCTACCGCCTGGAGGGGCGGATCCACCACGCCGCCGGATCCTCCCCGAGTATCGAGGACGCAGTGCTGCCCTACCTGGTCGCCAACGACGCCGAACTGGTCGACGGAGCGGTGGTCGGCGACCCGACCGAGGGCGCGCTGCTCGTCCTCGGCCACAAGGCGGGCCTGGACATCGCGGCCACCCGGGAGCGCTTCCCCCGGCTGGCGGTGCTGCCGTTCGACCCCGGCTACAAGCTGATGGCCAGCTTCAACGAGGCGAAGGACGCCGACGGCCGGCCGGTGGTGCGGTGCTTCGTCAAGGGCGCGGCCCCGGCGGTGACCGCCCGCGCCGCCACCGCGCTCGCGGACGGCGCGGGCATCCCGTGGGACGAGGAGCTCGCCGGCCGGGCCCGGGCGCAGAACGAGCGGATGGGCGCCGAGGGCCTGCGGGTGATGGCCGCCGCCTACCGCGATCTGGACCCGGCGGACTTCGACCCGGCGGGTGACCTGCTCGGGTACGTCACCGAGCTGCGGATGACCAGCCTGGTGGGCATGGTCGACCCGCCGCGCGAGGAGTCCAGGGCCGCGATCGCCGACGCGCAGGCCGCCCACATCCGGGTGCGGATGGTGACGGGGGACGACGTCACGACCGGCGCCGCCATCGCCCGCCAGCTCGGCATCGGCGGCGAGGCGGTGCTCGGCGCCGAGTTCGCGGCCTGGTCGGAGCAGGAGCGGCTGGACCGGATCGACGGCATCGGCGTGGTCGGCCGGGTCGCGCCCGAGCACAAGGTGCTGCTCGCGGCCACCCTCAAGCAGAAGGGCGACGTCGTCGCGATGACCGGCGACGGGGTGAACGACGCCCCGGCCATCAAGGCCGCCGACATCGGCATCGCGATGGGCAGCGGCACCGAGGTGGCGAAGAACGCGAGCCGGATGGTCCTCGCCGACGACAACTTCGCCACCATCGTCTACGCGGTGGAGGAGGGCCGGAAGCTCTACGACAACCTCACCAAGTACATCCGCTTCGTGCTGGTGCTGCTGGTGACCTTCGTGCTGACCTTCCTCGGCGCCGCCGTCCTGAACATCGCGGCCGGCGAGCCGTTCACCCCGCCGCAGGTGCTGTGGATCCACTTCGTCGTCAACGCCCCCTTTGGCTTCGCGCTCGGTTTCGACCGGGCGAGCCCGGGCCTGATGCGGCGCACCCCGCGCCCGCGCGGCGAGTCCGTACTGACCGGGCCCGTCCTGATCACCGTCGGACTCGCCGGACTCGCCGTCACCGCCGCCCTGCTCGGCCTGATCAAGCTCGGTGAGCGGCACTACGACAGCCTGCCGATCGGCAACTCGATGGCGTTCACCGCCTTCGCGCTCTGCCTGGTCGTGGCGGCCTACGAATGCCGCAGCGAGCGCGGCTCGGCGCTCGGCGTCAGCACCTTCGACAGCAAGCAGATGAACCGGGCCGCCCTCGGTGAACTCGTCCTGGCCGTCCTGGTCACCCAGATGGACGTCTTCCACCGCATCCTCGGCACCACCGACCTCGACGCCCGGCAGTTCGGCTGGGCCCTGCTCGCCGCCGTGACCCTCCTCGCCCTCTGGGAACTCGGAAAGCTCCTCGCCCGCGCCCTCTCCGGCCACCACCCGTCACCCGCCGGGTGACGCGCGGCTCCCCGGCCGGGGCGGGGGGCGTCAGCGGTCGGTGGGTTCGGTGTGCCAGGTCAGCTCGACCTCCAGCTCGATCTTGCCGTCCTCCAGCTCGACCTCGATCTCGGTGGAGAGCTCGTCGGGGATCCGCAGGGTCAGCCGTCCCGGTCCGAGTTCCAGCTCGGCCTGGCCGCCGCGTCTGAGCGCGGCCGCGAGGGCTTCCAGCTGAGCGGCGGCCTCGGTGCGCGACAGGGTGCGCTTCTGGGTGAACTCAAGATCCTTCACGGGTGCCTCCCGCTCCCAGGAGAATCAGCGGCATCCCCCCATTCTGGTTCCGTTTCCTCCGGTCGGCCCGCCGGGGCGGCGGGACGCCGACCGGGCAGCGGGGCGGGGACATGTCCACGGGCTGGGACGGGCGGCGAGTACTTTTCGTGTTCCGCCGGTCGCGCTCGGGAAAGCCGTACACATGCCTTCGGGTGCGGAGCTGCGGCGCTCGCGGGGGCGGTCCGGGCCCGGTGTCACGGTGCGCCGGAAGTCGAGGACCTGGTTCCGTTCCACGTCTTCCACGGCAATGTGAAGTATGCAATTGTACATGCCACACTTCACCGAACCGATGGTGTGCCGATCCCCGCGGCCTGCCCTTCGACGGTCCCCACCCACGCCCGGTCGTGACCCCACGACGCCCGGGTACAGCTCGGAGGCCCCCACTTGAGTCCCACCCGGATACCCGGCCTGCCGCAACTGGCAAGGCTGCTGACCCTCGTTCTGGCGCTGTGCACCGTGCTCGCCGTGTTCGCCCCCGGCAGCCACGCCGCCCCGACGGCCGCCCCCACGGCCCCGGCCGGCACCGGCACCCTGGCACCGCAGCCCGCCGCCGGAACCTCCCCGTACACCGGGGAGGCCGACCGGGGCACGCCCGTCCCGGCCAGGAACCGGGCACCGTTCAACGCCCCGCTGGACGCGGTGGCTTCCGCCCAGTCCCTGGGTCTGAACACCAGCACCATCGGCCGGGCCCCGTCCGCCGGGAGCGCCGCGAAGTCCCTCGGCAGTGCGGCTCCCTCGGCCGCCGCGGCCGCCGAAGCCGCCTGCAACGTCTCGGACTTCACCTCCCGCACCGGTGACGCCCTGGTCCAGCAGGTCAAGGCCGCCACCAGCGACTGCGTCAACCAGCTGTTCAACCTCACCGGGAACGACGCCTACTGGGCGTTCCGCGAGGCCCAGATGGTGAGCGTCGCCGACGCGCTGCGCTCCTCGGCCTCGGTCTACCCGGGCGACAACAGCACCTCGGTCGCGCAGTTGGTGCTCTTCCTGCGGGCCGGCTACTTCGTGCAGTGGTACCACGCGTCCGACGTCGGCACCTACGGCACCGCCCTGCAGAACTCGATCCGCGGGGCGCTCGACTCCTTCTTCAACAGCGCCCGTTCGCGCGACCTGACCGCCGCCAACGCCGCGATCCTCGGCGAGACGGTCACCCTGATCGACAGCGCCCAGGAGAACAGCCGCTACCTGCCGGTGATCAAGCGGCTCCTGACCGACTACAACCCCGCCACCCACAACGGCGTCAAGGGCATGGCCGGAGCGGTCAACAACGTCTTCAGCGTGCTGTTCCGCGGCCACCAGCTCGCGGGCTTCCCGGCCGCCGTCGCCGCCGACCCTTCGCTGCTCGACACCCTCTACAACTTCGCCGCCGTCAACGGCTCCCTCTACGGCACCGACTTCGGCTACCTGCCCTACAACGCGACCCGTGAACTCGGCCGCTTCGTCCAGTACACCGCGCTGCAGCCCAAGGTCCGCCCGCTGCTCAAGGGCCTGGCCCAGCAGAGCTCCCCGAGCGGACGGACGGCCTACCAGTGGGCCGCCGTCGCGGAGATGGCCACCGAGTACGACGCCGCGAACAGCGCCTACTACGGCACCACCGACGCGGCCGCGCGCCTGCGCACCGGCCTGCTGGCGACCAACTTCACCTGCTCGTCGAGCATCCGGATCATCGCCCAGCAGGCGACCTCCGACAACCTGAACGCCGCCTGCCGCAGCCTCACCTCCCAGGACGCCTACTTCCACACGGTGGCCAAGGACAACGGCGCGGTCGCGGACGACCGCAACACCACCATCGAGGTCGTCGTCTTCGACAGCCCCTTCGACTACCAGGTGTTCGCCGCCTCGATCTACGGCATCAACACCGACAACGGCGGGATGTACCTGGAGGGCAAGCCGAACGCGGCCGGCAACCAGCCGCGTTTCCTCGCCTACGAGGCGCCCTTCGCCAAGCCCGCGTTCGAGGTGTGGAACCTCAACCACGAGTACACCCACTACCTCGACGGCCGCTTCGACATGTACGGCGACTTCGACGCCGGCGTGACCACCCCGACCATCTGGTGGATCGAGGGCTTCGCCGAGTACGTCTCCTACTCCTACCGCAAGGTCAACTACGACGCGGCGATCTCCGCCGCTGGCCTGCACACCTACAAGCTCTCCACCCTCTTCGACACCACCTACGAGAACACCAACACCGAGCGCACCTACCGCTGGGGCTACCTCGCCGTGCGCTACATGCTGGAGCAGCACCGCAACGACGTCGACGCCGTGCTCGCCAAGTACCGCACCGGTGACTGGAACGGCGCCCGCGCCGTGCTCAAGACCACCATCGGCACCCGCTACGACGCCGACTTCGACACCTGGCTCACCGCCTGCGCCGCCGGCGCCTGCGCCAACACCACCCCGCCCGCCAACCGGCCCCCCACCGCGGCCTTCACCGCCTCGGTCAACGGCAGCAGCGTCAACCTGACCGACCTGTCCACCGACCCGGACGGCACCGTCGTCGGCCGGACCTGGAGCTTCGGCGACGGCACCGGCTCCACCGCCGCCAACCCCTACAAGACCTACCAGAGCCCCGGCACCTACACCGTCACCCTGACCGTCGTCGACGACAAGGGCGCCAAGGCCACCACCAGCCGCAGCCTGGTGATCACCGCCGCGAGCGAGTGCGCCAACCCGGACGTCCGCGTCCTCGACCGCAACTGCGCCCGCAGCAACGTCTCCGCGACCACCGGGAACTACGCCCACTTCTACCTCTACGTGCCGGCCGGCACGCAGAACATCACCGTCAGCACCAGCGGCGGCACCGGCAACGCCGACCTCTACTACGACTGGGGCAGCTGGGCGACCAAGAACAGCTACGTCACCCGCTCGGCCAAGGCCGGCAACACCGAGTCCCTGACCATCACCAACCCCCCGACCGGCTACGTCTACTTCAGTCTCCTCGCGGAGGAGGGCTTCAACGGAGTGACCGTCACCTCTCGCTACTGAGCCCCGGCCCCCTGACGCCGGCCCCCTGACGCCGGCCCCGTGACCCGGGCCACGCAGGTCCACCCTTTCCCCGGCAGGCGGCCGGGGAACGGGCCCCCGGGACACCACCGGCCGCCCGCCCCCTCCCCGGGGCCGGGCGGCCGGTGCCGTCCGCGCCCGGGCGCGGGCCGTCAGGCGCGGGCGGCGAGGATCGCGACCCGCACGTGTTCGGTGAACGTCTCCTGGCCGGCCGGCAGGCACCGCCGGACGTACTCGGCGAACGCGGGGCGGTCCGCGGGCGCGGGCGTGGGGCGGTAGCGTCGCGGGCACCGCCCGCCGGGCCCCGGCGGGTCCTGTCTCCGGAGGTTCCCTTGCCGCAGATCCTGGTCGACCACTCGGCCGAGCTCGACTTCGACCGTGCCGTCTTCGCAGAGGAGGTGCACCGGGCGATCACCGAGGTGATCGACACCACCGTGCCGGACTGCAAGACCGTCTTCCGCCCGGCCGCGCGGTACGTGGTCGGTGACGGGACGACGGGGGAGGCGGTGGTGCTGGTGGAGATCAAGATCCTGGCAGGCCGCAGCGTGGAGCAGCGCGCGGAGCTGACCGCCCGGGTGCTCGCCGTGCTGGAGTCCTGCGTCACCGTGCCGGCCGCGATCGGGGTCGAGGTCACCGAACTGGACCGTGCCACCTACCGCTTCGTCCACCACCGGTAGTGGGTCCGGCGCCCCGCCGGGCGGGGCGCCGTGCGAGGTCCGGTCAGCTCACGCAGGTGAGGATGACCTCCCAGTAGCCGGGGGCGATCACCTCGACCTCCGAGCTGCACTGGGCGTCGGTGTAGCCCGCGGCGTGCGCGGCGGCCCAGGCCCGGTTGGTGGCGGCGGACGGGTTGGGGCCGTAGGCCCTGAAGAGCTTGGTCGCGGTGACCGATGCCTCGGCGGCGGTGCCCGCGGCGCCGAGCAGGGCCACGGTGGCGAGGGTCACGGCGGCGATGCGGCGAGGAAGCGAACCCATGGCTGTTCTCCACTGTCCTGGATGGATGGTGCGGGAAACGGCACGTGCGCTGTCGTTGCAAGCAGGGACTGTAGCAATCGATGTGACGGTCCGACAGACGCCGGACGGTCGGGATCGATCGAGGGCGGAGGGCGTCCTCGCCCCGGGGTCCAGGAGCGCGTCGGCCGCCGGGTGTAATTCATTTCAGTTTATATTCTGGCGCGGCATCGAAGCCCGCCCGGCGGCCGCAAGCGGACTTCGTCGCCCCCGGCCGGCCCCGTGGAAGTCGGCCCTGACCTGCGCGCTCGACCTCGTCTTGCCCGGGGGTTTGCCAATCGCCGGTGTGCCGTTCTCTTGACGCGGGTGACGGGGGTTCATCACTCTTGGCCTCGGCCAGCTGGTGTGGCTGAGATGGAGAACCACATTCATCTCAGCTCATGCCTCCTCATGGCCTCGACCACTAGTCGTGGAAGGAGGTGTCCGTCATGAAGAAGATCGTCGTCCGCAAGGCCGGCCCGGTCCGCCTGACCAGCACGGCGCGTGCGCTGTACCTGCCGTGGGACTGCATGGTGCAGGTCTGATCCGACCCCGAGGGCAGGGGACGGCGGTGCCGGTCGGGCGCATCACGACCGGCACCGCTCCCTCCGACCGCTCAACCGGTCGAACCGCTCCACCCGTTCACACCGTTCACCCCGTTCCACCCCGTTCCACCCGTTCACCCGCTCCATCCGTCCGTTCCCTCCGCCCGCCCCACCTCCCGCAAGGAGGCCCCGTGCACTCCCCGGTGGACAGCAACTCCGACGCCCCGGGCCTCGACCTGGACCGACCGCTGCCCCTGCGCCGGCTCGTCTACCTGGAGGAGGCCGACGAAGTCACCATCGGCAGCCCGGAGACCGACACCTACGCCGTCTTCCCGGCCGACGGCGCGGAACTGGTCCGGATGCTGGCCGACGGCCTCACCCCGCGCGAGGCGGCCGAGCGCTACCGGACCGCGCACGGCGAGAGCGTGGACATCGCCGACCTGGTCGAAGTGCTCGCGGACCTCGACCTCCTCCGCCCCGCCGACGCGCCGACGGTCGAGACCGCGCCGGTGCGCTGGCAGCGCCTGGGCGGAATCGTGTTCGGCCGCCCGGCGCTGGTGGGTTACGCACTCGTGACGGCCCTCGCCGCGGTCGAGATGGTCCGGGTGCCCGCCCTGGTCCCGCGCACCGACAACCTGTTCTTCACCACGTCCTACACCCTCGTCGTCCTGCTCCTGTTCTTCGGCCAGGCGCCGCTGCTGGCGCTGCACGAGGCGTTCCACGCGCTGGCCGGGCGCCGGCTGGGACTGCGCTCACGGCTCTCGGTCGGGCACCGCCTGGTGTACCTGGTGCTGGAGACCTCGCTCGACGGCCTGGTGAGCGTGCCGCGCCGACAGCGCTACCTGCCCATCCTGGCGGGCATGCTGGCCGACGTGCTGGCGATCGCCGTCCTCACCCTGGTCGCCGACGCGACGCGCGGGGGCGCCGCCACCGTCGCCCGGCTCTGCCTCGCGATCGCCTACGCCACGGTGCTGCGGCTGGCCTGGCAGGGCTTCTTCTACCTGCGCACCGACCTCTATGTGCTGCTCAGCACCGCGCTCGGCTGCGTGAACCTGCACGCCGCCGCGGTCGACGTGCTCCGCAACACCGTGGGGCGGGTCACCGGGCGGCCGCCGGTGGACCTGGAGGTCCACCATCCCGTCGACCGGCGGGCCGCCCGCTGGTACTCCTGGCTGATGGTCGTGGGCTACGCGTTCACCCTGACGATGTTCGCCGGCGTCGTCGTACCGACGGCGTACCGGCTGCTGCACGACGTGTGGCTGCGGATGACCGGCCAGGGGTCGACGGCCGCCCGGCTGGACTCGATCGTCCTGCTGCTGCTGAGCCTCGCCCAGACCGCCGCCGTCGTGGTCCTCGCCGTCCGGGAGCGCCGCGCTGCCCGGCGCCCCGCCCCCGCCCGGTCGGCCTGACACGGACGGCCTCGCCCCGGACGGCCCGACACGGACCGCCTCACCCCGGGACGGCCTCGCCCCGGACGACCCGCCCCACCGTTCGCGTCACCACCCGCGACCACCTGCCCCACCTCCCCGTCACCGCACGAAAGGCAGCTGTGCCATGGCCGAACACCGCCACCACTGGGTCCGCGCCGCCGGGCGCCCCGCCCGCGCCGCCGCCCGCGCGACGCTCGACCTGCCGCCCGTGCTCGCCGTGGTGAACGCGGACCGCCGCCTGCGCGGGCCCTACACCGCCGTCGGGTCGATCCTGCGGGCGACCCTCCCCGACGCGCTCGCGCGCTGCCCCGAAGCCGTCGCCGGGCACGACATCGAGCTCCTCTCGACCACCCCCGAACTGCGGGACCTGGTGCCCGCCACCCGCGAGACACTCACCTCGCTCGCCGTGCCCAAGGAACGCACCCGCTTCTACTCCGCGCTGCGCACCCTGCGGATCGCCCACGGCCTGGTCGAGTTCCTGGAGGCGTACCTGCGCGCCCTCGGCACCGGCCCGCACACCCTGCTCGTCGAGGACGCGCACCGGGCCGATCCGACCGACGGCGAATTCCTCGCCGTCCTGCTGCGACGGATCGACCCGGCACTGCTGACCGTGGTCGTGACCACCGGCACCGAGCCGCTGGAGCGCCCGGACGGTCCGGGCCGCGAGACGCTGCCCGACGCGCTCGCCGCCCACTGCGCGGCGCACGACCAGGACGATCCGGTACTCGACCGGGCCGACCCGGGGCCCGCGACGCGCGGGCAGGCCGAACTCGGCCGCGCCCACATCGCCGCCGACGGCATCGGTGACGACGCCGACGTGCTCGCCGCCTACCTGGCACTCCCGGCCGACGAACGCGCCCGGCTGCACGACCTGCGGCGCGCCGAACTGGAGACGGCCGGCGAGTCCTCGCTGCGGCTGGGAGCGATCGCCTGGCACGCGGAGCACGGCAGCGACCCCGCCGGCATCGGGGCGGACGTCCTGCGCCACGCCCTCGACCACTGCATGGACCTCGGCTACTACCACGCCGTGGTGGACCTCGGCGAGCGCGGCCGCCGGCTGGTGACGCACGAGAGCAACCCGAACCACTGGTGGGCCTTCACCACCAAGATGACCACCTCCTACGCCGCGCTCGGCCTGGCGGAGCGGGCCCTGCCGCTGTACGACGAGGCCCGTGCGCTCAGCGCCTCGCCCGAGGTCCACATGCAGGCCGCGTACGCCACCGCGATGCTGCACACCCGGCACTTCGAGGCCGGGCGCCGCGACCACCAGCTGGCCCGAGCCTGGGTCAACCAGGCGATCGCCTTCGCCCGTTGGCACCCGGACCCGAAGGAGCGGGAGGCGCGGGTCGTGTTCAACCGCAACGGGCTCGCGCTGATCGAGGTCCACCAGGGGCGCCCGGCCGCGGCGCTGGAACTGCTGGACGCCTGCATCGCCCGGCTGGACGAGACCCTGGAACCCGACGAGCACGCGCTGCACCGCTCGGTGCTGCTCTACAACCGGGCCCAGGTGCACGCGGCACTCGGCCACCACACCGAGGCCGTCGCCGACTACACCGCGGTGATCGAGTGCGACCCCAACTACGCCGAGTACCACTTCGACCGGGGCATGCTCTGGCGCGACCTCGGTGAGCCGGAGCGGGCCCTGGCCGATTACGAGCACGCCATCCGGCTCTCCCCGCCGTTCCCCGAGGCCTACTTCAACCGGGCGGACGTGCTGGCCGAGCTGGGCGAGACCGAGGCCGCGGCGGCGGACTTCGGCTATGTGCTCCAGCTCGACCCGGAGTTCGACGAGGCCCGGATCAACCGGGCCGCTCTGCTGATCGAGACCGGCTCCCACGACCTCGCCCGGGCGGACATCGGCGCCGGGCTGGAGCGGAACCCGAAGAACGCCCGACTCCTCTGCCTGAAGGGGCAGTTGCTGGCCGCGGAGGAGGACCTCGCGGCGGCGGCCGGGGCCTACGCGGAGGCCGTCGACGTCGACCCCGGCTCCGCCGAGGCATGGGCGCTGCTCGGCGAACTCCGTTATCAGGAAGGTGACTTGGACGGCGCGGGCAGCCACCTGGCGCGCGCGGTCGAGCTGTCGGCGGAGCCTGGCATCCGGTTCAACCTGGCCGTGGTCCACCACGACGCCGGCCGGTACGGGGAGGCCGTCCGGCTGCTGGACGAGGTGGTCGAGGCGACCGAGGACGTCGACGCGCGCCTTCAGCGGGCCCGTTGTCTGCTCGGGCTGGACCGTCCCGAGGCGGCCAAGGCCGATCTGCTCGCCTGCCTGGAGGCCGATGCCGGGGCGGCGGAACAGGTGTACGGGCTGATGCCCGAGCTGGCCCGAGGCTGAACCAGCCCTCCCGACAGCACCGTTGGAGTACGCCGCACCAACCGCCCCGCCGCCCCGTCGCACGTCCGGCGGGGCGGCCGGGTCGGCGCGTCGGACGTCACCGCGCCGTCGCGACCCCGGCCAGCTCCGCCCGCACCCGGCGCCGGACATGGGCCATCACCGGTGAACGGCGATAGGCGGCGGCCACCTCGACCAGCCACGCCGCCTCCTCGCGCAGACCGGCCGTGAGCTGGTGCGGCACCCACCCCTCGGCGGGGCCGACGGGGAAGCGGTGCCCGGCGCGGGCCGCCTCCAGGGCGGCGGCGATCGCGGCGGCCTCGACCACGATCGCGAACTCCTCCGTCCCGATCGGGCGGACCACCTCGCCCACCCAGAACGGCACCCGGGGGTGCAGATACGGGCGCAGCGACAGCTGGCCGTCGCGGATCTCGATGATCCGCCGGAACAGCGCGAACCGGACGCCCCCGCGCCGACCGCCCCCGGGTCCGAACCACGGCTCGGGGGTGACGAGTTCGATCTCCGGACGCTCCGCCCGCAGCGCCGACCAGAGGGGACCGAGCCGGTGGAGGTCGGCCCAGTCCCGGACCGGTCCGCCCCCCTCACCCATGCCGCGCCGTTCCACGCGCCCGCGTTCCGCCGCGTCCGGCTCCCAGCCGGAGGACGCCCTCGGCCAGCTGCCCGACCACCGAGGACCGTTGACGCCGCAGCACCCGGTGCAGGGCCAGCGAGGCGACGAGCTCCGCCTCCTGCTCCTGCCGCTGGGTGTACGCCGACCGTCCGAGCACCCGGCGGACCAGCTCGTCCGACAACCGGGGCGTCAACGCCTCCCGGACGTCCTCGCCGAGCACGGCGCCGTCCCCGGTGTGCCGGCAGAGGAGGTGGCCGATCTCGTGCAGCACGATGTGCTGCTGGTGCAGCGCGGTGGTGTCGACGGCGTAACCGATGTAGTCCGCGCGGTCGGTGCTGATCAGCACACCGCAGGGCGAGTGCGCGGGGCCGGAGAGCGGGACCAGTTCGATGGGTCTGCCCCGCAGCCGGGCCAGCGAGTCCGTCAGCGCCCGGATGTCGAAGGGCTCCGGGAGCGGTATCGAGTCCGCGACGCCGCGACATCGACGCCAGAGCCCGCGCTCGACCCCATCCGGATGCCCCACGTCCGTACCCCCTGCTGCTCCACCGCCCGAGTCGGGAGGCGATCCTACGGACGGGGGCGCCCGGGGAGAACCGCTTCGACAACGATTGCCGCTACCTGCCGCCGGCCCCGCCACCGACCCCGCCACCGGCCCCGGCGTCGGGCCTGCCGGCGGCCTCGCGGCGGGCGATCGCCTCGATCATGTCGCTGATCGTGCCCAGCCCCTCGGGCGACAGGGCCACCGCGCGCAGCGCCACGTCCCGCACCCCGGCGTCCCGCAGCGCGCCGAGCAGCGCCAGCTCCTCGGTGATCCGCACGCTCTGCCGGTCGTCGAAGAAGTACGCGGGCGGCACCTGGAAGAACTGGGCCAGCGCCTCCAGATGGCGCTTCGTCGGATTGTCCCGGCGGCCGGTGCGGAGCTGCCACAGATAGGTCGCCGAGAAGGTCTCGCCGGTCGCCTCCCGGCAGGCCCGGGCGACCTCCTCGTGGCTGTACGGCTCGCGGTCGGGACGGCGGACCACGTCGAACAACCGGTCCAGCTTCGCGGCGAGCGTGGACGCACCGGAGTCTGCTTCGGGCACGGCGCACCTCTTCCCTCACCCCGCGGACACGCCCCGTGCGTGTGCGGAACCACCACTCGCGACCGATCACCCATTCTAGGGGCCGCCGTCAAACCCCCTGTCCGTGGGACGGCGACGGTGCATACCCCAACTCCCCGGCCGGGCGGGCCGCCTACCAGTCCAGCGGCTTCCCGTCGCGGAAGAACCCGCCGGTCGGGCCGGAGTCGGGCAGGGTCGCGGCCCAGACGACGCCGGCGGCGCCCCGGTCGACGGGCGCGCCGCCGGGGCCGCCCATGTCAGTGGCGATCCAGCCGGGGCAGACGGCGTTGACGAGGATCCGGTCGGCGCGCAGCTCGGCCGCGAGCTTGCGGGTCAGCGCGTTGAGGGCGGCCTTCGAGACCCCGTAGGCGGGCGTCCCGCCCGACATGTGGGTCAGCGATCCGGACTCGCTGGACACGTTGACCAGGCGCGGGTGCGCCGACCGGCGCAGCAGCGGGAGGAACGCCTGCGCGGTGCGCCAGGCGCCGAACAGGTTGGTCTCCAGGGTGCGGGCGACCTCGTCGAGGTCGACGTCGGTGGCGCGTCGCCCGGTGTCGTAGTTGACGGCGGCGTTGTTGACGAGCACGTCGAGGCGGCCGAACCGCCCGTCGACGGTGCGGGCCAGCGCGTCGACGCCCTCGGCGTCGGTGACGTCCAGCCGGTACGGCAGCAGTGTGCCGGGGACGCCGGGCGCCAGTTCGGCCGCGGCCCGTTCGGCGTCGGCGGCCCGGCGGGCGCACAGCAGGACGGTGTGGCCGAGCCCGGCGAGCTGACGCGCGGTCTCCCGGCCGATGCCCCGGTTGGCGCCCGTGGCCAGCGATACCGGCGGGGTGGTGCTCATGCGCGCTCCTCGGCAGGACGATCGGGACCGGAGGCACGACGTCCGTCCCCCGGCGGCCACCGCAGTGTTCCACGCCGGGCGTACCGAAGGGCCTGCGACCCCCGTGGCCGGCGGTCGTGGCGTGATCTTGGCGGTCCCGGGCGTTCACGCCACTCGTGCGAGCCGGACCGGGGACCGCAGGATGGGGTCCTGGCCGACCGGGGAGTCCGGCGCGGCCCGCCGGATCCCGCCCCGACCAGCAGGAACACGAGGTCACCCGATGCCCGCCACCACCCCCGCCACCACTACCGCCAGGGCCGGCGCGATCCGCCCGGCCGTGCCCGCCGACCTGCGCGCGATCGCGCGGCTCTGCGCTGCCCACGCCGCCTTCGAGGACGCCGGACCGGTGCCCGCCGACCTCGCCTCCCGGCTGGAGCCGGCACTGTTCGGGCCCGACCCGAGGGCCTGGTGCCTGGTGGTCGACCGCGGCGGCGAACTGCTCGGCTACGCCTCCTGGTCCCGGGAGTTCTCCACCTGGCAGGCTGCCGAACACGTTCACCTGGACTGCCTGTTCGTCACCGAGCCGCACCGGGGCGAGGGCTGGGGGCGCGCCCTGCTTGACGCGGTGAAGGACGCGGCTCAGGCCCAGGGCACCGCCGAGGTGCAGTGGCAGACCCCCGACTGGAATACCGACGCCGTCCGCTTCTACCACCGCGCGGGCGCGCTGGGGCGGCCCAAGGTCAGGTTCTCGCTCGCGCTCTGACCGCCGACAGGCCCGGCCCGGCCCGGTTCAGCGGTACCAGGCGCGGATGGCGGTGGCGGTCTCGCGGACGTCGGCCCGGCCGTCGCGGATCCGCGCGGCGAGGTCGACGGCCGCCTTGGGCTCGGCGGTCACGATGACCCCGGAGGCGCTGAGGTAGGACGCGGCGACGACGGCCGCGAAGTGCTCGTTGGCGAACTCCAGCGCGGGGACGCGGATGAGCTGGTGCATGAGGGCGGCCGCGCGCTGGTGCACGGCGCCGTACACCGCCACGTCCATCACCTCGTCGACATGGCGGGCCACCGCCGCGGCGAGGGTGCCGTAGTCCGTGACATCGGGATCGGCACGCAGGAACTGCTGGGCGACCTCCAGCAGCCAGGTGCGGTCGACGCGCAGGATCACGCCGCGTCCGCCGTTCCGGACCGGTGCCCGGCCCCGCCCTGCGGGTAGGGGCCGAACTCGGCCTCGAACGCCGGCGCCCACACCTGGGAGAAGTGCGCGGCGGCGGTGAGGAACCGCTCGCGCCGCTCGTCGGCCTCCTCGGCCAGGACCTTGCGGGCGTAGTCCGGCAGGCTCATACCGGCCGCCTCCGCCCGCTGCTCCAGGGCCTCGTGGGTTTCCTCGTCGATGCGCAGGTTCAGTTGCTTCACGCGTGGCAGCGTAGCGGCGCGTACATCTGGCTACAAGACGAGCGTGCCCGGGCGGGAGCCCGACCCCCTCAGGCCGAGGCGTCGAGGGCCGACGTGCCGAGGGCCGGGACGTCGAGGGCCGACCCACCGAGCGCCGGGGGCCGCCAGTCGTACGTCGGGCCGGAGCGGCCGAGCAGGGCGCGCGCGGGCAGCAGGCCGGCGAGGGCCAGGGCGGTGTCGCGCAGGAAGGCGGCGGTGGGGGTCCGGAGGGCGACGAGGTCGCCGACGCGCCGGGAGCCGGCGACGATGCCGGTGGTGCGCGGCAGGCGGGCGGCGGTGTAGCCGGGGAGGGTGGCGGCCGGGTCCGTGGACGGCGTGAGCGGGGCGGCGAGGACGACGGCGTCCTCGATCGCCTGGCAGGCGCCCTGGCCCTGGAACGGGCACATCGCGTGGGCGGCGTCGCCGAGCAGGGCGACCCGGCCGAGGTGGTGGGCGGGCAGGGGATCGGCGAGGTCCCAGACGTCGTGGCGCAGGACGCGCCCGGGTTCGGCGAGCGCCAGTAGCTGGGGCACGGGCGCGCACCAGGTGCCGAACCGGCGCAGGAGTTCGGCCTTCTCGTCGCCGTCGGCGGCCCGGGCGCCGGCCGGGGCGAGCGCCGCGCCGTACACGTAGACCCTGCCGTCAGCGAGCGGTACGACGCCGGCGAGCTGCCCGCGTCCCCAGATCTCGCCGGCCGCCTCCGGCCGGCGGGCGGGGGTCACAATGGTGCGCCAGCTGGTGAAGCCGCTGTAGCGGGGGCCCGGGTGCCCGGGGAAGAGCAGGTCCCGGCTCGCGGACCGGATGCCGTCGGCGGCGACGACCAGCGCGGCGGACTGGTCCCCGTCGCCGGTGCGGACGACGGCGGGTTCGGTGTCGCTCCCCGGGGTGACGAGGGCGGCGGGCGAGTCGGTGCGGACAGTGCCCTCGGGAAGGGCGTCGACCAGGGCGGCGACGACCTCGGCGCGGGCGACGGCGGCGACGGTGTCGCCGAAGCGGGCCTCGAAGGTCGCCGTGTCGATGCGGGCGAGCCAGCGGCCGGAGGGGCGGCGCAGGCCGATCGCCGGATGCGGGGCGGCCAGGGCGCGCAGGCGCTCGCCGACGCCGAGCCGGTCGAGGGCGCGCAGGGCGTTGGGGGCGAGGGCCAGTCCGGCCCCGACGGGTTCGAGCGATGTCGCGCGCTCGTGGACGGTCACCGGGATGCCCTGCCGGTGCAGGGCGAGGGCGGCCGCGAGCCCGCCGATCCCGCCGCCGATGACGATCGCCGGGCGCGCGTCCGTGGTGAACATGGTGAGCCCCTTCTCCCCGCCACTACGGCTGTAGTGGCCTCTGGGCAGTACCGTACTACACCTGTAGTGGACGTGGACTACTCTTGTAGTGAGAACATTTCGAGCCCCGGTCGGGGCAGCCCGAGGGAGGGGCCATGATCGGATCCATGACGCCGCACCGCCCGACACTGATCGCCGACACCGCCATCGCCCTGATCGCCGAACGCGGCCTGCGCGGGCTGACCCACCGCGCCGTGGACGAGGAGGCCGGACTGCCCGCCGGCTCGACCTCCAACCTCGCCCGGACCAGGGCGGCCCTGCTCGACCTCGCCCTCGCCCGCATCGTCGAACGGGAGACCGAGGGGAGCCCGGTCACGGCCGGCGAGCTCCCCGACGGCGCCGAGGCCCGGGAACTGCTGGTCCAGGGCGGAGCGGACCTGCTGCACCGGGCGCTCACGGTCGGCCGCACGCTCACCCTGGCCCGGCTCGAACTCGCCCTGGAAGCCACCCGCCGCCCCGAGCTGCGCACCGGCTACGACCGGCTGGGCGCCCGCTTCACCGACCTCGCCACCGCCCTGCTGGCGCGGTGCGGCTCCGCCGATCCGGCGGGCGACGCCCGGCGGCTGATCCGCTGGTGCGACGGGGTGCTGTTCAACTCGACTGCCGGCAGCGGGCACGACCGCGTCCCGACGGCGGAGGAACTGCGCGACGAGGCTGCGCGGTACCTGGCCGTGCTGCTCGACCACGGCTGAGCGGCCGCCCCGGCGCCCCGCCCCGGACACGCAGGACCGCCCCGGACACGCAGGACCGCCCCGGCCGAAGCGGCCGGGGCGGTCGGAGCCGAAGGGCTCGGGGGTGGCAGGAGCCGGGGGTCAGACGGCGACCCGTTCGGGCCGCTCCTCCGCCGCCGCTTCGGCGGGCCGCTCCGCGTCGACGGGCGTGTTCTCCCGGGGGACGGGCAGAACGGCCATGATCACGCCGGAGACCACGATGGTCGCCGCCCAGGCGAGGCCGTACCGGCCGACGGGGGTGTCGGACAGCGGCCCGGCGAACCAGTCGCACTTGGTGAAGGCCAGCCCGACCAGCAGCGCCAGCACCCACGACACCATCGCCTGCCAGCAGAAGCCGCCGACGTACCAGTACCGGCTGCTCCGGCCGGTGTCCATCAGCGCGGCGGCGTCGTAGCGCACCGCGCGCGAGCGGCGGCGGAACATGTCCACCGCGTAGACGCCGATCCAGGCCGAGAAGGAGACCGCGAGCAGGATCAGGAAGGTGATGAAGGAGCCCAGGAAGCTGGTGGCGACCAGCATCAGCAGCAGGCCGCCGACCAGCGAGATCACGGCGTTGATGCTGACGGCCATGGCGCGCGGCAGCTTGACGCCCATGGTCTGGGCGGTGAAGCCGGCCGAGTACATGGAGAGGCTGTTGATCAGCAGCATGCCCACGATCGCGGTCAGCAGGTACGGCACGGCCAGCCAGGTCGGCAGCAGGTCGCCGAGGAAGGAGACCGGGTCCGCGGCCTCGGCCAGGCCGGGGGAGGCCACCGCCATCACGGCGCCCATCAGCACCATCGGCACCATCACCAGGCCGGCGCCGGAGACCGTCACGCCGACGATCTTCCGGCCGGAGGCCGAGTGCGGCAGGTAGCGGGCGAAGTCGGGGCCGGTGGGGACCCAGCTGATGCCGCCGGCGGCGATGGTCCCGATGCCGGCGACCATCATCGCCGTGGTGCCCGCGGGCTTGGCGAAGACCTCGCTCCAGTCCATGGTCGCGACCAGGTAGCCGAGCACCAGGACGCTGAAGACGCCGAAGAGGTAGGTCGACCAGGTGTTGCAGACGTTCAGCGCCTTCCGGCCCAGGCCGGAGACCAGGAAGGTGCAGGCGACGAAGAGGAAGAGCGTGACGACGATCAGCGCGGTGTTGCTCCTGACACCGAGGAGCAGGTCGAGCACGGTCAGCACCGCGTAGGCGCCGGTGACGGCGTTGATCGTCTCCCAGCCGAACCGGGCGATCCAGAGGATCGCGCCGGGGAAGAGGTTGCCCCGCACGCCGAAGGTGGCCCGGGAGAGCGTGGCACCCGGGGCCCCGCCCCACTTCCCGGAGACCGAGAGCAGCCCGACCATGCCGAAGGAGGCGAGCGCGGCGCACGCGGCGACGATCAGGACCTGCCAGAAGTTCAGCTGGTTGAACACCACCAGGGCTGCCCCCATGGTGAGCAGCAGGACGCTGATGTTCGCCGCGACCCAGGTCGGGAAGAGCTCGCGCACTCTGCCCCGGCGCTCGTGGTCCGGGACGGGTTCGATACCGCGGGTCTCCATCGCGCCGTCGGTGTCGGCGGTGGACGGGTTGTCCATGAGGGTGGCTCCGTGCGTGTGAAGCGGGAGATTAATCGGTCAAAGTCGAACATTTATGGAAGTCTTCGCGCGTAGCGCGAAGGTTGGGTCATCCTACTTTGCCCGCTACGACCTGGAACGCGGCCCCACGTCCGGGCCCCACCTCCGGCCCCGGCCCCGGCCCCGGCTCCAATCCCGCCCCGCCCCGGGGTCCGTTCCCGACTCCTGCACCGCCCCGGAATCGCCGTCGACGGATCCGGGGACCGCTCATATGATCTTGGTCATGGCAACACGACTTGTGCAGATCAACATGAAGGCCCAGGACGACACCGCGCTGGGCCGGTTCTGGGCGGAGGCGCTCGGCTGGGGGATCGAGAGCGAGGGCCCCGGGGTGACCAACCTCGAACCGGTGGGGCTGCCCTACCCGGACCCGTCGGTGCTCTTCATCGACCTCGTCGCCCGTCCGGAGCCCAAGCTCGGGAAGAACCGGGTGCACCTCGATCTGGCCACCACCTCGGCCGCCCACCAGGCCGAGCTGGTCGCACGCCTGAAGGACCTCGGCGCGACCCTCGCCGACGTGGGCCAGGGCGACGTCCCCTGGACGGTCATGGCGGACCCGGAGGGCAACGAGTTCTGCGTCCTGGAGCCCCGCCCGGTCTACGGGGACACCGGGCCGGTCGCGGCGGTGGTGGTCGACTGCGCCGACCCGCGCGAGATGGCCCGCTTCTGGGGCGAGGCGACGGACTGGACGGTGCACGAGGTCGCCGACGACCACGCGAGCCTGCGCTCCGCCCAGGGCGTCGGCCCGTACCTGGAGTTCGTCCGCACCCCCGACGCCAAGACCGGGTGGAACCGCGTCCACCTCGACGTCCGCCCCTACCCGGGTGGCGACGTGGAGGTGGAGGCGGCCCGGCTGCGCGCCCTGGGAGCCACCGATCCGGGGTTCGACCGGTCCGCGATCTCGTGGACGGTCCTGGCCGACCCGGAGGGCAACGAGTTCTGCCTCCTCAGCCCCAAGTGAGACCGGGGGGCGCCCCCGACGGACCTCGACGGACCCCGGCGGCCCTCAGCGCCCGGGCGCGCCCGTCGGCGGGGCGTCCAGGACCCGGAACGAGAGCCCGGCCGAGGCCAGCCGGTCGATCAGCGGACGTCCCATCGCCACGGCCGTGGTCAGCTGCCCGGCCGTGGACGGCAGGTCGTCGTAGGCGAGGCAGAGCGCTGACTCGGCGAGCATGACCGCGGTCTCCTGGTAGCCGGGATCGCCCCCGGACACCTCGGTGACCAGCGGCCGGCCGAGGCCCGTCCGGGCCACGAACCGCACGGTGAACCAGGACCCGGCCCGCTGCCGCTCGCCCGGGCCCTCGCCGGGCTTGCGCAGCCCCTCCAGCGCGCGGCGCAGCGGCCGCAGCTGGGCGGCGAGGGCGAGCGCCGCGACCGCGACGACGCCGCCGACCGCGATCGGCAGCCGCCGCACCGCGGCGTAGTGGGTGTAGCCGAAGTCCGGGCCGTAGGCGTCCAGTGCGGCGGCCGAGCGCCCCACCACCTGCGGGTCGATGGTGGGCAGCGGCAGCGCCCAGGCCCGGGCCGCCCGGGAGCGGTGCGGGCGGCCGGCCGGTGTGCGGACGCGCCGTCCCGCGGGCCGCGGATCGGCCGCGCGGCGTTCCCGGGCGGCCCGCGCCATCGCGCGCGGCCTGGAGAAGGCGGTCATCGCCGAGGCCAGCGTTCCGCCGGAGACGGTTCCGGCGACGCGGACGAAGCCCTCGACCGAGATCCGCTCCGGCTGCGCGCCGCGGCGCAGCAGTTCCTCGACGGTGAACAGCACGCCGAGGTCGTGCGGCACCGAGTCGAAGCCGCAGGCGTGGACCAGCCGCGCGCCGGTGGCCACCGCCCGCTCGTGGTGGCGCAGATACATCCGGTCGACGAACTCCGGCTCGCCGGTGAGGTCCACGTAGTCGGTGCCGCTGTCCGCGCAGGCGGCCACCAGCGGCTCGCCGTGGCGCAGGTAGGGGCCGACCGTGGAGACCACCACCCGGGCCGAGGCGGCCACCTTCCGCAGGGCCTCGCGGTCCCCGGCGTCGGCGACCAGCAGCGGCAGCCCGGCGCAGCGCGGATCGATCGCGGCCAGCGCGGCGCGGACGGCGGCGAGCCGGTCCGCGTCCCGGCCGGCCAGCGCCCAGCGGCAGCCCTCGGGCGCGGCCCGGGCCAGGTACTCGGCGGTGAGCCGGCCGGTGAACCCGGTGGCGCCGAACAGGACGAGGTCGTACGGGCGCGCTGCGGCCATCAACAGTCCCTACTCGTGGGTAATCGCCCGCGCCACGCTAGGAGCCCGCCGCGGCACTGTCAACGAGGCGGCCTCGGGCGGCATGCGTCCGGTGCCTCGGTCCCACGGCGGGCCGCGTCCGTCCGGGCCGGGCCGATCGGCCGTCGCAATGCCGTCGCATGCCGTCACCCGCCCCGGCCGAGCGACCGTCGTCCACCGCCGTCACCCGGACGCGCGGGTGCCCGAGGGTGTGGGCCGGGTGCGGAACGGGAAGGTGGGACCGCGCGCCCGACGGCAGGAAACCAGCGATCGGAGCCGACCGTGAAGCCAGCGCCCGTCCGCAGCCGCAGGGGAACGAACCACGCGATCGTGCTCGGTGCGGGCATCGGTGGCCTGTGCGCCGCCCAGGCCCTGTCGGGGGCCTTCGAGCGGGTCACCGTCGTCGAACGGGACACCTTCCCGGCCGTCCCCGAGGTCCGGCGCGGAGTGCCGCAGGGGGCGCACGTCCATTCGCTCACACCCGGTGGCGCCGAAGTCCTGGAGGAGTCCTTCCCCGGCTTCGTCGAGGAGCTGGCGGCCGCGGGCGGTACCCTCGCCGGAGCCCTGGACGAGCTCGACATCGTGTTCTTCGGCTCGCGCCTGCGACAGGTGCCGCTCGGCCGGGTGCTCCAGGTGAGCCGGCCCTTCCTGGAGGAGCGGCTGCGCGCCAGGGTCCGGGCCCTTCCGAACGTCGACCTGCGGACCGGACTCGAGGCCACGGCTCCCGTCGCCGCCGGCTCCGCCGGCGTGACCGGCGTCCGGCTGGCCCGCCCGGCGGAGGCCGGCTCCGTCGAGACCGTCGACGCGGACCTCGTGGTGGACGCGACGGGGCGCGCCGGAAGGGGCGCCGTCTGGCACCGGGCCCTGGGCTACCAGGAGCCCGTGACGCGGCGTCTCCACGTCGGCGTCGCCTACGCCAGCCGCCGCTACCGGGTGCCGCCGGGCGCACTGGGCGCTGCCAAGGGCGTCCTGATCGGCGCCACCCAGGCCCGCCCGCGGGGCGCCGTCCTCACCCAGCAGGAGAACGACGCCTGGGTCCTCTCCCTCTACGGATTCGGCAAGGACAACCACCCACCGGGCACGCCGGAGGAGTTCCTCGGCTTCGCCGCAGGACTGCTCGCCGCCGACACCCGGGCCGCCCTGCGCGCCGCCGAGCCCCTCTCCGGGGTCTCCTCGTTCCGCTACCCGGCCTCGGTCCGCCGGGACTTCCACCGGCTGCGCCGGCTCCCCGAGGGACTGCTCTCGGTCGGCGACGCGGTGTGCAGCCTCAACCCGATCTACGGGGCGGGCATGACCGTCGCCGCCCTGGAGGCGAAGGCCCTGCGGACCTGCCTCGACGACGGCGGCGTCGACGGCCTTCCCCGGCGCTTCTACCGCGAGGCCGCCCGCGCCGTGCGGCTCCCGTGGCTGTTCTCGACCATGGCCGACCGGTCCATGCCGCAGGTCCCGGGCACCCACCCCGTGCTGGCCCGCCTGCTGGCGCACTCCTTCCGGGCGACCATGCGCGCCGCGGCCGCCGACGCCGGGGTGGCCGCCGCAGTCTGGAACGCCGTCAGCCTCACCGGCTCCCCGGCGGAGCTGGCGCGGCCGAGGGTGCTGGCCTCGGTGCTGCGCCACTGGTCACCGCCCCGCACCACGACCGTCGGCGCCCTTCCCGGAGAGGACTGATCCCCGTGCCGGAATTCGACGTGCCGGAATTCGACGTGCCGGAATTCGACGAGAGCGAGCGGAAGGCGTTCGTGGAACGCTGGGTGGCGATGTGGGAGTCCCCGACGGCACCCGCCGACGCCCTGGCGTACTACACGGAGGACGCCGTCATCGAGGACATGGCGTTCGGCCACACCTACCGGGGGCACCGGGAGTTGCACGAGTACTTCGCCCGGGCCGGCACGCTGTTCTCCGACATCCGGTCCGTCAGCGCGGGCGTGCTGGTCGGCCGGTCGCACGCGGTGGCGCACGTGCGGTACGGCGCCACGATCAGGGAGCCGTTCCTCTGCCTTCCGCAGTCCAGCCGGGGGAAGAGCTTCTCGCTGTACGTGATGAGCCAGCTCGAATTCGCCGAGGACGGGCGGATCGTCAGGTCGGTGGACGCGTACGACTGCACCGCGGTGCTCCAGCAGCTCGGCGCCCTCCCCGCCACCCTGCTCGCCCCGGCCGAGGTCCGCACCCCCTTCTCCGGTACCGCACCCTCCGCCTGAGCGTTCAGCGTCGGACCATTGCAATGGCTGGACCCCTTTTCGTTGCATTGAATTCAGGCCCGTTGCAATGATCATGGAGCCATTGACCTGCGGAAATGCTTGATATGTGGCGCATGTGCGTTGTGAAAGTTGGAAAAGCAACCTAGCTTCTGCGTTGTCAGAACGCGGGCGGCGGCCGCCGGGCACGGGGGTGCGGCGGCCCCGCGCGTGCTCCGGAAGAACTTTTTCCGCCGGGACCGATGAGTTCCGCCCCGCCGGCCGGTCTGACCGTATGAAAGCAAGCAACCCCCAAGACACAGGGAGATCCTGATGCGCAAGCTCACCGCAGGTCTGTTCATCGCCGCCGACGGCGTGGTGGAGAGCCCGGAGCAGTGGCACTTCCCCTACTTCGACGCGGAGATGGGCGCGGCGGTCGGTGCCCGGCTGGCGGAGGCGAACACCGTGCTGCTCGGCCGCGCCACCTACGACACCTTCGCCGCGACCTGGCCGCACCGTGAGGACGCGGGCGGCGAGGAGGGCGGGATGGCCAAGGCGCTCGGGGACGCGCGCAAGGTCGTCGTCTCCCGCTCGGAGCTGGAGCTGACCTGGCGCAACTCCGAGCAGCTGAAGGGCGGGCTGGTCGAGGGCGTCACCGCGCTGAAGCAGGAGGAGGGCGGCCCGATCGGGATGTCCGGCTCGGTCTCGGTGGTGCGGGCGCTGCTGGCCGCCGGGCTGATCGACGAGCTGCACCTGCTCGTCCACCCGATCGCGGTCGGGCGCGGCATCCGCCTGTTCGAGGAGGGCGTCGACCCGATCCGGCTGAAGCTCCTGAGCAGCACGGCCTTCGCCAGCGGTGTCCTGAACACCGTCTACGGCCCGGCGGACCGGTAGCACGCGGTCCGTCCGACAGTGCTATCAGCCGCTGACAATAGGTATGCATAAAGCGATCCGCATTCACCCTATTAGGGGGTGGCGCTGTTCGATTGTCGAGGTGAATGATTCAAGTCGCCCGGCGTGCGCAATCCCGCACGGGATTGCGCAGGAGTCCCACCAGGGCACTTCTCCGTGCCGTATGAAGATCGGAGGAGCGGGCGCCCATCGGACAGTGGAGATGGCTGATCGTGATCGACTACTTCAACGGCATGCCGGCCGACGTCATCGAGGCGACGGACGGCTGGCAGAAGGCCCGGGCCAGCCAGGGCACGGGCGCCTGCGTGGAGCTGCGGAAACTGGACGACGGCCAAGTGGCCCTGCGCAACAGCCGCTTCCCGAGCGGTCCGGCCCTGGTCCTCACCGCGCCGGAGATCGCGGCACTTCTCAGCGGCGTGAAGAACGGTGAATTCGACCGTCTGGCGGTTTGAGTTCGTAGTACCGGCACCCGGGTCCAGCGGTCCGGCGTGACGACGGAGCCCCCCTTGTGTGAAGCTGAACCCGACCGTTCGGGGTGAGCTTCGAGATTGTGCCCAAGGGGGGCCCTTTGCCCATGGAGGACCGTGCAGTTCCGTTCGGGCGTCCCGCGCCCGACCCGCCGGGGTCCTGGGGCGTTCCCGCCCTGCTCCTGGGTGCGGAGCTGAAGATCGAACGCGGCACCCTGACCCAGCGGCAGGTGCTGCAGCGGACCAGGGTCAAGGTCTCCACGTCGGTCTACAGCCGGATCGAGAACGGCGAGATGCGGATCGACAAGCCGGCCGTGGTCGAGGTCCTCCTGGACGCCCTCGGGGTCCGGCCCGGGCCCCGGCGCGCACAGTTGCTCCAACTCGCCCACGACGCCTCGGCGGAGGGGTGGGCCAACTCGGTGCGGACCCGCTCCCGCGCCGCCTACCGCGAGGCCGTGCCGGACTCCATGCTGCGGCTCACCAGCCTGGAGGAGTGGGCCGCGCGGCAGGTCATCATCGACACCAATGTGATCCCCGGGGTGCTCCAGATCCCGCGGTACCGCGAGGTGGTGACGGGCCGGACCCTGCTCGCCAGCCAGCGCAGGCTCGCCGACCGGATCATCGAGGTCCGGGGCCTGCGCGCCGACCGCTTCGCGCGCCGGCTCCCGAGGTCGACCTTCTTCGTCCAGCGCGGCGCCCTCTACGCCGACTTCGGCGAGCCCCGGATGATGGTCGACCAGCTGTCGGTGCTGCTGCGGCACGTGGACGAGGAGCGTTCGCCGGTCGCGGTCAGGGTGATCGCGGCGGAGAACCCCCTCGCGCTCCAGGTGACTTCGCTGATCCGGCTCAGCTTCGAACGGGGCTCGTTCGCGGCCCCGGACGTCATCTACACCGAGGCCGGGGGGCGGGCCGAGTTCCACCGGGGCCCGATCGCCGGCGAGGCGGCGGACAGCGACTACCTCGACTACCAGGACCTCAGCGACAGCGTCATCCGTCAGGCTCCCGGGCCGGTGCCGAGCCGTGAACTGGTCGCCGAGGCGCTCGACTGGCACCGCGCCCGCCTCTGACGCCGCCACCGCGACCGGCCGGGGGCCTCAGTGGACGGTGGCCAGGCCTCCGTACTCGATCCACTCCTGGGTGGCCTGGCGCCGGACCAGCTCGGTGTCCGGCCGCCAGTCCGTGACGTCGAGCAGGCCGACCTCCTCCTCGATCCGGAGCCGGGGGACGGTGAAGAGCTCGGCCACCTCGGCCTTGGTCCGCACCCGGCCCCAGCGGCCGCCGGTCTGCTCCCGCATCAGCTCGGTGACCGCGTCCCGGATCCTGGCGTCCTCGCTGACCAGCTGGCAGATCACCACGACACTGCCGGGGGCCAGCAGCCGCACGGTGTCCTCGACCATCCTGCGCGGGTTCCCCCGGTCGTCGTCGGGGACGCAGTGCAGCACCGACACGAACAGCGCGGCCACCGGCCGGCGGAAGTCGATGATCCGCGCCGCGTCGGCCGCGATGGCCGCGGTCTCCCGCATGTCCGAGGGCAGGATGAGCACGTTCCGGTTCTCCTCCAGGAACGCGCGTCCGTAGCCGAGGACCAGCGGGTCGTTGTCGATGTAGACCACCTTGCTGTCCGGATCGACGCTCTGGGCGACCTGGTGCACATTGTTCTGGGTGGGCAGGCCCGAGCCGTGGTCCAGGAACTGCCTGATCCCGTAGCGCCGGGCGATGTGGCGCACCACCCGCTCCAGGAAGGCCCGGTTGTTGAGCGCCAGCTCCCGGGTGCTGGGGGCGGTCACCAGCAGTTGGTCGCAGGCCTCGCGGTCGCACGGGTAGTTGTAGTGCCCGCCCAGGAGGTAGTCGTACATCCGCGCCGCGCTGGGCGTGTCCGCGTCAACGTAGTGCTCCCGCGATTCGGCCCTCGCGTCGTTCACGGTACCCCCTTGGGTGTGCCGAAGTTCCTTGTCGACAAGCCATTGTGATGACACGTCATCCTAGGTCGGCCCGATCGCGGTTGAAACAACCCGGGTGGGTGAACTGTGGCGGGGCATGGCGATGCCGTGGCGCACCGGCGTCCGCGGGGGAGCGGTCGGGCGTGCCACGGTGGGGCGGCGTCTTCGAGGGGCGTCTTCGAGGGGTGTCCGGTCAGGCGCCCCCGTTCCGGCCGCCGGGGTCGAGTTCGGCCAGGATCCGGCGGGCGGCCCGGAGTTGGACCTGCAACTCGGGTTCGCCCAGGCCCATCAGGGCGGCGGCGGCCTTGGGCGCGAGGCCCAGGCGCTCGTGCAGGAGCGCGGCGTCGGCCGGCCGGTCGGGCAGCGCCCGGTGCAGGTCGTCCGCCGGCGCGTCGGCGGCCTCGGCCCGGGCCGAGGTGACGCTCTCCCTCAGCACGTCCCAGGTGAAGGCGGCGGGGTCCCCGCGGAGTGCCGCGCTCCAGTCCAGCTCGGCCCGACGCAGGACCCGCGCGACGACCGTCGCCGCCAGCGAGCGGTCGCCCAGGCGGGCGCGGGCGTACTGCTCGTAGCTGTGGCGGTGGAGCTGGACGAAGGCCGCGTAGCCGGCCGGGCCGGTCGCGGGCCTGTGCGGACTGGGCACCGTGCCTCCGATCGGGGTCGGGTCGCAGGTGTGCGGGGGCAGTCGGGTGGCTCGGAAGGTGCGCGTGGTGCGCGGGGCGCGCGCCGGGGCCGGAGTTCCGGGGCGGGGGCGCGTGCCGTCCGGCCTCCGCCAGGAGGGGGCCGGATGCTCTTCGTTCGGCGGTGGCGGGTCCGGCGGGTCGGTCGCGGCCCGGGTCCGGGCGGTCCGACCCGCCCTCAGCAGGCCGGGGACCGTCGCGAGGTGTTCCCGCACGGCCGCGCCGCCGGCGTACGCCGCCCGGTCGGTCGCGAACAGGACGGGCGGCCGGTCGAGTCGGCCCCGCCAGGGGTGGCGCGCAGGCTGCGAAATCCCGTGGCCGCGCTGCCGCCCCTGCTAGCGTGGGAGATCACCGGGGGCAGGTCCGCCCGCCCCCGGGAGGGTCGGTCATACACAGGTGTGCCTCATCTTCCTTGATCGGCCCGTGCGCCCCACTCGGTGTGCTACCACTGGGTGGGGCAACCCCATTACGGGGAAAGGCCGTTGAGCAGAACCGTACCGTCCGTGCGGGCGCGTTCCGGCCGTTCCGGACCGCGCGGGATCCCCCGGTCGGATCCGGTCGCGACCCGGTCGAATCCGGGCTGGCGTCGGCCCCGACCGCCCCCTCCCGACCAGGTACGATCGCCCGCCGTTCCCCCTCGGGGACGACAGCACCCCCGCGGCGCCCGCGCCCCGCCCCTCCTGCGCCGGCACCTTGTTCCTCCGGCGGCCGCACTCCGCCCTTGCGGCGCCCGCACCCCGGGCACCGGTGGGCCGGGCCGCTCCGGCCTGGGCTAACCTCCCCTTCGTGAACGATCACCCCGAGCCCTCGACCCTGCGCGTGTTCGTGGCCCTGGCCCCGCCCGACGACGCCAAGGACGAACTGGCCCGGGCCCTGCGCCCCGCCTACGAGACCTTCCCGGGACTGCGCTGGAACCGGATCGAGGACTGGCACATCACCCTGGCCTTCCTCGGCGAACTGCCCTCCACGGCGGTGCCCCCGCTGCGCGCGGCCCTGGCCGCCCCGGCGGCCTCGCGCCCCGCCCTGGACCTGCGCCTGCGCGGCGGCGGCCACTTCGACGAGCGCCTCCTGTGGAGCGGGATCGACGGCGACCTGGAGGGGCTGCACGCCCTCGCCGCCGACGTCCGCGCGGTGGTCGGCTCCTGCGGCATCACGTTCAGGGACCGCCCGCTGCGCCCCCATCTGACCCTGGCCCGCTCCCGCCGCGACGACGCCACCAGCGTCCCGCTGGCCGCCGCCGGGCTCACCGGCTTCGAGGGCCGGCCGTGGCCGACCGAACGGCTGCACCTCGTCGGCAGCAACATCGGCCGGGGCCCCGGGCCGATCCGCTACCGCGACATCGAGGCATGGCGGTTCGGCTCCGCCGTCCCGAGCGGCGGCGAGGGAGCCCCCACCGCCCGGTAGCCGGGAGGACACGCACCCCACCGCCCCGGCGGCAGGGACGGTCAGGGCAGTCTGCCGGGTCGCGGGGCGACGGCCGCGCATTGTCACCCGAACGGGCGAAGCGCCCGGGGGAGGGCCGCGGGCCGATCGGGGAGGTGCCGGTCGTCATTCCCGGCCGGGAATTGAGCGGAGACCGGGGTCGGCGGCACGGTGGAGGCACACAGCGAACACCTCACCACCGGGGGAACGACCATGACCACCACCGCGCCCGCCGCGACCACCGCCGTCCCGACAATCGCCGCCGCGTTCCCCTCCACGGTGCGCAGCTACCACCTCGGCGAGGGCGGCGGCCTCGACCGGCTGTCGCTGCGCACGGCCCGGCCGAGGACCCCGGGGCCGGGCGAGGTCGCGGTCGCGGTCCGCGCGGTCTCGCTGAGCTTCCGGGAACTGCTGGTGCTGCGCGGCCAGTACGTGCTGCCGGTCAAGCCGGACCTCGTCCCGGTCTCCGACGGCGCGGGCGAGGTCGTCGCCGTCGGACCGGGCGTCCGGTGGGCGCGCCCGGGGGACCGCGTCACCGCCACCCTGTTCCCGCACTGGCGGGACGGCCGGCTGGCGGCGGACCTGCTGCCGCAGCTCGGCGGCTCGCTGGACGGGATGCTGACCGAGCTGGCCGTCCTCCCCGAGCAGGCCCTGCTGCCGGTCCCCGCCCACCTCTCCTACCAGGAGGCGGCCACCCTGCCCTGCGTCGGCCTCACCGCCTGGAACGCGCTGACCGGCGACGGCCGCGGCGTGCGCCCCGGGGAGACCGTGCTGACCACCGGCTCCGGGGGAGTGTCCCTGTTCGCGCTCCAGTACGCCCACGCCCTCGGCGCGCGGGTGATCGCCACCACCGGCAGCCCGGCGAAGGAGCGGCGACTGCGCGAACTGGGCGCCGACGAGGTGGTGAACTACCGGGACCGGCCCGACTGGCACACCGCGGTCCGGGAGCTGACCGGCGGACGCGGCGTCGACCGGGTCGTCGACACCGCCGGTTCGCTGGAGCAGTCACTGAAGTCGCTCGCCGTCGACGGCCACCTCGCCCTGGTCGGCTCCGTCTCCGGCGACTGGCCGCCGCTCGACCCGCGCCTGCTCTTCGGCGTCGCCGCGACCGTCCGCGCGGTGGCGGTCGGCAGCCACGCCCAGTTCGCGGCCATGAACGACTTCGTCGCCGAGCACGCCCTGCGCCCGGTCGTCGACCGGGTCTTCCCGTTCGAGGAGGCCGCGGCGGCCTACGAGTACTACGAGCGGGCCAACCCGCTGGGCAAGGTCGTCATCGCCGTCGGCTGACCGGCACCCCGTCCCGACCGGCCACGGGGGTGCCGGTCGGGACGCGGGCCGCGACCGCCCCACCCCGTCACGGGCGAGCGTCCCCGGGCTCCCCCCGTCGCAGCAGGGCGTCGATCCGGGCGGCCACGGCCAGCAGCCCCCGGTCGCCGCCGCGCGGACCGACCAACTGGAGGCCGACCGGCGGTGAGCCGTCGACCGGCAGCGGCACCGTGACCGAGGGCAGCCCCGCGGTGGCCGAGGGGGAGGTGTTGCGGATCAGCGTGGGGAAGGTGGGCACCTCCCGGCCGTTGAGGCGCAGCGACGCCTCGTGCCGGTGCAGCGGCCGGGCGCACACCGGCACGGTGGGGCAGAGGATCGCGTCCACGCCGCTCACCGCGAAGAGTTCGGCGTAGGCGGCCTGCATCGCGCGGCGCTCCACGACCGCCCCGCGCAGCGCGGCCGGTCCCGGGTACGCCGGGCCGGTGGGCAGGGCGGCGGCCCCGAGCAGCTCCGCCACGGCCGGGTCGGCGGCCGCCCCGACCACCTCGGCGGTGCTGCGCCCGATCCGGTGCCCGGCCAGGTAGCGGTCGAAGGCGGCGGCGAACTCCCCGAGCACGAGATGCATCCCGGCCCGGGCGTCGAACTCCACCAGGTGCCCGGTGTCCACCGGGACCCAGACGGCCCGCGCCGTGCCGAGCCGCTCCACGGCCGCCTCCCACGCCACCCGGACCGGGGCCTCCAGGTCCTCGGTGAACACATGCCTCGGCAGGCCGAGCCGGAGCGTGCGGTCCGGGGGCAGCGCCGCCCCGGCGCGGCCGGTGAGGAAGCGGCCGGTGACGAAGGCGTCCAGCGCGGCGAGCCGGTCCAGGGTGCGCGCCATCGGCCCGGGGGTGTCCCGGGTGACCGACAGGGGCGTGACACCGCCCGAGGGGTAGCGCCCGGCGCTGGGGCGCAGGCCGTAGATCCCGTTCAGCGCGGCCGGGATGCCGACGGACCCGCCGGTGTCGGTGCCGAGCCCGGCGTCCACGATGCCCGAGGCCACCGCGGCGGCCGTACCGCCGCTGCTGCCGCCCGCGAACAGGGCCGGGTCGGCGCCGTTGCCGACCGCGCCGAAGGTGGGGTTGCCGGAGGTGACCCCCAGCGCCAGTTCGTGCATGTTGGTCTTGCCCAGGACGATCGCGCCGGCCGCGCGCAGCGCCGCGACGACGGGCGCGTCGGCGGCGGGGACGAACCCGGCGAGCCCGGGGGTCCCCGCCGTGTTGGGCAGGCCCGCGACATGGACGTTGTCCTTGACGGCGAGGCACCAGCGGCGGGCGCCGCCGCCGCGCCGGTCGTGACGGGCCGCCTCCGCCGCGGCCCCCTCGCCGTCGAGGGTGATGAAGGCGTTGAGGTGCGCGACGGCGGCGGCGCGCTCCAGGGCCGCCGCCACCGCCTCCTGCGCGGGCCCGCGGCCCGCCGCTCCCTGCCCGACCATGCGCGGCTCCCTCCGAACGACCGGTGCGCGTGCGGCACGACCGCGCACCAGTCTGACGGGAGGACGGGCCAGGCGCGGCCCGCTCCGGGTGGAGCCGCCCCGGACGGACGCCGCCCGGGGGCACCGTCAGGCCGGGACCACCCGGTAGCTCCGCGCCGCGGCCGGAAGGTCGGACTGCACCAGGGATCCGGTGGCCCACGGGTGGGCGCCGGTGCAGCCGGCACCGGGGTAGAGCAGGACGGACGCCGAGCCGGAGGCGACCTGGACCGACCGGGCGGGCGCCGCCAGGGTGTGGCAGGTGCCGAGGTCGGACAGGTCTACCGAGGTGACCGTCCCGGTGCCGGCGGTGCCGGAGTACAGGTACCCGCCGTCCTGCAACGGAGGCCAGCCGGCGGCGTGGGCGGCCCCGGTCCCGACGGTGGCCAGGGCGGCGGCAGCGGCGGCGGCCGTGAGCGTGCCGCGCAATGTCGTCATCAGGGTGGCCAAGCAACTCACCTCGTCCTCGGTCGGTGGCGCGGTGGCGCGGTGGCTCCCGGGGCGTCCGGCGCGGAGCACGCGACGGACGCGGCGGGGGCACCGCTCCGGCCGGACCCGGCCGGCCGCAACCGAGCCTGGCACGGCCGATCATGGGCCCGGGAGTGCAGAACCGGTCAAACCCGGGCGTCGCCCCGCGCCGCGGCACGAGGCCCGGGGAGGCCGGCTCCCGGCCACCGCTTCCCGCGAGCCGTTCGTGGGCGTACCGTGGCCACACGGTGGCGCGTCCGCCGGGGTGCCGCCGACCCGTGTCGGCACGCCCTGCCGGAGGCCGCGATGGCAGCAGACCGGATGGCCTTCCTCACCACCCCGCGCGCGGAGCGCGTGCGACGGGACGCGCGGGAGCGGGTCGAGGACTGGCGGGAGGTGTACCGCCCCGGGTCCCTGCTGCCGATCGTCGGCGGGCAGGCCGCCCGCTGCATGGACTGCGGGCTGCCGTTCTGCCACAGCGCCTGCCCGCTCGGCAACCTCGTCCCGGACTGGAACCGGCTGGTGGCCCTGGACGGCTGGCGGGCCGCGGCGGTGCGCCTGCTGGCGACGAACAACTTCCCCGAGTTCACCGGGCGGCTCTGTCCGGCCCCCTGCGAGAGCGCCTGCGTGCTGGCCGTCGACGGCGGGGCGCCCGTCACGATCAAGAACATCGAACTCGCCCTCGCCGACCGCGCCTGGGAGGAGGGCTGGGACCTCCCGCAGCCGCCCGTCGGCACCACCGGCCGGCGGGTGGCCGTGGTCGGCTCCGGCCCGGCGGGCCTCGCCGCCGCCCAGCAGCTGACCCGGGCCGGCCACACCACCACGGTGTACGAGCGGGCCGACCGCCCCGGCGGGCTGCTGCGCTACGGCATCCCGCCGTTCCGGCTGGAGAAGCACCGGCTGGACCGCCGGCTCGACCAGATGCGGGCCGAGGGCACCACGTTCCGCACCGGCCTGTGCGTCGGCCGGGACCTCGCGGCCGACGAACTGCGGGCCGAGTGCGACGCATTGGTGGTCGCCGTCGGCGCGGGCCTGCGCCGCGAACTGCCGGTGCCCGGGGGCCGCCTCCCGGGCGTCCATCAGGCGATGGCCTTCCTGACCGGCGCGAACCGGGTCGACGAGGGGGAACTCCCGGCCGCGCCGGTGTCCGCCGAGGGCCTCCGGGTGGTCATCGTCGGCGGTGGCGACACCGCGGCGGACTGCCTCGGCACCGCGCTGCGGCAGCGGGCGGCGGCCGTCACCCAGCTCGACATCAACCCGCGCCCGCCCGCGCGCCGGGCCCCCGGACAGCCCTGGCCGGTCCACCCCAAGGTCCACCGGGAGACCACCTCGCACGAGGAGGCCGACGCCACCGGGAGCGGGGTCCGGGTGTTCGCCGCCAGCACGGTCGCCTTCGAGTCCGGCCCGGACGGACGCCTCGCCGCGGTCCGCTTCGCCGACGCCGAATCGCCCGACCGCACCCCCCGGGCGGGCACCGAGCGCAGCGTCCCGGCCGAACTGGCCCTGCTCGCGCTCGGCTTCACCGGCCCCGAGCCGGAGCCCTGGCTGAGTGCCCGGCTCGGGCTCACGGCCGGCCCGGACGGCGCCTTCGCCCGCGACGACGGCTTCGCCGCCGGGACGGCCGGCGTCTTCGTCGCGGGCGACGCGGGGCGCGGTCAGTCGCTGATCGTGTGGGCGATCGCCGAGGGCCGCTCGGCCGCCGCCGCCGTGGACCGCTACCTGCGCGGCGGCACCGAACTCCCGGACCCGATCCGCGCCTCCGCCCGCCGGCTCACCCTGTGACGCCGGCGCTCGCACCGGCAGTGGCGCCGGCACCGGCGTTCGCGAGCAGCAGCCGGGCGACCTCCCGGGCCTCGGCGGCGGGGGCCGGGGTGCGGGTCAGGGCGGCGAGGGTGATCGCCCCCTCGGCGAGCAGGGCCAGGCGGACCCCGGTGCCGGCCGGGGCACCGGCGTCCTCGGCGAGCCCGGTCAGGTAGTCGCGCAGCGCCTCCTTGTGCCGGCGCGCGACGGCGGCGACACCGGGCGCGGTGGCGCCCAGTTCGCCGTAGGAGTTGACGAAGGCGCAGCCCCGGAAGCCGGGCCGGGCGAACCAGTCGGCGAGCCAGTCGTACACGGCGAGCACCCGCTCGGCCGGGGTGCCGGCGACCGCGTCCACATGCTCGGCGAGCTCGGCGAGCCACCGCCGGTCGCGGCGCTCCAGATAGGCCTCGACGAGGTCGTCCTTGGACGGGAAGAGCTGGTAGAGGCGGCGCAGGGTGACGCCGGCGGTGGTGCGGACGGCGTCCATGCCGACCGACTGGACGCCCTGGGCGTAGAACAGCTCCTCGGCCGCGTCGAGGATCCGGGTACGTGCGCCGTCGGTGTCCATCAGCCCTGTCCTTTACACGAGAACCATCGTTCTCATAGGGTAGCGGACGCGGTGAGAACGACCGTTCTCACTCGACTCCGGAGTCGTCCGCAGAAGGAGACCGGCATGTCCGAGCAGCGCCCGCCCCTGCCCCCGTTCACCGAGGAGACCGCCCGCGTGAAGGTCCGCGCCGCCGAGGACGGCTGGAACACCCGCGACCCGCAGCGGGTCTCCCTCGCCTACACCCCGGACAGCCGCTGGCGGAACCGCGCCGAGTTCGTCACCGGGCGCGAGGAGATCGCGGCCTTCCTCACCCGCAAGTGGCGGCGCGAGCACGAGTACCGGCTGATCAAGGAACTCTGGGCGCACACCGCCGACCGCATCGCGGTCCGCTTCGCCTACGAGTGGCACGACGACTCGGGCCAGTGGTACCGCTCCTACGGCAACGAGAACTGGGCGTTCGACCGGGACGGCCTGATGGCGCACCGGCACGCGTCGATCAACGACCTGCCGATCACCGAGGCGGAGCGGCTGTTCCACTGGCCGCTCGGCCGCCGCCCCGACGACCACCCGGGGCTGACCGAACTCGGGCTCTGAGCCCGGCGCTCACGTCGCTCAGGTGATCGAGTAGGACAGCTTGACCCGGTCGAAGCTGTCGCTGATCCTCAGTCGGAGGTAGTAGACGAACTCGCTGTCGTTGCCGTCGGGATGGGTGGACAGCGTGCAGGCGTCGGAGAGCGTCGCGGTCAACGGGGTGGCTTCGGGTGATCCGGCCGGTCCGATCCTGCCGACCGTCTGCTGCGTGATGTCGGAGTCCGACAGGTCGCAGCACTGGCGCACGGTGACGCCCACCGTCCCGTTGCCGGGGATTCCATTGGGGTCGTCCAGTTCGGCCAGCAGCTGAACGTTGATCGTGGTGCCTGCGGAAGCGTGGAACGGGGGCGAGAACAGGGTCGCCGTCGTGGTGGCGGTGAACGACTCGCTGATCGGCAGGGCACGGGAACCGCTGCAGGACTTGTCCGTCCTCAGGTCGAGTTCGTCGGACACGGCTGCGTCCTCTCGTGAGGTCGAGAAAAATGCCGAATGTCGAGGAAATACCGATACTTTCAGCATCGCCGCAACGCGCCCGGGCCGCATCTCTGTCGGTCCGGAGCGAGCCCGGTCCTCCCTCGGCCGCCCGACGGCCGAGGGAGGACCGGAACGGGGTGCGGCCCGCCGCCTGCGCCGGTTCAGGCGCGGCAGCGCAGCATCGTCAGCGGGGGATTGGCGGCGTAGTCGTCCCAGAACTCCTCGCCGTACTCCCGCACACCGGCCGCCGAGATCTCCAGCGGGACCCAGGTGGTCCCGGTGAACCCGGCCGCCCGCAGGCTCCGCTCCCAGACCTCGCGGCCGGGCGGGTTCGCGACGAAGGAGATCGGCGGATCGAGGAGCGCGGTGATCCTCACCCTGGGCCCGATCTCGGTGTGCTCACCGAGCGATTCGCAGAGGAAGCCGTACTTGGCCAGGGACGGCCCGTCGAAGCGGAAGTCCGGGTGCTGCCCGAAGGCGAAGAACTCGGACCCGGCTGCAAGGCTCCGGTGGATGTTGCGGCACATCCGCTCGATGGTGGCGACGTCCTCGGCGTAGTTGAACAGCTGGACGGCGACCGCGATGTCGAAGGGTTCCTCGAACGCGCGCAGTTCGGCGACGTCGCCGAGCTCGTAGCGCACACCCAGCGGCTCGTCCTCCTCCCGGGCCCGGGCCGCCTCGACCATCGCGGAGGAGATGTCGACGCCGAGCACGCGGGAGGCCCTGCGGCGCTTGAACTCCCGGCTGTAGAAGCCGGTTCCGGAGGCGAGGTCGAGGACCGACCTGCCCTCGACGTCGCCGACCAGGCCGAGGAAGCCGGGCACCTCCCCGTAGCGGGCGAGCGGAAGGTTCTTGAAGCCCTCGAACGCCTCGCCGATCCCGTCGTACAGCTGACCGCTCATCGCGTCGGCCCCCCTCTGTTCGGTCCCTGGCGGCGGCCTTCGGAGCGGGCCGCCGCCCCTGGCGGGAAGTCTCCCTCCCGCCCGCCGGGCCGGCGAACTGGTGGAAACCCCGAACCTGGTGAGGTCACGGGCGGTTCGGTTCTCGTGTTCGTCCCGACCGGAGCCGAGCGGTCGCCGGTACGTCCGCACACCGACGGCCCACCAGTGTCGGCCGGTACCGGTCAGTCGAGCAGCACACCGGGGTTGAGGATGCCGTGCGGGTCGAGGGCGCCCTTGGCGGCGCGCAGGGCCAGGGCGAACGGCTCCGGACGCTGGCGGTCGTAGCCGGGGCGGTGGTCGCGCCCGACGGCGTGGTGGTGGGTGACCGTGGCGCGGTGGCGGTGCAGGACGTCGGTGGCGGCGGCCTTGATCTCGTCCCAGACGGCGACCTCCTCGCCGGGGCGTCCGGCCACGGCGACGGTGAAGTACGGCGCGGCGCCGTCCGGGTAGACGTGCGTGAGGCGGCAGTTGACGGTGGCCGGCTGCCCGGTGGCCGCGTGCGCGGCGGCGCCGACCTCGGCGCGGACGGCCTCGATCAGGGCGGGGATCCGGTCCCAGGTGGCGGCGGTCTCGAAGGTCTCCACGACGGCGCCCATCCGGGCCAGCCCGTCGCGCAGGTAGGGCATCCGCAGGAACGCCGAACGCCAGGCGCCCACGGCGCCGCCGCCCGCGGTGTCGGCCGCGACCCGTCCGCCGTGGTCGCGGGCCAGGTCGACGGCGGCGGCGAGCCGGTCGTCGACGGGCCCGGTGGCGGACTCGAAGCCCAGGACCAGGACGCTCGAACCGTCCTTCGACGCACCGGAGAACAGCGCCTCGCCGGGGTCGAGCAGCCGGCAGTTGGCCGGGGCGAGATCGGTCTGCGCGACGGCGCGCACGGCGTCCAGCGCGCGCTGGAAATCGGTGAACTCCAGTGCGGCGGAAGCCTTGTGACGGGGGCGCTCCTGCACCCGCATCCAGGCTTCGGTGATGACCCCGAGGGTACCCTCGGAGCCGAGGAAGAGCCGGTCGGGCGAGGGCCCGGCGCCGGACGACGGCAGCCGCCAGGAACTGCTGGTCCCGGCCGGGGTGACCACGCGCAGCGCCTGCGTGAAGTCGTCGATCCGGGTGTGCCCGGTGGCGTAGTGGCCGCCGGCCCGGGTGGCCAGCCAGCCGCCGAGGGTGGAGAACTCGAAGCTCTGCGGGAAGTGGCGTAGGGTCAGGCCGTGGGGCCGCAACTGGTCCTCCAGTACCGGACCGAGGGCCCCGGCCTGGATGCGCGCGGAGCGGCCGGTCGGGTCGACCTCCAGGACGCGGTCCATCGAGGTCAGGTCGAGCGACAGCACGGCGCGGTGGGCGTCGCCGCGGTACTCCACCCCGCCGACCACGGAGGAGCCGCCGCCGAACGGAACGACGGCCACCCCGTGCGAACCGGCCCAGTCGAGCAGGTCGGCCACCGCCCGGTCGCCGGTCGGACGGGCGACCAGGTCCGGGATCCGGCCCGGGCGGCCGCGCAGGGCGCGGGCGACGTCCCGGTAGGCCTTGCCCATGGCGTGGGCGGCACGGTCGCCGGGGTCGGCGCCGACGAGGTGTGCCAGGGAGGGCGGTGGCGTCACGGCGGGCCGGCCGACGGCGAGGTCGGCGACCCGGGGGACCGGCAGCGGGCGGGCCAGGGTGCCCGGCAGCAGGGCGCCCAGCGCGAGGCACTCGGCGTCGTCGGGCTGGGCGTCCTGATAGCCCCAGCCCCACCAGGACCGGAGGCGGGGGACGGTCTCGGCGGCAGGCGTCATGAGGCAGCTCCGGGGGATCCGATGAACTTACCGGTCAGTAAATTACCCTAAGGTAAGATCAGTTCTATGACAATGCTTCCCACCAGGGCCGGCACCAAGGGCATGCCCAGGGCCGAGCGCGAACGACAGGTTCTCGCCGCGGCCACCGAGGAGTTCGGCCGACGCGGCTACGAGGCCACCACCATGGCCACCGTCGCCGCCCGGGTGGGCGTCACCAAGCCCCTGCTGCACCAGTACTTCGGCAGCAAGCAGGACCTCTTCCTCGGCTGCCTCGAACCCGTCGGCGACCGGCTGCTGACCGCCGTCCGGACCGCCATGGCCGACCACGACAACGGCGCACCCCCCACCCCCCTGCGCGTGCTGCGCGCCCTCTTCGACGCCCTCGACGGGCAGCGCGAGGCATGGTTCGTCCTCTACGACCCCTCGCTGCCGCCCGGCAGCGAGGCGGCCCACCGCGCCGCCCACTACCGCGACGCCATCGACGAACTCGCCGCCACCGGCACCGCCGAACTCCTGCGCAGCACCGGGTCCGACGACCCCCTCGACGCCGACGCCCTCAAGTACGCCTGGCGCGGCCTGTGCACCACCCTGGTCCGCTGGTGGATCGAGCACCCCGACCAGAGCCCCGAGGCGATGGCAGGACGCTGCGCCCGGATCTTCGCCACCGCCCGGGCCGTCGATCCTGGCTGAGGGTCCGGCCACACACCACCGTCGGTCAGCGTTCTCCGTCAGCACCGCCGCGAACCGCCGTCGGGCGGCCGACAGAGCCGACCGCCCGACGGTGATCGCTGGGACGCTCAGCGACGGGAGCGCCGCGCCGCCACCAGCAGGCCACCGAGAGCGAGGAGCAGAACGGCGACCAGCAGCGCCGGCTTCGGGCTGCCGCTCCCGGTGGGCGGCAGCGGAGGCCGGGTCGTCGGGCTGGGGCTCGGGCTCGGCAGCCTGCGGACCGTGGTGGTGGTCGAGCAGTTGCCGCTCGTGCTCACCGCCGCCGCCCGCCGCGCGCCGGTCCCGCCCCCGCTGCCACTCCCGTTGGCGCCGCCGGAGCAGTTGGACCCGTCGGCGGTGAGCCGGTTGACGAGCGTCGCGCCACCCGCCCCGGGCTTCACGGTGACGGTGTAGCTCAGCGTCGCCGTCGCTCCGGGCCGGAGGTCCAGCGTCCAGGTCAGGCGAGGCGCCGCGTAGGCCGTCCGCCCGGTGTCGGCGCGGGCGTCGAGACCGTAGACCGCGCCGTCCAGGACCCCGGAGAGGTCGTCGGTGACGACGGCGCCGACGTACGTGCCACCGGCCCGGTTGGTCGCGGTGACGGTGTACGTGACCCGGTCACCGGGCTTGGGGTCGGTCGGCGTCGCGCGCTTGGTGAGCAGCAGGTCGTGCCGCACGGTGATCGGAACGGTCGGGGTGGCCACCGCGGTGCGGTCGCTCGCGTCCGGGTCCGGCCCGCCGGTCACCACCACCGTGTTGACCGGGACGGCCGTGGCGTCCGCGTCCAGCGTGCCGGTGAGCGTCCAGCCCGCCGTCCCGCCGACCGGGATCTCGACGGCCGGGCAGGTCGCCGTGCCGTCCGCGATCGGGCAGGCGGTGCCGTCGTCCGCCGCCATCGTGGCGCCGTTCACCCCCGCGGGCACCCGGTCGGTGACGACGACGTTCCGCGCCTGCGAGGGCCCGTGGTTGGTGACCGTCACCCGCCACTGGATCCGCTGCCCGGCGACCACCGGGTCGGTCAGCAGCACCTTGGCGACGCTCAGCCGCGCCTGCGCCGACGGCGACTCCGAGGGCGAGGCGACCGCCGTGTGCGTGGGCGTGGCCGGGTCGGGGCCGCCCGTGACGGTCGCCGTGTTGGTCGGCGTGACGGTCGCGCCCGGGTCGAGCGTCCCCTTCACCGTCCAGGCGAGCGTCCGGCCGACCGGGATCTCGACGGCGGGGCAGGTCGCCGTGCCGTCCGTGATCGGGCAGGCGGTGCCGTCCTGCGCGGTCATCGAGGCGTTCAGCACCCCGGCCGGGATCCGGTCCGTGACGACGACGCCCCGCGCCAGCGAGGGCCCGTCGTTCGTCACGGTCACCCGCCACTCGACCGGGGAACCCGGCACGACCGGGTTGGTCACCAGCACCTTGGCGACGGTCAGGTGCGCCTGAAGCACCGGCTCGACGGAGGGGCTGGCGACGGCGGTGTGCGTCGGCGTGGCCGGGTCCGGCCCGCCGGTGACCGTCACGGTGTTGGCCGGTGTGACGGTGGCGGCGGCGTCCAGCGTGCCGGTCAGGGTCCAGGTCCGGGTCGCCCCGACCGGGATCCCGACCGCCGGGCAGACGGCCGTCCCGCCGGTGATCGCGCAGGCGGTGCCGTCGTCCGCCGCCATCGTGGCGCTGTTCACCCCGGCGGGCACCCGGTCCGTGACCACCACGTCACGGGCCACGGACGGGCCCCGGTTGGTCACCGAGACCTGCCACTGGATCCGCTGCCCGGGCACGACCGGATCGGTCAGCAGCGCCTTGGCGACGCTCAGGCGTGCCTCCTGCACCGGCTCGACGGACGGGCTGGCGACGGCGGTGTGCGTCGGCGTGGCCGGGTCCGGCCCGCCGGTGACCGTCACCGTGTTGGTCGGCGTGACGGTGGCGCCGGCGTGGAGCGTGCCGGTCAGGGTCCAGGTCCGCGTCCCTCCGGCCGCGATCTCCACGGCGGGGCAGGTGGCGGTCCCGTCCGCGATCGTGCAGGCGGTGCCGTCGTCCGCCGCCATCGTGGCGTCGTCGACCCCGGCCGGCACCCGATCGGTGACGACGACGTTCCGTGCCCGCGAGGGGCCGTTGTTGGTGACGGTGACCCGCCACTGGATCTGCTGGCCGGGGACCACCGGGTCGGTGACCAGGATCTTCGCGACGACGAGGTTGGCCTGCGGCTCCGGGCTACCGGTCGGTGAGGCGACCGCCGTGTGCGTCGGTGTGGCCGGGTCCGGCCCGCCGGTCACGGTCACCGTGTTGGCCGGCGTGACGACGGCATCGGGGTCGAGCGTGCCGGTCAGGGTCCAGGCCAGGGTCTCGCCGGCCGCGATCTCCACGGCCGGGCAGGTCGCCGTCCCACCGGCGACGGCACACGCGGTACCGTCCTGCGCCGCCATCGAAGCGTTGGTCACCCCTGCGGGCACCCGGTCGGTGACGACGACGTTCCGCGCCCGCGAGGGCCCGTGGTTGGTGACCGTCACCCGCCACTGGATCTGCTGCCCCGGTACGACCGGGTCGGTGACCAGGATCTTCGCGACGACGAGGTTGGCCTGCGGCTCCGGGCTACCGGTCGGCGAGGCGACGGCGGTGTGCGTCGGCGTGGCCGGGTCCGGGCCGCCGGTGACCACCACCGTGTTGGTCGGCGTGACCGTGGCGTCCTGCGCCAGCGTGCCGCTCAACGTGTACGAGGCGGTCTCCCCGACCTCCAGGTCGATCGCCGGGCACGTGGCGGTGCCGCTCGCGACCGGACAGGCGGTGCCGTCCTCGTCCGAGGCCATGGCGGCGCCCGACACCCCGTCCGGCACCCGGTCCGTGATGACGACGTTCCGGGCCCGCGACGGACCGTTGTTGACCACGGTGACCCGCCACTGCACCGTCCGACCGGGCACCACCGGATCGGTCACCAGCACCTTGGAGACCGTCAGTTTCGCCTGCGGTGCCGGGGAACCGGTGGGCGAGGCGACGGCGGTGTGCGTCGGCGTGGCCGGGTCCGGGCCGCCGGTGACCACCACCGTGTTGGTCGGCGTGACTGTGGCGTCCTGCGCCAGCATCCCGCTCAACGTGTACGTGACGGTCCCGCCGACCGGGATCTCGACCGGTGGGCAGACGGCCGTGCCGCCCGTGACCGGACAGGCCGCCCGCGTCGTGTCCGGCGAGAGCGAGGCACCGACGACACCGTCCGGGATCCGGTCGCTCACCACGACGTCGCGGGCCAGGCTCGGCCCGTTGTTGGTCACGCTGATCCGCCAGGCGATCGACTCGCCGGGCACGACCGGGTCGGTGACCAGTGCCTTCGACACGGTGAGGATCGCCCGCGGCTCGACCGTCTCGCTGGCGGTCGCGGTCGCCGTGTGGGCGGTCGCCGTCGGATCGGGCCCGCCGGTGACGACGGCCACGTTGACCGGAGTGCCGGTCGCCGCCGGGTCGAGCGTCCCCCCGACGGTGTAGGAGACGCTGCCGCCGGCCGGGATCTCCACGGCGGGGCAGGTCGCCGTCCCACCGGTGATCGGGCAGGCGGAACCATCGGCGTCCGAGACCATGCTCGCGCCGTCGACCTGGGCCGGGACGCTGTCGGTGACGACCACGTTCCGGGCCCGCGACGGGCCGTTGTTGGTCACCGTGACCCGCCACTCGATCCGCTGTCCGGGGACGACCGGGTTGGTCACGAGCACCTTGGCGATGCTGAGGTTCGCCTGCGGAGTGGGCACGGCGGTGGGCGAGGCGACGGCGGTGTGCGTGGGTGTGGCCGGATCGGGGCCGCCCGTGACGGTCACCGTGTTGGTCGGCGTCACGGTCGCGTCCGGGGCGAGCGTCGCGGTCAGCGTGTAGGAGGCGGTCTGTCCGACCTCCAGCTCGATCGCCGAGCAGACCGCCGCACCGTCGGTGATCGGGCAGGCGGAGGCGTCGGCGTCCGACTGGAGGACGGCGTCGGAGACCCCGGCCGGGATCCGATCGGTGATCACGACATTGCGCGCCTTGGAGGGACCGTTGTTGGTCACCGTGACCCGCCACTGGACGACTTCACCCGGCACGACCGGGTCGGTCAGCAGCGCCTTGGCGACGGTCAGGCTCGCCTGCGGCGCCGGCGAGTCGGTGGGCGAGGCGACGGCGGTGTGCGTGGGTGTCGCCGGGTCGGGCCCGCCGGTGACCACCGCCGTGTTGGTGGGCGTCACCGTCGCGTCCTGCATCAGTGTGCCGCTCAGTGCGTAGGAGACCGTCTGCCCGACCTCCAGCTCGACGGCCGGGCAGACAGCCGTCCCGTCCGTGATCGGACACACGGTGCCGTCGGCGGCCGTCATGCTCGGCCCGCTCACCCCGTCCGGCACCCGGTCGGTGACCACGACGTTCCGGGCGCGGGAGGGTCCGTTGTTGGTGACGCTGACGCGCCACTGGATCTGTTGCCCGGGCACGACGGGGTTGGTGAGCAGCACCTTCGACACCGTCAGGTTGGCCTGCGGCGCGGGGGAGTTGGTCGGCGTGGCGACGGCGGTGTGGGTCGGTGTGGCGGGGTCGGGGCCGCCGGTGACCGTGGCGGTGTTGGTCGGTGTGACCGTGGCGTCCTGGGCCAGTGTGGCGGTGAGCGTCCAGGTCAGGGTCTGGCCGACGGGGATCTCGACGGCGGGGCAGGTTGCCGTGCCGTTGCTGATCGGGCAGGGCGTGTTGTCGGCGTCGGCCTTCATGCTCGCACCGGTCACACCTGGCGGGACGGTGTCGGTGACGACGACGTTCCGGGCGCGGGTGGGTCCGTTGTTGGTGACGCTGACGCGCCACTGGATCTGCTGGCCGGGGACGACCGGGTTGGTCAGCAGCACCTTCGAGGCGGTCAGGTTGGCCTGTGCCGTGGGCGTGTTGCTGCTGTCCGACCAGGATCTCGACGGCGGGGCAGGTCGCCGTTCCGCCGTTGATCGGGCAGTTGGTGCCGTCGGCGGCCGTCACGGCCGGGTTGTTGACCCCGGCTGGGACGGTGTCGGTGACGACGACGTCCCGGGCGCGGGAGGGTCCGTTGTTCGTCACGCTGACGCGCCACTGGATCTGCTGGCCGGGGACGACCGGGTTGGTCAGCAGCACCTTCGAGGCGGTCAGGTTGGCCTGTGCCGTGGGCGTGTTGCTGGATCTCCACGGCGGGGCAGGTGGCTGTGCCGTTGTTGATCGGGCAGTTGGTTCCGTCGCCGGCCGTCATCGTCGCGTTGCTGACGCCGGCCGGTACCTGATCGGTGACGACGACATCCCGGGCGCGCGAGGGTCCGTTGTTGGTAACACTCACCTGCCACTGGATCTGCTGCCCGGGGACGACGGGGTTGGTGAGCAAGGCCTTGGAGACGGTGAGGTTGGCCTGCGTCGAAGGCGTGTTGGTCGGCGTGGCGACGGCGGTGTGGGTGGGCGTCGCGGGGTCGGGGCCGCCGGTGACGGTCACGGTGTTGGTGGGCGTGACGGTCGCGTTGGCGTCGAGGGTTCCGGTGAGCGTCCAGGTCAGGGTCTGTCCGACCGGGATCTCTACTGCCGGGCAGGTCGCCGTTCCGTTGCTGATCGGACAGGTGGTTCCGTCGGCCGCTGTCATCGCGGCGTTGTTGACCCCGGTGGGAAGGGTGTCGGTGACGACGACGTCCCGGGCCCGGGAGGGTCCGTTGTTCGTCACGCCGACCTGCCACTGGATCTGCTGCCCGGGGACGACCGGATCGGTCAGCAGCACTTTCGACACGGTCAGATTCGCCTGCGTCGAAGGCGTGTTGGTCGGTGAGGCGACCGCGGTGTGCGTCGGTGTGGCGGGGTCGGGGCCGCCCGTAACTGTGACCGTGTTGGTCGGTGTGACTGTGGCGTCCTGGGACAGCGCGCCGGTGAGCGTCCAGGTGAGGGTCTGTCCGACCGGGATCTCTACTGCCGGGCAGGTCGCCGTGCCGCCGTTGATCGGACAGGTGGTTCCGTCGGCCGCTGTCATGGCCGGGTTGTTGACTCCGGCTGGGACGGTGTCGGTGACGACGACATCCCGGGCACGGGAGGGTCCATTGTTGGTGACACTCACCTGCCACTGGATCTGCTGGCCGGGTACGACCGGGTTGGTGAGGAGGACCTTCGACACGGTCAGATCGGCCTGTGCCGTGGGCGAGTTGCTGGGGCTGGCGACAGCCGTGTGGGTCGGGGTCGCTGGGTCGGGTCCGCCGGTGACCGTGGCGGTGTTGGTCGGCGTCACGGTCGCGTTGGCATCGAGGGTTCCGGTGAGCGTCCACATCGCGGAGGAGCCGGCCGGGATCTCGACGGCGGGGCAGGTTGCTGTGCCGCCGTTGATCGGGCAGTTGGTGCCGTCGGCGGCTGCCATGGCCGGGTTGTTGACCCCGGCTGGGACGGTGTCGGTGACGATGACGTCCCGGGCCCGCGAGGGTCCGTTGTTGGTGACGGTCACGCGCCACTGGATCTGCTGGCCGGGGACGACGGGGTTGGTGAGCAGCGTCTTGGACACGGTGAGGTTGGCTTGCGGCGAGGGGCTGGCGGTCGGTGAGGCGACGGCGGTGTGAGTCGGGGTGGCCGGGTCGGGGCCGCCGGTGACTGTGGCCGTGTTCGTCGGTGTGGTGGTCGCGTTGGCGTCGAGGGTTCCGGTGAGCGTCCACGTCATCGAGGACCCGGCTGGGATCTCGACGGCGGGGCAGGTCGCCGTGCCATTACTGATGGGGCAAGGCATGTTGTCGGCGTCCGCCTTCATGCTCGCACCGGTGACACCCGTCGGAACGGTGTCGGTGACGACGACGTCCCGGGCGCGGGAGGGTCCGTTGTTGGTGACGGTCACGCGCCACTGGATCTGCTGCCCGGGCACCACGGGGTTGGTGAGCAGCGCCTTGGAGACGGTGAGGTCGGCCTGCGTCGAAGGCGTGTTGGTCGGTGAGGCGACGGCGGTGTGGGTCGGGGTTGCGGGGTCCGGTCCGCCGGTGACGGTCACGGTGTTGGTCGGAGTGACGGTCGCGTTGGCGTCGAGGGTTCCGGTGAGCGTCCACATCATCGAGGAGCCGGCCGGGATCTCGACGGTGGGGCAGGTCGCCGTGCTACCGCTGATTGGGCAGTTGGTTCCGTCGGACGCTGTCATCGCGGCGTTGTTGACCCCGGCCGCAACGGTGTCGGTGACGACCACGTTCCGGGCGCGGGAGGGTCCGTTGTTGGTGACGGTCACGCGCCACTGGATCTGCTGGCCGGGCACTACCGGATCGGTGAGCAGTGCCTTGGAGACGGTGAGGTTGGCCTGGGCCGAAGGCGTGTTGGTGGGGCTGGCGACGGCGGTGTGCGTTGGTGTGGCCGGGTCGGGTCCGCCGGTGACCGTGGCGGTGTTGGCCGGAGTTGTCGTCGCGTTGGCGTCGAGCGTGCCGGTCAGTGTCCAGGCGACCGAGGAGCCGGCCGGGATCTCGACGGCCGGGCAGGTCGCCGTGCCACCGCTGATTGGGCAGTTGGTCCCGTCGGCGGCCGTCATCGCGGCGTTGTTGACCCCGGCCGGAACGGTGTCGGTGACGATGACGTCCCGGGCCCGCGAGGGTCCGTTGTTGGTGACGGTCACGCGCCACTGGATCTGCTGGCCGGGTACGACCGGGTTGGTGAGCAGAGCCTTCGACACGGTGAGGTTGGCCTGCGGAGTGGGCGAGTTCGTCGGCGAGGCCACCGCTGTGTGTGTGGGCACCGACGGGTCGGGTCCGCCGGTGACCGTGGCGGTGTTGGCCGGCGTGGCCGTGGCGTCCTGGGCCAGCGTGCCGGTGAGCGTCCAGGTCAGCGTCTGTCCTACCGGCATCTCCACCGCCGGACAGGTCGCAAGACCGTTGCTGATCGGGCAGTTGGCTCCGTCGGCGTCCGCCTTCATCGTGGCGTTGTTGACCCCGGCCGGTACCTGGTCGGTGACCACGACGTCCCGGGCGCGGGAGGGGCCGTTGTTGGTCACGCTGACTCGCCACTGGATCTGCTGTCCCGGCACGACGGGGTTGGTGAGAAGGACCTTCGACGTGGTCAGATTCGCCTGCGGAGTGGGCGAGTTCGTCGGCGAGGCCACCGCTGTGTGTGTGGGCACCGACGGGTCGGGTCCGCCGGTGACCGTCGCGGTGTTCGTCGGCGTGGCCGTGGCGTCCTGGGCCAGTGTTCCGGTGAGCGTCCAGGTGAGGGTCTGCCCGACGGGGATCTCGACGGCGGGGCAGGTTGCCGTGCCGCTGTTGATCGGGCAGGGCGTGTTGTCGGCGTCCGCCTTCATGCTCGCGCCGGTGACACCCGTCGGAACGGTGTCGGTGACGACGACGTCCCGGGCGCGGGAGGGTCCGTTGTTGGTGACGGTGACGCGCCACTGGATCTGCTGCCCCGGCACCACGGGGTTGGTGAGCAGGGTCTTGGAGACGGTGAGGTTGGCCCGCGTCGCGGGCGTGTTGGTCGGCGTGGCGACGGCGGTGTGGGTCGGGGTTGCGGGGTCGGGTCCGCCGGTGACGGTCGCGGTGTTGGTGGGCGTGACGGTCGCGTTGGCGTCGAGCGTGCCGGTGAGCGTCCAGGTCAGGGTCTGTCCGACCAGGATCTCGACGGCGGGGCAGGTAGCCGTACCGCCGCTGATGGGACACGGAGTGCCGTCGGCCGCCGCCATCGAGGCATTGCCGACCCCGGCGGGTACCTGGTCGGTGACGACCACGTTCCGCGCGCGGGAGGGTCCGTTGTTGGTGACGGTGACGCGCCACTGGATCTGCTGCCCGGGCACGACGGGGTTGGTGAGCAGCACCTTCGACACCGTCAGGTTCGCCTGCGGCGCGGGCGTGTTGGTCGGTGAGGCGACGGCCGTGTGGGTCGGTGTGGCCGGGTCCGGGCCGCCGGTGACCGTGGCCGTGTTCGTCGGCGTGGTGGTCGCGTTGGCGTCCAGCGTGCCGCCGAGCGTCCAGGTGAGGGTCTGCCCCGCGGGGATCTCGACCGCCGGGCAGGTGGCGACCCCGCTGCTGATCGGACAGTTGGCCCCACCCGTATCGGCGGTCATCGTCGCGCCGGTGATGCCCGTCGGCACCTGGTCCGTCACCACGACGTCCCGGGCGCGGGAGGGTCCGTTGTTGGTGACGCTGACGCGCCACTGGATCTGCTGGCCCGGTACGACGGGGTTGGTGAGCAGCACCTTCGACACCGTCAGGTTGGCCTGCGGCGCGGGCGTGTTGGTGGGTGAGGCGACGGCGGTGTGTGTCGGTGTGGCCGGGTCGGGGCCGCCGGTGACCGTGGCCGTGTTCGTGGGCGTGGTGGTGGCGTTGGCGTCCAGGGTCCCGGTGAGGGTCCAGCTCAGCGACGAACCCGCCGGGATCTCCACCGCCGGGCAGGTGGCGACCCCGCCGCTGATCGGACAGTTGGCCCCACCCGTATCGGCGGTCATCGACGCGCCGCTGACTCCGGCCGGCACCTGGTCCCGCACCACCACGTCGCGCGCCCGCGACGGTCCGTTGTTGGTGACGCTGACGCGCCACTGGATCTGATGTCCCGGCACGACGGGGTTGGTGAGCAGCGACTTCGACACCGTCAGGTTCGCCTGCGGGGAGGGGTTGGTGGTCGGCGAGGCGACCGCCGTCCGGGTGGATGCCGACGGGTCCGGGCCGCCACTGACCGTCACCGAGTTCACGGGCGTCGAGGTCGCGTTGGCGTCGAGCGTGCCGGTCAGGGTCCAGGTCTGCGAGGAGCCGGCCGGGATCTCGACCGCCGGGCAGGTGGCGGTGCCGCCGTTGATCGGGCAGCCGGTCCCGTCCGAGGCGGTCATCACGGGGGTGTTGACCCCGGCCGGTACCTGGTCGGTGACGACCACGTTCCGGGCGCGGGACGGTCCGTTGTTGGTGACGGTGACCCGCCACTGGATCTGGCGGCCGGGAACCACCGGGTCGGTGAGCAGGACCTTGGAGACGGTGAGGTTGGCCTGCGGCGAGGGCGAGCCCGAGGGTGATGCCACGGCCGTGTGGGTGGACGCCGTGGGATCGGGGCCGCCGGTGACCGTCACCGTATTGGCCGGCGTGGTGGTCGCGTTGGCGTCGAGGGTCCCGGTCAGGGTCCAGGTCTGGGAGGAGCCGGCCGGGATCTCGACCGCGGGGCAGGTGGCGGTGCCGCCGTTGATCGGGCAGCCGGTCCCGTCCGAGGCGGTCATCACGGCGCCGTTGACCCCGGCGGGAATCTGGTCCCGCACCACCACGTCGCGGGCCCGCGAGGGTCCGTTGTTGGTGACGGTGACCCGCCACTGGATCTGCTGGCCCGGTACGACGGGGTTGGTCAGCAGCGACTTCGACACCGTCAGGTTCGCCTGCGGCGACGGCGAGCCCGAAGGCGAAGCCACCGCCGTGTGGGTGGATGCCGTCGGGTCCGGGCCGCCGGTGACCGTCACCGTGTTCGTCGGAGTCGCCGTCGCGTTCGGGTCCAGCGTGCCGGTCAGCGTCCAGTTCAGCGCCTGTCCGGCCGGGATCTCGACCACGGGGCAGGTGGCGGTGCCGCCGCTGATCGGGCAGGTGCTGCCGTCCGGAGCCGTCATCACGGGGTTGTTCACCCCGGCCGGGACGGTGTCGGTGACGACCACGTTCCGGGCCCGCGACGGACCGGCGTTGAAGATGTTGACCCGCCACTCGATCCGCTGTCCGGGCACCACCGGGTTGGTCACCAGGGACTTGCTGACCTTGAGGTTGGCCTGCGGCGACGGCGAGCCCGAAGGTGTTGCCACGGCCGTGTGGGAGGAGGCCGCCGGGTCCGGACCGCCGGTGACCGTCACTGTGTTCGTGGGCGTGGTGGTGGCGTTGGCGTCCAGGGTCCCGGTGAGGGTCCAGCTCAGCGACGAACCCGCCGGGATCTCGACCGCCGGGCAGGTGGCGACCCCGCCGCTGATCGGGCAGTTGGCGCCGCCGGTGTCGGCGGTCATCGACGCGCCGCTGACCCCGGCCGGCACCTGGTCGGTCACGACGACGTTCCGGGCCCGGGACGGTCCGTTGTTGGTCACGGTCACCCGCCACTGGACCGGCTGACCCGGCACGACCGGGCTGGTGAGCAGCGACTTGGAGACGGTGAGGTTGGCCTGCGGCGAGGGGCTCGCGGTCGGGGAGGCGACGGCGGTTCGGGCGGTGGCCCCCGGGTCGGGACCGCCGGTGACCACCGCCGTGTTGGTGGGTGTCACGGTGGCGTTCGGGTCCAGGGTGCCCGTGAGGGTCCAGGTCTGCGAGGAGCCGGCCGGGATCTCGACCGCGGGGCAGGTGGCGGTGCCGCCGCTGATCGGGCAGTTCGCCCCGTCGACACCCTGGCGCATGGAGGCGCCGGTGACGCCCGCGGGCACCTGGTCGGTCACGACGACGTTCCGGGCCCGGGACGGCCCGTTGTTGGTCACCGTCACCCGCCACTGGATCTGCGCGCCGGGGACGACCGGGTTGGTCAGCAGCGTCTTCGAGATGGTGAGGTTGGCCTGCGGCGAGGGGCTCGTGGTCGGGGAGGCGACGGCGGTGCGGGTCGAGGCCGAGGGGTCGGGGCCGCCGGTGACCAGTGCCGTGTTGGTCGGCGTGGCGGTCGCGTTGGGGTCGAGCGTGCCGGTGAGGGTCCAGCTGGCGGTGCCGTTCACCGCGATCTCGACGGCGGGGCAGGTGGCGGTGCCGCCGCTGATCGGGCAGGCGGTGCCGTCCTGGTCGTTGGCCATGCTCGCGGCGGTCACACCGGCCGGGACCTGGTCCGTCACCACGACGTTGCGGGCGCGGGACGGGCCGTTGTTGGTGACCTTGACCTGCCACTTGACCTGCTGGCCGGGTACCACGGGGCTGGTCAGCAGCGTCTTGGAGACGACCAGGTTGGCCTGGTTGGCGGGCGGGACGGGGTTGGCGGTGCTGGTGCAGCTGGGGGAGCAGTTCGGATCGGTGGTGCCGCCCGGCGGGGTGACGGTCGCCCGGTTGTCGAGGGAGCCGGTGGCGTCCGCCGGGACGGTGCCGGTGAGGCGGTAGGTGACCTGGCCGCCCGCCGGGAGGTCGACGGTGGTGTTGATGTCGCCGGTGCCGGAGGCGGGGGTGCCGCAGCTGCCGCCCCCGGCGGCCGTGCAGGTCCAGGTGAAGTTCCGGATCGTGGTGGGCAGGGTGTCCTTGACCGAGGTGCCGACGGCGTCCGAGGGGCCGTCGTTCTTGACCACGATGGTGTAGGTGAGCGGCTGGCCGGGCACGTACGGGTTCTTGTCGGGGGTCTTGGTGACCGACAGGCCGGTGGTGACGCGTCCGGGGGTGTCGACGGTGCTGGAGCAGGTCGGGCCGCAGTTGGGGTCGGTGCTGGCGGCCGGTCGGGTCACGGTCGCGGTGTTCGACAGGGTGCCGGTGGTGGAGGAGGGGACGGTGCCCGTGACCGTGTAGGTCACGGAGCTGTTGGCCGCGATCGTGGCCGTCGTGTCCAGGTTGCCGGTGCCGCTCGCGGCGCCGCAGCTGCTGCCGGTGCCGCCGGACGCGCAGGTCCAGGTGAACCCGGACAGCGCGGACGGCAGCGCGTCGCGGACGGCGGCGTTGACGGCCGGCGCGGGTCCGGCGTTGCTCACCACGAAGGTGTAGGTGAGCCGCTGTCCCGGGACGTAGGTGGTGGGGGAGGCGGTCTTCCTCACGGACAGGCCGACCTGGGTGACCCATTCGAGGACGATCTCGCCGTTGCCGCCGTCGGTGTAGCCGCCGCCGTCGCCGATTCCGCTGCCGCTGGTGTACTGGGCGTCGCTGCGGCCGCCCGAGGTGCCGCCGACGCCGTTGCCGCTGCTGTTGGTGCCGTTGGAGGTCTGCGTGTTGGTGACGCCGGTGCCGCGGTTGTAGCCGGAGCCGCCGCCGCCCATGCCGTTGGCGTCGAGCGTGCCGCCGCGCTGGCAGGCGCCGCCGCCACCGCCGTAGTAGCCGCCGCCGCCTCCGCCGCCGCCCTCGTTCTGCGGACTGGAGGCGCCGCGGCCGCCCTGGTACTGGGCTCCGGCGGTGGGGGCCGCGCACGCCGTCTGGGTGGCGGCGGCGCCGCCCGCGCTCTGGGTGCCGCCCCGGCCGGAGGCGGTGGGCTGGTTGTCCTGGCCGCCGTTGCTGCCACCGCCGCCGCCCGCCGCCGGGGTGGTGGCGTCGGCGCCGGGGGAGGAGCCGCCGCCGCCACCGGCCACCACCAGCGGGTTGGTGCCGGAGGCGCCGTTCCACACGGCGCTCATGCCGCCGCCGCTGCCGCCGGTCGCGCTGGATCCGTTGGCGGCCGTGAAGCCCTGACCGCCGGCGCCGCCGCCGCCGTACGAGGAGGTGGTGCTGTTCATCCGGCCGCCCTGGCCGACGGTGAGGGTGAGCGCCTGACCGGGCGTCACCGCCAGGGTGCCGGTGGTGTAGCCGCCACCGCCGCCGCCGTACTGGCCGGTGTAGTAGGCGCGGGGGGAGCCGGCGCCGCCGGCGCCGAACACCCGGGCGTAGACGGCGGTCACGCCGGCCGGCACGGTGAAGGTCTGGTCGCCGCCGCTGTAGGTGACGCGGGTGCAGTTGGTGAAGCTGCCGGTCGGTGTGCACGCGGTCAGCGCGCGCTCCTCCCGGGGCAGGCCCTGCGGACCGTAGGCGGGCGGGGCGGCGGCGAGCGCCAGTCCGCCCTGGGGGACCAGGCACAGGAGCGCGAGCGCGCCGCGCATCGTGGTCCGGAACCGAGCGCCGAGCAACGACCTCACCGGGGCCATCCGGCGTCTCCTCTCGCGACCGTGCACGCACGGGCACAGCTGGGCGGACAACACGACAAATCAGGCGAATGCCCGCAGATGAGATCAGAGACTGCCGAGAGGGAGCGCCCATTGGGACGACCTGATGACGTGTCAGTCAGCTTTTGTGTCGGAATCCGCGCTTTCGGCCCATCCCGGTCACCGTTCGGCGCAATCGGGTGGAGCGTGCCCCGGGGCGGGGCGGGGCCGCCCTTCCCCGGGGCACATGTGGCGGAGCGTCAGCCGAAGACCGGCACGGTGTCCAGGATCGCGAGCCGCGCGTTGGCCGTCCTGATGCTGCCGCAGAGCACCTGCGCGCCGCCGACGCGGTAGTCCTCGCCGCTGCCGGTGGCCTTGATCGCGGCGCCCTGGAGCGAGGTGTACTGCTTGTCCTGGAGGTCGTCCTTGCGCAGGTCGCGGACGACGATGAGCTTGCGCACCAGGTCGCCGGCGCCCTGCTGGGTGGCGAGGGCCTTCTTCTGGTCCTCGCTCAGCTTGGCGAAGGCCGCGTCGTTCGGCGCGAAGACGGTGACGTTCTCCATCGAGTCGAAGATGTCCTTCGCCTTGGCCGTCTTGACCAGGGCGGACAACTGGGAGAGGTCCTTGGTCTGGTCGATCGCGCCCAGCACCGGCAGACGGCCCATCGCGTCCAGGCTGCCGGCGCCGTCGCCGGGCATCGCCGCGCAGGCCTGGCCGAAGGCCTTCTCGGGCGGCGGGGGCGCGACGGCCACCGGGCCGGGCCCGCCGGTCCCGGCGTCGACGCCGCCGCAACCGGCGAGCGGGGCGACGGCGAGCACCAGGGCCGTGAGGAGGACGGGGCGGTGGGTACGGCGGCTCATACGGGGATCCTCCAGGGGGAACCGGTCGAATCGTGCCGGATACGCCCCAGATGGTGACACCGCGCCGAGCCGCCGCCCGGGAGATCGGGCCCGCACCGCCCCGCCCGTCACCCGTGCGGAGCCGTCCCCGGACGGGTGACGGCTCCGCACGGGCCCACGTCGCTAGGTGGTCCGGGTGGGTTCGACGGCGCCGAGCGGGGCGGCAAGCGACTCCAGGCTGCGCCGTTCCGCCTTGACGCCGATCACCGCCTCGACCAGTCCGGCGAGGGTCATCAGGGTCGCGCCGATGCAGAACGCCAGCGTGGTGTCGGAGACCTTCCCGCTGCTCACCAGGCCGTTGAACAGCAGGGGGCCGCTGATGCCGCCGACGGCGGTCCCGACGGCGTAGAAGAAGGCGATGCACATCGCCCTGGTCTCCAGCGGGAAGATCTCGCTGACCGTCAGGTAGGCGGAGCTGGCGCCGGCGGAGGCCAGGAACAGCACGGCCGTCCAACAGGCGGTCATGGTGACGGCGGACAGCGAGCCCTGCTGGAACAGCAGCGCCGTGCCGAACAGCAGCACACCGGAGCCGATGTAGGTGCCGGCGATCATCGGTTTGCGTCCGACGGAGTCGAACAGGCCGCCCAGCAGCAGCGGTCCGAGGAAGTTGCCGACCGCGATCACCGCGAAGTAGTAGCCGGTGTCGCCCTCCGGGACGGCGAAGTACTTGGTGAGGATCACCGCGTAGCCGAAGGTCACCGCGTTGTAGAGGAAGGCCTGCCCGATGAACAGGGCCAGGCCGAGCACGGTGCGGCGCGGATAGCGGGTGATGACCGTGCGGGCGATGGTGCCGAAGCCGAGCGGGCCGCGCTCGCGGATGAGGATCGGCTCGCCCTCGACGGGCGGCAGTTCCCGGCCGTACTCCTCCCGCACGATCCGCTCGGCCTCGGCCACCACCTCCTCGGCCTCCCCGGCCCGGCCGTGGGTGAACAGCCAGCGCGGACTCTCCGGGACGTGCCGGCGCACCAGCAGGATGACCAGGCCGAGGACCACGCCGATGCCGAAGGCCAGCCGCCAGCCCACGTCGGTCGCGAACAGGGCGGTGTTCAGCAGGGCGATCGAGGCGAAGGCGCCGATCGCCGCGCCGATCCAGAAGCTGCCGTTGATCACCAGATCGATCCGGCCGCGCACCCGGGCCGGGATCAGTTCGTCGATCGCGGAGTTGATCGCCGCGTACTCGCCGCCGATGCCGAATCCGGTGAAGAAGCGGCAGAGGAAGAAGAACCAGGCCGTCCAGGAGAACGCGGTGACGGCGGTGGCCGCCAGGTAGACCGCCAGGGTGATCATGAAGAGCTTCTTGCGGCCCAGCCGGTCGGTCAGCCAGCCGAAGAACAGCGCGCCGCTGCACGCCCCCGCGACGTACACGGCGGCCGCGATCGTGGTGACCTGGGTCGTCGTGATGGAGATCCCGCTGCCGCTCTGGGCGAGCCGGGCCGCCATGTTGCCGACGATCGTGACCTCCAGACCGTCGAGGATCCAGACCGTCCCCAGCCCGATCACGATCCGCCAGTGCCAGCGGGACCACGGCAGCCGGTCCAGCCGCGCGGGGACGTCCGTCTCGACGACCCCGTCACCGGGGCGGTCCTGGGCGGGTGCCGGTTGCGGCACCTCCCGCTCCGTGCCCTTCGCCGGGTCGGCCATGCTGAACCCCTTCCCTCGCGCCGGTAGGACCCCCGGCGTCTGCCCGGATCCCGCAGGAGCACACCACACCACACCGCCGCGCCCGTCCTGCGCATCCCGCCCGCCCCGCCGCGCCGTGGCCGGTGGGCGGGCGGCGGTGCCCGCCCACCGGTGTCCATTTGCGGCAACTCGGCTGCCGGCTCTGGTGGTCGGGGGCACGTCGGGACATGCTGGCGGCGGCGGTGCGGCTCACCCGATCGGCCCAGGGGAGCGCCGTGCCGACCGGGCCCCGCACTCGAACCCCCTACTCGGATCCGTACGGAGGAAAGGCCTGTTCCTCATGGACGGGACGCTGGATCGGTTCCTGCCCGTCCACGGGCACCGAACGGTGCACGGGATCACTCCGGCGGCGTCACCTGAGCAGGCGCGGGCGGCGCTGCAGAAGGTGACCCCGGCCGACCTCCCGCCGCCCCGGACGCTGCTCGTGCTCTTGGTCCGCCCGGGTGTCGGCCTGATCCGGCGCAGCGCCCTCGCCGCTGTCGGCCGCCACTGCGAGGGGTCCCGAGAGGGCGTTCGACAGGGGTTTCCCCTCGACTGTCCGGCTGCGATCGATGCAGAACGGACACCCTCGGCCGGATCCCGGTCCTGTTCGGCACCACCGGGACCACCGCTCGGCGAGGCCTCTCCGTGCCCGGAGGTGACGGACGGTCCGGGCGTGGGGCAAACCCCCGTACCGGCCGGGGTGTCAGCGGGATGGGCCACCGGCGCCCCGGCCCGGCAGGCTGGGTACGAACCAGCACGGCACCGGAAGTCAGGGGAAGTTCGATGAGGACACGTACGGGGATCGCGGCACTGTGGGCGGGGCTGTGCACGGTGGCGGTGACGGGGCTCCTCCCGGCCTCGGCCCTCGCGGAGCGGGCACCCGCTCCGCCGCCCGCCGGCCTCACGGAGAGCATCGAACAGGCGGTCGCGGACGGATTCCCGGGCGTCGTGGCCTACGCCAGGAACGGGGAGCGGGAGTCACGGGTGGCCGCCGGGGTCGCGGACACGGCGACCGGCGAGCGGGCCCGGCCGGACCAGCGGTTTCGGATCGCCAGCAACACCAAGTCGTTCGTGTCCACGGTGCTTCTCCAACTCGAGGGCGAAGGACGGCTCTCGCTGGGCGACAGCGTGGAGAAGTGGCTGCCCGGTGTGGTCCAGGGGAACGGCAACGACGGCCGGACCATCACCCTCCGGCAGCTGCTCGACCACACCTCCGGCATCTACGACCCCACCACCGAGCCGGAGTTCTTCGCCCCCTACCTGGAGCACCACGACCGGGACCACCTCTACACCCCGCGGGAGGTGGTCGCCCGCGCCGTCCGCCACGCACCGGCGTTCACCGCGCCCGACCACGGCTGGGAGTACTCCAACACCAACTACCTGCTCGCCGGTCTGGTGATCGAGGCGGTCACCCACCGCAGCGCGTCCGCCGAGATCCGCCGGCGGATCCTCGACCCGCTCGGCCTCAAGGACACCTCCTTCCCGCTGACCGACCCGGTCGTCCGCGGCCCCCATCTGCACGGGTACGACCTCAAGGGACAGGACGTCACACGGTTCAGCCCGTCCTACGACTGGACCGCCGGCGCCATGATCTCCACCGTCGACGACCTGGCCCGCTTCCACCGGGCCCTGTTCGGCGGCAAGCTGCTGCGCCCCGCCCAGCAGCGCGAACTCCTGACCACGGTGCAGCCCGCCGACACGCCGGTGGCGTACGGACTCGGGGTGCAGCGCATGGACCTGCCGTGCGGCTCGGGGCCGGACGGCAAGCCGCCGGTCGGCGTCTGGCTGACCGACGGTGGCGGCCCCGGCTACACCAGCTACTCGCTCACCACCGTCGACGGTGAGCGACAGTTGGTCATCGCCGCCAACGTCTACGACCTCGGGGCCGACCTCAAGCACCAGGCGCCCTTCCCGCTGAGCAAGGGGATCCTGAAGGCGCAGACCGCGGCCCTGTGCGGCTGATGTGCCGCCGGGCCACCGCGGACGGGGCCCAGGAGGCCGGGCCCCGGTCGGGCCTGGAGGTCGTCGCGGCACGCGGCATCGGATCGCGGCGATGGTGGTCGGTGTCCCGCACCGGCTCACCGCCCCCGGGTGCGCGCAGGGGACGCCGGAGCTGCGCGAGGTGGTCCTCGACGTCCTGGGCGGCCGCGATCTCCCTGTGCTCGGCCAGGTCGACATCGGCCACGCCGGCCCGAATCTCCTGCTGCCGCTGGGCGTCCGCGCGGAGGACGACGCCACCGCGCGGACCTTGACCCTCCTGGAGGCCGCCGTCACGGTCCGACCGTCGGGAACGCTCCGGACCGGTAACCGCTCGACACCGCCACGAGATCATGGAACCGAGTCCGTGCCGCATCGGGCCCCACCACGAGCGCGGCACGCCGTACTCGACCAGCGGCTGGGTCACGAACTCCGCCCGGCGCGCGAGCGAGACGCCGGAGAAGCCGACCCACAGGGCACTGACAACGGCGAGGACGACGTAGGCGACGGACATGGCGGATACCACAGCCGGACAGGTGAGAGGAACCCCTGTTGAACGCCCTCTGAGAAATTCCTCTGCGGGGCTGTCACATCCGTCGCGGGCGGCGGGTCAGTGGAGTGTTCGAGCAGCTGCGGCGGGGCGGGCCGGGATCGGTCCGCCACGTCGCACCTCCTCACCCGCCATCCGAAACAGGGGTCCGCTGGCACTGGCGAAGCTCGCCGGCGCCGCCGGCCTGCTGGTCGGCCTCGCCGTCCCGGCCCTCGGCGTCGCGGCGGCGACCGGCCTGATCCTCTACTTCCTCGGCGCCGTCATCACCTGCCTGCGGGCCCGCTCCTACAAGACCGTGGCCTTCCCGCTCCTCTACCTCGCCCCCGTCGCCGTCACCCTCGGCCTGAGCTTCGCCGCCTGATCGGGTACGCCCGCACCCCCGTCGGAGCGCCCGGCCGGTCCGCACCGGCCGGGTGCCGCCCGGCGGATCCTGGCAGGTCACGCCGCAGTACGCTGGGGCGATGCTGCTCCCCACCGCCCCGCGCGTCCGCCTGCGGTCCGCCGTCGAACCGTACATCGACACGCCGTTCGGCCCGCTGGCCTTCGCCACGACGATCGGGAGCACCGTCCTTCCGCAGCTGCCCGACGAACTGTTCGAGCTGCCGGGCGACCGCACGCTGGCCCGCTGGGTGACACCCGGGCCACCGTCGAGCTGCTGACGACCCCGTACGATCCCGAGCTCGACCCCGACACCTGGGGACCGCTGACCGGCTGCCGCGCGGCGGTGTGGCGGATCGACGCGACCGCGCCGCTCGGGCGGGTGCGGTTCGCGGCGGAGCTTCCGGCGCGGCTTCCGGAGGGTGTCGAAGCGGGGTGGGACGGCGGGCAGGCGCTGGCCGCTGTCACGTTGGAGGACGACACGACCCGGCTCACCGTGGGAGGCAACGACGAGGAGGCGATCTGCGGGGCCGCCCTCGTGGGAGAGGCGCCCCGGCGATGGGCGGCGTTGAGCGACGAGGTGTACGACCGTTCGTTCAGCACCTGGGGTGTGGACTTCGGCCACCACCACGGCATGACCTGGACGCTGCCGCCACTGGAGGCCGGCGACCACTGCGAACTTCCCGTCGTGGCGGCCTGGGCCCCGGCCGCCGACGAGAGCGAGAACACCTGGTACGCCGTCATGCCGTCGCCGACGGTGCTGCTGCGTCGGGTCACGGCCGAGCTGGGGACGCGGGCCGACGCTTCGAACGCGGGCCGACCGGCCGTGGCGGCTTCGTCGAACCACCCGTGACAGAGTGGGCGGATGACCATGGACCGCGAGCACCCGGCCGATCTCCGCCCGGAACCCTGGCCGGGCACCGCCCCGGTCCACGAAGATCTCGTCGCGGCGAAGGCGCTCGTCTACGACCGCTGCGGATTCGCCTGCTCGCAGCCGGTCCCCGAGGCCGAGAGCGCCGAGTACGCCGCCCACGGGTTCACCCTCGACGGCCTCGCCGTCCGGTTCCGCGCCGCCAGGACGACCCCCACCAAGGCCGGCCAGTTCGTCACCGTCTGGAAGAGGTCCCCGGCCGGGCCCATCCAGCCCTTCGACGTGACGGACCCCGTCGATCTCTTTGTCATCAGCACCCGTGACGGCGACAACTTCGGTCAGTTCGTCTTTCCCAAGGACGCGCTCCGCCGGCACGGCGTCGTATCGGAGAACGGTTCGGGTGGGAAGCGGGCCTTTCGCATCTACCCGCCCTGGGTGGCCCCTACCAGCCGCCAGGCCGGCAGCACGCAAGCGTGGCAGCTGGGCTTCTTCCTGCACCTGAACCAGGACGGACCCGTCGACCTGGCCCGCGCCCAGGAGCTCTACCACCCGTAGGGACGGTGCCGGCATCGGCCGGCCGTCGCTCCACCCCCTGAGCGCCTACGACTGCTGATCGTTCGGAATGACTCGTCCGAAAGGGGGATCAAAGAGCGTTTCAACCTGGCAGATGCGTTGCGGCCACGCCGCCCGGCTCCACAGCCCCGCCGGGAGCGGCGGCGGCCACGTGCTCGATCCGACCGCGGCCCGCCGCGCCGCCCCGGCCGGGACCCACGGCGAGGGGTCGGCGGCGGGTGCTCAGTACAGCTTCTTCACCGCGGTGTTCAGGGTGTTCTTCCACGGGATCACCGGCGGATCGCCCCAGTAGCTCTGCCACAGGACCAGCGTCACCGTGTCGCCGTCGCGGCCCACGCCCCACAGGTAGTTGTAGTCGGGGCGCTCGGTGGCGTTGGAGTCGAAGGTGTGCATCCCCTGAAGGGTGGCGCCCTCCTCGACGTTGATCACCCCGTGGTCGAGGTAGGTCGCGGTCACGCCGGGCCGCTGCGGGGCGTGCGCGCAGGCGATGTAGTCCTGCCGGGCCTTGTCCGCGAAGGCGACGGCTTCGGCCTCCGTGTCGAAGACCGCCACCTTCTGCTGGGCGAACGCGGTCTCCGCGGTGGTGAAGTCCCGGTGCCATACGTTGACTTCGGCCGGCTCGGCGGGCCAGCCCACCGGACAGTCGAAATCGGTGCCCCACCCCCGGGCGGTCGGGCTGGCGCGCCACGACTCGGTCTTCGGCAGGTCGGAGATGTACAGGGTCCCCGGCTGCGGCCGCCACTGGTCGGCAGCCGCCGCCCGGCCCGGAGCCGCCCCGGCCCCCAGGGCCCCGATCGCCAGTACCGCGGCCCCCACCGCGACCGCGCCCCCGCGCAGCCGTGCACGTACCCCCATGGCTTCCCTTCCTTCGTGCGCTTCGATCACCCCGTTCCGCCCCGGAGCGGGGCAGATTCCCTTCCACGGTAGGGTGTCAGCCCCCGTGCGGCATGGCCTTTCGGTCGGAATGACCGAGAAGTCCACCGCTGTTGACCGAGAACATGGCCAGTGGTAGGCCGCGACTTGTCGAGGATCTCGTCGGCGCTCTTCGTCCGGACAAACGGTCCGGGGTGCTCGTTCCAGTCGGTGAGCGGGCCGAGCCTCACGAGGAACCCCTTGAACTCCGCCGCCCGGTGGCGGCGGTGCAGGGAGCCGGTCGCCGGTGGCGACCTCGAGGGCGGCGAAGAGAGTGGTCGTGCCGGCCCGGACGTAGTCGTGGCTGTGGCGTTCGGGAACACCGGGCACCGGGTCGTCACACAGGCCGTCCGGACCCCGCTCGACGAACCGGCGCCGCCAGGTGCGGACCGTGTCCGGAGCGACCCGCAGCCGGCGGGACACCTCCATGGTCGAGTGGCCCTCGGCGCACTCCAGCACGATCCGCGACCGCTGGCCTGAGCTGTCGTGCGGCGACGCAACCAGCCCTGCAACACAGCCCGCTGGGCATCAGTGACCGACAACGGCGGAATCCTCGGCGGAACCCTCGGACCCGCGCGACTCGTGCCCGACTGACGATGAATCTCCGACTCAGGTCACTAGCGGTCGGGGGCGGCGTCCTCGATGGCGGCGAGCAGGAGTGCGTGGACGGTGGCGGCCGCCTCCTGGGTGGCCGGGTCGGGGTCCGTGAGCTGGGGGGTGATCAGTTCGGCGGCCGCGGCGAGGAGGGGGACCGGCACGGTGGCCTCGCGCAGGTGGAGGAGCTGGGAGGCGGCGCGCTCGCCGGGGGTGGCGCGGGTGCGGGCGTCCGGGATCAGGGAGGTGAGGCCCCGGGGGAGGGGCGGGGTGCTGGTCACGCGGTCCATTCTTCCGCGTCCGGGGCGCCGGCGATCACCACGACCGGTCGGCGGGTCCCCCTCCTCGTGCTTCCCCCGGGGCGCGGATCAGGCCGGATCGGTGGACGGCTCCTTCCGTACGGGGTTCGGCGGGTCGGCCGGGGTCGGCCGGCCGAGGGCGAGCATCGCCTCGGCGACCGCGTCCGCCGCGTCGTCGGGGATCCCGATGGCGGCGTGTTCGAGCACGAGGAGCCGTGCGCCGGGGATCTCGCGGGCCAGGGCTTCGCCGTTGCCGAGGGGGAAGAGCGGGTCGTGGCGGCCGTGGACGACGAGTGCGGGGAGGTCGACCGTGGGCAGGCGTTCGCGCCAGCGGGGTCGGCAGTCGAGCCGGGCGAACACGGTGCCCAGCTGGTTGGCCAGCTGGACCGGGGGCGCGGTGCCGGGGGTGCGGTCCCAGATGCGCGCGGCCCGCTCGCGCGCGGTGGCGGGGTCGTCGCCGCGGATGCTCGCGCCGGTGGCGGCGTACTCCGCGACCGCCTCACGGTCGGTCCAGTCCGGCATTGGTCGGGCGAACAACAGCCCCATGGTCGCCTGCTCGTGGTCGGGGAGGTCCTCGTCGGGCGGGCCGGGGGCGACGGGGCGGGTGCCGGCCAGGGTGAGGGCGGAGAACGCGTCGGCGTGGTCGAGAGCCGCGACCTGGGCGACCATCCCGCCGACGCCGGTACCCGCGAGGTGCGCGGGCGCACCGCCCAGTGCATGGGCCAGGGCGGCGGCGTCGGCGGCGAGGTCGCGCAGGGTGTAGGCGGGCGCCTGCGGGTCCACCGTCGCCGACTCCCCGCTGTCGCGCAGGTCGTAGCGCACCACCCGGCGCCCGCCGGCGGCGAGGCGTTCGCAGAGCGCGTCGGGCCAGGAGAGCATGGTCGGCCCGCCCGCGAGCAGGACGAGCGGTGCGTCGTGGTCGCCGAAGGACTCGATGCCCAGGACGGTGCCGCGGACGGCGACGGTGGCCATCTCGGCTCACCGGCCGCCGCTGCCGCTGCCGCTGCCGCCGCTGCCGTTGCCGCTGCCGCCGGAACTGTCGCGGCCGAGGCCGCGGTCCGGCGCACTCATGTCGCCGGTCGCGGGGGTGCCGTCGGTGCGGGCGTAGCGCAGGTACACGGTGCCCTCCGGACCGGCGGTCGGCGGTTCGAGGAGGGCGAGGTTCGTGGGCACGGCGCCGCCGTCGAAGACCTTCTTCCCGACGCCGAGCACGATCGGGTGCACCCACAGGTCGAGGCGGTCGAAGAGCCTCTCCCGCAGCAGCGTCTGCACCAGGTCCAGGCTGCCGACGACCTTCACGTTCTCGTGCCGGTCGCGGATCTCGCGGACGGCGGCGGCCAGGTCCGGCCCGAGCTGCGTGGAGCCGTCCCAGGGGAGCTCCGGCTTGCCGCGCGAGGCCACGTACTTCGGGACGCGGTTGAACAGCTCGGCGATCTCGCCGTCCTTCTGGTGGGGCCAGTACGCGGCGAAGATGTCGTACGTCCGCCGGCCGAGCAGCAGGGCGTCCGTGCCCTCGTACGCGGCGAGGATCTGCGCCCCGGTGACCTCGTTCAGCAGGGGCGCCTGCCAGCCCCCGAACGGGAACCCCGCCGGGTCCTCGTCCGGTCCGCCGGGTGCCTGCGCGACGAGGTCGAGGGTGGCGAACAGTTCGATCTGGACGATTCCCATGTCTCTACTCCCGGGGTGCGTGGTTGTCCCTTCGAGATGTAGACCGGCCGGGGCCGGAAAACTCATCGCCACGCCGGTACCCGTTTTTCCGGACCCGCCGGCCGGGGGCCGTGCGCGGTGGCCCCCGGCGCGCGGTCGCGGTGTCAGGCCGCGACCGGTGCGGCGTCGAACCGGCGGGCGAGGTAGTCGAACCAGGTCCGGTGGAAGGCGGTGGCCAGCCGCGATTCGGGGGCGATGAGGTCGAACGCGTGGTAGGCGCCGGGGTAGAGGTGGAGCTCGACCGGGACGCCCTGGGCACGCAGCCGGGTCGCGTAGTCGAGGTCCTCGTCCCGGAAGCAGTCGAGGTCGCCGACGGTGATGAACGTGGGCGGCAGGTCGGCGAGGTCGGCGGCGCGGGCGGGGGCCGCGTACGGGCAGACGTCCTCGGTGCCTGCGCGGTCGCCCAGGATCGCCTGCCAGGCCAGCAGGTTGGTCGAGCGGTCCCAGATCCCGATGTCGGTGATCTCGTGACTCGACGCGGTCCGGTTGCGGTCGTCGAGCATGGGATACGTCAGGGACTGGAACAGCGGTGCCACGCCGCCGCGGTCGCGGACCAGCAGGGCCGTGGCCGCCGCGATTCCGCCGCCGCCGCTCTGGCCGGCGATGCCGATGCGGGTGCCGTCCAGCCCCAGGGCGTCCGCCTCCCGGCAGAGCCACTGGTAGGCGGTGAAGCCGTCCTCGGCGGCGCCGGGGGCGGGCGTCTCCGGGGCGAGCCGGTAGTCGACCGCGGCGACGGCGCAGCCGAGGCTCGCCGCCAGCCTGGTGAGCCACGGCTCGTCCTGGGCGGCGAAGCCGAGCACCTGGCCGCCGCCGTGGAACCAGAGCAGTACCGGCAGCGGTCCGGTCGCGGTGGTGGGGCGCAGCAGGCGGACCGGCACCTGCACCTCGTGGTTGTCCGGGCCGTCTACCTGGCTCCGTCCGTCCGCTCGGCTCGCGAGGTGCTCCTCGACGGTGACCGACGGGTCGGCGGGCGAGCTGTCGGCGGCGGATTCGGCCTGGGCGCGGAAGGCCGCGCGCGTGGTGGCCAGGTCGGTGAGGTCGAACGCGCCGTTCGGGGTCATGGGGACCGCGTCGAGGGCCACGCTCAGCTCCCGGTCCATCAGCCGACGGGAATCGGGCTTGCAAGTACCGGGTGTGCGGCTGTCGGGCGTGCGGGCATCAGGGATACGGGAATCAGCGATGCGCGAATCGGCCATGGTCGTGCCTGCTTTCGGGGAGGGGGTTCTTCGGGGGAGACGGATCAGGCGCGGAACGAGTCGATGACGACGACACCGGTGGGCCCGTACGTCTCCAGGGACTCCAGGACCTCGCTCGCCTCGTGGAGGCCGACGGTGCGCGAGACGATCCGGCCGGGGCTGAGCCGGCCGGCGGCGATCATGTTCAACATGGTGCCGAAGCGCTGGCCCTGCATGCCGAAGGCGCTCTGGAACTCCAGCTCCTTGACCATCATGACGTCGATCGGCAGGGCGACGTCGCCCTGCTCCGCGGCGGTGGTGTGCCCGAGCTGGAGGTGGCGGCCGCGGGTGCGCAGGGACAGCACCGAGTTGCGGCAGGCGGCGGCGATGCCCACGGCGTCGACCGACACATGGGCGCCGCCGCCGGTCAGGGTCTTCACGGCCTCGACGGGGTCGGTGGCGGCGGCGTTCACGGTGTGGACCGCGCCGAGCGCGCGGGCGGCGTCCAGCTTGTCGTCCGTGATGTCGATCGCGATGACGTTGGCGCCCGTCGCCGCGGCGATCTCCACCGTCGACAGACCCGTGCCGCCTCCGGCGCCGTAGACCGCGACCCACTCGCCGCCGCGGACCCGCGCCTGGTCGACGACCCCGTGGAAGGCCGTCATGTACCGGCAGGCCAGCGCGGCGACGTCGGTGAAGCCCACGCCCTCGGGCACCTCGACCAGGTTGACGTCGGCGAAGCGGACCATGACGTACTCGGCGAAGGCGCCCCAGTAGGAGACCCCGGGCACCAGGGAGTCCACGTGCTCGCAGACGTGCTGGTTGCCGCTGCGGCAGAACTCGCAGGAGCCCTCGCCGGGGTTCATCGGGAAGATGACGCGGGCGCCCTCCTTCCACCCCCGAACGTCGCGGCCGACCTCCACCACGGTGCCGGCGAACTCGTGTCCGAGCACGAACGGGGCCTCGACCCGCGGTCCGCCGGTCCAGAACTGCCCGGCCCACAGGGCCCAGTCGGTCCGGCAGATGCCGTTCGCCCCGACCCGCACGATCGCCCCGTCCGGCGGGCAGACGGGGTCGGGCACGTCCTGGAGGACGAGCGGGCGGTGGAGTTCCTCGATGACTGCGGCGCGCATGGCGCGGCCTCCTCGTGCTGCGGGGTGAAGACGCGTGGAGCAGGGAGCCGTCACGCGAAGTCCACCGGTTCAAGTGGTGGACCTGGAAGCTAGCCGCTTGTTCGGAACGATGTCAACCGCATAGAGTGGTGGACATGAAGGGTGACCTGAAGGACGAAGCACCGGTCGGCGCGGACGGTGCGGACACGGGCAGTACCGGCGGTACCGACGGCACGGGAGGTACGGGCGGCACGGGCATTGCGGACGGAACCCGGGAGGGACGTCAGCGCGCCAAGGCCGACTTCCGCTTCGACGACGCGCGGCTGTGCTTCGCCTTCGCCGGCACCCTGGCCGACCGCGGCACCGGCACGCCCTTCGAACGGCTGGCCCGGCCCGAGGACTTGAGCCGCTGGGCGGTGGAGAGCGGCTGCACCGCGGCCGCACCGCCCTGCACCGCGGCCGACCTGGAGCGGGCCCGACACCTCCGCGAGGCGATCCACCGCACCGGCCGGGCTCTGGCGGACGCCGTCCCGCCCGCCCCGGAGGACATCGCGCTGGTCAACCGCGCCGCCGCCGAGCCGCCCTCGACACCCGAACTGGCCCCCGACGCCACCACCGTGCGCTGGCGCGGCGACGGGATCGCGGCGGCACTGTCCATGGTCGCCCGGGACTTGATCGCGCTCTGCGCCTCGGAGCACCGCGCCCACGTCCGCCTCTGCGGGAACCCCGACTGCGGAGTCCCCTTCGTCGACACCTCCCGCGCGAGCGCCCGCCGCTGGTGCTCGATGAAGACCTGCGGCGCCCTCGCCAAGAAGCGCGCCTACCGCGCGAGGAAGCAGACACCGGAGCGTTGAGGCGGTCCCGGCGCCCCGGTGGTCACCGGGCGCCGGCGCGGCTCTGCCCGATGTGGTGCTCGACGGAACCGCACAGGCCCAGCGCGTCCTGCGGATCGTCGGCCCGGTGCCCGAACCGGCGGATCAGCACCACCGAATCGAGGGTGATCTCTGCGCGGGCCAGCACGAACAGCAGGGTGAGCAGGGCGGCGCGGGCGTTGCCGTCGTCGAACGGGTGGTAGAAGCAGACGTCGAGATGGGCCCGGGCCGCCCTCGCGGCCAGGGAGAGCCGGCCGTCGGCCGCCTGCGCCAGGCAGGCGTCGAGCCGGGCGCGGGTGTCGGGGCCGATGCCGTAGCGCTCGTCGCCGCCCTTGGCGAAGGCGGGGAGGGTGCGCAGCGGCGGCGGCCCGGGAGTGCCCAGGACGTGCTGCTGCCAGCCGCGCAGCAGCTCGAAGTCGAGGACCGCTCCGCGTGCCGCGTCGGCCCGCACCAGCTCCAGTGCGGCGAGCAGGCCGGCGCCGCGAGCGGGGTCCACGACGGCGTCGAAGGAGCGGAAGTCCTCCGCGGCCCCGTCGCGGGCGGGAGTCACCGGTCCACCGTCGTCACTGCCGTCGTTCTCCGGCCACGGCACGCTGTTGCGCACGGCGATCCAGCGCTCCAGGTGGTCCGGGAGCGGGCCGGGGTCCGGCGGCGACCAGCGGGTGTCCTGCGGGCGCAGCGGGCCGACCAGTTTCTCGGCGATGTCCTCCGCCAGGACGGTGTCCGGCGAGGTCCAGCTCTCGAACCGGCCGCCGACCGCCTGCCGCACCATGCGCGCGGCCGGCTCGGGCGCGACGCCCCAGTAGCCGAGGAACCAGCCCAGGACCTGCAGGCAGTGCCGGTACCAGCCGCTCTCGGCGCCCGAGCGGTCGGCCACCCGCAGGATCAGGTTCCGGGCGGCCCCCCGTCGACGTCCCCCTCGCCGAGCGACCAGCGCCACCCCGCCGCCCACCGGCCGTAGTGCTGCACCAGCATGTGCGTCATGGCATCGGACCACGGCTTGGCCACGTCCCAGGCCCAGTTGACCCGGGTCGGATCGAAATCGGGGTCCAGTCGGGAGGGCACCTGCCGCGCCGGGCCGAGGGAGCGGACCACCCGCGCCACCGAGGCGGGATCGAAGGGACGGTCGGCCGGGTCGACCTCGTCCCAGGTGAGCTCTGCGGGGTGGAACGTCTTCGACACCCGGTCAGCGTGCCACGCGGACCGGGTGTACGCGCAACGGCGTTTCCGCCCGGGGCCGTCCGGCTCGGGGCGGGTTCCTGGTGCGGCGCGGGCCGTCCTGGGCGGGGGTCAGTAGAGGATCCGACCCTGCAGCTCCGTCGGGTTGAAGGGGCCGCCGTGGCGGTAGAGGAACGAACCGGTGGGGGTGCGGTCGTACTCGTAGTAGATATACGGGTTCCAGCCGGTAGACACGATCTCTCCCGGGGTGGGCGAGGACGCGGGGAGGGCCTGCACGGTGAGCGTCACCGACCGGCTGTCGCCGGGGGCGATGGGGACGCGGGGGTGGAACTTGGCGGTCAGTCCCGAGACGGTGCAGTCGGCGACGTCGCCGCCGCAACCGGTGACCGTGATCCTGTTGGTGGTCGTGTTGAGGGGCCACAGGGGTTCGACGTACTCGTAGACGAACGAGATGTCCGTGGTCTCGGAGTTGGTCAGGGTCATCGTGATGGTGAAGGTCTCACCGGGTCGGATCGTGCTCCGGTCGGCGGAGTAGGTGTCCCAGCGTTCGGCGGCGGACGCCGGGGAGGTCGTCATGGCGGACCCAACTCCGAGGAGGAGGGCGATGGTTGTCGTGATTCTCTTCATCCGCAAGGTCACCATGGTGGAGAGGGTACGAGTACCCGGGCTCTTTGTCTGCATGGCCACGACATCCGGCCGGGTGCAAACGTTCCCCCTCCGCCCGGAGGTCGGTCGGCCCGGCACCGCAACAGGTGCCGGACGGGCACTTCCGGGGCGCGGGACGGGCAGAACGGCGGGGCGGACGGGGCAGAGCAGTAGGTCGGACGGTGCCGGGAGACCCCGCCCGGCCGCGTCGCGGGGAGGCGTTCTCGCAGGTCGGGCGGGGTGGCGTCGGCTCCGGCGGGCCGGATCGCGAGTGCAGGTTGGTTTGGCGGGGCGGGGAAGCGGGCCGCAGTACTGTCCGGCGGGGTTCCGACGGCGCTGCCGGGCGACCCCGCTCATCCGTATTCCGTCCTCGGGGGATCTGCCATGTCGGCTCGCCGTACTCTGCTCGTTCCGGCCGCGCTCGTCGGCGTCCTCCTCGCCGTGAGCGGCTGCGGACCCGACGACCCCAGCGGCCCGGGACCGGCGCAGGCCGCGACCGGAACACCGGCGGCCGCCCCGACCGCCGGTCCGGCCAGCGCCTCGGCCACTGCTCCGAGCGGCGCCGCTACCGCCGCGACCACCGCGCCCGGTGCGGCCGCGCCGAAGGCCACGGCGCCCGCGACGCCCACCGCGGCCGCGCCCGGAGGCGGAGGTGCCGACGATGCCTACGCCTACACCCACCCCTGTGACCCCAAGGACCTCACGCTGCGGGTGACCGCCCGCCCCGAGGCGCCGACCCAGCGGGTGATCGAGGTGCACAACCAGGGCGCGCACTCCTGCGGCCTGAGCTACTTCCCGCTGGTCAGTGTGGGCGACTCGCACTCCGCCGACCGCGCCAAGGACATCAGGCCGCTGGTCCCGGGCGGGCTGGGCGGCCCGCCCGCCTACCCGGTCGGTGCCGGGCGGACGGCGTTCGCCGTGATCGACCTCAACCCCGGCGGCGGATCCGCCGCGTCCGCGGCCGGGGTCGACGAGCTGAACGTGGTGGCCGACGGCGACCACATGCCGGCCGCCGAGACCCGGAACTTCCCGCTCGGCCCCGGCGCGAAGGCCCGGGCGCCCAAGCTGGGCCTCTACCGGCCCACCGTCGCCGACGCGGTCGCGAGCGCCGCGACCGCGGACCAGCGGCAGGGGTAGCGGCAGGGGCGGCGGCCGCCGCGCTCAGCCGAGCCGAAGGGCCTTGACACCGGAGAGGAGCGGGACGAGCCGGAAGTTGCCGTCCCCGGCGCCGCAGGAGGGCTGGGTGTCGGGGGTGTTCGAGATGTTGGTCCCGGCCTTGAACCGCCCGTCCCTGCTCGGCGCGAAGGTGGTGAAGTGGTCGCGGAAGCCCTCGTAGTAGTACATGCACTGGTGCAGGTTCAGGTACCGGCCGGCGGTCAGGTCCAGCGGAGTGGCGCTCGACAGCAACGGGACGGGGTGGTCCGTGCCCCCGCCGCCGCAGAAGACCTCGGTGTCACGGGTGTTGGAGACGTTGGTCCCGGCGACGAACTTCACGTCGGTGGTCCCGACCACCGTGGTGAGGTGGTCCTGGTCGTAGTCGCTCCAGAAGACGCACTGGTGCATATTGAGGTAGCGCCCGGTGGTCAGGTCGTAGCCCTCGGCGGCCGTGTAGACGCTGGGCTCGTAGGTCCCGTCGCCCGGTCCGCACACGGCCGCGGGGACGGGGGTGTCGGAGATGTCCGTGCCGGCGCTGAACCGGCCGTCCCGGCTGGGGACGAGGGTGGTCACGAGGTCGAAACTGTTCGGCAGGAACGGGCCGTGGTACACGCACTGGTGCAGGTTCAGGTACCGGCCCGCCGGCGGTGGCGGTGCGGCGGAGCTGTCGGCGGTGGCGGCGGGCACGGGGCCGGCCAGGGCGGCCACGGACACGGCGGCGGCCGCGAGGGCGGCGGGGCGTGGGAGCACGCGCATGGGGGACTCTCCTCGGTGCGGCGCGGCGGCTCGGGACGAGCGGCCGTCACGCACGAGGCTTCCCGCTGCCTCCGGAGGCCCCGGCCGCCGGGCGGGAACTTCACCTGAACGACCGGCCGCCCGTACGGGCCGCAGCACCCGGCGTTCTCCGCCGCGCTGCTCGCCGTGCTTCCGGCACGCCCCGGGCCGATCGTTCGTCCACGGGCCTATGGTGCTGGGTGCTCCCGCCCAGACCCTCCCGGAGGACACCATGGCCGTTGCCGCGCTGGACCATTCGACGACTCGTTACTCCCTTCACCACGCCTACTGGATGGCGCGCGCGGCGGGCCTGGCGCCGCTGGAGCGCGAGGCCATCGAGGAACAGGCGCGGGCGTGGGGCTTCGAGGAGGTCAGACACTTCGAGTCCAAGCACGCCATGCCGTTCCCGATCGAGGACACCCAGGCCTACGTCATGGCCGGTGACCGCATGATCGTCGTCGGGTTCCGTTCTTCACGCACGTCGAGACACTGCGCTACTTCGACGCGGACGGCCGCCTCCACGAGTCCATGCCGCTCGTGGCAGGGCTCAAGGACCGGGCCAAGGGCTTCGTCACCGACCGGCCGGCCCCCGAGACGGACGCCATCAGGGACCACCACCTGCCCAACTACCTGGCCGCGTTCGAGAAGAGTCTCGCCGCAACCGGCTGAACGCCGAACGACGCCTCCGCCTCCCCGCCGGGCCCCGCCGTCACCTTCGCAGGCCTCTCCACCGTCGCCGCCGTCGCCGCAGTCGGTGTCCGGCGGGGGTCGCGTCCTCGGGTGGCCGGGGCCTTCGGAATGGGGCGGTTTCGAGCAGGCCGGTGAGGTGCGCGCCCAGGCCGAGGGAGCCCACCGCGACAGCCGCCAGTCCGGCGTTGCGCGCGGTGGCGTCGGGAGGCCCGGGAGACGGGCCCAGGCGGGACCGGGCCGGTCCCGAGAGGTCCACCGTGACGACGGTCTGCTCGCCGGTACGCGGCATCCAGTCGCCCAACTCCACATTCCGGTACTCGCTGCCGTCGGCGAGGCGTACCTCGACGGTGGTGGAGGAGTGCTCGTCGCCCTCCCGCACCTTGACGACCACGGCGGGGACGGTCGTGCCCCGGTCGTGGAGCGCCTGCTGGTCGGCCATCACCACGCAGCACTCCTCGAAGACCAGCCAGCCGGCCGCGAACACGAAGAGCGACGCCATGGACACCTTCCACCACGCGGGCCGGTACTGTGCGCCGGCCGCCAGCCCGAGAAGCAGGGCGGCGGCAGCCGCCAGCATGACGACGACCTCGACCACATAGAGGAACACCCAGTGGTAGACCACCCACATCGACAGCCACCCCAGGCCGGCGACCACGCCCGTCATGACCGCGCCGAGGCCCACCGCCGACGCGCCGCGCACCACAGCCCGGCCCAGCACCGGCACCCCGCGCCCGTCCGCCCCCGTCGCCACTCCCACCCCCGGTCCGCCGAACGCCGGCCCCTCGCACCAGCGTGCGGGGTCGGACCGCCCGGCGGCAAGGGCCGTGCCGCCGCGACCGGAGCAGGCCACCCGACCCGGCGTCCCGAACGCCAGGCGAACGTCAACCTGCCGTCATGGAGGTTCCGTTCCCGGGCGCCGAGGATTGGGGGACAACGGCAGGGCGAGACCAGGGACCGTCCGGTACCCCTGCGTCCGACCGCCGGTTCCCAGCAGCTCGGACGCAGGGGTACCGGCCGACCGTACGGGGGTCCCAGCCCACGCGACCAGTGTGCTGGCAACGGTCGGCCGACGCCCGGGGCGCCCGGCCCTGGTCTGTGCCGTCGCGAACAGCCGTTCGCGACGGCACAGACCCTCGTCGTCCCGGTCCGCGCTGGCAGCCGCCCCGTGACGGGACCGGTCAGGCCTGGAACCAGGTCTGCTCCTCCCTCCGGTGCACTCCCACTGGACCACAGCCGCCCGGAGTCATGGCCCGGCCACACACTCCGGGGCCGGGCCCGGCTCCTCATCCGTTACCGGGTGCGGTGACCCGACGGCTCCGCCGACCGTGTGTCACCGGATGCGCGATGCCGCCGTAGCTGGCTTCCTTGAATGGGGCGGAAGGCCGTGGGCCCCCGACCGGACGCCATGACCGGCGGCGTCCGTCGCCCGCCGCCCGCCGCCCGCCGTTCGATGTCCGACTGCGGAAGGTGAGTGCCGTGAACGCTGCTGACGACCGGGGGTCCGGCCAGGACGGCGCCGACCCGGCGGCGGAGCGGGAACCGAGCGTCGGCGCGGAGCCGTCGCGGCGGCCGGAGGCCGCGCCCTACCACCATCCGGCGGCGGGCTGGGGCGCGGCACGGAGCGTGACCGAGTTCCTGGTCCGCGAGCGGACCCTGCTGGACGGCCCGCGAGCGATCCTGCGGATGAACCACGAGAACGGCGGCTTCGACTGCCCGGGCTGCGCCTGGCCGGACGACACCAAGGGCCTGCACCTGGACATCTGCGAGAACGGCATCAAGCACGTCACCTGGGAGATGACCCGCAAGCGGGTCGGCCGGGAGTTCTTCGCCGCGCACACCGTCACCGAACTGTCGGAGTGGAGCGACTTCGCGCTGGAGGACCAAGGCCGCCTCACCGAGCCGATGGTGTACGACGAGGCCACGGACCGGTACGTGCCGATCGACTGGCAGCACGCCTTCGACCTGTTCGGGGAGAGCGTACGCGCCCTGGACGACCCGAACCGGGCCGCGTTCTACACCTCGGGGCGGCTCGGCAACGAGGCCACCTTCCTGTACCAGCTGATGGCCCGCGAGCTCGGCACCAACAACCTCCCCGACTGCTCGAACATGTGCCACGAGGCATCCGGCCGGGCCCTGCAGGCCGCCCTCGGCACCGGCAAGGGCACCGCCGACCTCAAGGACTGGGAGGCGGCGGACGCGCTGTTCATCCTGGGCGTCAACGCAGCGTCCAACGCGCCCCGGATGCTCACCGCGCTGGCCGACGCGACCCGTCGCGGCGCGCGGATCGTGCACGTCAACCCGCTGGTGGAGGCGGCCGCGACCCGCACCATCGTGCCGCACGAGTTCCTCGACATGGCCCTGTTCAAGGCGACGCCGACCAGCACCCTCAACCTCCAGGTCCGCATCGGCGGCGACATGGCCCTGCTGCGCGGCATCGCCAAGGCCGTCCTGGAGCAGTCCGCGCAGGACCCGAAAGCGCTGGACCAGCAGTTCGTCGACCGGCACACCACCGGCTTCGCCGCCTACCGCGACCTGTGCGAGCGGACGCCCTGGGAGGAACTGGAGCGGCAGAGCGGCCTGAGCCGCGAGCAGATCCTGCACGCCGCCCGCATCTACCGGGAGGCGGACCGGTCCATCTTCTCCTGGTGCCTCGGCGTCACCCAGCACGAGCACGGTGTCGACGCGATCCGGGAGATCGTCAACGTCCTGCTGCTGCGGGGCAACATCGGCCGCGAGGGCGCCGGCCCGTCCCCGGTCCGCGGGCACTCCAACGTCCAGGGCAACCGCACCTGCGGCATCGACCACCGGCCCGCGCCCGGGTTCCTGGACCGCCTCTCCGCCGTCTGCGGCATCGACGCGCCGCGCGAGCACGGCAAGGACACGGTCGCGACCATCGAGGCGATGGCCCGCGGCGAGGTGAAGGTCTTCGTCGGCATGGGCGGCAACTTCGCCCTCGCCGCACCCGACACCGACTACACCTACCGCGCGCTGCGCCGCTGCGAGCTGACGGTCCACGTCTCCACCAAGCTGAACCGCAGCCACCTGGTGCACGGACGGCGGGCGCTGATCCTGCCGTGCCTGGGTCGCACCGAGCAGGACCACCAGCGCGGCGGCCTCCAGGCCACCTCGGTGGAGGACTCCATGAGCATGGTCCACCTCTCCGTCGGGATGAAGAAGAAGCCGGCCTCCCGCCACCTGCTCTCCGAGCCGGCCGTCATCGCCGGCCTCGCCCGGGCCGCGCTGCCGGACAGCGCCACCCCGTGGGAGTGGTACGTGGAGGACTACGACCGGATCCGCGACACCATGGCCGAGGTCCTGGACGGCTTCGAGGACTTCAACCGGCGGGTGCGGCTCCCGCTCGGCTTCCGGATCAAGCAGCCCGCCCGCGAACTCGTCTTCCTCACCCCGTCCGGCCTCGCCGAGTTCTCCACCGCCCCGCTCCCCGACGTCCTGCCCGCGCCCGGCACGCTGGTGCTCGGCACCATGCGCTCGCACGACCAGTGGAACACCACCATCTACTCCGACAACGACCGCTACCGCGGCGTCAAGAACCTGCGCACGCTCATTTTCATGAACCCCGACGACATACGGGCACGCCACCTCGCCGAGTTCGACCCGGTCGACATCACCGCCACCGCCCGCGACGGCTCCACCCGCTCCCTGCACGGCTACCTCGCCGTCCCCCACGACCTGCCCCGAGGCTGCGCGGCCGGCTACATGCCGGAGATGAACGTCCTGTGCGCGATCGGCGACTACTCCACCCAGAGCGACCAGCCGATCATGAAGCACCTCAACGTCACGGTGGTCCCCGCCGCCCAGGAGACCGCCCGCCGCCCGGAGTGACGCGCGGTCGAGGCTCTGTGGCCGGGTGCTGGTTGTCGAGACCCATGAGAACCGAGCGAGACCGTGCCTGCCCGAACATCATCGCCCATGCCCGCCGGGCTGGGACACCTGACCCTCCAGAATCGCGCTGTCACCCGACAGGATGCCGCTGACCTGCGGCGCTTCCTGATCTGGGTGCCCGACCCACGCAGTCGGCGGGGGCGGCGGTATCCGGTGCTCCCCCTGTTGTGCGCGGCAGCTTCGGCCGTGCTGGCCGGTGCCCGTTCCCTCATCGCGATCGGGGAGTGGACAACGGACGCCCCGCAGTCGGCCCTGGAGGTCCTCGACTTCCCGGCCGAGCCGCTCACCGGTTGTCCATCCCGTCCCTCACCCGGCGACCGTCCGGCGCCTGCTCCAGCGGCTGGACGGCGACGCTCTGGACGCTTGCGGACTCCACTCCACTGGAGTCCGCTTCGGAATAGACTCCAGTGGAGTCCGGTTCGCTCCTGCAGAAGAGTCCATAGGGCCCCTCCTACGGAGTCTTCTCCACTCCGCAGAGGACTCCATAGGAGGGGTCAACCGATCCCGCTACACGCACTTGCGGATGGTCACCCGGCCACCGTTCTTGGTCATCTCACTGGAATGCGGCGCGAGACAGAGCCCCGTCCACTGGTTGGCGAAGGTGTAGGTACCGCTGATCTTGGTCGGGTTGACCGACCAGAGCTGGTTGCCCGAGTCCCAGCGGGTCTCGCAGCCCCACCACATGAGCTGGGTGTTCTGGCCGGGCGGGGTGCCGTTGTTGTAGGGGACTGTGAGGCAGTGGCCGTTGTTGTTGCGGATGGTGAAATAGCCGTTGCTCGCCTTGACGGCGTTCCATTTCTGCGCGGCCCCGCCGTCGCAGGTACGCTGCACCACGAGCCCGCCGTTGGGGACGGTGGGGCCGATGGCCAGGCACTTGCCGCTCAGCAGGTTCTTGTAGGGAGCCTTGCCGCCGGCCGACCACATGTCGTAGGTCTTGGTGGTCGGCGGGTCCTGCCCGCAGATGTCCCTCAGCTCCGCGTCGGTCATCTTGCGGCTCTGGTACAACCAGGCGAAGGACCGGCTGGTGTCCGGCACCCGGACGACCGCGTTCTTGACGAGCTCGTTCTTGTTGCCGTCGTAGCGGGCATCGATGTCGACGACCGCCTCGATCAGCGGCTCCCTGACCTCGATCCAGCCGACGCTGCCCAGGGGGACCGTGGCGGTGTGCGTGTGGGTGTCGCTGGTGCTCCAGGTCCAGCTCCAACCGAGCTTGGGCCCGACGGAGGCCTCCCAGTCACCGAACTTCTTCTTCCCGCCGATGTCGAGGCCGAAGGAGAAGCTGGTGGAGGAGCTCTTGGTTCCGGCGACGCTCACGCTGCCGCTACTGGTGCAGCCGTAGGCGATGGGGCTCTTCCCACTGCCGAGCTTGTCGGGCATGGTGGCCTCGCCCCATACTTGCTTGCTGCTTTTGAAGGTGAGGTAGCACTCGGGGTCCCAGTAGATGATGTCCCCGGCCTGCGTGGGCCTCGGGTCGGCGCAGTCCTCGGCTACCTGCGCGGGCGACTTGGCCGCCGCGAACGCCGTCGGGGTCAGCGGGAAGTAGCTCATTATCAAGGCGAGCAACACGATCGTCCTCTTCACGTTCTTCACGAGGCGCGAGCTTAGGGATCATGAATGGCCGCTGAGGGAACGCCGTATGTATCCCAGGGGCATTGCATGGTTGCGGTCTGTCCGGATTGATCACGTGAGGCCGAGGATTCGCAGGGGTCGGGTGTGGTCGCGGCCGGTGTGGCGGAGGGCAGCGGCGATGTTGGTGTGGCCGTTCTGGCGGAAGATGCCGATGGCGAGGTTGCGCAGGCCGGCCATGGTGCGGGGCAGGTGGCCGGTGCGGACTTTGGAGTCGTCCTCGCGGAAGGTCCGGTCTCGGACGTGGTGCAGGAGGTTCTCGATGCCCCAGTGGCCCCTGATCCAGGTGGCGAGCTGGACGGCGGTGGTCAGGTGTCCCAGCCCGGCGGGCATGGGCGATGATGTTCGGGCAGGCACGGTCTCGCTCGGTTCTCATGGGTCTCGACAACCACATGATCACCGGCACGGTGCCTGCACCGCGTTCCGGGGAGCAACCATCCCCAGAACGAGACATGACATCACATCACAAGACCGGCGAACCGGACCGATCGCGAACATGCAATGCCCCTGGGGTCCCTCGGGTCATCCAGTCCCGAGGAATCCCTTTTGCATAGTAGATTATTTGTTTGCAAATCGGTGTGAACCTGGCTCTGCAGGAGCCCTAGTCGAGGGCGAGTCAGGACGCGCGTGGCCCGAGGGCGCGAGGTGCGGCGACGAGCGTGAAGCCATCGAGTTGGTCGACGGGTCTCGAATGTGCCGGGCGTCGAGGAGAACAGGCGAGGCTGACACCCAGTCATTCTCGCGGTAATGCGAGGACGGGTTCCAGGGCCACGGTCGCACTGTGTCATGGTGAAGAGTTCCACGGGTTCTGAAGAAGAGAGGAAAGATGAAGGCTCGATTCAGTGGGGTGAAGCCGTGGGAAGCTCCGGGCGACTACTCCGATCTCGATCTCCCGGAGGGCGATTTCCTCGATCTCCACAATGACTTCGGTCTGCTTGGGGTCACCCTGGCCGGCCACCCGAAGGCGGTGCTGCGGCTGGAGTTCGGGCACCCGAGGCGTGGGCGTTTCGCCTTGGAGTTCCACGATGTCGGTGAGCTCGTCATGCAGCAGACCGTCGTGAGTTCCGACGGTTGGCACGGTGAGCCCGAGGTCGATCCGGACGGGATCGACTCGATCACCTACTACGAGTACGGCGCCGAGCTGCCGCCGGTGTTCGAGGTCCAGTCCTCGTCGCTCCGGCTGAAGTTCCGTGCCTGGGAGGTAACGCTGCGCCCGCTTGCGGCATAGCGTCCTTGTGGTGGGCGGCAGTGAAGTTCAGCGTAGAGAGCAATGCTCCGAAGTAGGCCGATAGTGGACCGGAGTGCCACGGTCGAGCAGGTGGTGTACCCGTGCATCCTGCTGGACGATGACGACTGGTTGATCCCCTGCGCCGGGAGTGATGAGGTCCGGCAGGCGTCCGAGCCGGACTTTCTGAGCGACATCAGGGAAGCGTTCGACGCGGAAGGGAAGCCCTTGCGGCTTTTTGTCGTGGGCCGGAAGGGTGACGGTGTCGACTTCGAGGTGGCCGGACCGCCGCGGCCGGAGTTGCTCAGGCGATGCGTGGAGTCGTATTTCCACTCCTGGACCGATGCTGAGCCTCCGGCATTCAGTGCTGACACGGTGAGCTACACCCTTGCCGTTGCGCAGACGGCGGCGAGGGTCCCGGTCAGGAAGAAGAAGAGACGGGATCCGAAGGCGTAGCGGCCCTCGCAGGCAGGGGGGTGCGGATTGGCGGGAGGGGATCAGTGGCGCATCATCGCGGCATGATCTCTTGGATTCGCCGTCGGCGTCGTGACAAGCAGCGGGCCCGGGAAGCTTCGTGGGTGAAGGAGCGGGTGGTGCTGACGGCGGACTCCGCCGGGTACCTGGCCGTGGTCTTCGAGCCGATGGGGGCGGTCTACGAGATCCAGCCGGGGGAGGGTCTGGTCATCGTGTTCGAGGGGCCGGCGACCCATCCCGGTGGTGTGGAGTACCGGGCGGACTATGTCTCGGTCTCGCCGGGTCTTGTGGGGCGCATGAGCGCGTTCGACTCGGCGGGGGACGAGATCGACCTCGAAACCGCGGTGCCTCTCTAGAGCGGGAGGCCCGGTCAGGTGCGGCGGGTGACGGCGACGCCGGCCAGGCAGAGGGCGCCGCCGGCCAGGGTCAACAGGGCTGGGGTTTCGCCGAGGAGGAGCCAGGCCATGGCGACGACGAGGGCGGGGACGGAGTAGGTGGTGGCGCCCATGCGGGCGGCGGTGGTGCGGGAGAGCGCGTAGGCCCAGGCGGTGAAGGCCAGGGCGGTGGGGAACAGGCCGAGGTAGACGACGTTGAGGGTCGCGGACACGGGTGCGGCGGAGAGGTCCGACAGCAGTTGGGGGGTGAAGGGCAGGCAGGCGACCGCGCCGATCAGGCAGCCGAAGGTCGTCACCTGGAGCGCGGTGCCGTGGCGCAGGGCCGGCTTCTGGGCCACCACGCCCGCCGCGTAGGTCACGGCCGCGAGCACGCACAGGCCGATGCCGAGCAGTGAACTGCTGTCGCCGCCCGACATGGAGAGGCCCACCACGACCACGCCGGTCAGGGAGACGGCCATCCCGGCGAGCAGCTTGGACGGGAGGCCCTCGCGCAGCAGCCAGCCGCCCAGCAGGGCGATCAGGACGGGGCCGATGCCGACCAGCATCGCCGCCGTGCCCGCGTCGACCTCCTTCTCGCCCCAGTTCAGGGCGACCATGTAGAGGCCGAACCAGAGCAGGCCCGAGACGGCGATGCCGGGCCAGGCGGCTCGTGGGGGCAGGCCCTCCCGGCGGTAGGCCAGCAGGCCGAGCAGGGCGACCGTTCCCACCAGCAGGCGGCCGAGGGCCAGCGATCCGGGCCCGAAGTGCTCGCTCGCGCTCCGGATCGCCACGAACGCGGATGCCCACAGCACCACCGCCGTCGAGGCCGCCGCCAGTGCCTTGCCGTCCCTCGGGACCACGCCCGCCGCTGAGATGCTCATGCGGGAGAACCTATGGTGTCGAGGTTTCGGTCCGCACCGAAATAACGGCCTCAGCCGCCGTCGAGGACGACGTCGGCGACCAGGCGGGCCACCGCCTCGGGCTGCTCCACCATCACCATGTGCCCGCTGTCGGGGACCTCCACCAGGGTGACGGAGGGGCAGGCTTCGAGGGCGGCGCGCTCGGTGTCGGTGAGCCCCACTTCGTCCCGGTCGCCGCGCACCACCCAGGCGCGGGCGCCGGACTCGCACAGGCGGGGTACCAGTTGGCCGTGGCGGTCCAGGTAGGCGAAGTACTCGGCGATGGCGCGGTTGCAGAACGCCGGGGAGTTCCGCTTCAGATCGGCGACGAGTTCCTCCCGGCGCCGTTCCGGGAAGCCCTCGGACAGGACCTTCGGCGTCAGCCACAGCATGACCGGCCAGACCACGGCACCCAGCCCCGGCACCCGCCCGAGTGCCGTGGCGACCGCGAGCGCCTTGGACTCGTCCGGCCGCGAGAACGTGGGGGAGAGCAGCACCACCGGTCCGGAGAAGTGTCCGCCGGCCACCATCTCCAGCGCGATGTTGGCGCCGATGCTGTGGCCCACGACGGCCGTGCAGCCGTGTTCGGCCGCGAAGGTGCCGGTGATCGCCGCGTAGTTCTCGATCGACACGTCCACGGGCGCGATCGTCCCGGCGTGGCCGGGGACGGTCGCCGCGATCAGGCGGATCGGTGCGTCGGCGAGTGCGGCGGCGGCCGTCATGTCGGCGAAGAAGTTCGCGCTGCACATCCCGCCGGGCAGGAGCAGCACCCGGTGCGGGGCGTCGGGCGGTCCGGACTCCCGGACGTCCCAGGCGTGGAACTGCGCGGCACCGACCATGGTTCGTCCCTCCGGGCTCGTACGACGACCCGCATTCTTGCGTGCCGCGCCGCGACGGTCGGTGACCTTGGGCCGGGCGTGGCATGTCGGCCGTGCGGTCACGGGTAGTGCGGCCGCGAGCAGTGCGAGGACGGGCAGTGCGAGGGCGGGCGGGAAATTCGGTTGCGCCGATCTTGGAAGTCGCTAAGCTCTGACTCGTTCGCGCCGCGGGGCTGCCCGTGGCGTGGGGACTGACGTGGAGAAGCAGAGGAGGTGCGTTTCGATGGTCGCCGCCGTCTCGCGGCGCGCCTTGGTGTGCGCGCCATACGCCTCTTCCTCTCGTCTTTCGCCCACCGGCTGACGACGCCTCGCAACTGGCGCATCGGTGGGCTGTTCCCCAGGAGCCACCACAGTGCGTGAGCGCTTTTCCAGCACCGACACCGATTCCTTCTCCCGTATCCGCGCCAAGGGCGCACCCCGTCGCGGCCGCCGGTCCGAGCGGTTCGACGACAACGAGCCCGAGGTCGTGTTCCGGTTCGACGACCACGAGGCCTATGCCGTCGCCGGTGACGAGTACGCCGACTTCGACGGCGGGCACGAGAACCACGAGAACTACGACGACGACAGCTACAACGACGACGGCTACGACGACGACAGCTACGACGACAACCCCGACGGCGCCCCGGCCGGGGCCGACCGCTGGTCGACCTGGGACCAGTCCACCCCCACCGAGAAGGGGCCCGAGCCGCGCCCTGCCTGGGTGGTGACCGAACTCGCGGCCGTGGACACCGAACTCGGGCTGGTGAAGACCGGCAAGGAGGCGGACGTGTTCCTCCTGGAGCGCGGGGTGCCGGGCACGGACCGCCGCACGCTGATGGCGGCCAAGCGCTACCGCGACTCCCAGCACCGGATGTTCCACCGCGACTCCGGGTACTTGGAGGGGCGTCGGCACAAGGAGTCCCGGATCGCCCGGGCGATGGCCAAGCGGACGGCGTTCGGCAAGGAGGCCATCGCCGCGCAGTGGGCCGGTGCCGAGTTCACCGCGCTGTGCCGGCTCTGGTCGGCCGGGGTGGCCGTCCCCTACCCGGTGCAGATCACGGGTACGGAGATCCTGATGGAGTTCGTCGGCGACGAGAGCGGCACCGCCGCGCCCCGGCTCGCGCAGCTGAGGGCGGAGGAGGTGGACGTCGAGGACCTGTGGGAGCAGCTCGGCCGGAGCCTGTCGCTGCTGGCCGGTGACGGGTACGCGCACGGGGACCTGTCGGCGTACAACATCCTGGTCCACGAGGGGCGGCTGGTGATCATCGATGTGCCGCAGATCGTGGACGTGGTGGCGAATCCGCGCGGGCGGGCGTTCCTGGAGCGGGACGTGCGCAACGTCGGCGCCTGGTTCGTCTCCCGGGGCCTGCCGGAGCACCGGGTCGGCGAGCTCGTCGGGGCGCTGGAGTTCGACGCGCGACTGGGGTGACGAGGACCTGGGGGGAGGGGCCGGTCGGGCGGAGGGGCCGGTCGGGCGGAGGGGCCGGTCGGGCGACGGGGACACACCCCGTCGCCCCGACCGGCCACCCCCGTCAGGCCTCGCGCTTCCAGAGCCCCCGCCCGGCCAGGATCGGCAGCACGTTCTCCCCGACCCAGTACGCCTCCTCCAGGTGCGGGGCGCCGGAGAGGATGAACTCGTCCACGCCCAGCCGGTGGTACTCCTCGATCCGGTCGGCCACCTCGTGGTGGTCCCCGACGAGGGCGGTGCCCGCGCCGCCGCGCACCAGGCCGATCCCGGCCCACAGGTTGGGCGAGACCTCCAGCCGGTCGGTCGAGCCGCCGTGCAGCAGGCGCATCCGCCGCTGGCCCTCGGACTCGCTGCGGGCCAGCGCTGCCTGGGTCTCGGCGATCCGCGCCGGGTCCATGCCGGCGAGCAGGCGGTCGGCCTCCGCCCACGCGGCCTGCGCGGTGTCGCGGGTGATGACGTGCAGCCGGATGCCGAACCGCGGCGTGCGGCCGTGCCGGGCGGCGAGCTCGCGGACGTGCCGGATCTTCTCGGCGACCATGGCGGGCGGCTCGCCCCAGGTGAGGTAGACGTCGGCGTGCCGGGCGGCGACCTCGGCGGCCTCCGGCGAGGAGCCGCCGAAGTACACCTCGGGCACCGGTTCCGGCAGCCGGGTCAGCCGGGCGGCCTCCACCCGGAGGTGGGCGCCGCGGTGGTCGACCTGCTCGCCGCGCCAGAGCCGGCCGGTGATGGACAGGAACTCCCCGGTGCGGGCGTAGCGGCCGGCCTTGTCGAGGAAGTCCCCGTACGCGCGCTGCTCGGCGGACTCGCCGCCGGTGACGACGTTGAGCAGCAGCCGGCCGCCCGACTGGTTCTGGTAGCTGGTGGCCATCTGGGCGGCCAGCGTCGGGCTGAGCTGACCGGGCCGGAAGGCCACCAGGTACTTCAGCCGCTCGGTCTCCCGGGTGAGCATCGCGGTGGTCAGCCAGGCATCCTCGCACCAGGCGCCGGTCGGCGTCAGTGCCCCGGTGAAGCCGAGCTGTTCCGCACTGCGTGCGATCTGGCCGAGGTAGGCGATGCTCGGCGGGCGGTCGGTGCCGACGGTGCCGGGTGTCGAGCCGTGGCCGCCGCCGACGACGTGCCGGCTGTCCCCGGTGGTCGGCAGGAACCAGTGGGCGGTCAGCGTCATGGCGGCTCAGCCCTCCCGGACCGGGGTGAACCCGCCGTAGCCGCCGTCGTGGTGGACCAGCGGCGGGCCGTCGGTGGTGTCGACGGCCAGGACCTCGCCGACGACCAGCAGGTGGTCGCCGACCGGCTGGAGCAGGAACGGGCGGGCCGTGAGCCGGGCGGCGGCGCCTGCGAGGACGGGCGTGCCGTACGGGCCGGTGTGCCAGTCCGTACCGGCGAAGCGGTCGATCCCGCTGCGGGCGAAGCGGTTCGCGAGCTCCTGCTGGTCGTCGCGCAGGATGTGCACGTTGAAGGCCTCGGCCTCCCGTACCGCTGGCGCGGCCGAGGCGGTGGTCGACAGGTAGAAGGACACCAGGGCGGGGTCCAGGCTCACCGAGGTGAACGAGGTGGCGGTGAAGCCGACCGGGCCGGCGGGCCCGGCCGCGGTGATCACCGTGACGCCGGCCGCGTGCCGGCGCAGGGCGCGGCGGAGCAGGTCGGCGCCGTGGGCTCCGGCGAGCGCGGACGGCTGGGTGAGTGCGGACGGCTGGGCAAGCGCGGTCGGCTGGGCGAGGACGGGTCGTTCGTCGAGGGTGGTCATACGGGGTTTCCTTCCGGGGCGCGCGGGTCGGGGGTGCGTCCGCCCGCGTCGGTGGTGACGATCTGGGCGGGCAGGTGCGGGCCGCCCCGCAGGCGTTCCAGCCACTGGACGACGGCGGCGGCGACGCTGCGGTGGGCGGCGTCGTTGAGCGCGTCGTGCCGCCCGTCGGCGACCAGGACGAGATCGGCGGCGAGGCGCTCGGCGAACCGCCGCGAGGTGGCGGGCGGCGAGACCGGGTCGGCGGACCCGTGCACCACGAGCACCGGCACCTCGAAGACCGGCACGCCGTCGGCGGCCGCCTCCTCGGCCGCCCGGGCGAGGTCGGCGGGGACGTCCTCGGCGAGTGCGCCGGGCCGGAAGTCCGGATCGGCGGCCAGCAGGCCCCGGTGCGCCGGGCAGGACGTCCGGGCACCGAGCTCGTCCGTCCAGGCCTCGGCGGTGTCCGAGGCTTCGGGCGCGGCCACTGTGACGGGCAGGCCGACGAGCAGCAGCCCGTCGGGGGCGGCCTGCCGGGCGGCGGCCAGCGCGAGCAGGGCGCCGGTGTCCGAGCCGGCCAGCACCACGGGAGCGCCGGGCGGTGCGGTTTCGCGGGCCTCGGCGACCGGACCGGCCAGGTCCACCCCGTCCAGCGGGACGGACCCCGCGGCCGGCACCCCCGGGACGACCACGCGGTAGCCGTCGAAGGCCAGCCGCCGGCCGAAGCGGGCGTACACACCCGGGTGCTCGCCCCGGCCGGGCAGCAGCAGGACGGTGCCGCGCACGGTGACCTCGGCGGCGGGCTCCCAGACGGCGGAGGACCGGCCGGTCAGTGGCACGGGGGAAGCGGCGGTGGTGGTCATCGGGCCGCACCGGACACCGCGACGGCGGCCTGCCTGGCCTCGGATGCGCGAGCCGCGTCGGATTCCCGCGCCGCCAGGGCGTCCCGACGGGCGACCTCCTGGCGCACCAGCGGGATGAGCTCCTTGCCGTAGTCGAGCGCATCGTCCAGCGGGTCGTAGCCGCGGATCAGCAGCGTGGTCGCGCCGAGGTCGACGTAGTCCAGCAGCGCCTGGGCGACCGTCTCCGGCGTGCCGACCAGGGCGGTCGAGTTCCCGGCGGCGCCGGTCGCCGCGGCCGGGGCCGTCCACAGCGCGCGGTCGTGCCGGTCGCCCTTGGCGGCGGCGGCCAGCAGGCGCTGGGAGCCGACGTTCTGCGGCGCGGCCCCGGGGCCGGTCGGCAGGATCGGGCGGCGTCCGCCGAAGACGTCGTTGCGCTCCTTGATGGTGGCCAGGATGCGGTGGGCGCGCTCCCAGGCCTCCTCCTCGGTGCGGCCGAGGATCGGACGGAAGGACACGCTGATGCCCTGGACGTCGGTGCGCCCGGCGGCGGTGGCGGCGGCGCGGACGGAGGCAATCTGCTGGGCGGTCTCGGCGAGCGGCTCGCCCCACAGCGCGAAGGTGTCGGCGTGCTTGCCGCCGACCCGGTAGGCGGCCTCGGAGGAGCCGCCGAAGAACAGCGGGATGCGCGGCCGCTGGACCGGCAGCACCTCGGACTTGAAGTCGGCGAGGCGGTAGTACGGGCCCTCGTGGTCGAACGGCTTCTCGGCGGTCCAGGCCTTGGTGAGCACGGTCAGGTAGTCGTCGGTGCGGGCGTAGCGCTCGTCCTTGGTGAGGTAGTCGCCGTCGCGGCGCTGCTCGGCGTCGTGGCCGCCGGTGATGATGTGGACGGCGACCCGGCCGCCGGAGAACTGGTCCAGGGTCGCGAAGGTGCGGGCGGCGACGGTGGGCGCGATGAAGCCGGGGCGGTGCGCGATCAGCAGGCCCAGCCGCTCGGTGTTCGCGGCGGCGAACGCGGCGACCTGGTTGGGGTCGGGGCTGGCCGAGGAGTGGGCGATCAGGATGCGGTCGAAGCCGGCCTCCTCGTGGGCCCGGGCGAACCGGCGGGTGTAGTCGGGGTCGACCACCGGGCCGTGCGCGGGGCGGGTCTCGGAGACGTCGTGGGTGGAGATCATGCCGATGAACTCGACGGGCATGGTGGTCTGCCTTTCTTGGCAAGGGGCTCGGCAAGGGTCTTGAGGAGGGGGATCGGGAGGATCGGGAGGGGCGTCGCGGGCGGGGCGGGCCCGGTGGAGAAGGGGAAGGCGGGAGCCGGTCAGGCGACCGGCGGGCGGTGCAGGGCGGCCCGGCCCCGGGCGAGCAGGACGGTGTCGTCCTGCGGGGTGTGCACCCGGGCGCACAGCACGTCGCGCAGGTGCCGCTGGAGCGGGTGGTGCCGGGTCAGGCCGTGGTTGCCGACCAGGGCGACGGCCCGCTGGACGGATTCCACGGCGGCGCGGGTGCCGAGCAGCTTCGCCCCGGGCGCCTCGTCGACGGCCGTCGGCTCGCCCGCGTCGACGGCCGCGGCCAGGGCGGCCACCAGCCGCTCGGCGCCGCCGAGTTCGACGTCGATCAGGCCGAGTTCGCTCTGGAAGCGGGGCAGGCTGGCCAGGGGCGCGCCCAGGGCGCTCGGGGTCCGCTCGTGCAGGAAGGCGGTGAGCCAGGACTGCGCGGCACGGGCGACGCCCAGGTAGAGGGCGGCCAGGCCGAGCGAGTTCCAGGCGGCGCCGACCGGGTCCCGGCCGCCCTCCGGGGAGGGGGCGGCGAGGCGTGCGGTGTGGTCGAGCGGGACTCGTACGGCGTCCAGCAGTACGTCGTCGCTGCGGCTGGCCCGCAGGCCGAGGTGGTCCCAGGTCGGCTCGACGGTGATGCCGGGCAGGTCGCCGCGGACCAGGAACGAGCCGACCCGGGGTTCGGGTTCCTCGGTGCGGGCCCACACCAGCAGCCAGCGCAGCGCGGGCGCGCCGGTGGAGAAGATCTTGCGTCCGGTCAGCTCCCACTCGTCGCCGCGCCGTACGGCCACCGTCGCCGGCAGGCCGCCGCGCACGGGGGTGCCGAGCTCCGGCTCCACCCGGACGTGGTTGACCAGGGTGGGACGCTCGGCCGACTCGGCGAGCAGCTGCGCCAGCGGACCGGCCGGCCAGTGGGCCTCGCGCGCCTCGGCGGCGTGGACGAACAGGGTCATCGCGGTGACCAGGGCGACCGCCGGGTCGCCCGCACCGAGCGCGCGCAGGATCCGGACGGTGTCGGCGAGCCCTCGGCCGGGGCCGCCGTGCCGTTCGGCGACGGTCGCGGTGAGCAGACCGGCCCGGTGGACGAGCGCGATGCCCCCGGTGGGGAAGGTGGCGTCCCGGTCGTGCTCGGCGGCCCGCTCCGCGAGGGCGGCGGTCAGGGCGGGCAGCCCGTCGAGGTCGGGCGGTGGGAGAGCGGGTCGGGCGGGGGCCGTCGGCGGGGGTGCGGGTCGGGCGGTCGGTGCCGGTGTCATCGGGGTTGCTCCGAAAGAGAGGTGGCGTTGTCCGGGTGGAGCCGGGCCCGCCAGTCCGGGCTGTGGTGGCAGGCGGCGGCGTGCGCCTCCGGACCGGTGGCGGGGACCGCGAGGCCCGGCCCGAGCTCCGGGACCGCCGCGCAGGCCGCGTCCGCGAACGGGCACCGGTGCGCGAACCCGCAGCCCCCGCCCGGGACGGCGGCCCCGGCCGGCGCCCGCAGCAGCCGCAGAACCGTCCGCCGCGCGGGGTCCGGTCCCGGCGCCGAGGCGGCCAGCAGCGCGCTGTACGGGTGCAGCGGCCGGTCCAGCACCGCCTCCGCCGGGCCCTGCTCGACGATCCGGCCCCGGTAGAGCACGGCGATCCGGTCGGCGATCCCGGCCAGCGAGTCGAGGTCGTGCGAGATCACCACGACGGCCAGGCCCAGTTCGTGGCGGAGCCGGTCCAGCAGGCGCAGCACGTGGTTGCGGTTGGAGACGTCCAGGGCGCTGACCGGTTCGTCGGCCAGCAGCAGCCGGGGCCGTCCGACGATCGCCCGGGCCAGGGCGACCCGCTGGCGCTGGCCGCCCGACAGCGCGCCGGGGGTGCGGGAGGCCAGCGCGGCGTCCAGGCCGACCCGGTCGAGCGCCTCCCGCACCCTCGGCCCGCGCTCGGCGCGGGGGACGCCGGCCACGGCGAGCGGTTCGCCGACGAGGCGGGCCACCGTCAGATCCGGGTCGAGGGAGCGCAGCGGGTCCTGGAACATGTACTGGACGGTCCCGGAACGCCGCGCCGTCCGCAGCGAGCGGCCGCGCAGGGTGGCGCGGTCCCCGCCGTCGACCGTGATCCGGCCGCCGGTGACGGGGGCGAGCCCCGCCACGGCCCGGGCGAGGGTGGTCTTCCCGGATCCGGTCTCGCCGATGAGGCCCAGGATCTCCCCGGAGCGTGCCTCCAGGTCGACACCGCCGAGCACGGTGGTGCGGCCGTAGCGGACCTCCAGGCGCTCGATCCGCAGGGCGGGGGAGCCGACGGCGGGCGTCGGCCCGTCCGTGATCGCCGAGGCGATGGCGGTGATGCTCATACCGGGACCTCCGTTCGTTCCGGGACGTCCGTCCGTTCGCGGACGCCGCTGAGGGTCAGTTCGGCGCTGCGCAGGCAGCGCACGGCCCGGGGGCCGCTCCCGCTGTCCGTGTCGGTCCCGGGGACGGGGACGGGCGTGAGCGGGACGGCCTGCTCGGCGCAGGCGGCGGTGGCGTACTCGCAGCGCAGGGCGAAGCGGCAGCCGGCCCCGGCGGTGCCGGGCTCGGGCGGCCGGCCGGGGATGACGGCCAGCTCCCGGCGGTTGCGGCGGCCCAGGGCGGCGACCCGCAGCAGCGCCTCGGTGTACGGGTGGGCCGGGGCGGCGACCACCTCGGCGGTCGGGCCCTCCTCGACGACCTCGCCCGCGTAGAGCACGAGGACCCGGTCGCACACCTCGGCGACCACCGCCAGGTCGTGGCTGACCAGCAGCAGGGCCAGCCCGTGCCGGTCGCGCAGCCCGCCCAGCAGGTCCAGCACCTCGGCCTGGACGACCGTGTCCAGCGCGGTGGTGGCCTCGTCGGCGACCAGCAGCTGCGGGTCGCCGGAGATCGCGACCGCGATCAGGACCCGCTGGAGCATGCCGCCGGAGAGTTCGTGCGGGTAGCTGTCGTGGACCCGCTCCGGGTCGTGCAGGCCGACGGCCTCGAAGAGTTCCACCGCCCGTCGGCGGGCCAGGGCCCGGCTGAGTCCGCGCCGACGCAGTGGCTCGCCGAGCTGGCGTCCGACGGTGAGGCTGGGGTTGAGGTACGAGCCCGGGTCCTGGAAGACGGCGCCGATCCGGGTGCCGCGCACCTGCTGCCACTGGCGGTCGGTCAGGCCGACGAGATCCGTGTGGTCGCTGTCGTCGCTGTCGTCGCTGTCGTCGCTGTCGTCCGCCGTGCCGCCGAGGACGATCCGTCCGGCGGAGACGGCGACCCCGGGTGCCGGCAGGCCGAGCACCGAGCGGCAGGTGAGCGTCTTGCCGCTGCCGGACTCGCCGACCAGTCCGACGGCCTCGCCGGGGAGGAGGTCGAACGAGACGTCGCGGACGGCCTCCGTGCGGCCGTGGCCGACGGTCACGTGCAGCCCCTCGACCCGCAGGGCGGCGGCGCGGTCGGCGGACGCGGGACGGTCGGGACCGGGCTCAGGCGGGGTGGGGGACATGGTCGTGCTCCTTCCGGTCCGGCACGGACGGGGCTGGCCCGGTCGAGTCCGCGCCCGGCGCGGACGGCACGCCCTGCACGGACGGCACGCCCTGCACGGACGGCACGCCCCGCACGGACGGGCCGCTCTGCCCAGACGGGCCGCCCTGCACGGACGGCCCACCCGACGCGGCACGCCTCCCGGCGACCCGGCGGGCGCGGGCGGTGGCCGGAGCGGCGCCCGTCCGGTCGCTGTCGGCGAGGACGTCGGCCAGCAGGTTCAGCGCCCCGACGGTGAGCATGATCAGCACGGCGGGCGGGATCGGCGCCCACGGCTGCTGGGCGAGGAAGCCGAGGTCGCTGGCGAGCATGCCGCCCCAGGTCGGCGCGGGCGGCTGCACGCCGATCCCGAGGAAGGTGAGGGAGGAGACCGTGAGCAGACCGGTGGCCAGCGCGTGCGCGGTGGTGACGGCGACGGTCGGCAGTACCTTGCGCCAGATGTGCACCCGCAGGATCCAGGACCGGGAGGCGCCCATCAGCTCGGCGGCCTCGACGTACTGGGCGCGGTCCAGGCCGAGCGCGGCGGCCCGGGTGACGCGGAAGAACAGCGGCGCGAGCAGGACGCCGAGCGCCAGCATCGCCTGGTGCAGCCCGTTGCCGAGCAGGCCGACGGCGGCGATCGCGAAGAGCGTGAACGGCAGCGTCATCAGGGAGTCCACGGCGCGCAGGGCCAGCCAGGACCCGGCCGGGCCGAACCGTACCGACAGCAGTCCGGGAACGACCCCGAGCAGGGCGGCGACGGCCACCGCCTCGACGGCGGCGAGCACGGACAGCCCGGTGCCGGCCAGCAGTCGGCTCAGCACGTCGCGGCCCAGGTAGTCGGTGCCCAGCAGGTGGTCCGCCGAGGGCCCGCCCAGGATGTGGGCGGTGTCCTGGGCGAGCGGGTCCGCCGGGGCGATCCGTCCGCCGAGCAGGGCGAGCAGCAGGACGAGGGCCAGGACGGCCAGCGCCGCGCGGGCGACGGGCACCCGCAGCGAGGCGCGCAGCGTGTTCACCTGTTCCCTCCCACAGCCAGTGCCGGCCCGGTCCGCTTCGTCGCGCGCCCCTCCGGCCGAGGCCCGCGCCGGGCGACCGGGTTGAGGGCGAACAGCACGGCGTCGACGGCCAGATTGGCGACGAGCACCACCGCGACGGTGACCAGCAGGGTGCCCTGGATCACCGGCACGTCGTGCTGCTCGGCCGCCCGGAGCGAGAGTTGGGCGATCCCCGGCAGGTTGAAGATCCGCTCGGTGACCACGGCGCCGCCGATGAGCACCGGCACGCTCATGCCGAGCACGGTGAAGGCCGGACCGGCCGCGTTCCGCAGCGCGTGGCCGAACAGCACCCGGCGTCCGGACAGTCCGCGCATCAGGGCGCCGGTCGCGTAGTTCCGGCGCAGCTCCGCGACCAGCGACGTCCGCAGTTGGCGGGCGATGCCGGCGGCGGCGTCCAGGCTGAGGGCGAGGGCCGGCAGCAGGGCGAACCGCAGCCACTCGCCCGGCTGTTGGGAGAACGGCACATACCCGCCGGAGGGCAGCAGCCGCAGCTGGACGGCGACCAGGGTGATCAGGCCGATCGCGATCACGAAGGCGGGCAGGGTGCCGAGGAGGGTGCAGACGGCGGTGACCGTGCGGTCCAGCCGGCCGCCGTTGCTCAGTGCCGCCGCGACACCGGCCGCGCCGCCCAGGAGGACGGCGAGCAGCAGGGCGAGGCCGGCGATGGAGAGGTCGACCGGGAGCGCGGTGGTGATCGAGTCGGCGACCGGCACGGTGGTGAACCAGGAGGTCCCGAGGTCGCCGCCGACCGCGTCGAGCAGCCAGTCGCCGTACTGCGCGGCCAGCGGCCGGTCCAGGCCGAACTCGTGGTCCAGCCGGGCGATGTCGGCCGCGGTGGCGGTCTCGCCGAGGACGGCGGCGGCCGGGTTGGCGTCCGAGACGGCGCCGAGGCCGAAGGTGAGCAGCGAGGAGAGCAGGAAGACGGTGACCGTGCTCCCGAGCACCCGCCCCAGCGGGCGCGGGGCGCGCGCCGCCCGGCGGGCGAGGGGCCCCGCGCGCCAGGCGCCCGCGCGGGGCAGGACGGCGCTCACGACGCGGTCACCCCCTCGAACCGCTGCACCGCCGTGAAGGCCGGGATCGGCGAGACGGACTTCCGCCGGGCCAGCAGCCGGGGGACGCTGTACAGGAAGGTGTTGGGCATCGTGCGCACCGCGAGCGCGGTCGCCGCCCGGAGCGCCTTCGGGTACTCCGGCGAGTCCAGCGGGGTGCGCGAGACCTGCTCGACGGCGGCGGCCAGCTCCGGCGGGGTGCGCCGGCCCGGGTTCATCAGGCCCTGCTCGCCGAAGAGCACCTGGAAGGCCTGCGCGGCGGAGTCGCGGCCCGCGAACTGGTCGGTGAACAGGGCCTTGGCGTGCTGGATGTAGACGATCTGGGTGGCCTGCGCCGCCGGGACCACGTCGATGGTGGCCCGGATGCCGACCTCCTTCAGCTGCGCCTGGAGCTGCTCGGGCAGTCCCTGCGCGGCCGTGGTGGTCAGGGTGAGGTCGACGCCGTCTGGGTGGCCGGCCTCGGTGAGCAGCGCGCGCGCCTTCGCCGGGTCGTACCGGTAGAGGTCGGCCGAGGCGGGGTCGTAACCGACGTAACCCTTGGGGAACGGCTGGTGGTTGACCTCGCCGTAGCCGAACAGCTGGGTCTTGAGCAGGGCCTCCCGGTCGATCGCGAACTTGAGCGCCTCGACCACCTTGGGGTTGTCGAACGGCGTCTTCTCGATGTTGACGTCCAGCACCGCCACCACCAGGGACGGGATCACCTGGACCTCCAGGCCCGCCGCCTTGGCCGCGGCGACCTGGCTGCCCGGGATCTGGGCCACGTCGAACTGTCCGGACTGGAGCCCGGCGACCACGGTGGCGGCGTCCGGCAGCGGATAGAGCTCGAAGTTCTCCAGCTTGATGGCGGTCGCGTCCCAGTAGGCGGGGTTGCGCCGCAGCACGGCCTTGGCGTTCTGGGTGTAGGAGGTGAGGGTGAACGGCCCGGCGCCGGCCGGGCGGGTGGCCAGCCCGGCGGCGTCCGACTCGAAGGCCTTCGGGTTGACGACCATGCCGGTCTTGCCGGCCAGCAGGTTGGGTATCTGGTAGTCGGGCCGGGAGAGTTCGAGCAGCACGGTCTGCGCGTCGGGGGCGGACACCTCGCGGATGCTGGTGAGCTGCGGGGCGACCAGGGACTTGGCTTCGGTGCGGCCGCGGTCCAGGCTCTTCTTGACGGCCGAGGCGTCCAGCGGGGTGCCGTCGGAGAAGGTCAGCCCGGGGCGCAGGGTGAAGGTGACCGAGGTGCCGTCGGCGCTGAACTTCCAGGCCGAGGCCAGGGCCGGTACGGCGGTGCCCTGTTCGTCGAGCTTGGTGAGGCCCGCGTAGACCAGCGACAGGGAGTGGACGTCCCAGCCCGCCGAGGAGAACACCGGGTCCCACGAAGTCGGCAGCGCCCAGCCCCACTTGAGGGTGCCGCCGGCGGTGGACCCGCCCGTCCCGGCCTGCCCGGGGTCGCCGCACGCGGCGAGGGCGAACGAGGCGCCGAGGCCCAGGCCGAGGCCGAGCAGGGAACGTCTGCCGAGCAGCGGGCGGTCGCTGGAGGAGCTGGTCATGACGGTCGGTCACCTTTCGGAGGGTGCGCGGCAGTTCCGGCTGCAGGCACGGCGCGGGAACGGGTACGGTCGCGGGCCGGAGCGCGGGATCGGGGCAGGGCGGTGGGTGGAGCGACGGCGCGCGGGGAGGCGGCGCCGGGAAGGCACGGTGGGCGGCGCGGACGGGCCGACGGGCGGCGCCGAGGGCCGGGAGCGCGTGGGAGACGCAGGGGGGTGGCGGTCGGCCGGGGGAGAGGGCCGGTCGGCCGGGAACCCGGGGCCCGGGCGCCGGGTTCAGGGCCCGAAGCGCCGGGGGTCAGGGTTCGTACGAGCGGTTCGCCCGGGCGGGCCGGGGCTCGGCGGCGTCTTGGCCGCCAGGTCCGGACGCGGTCAACAACTGTGGGTGCTGCTGGTGCGTCGGTGACTCGTCCAGCGGCGCACCGGGAGGGGGTGCGTGGAGGTCATGGACTCATCCTGGCCAGGTCAGCGGCCTGCTGTCAATGGACACCAAAAGGTGTCCCTTTGCTTCGGGGGGTGCCGCAACACGCCCTCAATGTGCCGTTCACGCGGCACCGTTGCGACGTCCACGGAGCGCCGTTGCGGCGGCGGGATCCGGCCGCCGCGCCGAGCGCGGGGCGGCGCCGTGTGACGTCTTCGTCCCGTTCGGCGGCGCGGGCCCTCGGTCGGTGGCGGGGAGGTCAGCGGGCGGCGGGGGAGCGGTGGGCCGCCACGACGGCCGGGCCGGAACGCTCCTGCGGGTGGAGGACGACGTCCCCGTTCGCGGTCGGCACGCGCCGGGCGCCGGCCGGCAGCCCTCCGGCCGCTCCGGCCAGCTCGGGACCGGTCAGGCTCCGGTACCGCTCCAACAGCTCCTCCGCGGTGGGGACGCGGTCCGCCGGCGGCAGCGGCGCGGGGGAGACCGCGGCCAGCGCGCTCCGGTACTCGTCCGCGCTCCGCCACCCCGGCACCACCCGGCGCCCGCCCGGCCCGGTGAACACCACGGTCGGCAGCGCGTACCGGTGGCCGCCGTCCTCGGTCTCCTTCGCCGCTCCCGGGTGGGGTCCGTCCCCGCGCAGTCCGATCACCTCCGGCAGCGGCCGCCGGGCCTCGGCACGGTCGCGCAGCACCCGCTCGCGGACGGCCGCGGAGGCCAGGTCGGCCCGCAGCCGCGGCTCGTCGAGGCCGGGTACCCCGGCCACCGCCGCGAGCACCCGCTCGGGGGTGTCGGCCGGCTCGCCGAGGACGAACACGCTCTCCCGCAGCCGGCGCAGCACCCGGTCGGCGACCAGCGGACCCTGCGCCTCGGCGGCGGCCGCCGCCAGCGAGGACGGCCAGCTGCTCGCCGCCACCCAGCCCAGCCGGGCGGCCCTCGGCGCGCCCGCGTGGTCGGTGATCCGCTGGACGTACCCGGCGTACCAGGCCGTCTCGGCGGCCGGGTCCGGCGCGGGCTCCTCGTCCTCGTCGAACAGGACCCCGAAGACCCTGCGGTGCCGGCAGCGGCCCTCCGCCTCGCGCAGCAGCGCCCGCAGTCTCGGCTCGGCCGCCCAGGACCACGGGCACATCGGGTCGGTGTACTCCACGACCTCGACCTCGACCGCGACCGTAGCGACCTCGCCCGCAGTGGCCGCGGCCGTGCCCCAGGCTTCGACCCCGGCTTCGCCCTCGTCCCCGCTCACGCGGTCGCCACCCGGACGCCGGAACGCACCAGTTGGGCCACCGTCGTGCCCGAGAGGATCTCCACGGCGCGCTCCTCGACGCTGCGCCAGACCGACGGCAGTCCGCGCGCGGGGCCTGGGTAGTCGAGTCCGGCCAGCGGTTCGCCGCGCAGCGTGATCACCTCGCCGTCCACCGCGCGCACCACGTCCAGCAGGGTGATCTCCTCGGCCGTCCGGCCGAGCCAGTAGCCGCCCTCGCAGCCGCGCTGGCTGCGGACCAGCCCGGCCCGCCGCAGTTCGCCCACCACGGACTTGAGGAACCGGAACGGGATGCCCTGGGAGGCGGCGATGGCCTCGCAGGTGAGTGGGCGCGACGTGTCGCAGGCGAGCTCGACCAGAGCCCGGGCGGCGTAGTCGGCCTTGGCGGATATGTGCATGCACCCGAGTATCCCCCGGGCGGAGCGGTGCTCAAGTCCCTTGTCCGCCAAGGGCGGGCCCGGTCGGCGGGAAAAGACACCTCTTGACATCCTTTTGCCGCCGGGCCTAGCGTCCGGTGACATCCCGGGGCGTGGGGCGCGGCCGGGAGAGGCACGGGAGACGCCGGGAGGCACCGGGAGACGCCGCCCCTACTGTCCTGCCGCCCAACTGCCCGCCCGACCCAGGAGCACCATGTCCGCCGAACGCCACTCCCATTCCCACCCCCGCACCCCCGCGCCCGTCGCCGAGGACGCGGCCGTCGTCACCGAGGCCGGCACCGGCTTCCACCCGCACCTGCACGCCACGGACGCCCCCGCCGGCACCGCCCTGCGGGCCCGGCTGCACCACATCCGCGCGGGTGAACTCGACGACGGCACCGCCCAGACCGGAGGGATGCGGCGCTTCGCCGCGATCAGCGGACGGACGGTCGGCTCGGAGAAGCTCTGGATGGGCCAGACCCACGTCGCCCCCGCGACCGCCTCCTCCGACCACCACCACGGCGAGTCCGAGACCGCGATCCACGTGGTCAGCGGACACCCCGAGTTCGTCTTCGTCGACGACTCGTCCGGCACGCCCGAGGAGATCCGCCTGCGCACGGGCCCGGGCGACTACATCTTCGTCCCGCCGTTCGTCCCGCACCGGGAGGAGAACCCGGACCCGGACGAGGAGGCGGTGGTCGTCATCGCCCGCAGCACCCAGGAAGCCATCGTGGTCAACCTCCCCGGCCTCTACGCGCTCGGCGACGGCGGCTGACCCCGCCCGGCCCCGTTCCTCACCGGTCGGCGGGCCGGTCCGCCCAGACCCGGGCCAGACAGCGCCGCTCTCCCGGACCGGCGTGATCGACGAACCCGGTCCGCCCGTGCAGGACGGCCGTGTTGTCCAGGACCAGGAGGTCGCCCCGCCGCAACGGGACGCGCAGCACCGTCCCGGGGTCGGTGAGCACCCCGTGGAGGGTGTCCAGCGCCGCCTGCCGGCCCGGCGGGAACGGCCGGCCGGCCTCCTGCTGGCCGCGCTCGATCCAGTAGCGGTTGTACTGGACGTGCAGGCCGTGGCGGCGCTGCCGGAAGACCGGGGAGACGCGGTCGAAGTCCGGTCCGCGCCCGAAGTGGAAGTCCTGGTACAGGTGGTGCAGCGCGGACGGGTCCTGCTCCGCGAGCCGGTCGTGGACGGCGCGGGCGCTGACCAGCAGCGACTCACCACCGGTCCGGGCGGGGCGGATGCACAGCAGGCCCAGCAGCCACGGCGACTCGGGGCCGTACGAGCGGTCGGTGTGCGGGTCGAGCGTCCTGGCGTCCCCCTCCCGCTGCCTGGCACGGTCGGCGGCCGAGAGCTCGACCGCCGGCGCGGTCTCGGCGGTGAGCAGGTCGTCCGCCGCCGGGCCCGCCGGGAGCGGCACCACCGTGCCCAGCCGCGCCGCGAAGCGCCGGCACAGCTCGGCGCACTCCGGATCGCCGAGCCCGTCCAGCTCCAGGCCGCGCACCAGGGCCAGCCCCGGCCCGTGGCGCAGGGCGTGGGCGACGCGGGAGACGCTGCCGACCGGATCGGCCGTGCCGTCCGGTCCGCCCGGCGGCCACGGAACGACCCAGTCCTGCTCGTCCAGAGTGTCGGGGGCCCAGGCCCGGGGCCCCGGCCCCTCGGCACGTCCCGTCATCGGTGCTCCCCTTCTCCGCCGGGTGGCGCGCGCGGTCCGAGCGGGCTGCCGTCCGGACAGTCAGGCCGTGTCCACCAGCCGCACGAGCGGGAGTCCCGAGACGTTCTTCCCCGCCCCCCGAGGCGAAAACCCCGCCCCGACTGTCGCCGGGCGGTCCTTGCGGACCACGTACGGGATTTTGAGACCACGAGCAGCCCATGGCAGGCTCATGCCGCATGATCGACGAATTCGCGAAGGACAACCTTCACGGGCGACTGCGGCGCGACCGCAAGGCGCTGCTCTGGAAACTCGACGGCCTGTCCGAGTACGACGCCCGCCGACCCCTGGTGGCGACCGGGACCAACCTCCTCGGTTTGGTCAAACATGTGGCCACCGTCGAGGCCAGGTACTTCGGCGAGGTCTTCGACCGCCCTTCCCCGGAACCGTTGCCCCGGTGGCAGGACCACAGCGGCAGCGACCTGTGGGCGACCGAGGACGAGACGCTCGATCAGATCATCGGGTTCTACCGGCGCACCTGGGAACACTCGGACGCGACGATCAACGAGCTGACCCTCGACGCCCCCGGCCACGTGCCGTGGTGGCCCGAGCCCGGTCCCAACACGAACCTGTTCGCAGTCCTGGTCCATGTCCTCGGCGAGAGCAACCGGCATGCCGGCCACGCCGACATCCTGCGCGAGGGCCTCGACGGCCGGACCGGGGTGCGCCCCGAACACGAGAAGCAGATCGACGAGGACGCCCGTGCGGCCCACTGGGCGAAGCTCGAGCAGCTCGCCAGGTCGGCCGCACCGGTGGAGGCTTAGAAGTTGCCTCATGCCCTGATCACACCCTGGGCAGTCCGATCAGGTGCCGACGGTCACCACCACCGGACAGCAGGTCCGTCCTGCGTCGCCCGGTCCGGCCTCGTAGGGTGTGCCCTGTGAACGAGCGGTACGAATGGCGGGTGGCGCCAGATCCCGGCCGGGCCGTCCAACCGACCTGCGACCATTTCGACGGCCTGCACGAGGTGCCCGCGAACGCGGCCCCCGGCTGCGAGGACTGCCTGCGGGAGGGGCGCACCTGGGTGAACCTGCTGGCCTGTCTGAGCTGCGGGCACATCGGCTGCTGCGACAGCTCCCCGGGCCAGCACGCCTACCACCACGCCCGCGCCCACCACGCCCACCACCTCGCCCGTTCGCTCCGGCCGGGCGAGGACTGGGCCTGGTGCTACACCGACGAGGTCTACCTGCGCCCCGCGCGCCCGGCGTGACCGCGGCGGTGGGTCCGGAAGATCAGTCCGAGTCGCCGCGGCGTACGTAGGTGCGGATCCGGTAGCGCACACCGGACGCCGAGGTCTGCGGTCCGCCGTCCTCGGCCACCGTCCAGGCGGGGCCGACGGCGGGGGCGTAGGTGTCGCCCGGCACCGACAGGTCGACCTCGGTGACCGACAGGGTCGCGGCCCGGTCGATGACCTGGCGGTAGAGCTGCCCGCCGCCGATCACCCACGTCTCGGCCGCGGTACCCGTCCCGGGTTCCGCGGCCGCGAGCTCCAGCGCCTCGTCGAGGGATCCGGCACGGTCCGCGCCGTCCGCCGACCACTGCGGATTGCGGGTCACCACGATGTTCCGCCGCCCGGGCAGTGGGCGGAACCGCGGCGGGAGCGACTCCCAGGTGCGGCGGCCCATCACCACGGGGCGCCCGAGGGTGGTCGCCTTGAAATGCGCGAGGTCCTCGGGCAGGTGCCACGGCATCGTGTTGTCCGCGCCGATCACACCGTCCGGCGTCTGGGCCCAGATCAGTCCGATCCTCATACCGCGACCGGTGCCTTGATGGCGGGGTGGTGCTTGTAGTCCACCATCTCCACGTCGCCGAACGCGTAGTCGAACAGCGAGTCGGCCTGCCGCAGCCGCAGCTCGGGGAAGTCGAACGGCGTCCGCGAGAGCTGCTCGGTCACCTGCTCCACGTGGTTGTCGTAGATGTGGCAGTCACCGCCGGTCCAGATGAAGTCCCCGGGCTCCAGGCCCACCTGCTGCGCGACCATGTGGGTGAGCAGCGCGTAACTGGCGATGTTGAACGGGACCCCGAGGAACAGGTCCGCGCTGCGCTGGTAGAGCTGGCAGGAGAGCCGGCCGTCGGCCACGTAGAACTGGAACAGGGCGTGGCACGGGGCGAGCGCCATGGCGTCCAGCTCACCCACGTTCCAGGCCGACACGATCATGCGGCGCGAGTCCGGATCGTTGCGCAGCGTGTCGAGGACCTGGCTGATCTGGTCGATGTGCCGCCCGTCGGGGGTGGGCCAGCTGCGCCACTGGACGCCGTAGACGGGGCCGAGGTCGCCCTCGTGGTCGGCCCACTCGTCCCAGATGGTGACGCCGTGCTCACGCAGCCACTTCACATTGGACTCGCCGCGCAGGAACCACAGCAGCTCGTACACCACGGACTTCAGGTGCACCTTCTTGGTGGTGACCAGCGGAAACCCCTGCGAGAGGTCGTAGCGCAGCTGGTGTCCGAACACGCTCCGGGTACCGGTGCCCGTCCGGTCGGCCTTGGCCGTCCCGGCGGTGAGCGTGTGCTTCAACAGGTCTTCGTACTGGGTGTCCACCACGAGGGGAAAGTGTACGTGCCCGCTCGGTCCGCCTTGATCCGCGGCGGGTCAGACGATCGGCCGTGGCGCGTCGCCGCCCGCCACGTCCGGCGGGTCGAGCAGCCAGGTCACCGGTCGGGCGGGGTCCGGGTCGTAACGGCAGGAGGCGCCGGTGTGGACCGTGTCGCGCAGCAGCCCGGCGAGCGTGCTGTCCCGCGCGGCGACGCGGTCGAGCGCGGACACGACGGCCTTGCGCACGGCGACCCTGGCGCGTTCGTCGGTGGAGCTGAAGCGGCGCGGCCTGCCGCCGAGACCGGTGGCCGCGCGCAGCTCGTGGAGCAGTGCTTCGCGTTCCAGCCGCAGCCGGTCGGTCCGGCCCCGGTCGGCCCAGGAAGCGGCGTCGTCCAGTTCGGCGTCGATGTCCCGCAGCCGGGCCCGGTAGGCGGCCAGGGCCTGCCGGTCGGCGATCTCCGCGGTCTCGGAGTCGACGACGGCGCCCATGACGGCGGTGCCGGCCCGGCCCGGGGCCGCCGCGGACAGTTCGAGCGCGCTCACCTCGACGCCGGGCCGGCCGAGCAGCGTGCGCAGGTGGTCCAGGCCCCTCAGACGGGGGAGCAGGAACGCCGAGCCCTCGTCGCCGACGAGCCAGCCGGACTCGTCGGCGGGGTGCAGATGGACGGTACGGGCCCGGGGCGCCGGTGTCGGAGCGGGTACGGCGAGCCGGTTCAGCCACCAGGTGGCGCCGATCCGCCGGTAGGCGGCCGCTGCGGCGCGGCGCGCGTCGGCCGCGCCGGGGAGGGCCAGGGCGGTCCCCACGAGGTGGAGGTAGTCGTCGACCACGCCGTGGAAGGTGACCGCGCCGCCGTTGAGCACGGCCCGGCCGGCGAACGGCGCCAGCAGGCGGGCGCCGTCGTCGGCGAGCTCGTCGCAGCGCAGCGCCGCCGCGACCTCGGTGAGGCAGGCGACGGTGAGCAGGAAGTCGACGTCACGCGTCACCGTCCCGAAGCCCGTACCGGCGAGCCGGTCGAGCAGCTGCCGCGCCCGCCCCTCCGCACCGGCGGCCAGCCAGAGCACGGAAGCCTCGGCCGACACGGACGGTACGCCCTCGGCGGCCCCGAACTCCTCGAAGGCCGCTGCCTCCCGGCGCAGCGCCGCGGTGTCCCCCGCGCGGCGGGCACGGGCGGCGCGGAGGTCGTGGACGACCGCCTCCAGGTCGGGTTCGGCGGCCCGGGCACCGAGCTCGCGGGTCCGGGCGAGGAGCCGGTCGGCCAGCTCGGTGTCGCCCTGGACGAGGGCGAGCGCGGCACGGCGCGAGGCGGCGAAGAAGGCGTGGCGCGGCCGCCCGGACTCCTCGGCGAGCGTGTCGAGCGCCCGCAGCTGGCGCTGCACGGCGACGAGGTCCAGGCACTCCCAGGCCGTGGTCAGCTGCCACAGGTGGCCGGTCAGCCGCGCCTCGGGATCCGTGAGGTGGGCCGTGGTGTCGGCCAGCCGGGCGGAGAGCGCGAGGCGCTCGGCGAAGTCGTCGGGCCCCCAGCGCGCGACCAGCGCGGCGTCCAGCGCCTCGGCGAGGACCTCGGGGTCGTCGAGGCCGTCCGCCAGGGCCACCGCCTCCTGGGCGAAGGCCGTCGCCCGGCGCGCGTTGCCGCCGTACACCCAGGCCCGGGCCAGGGCGGCGGCCAGCCGGCAGCGGCTCACCGGGGTGACGGCGGCCGCGTACGCCTCGTGGATCAGCGCCGGGACCCGCCCCGGATGGACGCCGAAGCGCTGGCCGGACGGCAGGTCGAGCGCGGCCGCGGCCATCAGCTCGGCGTCGCCCGTCTCCCGCGCCCGCTCGTAGGCCGCCGGCAGACCGCTCCGGGCCGCCGCCGGCGCCGGTTCGGCCTCCATACGCCGATCGTACGGCGGGAGCGTCGGCGGGCGCCGTTCGCGGTGTTCAGGCGCGCAGCAGCTCGACGCTCCGGGCGTGCTCGGCCACCCGGGCGCGGTCCCAGTCGCCGGTGCAGTAGACCGACAGCTCGCGGATCGATCCGTCCCGGACGTCGGCACGGAACAGCTCCCGGCAGTACCAGGGCTGCCCGTCCTGCTCCCACCGCTCCTCGACCTCCAGGACGAAGCCCGTCGTGGTGGCGTCGAACCGCGACCGCGGGACCCGGCCGGGGGCGGGGTGCCCGGCGCGCCGCAGGGCGAGCACGTCGTCGACGCCCCGGGCCTGCAGGCGCCAGCGGGGCATCGTGAAGTCGCAGAAGACGTCGGACGCGAACAGGCCGGCGGGCGGGACGCCGGTCTCCAGGAAGGCGACGAAGTCCTCGGCCAGGTCCCGTGCCCGGGCGGCGGTACCGGCGGTACCGGCGGTACCGGCGGTACCGGTGATGCCGGTGGTGCCGGCGGTGACGGGTGCCGTGCTCATCGCGCGCCTCCCTCGGCGGGGAAGGTCTCGAAGGAGACCGTCCAGTCGTCCAGTTCGACGTACCGGCCCTGGACCACCGGTGCGTCGACGAGCAGCGGAGCCTCGTCCTTGCGGGTGCGCGGCATGATGACCTCCGGTTTCTCGAAGCGGTCACCCCGAAGGCGTGAGATCCCGCCGTCACAATGTGACCTCACCGACGTGCCCGGCGTGCCGGTGGGCCCGGCACGGCGGGCGGCCCACCGGGCCGACGCCGGGTCGCATTCGCGAATTCCGGGACGCCGCGGCCACCCATGGTGCTACCCTGCATACAGGCGATGCTGGAAGCCCACCCCTCGAGGTGCGGGAACCAGGCGCCACTGCACAGCCGAGCCCCTTGTCGTGGCCGGCCAGGACACCGGCAGATCGAAGCAGCTCCAACGCTCCGTTCCCGGCACATCCGCAGCAGCTGAGAGCGCTCGCCCCGGGCATTCTCCGGGCGCACCCGCGCCGACGCGACAGCGACCGCCGACGCCACCTGCACCGACCGTTCCACGGTCGTGCCGAGGCCGATTCGCCCGCCGTCCCGCGCACCCCGACCGGTTGCCGGCCGAACCGCGATCCCGCTCCGCGCACCTGACCGGCCACCCACGGCCGCCGCGCCACCGCACCCTCCGCACCACATTCTTCGCACCACACCCTTACACCGCACAGGAGTACCTGCTCGTGACGACCACCACCGAACCGACCACCACCACCACCACGCTGGACGGCCTGCTGAAGGCCGACCTGCACCAACTCGCCTCCGCCCTGGGCATCCAGGGCGCCGCCCGCCTGCGCAAGAGCGAACTCGTCGAGGTGATCACCTCCACGCGCTCCACCGTCCCCCCGCCGGCCGAAGTGGCCCGGCCCGCACAGCGGGCGCGCGCCCGCTCCGACGGACCGGCGCAGCCGGACACCGCCGCCGCGACCGACCTCCTCCCCGTCGCCGGAGTGCTGGACATCCGCGAGGGCAACGCCGTGCTGCGGACCTCCGGTTACCTCCCCGGTCCCACCGACGTGCACCTGCCCGCCGGCCAGGTGCGAGCGCTCGGCCTGCGGACCGGCGATGTCCTGACCGGCGCGGTCCGCCCCGGCGTCAACCGCTCCGGCGAGGCCCGCTCCGGCGCCACCCGACCCCGCGCGGGCGCCGCCCGCCCGCAGCTGGCCCGGGTCGACACGGTCAACGGCAACCCCGCCGAGGAGTCCCGGCCCCGCCCGGCGTTCCACGAACTGACCCCGCTGTACCCGCACCGGCAGCTGCGCCTGGAGACCGAGAGCGACCCGCGGCAGCTGACGGGCCGTGTCATCGACCTGGTGGCGCCGATCGGCAAGGGTCAGCGCGGCCTGATCGTCGCGCCGCCCAAGGCGGGCAAGACCCTCGTCCTGCAGTCGATCGCGGAGGCGATCGCCCGCAACCACCCCGAGGCGCACCTGATGGTCGTCCTGGTCGACGAGCGCCCGGAGGAGGTCACCGACATGCGCCGCTCGGTCAAGGGCGAGGTCATCGCCTCCACCTTCGACCGGCCCGCCCGCGAGCACATCGCGCTGGCCGAACTCGCCATCGAGCGGGCCAAGCGCCTGGTCGAACTCGGCCACGACGTGGTCGTCCTGCTCGACTCCCTCACCCGCCTCGCCCGCGCCCACAACGCCACAGCCCCCGCCAACGGGCGGACCCTCAGCGGCGGCCTCGACGCGAGCGTCCTGCAGCACCCGAAGCGGCTCTTCGGCGCGGCGCGCAGCATCGAGAACGGCGGCTCGCTGACCATCCTGGCCACCGCCCTCGTCGACACCGGCTCCCGGATGGACGACCTGATCTTCGAAGAGTTCAAGAGCACCGGCAACATGGAGCTCCGCCTCGACCGCCGCCTCGCCGACCGGCGCGTCTTCCCGGCCGTCGACGTCAGGGCCTCCGGCACCCGCCGCGAGGAACTCCTCCTCGGCCCCGCCCGCACCCCCGCGACCTGGGCGCTGCGCCGGGCCCTGGGCGGCCTCGACACCCAGCAGGCCACGGAACTCCTCCTGGACCGCGTGAAGCGCACCCGCGGCAACGCCGACCTCCTGCGCCAGGTGGTCACCAACTCCCCGTCCCACCAGGTCTGATCCGGAGCACGGCCGCTTTCCGCCGCCGCCCGCTCCGGTCCGCCGAGTCGGGTCCTGGACGGATCTTCGTCACCGTGTCACTGCGCCGCGGCTGTACGGGTACCCTGCCGGAATGCCGTACGAGCTCAACGCCGTCATCGGACCTTTCGACCTGCTCAGGAGCCGGACCGCCGGGATCCGGGAAGCAGTGGTCGCCCCGCTCCGGCAGTCCATGGGGCTGGTGCCCGTCACCGAGGAACTCCTCGCGGAACTGACCGGCCCACCCACGGGCCTGGACGGCACCGGGCCCGAGTGCCGACCCCTCGGGGCGCTGTTCCCGGCCTTCGGACGCATCCCGAGCCGGACGTCGAGCGGGACCTTGGACGGCTGGGCCCCGGAGAGGTCGATCGCCCACGTGGAGGCCGACTTCCACGGCGGACACGGACACCAGGCCGCGGTCGTGTACGGTCCCGGGGCGAAGGTGTGGGGGCCGCTCCGCGACGCGGACTTCACCGGTCCACGGGAGGAGTGGCCGATCAATGCCGCGCTCGCGCTGCTCGGTGTCGTTCCGGACGGTGCGGGCGGTGCGGAGGAAGCGGACCATCAGGACCTGTTCCTGGCGGTGGGGCTCGGCCGGGAACAGGACACGGCCGGTTGGCACTCGCTCGGCCTGAGCGCACGCTGGGCGGCGAGCTACGAGGAGTGGTACGGGGAGCAGGCGGCAGAGACCGCGAGAACCGCCCGTGCCGCTGCGGAGTTCGAGAGACGTCGGCGGCTCCCGGACGTCCCGGCAGCGCTGGACGGCAAGGAGATCATGGACCTGCTGGGCCTGCCTCCGGGGCCGCGGATCGGCGCGGCAACGCGCCACCTGCAGAACCTTCATCTCGAACGCGGCCCGCTGGCAAGGGAGGAGGCCGTGACTCTGCTGCGGGACTGGGCCCTGCGTCAGGTGGTCACCGACTCCCCGTCCCGTCGCGCCTGAAGACCGAGAGCCTTCGCCCGCAGCCGACGAAACCCGGGTGACTCCGACCGGGCCCCGGGCAACACTGACGCCATGACTGATTCCGCACCGGCGCGACTGCTCCGACCGCGTGCGCTGAAGCCCGGAGACCTCGTGGTCATCGCCTCGCTGTCCGGTCCGTTGCCCGCCGCCCACGAGCCCAACGTCGAGCGGACGGTGGCCGTGTTCGAGCGGATGGGATTCCGGGTGCGCCGGGCTCCGCTGCTCGAAGCAGGGCGCCGCCACTGGTGGAGCGCGGCCACGCCGGCGGAGATCGCGGGGGAGCTCAACGGTCTGCTGCGCGATCCCGAGGTGCGCGCGATCGTCGCGAGTGACGGCGGCCAGACGGTGTTCGGCTACCTCGACCTGATCGACATCGGGGCGATCAGGGCCGACCCCAAGCCGATCCTCGGCTACAGCGACATCTCGCTGCTGCACCTGGCGCTCCACGCGCGCACGGGTCTGGTCGGGTTCCACGCCGACATGGCCGTCCCCGGCTTCGGCGGGCACTGGCAGTCCGCCCCGGCGGCGCGTCGGGCCGAACTCGAAGCCCTCTACTCCAGGTTGCTGACCGGCACCGAGGCGATCGGTGCGCTGCCGGCGAGCCCGTCGTGGGAGTGCTGGCGCCCCGGCCGGGCCGAGGGCCCGCTGATCGGCGGAGTGATCAATCGCATCGTGCTGGCGCAGGCGACGCCTTTCGCGCTGCCGCTCGAACGCTTCGACGGCGCCGTGCTGTTCTGGGAGGAGATGGGCGGCCTGGCCTCGTACGTGTGGACGCTACCTCCAGGTGATGCGGCACTCCGGCATCCTCGACCGGATCGCCGGCATGGTCGTCGGCGTCCCGCGCGAGATCGGCGGACTCGAACCCGGAGCGTCCCCCACCCTGCCCGAAATCGTGCTCGACGCCCTCGGCGACCGTGACATCCCGGTCCTGGGCAACGTCGAGTTCGGTCACGCCGGCCCCAACCTGCCGCTGCCGCTGGGCATCCGCGTCGGCCTCGACGCGCGGCGGCGGACGTTGTCGCTGCTCGAACCGGCGGTGGCGCCGCACACGACGGCGTGACCGGGTGAAATCGTTCGAGAAGCATTCGTCGTCGTGCGAGCATGGGCCGCATGACGACGAACCGAGGCCATGCCGCGTAGACGGCCGGCGGTCCTCCGAACCAGCCCCCCGCCGCACCGGACAGGGGCTTCGAGGCCCGTGATCGACGGTGTCTCCTCGCGGGCGCTCCTTGAGGTCGACCGCCTCGAACGCACCCGGAACTACCTGCAGCCGGGGGACGTCACCGCTGCCGTGCGTGTATGGAGGGAGCACGTCCACCGCTCCGAGCGCCAGCTGCGGCACGACTACGAGTGGGGCAACGTGCACTGGTACTGCTGCGGCAACCCCTTGGAGGCTCGCGCTCTCCTCGAAACGGCGATGAATGCGATGTCGCCCCGGGCGGCCCGCGAACTCCGGGAGATCATCGACAAGCTCGACGCCGTCCACCGCATCCCCCTGCCGCCGTACGGCAGCGACGCAGGTTGAACCACAGGCCGAGGCCGACCACGGTGCCGTGAAGCCACGAAGGGGCTGAGGCGTGCTGACCACCGCGCACCCGCCGTAGGTGCCTCCGGAGAGTCCGGAGGGCCCCACGGAGGGCTTTCGATGTCCCGAACTGTCCGCACGACTCCCGACCGACTCCGCGTCCGGAAGGGTGCAGGGGAGTCCATGTCCCTGTACGACCTGCGTTACTCGCACGCGGAGCTGGCCCGGGCCGCCCGTGAGGGGCGCCGCCCTGCCCCGGCGAGGACGCTGCGCCGGACCACCACCTGGCAGTGGATCATGCTTCACTGCAGGGGAGACTCGTTCTCCGTCGAGATCGCCACGGCCGAGGGCCGCGCCCGGCTCCGGGGTCGGCTCGCCGCCCAGCGGATCTGCGGACTCCACCGCGCCGGCCACGAGGTCGAGGGCGAGGACATGGCGCCGGTCCGTCACCGTCATGGTGTGCTCTGGAACGCCTGACAGCGGGGCGGAACCCCAGGACGGACCCGAACGGTGGGCCTCCTGCCGCGCCGGGTCCTGCCTGGCCGGTACCCCCGGCCAGGCGCCGGGGCGTTCCCCGGGCCCGCCGTCCGGCCGAGGGCGCGCCGGGTGTCGGTCCGGGCGTCGGTGCGGAGGTTGGTCAGCGGGTGTGCCGGGTGGTGGGTTCGGGCCGGTCGTGGGGCGGGACCGAGCGGGCCTCGACGGCCTTCACCGTGATCCTCAGCGCCTTCGCCAGCACACCCTTGCCCACACTGCCCAGGAGCAGGCCGGTGAGGCGTCCCCGGAGGTTCTTGCCTTCGCGCACCACCACGGCGTCCAGCCGCGTCGTGCCGTCCGGCAGGGGCGTGAAGGTGTACGTGTGCCCGGAGGCGCCGCCCCAGATGTTGGAGTCGACGGTGGTCATCACCACCCGGTGCGGGTCGGACCAGTCGTAGTGCAGCCGCTCCCAGATACCGCCCGAGCCCTCGGTGACGTCGGCGCGGTCGGTGCCCCTCGTGTGGACCTTCAGGTACTCGTCCGCGCTGTTGCCGAACAGTTCCGGGCGGCCCGGACCGAAGTCGGTGAGGCAGGCCACGAACTGTTCCGGTGTCGCGTGCGTCCGCTCGGTGAGGTGGATGGTGGCCATGGTGTGTTCTCGTGCTCCTCGGGTCGGGGCGGGTCGATTCGGACCGCGTCGATTCGGGCCGGGTCGGACCGGGTCGGGCCGGTGATCGCTGGACCCAGGTTGCCGGGCGGTGCCCTCCCGTCGAGCCCGTGTCGAACCCTGGTCCACCTGCCCCGGGGCCCTGGCCGGGGACCCGGGGGACACGGGCCAGGGTCCCCACCAGGGTCCGTCCCTGGGGCGACGGGCCGGGTGCTCCCGGGATCGTTGTCGGCGGGTGCCGGGCGGCACCCGCCGATGCGAAGGAGCAGCAGATGACGGTGGATCTCAGGATCGAGGTCGTGGTCGTGCCGGTCTCGGACGTGGACCGGGCCAAGGAGTTCTGGACGCGGATCGGCTTCCGCGAGGACGTCGACTTCTCCGGTCCCGGGGGCTTCCGGGTCGTGCACCTGACGCCGCCCGGCTCGGCCGCGTCGATCGTCGTCGGCAGCGGCGTCACCGACGCGGAGCCGGGGTCGGAACGGGGCGTGCACCTGGTCGTGGACGACGTCGTGGCGGCCCGCGCCGAGCTCCTCGCCCGCGGCGTCGACGTCGGCGAGGTGTTCCACGACGCCGGCGGTGTCTTCCACCACGCCGGCACCGCCGGCCGGGTACCGGGGCCGCATCCGACCCGGCAGTCCTACGGCTCCTTCGCCACCTTCGCCGACCCGGACGGCAACACCTTCGTCCTCCAGGAGGTGACGGCCCGACGGCCCGGTCGGATCACCCAGGTGGTGTACCGCTCGGTGGCGGAGGTCGAGCAGGCGTTGCGCGACGCGGCGCTCGCCCACGGCGAGTACGAGGAGCGGCTCGGCCACCACGATCCGGACTGGCCGTCGTGGTACGCCGCGCACATGGCCCGTGCCGCCGGTCTGGGCGGCTGACACCCCGTGGCGGAGCCCGGTCGGCGGGCCGGGCGCGCGGGATCCGATCGACGGCGGACGGCGGAGGAGACCGGTGCCGAAGGAGAAGGAGAACGAGAAGAAGGCCGCGGGTGCCCGGCCGGCGGGGCGGGAGCGTGCGCACGCCGAGCTCGCGGCGCTGGCGCGGAGCACGGCGGGTCGGGCCCTGGTGCTCCGCGGGGTGCCGGGCGTCGGCCGGACCTCCCTCCTGGGTCGTGCCGCCGCGGTGGCGGAGCGGGAGGGGCACCGCGTCGTGCGGGTGAGCGGGGTCGAGGCGGAGTCCGGGCTGCCCCACGCCGGACTGCACCAGCTGCTCCATCCGCTGCTCGGCGAGGCCGCACGGTTGGACGAGGTGACCCGCGCCGTGTTCGACGCCGTCTTCGGCCGGGCCGAGGGCGACCGGCCCTCGGTCGTGCGACTGGGCATCGCGGTACTCCGGCTGCTGTCGCGGACGGCGGTGCGGCAGCCGCTGCTGCTGGTCGTGGACGACGGGCAGTGGCTGGACGACTCCAGCGCCGACGTCCTCGGCTTCGTGGGGCGGCGCCTGGCCGGCAGCCGGGTGCGGCTGCTGGTCGCGGTCCGGGCCGACGTGGCGTCACGGTTCGACACCGCCGCACTGCCCGGGTGGACCGTCGCCGCCCGCCGGGGCACCGTCCTCGCCGACGCGGACGCCACGTACCCGCCGGACCACGCCGCGGTGCCCGTCGCCACCCCGTTGACCTGGCAGGAGCGGCGGGTCGCGGACCTGGCGGCCGGAGGCCTGACCAACAAGGAGATCGGCCGGCGCATGCACCTGTCGCCGCGCACCGTCGGCTCGCACCTCTACCGCGTCTTCCCGAAGCTGGGCATCACCAGCCGGGCGGCGCTGCGCGACGCCCTGAACCGGACCACGACCGTCGGGGCACACCAGCAGGTTCCAGTTCCTAGGAAGGATCGAACATGATCAACAGGCGTACGTTCTCCAAGGCGGTCGGTCTCGGCATGGGCGCCGCAGCCGTGCCCACCGGCGCCGTCGCCGCCGACCGCTCCGGACGCCCGGCCGCCCCGGCCGAGGTGCCGGTCCTGACCGAAGTACCCACCCCGACCGAAGTACCCGCCCCGGCCCGCACGTTCGGCAGGCTGAAGCAGGTCCGCGCGGGTGTGCTCGACATCGGCTACGCCGAGGCGGGTCCGGCGCACGGCCCCGTGGCGGTCTGCCTGCACGGCTGGCCGTACGACATCCACAGCTACGTCGACGTGGCCCCGCTGCTGGCCGAGGCCGGCTACCGGGTGATCGTCCCGTACCTGCGGGGCCACGGCACCACCACCTTCCGCTCGCCGACCGAGGTCCGCAACGCGCAGCAGTCCGCGGTCGCGCTCGACGTCGTCGCCCTGCTGGACGCGCTGGGGATCCGCAGGGCGGTCCTGGCCGGGTTCGACTGGGGCTCGCGGACGGCCGACATCGTCGCGGCGCTGTGGCCGGAGCGGGTCAGGGCCCTGGTGTCGGTGAGCGGGTACCTCGTCACCGACGTCCGGGCGCAGCAGAACCCCCTGCCGCCGAAGGCCGAGCACACCTGGTGGTACCAGTACTACTTCGCCACCGACCGCGGCCGCCGGGCCCTGGAGAACCCGCAGTACCGCCGCGAGCTGGCCCGGGCGGTCTGGGCGGAGGCTTCGCCGACCTGGGCGTTCGACGACGCGACCTTCGAACGCACCGCCGCCGCCTTCGACAACCCCGACTACGCCGCGATCGTCACCCACAACTACCGCTGGCGGCTGGGGCTGGCCGCCGGCGAACCCCGCTACGACCGCTACGAGCAACGGCTCGCGGACCGGCCCACCATCGGCGTGCCGACCATCACGCTGGACCCCGGGCTCGATCCCTTCCTGGCCTCCACCGACGGCCTCGGGTACCGGAAGTTCTTCACCGGCGCGTACGAGCACCGGGTGCTCGACGGCGTCGGGCACAACGCACCCCAGGAGGCTCCGGCGGCGTTCGCCCGCGCCGTGCTGGACGCCGACCGGCTGTGACGGGACCTCGGACATGTGCCCACCCGTGAACAGCCCGGCGAGAGAACCCAATAACCGTCACGGCAAGCACCGTTGCGGTAATAGTGTCTCCGTACCTTGATCTTCGAATCTTCGAACGAATTCAAGAGCCCGGGCATTCACACGGAGGACACCATGACGGCAAGCGCACCCAGTTGGAGTTCGGACGCCGTGCTGCGGCGGCTGCGCGGCACGGGCGTGGGGCTGATCGGCTCGGACGGTCCCGGCGCGGCCGCCGACCGTGCGATGGGACGGGCCCTGACCGGCTTCCTGGACCGGATCGCCGGGCGCGGCTCGGGGCCGGCGGTGGACGGAATCGTCGCGCTGCCGTTCCTGGTGCACGGGACGCACTCCGGCGACCCGGTGCCGGCCGAGCCGGCGGCGGTGGCGCACGTGCTGTGGTGGGTCTCGGCGCGCTACGTGGACGACCTGTCCGACGCCGGGCCCCGGTCGTCCGCCGCGGCCGACACGGGCAGTGCGGACCAGGATCTGCTCGCCGTGATCGGGATCGCCTGCCACCTGGCGGCCGAGGTGCTCGACGAGGGGTGCCGCGACGACCCGGAGCGGGCGCTGCGGCTGCGCCAGGAGCTGTCGCGCGCCTGGCACCGGGGGATAGCCGGGCAGCTCGTGGACCTCACGGCGACCGCGGCGACGGCGACCGCCGACGAGGTCATGGCCGGCTACCTGGGCAAGACCGGTGCCCCGTACGCGATGGCCGCGGCGATGGGTGCGGTGCTGGCCGGGTGCGACGGGGCGCGCGTGGACGCGTGGCGGGACTTCGGCGCGCGTTTCGGCGTGCTGCGGCAACTGGTCAACGACCAGCGGGACATCTCCTCGGGACGGTACGAGGACCTTCGCAACGGGACTGCCACCTTCATGGTGGTGCAGTACCTGCAGTCGCTGTCCGAGCCGGAGCGCACGGCGGCGGAGAAGCTGCTCGTCGGGTGCGCGGACTCCCCGGCGGCCCGGGAGGAGTTCGCGGCGCAGCTGACCGAGCCGAGCCGGCTGCGGGCATTCGCAGCGGTGGTCAGGCCGCTGATCGACGGGCTGCACACGAGTATCGACGAGGCCGGAGGGGTGGGCGAGTACGTCGCTGGGCTGCACGGCCTGGTCGATCAGACGGTGAACCTGTACCCGGAGTACCTGCTGGGTGCCCGGGACCGATAGCCGGGACCGGGGCGGCCGTAGGACCTGCCGGGCCGGAGCGTGGTCACCGCCCGCCCGACAGCGCCCCGTCGAGCTCGCGGCGGGAGGCGATCCCCAGCCTGACGAAGACCTTGCGCAGGTGCCACTCGACCGTCCGGGGGCTGATGAACAACTGGGCCCCGATCTCCGCGTTCGAGTGCCCGGCGACCACGAGCCGGGCGATCTGGGTCTCCTGCGGCGTCAGCGCCGGTGCGTCGACGGCCCGGCGGCGGACGGTCTCGCCGGTGGCGAGCAGTTCCCGCCGGGCCCGCTCCGCGAACGCCTCCATGCCCATCGCCGCGGTGGCCCCGTGCGCCGTCCGCAGCTCGGTACGGGCCTCGGCCCGCCGGTTGCGGCGGCGCAGCCACTCGCCGTACAGGAGCCGGGTCCGGGCCTCGAACACCCGGAGCCCGCCCCGGTCGTAGTGCTCGATCGCGTCCCGGTAGCGGTCCTCGGCGTGCTCCTCGGGACCGGTCAGGGCGTCGGCGACCGCCGCCGCGCCGCGTGCCCAGGGGGTGCCGGCCAGGCTCCGGTCGGCCAGCCGCTCCCGTGCCTCGCGCGCCTGTGCCTGCGCGTCGGGGCCGCCGACGCGGGTCGCCGCCTCGACCAGTTCCAGGCAGGTCCAGTGGTGCACGGCGAGGTCCTGGTACTCCAGGCCCCGCTGTGCGGCCTCCAGCGCGAGCGGATAGTTGCCCAGGCCGTTGTGGAGCACCGCCTGCGCGTACGCGGCCACGGCGATCGACCGGCCCAGACCGCGCCGCTCGCCCTCCCGTTCCAGCGTCTCCAGCGCCTCCAGGGCCGACCGCTCCCGCCCCCGACAGGCGCTGAGCAGCCCCGTCGCGGCCAGGCGCGTCGCCGCCCCCGTCGGCTCCTCGGTGTTCGCCCCCTCGGCCAGCAGGTCCCGGGCTTCGGAGAAGCGACCCGCGAGACCCAGCGCGGTCGCCCGGTGGGGGAGTGCCGTGGAGAGGACCGACAGGGCTCCCGTCGTCCGGGCGTACCGCACCGCCCGGTCCGTGACGTCCAGCCACGACGCCAGGTCGCCCAGCTCCCCGGCCGCGTCCACGGCCGGACCCAGGAGCGCCAGGACCGCCGGGTCCTCCCCGTCGGTGACGGCGCGCAGCGCCCGCGCCAGCAGGGGGAAGGCCCTGACCGGTCCGTCCTCGGTCCAGACGGCCAGGGCGTGCAGGAGCGCCCCGGCCGCCTCGTCGCCGGCCGCCTTGTCCCCGGGCGTCGCCGCACCGGCCGTCGCCGCCCCGGGCGGAAGCCCGCGGGCGGCCTCCGCCACCCGCCGCAGCCCGTCCCCGTCGAGCCGTCCGGCCCGGACGGCCGCGCCGAACGCCGCGAGGCAGGTCTCGCGCGCGGCGGCCGGGTCGAGCTCCCCGAGCGTCACCGCCGCCGCGAGCAGTGGCCGTATCGCACCCGGTCCGGGGTCGGTCAGGGCCGCGGCCCCCGCCCGCAGTCTGTCGGCCCCGGCCTGCTGCAACCGGTCCAGCGGCCCGAGTTCGGCGGCGGCGAGCAGGTCCGGGACCCGGTCCGCCGTGCCCGCCGCCAGATGTGCCGCGGCCGAGGCCAGCGCCCGCCGGGCCCGCTGCGCCGGGTCGGGGCTGAGCGCGGCGGCGCGCTCCAGGAACGAGGCGGCGGCCGCCCGGCCGCCGCGTGCCAGGGCCCGGTCCGCCGACCGCTCCAACGCGGCGGCGACCGGTTCGTTCGGGCCGACCGCCGCGTGGGCGAGGTGCCAGGCGCGGCGGTCGGGGTCGCGTTCGGCGTCGGTCGCGTCGGCGAGGGCGCCGTGCACCGCCCGCAGGTCCGCGGGCTCGGCGCTTCGCCAGACCGCCGAGCGCACCAGCGGGTGCCGGAACCGCACCGGGGCGCCCAGCTTGAGCAGTCCGGCGGCCTCGGCGGGCGCGGCGGCCTCGGGCCCGATGCCCAGCGGGCCGAGCGCGCGCCACAGCAGCAGCTCGTCGCCGACCGGCTCGACCGCCGCGAGCAGCAGCAGGGCACGGGTGTCGGCGGGCAGCGCGTCGACCCGCCGCCGGAACCCGTCCTCGACCCGGGTCGCCACGGGGGTGACGCCGTGTCCGCCGAAGCCGAAGGCCAGTTCCGCCGCCGACAGCCCCTGCGGCAGTTCGAGCAGGGCGAGCGGGTTCCCGCCGGTCTCGGCGACGATCCGGTCCCGCACCCGAGGGTCCACCGGACCGGGCAGCACCGAGCCGAGCAGGGTCCGGGCGTCCGGGTCGGCCAGCCCCCGCAGCGGCAGGCCCGGCAGATCGGCGAGCTCGCCCTCCCCGTCGGCGAGCCGCTCGGCGAAGACCAGCGCCACCGATTCGGCGCCCAGCCGCCGCCCGACGAACCCCAGGATCCGCAGCGACATCAGGTCCAGCCACTGCGCGTCGTCGACCAGGCACACCAGCGGGCTCCCGGCCGCCGCCTCGGCGAACAGTCCGAGCACCGCCATCCCGACCAGCAGCAGCTCGGGCGCGTGCCCGCCGCTCAGGCCGAACGCCACCCGCAGCGCGTCCTGCTGGACCGGCGGCAGCCCGTCCAGGTGCGTCAGCAGCGGGGCGCAGAGCCGCTGCAGGCCCGAGTACGCGAACTCCGACTCGGCCTCGACGCCCTCCGTGCGGACCACCCGCATCCCCGCCGCCCCGGCGGCCACGTGGTCGAGCAGCACGGACTTGCCGATCCCCGCCTCACCGCGCAGCACCACCACCCGGCTCCGCCCGTCGCGCACCTCGCGCAGCAGCCGCTCCAGCGTCTCCGCCTCCCGCTGCCGCCCGAGCAACCGGCGCGTCGCGTCCTGCTCCATCACGCATCCTCCGCCGCGTATCCCCTGGCAGAGCCCCTTCCCCAGGAGCCTCGCCCCCATCCTACGAACCCGCGCGGGGCCCGGCCCGGCCCGGTGGGCGGCCGACCCCGCGCGCGGGAACGTCAGGGTGTGCCGACGGTTCCCGCGCCCGCGCCGCCGCGCCGCAGCCGGAGCGCCTCGGCGTCGCGGAGCCCGGCGGTGGCCCGGTGACGTTCGGCCTCGGTGAGGTCGAGCGCGTTCAGCCGACGGCGCCACTCGTCGACACTGTCGGTCTCCTCCATCGCGGTGGCGAGCTCGACCAGGGTGGCAAGCGTCCGGGCGACCTCCAACGGCGCGGCGGTGTCCCCGTGCCGGCGCAGGGCCGTGACCAGGACCCGCAGCGCGGCACGGTCGTCGTTCTTGAACTCGCTGAGGACGCGGGCGTTGTCGAGCGCCTTGGCCAGTCCGGTGAGGTCCTTCGAGCCGCCGTACTCCAGTTCCGCGGGCTCGTCCCGCTGGATGAAGATGATCGAGTTCCCGGACGGGTCGACGAGGGTGAAGCGGCTGGCCCCCGGCCTGAACCGGGTGATGCGCGGCCGGCCGGTGGACAGCGTCCGCCCGTAGGCGGCGCGCAGGGCCCGGGTGAACTCGGCGTGGTACGGCGCGACTTCGTCCACCAGGACCAGGCAGGCCCCGCCGTCCTCGTGGCTCGGCTCCAGGTTCTTGGGCGGAGTCCCGAAGTGCAGCGCGAACCCGCTCCACTCCAGTGCCAGGTAGACGTAGGGCCGGGTCTGCTTGTAGGTGACCTCGAACCCGAGCGCCTGGTAGAACTCCAGCGTCTCGTCGACCGACACGCACGGCAGCACCGGCACCGTGGTCTCGTTCGCGCGCACCGTCGGTCCTGTCATCCTCGCCACCTCTTCGCCTCCCGCTCGGACCCGAGCCTCGGGCCCGGAGCTCGGACCCGAATCTCCGAGCCTGCCGCAGAACCCGCCCCGGCGCCCATGAGTTGTCCCGCGAGGCTGCGGCCGCAACGGCGTCCCGCCCGATGCCGGACCGGCCCGGCACGCCGTGTGCCGGGCCGGTCCGGGGTCGGGGCCCCGGAGGTCAGCCGCGGGGGACGGCCTTGGTCCACCAGCCGCCCCAGTTGCCGCCGGCGTCCCGGTCGCGGAAGAGGTCCGCGCCGATGGTGAAGGAGCGCGAGCCGATGCTGAAGGCGTTGCCCTTCTTGTTCACGATCTTGACCTTGTTGGCGAAGTCGTGGTCGCCGCCCAGGGACATCCACGCGGCCTGCGCGCCCTTCGGCGGGAACCAGGTCGTCCACACGTTGAAGTCGGTGCCGATCACGAACAGCTGCTTGGTGCCGTCGGAGAGGGTGACGTAGGTCTTGCCGTCGCCGTAGTCGCCGCCGCAGAAGAAGGTGCCGCCGCTCGCGTTGCAGGTTTTGGGCCGGGGCGCCGGCTGGGCCTGGCCCCGGTCGTCGCCCTGGCTCTGGGCGAGGGCGGGGGACGAGGCCAGTCCGAGGGTGGCCACGGCGGCGAGGGCCACGACGGCGGTCCTGATCCTGTTCATCACTGCTCCTGGGGAGTGCTGGTGCTGCACGGGAGGTGCGGGCCGGTGCGGCCCGCGGCCAGCCTCGGCCAGCTCTTGACGGAGCGTCAACGAAATTCGGGGCCGGTGCCCCCGGCGCTGGTCGGCGCTGCCTCTGTGGGCAGGAACCGCCGGAACGGTGAACCGCGCGGCGGCCGCGGCGGGGCGGGGCGCGATCCGGGGCGGTTCGCGCCCACGCGTGCTCCGGGAGCCGCTGCCCGCGCTCTCGTCCGTACAAGAACCATTGCCGCACCCTGAAGGCGGATGCCACCGGATCCCGGCACCGGAACAAAGGGGAAGAACGTGACCACTCCCGCCCCGTCCCGCATCACTCTCGTGAACGGCAGCTTCGAGCAGCCCGCCGTCGCCGCGGGCAGCAACGCGCTGCTGCCCGACGCCTCCCAGACCCAGAGCCCGAACCGCGTCCCGGGCTGGCTGACCACCGCCACCGACCACCTCATCGAGCTCTGGCACGACGGCTTCAACGGCGTCCCCTCCGCCGACGGCGCCCAGTTCGCCGAGCTCAACGCCAACCAGGTCTCCACCCTCTACCAGGACCTGCCCACCACCCCGGGCGCCACGCTGTACTGGCGGCTCTACCACCGGGGGCGGCTCGGCCAGGACACCATGGCCCTGGACATCGGCCGGCCCGCCGCGGTCGTCCAGCAGCGCCAGTTCACCGACGGCACCACCGCCTGGGGCTTCTACTCCGGCACCTACACCGTGCCGGCCGGGCAGACCGTCACCCGCTTCGCCTTCCGCTCGGTCGCCTCCGCCGGCGGCAACCAGTCGGTGGGGAACTTCCTCGACGGCATCTTCTTCGGCACCGCCCCCGCCGTCACCCTCACCAAGTCCGCGATCCCCGACGGTCCCCTCCAGGTGGGCGACACCATCACCTACCGGATCGTCGCCAGGAACGAGGGCGGTGGCAACGCCGAGGCCCTCGTCCTGACCGACACCGTCCCGGACGGCACCACCTACCTGCCCGGGACCCTGCGCATCGTCAACGGCCCCAACGCCGGGGCGAAGACCGACCGGCCGGGTGACGACCAGGCCTCCTACGACCCGGTGGCCAACCGGGTGACGTTCAACCTCGGCAACGGCGCCACCGCCGGGCACGGCGGCAGCCTGCCCAACACCGACACCCTGCCGAACGGCACCACGGTGGAGTACCGGGTCACCATCGACGAGGACAGCGCCGGCGGGCACCTCACCAACACCGCCACCGCCACCTACGAGAACCGGCTCGGCGCCACCCCCGAACCCCTCACCGCCACCTCCGGCCCCGCCGACACCGAGGTCCTCCCGGCGGCCGACCTGAGCGTCGCCAAGTCCGCCGACGAGACCACCGTCACCGTCGGCCAGACCGTCACCTACCGGGTCACCGTCCGCAACGCCGGACCCAACACGGCCACCGGCGTCACGGTCACCGACCCCCTCCCGGCCGGCCTGGCCTTCCTCTCCGCCGAGACGGGAAGCGGCAGTTACGCCCCCGGCACCGGCGTGTGGAGCGTCGGGACGCTGGCCGCGGGCGCCTCCGCCACCCTCACCCTCCGGGCCAAGGCCACCGCCCCGGGCGCCGTCACCAACACCGCGACGGCGCACGCCACCGAGACCGACCTCCACCGCGCCGACAACACCGACTCCGTCACCGTCTGCGTCAAGCCCGCCCCCGCCTGCCCGCCCCCCGGCTGCGGCCCCTGCTGACCCGGCCGACCCGCTGTCCGGCCCCGGCCCGTCCGAGCCGGGGCCGGACCCGCGAACCCCGCCTCAGCGCAGGATGTCGATCACTGCAGGATGTTGATCGCGCGGGCGATCACCAGCGTCGCCACGATCAGGGAGGTCGCGGCCTCGACCATCATCAGCAGCTTGGCCCACCGCCTGATCGCGGAGACATCGGTCGGGCTGAACGCGGTCGCGGTCCAGAAGGACAGCGACAGGTAGTCGGCGAAGACCGGCACCCAGCCGGTCGGTGCGTACGCCGTGTGCTGCATCTCGGGGAACACGAACGCCGGTCCGGTGGCGGGCCGGTGGGCACGGGCCGCGGCGCCACCGCGGTCCAGGTCCCAGTACCAGAGCGCGAAGGCGATCACGTTCGTCACCCAGGTCACGCCACCGGTCGCCAGCAGGCCGGTGGCGTTGTCGGCGAACAGCTTGTTGTCGGTCAGGATGTCCGACACCAGGTGGATCCCGGCGTACAGGTTCGAGGCGGTGATGAAGGCGATCACGGTCTCGGTGACCACCCGCAGCCAGGCCTTCTGCCGGTCGATCCGCCCCGGATCGCCGACGACCAGCACCACCAGCAGGGTGAACAGCACCACCGGCACCACCCACACCGGGTCCACCCGGTACGACGCGGGCAGCGCCACGTGCAGCAGCCCGGCACTCACCACCGCCACCGACACCGGCCACCAGTGCTCCCCCCGCACAGCGGCCCCACCTGGTCCCACCGACGACGGACCGACCGGACCGGGGCTTGCGCGCATGCCTCATTCTGACCCCGCCGGTGGACGCCCCCCACCCGATCCACCGCGCGACACGCGGCGGGCCCGCACCATCGGCAGAACCGGAGGTGGAAGCGGCCGGTCGGTGCGGGACCCAGCCTCCTCGGCCGGCTCGAACAGGCTGAGGGTCATCTCCCGTGTGCGGCGGCCGGCGCGCAGGCGGTGCGCCGCATCCCGGGGAGGACGAACGCCGGTTCCGTGGCGGGGCGGTGGACGCCGGCTCCGGTCACCCGGTGGCGCGCAGGGTCGAGAGCGGGTACCGCAGGGTTTCCGGGACGGCAGTGTCGATGGCGGCGAGGGCGGGGCCGAGTCCGGCGAAGAGCTCGGGGGTCACCGGGACGAAGCAGTTTCCGAGGCCGTGCAGGATGCGGCCGCCGTCGTGGACCTCGACACCCACCACCTCGGTGTACGGGAAGCCGTGGACCTGGCCCTCCTCGTCCTGCCACCACGCGCCGTCGGCGTTCACCACGAGGCGGACCTTACGGGCCGCGCCGAACCGTGCCCGGGCGAGCAGCGGCGGCCGGTACTGCGGCCCGGCGGGCAGCGCGGTGCGCTCGGAGCAGTCGGCGGCGGGCAAGGCCGAGCGGTCGGGCCGGCCGAGTGTCAGCTGCTCCACCTGGTGGGGCACGAGCAGCAGCGCCGTCTCCATCGCCGCCGCGAAAGCCTCCCGCACCTGCGCCGGGGTCACCTCGGCCTGCTGCGCGAGCTTGGTCGCGGCGTCCAGATGGGTCTCGTCGAGCAGCAGGTCCGCCGCGCGCTCGGCAACCTCCATGTCGAGCGTGCGGGGGTCGGTCAGGAACTCCCGGGCGGCCTGCCGCTCCTCGGCCAGTTCGGCCTCGGTGGGCTCCTCCTCGGCGAGGCGCAGTGCCTCCTGCCAGAGCAGTTCGGCGACGCGCTTCTCCTGGCCCTCGCGGACGTCCAACTGGACGCTGCGCTCGCCGCGGCCGGGGCCGACGTATACGGCGGTGCCGCCGACGTCGTAGCTCAGGCCGTGCTCGTGGCGGACGGTGTCGGTCAGGCGCTGGGAGAGGACGTGGGTGGCGAGCAGCATCGCCTGGTCGTTGAGGTCGCAGGAGAGCAGCAGACCGGGACCGGGAACGTCGGCCCGGTGCCAGGACGGGTCGGTGCGGCGCGGGGCCGGGTGCGGCGCGCGGGCGGTGCGGGCGCCGGGGGGCAGCGGGAGGCGCAGGCCCTGCGGCGGAGGGCCGGTCAGGGCGAGGACGGCGTTGCCGGCGTGGAAGTGGCGGGCGACGGTCTCCCGGACAGCGTCGAGCGGGATCCGGTCCGCGCCGGGTCCGCCGAAGGAGGCCAGCCCGAGGCCCTGGGTGCCGTAACGGATCGACAGCAGTTCGCCGGTGACCGGGTCGGCCACGCCGCTGCCCTCGGCGGCGAGCACTCCGGCCTCCTTCTCGATCCGCTCCAGGGGCAGTTCGGTGAGGGCGGTGCAGACGCGGGCGAGGAAGTCGACGACCTGTTCCGGGCGGCCGGTGCAGGTGAAGTCGGTGATCGAGAGGCTGACGGAGGCATTGTGCTCGAAGTGCAGCCGGGGGAGCGTGCTCATCGCCAGGTGCTCGACCAGGTGCGTCACCCCGAGGGTGCGGAAGGTCTCGTCCTGGACCCCGCAGCCGAACATCAGGGTGGCTTCGAGCGGGCCGGGCGTCTCGGTCCAGATGACGGGGACGCCGTCGATGACATCGTGGTGCATCGGATGATCATACATTCATCGCTTTGTCGACCTTGAACACCGATGCAGGAGCGACGTCGCCCTGTCGGAGGTGATCGCTAGGCTGCCGGAGCGGCCGGACGATCACTGCCCGGCCGCCGAACAGCACGGGGGAGTGGCGGGTCATGGTCGGGGAGATCGGTGCGCAGGGTTACGTCGCGCGGCTGGAGGACGCGAAGCTCGTCTTCCGCAACGAACGCGGGCGGGTCCTGAAGAAGGTGCCGCCCGCGCTGGCGGGACATCCCGGCCTGTCAGGGCTGGTCGCGCTCGCCGCCGGTGCCGAGGCGCACCGCAGGAGGTGCGAGCAGGAAGCCGAACGGCTGGTCCGCGAGGGCGTCGCGGTGCCGGACCGGGCGGTGGACCTGCTCTCGGCGGACGCCGCCTGGGCGGAGGCCCTGGCGCGGGCCGGACTCAATCCCTCCGTAGGGGAGCCCGAGGGCGACAGCGGGCTGCTCGCCCGCCGCTACCGGCACTCCGCCCTGCCCGACGCGGAGCGCGTACTGCTCACCACCGTCGACGCCGCACGCCACCGCGACCGCCTGATGGCGCACCAGGGCTGGGAGCCGGTCGGCGCCCTGGCGGCGACCGGGCTGCCGGCCGACGCGGCGATGCCGTTCCCCGAGTCCGCGCTCGCCGGGCATCCTGCCCGCGAGCAGGAGGTGCTGCGGTACGTCGAGCGCCTGGAGGAGGCCACCTCGGCGTGGCGGGTGTGGGTGAAGCGCGACGTCGACGCCGTACTGAAGGCGATCGCCGCCGCCGAGCCGGCGCTCTCGCGCTGCTTCCTGGACGGCGTCGCCGACCTGTGCCTGCGCCACGGCGGGGAGCGGGCCGACGCGGCGGCGTGGTTCGCCCGCGCGAGGACGGCGGAGCGCACCGCGGGCGAGCAGGTCGACCAGGAGTGGCTGGACGCCCGCTACGCCGCCGCGGACGCGGCCGGCGCACTCACGGAGACGGCGCTGCGCGAACGCCTCCGGCAGGTCACCGCGCGCGGCGCCGACCGCGACGCGGCCCGCCGCACGCTCGCCCTGCTCGGCGACCGCACGCTCCGCGAGGGCCCCCGCCCCGGACTCGCCACCGACCTCGTGCGCACCGCCCGCGCCGCGGGCCTCGACCCGGCCCGCGAGCTCGCCCGACTGGCCGGCCGGCTGCTGCCGGCCCGCGACCTGTGGCACACGGCCGCCCGCGAGTTCTGGGCCGCGCTGCTCGCCGACCCCGCCTGGGAACTGGTCCTGGCCGAACGTCCGCACCTCGCCCGGGAGGTGGTCGCGGCGGGGCCGCAGCCCGGGATGCCGGACGCGGACCTGACCCTCGACTACCTGGAGCGGACCGGCGCGCTGGCGCACCTCACCGCCGCCTCCGCCGACGCGGGCGGCGCCGCACCCGGCACCGCCGCCGACTGGCTGCGCGCCCTCGTCCTCCTGGCCGACCGCTCGCCCCGCTCGGGGGCCAGGCCGGTCGTGCACCGGATCGCCGCGCTGCTGGCGCCCCGGATCGCGGCCGACGGCGTGCCCATCGATCTGCCGTACCCGAGCCGGTGGGACCGGCGGGTGTCGGGGAGCCCGGTCCTGCGGCTGGGTGTGCTGGACCTGCTGCTGGCCGCGGGCGTGCCGGTGGCCGACCCGCCGCCGCGGCTCGCCGACCCGCACCTCTACCGCGTCGAGACCGCGCCGCGCCCCGGGCTGTCCTCGCTGTGCGCCGATCCGAGGTTCGCCCGCGAGCTGCGGGCCCTGCTGCGGGCCGAGTTCGAGCTGACCAACGGCGGCGACGCGGACAACCTCTGGTACCAGCCGCACGACCCCAAGGGGTGGGCGAAGGTCCCCACCCTGGTGGACACCGAACCGGGACGCGCCGTGCTGGCGCAGTGGTGCGACGAGGAACTCGCCGAGCTGCCGGTGCTCGACCTGGACGGGGCAGCGCTGACGCTCGCCCGCTTCCAGCACATCGGCGCCGCCGCCGTACTGCTCGCCGACCCGGACCGGGCCCGGCGGCTGGCCGCCGTCGACGTCGCGGCCCTGCTGCTCGACGCGGTGCGGGCCGAGGCCCCGGAGCCCGCGCTCGACCGGGCGGGCGCCGAGCTGCTGCTCGGCGCGGTCGAGGCGCGCTCCGTGTTCCGCGACGCCGCCGCCGGCCCGGTGCGCCAACGGATCGGGCGGCTCCTGGGGATCGAGGAGGAGCGGGTCGGCCGCGAGTTCGCCCGCCTGGTGCAGATCGCCGCGAACTGCCGGGACGGACTGGCGCACCTGGTGCCGCTGCTCACCCCCGCAGCCGCGGTGCCCGCCGACCCTCCCACTCCCGCTCCTCCCGCGCCGGCCGACCCTCCCGCCGACCCGGCCTCCGCCCCCGCCACCCCGGCACGGGTGCGTGTCGGCCGCCTGCTGCGTGAGGCGGCCACGAGCAGTCCCCTCTGGGGCGGCGACCTCGACCGTCCCAGCACGATCGTCCCCGGCGTGTCCGCCGCCTTCCCCTACCTGGTCGTCGACTGGCAGACCGAGCTGCTCCGCGGTGACGCCACGAGCCCCGGGCGGCTGCGCGAGTACGCCGACCTGCCGTTCGTGGCGGAGCGGGGCCCGGGCCGCTGGCGCACCGTCAACGTCGCGCGCCCGGACCGCCGGCCCACCCCGCCGGCAGGCCACCTCTTCCGGACCGCGCTGTCGACCACGCTGGTCCTCCACAGCAGCTTCCACCAGGCCGTGCTGCTGGAGTACGCCCCCGGCGGCACCTTCCCCGAGGACGGTCCGGCGGCCGCCGCCGGCTGCGAGGTCCGTACCGGCGTTGATCTGGCCCAGCAGATCGACCCCGACCTGCTGCACGCCTATCTGGAGCTGTTCGCCGAGCGCGGCCCGCTGCCCACCCACCCCGGAACGGTCGAGCGCCTGGCCGAACGGCTCGCCCTGACCCCGGCCGAGGCGGGCGCCCTGCTCGCCGTCCGCACCCACCACCGGGACTCCCGGAGCGCCGCCGAGAAGGAGATCGTCCGACGGATCGGGGCCGACGCCGTCCGGGAGTTCCGCACCCGGCTGGTGCCCACCGAGCCGGAGCGCCTGTGGACGCACGGGCCGGACGTCGACCGCGCGGTGGCCTGGTGGCACGAGCGGTACGGCGCGCCGCCGGTCGAGGCCGAGCTTCTCGCCCTGGCCCGGCGCGAGATCCGCTTCCCCACCGGCGAATGGGCACCGACGGGCCCCGGACCGGCCGTCGACCCGGTCCCGCCGGGCCTGCGCAGGCGCTGCCGCCGCCCGGAGGCCCTGCTCGCCGCCGCCCTCGCAACCAACGGCGGTCCCGACAGCGATTCCGACCGCGACCCCGACCCCGACTTCGCACCCGCGCCGTACGCCTCGCCGTACGCGATGGCCTGGCTCGCCTACCGCACGCCCGCCGGCCACCCGCTGCGCCCCGCACTCGCTGCGGCCGCACTGCGCGTCACCTCCGAGCACACCTCCGACCGGGCAGAACCCCGAGCAGCGTGGCGGCTCTTCTCCGTCGACCGCCGCAGCGCCACCGGCAGGCCGTCACCCCCGCCGGCCGACCTGCCCGGCGTGGAGGTGGTGGACGAACCGGCCACCGGCCAGTGGCACGTCCTGGTCCGCCCCGGCCTGCTCACGGGCGCCGACGACCCGGTCCTGGACGCGCTCGACGACTACTACGACCGGCTGAAGCCCTCACAGGCCCGGCCGGCCGGCTCCGGCCTGCCCGCCCTCGCCGATCTGCGCATCCTGCTGTCCGGCGACCTGGCTGCCCTCGGCCACCACCTCGCCGCCGACGCCCACCGCACCCCCGGCTGGGAACAGGACCCGCGCCGCAGCGCGCCGGACGTCGTCGCCGCCTGCGCGAGCGCCCTCGACCTGCCCACGGACGCCGCCGCGCTCTACCTGATGCTGCTCGCCCTGCCCGACCCCACCGACCGCCAGGTCCGCCGGTGGACGGGCTGGACCCCGGCCACGCTGAAGGCCGCCCAGCAGCGGCTGTGCGCCACCGGCCTGGTGCTCACCGCCCGTCGCCCCCGCGCCGGCCGCACCCTCTTCCTCCCCGGCCCCTGGCTGGACCTGAAAGCCCCCCGACTCCCCGTCGAGACCGCGAAACTCGCCCACCTCACCCTCGCCCCCGAACGCGCCGGCACCGCCCACGCCGTCCTCGTCCCCACCGGCCCCCTTCCCACCCTCTTCGCCACCGCCTGGCGCACCGCCCACCCCTGACAGTGCCTCGCGCGGCTCCGACGCCGCCCGACCGTCGCCGACTCCGTAGCGAGCTCGCGGTGGCACGGGCGCGTCGGAAACCCGTCGAATGATGGGTGGGTTTCGTGAAAGTGTTCTCCTGTTGATCCACCCGACCGGAGACCTTTGTGACGATCCGCCGTACCACCCTGACCGCCGCCGCCACGCTGCTCGCCCTCTCCGCAGTCGCCGCCTGCAATGACGGAGACGCGCAGTCCGCGCCGACGGCCGCCGGCGCCCCGGCCACCGCGAGCCCCACCACGAGCGCGACGCCCACCGCGACCGCGAGCGCCACGCCGACACCTGTCCCGACCCCGACCCCGACGTCGACGCCTACCCCGACGCCGACCGCGTCCGCGACTCCCACCGGCGCCCCGGTCGACGCCACGGGGGCGTTCGACCCCGCCGTCGCCCTGGCCAACGCCGACCGGACGCCGTACGCCGCCACCGAGACCATGAAGACCACCGCGACGGCGGGCGGCCAGGTGGGATCCGTGCTCGCCGGTACCGGCCGGGTCAACTACAACACGCCGACCCGTGAGGGCCGGACCGAGACGAAGATGACGCTCGCCGACAGCGACGAGCCGGCCCTCTGGATGGAGACGGTCAACACCGGCACGACGATCTTCATGCGTGACAGGACCAAGCCGGGCAGCGCCTGGCGCGCCGAGGAGCGCGGCGACAAGGCCCGGGCCGACGACCTGACCGTCTACGTCAAGGCCCTCGTCGAGGCCGGTCCTGCGGCCCGCAAGGGCATGGAGCAGAAGAACGGCGTCCCCGCCTACCACCTCGGCGCTCGCCTGACGGCAGCCCAGGTCAAGGCCATCGACCCCACGGAGTACCAGAAGATGGTCGAGAAGGGCGTCGACGGCGGCAAGCAGATCGACGTCTGGATCGACCGGGCCGGCCGCGTCCTGGCCCAGACGCAGTCCATGAAGATGACCACCGGTGGCACGGCCGTCACCAGCACCATCGCGTTGACCTACACCGACTTCGGCCCTCGCGAGACCTTCAGCGCGCCGACCACCGCTGCCGCCGGCTGATCCCTCCCGGCCGGCGCGCTCCCGTCGATGCCGACGGCCCGTCCGCCCCCGGAAACCGCCGGGGGCGGACGGGCCCCTCGGCGTCAGACGGGCGGCAGCAGATCGCCCTCACTGATGGTGTACGTCAGCAGCGGTTGGACGAAGTCCGCCTCACGGTTCTCGCGCCGCCGCAGCCGGAAGAACTCCTGCCGCTGCTCCTCGTCCGCCGCGACCAGGGGTTCGCCCTGCGGCAGGTAAGGAAGCCCGTCACGGAACCGGAGCAGCGTCCTCGACGTCCGGAAGGTCACGCCCAGCCACTGGTTGTCGGCGGTCCGGGCGGGCGCGTCCAGGACGATCCGGTGCCTGAGCCGCCGATTCGACTCGACGGAGAACACGACCGCACCGTGGTGGAGCAGCGGGATCCCGAACGCCTCGCCACCGGACCCCTTCGGTTCCACGATCAGCCTCCGCGGCGGGTCCGTTTCGGGGTGCCGGTAGCAGGAGAACACGGCGATGAACGAGTCGTCGGCCAGGTCGAGGGCCTGGTCGGAATGGCTGCCCATGGTGGTGTACGCGTTCGTGTACGTCTCGATGAGCGCGTTGTTGAAGCCGACCGCGAGCCCGGCACGCTCCTGGATCCGCCGCGCCAGCCGCTCGTGCACCGCCCGGAAGCGCTGCACCGGGCCGCCGTAGCGGGTGGTGGTGCGCACGAGCGGCACACCGTCCGTCCCGTCGATCCGGGTGAGTGTGGCGCCCTGCCGGCCCTTGCCCGTGTCCTCCAGGCGGGCCGACGCGGAGAGCTCCGCGAAGAGGTTCCCGTCGGTCGGCAGATCGTACGAGCGGACCTGGTCCGGGATGCTAGGGGTGGGGGGCAAGGTAGTCTCCCGTGTTCATGCTGAAACGGAATCCGTCGCCGTAGTCGATGAAGGACGAGGACCTGTTCTCCTCGGCGTACAGCCGGCGCAGTTCGTCCATGCCGGCGGGTGTGGGCGGCTCCAGCGGGACCGGATCCCCGGCGGTCTTGAGGAACGTGCGGCCGTCCCGGTGCACGGCCTCGGCACTCGAACAGCGCACCACGTACCCCAGGCGGGTCGGGAGCAGTTCTGCGTCCAAGGACGAGGGCCGGATCTCGTGCGTGTAGAGGCGGTTGGTGGACAGCGGCATGAGGAACACGGACCCGGGGTGGAGGGTCAGTGTGAACTGCGGCGGCAGCGCGGTCCCGTCGGGCACGGCCGCCTGGTCCTTGAGGTGGAAGCGGAGCCTGGTCAGCCCACTGACACCGTTCACCCCGAGGTCGAAGGGATCCTGGGCCAGCGGCCGCAGCCCGTCGAGCCGGTCGTAGAAGGTGCAGAAGGCCATGATGCCGTTGACGGGCATGTCCTTGGTCTTGTCGGCATGGGCCGAGATCCTCGCCTTGGACTGCTTGCGCCCGTCCGTGGCCCCGGTGTTGTGGTAGATCTGGGCGAGGACGTGGTTCAGCGGCGCCTGGCCGCGGAACACGGCGGCGGCCTCGCGGTTCAGCGCCTCGACGACACCCGCGTCGGTCGGGCCGAAGCCCTCGGTCGGTCCCGACAGGTTCGTGGAGCACCGCAGCAGTCGGAAATGCAGCTCGTCACCGTCCCGCGTGACCGGCGTGAGATAGATCCCGCTGCGACGGGCCGTCCCGGGCTTGGTGGACTCGGTCAGCGACTGGAACGCGTGCTCCGCACTGATCCGCCCGAAGTGGTCGGCGTCGGGTTCGAAGAACTGCGGGTAGTACACGCCGACACCGTGCACCCGGACGGGAAGCCGGCCGAGCCCGACGACATTCCACAACGCGTCGACGCCCTCGCCCCCGTCCCCGCCGTAGCCGTGCGACAGCTCCCGCACCACGAACACCCGCGCGGCCGCCCGCAGCGGGAGGCCACTGATCGCGGAGATGTCGCCGCACAGGTAGACGGTCTTCCGCGCGAGCTCGACCGCACCGGAGGCAAGCTCCTCCGGCGTGACGACCGACCCGAGGAACCGCGTCACCACGTCATGGCCCCGCACCGCCGAAGGCGCGACCAGGACACTGCCCGCGTCCTCGACGCGGGCCTGCGCCGACTCCGTCGCGTCCATCAGAAACCCCCGCCATTCGCAGACATCGGTGAATCGCCCCTACGACCCGTTGACCGCCGATGCTCTCACGGGGGTCTGACAGCGGGTAACGCCTGCCCTGCGGCCGACTCCGAAGGCCCCCTCGCGCTGAGCGTGGCTGCGGCGGGACAATGGATCCGTGTCCGAGGAACCGCGTCCGTTGTCAGACCTGTGGCCCCTCGGCCGGGCGACTGGCTGTTCGACTCGACGCCGTCACCGTCACCACCGGGGGCGGTCTGGGCCGCGCCGGGCACCCGGGCTCTGGCTGGCGGCGCCTGCCCTGGGCGACCTGAGGACGAACCGCCCGGCTCGCCCGCGACGCCCGCGCGGACGGCTCCTCCGTGGACCTGCCCGGCGTGCCGGTGTGCGGTGCCGGGCCGACTGCCGAGGAGACTGGGCGCTGTGACTGATGTGCGAGAGAACCTGACCTATCAGAAGTTCGGCCTGGCGGTGCGTGACCTTGCCCGGACGATCGCCGACGACGGGTACGAGCCCGACCTCATCCTGAGCATCGCTCGCGGTGGTGTGTTCGTGGCGGGCGGCCTGGCGTACGCGCTGGACTGCAAGAACATCCACCTGGTGAACGTGGAGTTCTACACGGGTGTGGGCACCACCCTGGAGATGCCCGTCATGCTGGCGCCCGTCCCCGCGGCGATCGACTTCACCGACAAGAAGGTCCTGATCGCCGACGACGTCGCCGACACCGGCAAGACCCTGAAGCTGGTGCACGACTTCTGCCTCGGCCACGTCGCCGAGGTGCGGTCCGCCGTCATCTACGAGAAGTCGCACTCCCTCGTGAAGTGCGAGTACGTGTGGAAGCGTACGGACGACTGGATCAACTTCCCGTGGTCGGTGGAACCGCCGCTCGTCCGGCGCGAGGGCCAGGCACTCGACGCCTGATCGGAGCCTGCCGTCACGGTCAGCGCCGCGGGGGTGGCGGGCGACGGGTCTCGTCCGTCACCCGCCATGTCCGGGTGTTCAGCGGGCACTGCCGAGGTAGACGGTGTAGCCGGTCACCGAGGGAATGGGGATGTTGAGCATGCCCGCGGTCTCGGTGAGGGTTGCTTCCTGGGCCAGCACGCTGCCGGTGGCCGGATCGATGATGAAGGTGTAGCGGGTGGGCAGGCCGCTCTCCCGCGAGGTCGCGGAGTAGGCGATGCCCGGTCGGCCGGCCCGGTCGGTCACCGTCCCGGTGGCCTCGATACCCGGCAGCGAGGCGATCAGCTCCAGCACCGCCGCGCGCTGCCCGGCGCTAAGCGCGCGTTCGACGAGCAGGTCGTGCACCGCCTGCGAGGCCCCCAGCGGCTCGTCCACGCCAGGGGTGCGCCTGCGCAGCCAGTGCTTGAGCGCCTGGCCGTCCTGCGGCGTGCTGATGTCCTGGAGTGTGGGGTGGAAGAGGTCCTTGCGGGTCTTCTCCGACCCGCCGAGGCTGCGTCGTTCGCGGACGGGGCCGGCCGGGCTGTCGAGGATCCTGTAGTCGTACGGGACGACGCGGGAGGAGATGTTCCCGTGGTCGTCCCTGGTGTTGAGCGACCACTCCTGCCAGTGCAGCCCGAGCGGAGTCGTGGGTGCCTCGGCGGCCGACCGGGCGGTGCGGGCGATCTCCAGGATCTGCGTACTCGCGTCGGTGGACGCCTGCTCCGGCGTCAGGTGGTACGCCAGCGGCGCTGGGGTGGCGGCCGAGGCGGAACCGCTGCCCCCCGGCAGCGCGAGCAGCGCCGCTGCCACCGCCGAGACGGCCCCGGCGGCGACCAGTGCGACAACCGGACGTCGTCGCGGGAAGGGCCTCGGTCGGACCTGTGCCGGTTCCGGGGCGGCGTTGGACAGGATCCTCACCAGGGCCGCCTCGGCGTCGCCCGGCAGCGGCAGCTCGCCGGCAGCCGGATCGCTGGACGCCATCATTTTCCTGACCCGCTTCGCGGTACTCACCGCACCACCCCCACCTTCGGTGTGTCTGCCGTTCCCGTCCACGGGGAACCGTTCTCGAGGTCGTCGAGGTCGTCGAGGTCGTCGAGGTCGTCCAGGGCCTTCCGCAGTCGTTGTCGAGCCCGCAGGAGACGCATCGAGAACACCGCGGTACTGCACTCCATGGCCCGGGCGGCGTCCCTGACCGGGAGCGCTTCCCAACCGATCAGGGCGAGCACCTCCCGGTCGGTCGCGGACAGACCCGACCACGCCCGGCGGACCGCGTCACGGGCCGCGACCTGATCCCCGACGTCGCGTGCCACCGCCACCGTCGCAGACTTGTCGACCGCCACCGCCACCGCCGCCGCCGACGCGGTTTCCTGCGCCCGGAGGTGGTTGGCCACGGTGTTCCGGGCAACGCCGTACAACCAGGGCAGCACCCTTTCGCGGGGAAGGTCACCGAAGCGCCGCCACACGGTGGTGAAGACCTCGGCCGTCACATCGGCGGCATCGTCCGCAAGCACCCGGCGACGGACGTAGCGGTAGACGGCCGTGTGGTGCCGGACGTAGACAGCCCGGAACTCATTCTCTTCCCCCAAGACCACTCCCCGGATCGGCTCCCGTCCTGTTTATGTCGGGACGACGACGGATCTAACACCCCACCCTCAGGGCAGTCCTTCGACCGGTCGGAACCGCTCGTCGGGCGGCGCGGTCGCGGCGCGTCCCCGCGGGGAGTGGCCGGCCCCGGGCGGCCGGCGAAGGCCCGCACGACGCCGCGGCAGCGAGAAGGTTGGTGTGCGGGGCGGGCGGAACCGGGTAACGTCCTTGTTGTTCCTCCAGACGCCGATCCACGAGTGAGAGCGTGACGGGCCTCTGCTGACATCCTTCGACGTCGCTGCCCGTCCCCCACCGATGAATCCGCAGATCACTTCACATCATCAACCGGAGACACTTGACCGTGAGCAAGAACATCAACAACCCCATTGGCATGGGCGGCGGCCAGCGCAAGAGGCTGTCCCGCGCCGAGCGGCAGAACAACGGTCCGCACCGCAACCTCGACCGCCAGGGCGCGGCCGACCAGAAGGCGGAGCTGGTGCGCAAGATGCGCGAGAAGGCGGGCGCAGCCGAAGAGGCCGGGCAGGCGGGCGACGACACCGCGAAGAGCTGACGCACCGCCGTCGCAGAAAAGCACAGGGCAGGGCCCGGACCGCGACGCGCGGTCCGGGCCCTTCTGTCGTACCGGGCGCCGACCCGGTCACCGCCGCCAGAGCTTGAACGCGCTCAAGCATCAGGGAAACGGACCCGATCCTCGTGACCCGGACCTGGACCCGGACCGTCGCCGGACCCTGACCTGCATCAATACCGGCCGGAGAAGGCCGGGCCCCTCACGCTCGTCGACGCGAGGGGCCCGGCCTCCAGCGTACGCCCGCAGCCACCCGGCCTTCCGGCCGGGCCGCACAAGCCTGAGCCCACGGGCCACCGGCGCCGCCACCGCCACCGCCGACCGGCGTCTCGGGCTGTGCTTCAGGGGCGGAAGGTGCGGCGGTAGGTGTCTGGCGGGACGCCGACACTGCGGTGGAAGTGGCGCCGCAGGGTGGTGGCGGTGCCCATGCCGGTGGTCGCGGCGATGGTGTCGACGGTGGCGTCGGTGGTCTCCAGGAGTTCCTGGGCGTGGCGGATGCGTTGGGTGTGGAGCCACTGCAGCGGCGTGGTGCCGGTGAGGTGCTTGAAGTGGCGGCCGAGGTGGCGCGAGCTCATGCGGGCCTGGCGGGCCAGGTCCTCCACGGTGAGCGGTTGGTCCAGTCGCTCCAGCGCCCACGGGAAGAGCTCGCCCAGGGGGTGGTTGCCCGGGTCGGGGACGGGGGTGGCGATGAACTGGGCCTGGCCGCCGTCGCGGTGCGGCGGGACGACCAGGCGTCGGGCGATCCTGTTGGCGACGGCCGAGCCGTGGTCGAGGCGGACCAGGTGCAGGCACAGGTCCATCGCGGCGGCCTTGCCCGCGGAGGTGAGGACATCGCCGTTGTCGACGTAGAGGACGTCCGGATCGACGACGGCCGCCGGGTGGCGCCGGGCGAGTTCCCGGGTGTGGGCCCAGTGTGTGGTGGCGCGCCTGCCGTCGAGCAGTCCCGCCGCGCCCAGGACGAAGGCGCCCGTGCACAGTGAGGCCACGCGGGCGCCGGCCGCGTGGGCGGCGCGCACCGCCTCGACCAGCTCGGTGGGCGGCTCACGGTCCGTGTCGGCCCAGCCGGGGACGATCACCGTGTCCGCGTGCGCGAGGTGGTCGAGTCCGTGGTCGGGCTCCAGGAGGAAGCGGCCGACCCGCACCGGAGCGCTCCCGCAGAGGGAGAAGTCGTACCAGGGGTCCACGAGGTGGGTCAGATCGGATCCGAAGACCTCGACGGCTACGGACAGTTCGTAGTGGAGCATGCCGTCGGTGACGGCCAGCGCGACAGCGGGCATGTCCGAAACTGTACGTGGCATGTCGTTTCCGACACTCGTGCGGGGTGCCGCCGCAAGGACAGGATGTGGGTGTCGGGCCGCAGCGGACCGGCATCGCAGCGGGTGTTCGAGTGGACGGGGAGCAGTCTCATGGGGTCAGGTCAGCTGGTGGCGGTGTTCGGCGCGTACGGTCGCACCGGACGGTTCGTGGTCGCGGAACTCGTCGCACGCGGGTTCGTCCCGGTGCTCTCCGGGCGCAACGCGCAGGCCTTGGCGGAACTGGCCGAGGAGCACGGGCTGGAGGCCCGGGCGGCGTCGGTCGAGGACCCCGCCTCGCTGGACCGGGCCCTGGCGGGGGCGGCGGCGGTCATCAACTGCGCCGGCCCGTTCGCCTCGACCACCGGCCCCGTGATCGAGGCCGCGCTGCGCGCGCGGATCCCGTACCTGGACGTGGCCGCCGAGCTGGAGGCCAACCTCGACACCTTCGCCCACTACCGCGAGCGGGCCCGGGACGCGGGAGCGGTGGTCGTCCCGGCCATGGCCTTCTTCGGCGGTCTCGGCGACCTGCTCGTCACCGCCGCGATGGGCGACTGGACCGGGGCCGACGAGGCGCACATCGCCTACGCGCTCAGCAGCTGGCACCCCACCGCCGGCACCCGGCTCTCGGGCGCGGTCTCCCGCGAGCGGCGCGGCGACCACCGCCTGCGCTACAGCGGCGGACAGTGGGAGCGCCGCAGCGACGCCGCGCCCACCCTGGAGTGGGCCTTCCCGGAGCCGATGGGGCCGCGGTCGGTGATCGGGGAGTTCACCATGGCGGACGTCGTCACCGTCCCGCAGCACCTGTCCATCCCCGAGGTGACCACCTACATGAACACCGAGGCGGTCCGCGACGTCGCCGCGCCCGACACGCCCGCCCCGACCGCCGCCGACGGGAGCGGGCGCTCGGACCAGACCTTCCTCGTCGACGTCGTCGTTCGCTCGGGCAAGGCCGAACGCCGGATCACGGCCGCCGGCCAGGACATCTACGCCATCACCGCGCCCCTGGTCGCCGAGGCCCTGGAACGCGTCCTGACCGGCGCCACCAGGACCACCGGCGTCGCCCCCGCCGGCGAGATCTTCGACGCCCCGGACTTCCTGCGCGCACTCGGCCCGCACCTCACGGTCGACCTGCACCCGGAGAAGCAGACCGCCTGACCTCGGCCGCCCCGGTGGCGCACGTCTACCGGGTGCGGCCGATCGCGCCGCCCGCAGCATCGTCCGCAGCGAAAGTCCCGGAGACGACGAACGGCGCCCCGACGGGCAGTCCGAGCCTTGCCGCCCAGGACAGCGCCTCGTCGCGGGACGCGTCGCGCTCGGCCAGTCGGGCGGCGGCCAACGAAGGTGGCACCTTGCCCTCGTTCAGCAGGACGGCCCACTGGTTGCCGGTGAGGGCCAGGTAGCGCAGGTGCGGGAAGTCCGCGAGCACGGTCAGGTCCTGGACCGCGGCCCGGGAGAGATCCAGGCCGCGCAGCTTCGGCGCCGTGCGCAACGGGGTGAGGTCGGTCGCAGTGGTGGTGGCGAGGTCCAGCGAGCCGAGGTGCCGGTGGCCCTGGAGCGGTGCGAGGTCGCCGCCGGGGAGGTCGACGGCCAGGGACTCGACGGGCAGGTCCCGGAGGGGGGACAGGTCGGTGACGGGGCAGCGCTCGAGTTCGAGTCTCCGCAGGTGGGGCGCGGTGGCGAGCGGGGCGAGATCCATCGGACTGGTAGGTGCGTTGACCTGGATCAGAACGGCCTGGACAGCGGGCGACACCTCATGAGGGATTCCCCGGGATCGCAGCTCCGGATCGGCCCAGGACTCGCACGAGTCGGAATCGTCCATGACGTCGATGTAGTCGATGCCGTCCCCCTCCACCTCGTAGGCGCCCCGGTCCAGCAGGTCCAGGTAGCGGGCGAGGAGCGAGGTGACGGAGTCGCAGACGTAGAGCGGACCGTCGTAGTAGTCGCGGCCGATCTGGATCACTTGTCCGGTCCGTCCGGCATGGGCGGGGGACATGTCGACCGCGAGGTAGTTGCCGTCGTCGGCGGTGGCGAACGGGAACCATGCGGGGTGCTCGCGGCAGCGCCGAACCGTACCGGGCGGGTCGGCGTCCAGGACGACCGCGTCCCAGTTGTTCTCCCAGCCGGTCCACACCGGTTCCCGCAGGCCGGCGTTGGCGGCGACCAGCCGGGCCAGCGGTACCCAGCCGAGGTTGCCGAACAGGCCGCAGGCGTCCTCCCCGCTGCCGTCCGCGAACAGGTACAGCGCCCGCAGGTCGGCGGGCAGCGGTCGGCCGAGGCGCCGCTCGGCGTCCGCGAGGGCCGCCTCGGTCACGGGCGGTGGGAGTGTCTCGGAGCGCCCCAGGATTTCGGCACGCCGCTCCAGGTAGGCGCGGAGCCGGACGAGGGCCAGGTCCGGGTCGCCTGCCGGGCCGGCCGTGCCCTCCTCCTGGGCGTACCCGGCCGGGGAGAGCCGGTAGTTGCGGTCCAGGACGGCCAGGAAGCCCGGACGTTCTCCGTGCAGGCGTGAGACGACATCGTGGGACGCGACCAGCGAGTACTCCCCGGACGGCCGGCACCGTATTTCCAGCCGCGTGCAGTCCCAGCCGCGAGCGGTACCCACTGCCGAAGCCACGTCACGCAGATCCTGGAGGTCGATGCTCGGATGGAACGACCGCGTCCTCGCGTCGGACAGCGTGCACTGGCCGGTGATGTTGAGACCGAAGAGGCCTTCGGTGCTGACCAGCACCGCCTCCGTCCATCCCACCGGTGCGTTCGCCGCGATTGCCCCGGCGGCCCGTGCGACGCCCTGCTCAATCAGCTCGGCCATGTTCTGTTCCGCTTCTGTCGACACGCCGGTGATCATCGCAGGGGGCCATGACAGAGACGGCCGGCAGGATCCCGGCCGAGGACTGCAGCAGGTTCCTCTGCGGGGCGCGATGACCGGCGGCGGGCGGATTCGCTGCCCGTCGAAGCCGCATTCGGCCGCAGTCGAATTCCATCGGCCCGACATGTGGATGGCCCGCTTCCGGGCTCTCCGGCGGCGGGGTCGTCCGCAGGGGAGTCGGCGGTGCCCGGCTCCGGTGCATAACGAATGAGTCACGGCGCAGGAGGGGATCCGCGCACCGCGGTCCCCCCTGTGCCACATCTCTTCAACGCAGGAGCGCCGAGCACCATGCAGTTCACCATCGCCCGGGCCGTGGCCGGGGCAGCCTCCTTCGCCCTACTGGCGTCCGTCGCCGTGACCGGGGCCGCACCGGCCGCCGCGGACGAGAGCCGCAGCAACCGCGTCCTGGTGGTCCTCGCCGACTTCGAGGACGTGCACCATGCCGAGGCCGGAACGGACAAGGCGGGCATCGCGCAGCGGTACTTCGGGGTCGATGACTCGCTCCAGAGTTACTACCGGGCCGTCTCCCGCGGCCGTCTCTCGTACGTTCCCGCGGTCCCGGACAAGGTCATCGGGCCCCTGGCCCTGCCGTGGCGCGCGAACTGCGACCCGCGTGCCGTCCGTCAGGAGATCGAACGTCAACTGCCCCAGCGAGGCCTGGCGAAGGGCAAGGACTACGACAGCCTGTCCATCGTGCTGCCCCGGACTCCCTGTGCCTGGGCGGGACTTGGACAGGTCGGCGGCCCGGTGAGCTGGCTGAGGGCCCCCAAGGGCCGGGTGGGGTTGACCGCTGTCGCCCACGAGTTCGGGCACAACCTCGGCCTGCCCCACCAGCCGCGCCGGGTCTGCGCAGGCGGCGACCTGGGCGCCTGCGGCGCTCCGGCGGAGATGGGAAGGAAGTCGCCCATGGGCGGCGGAGGTTCCTCCCTCGGCCTTTCGGCCACGCAGCTCATCCACGCCGGATGGCTCGCGTCCGGCGAGCACGTGCGGGTGACCGCCTCCGGCACCTTCGCCCTGCGTCCCCTGTACGGCAGCGACAAGGGCGTACGCGCCCTGGAAGTGCCCCTGGGCAAGGACCGGTTGGTCCTGGAGTACCGCCGGCCGGAAGGAACCCTGGACGGCCGTCTGAACGGTGTCTATGCCTACCGGGTGTCCGGCGACTCCTACCGGAGTGGCACCCCGGTCTCGGCGTCCGCGGGTGACCGCGACGGCGCGGTCACCACCCTCCACGACACCGCCGCCAAGCTGACCGTGACCGTCGGTGCGGTGGACGCGGACAAGGCCACGGTCACCGTCACGGTCGACGGCGTCACCGCGCCCACCGGTACGGCCACCGCGCCCGCCGTGGAGGTGCCCTCCGCGAGCCCCACCATGTCTGCCCCGGCGACCCCGGTTCCGGATCCGGACGGCGGGGACGAACCGGAGGACACCGACGATGTGACGGGCCCGGACGGCCCCACCGCCTCCGCCACGGCGGCCCAGGGGGGAGAGGCCACGGCCCGGGTGACGCCGGCCCCCACCTCCGCCACTCGGGGTGGCGGGGCCGCAACCCCCGCCACAACCCCCGTCACGACCTCTGTCCCTGCCTCTTCCCCCGCGGCCACCGTCACGGGCGGCCCCTCCGGTGAAGCCGACGCCGGTGCGAACCTCGCCCACACGGGCGGGAACGGTACTGTCCTGGCCCTGACCGCCACCGCCGGGCTCACCCTGACAGCGGCCGGGGCGATCCTCGTCCGACACCGGAACCGGGGCGGCAGCCACCGGGCACGCGTGCAACGCTGACCGACCACCGCGCCGGGAGGCGGTCGGCCGGGCAGCAGGGCAGCCGTACGCGCCGGTACGGGGACCCGGCAGGAGGCGGCACGGTCAGTCGCCGGGGAACCCCTCTCGGCAAGGCCTTCAGTGAACGGAGCAGCATGCAGCCACAGGCACACCACGGCCCGCCGTCCGACGGCCGCGACTCCGGGGCTGCACAGGGGACGGCTCGGCCCGGGGCCGAGCCGGTGGTGGGGGAGCGGGCGGGTGTCGGCCGGCATGCCGGTGCGGGCACGGCCGCGGCGGTGCGATGGGTCGGTCCTGTGGGGCGGGCTGCGGCCCGGGGCAAGGCCCCGGTGCGTGCGTGGCCTGCTCGTGGCCGGGTCGGCTGCGTCGCGGTGTGGGTGCCGCGCGGAGTCGTGCCACGTGACATATGCGATATACGAAATTAACGCCAGAGGTTGTGTTGCCGCCTCTCCCTCTCGGCGACCGGGTGTCCGCCGGAGGCTTCGCACTCCGGGGTTCGTGCGGCGTGGGCCGGGCCGTGCGCGGGTGTCGCGGAGTCCTGTGCCTGCTGGCGCAGGGCGGCGGGGATGGCATGCAAAGAAGTCGCGAAGAACCCTTGGTCAAGATGTCATATATCAGATACGTTACGGCGCGTCGCCGAACCTCCCGGCCTCCGCACCGTCACGGCCGCGGTCCCGCGCAGCAGGCCGGTGGTCAGGTGGGTCAGGTGGTGGCCCGGGGCAACCGGGAGTGGGGTGGTGAAGATGTGCCGATCATGTGACTGATACGTTCGTCAGTCCGATCACGGATCACTCGAAGGACCGCACGTGACCACCCAGGCCCCGCCGCCGGAGTCCACCGACCCCTGGCGCGCCCCGGCAACGGAGTCCGCCCCGGCACCGGCCCCCGCACTCCGGCCGCCGTACCCGCTGCCCGGCCCTGGGCCGCGGAACGGGATGGGCGTTGCGGCGATGGTGCTCGGCATCATCGGCATGGTGCTGGCCCTCACCCTGATCCTGTTCTGGTTCGCCTGGCTGCCCGCCCTGGTGGGCGTGGTGCTCGGAGTGCTCGGCCTGCGGCTGTGCCGCCGGGGTGCGGCCACCAACCGGGGCACGGCGCTGGCCGGGGTGATCCTCGGGGTGCTCGCGCTGCTGGTCTCGGGCGCAGTCGCCACCTTCGTAGGGATGGCGGTCTACCAGTCCGCCCAGGCGGAGAGGGCGGAGGAGCAGCGCCGGGCGGCCGACGAGAAGGCCCGCCGGCTGACCTTCGGCCAGAGCTACACCACCGCCGACGGCCTGAGGATCACCGTGGCCAAGCCGGAGACCCGGGCCCCGCGCCCGAACTCCGTTCCCGCCGAGCCGGGTCTGCAGGCCGTCGTGGCGGTGGTCACCGTGGTCAACACCACGGCCGAGCCGCGCACCATGCACCCGGGCCTGCTCTACCTGAAGGGCCCGCACGGCGACGCCGAGGACCTCTACGAGGGGTTCGGGAGCCACATGTCGATCGACGGCACCCTCAAGCCCGGCGAGCAGCTGGCCGGCCATCGCACCTTCGCGCTGCGGCCCGCCGACTTCGGCCAGGTACAGGTCACGTTCGTCCCGGACCGGGCCACCCTCCAGCCCGTCCGGTGGACCGGCACGCTCTGATCCGGCGTCAGCGGACGCCGCACCGCGCCGCACCGCACCGCGCCGCGCCCGCTTCGTTCCCGTTTCTGCTCGAGTCACATAGTGGGGCCCGGTCGGCCCTACAGCTGAAACAGCGTGCGCAGTGCGAGGTCGGCCACTTGGTGCAGTTGGTCGCGGGTACGGCCGCTCGCCGCCTGCACGGCGATGCCGTCGGTGACGGTGTGCACCAACTGGGCAAGGACACGCGGATCACAGTCCGCCGGCAGGTCGGCCGCCTGCTCGAAGCGCCGACGCAGCGCGGCCTCGCCGGCCATCCGCCGCGCGATCACCTCCTGGCGGACCGGTTCGGAGTCCGGAGCGCAGGCATGGACGGTGTTGACGCTCAGGCACCCGTGGGGCATGTCCGGTGCCCAGTCACTCGCCCGGAAACCCGGTACCGCGCGTGGGTACCGCTCGACCATGATGGTGGCCATGACGGAGGAGACGGGCCCCGAATCGCTGGGCCTCTGCGTGGTGGCCAACGTAGCGCGGGAGACCAGCCACGGGGACGGCGGACTGGAGATCCGTACTGGACTACGGCACTTCGCTCCCGGGGCCAAGATCTGGATCGCACCGCTGCGGTGGGACGGAGGCAACCCGAGCGTGCCTGTCGTCGGCCGGCGCCGGGGCAACAGCCGCCGGTACCACGCGATGGTGATCCCGCGCCGGTTTCTGGAGAACTTCCGGGTCCGCGCCGTCTACAGCTCAGCACTGCTGAGCGCGCTCGGTGGTGGCCCGCTCTGGACGGAAGAGCGTGCGGAGAGCTACGTGCGGTACTGGGGCACGCCGAGGCTGGAGACGCAGGTCGAGGTCGAGGGCACCGGCTGCACCCGCTGGGCCCCGCCGGTCACCGATCCTCCGCCTGTGGAGCTGGAGTTGGAGGGTACGACGTATCACCTGGCCCACTTCAACGCCAACCGCGCCCGCTACTCGCCCCTGCTGCCGCCCGTGGAGCCGTCCCCACCACCGGTCGGGCCGACCGGCTCCTGAGCTTGTTCTCCACGGCCTGCGCCGGAACGGGATCGCTCGTCCGGGAATCCGCCGGACGTGGACACGCCCTTCGTCCGACCATGTGCTCCAACCGGCGCCCCGGGAGCATCATCGAACGCGACCGGATCAGACCATAAAACAGGCATGCTTAATGGCTGTTACCGTTCCGATCTTGAGAAGTGCTGGTCGAACGGAATTCCGGATCGGGTGAGCTGGCCTGTGTGCCGTGGCCCATGCTTCCGAACCGCTGACCTGCCCCGACTGCGGGCAACCCCTGAGGAGCCCGGGCCTGGTTCTGTCTCTCCGTGACGAGGACCAGCAGCGTGGGTGCCGACATGCCTGGAAGTGCCCAGCGGGTCATACCTGGTGGCACTTGGCGGACCGGCCTGCAGAGCCTCTGGATTCCTGTCCCTGTCCCCAGCTCTTTCGGCGATGACTACTACCCGCTGGACCCGGCCCGCGACCTTGGACTCACGAGCTCAGTGGCCGGTGTCGGTCGGATCTTGAGGGCCGGTCGCACGGGAGCCTCGAGCGGATGAGGGCGGTGGCGTCGTCGTGCCCGAGGCGATACCTGGGCATAGAGGGCTCCATGACGGCCTCGAACCCGTCGGCGGTCCCTGGCCAGGCAGGAAGGACGAGCCGGGTGGGGGCGTGGTGGTGAGGTCGGTGACGTCGGCCTTGACAGGCCCGCTGCCGCGCGAGGATGTGAGGGTCGTGCCGCCCCGGCGGCCGAGGCGCCGGGGCGGTCGACGCCGCGCCCTGATCCCGATCGGGAGCGCCTCGCCGCGGTGGCGCGGTCCCCGGCCGCGCTCTGCCGCCGGTCGCCGGCGGACTGCCCGCGGTCGCGGGGTGGTCCCGGGCGGAGGGTCAGGGCTGGGTGATCCGGCTCCAGCTGAAGGGTCCGAACGAGGTGTCGGTCGTGGGGTGGTGGGCGCCCGGGATGACGGTGAGCTTCAGCCACTCCAGCGGCACGGTGCTGCCGTGGACGACGATGCGGTGGAAGTTCGGGACGCTGTAGCCGGGGTGGCTGTTCCAGGCATCGGAGGAGCAGACGTCCTGGTCGCCGGCGCAGGGCGCGCCCCGGCCCAGCGGGTTGTCCGAGCGGTACACGTGCGAGTCGCCCATCAGCAGGAGCACCGGCCTGCCGAACGCGGTGGTGTGCGAGGCGAGGCTCGCGACGATCGGCTCGTAGCCGGCGACGTGCGCGGCGGGCTTGCCGTCCAGGTCCCACATGTCGGCCTGGGTGGTGACCACGACGGACGAGATACCGCCGACGTGGGCGACGGTGAAGGCGGTGTCGAGCCACCGCAGGTCGGCGGCGGTGCGCCGGGCGGCCTCGTCGAGCTGCTCCTGGGAGGCGGTGGGCGCGCCGTACCAGGGGTCGGCGTCGTTGTTGGATCCGCCGGGGACGTTGATGGTGACGAACAGCGTGCCGTTCTTGATCCACAGCACGTTCTCGACGTACCGGGCGTCCTCGGGGTGTGCCCGGTTGGGGAGTTCGGCCTGGGACAGGACGCGCAGCGTGCCGCTGCCGAGGGTGTGGCCGGCCCGCGGGAAGAAGTTCTTGCGGACCAGGTCGAGGTTGGCGACCGGGTTGCCGGCGGCGTGGTCGACGGGCTGCCCGGTGGCCGGGTCGAGCACGGGGTCGATCTTTCCGGTGGCGGGGTTGTACTTGCCGCCGCCCTCGGCGGCCTTGTGGCAGTCGGCCCATTCGTTGTCGCCGGGGGTGTAGACCAGCGGGTCGGCGAAGGTCTTCCAGAGCGCGGCGACGGACTCGTCGTACGCGGCGGTGCAGTACTGCTTGCCGGAGTGGATGTCACCCACGTGGACGACCGTCCTGACGTCCGGGTCGGCGTTGACGTTCGCGATGAACGCCGGCGTGGCCAGGAACTCGCTGGTGTCGCTCGGCGAGGTGCCGTACGGGGCGTCGCCGTACACGGCGAGTGTGAACGGCGCGCGGGCGCCGCGGGTGGGGCCGCCCTGGCTCGCCGTCGCGGTGGTGGCCGGCACCACGCTCAGCGCGAGGGCGAGGCTCGCGGCCGCGTACATACGTCTGTTCATGTGCTGTCTCCCGGAGGGTGCGCCGTGCGGAGGCTGTGCGGGAAGCAGCGTGCACTGCTCCGGGAACGGCCGGGTGAACACAAGTTCAAGGGCTCGCCGCGGGAATGACGGCCTGCCGGGACGGCGTCCGTGAGCCGCCGCCGGGCGCTCACTTCCGGATACCGCTGTCCGGCGCGCCTGCGCGCCTGCCGTTGCGGGTGAGGGGCCGGGACGGCCCGGCCCCTCAGCACCCCAGGGGTGACCGATGATCGAGGCGCAGCGGCCGGTGAGGCGTTACGGGGAGAAGACGTGGGTCGACGGCCTGGACTTCACCGTCCGGCCGGGCACTGGTGCTGGTGTCGACGCCCTGACCACGTCGATCGGGGTGTGATCGCGCGGGAGTGCTGTGTCCTGTTGCGCCGCCGGCTGACCGTCACCCGGCGGTGGTGGGGCCGTGGCGGTCCCAGTCGGGGGAGCGGACCTCCAGAGTGAGGTCGGGGCTGCGCACCTCGATCCCGCAGGTGCGGCAGGTCCAGGCGGCGTCGAGCGGGTGGTCGGGGTGGTCCGGGTGGCCGGGATCGTCCGTGGCCTTCGGGTGGTGCGGGTGGTGGTGCAGGACCACCGGTGGCTCGGGTGACAGCCAGCGGTCCCCCCAGGCGAGCAGGGCCTGGGTGAGCGGGGCGAGGTCCCGGCCGGCCTCGGTGAGGTGGTACTCGTAGCGCGGCGGGCGCTCGCTGTAGGCGCGCCGTTCGACCACCCCCGCCTCCTCCAGGGCGCGCAGCCGGGCGGTGAGCCGGTCGCGGGGGGCGCCGGTGTTGCGGGCGATCCGGTCGAACCGGTGGTTGCCGTAGAAGAGCTCGCGCACGGCGAGCAGCGCCCACTTCTCGCCGAGGACCTGCAGCGCGGCGGCGATGGAGCAGGGGCGGCCCGGCAGTGCGGTGGCGGCGGAACGGGTGGCCGGGTGCTGCGTGGCTGTGGGCTGGGCGGCTGTGGGCTGGGCGGCGGTGTGCGGGGTCACCCCACCAGCCTGCCATGGCGGGTTGCATATTCAAACTCACTGCCGCTAGCGTTCCGGGCCATGAAGTCAGTTGGAATATCAAACCCAGTCGCCGTGCAGGCCGAGCCGGACCGCCCCCACCGCCGCGCCGCGTTCCTGGTGCTCGCCGCCGCGGTCTTCGTCTCGAACCTCGACCTGTTCATCGTCAACGTCGCCCTCCCGGCGATGCAGCAGCACTTCCGCGGCAGCAGCCTGGCCACCCTGTCGTGGGTGCTGAACGGCTACGCCATCGTCTTCGCCGCGCTGCTCGTGCCCGCCGGACGACTGGCCGACCGCATCGGCCACCGGAGCGTGTTCCTCGCCGGGCTGGCCGTCTTCACCACCGCCTCGGCACTGTGCGCGCTCGCCCCGACCGTCGGCTGGCTGGATGCGGCCCGGGTGCTCCAGGCGGCGGGCGCGGCCGCGCTGATGCCGACCTCACTGGCACTGCTGCTGGACGCCACTCCCGCGGCCGAGCGCCCCGGCGCCATCCGGGCCTGGGCCTCGATCGGCGGGATCGCCGCCGGACTCGGACCGGTCCTCGGCGGACTGCTGGTCGAGGCCGACTGGCGCTGGGTGTTCATCGCCAACGTCCCCGTCGGCATCGCCGCCATCGCCGTGGGCACCCGCGTCCTGCCCGGGCTGCGCGGCAAGGAGAACGGACCGCTGCCGGACCTGTTCGGAGCCGTCCTGCTCACCGCCGCCATCGCCGTCCTCACCGTCTCCCTGGTCAAGGCCGACGCATGGGGCTGGCTCTCGCCCCAGGTCCTCGGCGGCCTGCTCGCGAGCGCCCTGCTGACCGCCTGGTTCCTGCGCCGCTCGGCACGTCACCGCGCCCCCGTCGTCGAACTGCCGCTGCTGCGCGTGCCGGTCTTCGCCGCCGCCAACACCGCGGCCCTGCTGTTCACCCTCGCCTTCGCCGGCATGCTGCTGACCGCGGTCCTGTGGTGCCAGCAGGCCTGGGACTACTCGGCGCTGCGCACCGGACTCGCCATCGCCCCCGGACCGCTGCTGGTGCCGCCGGTCGCACTGGGCAGCGCCGCACTGGTGCGCAGGCTCGGCCCGGGACGGGTGGCCGCGCTCGGCGCCCTGCTGTTCGCTGCGGGCATCGGCTGGTGGACCGCCGCCGTCGGACTCCGGCCCGGCTACGCCGGCGAACTGCTGCCCGGCTTGCTGCTCACCGGCCTGGGCGTGGGACTGACCCTGCCCACCCTCGTCGGGTCCGCCGCGGCGGCACTGCCGCCCACGCGCTTCGCCACCGGCTCGGCGATCACCACGATGGCCCGCCAGATCGGCGCGGTGGTGGGCGTGGCACTGACGGTCGGCCTGATCGGCACCCCGCACGGGCCGCAGGCCGCACTGGACGGCTTCCGGCGCGGCTGGATCCTGCTGATCGCGGCAGCGCTGCTGGCCTGTACGGCCGCTCTGTGGCTCGCCGCCGTCCAGCGCCGTGCGGCGGGTTCGCGGTAACCGCCACCCGTCGGCTGCCGCCGCCCGCGGCCGGGTCGTGCTCCGTCCCTGTCCCCGGAGTCGTGGCCGGAGCACCGGCGGCCTCACCCCTGTCGACGAGGTGACCGCCACCTACCGCCACCGCCCGGCCCGGTCCCTCCTGAGGGGACGGGAGAAGGGCGGGCGGTCTGCCGCCGAGCGGTACGCGGCGGCAGACCGCCCGCTCGACCTGTGGACCGGACCGGAAGCGGTCGCCGGGGCCGGTCGGCGCTCGCTCGGGCGGTGGGACGATCACGGCATCGGTGGGTGACGTCCGCCCCGCCCGGGCGAGCGGCGTCATCGAGGGCAGCCGCCCGGTGTCGGGCGGAGGCGAGGACGACGGGAGGGGGCGGCCCAGCGGCCGGCCGGGGACCCCGCAGGCGCCGCCGACCACCGAGGAGGCGGCCCGGTGGGTGGAGGACGAACTCGACGGCGGAGCACGGTGATTCCGCAGCCCGCCGACCAGATCGCCAACCGCAGACGCAAAGGCCGCCACGGCGGCCGCCCGCCGGCCTTCGACCGCGAGGCCTACAAGCAACGCAACACCGTCGAACGGTGCATCAACCGACTGAAGAACTGGCGCGGCCTGGCCACCCGCTACGAGAAGACCGCCACCGTCTACCAGGCCGGACTTCACATCGCCGGCATCTTCATCTGGTCTGCCCGCTGATCCAAAAGAAACGACCTAGCCGGGGGCGGGGCAGGACCGGCGGGCCGTCATGCCGATGGGGCGACGTTTCCGGCTGGAGGCCGCGGCCGCCCGGTGGGTCGAGGCCGACCGCGGGCGGCCCGCGCGCCTGGGCCACGAGGAGATCTCGCAACCCCGGTGGGCGGGCGGCCTGCCGGTGTATGCCGCAGGCCGCCCGTACGCCATCCTGCGGTCGGCCGCCCACGGCGCGGGCCGGGACGAACCGGCCGGGCTGGTGGTGCTGACCGCCGGCGCCACCGAGCATCGTGCCGTCGTCGACCGGGCCCCGGCCGGAACCCGGGTCGTCGACCTGTCGGTCCGGCGCTCCGGCCCGACGACCCTGCGAGCGCCCCGGACCCCCCGCACTCGCCCGGGAGTCGGGCACCGACACCGCCGAACACCGACCGGCTCCCGCTCGCCCGCGGCCCCGGTGCCCGACTCGGACGGGAGACGTCCTCGGCGACCGGGCCCTGGTGGCCCGAAGCGGCTCGGGCCGGGAAACCCGGTGCTCGGCGGCGGCCGGTGCCGGCCGGTCCGGCAGTGCGTCGGGCCGGTCCCGGCCTGCCCAGGTGGCTGAGCCCGGCTGCGGCACAGTGAAGGTGATCATCCGCAGGTGTGGAACGGGAGGGTCGGGCAGGATCAAGAAGAAGCGACGCGAGCACCCACCGCTCACGGAAGCGGAGTGAGCGGTACCCGCAGACCCCGGCTCCGACACGCTCGCGCGCCCGCCTGCGGACACAGGTTGACGAAGCGTCTGGTCTATGATCCGCCTGTACGCGTCAATCGGGCGCAGCGGGAGGGGTCAGCATGCTGACGGAGGCTCTGGCGGCGTTGGCCGCAGCGGGGGGAGCGGCTGTGGTGCAGGCCGCCGCGACCGACGCCTGGGCAGGGACCAGGGAGAAGGTGGCTGGCTGGTTCGGGCGAAGGGATCCGTCCCGGCAGGCCGCCGAGCTGGAGCTTCTCGACGAGACCGCCCGGGTGATCGCCCAAGCGGAAGACGACCGGCGCCCCGATGTGATGGCCGCTCATGAAGCGTTCTGGCGATCCCGGATCGAGGGGGCGCTGGCCGCCGCGCCGGACGACCAACACCGGAACCAGGCGGCGCGGGAACTCGACGTGCTGCTCCAGGTGATCCGAGCCGCCGCGCCGAGCGGCAACGGAAGTCTGACGGTCGGCGGTGACCTCACGATCCGCAGCGCCCCGGGCTCGATCGCCGCCGGCGTGATCAACGGGGGCGCGGTGGTCAACTCCCCTTCCCGGCCGGAGCGGACAACGGGCTGAGCCGCTCCGGGACCCCCGGCCCCGTCACCATCAACGCCACTACCGTCCACGGCGGCATCCACCTCACCCCAGGTGGGGCCGGCGCCGGACAGCCGACCGCGATCCTCGGTGTCAACACCGAAACCCGCCCCGGCTACCCCATCCCCTACCGGCTCACCCGCACGGGGCGCGACACCTTGATCGAGCCCACCGACCCCTACCTCGCCGCTGTGCGCGCCGGCGAGCCGTTGCACGGCGGCCTTCTCGTGCACCGTTGGCCGGAGCTCGACGTCAAGGTGGTCAACAACACCGGCGAGACCGTGCTCCTCCACGAGGCCCTCCTCGATGTCACCTCCTCCGAACCCGACCTGCGCGCCCTGCCGTTCCTGACCTGCGATGAGACGGACATCGTCCTGTTCAACGGCGGCTGGGGCCCGCTGACGGAGGCCACCGTCACCTACTCCCTCTTCGACACCCCCGACGCGCCCGACCCCCTCGCAGGCCCCTACGTCCTGCGCACCCCCGAAGTGCGCAGCCGCGAGCGGCACTCGTGGTCGGTGGAGGACAAGCTCAGCCCCTTCGCCTTCCACGGTGCCGGCCGCCTCCTCCCGCGCCACGAGGTGGCCGTCCGCGGCGTGCTCGCCTTCACCCACACCGGTGCGGACGGCGCCGTGGTGCACTCGTCCAACCCCTTCACGGGGTGGCTGGTCCCGCGCCGCTCCACCAGTACGATCCCCCGGATCGGGTCATATCTGGGCCCGGGCCAGAAGTACTCCACCGCGCTCGCATCCGTCGGCACCGGCTACCGGGTGAGCGTGCCGCTCTCCCAGGTCGTGCAGGCCGGAGAAGCTGACCGCTTCTCCGTCACCATCGCCTCCGACCGGTCCGCCTTCCACTCCTTCTCCCTCGTACTCCGGTACAACGACGGCCAGGAGCTGGTGGTGGCGGACAGGATCCACCTGGCACTGTTCCTGTCGGTCACACAGGAGCGCCACGCACCTCTGCTCGTCCGCCCGGGCCTCGCGGTTCGGCCCCAATCCCGGACGCAGCCCCAGCCCCGACGGCGGTGGTGGCAGCGCTTCCGTCGACCTTGACCGCCGACGCGTCGACCGCCATCTCGCCGACCTGGCTCGGCCGGGCTGTCCGGCCGAGCCGGCCGGTGGGGGTGTGGTGGCGGTGCTGGTCCCGGAACCGCCGTGGGGCACGGCCCGGTAGCGGACCGGCGCAGCGGTCTGCCGATGGCCCCGTTCTCGTGAACAGAGCCAGCCGTGGATGTCCGCCTCAGGCGAGAACCGGTTCTGCCCCGGGGTACGGGCTGAGCATGGTGTCGAAGTAGCCTTCCGGGTCTTCCTCCAGGAAGGTCGACAGATTCTGAAGGAAGGCGCGCAGCGGGGGTGTTGCGTTGTGCTGGTCCAGGTCTGCCTGGGAGCGCCACACCTCGTACAGGAAGAAGCGGCCGTCCTCGTGCTCGTGGAGGTGGTACTGCATGTTGCCGGGTTCTCGCCGGGTGGGTTCCACGAAGGAGGAGAGAATCCGCCGGACCTCGTCCGCGCGCTCCGGCCTGGGGCGCAGGAAACCGTAGAGGGCTATGGGGCGTTCTGTGTTCGTCATGCCCTCACGCTAAGATCTCACATCAATGTGAGGTTCAAGGGGTTGTGAGGAGCGCCACATGAAGATCGGTGAGCTCGCCGCGACAACGGGCACCTCCGTCCGGCTGTTGCGCTACTACGAGGAGCAGGGCCTCCTTGAGTCCTACCGCCTCGACAGCGGCCACCGCCGCTACGACGACAACGCGCCCGTCGTAGTCCGGCGCATTCGCGGGCTGCTGGATGCCGGCCTGCCGACCCGCGTTATCCGCGACCTGCAGCCGTGCATTCGCCAGGACGGCACGGTCGCCGGATGCAGGCTGGAGACCCTCCAAGAACATCTCGACGGTCTGGACGACCGAATCTCCGCGCTGTCGGAAACCCGCGCATCCTTGGCCCGGCTCGTCTCCGACACCCAGGCCCGTGAACGGGTCCGCATTTAGGGCGACCCGTCGCCGGAGCCCGCGGTGGCCCTGACCGCGGGCGAGCCGACCAGGGGTCCGGGGCTGTAGCGCTCGGCCTGGATGAGGATGTGTCGCCCCGTCGGACCGGTGGCCAGGACGTCGGTGGCCAGGTTGCCGGCCCCGCCGACGACGGTCACCTTCGTGCAGCCGTCGCGCCGGCACAGGTCGGCGAGCGGGTGCTCGAAGGCCTTCGGGGTCATGGTCCTCGGGGTCATGGTCATGAACGCGCCGATGTGGCGCAGCTGTGCGGTGCGTGTGTGGAAGGTGCGGTGCTCGGGCGGCGCGGGTGCGTACGGCTGCGACGGTCGCGGGTGGGGCGATGGCGAGCAGGGTGAGGACGACGAGCAGGTGCGGGTGGCGCGGCTCCTGCCGCGCCACCCGCTGATCACATCGTGGCCGGGTCCTGCGGAACGGGCTCGGGGCTGATGCGGGACCGGCGGCCGGGGTCTGTCCGGCCGTCTTCGGGCCCGTGTCGCTCCGGGCATCAGCAGGGCACCACCACACTCGTGCTGATCGGGTGGGTGTACCAGCCGTCGGCGGAGACCGAGAGGGTCGCGGTAACGGTCGAGCCGCACGGGACGGTGCCGCCGTAGCCGGCGATCTCCAGCGTGGTGGCCCGGAAGAGCAGGGACTGCTGCACGGTGCCGAGCGACTCGCCGCCCTCGATGTCGGTGGTCAGGACCGCGTCGACCAGCTTCGTCCGCAGCGGCGGGCTGCCGGGGCTCGGCGGGCCGGCCAGGCCGATCCGGCCGGTGAACTGGACGCCGTCCTCGGTGGCCGTGTAGCAGAGCTTGGTCCAGAGGCCGGACTGCAGGCCGGAGGCGTCGCAGACCTCCGTGGCGGTCTCGGCGGTGGTGGCGGCGGTACCGGCAGCGACGGCCGGGGTCGCGCCGGCGAGAGCGAGTGCCAGGGCACCCGTAGCGGCGGCCGTCGTCAGCATCTTGCGAGTCATGAGGTGCTTCTCCTGTGTACAGAGCTCCTGGTCCGTCCAGCAGCACTGTTATGTGATATTGCACTATCTCTCTGTAGTCGAGACGTCGCTCATGTGAATGGAGTGAGTCCGGTTGGCGCGGATTTGGTACGTGGAATCCGGATGTTTGATTCGGTCCAGCGGGCGGTTTGATTCGCCCCTGCCGACGGCTACCGGCCCAGCGCTTGAGGAGGGCCCGGGATTCCCGGCTCGGGGCGGCCTGCACTTCGGTAGCTACGTGTGCCGAGCTCCGGCAGGCGCTCACCAGGTGCGGCCGGGCGAATGGTCCGTCGACCGCTCGTCGACCCGCTGCCGTCGACCGCTGCCTCCTCGACGGTGTCCTGCCCGCCCAGGACGCCGACTGCCCCTCGCCCCGACCGTAGCCCGGGTGCTCGGGAGCCGTGGTGGCTCGTCGGACCCGCCGGGCCGGTTGTCGAACGGGGTGTTTTGCGGTGGCGGATCGGGGTGAGAAGAGGGTGCGGTGGGCGAGAGCGCGGTCCGGACGGCGGGCATCCCCTCCTCGCCGTCCGGACCGGCCCACCGCGTTCGGAGCCCGGCCGCCGTGACTGCCGCACACCGGTGGCCGGGCGTGCCGGCGACCCGGCGTCCGGCGACCCCGCTGCCCGGGGCCGCCGGAACGTCGGGTCAGGCGGCCGGCTGCGGCTCCTTCGCGGCGAAGCGGGCCGCGACGGCCCGGATGTGGCAGTAGTAGGCGGCCGGATCCTCGGAGTAGCGCCAGGGGAGCGCGTCGACGTAGCCGTCGACGACCCGGAACTGGCCCAGGGCCTCGGCCGGCCGGTCCGTCATGGTGTAGCACCAGGCGAGCAGGTGACGGATCTCCGCGGCCCGGGCGTGCCCGGCCGGGGCGGCGTCCACGGCCCGGCGTGCCGCGTCCACGGCCGACCGCGCGTACGGGGTGGACCAGTAGGCGCTCTCGTTGTCGTCGGGCTCGTGCTCGAAGAGCGCGACCAGGCGCATGCCCGCGAGCAGGCTGCCCGCCGGGGCGTCGGTGGCGGCGCGGTCGGCGAAGGCGTTGGCCTCCTCCTCGGAGCCGTGCCACTTGGCGGACCAGTACTGCACGGCGGCGTAGTGCGCCGGGTACAGGTGCGGGTCACGGGCGGTCAGCCCGGCCCAGACCCGGTCGAACTCCGCCCGTGGGTAGTTGAGGCCGAGGGCGATCCAGAGCTCGGTGGTCCACGGCAGCGGGTCCTGCAGGTCGATCTCCTGCGCCTCGCGGGCGGCGGTCCGGGCCTCGGTGAGCAGCCGGTGGAAGCCGGCGGCCTGCTCGTCGCTGGTGTCCTCGGCGTACGCCGCGCCGCGCAGGCGCCAGGCGAGCTTCACCAGGGCTTCGGCGTGGACGACGGCGGCGTCCGGGTCCCCGGGCCGTTCGGCCCGCCAGGCCCGGAGCCAGTCGTCCTGCTCGGCGCCCGCGTCGGCCAGTTCCTCGACGAGGCGGTAGCGCCGGTCCGCGTCGGGTCCGGCCGCGGCGAGCTGTTCGGCGCAGGCGCGCCAGTCACCGCGGTCGGCGGCGGCGCGAAGCGCGTCGAGTTCGGGGGCGGCGCAGGCCCGGTCGGTGTTCTGCCGCTCCTCCGGCAGCAGGCCGTGCTCGGTGACGACGCGCTCGTGCCAGGAGTCGATTTCGGCCTGCTTGCTGGCGGTGTAGCGGTTGAGCGCCCAGGTGACGAGCTTGAGTACGCCGACGGTGACGACGCTGACGAGGATGACGACTACGGGGGCTGGCACGGTGAACCTTGTGGGTCGTGGATCGAGGATCGTGGCTTGCGGAAAGGGACGGCGCAGGGGCCGGATCAGGGGACGGTGACGGTCGGCGCCGCGGCGGTCGGGAGTCCGGCCTCACCGAGCAGGGCGCGGACGGCGGTGGTGTCCGGGGTGTCGGCGCAAGCCGCGTCGAGGGCGGTGGTGAGCCGCTCGCCCAGGTCGTCGGGCAGCCGCAGACGGGCCGGTCCGGACCAGGACAGCTCCCAGCCTGTCAGCCCGGCGTCGACCAGGGCGAGCACGGTGAGTTCGGAGAGCGCGCCGCGCAGGACCGGGCGGGCCAGCTCGCGGGCGGCCCGGCCGGTCGCCGCACGGGCCTCCGGGCTGAGCGGCAGCCGCTCGACGAGCTCCGGGGCACGGCCGGCGTCGATCGCGTCCAGCGCGGCGCCGACGGTGGGCGCCACGCCGAGGGCGGCCAGCGCGTCGCGCAGCGGGCGGGTGGACCGGCGGCAGTCTTCGAGCAGCGAGCGGTGCACCAGCGCCGGCCAGTCGACCCGCTCCTTGCGGGCGGCCTCGGGGACCAGGCTGACGACCTCCAGCGCTGCGAGGACCTGCTCGGCGTCGTGCAGCAGGCCGAGGGCGGGGGCGGTGCTGCCGGCGCCGCGGCCGTCGTCGGGCAGGGCCTCGACGGCGGCGACCCGGAGCTCGATCGGCGGGTGCGAGTCGTAGGGGTCGGTCTCGGTATCGGGCAGTTCGAGGGCCAGCGCGTCGAGTTCGGCGCGGCGCTCGGGGTCGGCGAGCAGGTGGGCGAGGCCGCCGTAGAACTGCCCGGGGGGCGGCAGGAGGCCGGCCTCCCAGCCGAGGGTGGCGTAGTGGCCGAGGTAGAAGTCCTGGGCCGCGTCGAGTGCGGGGATCCGGCGCAGCGCGGAGGCGGTGGCGTCGCGGCCGGCGAGCCGGGCGGCGACCAGGTCGGCGGCGTACTCCTGGCGGCGGCCGACCGCCTCGGAGACCCGGAAGTAGAGCTTGCCGTACTGGGTGAAGAGCTTGGCGAGCACCCGGTCGACGCCGCCCGAGGCCTCCTCGGCGGAAACCTTGCGGCCCTGGGCGAGGCGCTTGTCGGCCTTGGCCTGCAGCTTGGCGGCCTCCTTGGCCTGGTGGGCGTCGGCGCGCTCGTGCAGACCGCCGACGGTGCGCAGGAGGGCGGTGCGGCCGGCCAGGGTGAGCCCGGCCAGGCGGACGTCCTGGTTGCTGTAGTGCCCGAACTCGTGAGCCAGGACGGCCTCCAGCTCCGCCTCGGTGAGGCCGAGCAGCAGGGGGACGCCGATCACCAGGTGCCGCTTGCCGGGCATCAGGCCGAGGAACCTGGTCTCCTCGCGGACGCCCGCGTTGACCTCCGGAACCAGTCGGATCTCGGCCGGACCGCGGATGCCGGTGCGCTCGGAGATCCGGTCGACCGCGGCCCACAGCCGAGGCTGTTCCTCGCGGGTGACCGGCAGTCCGGGCAGCTCGCGGTCGTCGCGGCGGTGGCGGGTGAGGAAGACGACCCGGACGACGGGGTAGGCGATGACGGCGCTGACGGCCCAGATCTTCAGCAGGGCCGGGCGCAGTTCGCCGGAGGCCAGGTAGAGGCTGACGTCGAGGGCGACGAGTGCGGCGACGATGCCGAGGGCGAGCAGGTAGAAGCCGGCGAGCATGGCAACGGCCGTCAGGGCTCTGACGGAGGTGCTCATGGAGGAGGAGGGCCTGCCGACGGCAGGCTGGGACGTGCCCATGCGGGTCCTTCATCGGGGAGCGCGCCACGGGACGGTGGCGGCGGGGGACGGATGCGGTGCGGAACGTGTGTTCGGCAGGTGAGCATGGTAGCTGCCGGGACTGACGTTCTCCCACCCGTTTCCCGTCTGTGACCTGCGTTTTTCCGACGCTGCCGGGATTCGCGGAGGATGGCGGAACGGACACGGGACACCGGGCACAGGCCGCTGCCGGCCACCCCGGGCGGACGACCCACGACGCGGATACGGGCAGGGGCCGGTCGCCGTGTGGGCCCGTGTGCGCCCCGGCGCCGGTCGCCGTGTCGGCCCCGCGCCGGTGTCCGTGGCTCTCGCGCCCGCGACGGTCACCGCGATGAGGGGGCGTCCGGTCCGGCTCCTTCCGTTGTCTCCTCGACAGGTGCCCGGGCTCCTCGCCCGGTGCCCGGCTCGGGCTCCAGGGAGGGTGTGGCGCTTTTCGTAGGCCCACATCGCGATCTCGGCCCGGTTGCGGGCGCCGAGTCGGTCCGGCGACCCCGGACCGCCCCGGTCACCAGCCCGTCGTCCGGATCAGTCGGGGTCGCGCGCCAGCCAGGCGCCGACGGTGGGCAGTGCTTCGGGTCCGCTGCCGGCGGCCACGTTCGCGGCGAGGTCGGCGATCGTGACGGCGGCCAGGGAGGCGCGCCAGGCCGCGTCGGCGGCGCCCATCACCCTGGCGATGGGGCACGGCCCGGTGCACTTCTCGGGCGGGGTCCCCAGTGGGCCGCGTTGGCGGATCTCGGTGCAGACGAAGGCGGGGTCCGCCCCGTCGACGGCCTGCACCACGTCCAGCACGGATATCCCGGCGGGTTCCCGGCTGAGGACGTAGCCGCCGGTCTTGCCCTGCACCGAGTGCACCAGACCCGCGCGGGACAGGGCCTGGAGCTGTTTGGCCAGGTAGCTGGGCGACACGTCGTGCAGCGCGGCCAGTCGGGCGGCCGGCACCGGCTCCGCGGCCGCGGTCAGCACCACGCAGCAGTGCAGCGCCCACTCGACGCCACCCGACAGCTTCATTGCGCCTCCATTTGACTCGGACAAAGGATATCCGAGTAGTATCTCGGATAGAACTTGTCCGAGTTTGGGTCGGGTGTTCGCGCCCGGCCGGCGAAGGAAGGCACTTTCATGAAGATCACTGTCATCGGTACCGGCCTGATCGGATCCCAGCTCGCCGCCGAGCTCACCGCCCGGGGCCACGAGGTGACGACCGCCTCGCTCTCCTCCGGCGTCGACCTGCTGACCGGATCCGGTCTCGACGGGGCGCTCGCCGGTGCGGAGGCGGCCGTCAACGTCACCAACTCGCCCACTTTCGACGAGCAGTCGATCGCGTTCTTCCGGACCACGGTCGGCAACCTGCTGGCCGCAGGCGAGCGGGCCGGAGTGCGCCACCAGGTCGCACTCTCGATCGTCGGCGTCGACCTGGTCCCCGACCTCGCCTACTACCGCGCCAAGACGCTCCAGGAGGAGCTGCTGCGCGGCGGCGCGACGCCCTGGTCGATCGTGCGCGCCACCCAGTTCTTCGAGTTCATGGAACCGACGATGTCCTGGACCTCGGACGAGGACGCCGTGCGCCTGCCCGCCACCCCGATCCAGCCGATCGCGAGCGCCGACGTCGTCACCGCGCTCGCCGACGTGGCCACCGGGGCACCGCTCGGCGGCATCCTGGACGTGGCCGGCCCCGACCGGTTCACGCTCGACGAGATCGGTCGCCTCACCCTGGCCGCCCGCGGCGACCGCCGCCCCGTCCTGGTCGACGACCGGGCGGGCCTGTTCGCCGCCGTCCCCGGTGACGTCCTCACACCGGGCCCCGGCGCCCGGCTGGCCCCCACCCACTACCGCGACTGGCTGGCGGCGGCCCGCTGACCGCCGGCCGCCGCACCCGGAGCCCGCCGCACCCGGGCGGTCCGCCTCGGCGGTCGCCGGGGTGCCGGAGGTGCGGAGGGCCCGGGACCTGCCGTCGGGGAAAGGCGGACCGGAGGCGGACGCGCGGGAACGGGAGCGGTCCTCCCGGGTCCTGCGCTTCGGGGCGGAAGGTGATTGTGGGAGGGATGGAACGCATGCTCGAAGTACCATCCCTGCAAGGTTCTCCGGCCGGTACTTCCCGACCTCCGCGGTGGCGTAGTCGGACGGAGACATTCTGCAGAGAGGACCGGGGGCAGAGGGCGATGAGTGTGACTGAGAGTTGGTCGCGTGTGATGAGCCTTCTTCGGCAGCACGCGCCGGCCGATCACGCGGATCTGCCGGGGCCCGCTACGGAGCAGATGCTCGCGGCAGCCGAGGAACGGATGGGGGTCTCCCTGCACGGGAACCTGCGGACGTGGCTGTTGCAGAACAATCTGGATCTGCCGGAGGAAGACGTCGACGACGACGTGATGTGCTGCGGCTTCGACGGGTTCCCCGACGAGGGAAGCTTCTTGCTGGGCATCCGGGCGATGGAGAGGCTCTACGCGAATCACCCCTTGTCCGGTGGGAGTGAATGGCGCGAGGAGTGGATCCCGTTCCTGTCGGACCGGGACGGCTGGACGGGAAAGTTCATCGACGCGAGGGACGGACGTATCGGCAGATGGTTCGTGGGTGCGCCCACGGTCACCGGCGAGTACGCGTCACTGGCTCACTACTTCGACTCCGTGGCGGAGATGCTGACGAGGATCGGCGCGGGGGACTGTCCGGTCTGTTCCGTTGCCGAAGGTCGACTTGTCTGGTCGTGAGACGGTTCCCAACTCGACGACGGCCATGGCCAATCCGTCCTCGCCTTGGAACGGCAATGGGATTCATCAGCGTTGACGTTCCAAGGCGAGGACGGCTGCTGCTGGCGCTGCCGGGCGGCGAGGAGTGCTGCGGCTCGCCCACGCGCGGCTCCCGGCGAGGAACTGCTCCCCGATGCGGACCATCCCGCACTCCTGGCCCGCATGACAACCTGAGCACCGACCGGAAGCACGACCACTCGGCGCGGACGGTCGCGCGGCCACCTCGACAGCAGGTCGAGTGTGGCGTCAGGCCCAAGGCCCGTGAACTCCTTCCCGTCCTAGATGTCATGGAGCGGGCCGTCGCACACGGGGATGCACTTCGCGATCCGTACCGCTGGCCCGTCGGCTGACGCCGGCGGTAGGCGGTCCTTCCGGCCGCCCTTTCGATCGAGGGGGAGTGATCGGGGGCAGCGCGGAAGGGCATCGGGGGCCGGTCAGGCCTGGATCCGCTTGGGGTCGCCGGTGCGGTTGATCGCGATCTTGCGGGGCTTGGCCTTCTCGGCGACCGGGATGCGCAGGGTCAGTACGCCGGCGTCGTAGTCGGCGCTGATCCCGGCGGGGTCGAGGGTGTCGGAGAGCATCACCTGGCGGGAGAAGACGCCGAGCGGGCGTTCGGAGAGTTCCCACTTCACGTCCTCGCCCTGGTGGCGGGGGCGGCGTTCGGCTTTGACGGTCAGCATGTTCCGCTCGACGTCGATGTCGATCGCGTCCGGGTCCACGCCCGGCAGATCGAAGCAGATCACGTACTCGTCGCCCACCCGGCAGGCGTCCAGCGGCATCGGGGCCGGCCGGGACCACGTGCCGTTCGTGCCCAGGAACTGCTGGGTCAGGCGGTCCAGTTCGCGGAACGGGTCAGTGCGCATCAGCATCGCGAAACACCTCCACAGGTCGATGGGAGCCAGTGCGCTGCACCTGGCACCCTTTGTAGCGCGTCATCCGTCCGATGACAAGCCGGACTGTCGCCCGTAGAGTGACTTCATGAGTGAAAAGTCCCGACGCCCCGCCGCCGACGCCTCCCAGCCGGTCGAGCCCGCCTCGTTCCTGGCGGCCGCGGCGGCGCTGGCCGCCATCGACGACGCCGTCCGCACCGCCCAGAACCCCGCCTCCCAGCCTCCGGCCGCCCCCGGCGAGCAGGAAGGCCCCGCGCAGGCCCTGGCCGCCCTGATGCTGCTGCGCGAACTGCGCACCCAGCTCGCCGGCTGGGAAGCCGGCCTGGTGGAGAATGCCCGGGAAGCGGGCGCCACCTGGGCCGACCTGGCCCGGCCCATGGGCGTCGCCAGCCGCCAGGCCGCCGAGAACCGCTACCTGCGCCTCAAGCCCGGCGGCACGACACGGGCCGGCACCGGTGCGGAACGCGTCAAGGCCGTCCGCGACCGGCGGGCCGCCGACCGAAAGGTCACCACCTGGGCCCGCGACAACGCCGCCGAGCTGCGGATCCTGGCCGCCCGGATCACCGTGACCGCACTCGCCCCCGACGCCCGCCCCGCCCAGGCCGCCCTGACCGCCGCCCTCGGTGCCACCGACCCCGCGGACCTCGTAGAGCCCCTCACCGCCGTCCGCCCCCACCTCGGCCCCGACCAGGACGACCTCGCCACCCGCCTCGACACCCTCACCCACCGCACCACCCAGCTCCGCGACGACAGCGACCGACGCCGCGCCTGACCCCGTCACCGCCGCCGAAACGCGCCGGTATGTCCTAAGGCCGTCGAGTCCGCCCAGTCCCGCGGGCGAGCCGTGGATACGCCCCACGTCGTTGCGCTCGTCCGCGCCGGGGCCCGCTTCGAACGCGGGCAGCTCGTTGAACGGCCGCAGACGACCGCAGCGCGAACAGGGTGGCGGACCCGCCCCGAAGTCCGAGAACATTAGGTCATGTTGGACGGCACGGCAGGACAGGACCTCCCGGTCGGCTTCGGGTTCCGGCCGTACCGCGGCGACGAGGACCATGGCGCCATGGCCGCCGTGCGGCTGGGGTGTGTCGAACGGGACCGGGTCGATGTCCGTTCGGTCGTGGAAGGGCTGCCGACAGCGGCCGAGATCGCCGAAGCTTCTGCCGAGTCGGAGGAGCCGTCCAAGAACCAGATCCTGGTGGTGCTCGACGGGAGCGTCGTCGGCTACTCGACGATCCGGTGGTGGCAGGAGCGGGACGACACGTGGCTGTACCTGCACCGCGGCTACCTCTTGCCCGAGCACCGCGGCCAGGGCATCGGCTCAGCCATGCTGGGCTGGGCCGAAGAGCGGATCCGCCGGCTCGTCGAACAGCACGGAACGGCGCGGACGGCAGTGATCGGCGCGAACGCCACGGCCTCCGAGCAGGACGCCACGGCACTTCTGCGCGCAGCCGGCTACGGGCGTGTCTTCAGCCTGGTCGAGCTGGAGCTGGGCGATCTGCGGCAGGTGCCCGGGCCAGGCAGCGACCTGCCGGCCGGGATACGGACAGGGCCGATCGGGACGAGCCACTACCGTGCAGCCTGGAGGACGATCGTCGATTCGTACGCGGCCTCCGGTTTCACTCGGAGATGGCCTTTCCAGGACTTCGTCGACACCGCCGACCCGGCATGCTGGAGGGCTGCCTGGAACGGGCAGGACATGGTCGGTGTCGCCCTCTGCTCCATCCGCCGTCACGACCGCACCGTGGGCGAGGTGGAGGAGCTGAGTGTCCGGACGGACCGGCGACGCCTCGGAATCGGCCGGGCCCTGCTGCTGGACGGGCTGCGGAGCCTTCGCGAGCAGGGTGCAACGACCGCCCGGCTGTTCACGGGTACGGCAAATCCGCACCGGTCCTACGACCTCTACGAGAGTGTGGGGTTCCGGCGGCAGAACGAGTACGTCCGTTACCGCAAACCGCTCGCTCGATCGACCGGGCCTTCGGCGTTCTCACCGTTCGGCGTCCACAGGTCCGGGTCGTGACGCCGCCGGGCCGCGGACAGATGCGGCCCCTCACGCCAGGACCGGGGCACGCGCAGGGCAGCCCGCCGCAGCAGCCGGGCCTGAGCCGTCACCAGGGGGTCCGTGGCCGGGCAGCCGGGCAGCCGGGCAGCCGGGCAGGCCGTACAGCCGACGCGCCCACGGCGGCAACATGCCTACCGCGCAGCCGACCAGGCCTGCCCAGGCCGGACGCAGCGGACCGGCGAGCTGAGCCCAGCCGTGCAGGGGCGGCAGCACGGCGAACCTCAGCGCCTCCCGGGCCGCCGGGGTCACCCGCAGCAGCGGGCGCACCGCCACCATGTAGGCGTCCAGCTCCCTCACGGTGGTGGGAACCGGGAATTCCCTCGGAACGCCGACGAGGTGGGCCACCGTCGCCTGCTCGCCGAGATAGCGGTCCGCTTCGGCGTCGCTGAGGGCCAGCCCGCTGCGCCGGGCCGCGGTCAGGAACGAGTCGACCTCCGCGCAGTGGACCCAGGTCAGCAGTTCCGGGTCGTCGGCCCGGTAGGACCGGCCGGTTTCCGGGTCGGTCCCGCGCACGTGCTCATGGATCAGCCGAACCCGGTGGGCGGCTTCGCGGACCTCGCCGCCGGTGCCGTAGGTCACCGCGCCGACGAAGTGCGCGGTCCGGTAGAGCCGGCCCCACGGGTCCTCGCGGAACGCCGAGTGCTGCGCGACCGCGGCCATGGCGAGGGGGTGCAGTGCCTGCAGGAGCAGGGCCCGTAGGCCGCCCAGGACCATGGCCGGGTCGGCGTGCACGGTCCAGGACACCGAGTCGGGTGTGAAGAGTCCCGCTGCGGGGACCACGGGCGGCTCGGACGGCGCGCCGTTCATTGCGGGCCCGTCGGTGCTGTGCCCGGCCCGGGCCCTCGCCCCGGGCCGGTTACGGTGGTCCGGGCGCCGAAACGCACCGGTGCGCCCGTCGAACAGAGCACGCTCGTAGGCGGCCCGTCGACGTCCACGTCTGCCGCAGCGGTCAGGCCTTGCGACAGCCCGGTGAGCCGTGCCTCGTGCAGGGGCCGGCGCGGGTGGTCGGTCGGCGGACCGGCGGTGCGGCCCCGGACTCGGGTGTGCAGGCCCCGGCGGTCGGTCAGGTAGTCGGCCGGCGGCCCGGGAGGCTCCAGGTGCTCACCGGTGTGCGCGGTGAGCACGCAGATCGCGTCCGCACGGCCGGGCCGCCGGGCCCTTGTCGCGAGGGAACAGGTGCCCTCGCCGGCCGTGAGGCTCGTCTCGGACCACCGGTGGGGCAGGGCGAACAGGGCCCGTGCGGTGAGGACCGCGGCCGGCCGAGGACAGTCGAGCGGGCGGCGCACTGCACCGCGACGGCCCTGCCCATCGACGGAGTAGAGCCGTACGGTCACTTCGGGGAAGCTGCCCGGACAGCGGATGGCGGCCGAGATGCCGGAGCCCAGGCGTTCCATGGCGAAGGCCACCGGGCCGATCCAGCCGGTGGCGTTGAAGATGTCCGGTACGACTCCGGGTTGCCGTAGCGGCGAGACAGCGGCGGGCCGGACCGGCCGGGCCGGGTCCACCGTCACCGATTCGATGATCATCCGTACCTCCCCTGCTGGCGTTCCGGCCTCCGATGGTGCGCTCCTGGCCTCGGGCCGGGGAACTCGCAGCGTTGCTGCACCGGAAAGGGGGACTCCCAGCGTTGCGCCACCAGTCGGTGGAGCTGCCGGGGACGGGTACTGCGGCCGTCTGCGACCTGCTCCGCCGGGCCTACCAGGGTGATGAGTGAAGCGCTGCGGGCCCCGCAGGTGTCGTCCTGCGGGGCCCGGACGGCGGCTCGGGCCGGTCACCCGGTCTTGTCGCCCGGGTGGTCGAGCCACGCGCTGCGCCCACCCTTGGAGGTGACGGCGGGTGCCTCGCGTTCGTACCCGGCGAGTGCCAGCCCGAGCCCGAAGAAGGTGGGCGCCCACTCGCCCACGAAGATGCCCCACCGGTCGGCGCGTTCAACGCCGGCCTGTTCGGCCTTCATTGACGCGATCCAGCTCAGCAGGGACAGGCCGATGGATCCGAATGCCGCCGCGTAGGCGTGTTCGCTGGTGATTCCGGCTTCGTGGAGTCGTCGCACGATGGCCATGACTTCCCTCCAAATGCTCGAATCGGTCTTGAGCTTTCAGCCTGCGAGCAGGCTCGTTGGACCGGTAGTCGCATCGTTGGTGCATCGCCCGCCTCCCGCCGTCCGGCCCGGCGCGGTCCCTTCCCGCGACCACCCGTCGGCATCAGCCGGCGCGCAGTAGCGCCAGGCGCCGGAAGACGAGCGCGAGCACGAGCGCGGACCCGCCCGCGCCGGCTTCGGCAACGGGTGTGACGGCAGCACCTGAGCCCGCCAACAGCGCGCAGGCGGCAGTCAGGGCGGCCAGGGCCGAGGCTGCGGCGGCCAGGAAACGGGGCCGGTGCCACAGGCGCGTCCGCAGAGCCGGGGGAACCGCGAGCAGACGCTCCAGCGCCGGATCCTCCCGCCGGAGGTGGGACTCGATGTCGTCGAGCAGCCGCTGCTCGCGGCCGGTCAGGGGGGTGCTCATGGTGCGGCCAGTGCGGACGACCGGGCGACGCCTTCGGTCCGGGGCGCGCCGCCGTCGGGGAGGCGGGCGGCCCGGGAGGCGGGCGGCCCGGGAGGTGGCGGCGGATCCGGCGGCCTCACGGTGGTGACTGGCCGCGGGTGTGTTCGGCGGCCAGAACCTCGGACAGGCCGGTCAGCCGGTGCAGGCCGGCGGCGGCCCGGGCGGTGCGGTGGTTGGCGGCGAGAAGGTCCTGGTGGCGGTGGACGAAGGCCCAGTAGCCGGTGGTGAAGGGGCAGGCGCGGTCGCCGAGCCGTTCGGTGGGCTGGTAGCGGCAGGGACGGCAGTGGTCGCCCATGCGGTTCAGGTAGGCGCCGCCGGCCGCGTAGGGCTTGGTGGTGATCAGGCCGCCGTCGGCGAACTGGGACATGCCGACGACGTTGGCGCTCATCACCCAGTCGTAGCCGTCCACGAAACAGCGGTGGAACCAGTCGGTCAACTCCCGTGGGTCCCAGCCGTGCTGGAGGGCCCAGTTGCCGAGCACCATGAGCCGGGGGATGTGGTGGACCCAGCCGCGGTCGCGGACCTCGGCGAGGACGTGGGACAGGCAGCGGGCGGTGACGGCGTCGGCGTCCAGGTCGCGGAACCAGCTGGGAAGGGGTTCGTGGTGGCGGAGGCGGTTGGCGTCCCGGTATCCCTCGCCGAGGTGCCAGTACAGCTGCCAGACGTACTCGCGCCAACCGACGATCTGTCGTACGAAGCCCTCGGCACTGTTGAGCGGTACCCGGCCTGCCCGGTACGCGGTCTCGGCGGCACGCGCGCATTCGCGGGCGTCGAGCAGGCCGAGGTTGAGCGGGACGGACAGGCCGCTGTGGGCCAGCCACGGGTCCGCGTGGAGCATGGCGTCCTCGTAGCGGCCGAAGTCGGCCAGGCGGTGGGCGACGAAGTGCGCGAGCGCCTGCTCGGCCTCCGGCCGGGTCGCGGCGAAGCGGCGCGGGCCGTCCCGGCCGACGAAGGCGACCTCCCCGGCGCGCTCCCAACGGTCCAGGTCGGCTCGGACCTCCTCGTCGATGCCGTCCTCCTCGGGCTCGAACGGGGCCGGCAGCGGCAGGACGGTAGCTCCCCTCGGCGGCGGTTCGCGGTTGTCACGGTCGAGGTTCCAGCGGCCGCCGACCGGGCTGCCGTCCGGTTCGACCAGCAGGTGCTCGGCGCGGCGCACCCGGTGGTAGAAGTCCTCCATGAGCAGCCGCCGGTCGCCGGGCTCGCCCGCCCAGCGGCGGAAGTCGGCGAAGGGGACCAGGAAGCCGCGTGGCGGCAGTACCGTGACCCGGTCGAGGTCGCGCACCAGGCCGAGGGCAGCGCGCGAGGTCGGGTGGCAGACGGTGACCTGGCGACGGCCGACGGCCTTCCCCAGGCCCTCGCGGTAGGTGTCGGCCCGGACGTAGCGCACCCGGTCGCCGAGCGCCTCGGCGGCGTGGCGCATCGCCGACAGGACCAGATGCGCCTTGGCCCGGTGGAACCGCCGTCGGCGCAGCACCGAGCGGGCCTCGATCATGACCACCGGCGCGTCCGGGTCCGGGCCGCCCTCACCCGGGGCCAGGAAGTGCGGCCCGAGCTGGTCGCCGAACAGCCAGTGCGGGCGCGGGCCGCTCATACCGGCCGTCCGGGGAGTACCGGCTGCCGGGAGCCGAGGGGGAGGGCCGGCGCACTTTCCCCGTCGGCGGGTCGGGGGTGGCGCCGGCGCCAGTAGGGGTTGTCGAGGGGCAGCCTGCCGCTGACGCGGCCGTACATGCCGAAGGTGGCGATCACCAGGCCCATGACGAAGCTGAAGAGCACGTTCTGGATTCGGAAGGCCAGGATGTTGGCGGGCGAGTCCAGCAGGACGAGGTTGACGAAGCCGCTGAGGACGAACAGCGCGCCGACGGTGATGTTGACCGTGGAGGCCGCGTTGCCGCCGATCAGCGCGCCCGCGATCAGTACCCCGGCCGTCACCACCGAGACCAGGCTGAGCAGGCCGTTGCTGGACAGGCCGGCGATCTGCTCGCCGCTGGTGCTGAAGAACGCCAGGCCGTTCGTGAGCCCGAGGCAGCCGAAGACCAGTAGCGCCGCTCCGCACAGGCCCGCGCCCGCGCGGTAGATCTGCGAGAGGTGACTGTCGACCGGAAGTTCGTCGTGCAGCTTCATGGTCCGCTCCCGTTCCGAGTGAGTCCGTGGCCGCCGTGCGGCCCGTAGCTGAAGCGTCGGCTGCGGTGACTTCGCGCCACACTCGCACCGAAGGCGCAGCGTTTCACGGCAGGTGCGGCGGAGTGCGCGCCGGCCAGTGAGCACCCCGGCGGTACGGCCGGCCGCCGCCAGCAGCGGTGCGCAAACGGTGCGATTGGGCACGGCAGGTGGACAGGACCACCATTCAGCTCAGGACGCGGCGGCACACCCGCCGCGGCCGACCACCGCTTCGGCGGCACCCGAAAGTACAGCTCCCGGTACCCTCACCGGACTTCCGACATCGGGAGGACTCCATGACCTCCGAGCTACGGAGCATCACCGGCCAACGCGCTGTGCCCGCCAACCCTCCCACCGAGACACCCGAATGCGAGGCGTCGACGTGCTCGGGCATCTCGACCCCGGAGCCGGCCGAACTGCACAACGCCTGGCCCTCCTGGGTCCCGCTGCTGGTGATCGCCGTCATGGTGGTGTGCTGCGCGGGCTTCGCGGTAGGGAGAATCGCCGGATGGTGACATCGCCCGCCGCTCAGGATGCCCGGCCGCACGCCGGTCGCCCCACCGCCGCCGACCCCCTGGAGGAGGCAGGCCTGCCGACCGGGGGCGTAGCCCAGCGCCTCGGCGTGTCCCCCACCACGGTCCGCTCCTGGGAACGCCGCTACGGCCTCGGCCCCGCCCACCGCGAGAGCGGCCACCACCGGCGCTGGAGCCCCCAGGACATCGCCGTCCTGGAGACCATGTGCCGCCTGACCGCCCGCGGAGTGCCACCGAACGAAGCCGCCAGAGCCGCCTTGGCCGACCGCCCCGCCGCCGACCGCACCGGCACCTCGGGCCCTACGCCCCCCGAACAGGTCACGGGCCTCCAGGACGGAGCCCGCCGCGGCCCCGGCCCCGGAGGCAGCCGGGCCCTGCGGGTCGGCACGGTACGACCCGAGTGCCGCGGCCTCGCCCGAGCGGCGGTGCGCCTCGACGCACCGGAAGTCGTCGCAATCCTGCGCGAAGCCGTCGAGGAGCTCGGGGTGATCGACGCGTGGACCGAGGTGATCATGCCCGCGCTGCGCGCCGCGGGCCGCAAGTGGGCGGCGGACGGCGAGCAGTACGTCGAGGTGGAGCACCTGCTGTCCTGGAACGTCTCCAGCGTGCTGCGGGGCGTGGCGGTGGGGACGGCGGCGATGCGGCCCGTGCCGCCGGTGCTGCTGGCCGCCGCACCCGTGGAGCTGCACAGTCTGCCCCTGGAGGCTACGGCCGCGGCGCTGGCCGAGCGCGGGCTGCCGTTTCGCATGCTGGGCGCGGCGGTGCCGCCGCGGGCGCTGCTCGACGCGGTCCAGCGGATCGGCCCCAGGGCCGTGATGATCTGGTCCCAGGACCGGCACACGGCTGACCTCGAGCTCCTCGGCCGTGCCGCCGCGAGCGTGTGGGGTCCGCGCGGCTCCCGGGGCGGGGCGGTCGTCGTCGCTGCCGGCCCGGGCTGGGGCCGCGCCAGGCTGCCGGCCGGCACGGCCGCCCCCCGTACGCTCGCGGATGCCGTCGACCTGCTCGAGCAGACCGTCACGGGCTGACCTCCGGAGATCCCGTTGCCGGCGGGCGGTGCGGCCCGGATCGTCGAGGGGCTCGACCGCCGGGCTCCCGCTGCCTCCTCAGGCCCCCTGCGGGGCGAGACCCTCGCCGACCGAGGAGGTCGCCCAGGAGGTGATGTTCGAGCTGTGGCGCACGGCCGCCCGGTACGAGCCGGAGCGCGGTGAGGTGATGGCGTGGGTGCTGACGATGGCCCACCGGCGGGCGGTGGACCGGGTGCGGACGGCGCAGGCGGCCGCCGACCGGGAGCAGAAGCGTACTACCGGGGGTACACCTACCCCGAGGTCGCCGAGGTGCTGGGCACCCCGCTCGGCACCGTCAAGACCCGGATGCGGCACCCTCACCGGCGCTTACGCGACCCACGCGCTGCCCGAGGAGGAACGGGCCGCGTTCGAGCGGCACCTCGCCCGGTGCCCGGCCTGCGCGCAGGAGGTCGCCGAGTTCGAGGCCACCCTGTCCCGGCTCGGGACCGCCGAGTCGGGACGACCTTCGCCCGGGCTCAAGGCGGCGGTGATGGCGGGAATCGGTGACGTGCGCCAGCTCCCGCCCCTGACCGGTCCCGCCGAACGCGGGCGGCGGACCTCGTGGCCGGCCCGGCGGTGGCGCGAGCTGGCGCTCGCGGCGTGCCTGGCCCTGGCCACCGCGCTGGGAGCGGTCGCTGTGCAGCAGCACGACCAGGCCCAGCTGGCCCTGGCCCGGGCGGGCGCCCTGCGCGATCAGCAGGCCGCGGTCACGAGCCTGCTGACCGCCCCGGACGCGCGCACCACCACCGCGGCCTCAGGGACGGCCGTCGGCACGGTGGTCTGGTCGGCGGGCCGCGGGCAGGCGGCGTTCCTCGTCACCGGCATGCCCGTCCTGCCCCGGGGACAGACCTACGAGCTGTGGTTCAGCGACGGCGGCACGATGCGCCCGGCCGGCCTGCTGCCCGCCGACCACGGACAGCTGCTCCTCACCGGCGACATCAACGGCGCCGTGGGCGTGGGGGTGACACAGGAACCGTCCGGAGGTTCCGCCCAGCCCACGGGGCAGCCCCTCATGCTGCTGTCCCTGACCTGACCCGGCCACCGCCGGTCCGTTCCCGGGGCAGGGCCCGCTCGTGCCGGTCCCGGCCGCCGCCCCGGCCGGCGTTCGGCGCGCCGTCACCAGCGGCCGAGCCGGCCGAGTGCCTTCCGGTGGCCGACGAAGCTCGCGGCCGCCTCGGCCGGCTGCCGCAGGCTCCCGTCCTGGCCGCGCCCGCAGGGCTCCCGATGTCCCGCACGCCGCCCGCTCGTGCGGTGCCGGCAATCGGCCCGGACGGCTCGCCCACATCCGGAGCAATCCGCTGCCCCGAGCGCGCCGAACGTCGAGCAAGGGGAGGGCACGTGACGGCGCCCTTCCGTACAACAGGAGGGCACCATGGCTGGAACCACCCGGCAGACGACTGCGGACTCGTGGCGATACGGTCGCTCGGGGCGCGGCACAGTGGCCGTGGTCGGGGCCGGTGTCGCCGGCCTGACGGCCGCCTACCGGCTGCAGGGCGCGGGACTGGCCGTGGAGTTGTTCGAGGCCGACGGGCGGCTGGGCGGGCACGCGCACACCCAGCACGCGGTGGGCGCCGACGGTCGGGCGGTGGCGCTGGACACCGGGTTCCTGGTGCACAATGAGCGGACCTATCCGCACCTGGTGAGCCTGTTCCGCGAGCTCGGGGTGGCCACCCGCGACAGCGACATGACGATGTCGGTGCGCTGCGACGGGTGCGGCCTCGAGTACGCGGGCGCGCGCGGCCCGGCCGGGCTGGTCGCCCAGCCCGGCGCGCTGCTGCGCGGGCGGTACCTGCGGATGCTGGCCGAGGTGCCGCGCTTCCACCGCCGGGCCCGCGCGCTGCTGGCCGCCCCGGAGGCGGGCGATCCGACCCTCGGTGAGTTCCTGGCGGCCGGCGCCTTCTCCCGCTACTTCGTCGAGCACTTCATGACGCCGGTGGTGGCCGCGGTCTGGTCGTGCGCACCGGACCTGACGGGCGAGTACCCGGCGCGCTACCTGTTCGCCTTCCTGGCCAACCACGGCATGCTGTCCGTCACGGGATCACCGACCTGGCGCACCGTGGTGGGCGGCTCGCAGACCTACGTGGCGAGGATCGCCGAGCAACTGAGCACGGTGCACCGCGCGGTGCCGGTGCGGGCCGTGCAGCGCCACGACGACGGCGTCACGGTGACCACGCAGGACGGCCGGGGCACCGAGGCCGACGCCGTGGTGATCGCCACCCACGCGGACCAGGCCCTGCGGCTGCTGGCCGACGCCACCCCGGCCGAGCGCGAGGTCCTGGGCGCCTTCCGCTACTCCGTGAACCCCACCGTCCTGCACCGTGACGCCTCCCACCTGCCGCGAGCCGCCCGGGCCCGGGCCTCGTGGAACTACCGGACGGCGGGTTGCGGTGACAGTGCCGCGGGCGTGCGGGTCAGCTACCACCTCAACCGCCTGCTGGGCCTCGACACCGTGGAGCAGTACCTGGTGACGCTCAACGAGGACCCCGACCGGCCCGTCCCGGACGAGCACGTCGTCTCCCGCACCGTGTACGAACACCCGATCTACACCCGAGAGAGCGTCGCCGCCCAGACCCGGCTCCCCGAACTGAGCACCGGGCGCACCGCGTTCGCCGGGGCCTACCACGGCTGGGGATTCCACGAGGACGGCTGCCGCTCCGGCCTCGAGGCCGCCCACGCCCTGCTGGGGGCCGGGGTGAGCGCGCCATGACCGCGCCGCGCCCCTCCCGGCGCCACCGACGGCTCCCGCTCCACCGATGGCTCCCGCTCCACCCGCATCGTGGGGGCGCCGCCCGGTACGAGTGCCGCACGTCCCACCTGCGCACCGCTCCGGTATGCCACGCCTTCAGTTCCGCCCGTACCCGCGGCTGAAGGCGGTCGCCCGTCCGCGGCGACCGTGCGCGGAACCCGCCGGACCGCCCGCGGCACCACGCTGTTGCGGGCCGCCGTGACCCACCCGCTGTCCACGCTCGCGGTCAGCGCCCGCACCGCTACCAGGCCGTGCGGCTGCGGCCGCGCGCCCTGCTCGTCCACCCCCGCCCCGACCGCACCCCCGGAACAGGATCTACCGCCATGACCACGCACGTTGAAGCCCTCGCACCCGGCGCATTCGCGACGGCGGATCCGCAGCACTGGCCCGACGTGGCCCACGTCCCCCGCGCACCGTTCAAGGCTGCGGTGGCCCGAAGCCTCCTGCGACGCGTCGCCCGCAGGCGGGGCCTTCGGGTCGAACTTCCGCACGGACGGCTCCTCGGACCCGCCCCGGCCGCGGCGCCGGTGCTGCGCCTGCACCGGCCCGACGCGTTCTTCCACCGCGTGGGCGCGAGCGGGCTGATCGGCTTCGGGGAGTCCTACCAGGCCGGGGAGTGGGACTCGCCGGACCTGGTGGCGCTGCTCACCGAGCTGGCGACCGCCCCCGAGACGCTGGTGCCCACCGGCGCCCAGTGGCTGCGCCGCCTGTACGTCAAGCGGCCACCGGCCGGTGAGCTGAGTACGCCCGACAACGCGCGCACGAACATCCACCGGCACTACGACCTGTCCAACGAGCTGTTCGCGCTCTTCCTCGACCCCACTCTGTCCTACTCCTCCGCGGTCTTCCCGACCGACCCGGCCGGCGCACCCGTCGCCTCCTGGGCGAACCTCGCGGAGGCCCAGCACCGCAAGATCGACCGGCTGCTGGACCTGGCCCGGGTCGGCGTGGGCAGCCGGGTGCTGGAGATCGGCACCGGGTGGGGCGAGCTGGCGATCCGCGCGGCCGCGCGCGGCGCGCGGGTGGTCAGCCTGACCCTCTCCGAGGAGCAGCTGGCGCTGGCCCGGCGCCGGATCGCCGAGGCCGGTCTCGCGGATCGGGCCGAGGTGCGGCTGTGCGACTACCGCGCCGCCGAGGGCGAGTTCGACGCGGTGGTGAGTGTGGAGATGATCGAGGCGGTCGGCCGGCCGTTCTGGCCCGCCTACTTCGCCACCATCGACCGTGTCCTGGCCCCCGGCGGCCGGGCGGCACTGCAGGCCATCACCATGCCGCACGAGCGGATGCTGGCCAGCAGCGGCACCTACACCTGGATCCTCAAGTACATCTTCCCCGGGGGCCAGATCCCCTCCACGGAGGCCATCCGCCAGGCCACCGCGCGACACACCAGCCTGCGCGTCGCCGCCTGCGACTCCTTCGGCCCGCACTACGCCCAGACCCTCCGGCTGTGGTGCGAGCGCTTCACCGAACGGGCCGACGAGGTGGGCGCGCTCGGCTTCGACCAGGTGTTCCAGCGCATGTGGGAGCTGTACCTGGCCTACTCCGAGGCCGGGTTCGCCGCCGGCTACCTGGACGTCCACCAGATCCTCCTCACCCGTCCGGAGCCGACCCGATGACCCCGGCCGCCCGCCTCGCCGACCTGCTCACCGACCTGCTCGGCCGTCCGCTGCCGTTCCGGCTGAAGGCGTGGGACGGCTCGACCGCCGGCCCCACCGGGGCGCCGACAGTAGTGCTGCGCAGGCGGCGCGCTCTGCGCCGTCTGCTCTGGCAGCCCGGCGAACTCGGCCTGGCCGACGCCTTCATCAGCGGCGACCTCGACGTCGAAGGCGAACTGGGGCCCGCGCTGTCGCGGGTGCGGGCCGCGCTGGCCGGAGGCGCCCCGGTGCGCCCCGGCGTGCGGGACTGGCCGAAGCTGATCGCCGGCGCCGCGCGCCTGGGTGTCCTCGGTCCGCGACCCGTGTCGCCCGGCGGCCGTGCCCGGGTGCGGGGGACGCTGCACAGCCGGGCCCGCGACCGTGCGGTGATCAGCCACCACTACGACCTGTCGAACGAGTTCTACGCCCTGCTGCTCGGCCCGGCGATGGCCTACTCCTGCGGTTACTGGACGTCCGGGAGCGACACCCTGCAGAGCGCGCAGGAAGCGAAGTTCGACCTGATCTGCCGCAAGCTCGACCTGCGTCCCGGCAGCCGCCTGCTCGATGTCGGCTGTGGCTGGGGGGCACTGGCCGTGCACGCCGCCCGCGCCTTCGGCGCCCAGGTCACCGCCGTCACCCTCTCCGCGGAGCAGCACGCTTTCGCGACCGCTGCCGTCGAAGCTGCGGGCCTGGGCGAGCGGGTGAGTGTGAAGCTGTGCGACTACCGGGAGATTGCTGACGGCCGGTTCGACGCGATCAGCTGCGTCGAGATGGGCGAGCACGTCGGCGACCGGCTCTACCCCGCCTTCGCCCGCCGCCTGCGGGACCTGCTGCACCCGCACGGACGGCTGTTGGTGCAGCAGATGTCGCGTGGTGCGGTCGCGCCGGGCGGCGGAGCGTTCATCGAGAACTACATCACCCCCGACATGTCGATGCGCCCGGTCGGCCGGACCGTCGCACTGCTGGAGGAAGCGGGCCTGGAGGTGCGCAACGTCGAGGCGCTGCGCGAGCACTACGCCCGTACCATCGACGCCTGGCACGACAACCTGCGCGAACGCCGCGGCGAGTTCACGGCGCTGGTCGGCGAGGCGACGGTGCGTCTGTGGGAGCTGTACATGGCCGGCAGCTCGCTCGCGTTCGCCGAGCGGCGGATGGGCGTGGACCAGATCCTCGCCGTGCGGCCCGGCCAGGACGGGACGAGCGGGGTCCCCGCCACGCCGGCCGACTGGTACCAGGGGCAGCCGTGAACACCACAGCGTTCGCCGTCGGTCTCGCCGCCACGGCCGCGGCGGCGCCGGCCGTGCTGCTGGCCGCGTTCGCGGTGGGCGTGCGCACCGGCCGCCACCGCGGCGTCGACGTCGCCTGGGGCCTGGCCTTCACCGCCGTGGCCTGGACCGGCTATGTGCTGTCCGCCGGCCACGGCGACCCGGCACGACGCCTGCTCGTCACGGTCCTGGTCACGGTGTGGGGGCTGCGGCTGTCGGCCCACATCTGGTCGCGCTCGCGCGGCCACGGCGAGGACCCCCGGTACGACCGGATGCTCGCCAAGGCCGCGGGCGGGCGCCGCAACCTCTACGCACTGCGGATGGTCTACCTGCTGCAGGCCGCGATCGTCTGGTTCGTCTCGCTTCCGGTCCAGGCCGCCCAGTACCTGACCGCCGGGCTCGGCCCCTTCACCTTCGCCGCGGTGGTCCTGTGGGCGGTCGGGATGTTCTTCGAGACCGTGGGCGACTGGCAGTTGGCCCGGTTCAAGGCCGATGCGGCCAACCGCGGCAAGGTCATGGACCGCGGACTGTGGGCCTGGACCCGCCACCCCAACTACTTCGGCGACGCCTGCGTCTGGTGGGGCCTGTTCCTGCTCGCGGCGTCAGAGCCGGTCGGCTGGGCGTTCGTCCTCAGCCCGGTCCTGATGACCTACCTGCTCGCCTTCGGCAGCGGCAAGCCCCTGCTGGAGCGTCAGCTCGGCTCCACGAAGCCGGGCTGGGAGGCCTACGTCGCGCGCACCAGCAGCTTCCTGCCCCGGCCGCCCCGCCGGTCACGGGGCGCCCCGTGACCGGCACGGTGCCACCCGCCCCTCCAGGTCGTGCCGACCTCGGGTCCGGGGAAGTCCCACGGCCCGGGAGCCGGCTGCGTTTGCACCACACACCCGAGCGTCCCTCGGCCGCCGTGCTCCTGCTGCACGGCGGCCGGGCCCACAGTCTGCAACCGGTGCCCCGCCTCGCCCTGGCCAGGCTCCGCATGCACCCGTTCGCCTGGCGGATCGCCCGACGGCCGTGGGGCCGACAGACACTGGTCGCATCGGTTCGGTACCGCCACCGGGGCTGGAACGGCCCCCACGCCCATCCCGCCCAGGACGCGCTTCAGGCCCTTGGCGACCTGTCGGCACTGGCCCCGGGCGTGCCCGTGGTTCTGGTCGGGCACTCGATGGGCGCCCGGGCGGCACTGGCCGTCGCCGTCACCGGGACGGTTCGCGGGGTGGTCGCCCTGGCACCGTGGTGCCCGCCCGGCGAACCGGTGGCCCACCTGCGCGGCAGGGCCGCCGTCTTCCTGCACGACGAGGCCGACCGCGTCACCTCGGCCGCACAGACCTGGGACTTCGCGTACCGGGCAGCCGCGGCCGGAGCCGACGTCCAGTGCGTCCCGATGCCGTCCGGCGGGCACGCGATGCTCCGCGGTGCCCGCCGCTGGCACGAGCTGGTGGCCGATCACGTCGGCGCGGTCCTCGCCCGGACACCCGCCACGCACCCCGGCGGCCGGCCGCCGAAGGGGCAGGGCTGAGCGTTCACCGGGAACGTCTGGGCCCCCGCCACGGCAACCGCCTGCCTCGCGACGGCCGGGCCGGCACGCCCACGACCCGGGCACGGTCCTGGTTTGCCCCGTCCGGGTGGAAGCCGCCCACCGCGGCAATCCGGCGGGCGCGCGACCCCGAAGTCCGGGTGCGCGCCCAACCGGTCCGACTCCCCACCGGCACGGCGTCGTCGGGCGGGGCTTCGGAACTCAGGCCGAAGCCCCGCCGCCCACCCTCCGGCGCCCGGGTACCGCTCGGGCTCACCAGGCCTTCGGTGAGCGGGAGCCACGCCGGCGGGCCGACACCACCGAACCCGTGAGTACCCAGTGACCTCCCCGACATCGCCGGATCCCGCGCCTGACGCGATCGAGGATCTGGTCGTGCGTGTCGCCGCCGGTGACACGCACGCCTTCACCCTCCTGCACGACGCCGTGGGCGCCGCACTCGTCCTGATCGTGCTGCGCGTCGTTCGCGACCGCGGTCACACCCAGGACGTCGTCCAGGAGGTGCTCCTGGAGATCTGGGCCAAGGCCCACCAGTTCCGGCCGGACCGCGGGAGGGCGATGGCCTGGATCGCGACCATGGCCCACCGCCGTGCCGTCGACCGCGTGCGGACCGTGCGCGCCGCCGCGGACCGGGACCAACGCGCCGCCTTGCTGGACCACCGGATTCCTTGCACCGCCAAGTCCCGGGTGCGCGACGCACTGCTGCGCCTGCGGGCGTGCCTGGAAGACGACACCTGAGGCGCCCTGCGCCCGGTCTGCCGAACGTCCTCTCCCGGGGCACCTCCCTCCCGATCCGGAGGCCGGGGCGCTCCGCGACGTCAGTCGCGGTACTCGCAGAGGTAGGCGGTCTCGACCGCACTCGTGACCTGGAACCTGCTGTCGGCCGGGACGTCGAACCGGTCGCCGGCCGTGAAGGTCTCCCACTGCTCGGAGCCGGGCAGCCTGACGGTCAGTGCACCGCTGACCACGTGCATGGTCTCCCGCTTCGCGGTGCCGAACTCGTAGTCACCGGGCGCCATGACGCCGACGGTCGCCGGACCTTCCTCCGCCGTGAAGGCGATCGACTTGACCGCGCCGTCGAAGTACTCGTTGACCTTGAACATCGGCATCCTCTCGGGAGACGGGCAGACGAGGGACGCTCCGCCCGTCGCGGGCCGACCCTCGGCGAGGGAAGGCTACCGGTAGCCCTCACCGCCCTTCCGCGCAGGTCGGGTGTGCGATCGACCACCCGCCGCCGGACCCGGAGCCGGGCAGGTGTCGCACACCGTCCGGTCGTTGTCCGGGGCGTCGGCATGCGAGGTCCGCACGTCCCTCCACGTGGAGCGCCTCGGCTCCGAACCGTGCCACGTGCACGAGAGCGCCCGCGGACGCCTGCACCGTCCCGGCCCGGGGCCCCGCAGGTGGCGTCGTACCGCTCAGGGATCGCTCCGGGCCACCGCATCGACAGGACCTCGGCCGTCGCCGACAGCTCACGGCGGCTGATCCGTGCACTCCTGTCCAGCTCACCGGACTCGCTGACCGCCGCGCCAGGGCGGTGCGGAGGTCGGCGAGTCCGAGTCCGGGCCGTCCACGCGGGCCCGTTCTCTCCCCCGTTACCTTCTTCGTGGCCCCGCAACGGGGCTCCCGGCCTCCGGTCCGGCATGACTGTTCCCCCCTGTAGTTCGCATGATCCGGGGGGTGGTGTCACCGGGCCGGAGGCATCGGTAGACCGCTGATAGAGGCAGGACCACCAGCGTGCTGGGAGGCTCTTCGTAACGTGGATGCCGGCGACTGGTGCCACGCCAACGAGGCCGGGACAGCACGACCTCGTAAGGGATCAGCGTGATCGACACCGGCGATGTGGATGTCTTCCTCGGCCTGGACGTCGGCAAGGGCGAGCACCACGGCACCGCGGTGACCCGGTCGGGCAAGCGGGTCTTCGACAAGCGGCTGCCGAACAGCGAGCCCAAGATGCGGGCCGTGCTCGACAAGCTCACCGCCAAGCACGGCACCGTCCTGGTCGTCGTCGACCAGCCCGCCTCCATCGGCGCTCTGCCACTGGCGGTGGCCCGGGACGCCGGCTGCCGCGTCGCCTACCTGCCCGGCCTGACGATGCGCCGCATCGCCGACCTCTACCCCGGCGAGGCCAAGACCGACGCCCGCGACGCCTTCGTCATCGCGGACGCCGCCCGCACCATGCCACACACCCTGCGCGGCATCGAGCTCACCGACGAGACCATCGCCGAGCTGGAGATGATCGTCGGCTTCGACGACGACCTGGCCGGCGAGGCCACCCGCGTCGCCAACCGCCTGCGCGGACTGCTCACCCAGATCCACCCGCACCTGGAACGCGTGCTGGGACCGCGGATCGACCACCCGGCCGTCCTGGCCCTGCTGGAGCGGTTCGGCTCACCGGCCGCCCTACGCAAGGCCGGACGCCGCCGCCTGCAGAGCGTCGCCCGGCCGTTGGCCCCGCGCATGTTCGAGCGTGTCGTCGAGGACATCCTCACCGCACTCGACGAGCAGACCGTGATCGTCCCGGGCACCGAGGCGGCCGCACTGATCGTGCCGAGCCTGGCCGGCTCACTGCGGGCCGTCCTCGACCAGCGCAAGATCCTGGAGAAGCGGATCCAGGAACTGCTCGACGAACACCCGCTCTCGGAGATCCTCACCTCCATGCCCGGCGTCGGCACCCGGACCGGCGCCCGCGTCCTGATCGACGTCGGCGACGCGAGCGCGTTCCCGACCGCCGCCCACCTCGCCTCCTACGCCGGTCTCGCCCCCGCCACTCGCAGCTCCGGGTCCTCCATACGCGGCGAGCAACCCTCCCGCCGCGGCAACAAGCAGCTGAAACGAGCGTTCTTCCTGGCCGCGTTCGCCTCACTCAGCGACCCGGCCTCACGCGCCTACTACGACAAGAAGATCAACCAGGGCAAGCGGCACACCCAGGCCCTCCTCTGCCTGGCCAGACGCCGGGTCGACGTCCTGTTCGCCATGCTCCGCGACGGCACCCTCTACCAATCCCGGCCAGCCGGATCGGCCTGAATCACCGAGACTCCGGATCTCCACAAACCGGACAGTCGTACTCGTCGGCGGAGTCCACCGCGACCAGATGACCGCAGAAGTCACAAGGCCGCAGGCCCTCATCCGCAGGCACCAGAACAGTCCGCTCGTCTCCCATGCACACCAGGGTGTCAGATCACCCTCCCCGCAGTCACCGACCCCTTGACCAAACACATAGAGGCACCCCCCCGCGACTCGTGCATGGACGCGGCCGTCGACCGTTGCCTCCTCGACGGTGTCCTGGTGGGCCGGTTGCAGGCCGGCACCGGGCAGGGCCGCGGTTCAGGCCACGGCGCGGAAGACGAACGCCGTCATCGGGGCGGAGACCGGCCCCGGGCCCAGCCGGGCCGTCATCTCCTCGATGACGGTGGCGCGGACGGTCGGTCCGTCGCCGCGTTCCTCGACGGCCGCGCGCACCGGTGTTCCGGTGAGGTATCCGGCGGCGAGGTCGGCGGTTGACGCGGCCCGGCCCTGAAGTGTCAGTTCCTGCTCTTCCTCGACGGCGAACCCGGCGGCGGCCAGATCAGCGGCCACGACAGCGGGGTCGGCGTAGCCGTGCGGAACCGTCCGGAAGAACTGCGGCGGATCGACCGGAAAGGCCCGCTCCAGCCCGGCCTGCAGCGCGACTTCGAAGGCGTGCGCCCCGAGCGGGCCCCAGGTGTTGAACAGGAACCGGCCGCTCGGAGCGAGGACTCGGCGGACCTCGGTGAAGGCCCCGATGCGGTCAGGAAAGAACATCACACCGAACTGGCAGGCCACCAGGTCGAAGCCCCCGTCCGGGAACGGCAGCCGCTGCGCGTCGGCCTGCCGCCATACTGCGCCCGGGGATCGAGCGGACCCGAGAGCGACCATGGCCTCGTTGAGGTCGGTGGCCGTCACCTCGGCGGACGGCGCCGCCGCCAGCAGGGCAGACGTCAAGACTCCAGTCCCTGCGGCCAGTTCGAGGATCCGCCGAGGGCGGAGTGCCGCCGCCCTGGCAGCCAGGTCCCCGGCGAAAGGCTGGAAGACCACCGGCACGAGGTACTGCTCATAGGCCGCCGGCATGGACTCGGACCACCGTCGGTCGGCATTGCTTCCCGCCACCCTCGTAACAGTAGCGTCGCGTCAGGAAACCTCTTCCCGCCGCGCCGCCGTGCCCTGGAGCTTGCCCCGCCTGACGACCGGACAGGGCAAGGATCCTCTGACGCGGCACTGGCTCACAGCGCCGCCACCGCCACCGCCGGCCCCGTCCGCATCGGCTGCCGGGCCCCCGCGACCACGGAGGGCCGCCACCGGGAACAACCGGCGGCGGCCTCCGCCGTGCGGCCCGGACCCGCACGGCGCGGTGGTCAGGCCTTCGTGCCGGAATCCCCACCGGACGCGGGGGCGGTGGGCTTGGACGTGTCGGTCTTGCCGCCCTGGTTGAGCATCCCGCCGAGGGTGCTGAGGTTGCCGCCTCCGCCGGTCAGGGCCGGTGCCGCCTTTCCGGCCGCGTCGACCGCGATCTGCGCCATCTTCTGGAGGTGTTCGGTGGCGGTCTTCAGGGCTTCCTGGGCGCGTATGCCGGCTTCCTTGTCGTTGGTGGCCGCGGATTCGATGCCCTTGCTGAGCACCTGGCTCATGGTGTTGAGGCCGCTCATGTCGCGGAACAGGTTCGTGGTGGCGATGGCCTGCGCCGTGTGGAGGCCGACCGGGTCGGGCAGCACCACCGTCGGCGCGAACTTCGCCTGGGAGGTGCCCATGCCGGCCGCCGTGGTGTCGAGGTTCTGCGCGCGTGAGGCGGTGGACACCGGGGCGATGTCGGCCGGTGTGATCTGGATGGGCGAGTCCTTCCAGTTCCAGAAGCGGGTGAGGTCGATCTTCTCGGCCGAGTTGGACCGGCCGAGGACGGCCTCGGCGGAGACGCCGTTGGTGGCGATGGCGATGGTGTTGGTCGCCGGTGCCCCGAACGTGTTGTCGCCCGCCTTGCGGGAGTCGGTCCACTCCTGTCGTTCCTCCTCGCTGGCGAAGTTCCAGCGGAAGCCGAGGTAGTTGCCGGTGGCGGCGATCGGCTTCGGGTCCAGCAGGGTACCGAGCGGGACCGGAGCGGCGGTCGAACCCGCCGGGCTGTAGGAGTAGTTGGCGAGGATGCGGCTGAGCGTCAGCTCGTCGGCGTTGGCCCACACGGCCTGGCTGTAGTGCCGGCTGTTGTCGTTCAGGTGGTCCAGGACCGCCTGGGGCACGTTCCCGCCCCGCACGTGGAAGCCGGGCGACGCGACGTAGGTGCGGCTGCCGGACTTCACCGTCGAGCCGAACAGCCCGCAGATGGTCGAGGCGCCGCCGGCGTCCTCGGACAGGTCGGGCGTGACGGTGGTGGTCGCGGCGACACCGAAGTTCGCCACGCCCGAGGTCATCTTCAGGCGCAGCCCGGCGAGGCTGCCGCGGGCTGCCTTGCCGGACCAGGCTTCGAAGGAGAGCAGCTTGTCGGCGCCGCCGAAGGTGTAGGACGCCTGCTGCGCGCCGGAGCCGCCGATGCCGCCGCAGCCGAAGGTGTGGCTCGGGAAGACCACCTGGACGCCGCGGATGCCGTCGGTGTCGGACCAGACGTCGATCCGGGACGCGTAGGAGGAGTCCGCCTTCGGCCGGTCGTCGAAGGTATCTGCATGGGCTCCGTTGTCGTGGCGGGGATCGGTAGGTCCACGATCGCCGAGCCCGGCGGCGGGCGCCTCGGCCCGCGGACCGGAACTCGCCTGGCCGATGACACGGTCTCCCTTTCGTTCCTTCGGCCGATACGCCGATCCGCGAAGATCCCTGGGTTGGAGCCGTGGTCACTTTCCGGAGCTCCCTCTGGCACGAGCCGCGGCCTGTCGGCGCTCCACCCCTCGGTCGTCCCGACTGGCTGCTGGTGGGCGTCTTCACGGCCGCCGCCCTGGTCGAGGGCGCCGTCCGGCCGGATCTGGCCTGGCGACCCCTGGTGACGGTGCTCGCCCTGGCGCTGATGCCCGCCCTGCTCTGGCGGCGGAGCCGCCCCCTGATGGCCGCCCTGGTCGGCTGGGGGGCGCCGGGTTGCTCCTGGTCCTCCAACTGACTGCGCACACGGGGGACCTCGGCCTCTACGCCATGATGGCCGTCCTTCTCCCAGGGCTGCGCGCGGGCCTGCGCACTCCCGGTGACCTCCACCGGCTGGTGGCCGGGGACGAAGCTCAGCTGGCCCAGCTGCTGACCGGTCAGGACCGGACGATGGTTCTCGGCGACGGCAAGCTGGAACGGATCACCACAGGCGCCAGTTCCTGCGCGCCGCGCGCCCTCACCGGTGCGACCCCCTGCCCGTGTCCGGCGTGCGGCGGGAGAGGCGGCCCGCGGAGTCCAGCCGGGACAGGCGGTCGTGTTCGCGTTCCGCCCAGCGTCGTACCCGGTCGGGGTCCAGCGCGGTGCCGTGGCCGACGTGGAGTGCGCCGGGGCCGAGGGCGAGCATCGCGCGGAGGCTGGCGAGGTTCTGCCGGGGGTCGTCGTGGAAGGGCGGGTTCGCCGGCCTGCGGGGGATCAGGCCCATGAAGGAGTTGGCGATCAGGTCGCCGGCGACGAGGTCGCCGTCGTCCGTGAGGACGGACACCGATCCGGCGGTGTGCCCGGGGGTGGGCATGATGCGGCCGGCGATCCCGAAGTCCTCCAGGCTCGTCCTGCCGCTGACCAGTACGCCGGGCTCCACGGGCTCGGCCCGGACGTGCAGGTTCTTGTTGCGGTCCATCAGGCGTCCCATCGGGCCGGTGGGCAGGTACGGTTCGCGGACCCGGCCGGTGCGGTACGGTCCCAGGTCGGCGACGTGGCCGGCGACGGGCGCGCCGGTGAGGCGGTGCAGTTCGGCGGCGGAGCCGAAGTGGTCGATGTGGCCGTGGGTGAGGACGATCAGTGAGACGTCGGTGGGGTCGACGCCGTGCGCGGTGATCCGGTCGTAGATCTTCCGGCCGCTGCCGGGCGTCCCGGCGTCGACGATGACGGGCCGTCGGCCGAGCAGCAGGTAGGCGTTGACGGCGTGCCGGCCGAGGACCGGGATCGGGACGACCTTCGTGCGGGACATGGTGGGCTCCGGGCTGCTGGTTTCGGGCATGGTGGGGGTCCGCCGGGCGCGGCGGTGGGTGGGCGGGGGTTGCGGCGTCCGGCGGGCGCGGGTGGTCAGAAGCGGCGGCGGTACTCGGCCGGGGTGGTGCCCAGGCGTCGTCGGAAGGAGCGGTGCAGTGTGTCCACGGAGCCGAGGCCGCTGGAAGCGGCGATCTCCGGGAGGCTGAGGTGGCTCTCTTCCAGCAGCCGGCGGGCGGCCTCCAGTCGTGCGGACTCGACGTAGGCGGCCAACGTGGTGGAGGTGCGTTGTCGGAACAGGCGGGAGAAGTGGCGGACGCTCAGGTGCAGTCGTGCGGCGAGGGCTTCGGCCGAGAGGTCCTCGGTCAGGTGCTCGGCGATCCACACCCGCAGGTCGTCGATCCGGTCGCCGCTGTCGCTCTGGACGGAGAGCGGCACGCTGAACTGGCTCTGCCCGCCGGAGCGTTTGACGTACATGACCATCGCCCGGGCGGTGGCCAGGGCCAGCGCCTGGCCGCGGTCCTCGGCGACCATCGCGAGCGCCATGTCCATCCCCGAGGTGACACCGGCGCAGGTCCACACGCTGCCGGAGCGGACGAAGATCGGATCGGGGTCGACCGCGACCTCCGGATGCTCGGCCGCCAGGCGGGCCGCGGTGAGCCAGTGGGTGGTGGCGGACCGGCCGTCGAGCAGCCCCGCCGCGGCCAGCAGGTGCGCACCCGCGCAGATCGACCCGACCCGGCCGGCCCCGGGCGCCGCCGTGCGGAGCCAGTCGGTGACCGTCCGGTCGATCACCGGCTCCACCGTGTCGCCGACCAGGTCGATCGCGCCCGCCACGAGCAGGGTGTCCACCCGGCCGTGCACCGCGTCGAGGTTGAGGTCGGCCATCAGGCGCACGCCGCTGGAGGTCGTGACCGGTTCGCCGTCGGCGGTCGCGATCTGTACGACGTAGCCGGGCCGGCCAGGACCGGCGACCCGGGTGGCGACGGCGAACACCTCGGCCGGTCCCGTGACGTCCAGCAGCTCGACGCCGGGGAAGGCGGCGACGACGACTCGGTGGAGTGACTGGGGCATGCCCCGATCATGGTGCCCGGCCCGCGGTGGCCGCAATGACGAGATCGTCGCAGATCCGGCCACGGGGTCCCCGCCGGACGGCCGACGAGCGGTCCGGCGGGGCCCGGGAGTCGTAGGCTGGACATGTCCGAGGAGGGCATCGCTGCCGCACGCGCCGAGGCCGCCGAACTGGGACTGTCCAACGCTGAGTTCAGCAACGGCGACTGCGCCGAGCTGACCGGTTCCTAAGACCTGATCACGGCCTTCGACGTCGTCCACGACCTGGCCCGGCCGACGCGGACGCTCGCCGCGGTGGCCGGCGCGCTGACGGACGACGGGGTGTTCCTGATGGGCGACATCGCCGCCTCCAGCCGGCTGGAGGAGAACATCGACCACCCGCTGGGGCCGGCGCTCTACACCTTCTCGACGTTCTACTGCATGAGCGTCTCGCTCGGCGAGGGCGGCGAGGGCCTGGGGACGGTCTGGGGGGAGGAGACCGCTCGGCGGATGCTCGCCGAGGCCGGGTTCGGCCGGGTCGACACGCGGCGGGTGGAGGGCGACATCCTGAACGTCTACTACGTGGCGCGCCGTTGAGAGCCGTGCTCCCCGGCCCCGGACGTCTCCGGGGCCGGGGAGCACCTGTGGTCGGTCAGGAGAGGTGGCTGACGTCGTCCGACCCGACCGGCGTCCCCGCCGAGCGGCACCCCGGCGGGGGGCTCTCCTCCGGTGCGATGTCGTCAGGCGGCCTGGAGTTCCTTCGCCGCGCTCTTCGAGAGGCCGACCCGCACCAGGGCGGCGGCGAGCTTCGCGTGGTCGTCCGGCGGGACAAGGCCGCCGAGGTCGTGGGGCGTGTGCGGCAGACCGAGATCCTCCGCCGTCGCGCAGGCCCGCTCGTCGAAGAACGGGCGCAGCTGCGGCCAGACCGCCTGGGCCTCCCGGCAGAAGATGTCCGCGCCGACCGGGCCGATCCGCGGGACCTCCTGCAGCAGGTCGTGCAGCGCGTCCGCGCGGCCGTCGGCCGCCTCCCACATCCGGCGGAGGTCGCCGTGCCAGCGGTCGAGGACGAGTTGTGCCCCGTCGCCGAGGGCGGTGGCGGTGCTCTCGTCGTACCGCACGTAGTGGGCGCGGCCGAGCGCGTCCACGCGGTCCTGCCAGTCGGAGCGGGCCATCGCCCGGGGGGTTCGCAGGCCGGCCCGGAACAGCTCCCGTGCGGCGGCGGTGGCCGTGCCGGCCTTGATGCGGATCGAGCACAGCACCGTGAGTACCAGCAGCTGGTACAGCGGCGCGGGCTTGTCCCGCAACGTGATGCCGCCCTCCTCGGCGTACGTCCGGCCGTGTTCGGACAGCAGCCTGGAGGTGATCGTGTCGACTGTCATCGCCCTGACACCTCGCCTTCCGCAACCCCCGCGGTGCTGCGACTTCCCCGAATCCTCGCCCTCACGCCGAACGTGTCGGGCGACCTCGGCGGGGCAGGCGCTCGATCGGGGGCGGGAGGAGGACGAGCGATGCCCGGAGCGGACATATTGGCGGAGTACCGCCGGAAACGGGACTTCCACAAGTCCCGCGAGCCGAGCGGCGACGATGGCGCCGCCGTCGGCCCCGAGCTCGGTTTCGTGGTGCAGATCCATGACGCCAGCACCATGCACTTCGACTTCCGTCTGGAGGTCGACGGTGTTCTCAAGTCCTGGGCGGTTCCCAAGGGGCCGTCCGGTGATCCGCACGACAAGCGCCTGGCCATGCCGACCGAGGACCACCCTCTGGAGTATCGCGACTTCGAGGGGACCATCGCCAAGGGCGAGTACGGCGCCGGAACGGTGATCATCTGGGACGAGGGCAGCTATGTGAACCGCAGCACCGACAGGTGGGGACGCGAGATTCCGTTCGCCGAGGCGCTCGCCCACGGCCACGCCTCGTTCAGGCTGGACGGCCGCAAACTGCACGGTGACTGGGCACTGACCCGGTTCCTGGAGGGCGACGGGGAGCGGGAGTCGTGGCTGCTGGTCAGGCGCGGTCACCGCGCGGGACGTGGCGCCCCCGATCCCCGACGGGCCCGCTCGGCACGCAGCGGACGGACGCTCGGGCAGGTCGCCGCTGAGGAGGCCGACGGATGACCCTGCTGGGGCAGCGGCGTCCGAGGCGATGCTGCCGACGTCCCCGGGCGGTCTCACCTGCGGCGGTTTCAGTGCGGCTCCAGCGGTTACTGAGGTTTTCGTTCTGTTGTCGGTGGTGACAGGTAGTGATCCCTGCGGTATGCCGGTGGTATGCGGTATGCGCAGGGTGGGGGCCTGACCGCTGA
>NZ_JODS01000032.1 GCF_000718025.1 Kitasatospora purpeofusca
ACCCGGAAGCTAAGCCTCACAGCGCCGATGGTACTGCAGGGGGGACCCTGTGGGAGAGTAGGACGCCGCCGAACAATCATTGTGAAGAACCCCCGTCGGAAAACCGACGGGGGTTCTTTGCGTTCTGCCCGAATTTCCTCGGAGCAGGCGGAGAATTCGGCAGCCCAGCCCAGCCCAGCCCAGCCCAGCCCAGCCCAGCCCAGCCCACCCCAGCCCAACCCCGTCCGGCCGGCGGTGCCCCGGGCTCTGCCCCGGTGGGCGCTGCGGCCTCCGGACCCCCATCAAAATGGCGCTAAAACTCCCAGCTCAAGGCCCCGATCGCTGGCAAAGCGACGTCTTCGCCGTAGTCTCGAAGGCGAAGGGAACTGGTGTCCGGGATGGCCGCCAGCTTCGGCCGGATCAAGAATGGTGCACATGGGACGCGGCAGGCTACGGATCTACCTCGGGGCGGCCCCCGGGGTCGGCAAGACGTACGCCATGCTCGCGGAGGCGCACCGGCGGCTGGAGCGCGGCACGGACGTCGTGGTGGCGTTCGTCGAGGACCACGGGCGCCGGCACACGGCGGCACAGGTGGCGGGTCTGGAGCTGGTGCCGCGGCGGGAGCTGACGCACCGCGGGGCCGTGTTCACGGAACTGGACCTGGACGCGCTGCTGGCGCGCCGGCCGCAGGTGGCGCTGGTGGACGAGCTGGCGCACACCAATGTGCCGGGGTGCCGGAACGAGAAGCGCTGGCAGGACGTCGAGGAGCTGCTCGCGGCCGGGATCGATGTCATCTCGACGGTGAACATCCAGCACCTGGAGTCGCTCGGGGACGTCGTCGAGGGCATCACCGGGGTGCGGCAGCGGGAGACCGTGCCGGACGAGGTGGTGCGCCGGGCGGACCAGATCGAGCTGGTCGACATGTCGCCGCAGGCGCTCCGCCGCCGGCTCGCGCACGGCAATGTGTACGCGCCGGAGAAGGTCGACGCGGCGCTCGCCAACTACTTCCGGCCGGGGAACCTGACGGCGCTGCGGGAGCTGGCGCTGCTGTGGACGGCCGACCGGGTCGACGAGTACCTGCAGAAGTACCGGGCCGAGCAGGGGATCAAGGGCACCTGGCAGGCGCGCGAGCGGATCGTGGTCGGTCTGACGGGTGGTCCGGAGGGTGCCACGCTGATCCGCCGGGCGGCCCGGATCGCGGCCCGCGGGTCCGGCGGTGAGCTGCTGGCCGTGCACATCTCCCGCTCGGACGGGCTGGCCGGTTCCGGCTCGGGGTCCTCGCAGACGCTGATCGAGCAGCGGGCGCTGGTGGAGGGCCTGGGCGGTTCGTACCACGCGGTGCTGGGGGACGATCCGGCCGCCGGACTGCTGGAGTTCGCGCGCGGGGTGAACGCGACCCAGATCGTGCTGGGCACCAGCCGCCGTCCGGCCTGGCAGTACGTCTACGGGCCCGGTGTGAGCGGCACGGTGACCCGGGAGTCGGGCGACATCGATGTGCACATCGTCACGCACGAGCACGAGGCGAAGGGCCGGGGTCGCATCCCGATCCGCCGGGTGACCGATCTCGGCCGGACGCGGACGGTCGCGGGCTGGCTGATCGGGGTGGCGGGTCCGCCGCTGCTGGCGCTGCTGCTGATCAATGTGGACGGTCTCGGCCTGACCACGGACATGCTGCTGTTCCTGTCGCTGACGGTGGGCGCGGCACTGGTCGGCGGGCTGTACCCGGCGGTGGCCTCGGCGCTGGTCAGCTCCTCGGCGCTGAACTACTACTTCGCTCCACCGATCCACACCTTCACGATCGACGAGCCGCAGAACATCCTGGCGGTGGCGATATTCACCGCCGTCGGCATCGCGGTGGCCTCGGTGGTCGACCTGGCGGCCCGGCGGACCCATCAGGCGGCCCGCAGCCAGACCGAGGCGCAGACGCTCAGCGCGCTGGCGGGCACGGTCCTGCGCGGGGCGCCCAGCGGGGACGGGGTGCTGACCGCGCTGCTGGAGCAGGTCCGGGAGACCTTCCAGCAGGAATCGGCGGTGCTGCTGGAGCGGCCCGACCCGCTCGGGGCATGGCATCCGGTGGCGGCGGCGGGCCCGCGTCCGCCGGAGCGGCCGGAGACGGCCGACGTCGACGTGCCGGTCGGCGAGAACCTGGCCCTGGCGCTGCGGGGCCGGGTGCTGCCGGGCGAGGACCGGCGGCTGCTCGGGGCGTTCGCGGCCCAGGCGGCCGTGGTGCTGGAGCGGCGCCGGCTGGCGGGGGAGGCGGCGGCCGCGCGCCGCGAGGCGGAGGGCAACCGGATCCGGACCGCGCTGCTGGCGGCGGTCTCGCACGATCTGCGGACCCCGCTGGCCGGGATCAAGGCCTCGGTGAGCTCGCTCCGCTCGGAGGACGTGGAGTGGGACGAGGCGGACGAGGCGGAGCTGCTGGCCGGGATCGAGGCGGGGGCGGACCGGCTGGACCACCTGATCAACAATCTGCTCGACATGAGCCGGCTCCAGACCGGCACGGTCACCCCGCTCATCCAGGAGACCGATCTGGACGAGGTGGTGCCGTTCGCGCTGGGCGGTGTCCCGCCGGGCGCCGTCCGGCTGGACGTGCCGGAGACCCTGCCGATGATCCGGGCGGACGGCGGGCTGCTGGAGCGCTCGCTCGCCAATCTGATCGAGAACGCCGTGAAGTACAGCCCGGACGGGGTGAAGGTGCTGGTCAAGGCCGGTGCCCTGCGGCCGCCGGGCGAGCCGGGCCGGGTCGAGCTGCGGATCGTGGACCGGGGGCCGGGGGTGCCGGAGGACGCCAAGGAGCGGATCTTCGCGCCCTTCCAGCGATACGGCGACGCTCCGCGCGGGGCCGGGGTGGGGCTCGGGCTCGCGGTGGCGCGGGGCTTCGTCGAGGCGATGGACGGCTCCGTGACCGCCGAGGACACCCCGGGCGGCGGGCTGACCATGGTGGTCACCCTGCCGGCCGCCGAGCGTGTGCCCGGGCCGGGGGACGCGCCGGGGCCCGAGCTCCCCGCGGCTCCCGCATGACCGCCGCCGCCCCGGGAGCGTCCGCTGCCGGACGGCTCCCTCCGAACGACCCGGCCCCGAGCGACCGCTCGCCCGACGACCACCTCCCGATCCGACAGATCCGACAGATCCGACAGCCCCGAAAGGCGGAGCCCGCATGACCCGGGTCCTCGTGGTGGACGACGAACCGCAGATCGTCCGCGCGCTGGTGATCAACCTCAAGGCCCGCAAGTACGAGGTCGACGCGGCGCACGACGGCGCGAGCGCCCTGGAGCTCGCCGCCGCCCGCCATCCCGACGTGGTCGTGCTGGACCTCGGCCTGCCCGACATGGACGGGGTCGAGGTGATCAGGGGCCTGCGCGGCTGGACCCGGGTGCCGATCATCGTGCTCTCGGCCCGGCACGCCTCCGACGAGAAGGTCGAGGCGCTGGACGCGGGCGCCGACGACTACGTCACCAAGCCCTTCGGCATGGACGAGCTGCTCGCCCGGATGCGCGCCGCCGTCCGCCGGGCCGAGCCGGTCGCGGGGGAGGACGACTCGGTGGTGGTCACCGAGAGCTTCACCGTCGACCTGGCGGCGAAGAAGGTCAACCGGGACGGCGGCGACATCCGCCTTACCCCGACCGAGTGGCATCTGCTGGAGGTCCTGGTCCGCAACGCGGGCCGTCTGGTCAGCCAGACCCAGCTGCTCCAGGAGGTGTGGGGACCGGCCTACCGCACCGAGACGAACTATCTGCGGGTGTACCTCGCCCAGCTGCGGCGCAAGCTCGAACGGGACCCCTCCCACCCGCGCCACTTCATCACCGAGCCGGGGATGGGCTACCGCTTCGAGGCGTGAGCGGGCGGCGGTCCGGGTGCGTCCGACGGCCGCCGCGGGACGCCCGGGGGAGCCCCGCCAGGGCCCCGGGCGGCTTGCGCGACCTGCCGCCGGGGGCCCCGGAACCGGTACCCTTCCGGCATGAGTGGTGACAACAGCAGCGGCCAGCCGCAGGGGCGCTTCCGCCGCATGCTCAGCCGGCTGACCTCCTCCGCGGAGGAGCTCCAGGCCGAGGAGCTGCGGCAGGAGATCGCGGCGGAGTCGGGCTGTACCCCGATCGCCAGCTGCGGGGACCGGGAACTGGTCACCGTCGCGGGCACCCTGCGGACCGTGACGCTGCGCCCGAGGGCCGGTGTGCCGGCCCTGGAGGCGGAGCTCTTCGACGGCACCGAGGCGCTGGACGTGGTCTGGCTCGGGCGCCGTTCCATCATGGGCATCGAGCCGGGGCGCCGTCTGGTCGCCAGCGGCCGGATCAGTCATGCGCGCGGTCGGCGGGTGCTGTTCAACCCCCGCTACGAGCTGCGTCCGGTCGGACACGGGAGCGAATGAGCGTGAGCAAGCAGTCCGGCGGCGATTCCGCCGCCCAGCTCGGCGTGGTGGAGATCGACGCCGACGAGGCCGCCCGGCAGGCGCAGGCCTCGCGGGAGGCCGCCGACACCGTGATGAAGGCGTTCGGCGGGGTCCGGGGCATGATCGACATGACCCTGCCCGGTCTGGTCTTCATCGTCACGTACAACATCACCCACAAGGTCCCGGCGGCCGCCTGGGCGGCGCTGGCCCTGAGCGCGCTGTTCGTGGTGGCGCGGCTGCTGAAGCGGGAGACCGTCCAGCACGCCTTCAGCGGGGTGTTCGGCGTCGCGATCGGTGCCTGGATCTCGATGAAGACCGGCAAGGCGGAGAACTTCTACCTGCCCGGTCTGCTCTGGAACGTCGGCTACTGCGTGGGCCTGGCGGTGTCGGCGCTGGTCCGCTGGCCGCTGATCGGCATCATGCTCGGCCCGGTGACCGGCGAGATGTTCACCTGGCGCAAGGAGAACCCGGGCCGGCTGGCCGCCTACACCAAGGCCACCTGGGCCTGGGTGGTGATCATGGGCATCAAGCCGCTGATCCTCTTCCCGCTGTACTTCACCCACAACGTCAACCTGCTGGGCTGGCTCAAGGTCGCCCTGGGCATCCCGCCGCTGCTGCTGGCGATGTACGTGACCTGGCAGATCCTGCTGAAGGCGCCGCCGCCGATCAAGGCGCAGCTGGACGACGAGCCGGAGCCGGGGCAGGAGCAGCCCGGCCACGAGCACTCCGCGGGCGGTCCGACCCGGGGGCACTGACCAGGCCGGGACGCCGTACGGCAACGGCCGGGGGCCCGCACTCACGAGGAGTGCGGGCCCCCGGCCGTTGCCGTACGGCGGGCGGCGCTACTTGGCGCCCGGGGAGCTGGAGAGCAGGTCCTCCAGCTCCTCCTCGCGCTCCTGGGCGGCCACGAAGAGCAGCTCGTCGCCGCCCTCCAGGGTGTCGTCCTTGCCCGGTACCAGGACCCGGCCCTCGCGGATGATCGTCACCAGGGCGGTGTCCTGCGGCCACGCCACGTCGCCGACCCGGGTGCCGACCAGCTCGGTGTCGGAGGCGAGGGTCAGCTCGACCAGGTTGGCGTTGCCCTGGCTGAAGCGCATCAGCCGGACCAGGTCGCCGACGCTGACGGCCTCCTCGACCAGGGCGGACATCAGGCGCGGGGTGGAGACGGCGACGTCCACGCCCCAGGACTCGTTGAAGAGCCACTCGTTCTTCGGGTTGTTCACCCGGGCGACCACCCGGGGCACGCCGTACTCGGTCTTCGCGAGCAGCGAGACGACCAGGTTGACCTTGTCGTCGCCGGTCGCGGCGATCACCACGTGGCAGCGCTGCAGCGCCGCCTCGTCGAGCGAGGTGATCTCGCAGGCGTCGGCCAGCAGCCACTCCGCCATGGGCACCCGCTCCACCGAGATGGAGTTCGGGTTCTTGTCGATCAGCAGGACCTCGTGGCCGTTCTCCAGCAGCTCGCCCGCGATCGAGCGGCCGACGGCGCCGGCTCCGGCAATGGCGACTCGCATCAGTGGCCCTCCTTCTCCGGGCCCCGCGCGAACGCGGCCTCGACCGTCGTCAGGTCGGCGCGGCGCAGCATCACGTGCACCAGGTCGCCCTCCTGAACCACCATCTGGGACGAGGGCAGCACGCCTTCGCCGAGCCGGGTGAGGAACGCGACCCGGGTGCCGGACGCTTCCTCCAGCTCGCTCAGCCGGTGGCCGACCCACTCCGGGTTGTAGGCGACCTCGGCGAGCTGGACGGCGCCGCTCGGGTCCTGCCAGAGCGGCTCGGAGCCGCTCGGCAGCAGCCGGCGCAGCATCTGGTCCGCCGTCCAGCGGACGGTGGCGACGGTCGGGATGCCCAGGCGCTGGTAGACCTCGGCGCGGCGGGGGTCGTAGATCCGGGCCGCGACGTTCTCCACACCGAAGTTCTCGCGGGCCACCCGGGCGGCGATGATGTTGGAGTTGTCACCGCTGGAGACGGCGGCGAAGGCGCCGGCCTCCTCGATCCCCGCCTCCTTCAGGGTGTCCTGGTCGAAGCCGACCCCGGTCACCCGGCGTCCGTTGAATCCGGCACCCAGCCGGCGGAACGACGTCGGGTCCTGGTCGACCACGGCCACCGAGTGGCCCTGTTTCTCCAGTGCGCGGGCGAGCGCGGAGCCCACCCGGCCGCAGCCCATGATGACGATGTGCACCGGCGCTACCTCACCCGTCCCGTTGGGGCCATGACCTGCGCAAACACCGCTCAATCTCCGTTTCCCCGCCCCGGTGTCCGGGGTGGGCGTCCTCGTGGGGCTCGGTACGACAACCTGAGTGTTGCCGCCCTGCTCGTATCCGACACGCTAGCCGGTCCACCGAACACAGTCGCGACGAAGGGGCACCCCGACGGGCGGCAAAGGGGTGGCCCTTCGGACCCCGGGGTCGACTACCCCTACGATTCCTTAACGTGCCTATGCCGACTGACCTACCGAAACGCATCCTGATCGGGCGTGCGTTGCGCAGCGACAAGCTGGGGGAGACTCTGCTCCCCAAGCGCATCGCGCTGCCCGTCTTCGCCTCGGACGCGCTCTCCTCGGTCGCGTACGCGCCCGAGGAGATCCTGCTGACACTCTCCCTGGCGGGTGCCTCGGCCATCCACTTCTCGTGGCAGATCGGCGTCGTCGTCGCCATCGTCATGCTCGCCGTGGTGGCCTCGTACCGGCAGAACGTGCATGCCTACCCGAGCGGCGGCGGCGACTACGAGGTCGCCACCGTGAACCACGGCCCCAACTCCGGCCTGGTGGTCGCGAGCGCGCTGATGGTCGACTACATCCTGACCGTCGCGGTCTCCACCACCTCGGGCGTGGCCAACGTGGTGTCGGCGGTGCCGGCCCTGCGCGGCCACGAGCTGACCCTGTCGGTCGTCGTGGTCATCGTGCTGATGGGCATGAACCTGCGCGGCGTCCGGGAGTCCGGTTCGGCCTTCGCCGTGCCGACCTACGCCTTCATGGTCGGCGTGATCGGCATGGTGGTGTACGGCGTGGTCCGGCACTTCGGCCTGGGGCAGGACATGCCCGCCGAGAGCGCCGGCTTCCATCTGCAGGCGACCCCGGGGAACGAGTCCCTGGCGGGCTTCGCCATGGTGTTCCTGCTGCTCAAGGCGTTCTCCTCGGGCTGTGCGGCGCTGACCGGCGTGGAGGCGATCTCCAACGGCGTGCCCGCGTTCCGCAAGCCGAAGAGCAAGAACGCGGCGACCACCCTGCTGATGATGGCCAGCATCGCGGTCGTGATGTTCATGGGCATCATCTGGCTGGCCCGGCTGACCGGCGTCCAGATGGCCGAGCAGCCCGCCGAGCAGCTGGTCGGCGTGCCCGGCGACTACCACCAGAAGACCGCGCTGGCGCAGATCAGCGAGGCCGTGTTCTCCAACTTCACGCCGGGCTTCTACTTCGTCGCCGCCGTGACCGGTCTGATCCTGGTGCTGGCCGCGAACACCGCGTTCAACGGCTTCCCGGTGCTGGGCTCGATCCTGGCGCAGGACCGCTACCTGCCGCGCCAGCTGCACACCCGCGGCGACCGGCTGGCCTTCTCCAACGGCATCATCCTGCTGGCGCTGGCCGCGATCCTGTTCATCATCGCCTTCGACGCGGACCCGACCAGGCTGATCCAGCTCTACATCGTCGGCGTCTTCGTGTCGTTCAACATGAGTCAGTCCGGCATGATCCGGCACTGGACCAGGCACCTGCGCACCGAGACCGACCCGGCCAAGCGCCGCCACATGCAGCGCAGCCGGGCGATCAACACCTTCGGCCTGGTGATGACCATGGCCGTGCTGATCGTGGTGCTCGCCACCAAGATCAGCCACGCCTGGATCGCGATCGCGGCGATGGTCGTGCTGTTCGTGATGATGAAGGCGATCCGCCGGCACTACGACCGGGTGTCGGCGGAGCTGGTCGCCGCCGAGGAGCCGGACGACGTGGTGCTGCCCACACGGGTGCACGCCATCGTCCTGGTCTCCAAGCTGCACAAGCCGGCGCTGCGCGCGCTGGCGTACGCGCGGCTTGCCCGGGCGCACACCCTGGAGGCGGTGACCGTGAACGTCGATCCGGCGGACACCGCGGCGCTGCGCGCGGAGTGGGACGAGCGCGGTATCGAGGTGCCGCTGAAGGTCCTGGACTCGCCGTACCGGGAGATCACCGCGCCGGTGCTGGACTACGTGAAGAACCTGCGCCGCAGCAGCCCGCGCGACGTGGTCTCGGTCTACATCCCGGAGTACGTGGTCGGCCACTGGTACGAGCACCTGCTGCACAACCAGAGCGCGCTGCGGCTGAAGGGCCGGCTGCTGTTCAAGCCGGGCGTGATGGTCACCTCGGTGCCGTGGCAGCTGGAGTCGTCCGAGCGGCGCAAGCCGCAGAAGGCCTGGTCGGCGCCGGGCGCGGTGCGACGTGGTGAGCCCCGGGCGCCGAAGGCCGTAAAGTCGGAAGTCTCGGCGAAGCCCGCCGGGTCGGCTGACAGCGGCAAGAAGGACTCCTCCCAGTGACCCGCAACACCCCGTCTCGTTCCAACGGCTCCTCCGGCAAGGGTGCCCGCAAGGGCGGTTCGTCCGGCAAGCCGGGGCAGGTCGCCCGGCCCCGCTGGGGCAAGCCGCAGCGGCCGGAGGCGACCGACCGCGACGGATTCACCGCGCGGACGGCGCCGCTCGCGCCGGAGGAGCGCGCTCCGGAGCGTGCCCCGGAGCGCACTGAGCGTCCCGAGCGCGCCGAGCGTGCGGGCCGGCCGGAGAAGGCCGGGCGCACCGAGCGTGCGCCGCGCGGCGAGCGTGACGGCCGTTCGGACGGTTCCGGTCGTTCGGACCGTTCGGACCGTTCCGACCGGCAGGGGCAGCCGGGCGACCGGTCGAAGGACGGCGCGCGCCCGCGCAAGCAGGCCGTGCGCCCGCCCCGCGCGCTGCGCTCCACCGCCCGCGCGCCCCGGGCCGAGTCCGCGCCCAAGGTGCCCGCCGGCGACTCGCTGATCGGCGAGCGCTACGAGGTCGAGGTCGGCCCGGTCGCCCACGGCGGCGGGCACTGCGTGGCCCGGCACGAGGGCCGGGTGCTGTTCGTCCGGCACACGCTGCCGGGCGAGCGGGTGATCGCCCAGGTCACCGAGGGCACCTCCTCCTCGCGCTTCCTGCGTGCCGACGCGGTCGAGGTGCTGGAGCCCGCCAAGGAGCGGATCGCCCCGCCGTGCCCGTTCTCCGGGCCGGGCAAGTGCGGCGGCTGCGACTGGCAGCACGTGACGCCCGGCGGCCAGCGCAAGCTCAAGGTGCAGGTGCTGACCGAGCAGCTGGCCAAGCTGGCGGGCCTGACCCCGGCCGAGGCCGGCTGGGACGGCAGTGTCGAGCCGGTCGGCGACAAGCTGCCGGCCGGACAGGTGCCGACCTGGCGCAGCCGGGTCCAGTACGCCGTCGACCCGGCCACCGGCAAGGTCGGGCTGCGCAAACACCGCTCGCACGACATCCAGCCGATCGACCGCTGCTTGATCGCCACCGAGGGCGTCACCGAGCTGGGCGTGGAGGCGCACGACTGGCCGGGGGTCGCCTCGGTCGAGGTCATCGCCGCCGCCGGCTCCTCCGACCGCCAGGTGGTGCTCACCCCGGCCCCGGGCGCGCAGCTGCCGCTGGTCGAGCTGGACCGGCCGGTCTCCATCAGCCGCATCGACGACCAGGGCAACACCCACCGGGTGCACGGCCGGAACTTCGTCCGCGAGCGCGCCGCCGGGCGGACCTGGCGGGTCAGCGACGGCGGCTTCTGGCAGATCCACCCCGAGGCCCCGGACACCCTGGTCGACGCCGTCCTGGACGGCCTGGACCCGCAGTGGGGCGAGAACGCGCTCGACCTGTACTGCGGGGTGGGCCTGTTCGCGGGCGCGCTGGCCGACCGGGTCGGCGAGGACGGCGCGGTGCTCGGCATCGAGTCCGGCAAGCAGGCGGTGGCCGACGCCCGGCACAACCTGGCCGCGCTGGAGAACGTCCAGATCGAGTGCGACCGGGTGGAGGCGCTGCTGCCGCGCACCGGCATCACCGCCACCGACCTCATCGTGCTCGACCCGCCGCGCGCGGGGGCCGGGCGGGAGACCGTCGCGCACCTGGCCGGCCTCGGTGCCCGCCGGATCGCGTACGTGGCGTGCGACCCGGCGGCGCTGGCCCGGGACCTCGGGTTCTTCCGCGAGGGCGGCTACCGTCCGGTGTCGCTGCGGGCGTTCGACCTGTTCCCGATGACGCACCACTTCGAGTGCGTGGCGATCCTGGAGCCGATCGCGGGCGCGTAGCCGCGGGCCCGGCCGGCGGCCGGGTACGGGCAGGACAGGACAGGACATGACGGAGGCGGTACCCGGCGTTCGCGCGGGTACCGCCTCCGTCGTCTCGTGGGCCGGTGCGGCGGCTCAGGGCAGGTTGTGCTCCTCTTCCCGGGCGTCGTGCGGCAGGTCGACGCCGTGCTGGGCGGCGAGCCGCAGCAGCCCGGCGATCCGGCCCTCGTACGCCTGGACGCCGTCGGCGTCCCCCTCGGCCCGGGCGGCCGCGAGTTCCTTGCGGGCCTGGTCGAGCTGCTCGCGCAGCTCCTGGTCGAACATGGCTGTCATTGCCGGCCTCCACAACCGGTCGGTGCCGCTCCAGGGAATGCTCAGGGCACTTCAGAGTCTCCGAACGTGAAGAACTCTTCAAGTCTCACTCCCGGCGGCCCCGGGCGCGTCGGACGACGGGGGAGCGGGTAGTCGGTAGGGGCGTACGGCGGGCGTGTCGGCGGGGCGTGCGGGTGTGCGCCGGCGGGGCGTGCGGCGGATGCGCGAGCCCTTGTTGTGCTAGCACTTCGGCGCTAGCTTGAAGGCATGGGTAAGAAGCAGCTGAACGTCCGGGTGGACGCCACCACCGCGGAGATGGCCCGGGAGCGGGCGGAGCAGCAGGGGATCAGCATGAACCAGTACATCGAACGCCTGGTCCAGCAGGACATGGGCGAGGCGGGCCGGGTGTTCGTCGACGCGGCCGCGCAGTTCATGAAGGAGTACGAGACGGCCTTCCTGGCCGAGTTCGGCGAGCAGCGGGGCGAGGCCGACCTCCAGGACGTGCGCCGTTGAAACTGGAGGTCGACCTCTCGTGGCTGCTCATGACCGCCGAGCAGTACACGCCCGGTGACCCGCAGGTCACCGACTACGGATCGCTGCTCGCCGCCGTCGCCCGGCACCAGGCCGAGATCTTCGACATCGCCGTCTACCCCGAGCCGCAGGACCGCGCCGCCGCCCTCATGCATCAGCTGATCCGGGTCCCGGCGCTGGAGAAGACCAACGAGCTGTTCGCCACCGCCGTCGCCTACGCCTACCTGGTGGCCAGCGGCTGCACGGTGGCCACCACCGCCCGTGAGGTGCGCAGCCTCGCCCGGGCCATCCGCGAGGGGCGGCTGACCGTCTCCGGGGTGGCGGACCGGCTGGCCGCCTGGGTGGTGGACGAGGCCGAGGACGAGGAGGTCAGCGGCGAGGACGACGACGACGCGGAGTGAGCGGCGGGACCCGGCGGACGGTGCGGGCCCGGTGGGACCCGGCGGCCGGCCCGGTGTCCGGTTCGGTGTCCGGTTCGGTGTCGGCTTCGGTGTCGGCTTCGGTCTTCTACCCGGCGTCCGGTTCGGCTCCCGGTTCGGCGATCAGTGCCGTCGCGAAGGAGCGGAAGCCCGCCCGGCGGTAGATCCGGGCCACGTCCTCGTCCGCGGCGGACAGGAACACCGTCCGCGCCCCGCCGGCCCGGGCGTGCGCGACCAGGGCCGCGGTGACCGCCAGCGCGAGGCCCCGCCGCCGGGCCGAGGGGAGGGTGCCAACCCCGGCCACCTCGGTGACCTCGCCGACCGGGTTGTGCTGGCCCGCGCAGAGCGCCGTGCCGTCCCCGAACGCCGCCGCGAGCGCCGTCCTCCCGGCGGTGATCCGCCCGGCGAGTCGCTCCGCGCTCCCGTCGGCCCTCAACGCCTCGGCCCGCACGGCCAGTTCGGCCGGACCCGCGCTGCCCACGCCGGTGCCCGGCTCGCCGAACGCCAGGTGCGGAACGGCCAGCGCCTCGGCGAGGGCCGGATCGTCGGCGGCCAGCACCCGCACCGACACACCGTCCGGTCCGGCGGCGTCCCCGTGCCCGTCCAGGGGGTCGTCCAGAGGCTCGGCCGGGTGCCCGTCCTGCGGGCCGAGCACCAGCAGCGGGTGCTCGTGCACGGTCAGCCCCGCCTCCTCCACGGCGGCGCGCAGCAGCGGGTCGTGCTCCGCCACCCACTCGAAGGCCTCCGGCAGTCCCAGCTCGCGCTGGCGGGCCCGCACCCGGCGGACGTCGTCCGCGGTGACGGCCGGACCCTGGTGGCCCAGCGCCGGCCGGGCGTAGTACGGCCAGCCGGTGCCCTCCGCGACGAACAGGCTGAGCGGGCCGAAGTCCTCGACCCGGGCCGAGCCGCGGGGCACGGCGTCGTAGTAGCGCTCGATCGCTTCGAGGAGGACCGGGTCGGGCCGCGCCGGGTCGGCGGAGGCGGCAGTGGTGCCGGTGGTGCCGGTGTCGGCGGTGGTGCCGGGGGCGGTCGGGGCGGTGGATGCGGGATCGTGGGAGGTCACGCCGTGCATCAAAGCAGGCCCGCCGCGTTCCCGCCGGGAATTTCCGGACGCCCCGTCCGGTCCCGCCCGGCCCCGCGCCGACGTGACCTGCGGGGCGCTCCGGCGGCTGTTCGGCCCGGGCATTTCACCGCGATTGTTGCCCAACGCTTACAGGCCGGGCGATCTTGCGTGAGGGCCTCGTGGCATCCTGGGGCCTTTACAGCTCTGCCGGACGTGAACGGCGGACGTCCGCGCTGGGCGAAGCGAGGGGGATGACTGGCTCATGAGGCTCTGCTTTCTGGTGGAGGAGCACTACCGGCACGACGGCATGCCGCTCGACGTCGTACGCCAACTCACGGCGTGGGGGCACCGGGTGGACGTGCTGCGCCCCGGCGACTCGCTGATGGCGATCTCCGAGGCGGTCCGGGCCGGCAGCCACGACGCCTGGGTGCTCAAGACCGTCTCCGGCGGACCGGGCCTCACCCTGCTGGAGGCGGCCGCCGCCGTCGGCCTCACCACCGTCAACGACGTCCGGTCCATCCGCGGCGTCCGCGACAAGGCCCTCGCCTCCGTGATCGCCCGCACCCGGGGGCTGCCCGTCCCCGTCACCTACGCGGCCGCCCGCTGGGAACGGCTCGCCGAGATCCCCGCGGCCGAGTACCCGCTGGTCGTCAAGCCCGCGGACGGCAGCTCCGGGCGGGCCGTGCGGCTCGTCCGCGACCCCGGGCACCTCGCCGAGGTCGGCCCGCTGCTGGCCGGCGAGGGACTGCTGATCGCCCAGCCCTACGTGCCCAACTCCGGCACCGACCTCAAGGTGTACTGCGTCGACGGCGAGCTGTACGCGACCGAGCGGTGCTCGCCGCTCAACCCCGACCAGGGGGTGCGGGAGCGGCAGGTGCCGCTGCCCGCCGAGGTCGCGCGGATCGCCGCGCAGGTCGGCGAGGTGTTCGGGCTCGACCTCTACGGCGTCGACGTGCTGCTCGGGCCGGACGGTCCGGTGGTCGTCGACATCAACGACTTCCCGAGCTTCCGGCAGGTGCCGGACGCGGTCGCGCGGGTGGCGCGGGCGGTGCTGCGGCTGGCCCGCACCGGCACGGCGGTCACGGCCCCCGCGGTGGCGCTCGACGCCTCGGGGCTGGAGGCGGTCGGCCTGGGGTCCGGCGCGGTCCGGATGCCCGCGCAGGGCGGCGGCGCGGCGGTGGGGGCCGGTGTCGCGAGCGGACTCGGGGGCGGTGGCGTCGCGGTCGGTGGCATCGGCGGTGTCGGCGTCGGTGGTGTCGGCCTTGGCGGCATCGGGGCCGCGCCGGTCGGCGGCGCGATATGAGGATCGGTCTGATCACCTCCGCCCCGGACCATCCGGTGCTCGCCGCGACCACCGCGCTGCTGACCGCGCGCGGTCACCACGTCGAGGCCCTCGACCCGACGGCCGGTCCGGACGGGCAGGCCGGGCCGTCCGACCCGCCCGCGGACGTCTACCTGCTCAAGGCGCACACCCCGGCGGCGCTCGCCCTCGCCCGGGGGCTGGAGGAGCGCGGCGTGCCCGTCGTCAACCCGGTCGCCGCCACCGAACTCTGCCAGGACCGGCTCGCCATGGCCGAACTCGCCCGGCGGGCCGGACTGCCCTTCGCACCCACCCGCGCCGCCGCCGACCCCGCCGAACTGCTCGCGGCGGTCGAAGCCGGGGACCTCGTCCTGCCGCTCGTCGTCAAGAGCCGGCACAGCCGCCGCCACGACCTCGTCGCCCGCGTCGACGACACGGCCCGGCTGCGCGCCCTCGCCGAGCAGTGGCCGGACGAGCCCGTCGTCGCTCAGCCCTACCTGCCGAGCACCGGCTGGGACCAGAAGCTGTGGGTCGTCGCCGGGCAGCTGTTCTGCACCCGCCGCCGCTCCGAGCTCGCCGGCCCCGAGCACACCGAACTCCCCGACGGCGACGACGGGTTCGGGCCCGCCGAGCTGTCCGCCGACCGGGCCGCCGTGGCGCTGCGGGCCGGCGAGGTGTTCGGCCTCGACGTCTACGGCGTCGACCTGCTGGACGGGCCGGGCGAACCGGTCGTCGTCGACGTCAACGCGTTCCCGGGCATCCGGGGGCAGGCCGGGGCGCCCGAGGCGCTCGCCGCGCTCGCCCTGCGCGTCGGCGGGGCGGCGTCCGGGGTCCCGCGCCCGCGGGCGGACGGCACCGACACCGGCACCGACGCCGCGACGCCCGCGCCGGCGGATGCGGGACCGGGCACCGTCGCTGGTTAGGCTGGCACTCCCGGCCCGAGCACACGACCGGGCCGCGAGAGAAGACGGACCCTTGCTGCAGGACATCGAGCCCTACCTGGCCTGCCCGCACTGCGCGCGGCCGCTCACCCTCGACGGGCGCACCCTGCGCTGCCCCGGCGGGCACAGCCACGACCTCGCCAAGCAGGGCTACGTCAGCCTGCTCGCGGGCGACGCCCACATCGGCACCGGGGACACCGCCGACATGGTCGCCGCCCGGGGCGACTTCCTCGCGGCCGGCCACTACCGGCCGATCGCCGACGCGCTCGCGGAGGCGGCCGTCGAGGCCGTCGCCGTCGCCGTCGCCGTCGCCGTCGCCGTCGCCGATGCCGATGCCGGCGCCGCTGACTGCGGTGACGGTCCCGGCGTTGACGGTCCCGGGGCGCTGGTCGCCGACCTCGGCGCCGGCACCGGCCACTACCTCGCCCACGTCCTCGACGCCCTGCCCGGCCGGCCCGGCGCCGCCCTCGACATCTCCAAGTACGCGCTGCGCCGCGCCGCCAGGGCCCACCCCCGGATCGGTGCCGTGGTCTGCGACGCCTGGCGGCCGCTGCCCCTGCTGGACGCCTCCGCCGGACTCGTCCTCAATGTGTTCGCCCCGCGCAACGGACCCGAGATCCGCCGCGTGCTGCGGCCCGGCGGCACGCTGCTGCTGGTCTCGCCCACCTCCCGGCACCTGCGCGAACTCGTCGACGCGCTCGGCCTGTTGTCGGTCGACGAGGAGAAGCAGCGACGCATCGACGAGAAGCTCGGGCCCTACCTGACGCCCGCCGGCCGGCGCGAGGTCGAGTTCACCATGCGGCTGTCCGCCGAGGACGTGCGGACCGTGGTCGGCATGGGGCCGAGCGCCTGGCACACCGACCCGGCCCGGCTCGCGGAGCGGCTCGCCGCACTGCCCGACCCGGTCGAGGTGACGGCGTCCGTCACCGTCGCCGCCTACCGGCGCTGAAACGGCGGGCCGCCCCGGCACGGGGGCGTCCCGCCCGGTGTTCCGCCCGGCGTCCCGGCCTCGCGCCGGAGTCACCCCGATGGGATGAATCTGCCGGGCAGGCACGTTTCTGCCGCGCGACCGGAGGCTAACGTCCGACGGGTGAACCGCGACGCCACCCGCCCCGCCGTGTCGGCCCACCCGCAGCAGCGCACCCCGGAACCAGGACCGGCGGCCGCGACCGCCCGGCGCCCGGTCGTCGAGGAGCTCCGGCTCACCTCCTTCAAGTCCTACCGGCGCGCGACCCTCCCGCTCGCCCCCCTCACCGTGCTGCACGGGCCCGCCGGCGTCGGCAAGTCCAACGCGCTCGACGCCCTCGCCGTCCTCTCCCGACTCGCCCTCGGCGAGGAGATCGGCGACTCCCTCGACGGCCGCCCCGGCACCACCGGGCCGCTCGCCGCCCCCGTCCGCGGCGGCCTCGCCGGGTGCGTGCCGCACGGCCGCGACGCCCTCATCCTCGGCTGCACCGTCCGGTCCCCGGACGGGCCGATCACGCTGGAGGTCGTCATCCGCACCGACGGCCCCGTCCGCATCGCCAGGGAACAGCTCACCCTCGACGGCCGGACCCTCGTCGAGACCGGCGAACAGGACCTGCGCCACCGGCGGGTCAACGTCAGCTGGCACAACGACACCCGGCAGGGCGACATCCGCGCCCCCTTCCCCAGCGGCACCCTGGTCACCGCCCAGATCCCGCTGCGCGTCGCCGGATCCTCGCCCGGCGAACGCAAGGTCCTCGCGGCCGCGGAACAACTGCTCACCGCGCTCCGCGAGGTCTTCCCCGTCTGCCCCGTGCCCGCCCTGATGCGGGGCTGGGCCCGCCCCCACCCCCAGGCCAGGCTGCTCAGCTCGGCCGCCAACATCTCCGCCGTCGTCGCCCGGCTCGGCAACGAGTGCGGCCGCCGGTTCGGACAGCTGCTGCGCGTCGTCCAGTCCGCCGCCCCGCACCCGCTGCTCGGCCTCGACCTCGCCCACCGCGGCACCGGCGCCGACCGGCGGGTGCTCGCCGTGTTCGACGAGGGCGTGCTCGGCCGCACCGGGGCCGACCAGGCCTCCGACGGCATGCTCCGCCACCTCGCCTTCGCCGCCGTGCTGCTCACCGGTGCCGGTGTGCTGGACCTCGACGTGGCCGTCGAGGTGCCGTGGGCGCAGCGGCAGCTCACCGTGCTGGCGGAGGACCTCGGCGCCGGGCTCTCCACGGACCAGGCCGCCTCGCTGCTGCGGCTCGCCCGCGACATGTCGGGACGCAACCAGCTGCGGGTGCTCGCCACGCTCCAGGAGCCGGCCGCGGCCCGGGACGCCCTGGGCGGGCCGGGCGAACTGCCGGCCGGGGTGGCGGTGGTGGAGTGCCGGCGCGATCCGGGCTCGGGGCTCACGGTGCTGCGGACGGAGACGGCGCGGGTGCCGGTCCAGACGGTGCGCGACGGCGCACCGGCGGCCTCGGGGCCGGGGCCGGAGATGTCGGAGGTCGGGGCGCCGGGCCCCGGGGCCGACCGGACGGCGGGCGATGCGGTAGACCTGGACGGGTGAACGAACACCACACGGAACCCGCCGGGCCGACCCTGGAGGAGCTGCGGCAACGGCTCGTGGACTTCGCCGCGGCCCGCCGCTGGGAGCCCTTCCACACCCCCAAGAACCTCGCCTCGGCCCTGACCGTGGAGGCCGGCGAGCTGCTGGAGATCTTCCAGTGGCTCACCCCCGAGCAGGCGGCCGCCGTGATGGCCGAGCCGGACCGCGCCCACCGGGTGCGGGACGAGGTGGCCGATGTGCTCGCCTACCTGCTCCAGTTCTGCACGGCCGTCGGGGTCGATCCGCTGACGGCCCTGGCGGCCAAGATCGAGCGGAACGAACTGCGCTTCCCGGTCCCCGAGACCCCCGCCGAGAGCGAGGAAGTCAACCCGTAGGACCGCTCATAACCCCTGCGGGGGAAGGAAGTTGTCCACAACCCCGGGGTTGTCCACAGGTTTCCGAAGTCCGGATGCGCCACCCCTCCGCCCCGTCGCACCCTCTCACCGTGACCGCACGGCAGGGCGCCGCGCGGGCGACGGAAAGGGTGTCCGGCCGTGGAAGCGCTGCGACTGATCAAGACCGCCCGGCACGCCCTGGCGGAGACCAGGAACGTCCCCGACGTGCTGGCCGAGGCCCGGCAGGCCGCGCTGCTCACCGAGGCGGTGGCCACCCGGATCGCCAGATCGGGGGAGGAAGGGCTCTCCGGCCTCGGGCAGCTGCTGGCTGAGGCGGCCACCCACGCGGCCTGCTGCCTGGAGCATCCGGAGGAGGGCGCCTCCTCGGCGTCCGCCTTCGGGCCCGGCGGCCGGGCCCGAAGGCTCACCGAGCTCGGGGAGTTCGGGCCGATGCTCGACGAACTCGGCCGCCTGCTGCGGGACATGGGCGAGACGCTGGTGGTGCTGGCCTGCGGGGCCGACACCGAGAGCCTCTACTGGGCCTGCATCGACGGGGTCGACGCGGGAGCGGAGTGCACCCAGCTGGTCGACCAACTGCTCGACACCGTCCGGCAGATGGCGGGCGAGCGGCCCGAGGAGTACGAGGCGGAGCCGTGCGGGGCGGTGGAGGGCGGGCCCGGGGAGCCGTTCGGGCCGGACGGTGCCCGGCGGCTCCCCGAACCGGCGGCGGAGCACGAGGAGCGGTTACTGGTGCTCCGGCTCGACCCGCCGGGTCAGAGGGCGGCGGAGAGCCCGCCGTCCTCGCCGTCGGCGGAAGCGCTCGCGGCGGGGGAGGTGGTACGGGCACCGATGGCCTGAAGGTCGGCGAGGTCCGCGGTCACCGAGGCGAGCAGCTCCTGCATCTGCTCCAACAGGCTCTTCGGGGCGGCCGGCGCCGCCGCCCCGTCGGCGGTGGGGTACGGCGAGGTGGCGGACGCCTCGGACCAGGGCTCGGACATGAGGGGACCTCTTCGGATCGGTGGTGCGGTGTGGAGCGGTTGGCGGTCGGCCGGACGCGGCCCCGCCGCTGCAACCAACGAACACCCCGCCGCGCGGTCACCGGCCACCACTCGATGCGGTCCAACCGCCGGTGCGGGTAAGCCGCCCGGGTGACGCCGGGCTTGCCGCCACCGACCGGCCTGGGCTACGGCCGCCCGGGTGCGCGGAGGGCTGCCGAGGGCCTTCGTTCCCCGGCGGCCCGCCCCACCGTGGCGGGCCGCCGGGGAGAGGACCAGGGCGACGGCCGGTCGGAGCGGCGGCTGCCGGAACAGCAGATGCCGGGGCTCCGAGCCGTTGGCTCGGAGCCCCGGCACCGGGAGCCGGACCCTCAGGGGCGGGTGGGGTCAGTTGTGGGCGTGGAGGTCGGCGTTGAGGCCGCCCCAGGAGCCGGAGCGGGCGATGACCTCGACGGCGCCGGTCTGGGAGTTGCGACGGAACAGGAGGTTGTCCTGGCCGGACAGCTCGACGGCCTTGGCCACGGTGCCGTCCGGGGTGGTCACCCGGGTGCCGGCGGTGACGTAGAGGCCGGCCTCGACGACGCAGTCGTTGCCGAGCGAGATGCCGATGCCCGCGTTGGCGCCGAGCAGGCAGCGCTCGCCGACGGAGACGACCTGCTTGCCGCCGCCCGACAGCGTGCCCATGATCGAGGCGCCGCCGCCGATGTCGCTGTGGTCGCCGACCACGACGCCGGCGCTGATCCGGCCCTCGACCATCGAGGTGCCCAGCGTGCCCGCGTTGAAGTTGACGAAGCCCTCGTGCATCACGGTGGTGCCGACGGCCAGGTGCGCGCCGAGGCGGACGCGGTCCGCGTGGGCGATGCGCACACCGGAGGGGGCGACGTAGTCGGTCATCCGCGGGAACTTGTCGATCCCGTAGACGGCGAGCTGGCCGCCCTGGGCGCGCACGGCCAGCCTGGCCTGCTCGACCTTGTCCACCGGGACCGGGCCGATGCTGGTCCACGCCACGTTGGCGAGCAGCCCGAACAGACCGTCCAGGCTCAGGCCGTGCGGCTGGACCAGGCGGTGGCTGAGCAGGTGCAGACGCAGGTAGGCGTCGTGCGCGTCGAGAGGCTTCTCGTCCAGCGAGGCGATGGCGGTGCGCACGGCTACCACCTCGACACCGCGGCGGGCATCGGCGCGCAGTGCCTCGGCGGCACCGGAGCCCAGCTCGGCCTCGGCCTGCTCGGCGGTCAGGAGGACGGTCCCGGCCGGGCCGGGCGCGGCGGTCAGCGCGGGGGCCGGGTACCAGGTGTCGAGGACGGTGCCGTCCGCGGCGATGGTGGCCAGACCTGCGGCAACGGCGCCGCTCACGGGGGAGGTGGATTCAGCAGTCACATCGTGCACGTTAACGAATCGGAGTGGCCGTTGCCGAACGCGCTCACCGTCCGGACAGATCGGCGGGACCCGACGCACCGGGGAAAATCCGGCGGTCGGTCGGGCGCGGCTGGGCGATACTCGGACGGGTGTTCATGTCGATCTCCACCACCGGAGCCACCGGTCAGCCCGGCCCCGCAGGACGCCCGGCCACCGATCTGGCGCGCCTGCTGCACCGGCGCCCGGACGCGGTGCACCGGGTCGCGACCGCGTTCGGTGAGGCGCACGTCTTCTTCCCCGAGGCCGATGCGGAGCGCTGCACCGCCGTCCTGCTGGCGGAACCCGACCCGGAGGCGCCGGTCCGCGGTCGCCGGGGCAAGGCCCGGCCGCCCGCCGTGCCCGACGCGCACGTCGGCGACAGCCCCTACGCGGCCTCCTCGGTGTTCGCGGCGGTGCTGCGGACGGTGTTCCCGCAGCCGTTCGGGCAGTCGCCCGAGTCGCCCCGGCCGTCCGAGTCCTCGGCGGACGAGACGCTGCCGCTGGAGATCGAGCTGCCGGTCGTCCGCGCGGACCGTGAGCCGGAGCCCGCCGCCCCGGGCGGTGGCGACGGGGTCGCGCTGGCGCGGCGGCTGTTCGAGCCGTTGGGCTGGCGGGTCGAGGCGGCGGAGCTGCCGTCGGACGCCGCACCCGCCGCCGGTGGTTCGCCGTACCTGCGGCTCCGGCTGGCCGCGCCGGCGGTCCGGCCGGCCGAGGCGCTGCGGCAGGTGGCGGCGCTGCTGCCGGTGCTGGACGGCGCCGCGCACCACTGGGTGCCGCCGGAGCGGGCGGACCTCGACGGGCTGCTCGCCGTCCACCCCGAGCGGGCCCTGATCGCCCGCCGCCTGGCCCGGCACGGCCACGCCGTGTCCTGGGGCGGCGACGGCCGGTACGACGGGGACGACGGGGCGGCGGTGCGGGCCGCGCTGGGCGCGGTCGGGGCGAGCCGGGTGGTGCACCTCGGGTGCGGGCACGGCGAACTGCTCGCCGGGCTGCTCGGGGGCGGCGGTTTCACCGAACTGCTGGGCGTGGACGTCTCACCGGCGGCTCTGGCCGCGGCCGCCCGTCGGCTGGGGCTGGAGCGCACGGCGGACCCGTCGCCGGAGTGGGAGCTGCAGGGTGGAGCGGGCCGCCCCCGGGTCCGCCTGGTGCAGGGCGCGCCGGTCTACGCGGACGCCCGTCGGACGGGGTTCGACGCGATGGTGTTCGAAGTCCCGGCCGAAGGCCCGGCCGAAGCCCTGACCGGGTCCGCCCCCGCCCCCGAGCCCGCACCCGGGACGACCGACCGGGTGACGCCCGCCGCGCACCCGGCCTATCTGGAGCACGCGGCGTTCGGCGCCGCCCGGCCGCCCGCCGTGGTGGCGACCGCGCCGCCCGGGGCCGACGGGACGGCCTTCGCCGCCTGGGCGCGGCGGACGGCCGCCGGGTACGGCTACGCCGTCACCCTCCCGCCGACATCCCGACCGCCCCTGCTCGCCCTGTTCGAACGCGGTACCCCGGCCCCCGAAGGAGGTGGGCCCCGATGACCCGGCCCGACGACGCACCCAGTACCCCCACGCCCGCACCCGTACCCGCCGGAGAACCCGCCCCCGCCCCGCACCCCGTCCTCCCCCTGACCGAGGGCTCCCTCGTCCTCCTCGTCGGTACCAGCGCCGCAGGCAAGTCGACCTTCGCCCGCCGCCACTTCCGCCCCACCGAGGTGGTCTCCTCCGACACCTGCCGCGCCCTGGTGGGCGACGACGAGAACGACCAGTCCGTCACCGCGGACGCCTTCGAGCTGCTGCACTTCCTGGTCGGCAAGCGCCTGGCGGCCGGCCGGCTGACCGTCGTGGACGCCACCAATGTGCAGGCGGACGCCCGCAAGCAGCTGCTCGCCGTCGCCCGGGAGCACGACGCGCGGGCGGAGGCGATCGTGCTCGACGTCCCGCCGGGCGTGTGCGCCGAGCGCAACCGCACCCGTCCGGACCGTGAGCTCCCGGCGTTCGTGATCCCGCGCCAGCACCGGGACCTGCGCGCCTCCCTCCCCGGCCTGGCCAAGGAGGGCTTCCGCCGGGTGCATGTGCTGCGCGGGGCGGCCGAGGTGACGGCCGCCGAGGTGGTGCTGGAGCGCCGGCGCGCCGATCTGCGCCATCTGACCGGCCCGTTCGACCTGGTCGGCGATGTGCACGGGTGCCGGTCCGAACTGGAGACGCTGCTGGACCGGCTCGGCTACCGGCTGGTGCGGGACGCGGCGGGCCGCCCGGTGGACGCGGTGCCGCCGGCGGGGCGGACGGCGGTGTTCGTCGGCGACCTGGTCGACCGGGGTCCGGACACCCCGGGCGTGCTGCGCCTGGTGATGGGCATGGTGGCGGCGGGTCACGCGCTCTGCGTGTCGGGCAACCACGAGCTGAAGGTGGCCCGCGCCCTGGACGGCGACCGGGTGACCCTCTCCTACGGGCTGCGGGAGTCGATGGAGCAGCTGGGGGCGGAGCCGGCGGATTTCCGGGCCGAGGTGCGGGAGTTCGTGCGGGGCCTGGCCGACCACTACCTGCTGGACGGCGGCGCCCTGGTGGTCTGCCACGCGGGGTTGCCGGAGCGGTACCACGGCCGTTCCTCGGGGCGGGTGCGTTCGCACGCGCTGTACGGCGGCACCACGGGGGAGACGGACGACTACGGTCTGCCGGTGCGTCAGGCCTGGGCCGAGGAGTACCGGGGGCGGCCGCTGGTGGTCTACGGGCACACGCCGCTGCCGGTGGCGAGTTTCCTGCACAACACGGTGTGCCTGGACACCGGTTGCGTCTTCGGCGGCGCGCTGACGGCGTTGCGGTACCCGGAGCGCGAGCTGGTGCGGGTGGAGGCGGAGCGCCGGTGGTACGAGCCGGTCCGGCCGCTGCTGAGCGGCGCGCCGGGCGGCCGGGAGGGGCGTCCGCTGGACGTGGCGGACGTGGCGGGCCCGCGCACGGTGGAGACGGCGCTGCACGGGACGGTGGCGGTGCGGCCGGAGAACGCCGCCGCGGCGCTGGAGACGGTGGGGCGGGCCGCGGTCGATCCCCGGCTGCTGGTGTACCTGCCGCCGTCGGTGCCGCCGGTGGCGGCCGGGCGCCGGCCGGGTTTCGCGGAGCATCCGGACGAGGCGTTCGCCGGGTACCGGGCGGACGGGGTCGGGCGGGTGCTGTGCGCGGAACTGTTGCCGGGGCCGCGCGCGGTGGTGCTGGTGGCGCGGGACGACGCGGCGCTGGCGCGGCGGTTCGGTCCGGCGGGTCCGGGGGCGGTCTGGTCGCGGACCGGCGGGGCGCTGTTCGGGCCGGCGCAGGAGGCGGAGCTGCTGGCCCGGCTGCGGGCGGCGGCGGAACGGTCGGGGCTGTTCGAGGAGCTGGGGAGCGGCTGGCTGCTGCTGGACGCCGCCCTGACGGGGCAACCCGCAGCTGCCGCCGCCGTCGGCCAGGGCCTCGCGGTGTCCCCGTCGGCGTCCTGGCAGGACCGGAACGCGGCGGTGCTGGCCTCGGCGGGGGCGCTGCTGCCGCCGGTGCTGGCCGCGTTGGAACGGGCCGAGGCCCGGGGGTTGGATGTCGCCGGGCTGCTGGAACGGCAGCGCGGCCGGGCGGCGGACCTGCGGGACTTCGCCGCTGCGCACCGGCGGGCCGCGGCGCCGGGGCGTGCGCTGCTCGCTCCGTTCCGGTTGCTGGCCGCCGAGGGGGTGAATCTCGCGACCGGCCCCGAGCACGAGCACGTGGCCCGGATCGACCGCCTGGTCGACGCCGACCGGCCGACCCCGGCCGACCGGACGACCCCGACCGACCGGACGACCCCGACCGACGGCACGGCGCCCGCCGACGGCACCACCCCCGCCGACGGCACCGCCCCGGCTTCCGTCCTCCACCGCACGGCCCGCCGCTGGGTGGACACCGCGGACGAGGCGTCCACGGCCGCCGCCGTCGCCTGGTGGGAGGAGCTGACGGCGGCTGGCGGCGCGGGCATCGTGGTCCGTCCGCCGGTGTCGCCGACGCGGGCGGCGCCGGGGGAGGGCCGCCCGGGCGGGCTGGTGCAGCCGGCGGTGCAGGTCAGGGGTCGCGAGTGGCTGAGGCTGCTCCACGGCCAGGACCGCCAGGACCGCCCGGAGCACCCGGCCCGGCCGTCCGGCGGCGTGCTCGGTCTGCGGCGCTCGCTGGCGCTGCGCGAGTACGCCCTGGGGCTGGAGGCCCTGGACCGGCTGGCCGCCGGGGAGCCGCTGTGGCGGGTGCACCAGGCGGTGTTCGCGGTCCTCGCCCTGGAGTCCGACCCGGCGGACCCGCGACCGTGAGCGGGAAGCGGGCGGGCAGCGGGCAGGCAGGCGTCGGGTGGCCGGCCGGCAGGGGTATCAGTGCATACAAATTCTGAGCATCGTATAGACTTGCCGCTTTCCACTCGCCCGCCCGTCACCGTCACCGTCATCACAGGAGCCCGGCATGGCGTACAACCTCCGGAACAGACACTTCCTCAAGGAGCTCGACTTCACCCCCCAGGAGTTCCGCTTCCTGGTGGACCTCGCCGCCACCCTCAAGGCGGCGAAGTACGCGGGGACCGAGCAGCCCCGGCTGCGCGGCAAGAACATCGCGCTGATCTTCGAGAAGACCTCCACCCGGACCCGCTGCGCCTTCGAGGTGGCCGCGCACGACCAGGGCGCCACCACCACCTACCTGGACCCGGCCGGTTCGCAGATCGGGCACAAGGAGTCGATCAAGGACACCGCCCGGGTGCTCGGCCGGATGTTCGACGGCATCGAGTACCGGGGGCACGGGCAGGCGATCGTCGAGGAGCTGGCCGCGCACGCGGGGGTGCCGGTCTGGAACGGCCTCACCGACGAGTGGCACCCCACCCAGATGCTGGCCGACGTGCTCACGGTCACCGAGCACACCGCCAAGCCGCTCACCGAGGTGACGCTCGCCTACCTCGGCGACGCCCGTTCCAACATGGGCAACTCGCTGCTGGTGACCGGCGCGCTGCTCGGCATGGACATCCGCATCGTCGCGCCGCGCGCGCTGTGGCCGGACGAGGAGGTGCGCAAGGCCGCGGAGTCGCTGGCCGGGGACACCGGGGCCCGGATCACCCTCACCGAGGACGTCGCCGAGGGTGTCGCGGGCGCCGACTTCCTCTACACCGACGTGTGGGTGTCGATGGGTGAGCCCAAGGAGGTCTGGGCCGAGCGGATCGCGCTGCTCGGGCCGTACCAGGTGTCGATGGACACGGTGCGGGCGACCGGCAATCCGCAGGTGAAGTTCCTGCACTGCCTGCCGGCCTTCCACGACCTGGGCACGGTGCTCGGCCGGCAGCTGTTCGAGGAGACCGGCATGGCCGAACTGGAGTGCACCGACGAACTGTTCGAGTCGGCGCACTCCGTGGTCTTCGACCAGGCCGAGAACCGGCTGCACACCATCAAGGCCGTCCTCGTCGCGACCCTCGGCAGCTGAGGCTGCCCCCGGACGGCCGAGGGCCCGTCCCGCTACAGTCCCTCGCCGTCCAGCCCCTCCAGGTTGACGCAGGCGGCCCGCTCGGCGGCGGCGTGCGCGCCGGTCGGGGTGCCCGCGTGCAGGACCAGGGAGCGGGCCTCGCCCGGCCGGGGCCGCCAGGCCACCGAGGTGGCGGCGGTGCCCTCGCCCCGCTCGTCGGTGTGCAGGGCGAGCCGCAGTTCGTTGCGGTCGTTGGCGTAGGCGGGGTCGGTGGACGGGCTGACCGGGTCCACCGCGTCCTGGTAGTGCGGGCCGGACGCGGCCGGATCGGCCCCGCAGAGCCCGGTGTGCAGGTGCACCGGGAACTCGTGGTCGGCGGCGACCCCGGACACGCTCATGGTCAGGATCGTGCGGCCGGGCACCGAGCGGTCGACGATCACCCGTACGTGCGAGCCGAACGGCACCAGGTCCGGCGCGTGGCTGATCGCGGTCGGCGGCAGGAAGGCGGTGGCCGGGTCGAAGTCGGCCTCGGTGACCGAGACCGGCGAGGCGGCGGGGGCCAGCAGGGCGAGCGGGAGCAGGGCGGCGGCGAGCGGAGCGGGCATCGGCGGACCTCTTCGGGTGGGGGCGCGCGCACCCTGGTCGGGGCGCGGCGGACCTGACACCCCGTTCAACGGTCCGCGGGCACCCCGGACACGCCCGCCCGCCCCACCTGCCTCCGGCCGACCCGCCTGACCCACCCGTCCCGCGCGAGCAGCCCGCGTCAGCCGCCGGACCGGCCGATGCCCCGGATCTCGCACCGGGGCCCGCTGGCCCGCATCAGTCGCAGGTCGGCCGTCACCAGTGGCGCGCCGACCAGCTCCGCCACCGCCACGTACGCGGCGTCGTCCGGGGTGAGGTTGTCCTTGAGTTCCCAGATCCGCCCGAGCAGCGGCTCGACCGGGACCTTGCGGATCGCCAGCCCGGGCAGTTCGGCGGCGAGCTCGCCGACCCGTGCGGCGTCGAGTTCGCGGGCCAGGTAGAGGCCGCGCAGGGACTGCATCACCTCGATGACGATGTGCTCGGGCGCGACCCACTCCCCGTCCGCGGCCAGTTCGGCGCGGGCGGCGGTGCCCCGCTCGCCCTCGTCGGCCAGTGCGAGCACCAGCGCGGACGCGTCCACCACGATCATCGGTCGGCCCCCGGCCCGTTCGGCTTGTCGGTCTCCGGCCACGCTACCGGGGCGTTCGGGGCGGGCGCGGTACGGGCCCGCGGCGGGTCACGGCGGCGGTCACCGGTGCTCCCGGCGGCAGCCGCGGCACCGGTCCGCAGGCCGCCGGATCCGTGGTACCCGGGGGCGCGTGGCGCGCGCCCGGGAGGAGGGGGCAGGCTGGACGTGGTGCCGACGTGGCGGACGCGGCGCCATGCACTATGGTTTATCTCGACATCGAGATAACTCCGCCTTAAGATATATCTCGACATCAAGATACTTGCCGAGAGGCGCTCACCGGCGGTGCGGGCAAGGTAAGCCTAAGTAAGGCTGACCTTACCACCGTGGCGGCCGGATACCGCACGAAGCACCTAGAAGGAGTCAGTCGTGTCCGCGAACAGCTTCGACGCCCGCAGCTCGCTGCAGGTGGGCGACGAGTCGTACGAGATCTTCAAGCTCTCCGCCGTCGAGGGGTCCGAGCGGCTGCCCTACAGCCTCAAGGTGCTGCTGGAGAACCTGCTCCGCACCGAGGACGGCGCCAACATCACCGCCGACCACATCCGGGCCCTCGGCGGCTGGGACGCCGACGCCCAGCCGAGCCAGGAGATCCAGTTCACGCCGGCCCGCGTGATCATGCAGGACTTCACCGGCGTGCCGTGCGTGGTCGACCTCGCCACCATGCGTGAGGCCGTCAAGGAGCTGGGCGGCGACCCGGCCAAGATCAACCCGCTGGCCCCGGCCGAGCTGGTCATCGACCACTCCGTCATCGCGGACAAGTTCGGCACCCCGGACGCCTTCGTCCAGAACGTCGAGATCGAGTACGGCCGCAACAAGGAGCGCTACCAGTTCCTGCGCTGGGGCCAGACCGCCTTCGACGAGTTCAAGGTCGTCCCGCCGGGCACCGGCATCGTCCACCAGGTGAACATCGAGCACCTGGCCCGCACCGTCATGGTCCGCGGCGGCCAGGCCTACCCGGACACCTGCGTCGGCACCGACTCGCACACCACCATGGTCAACGGCCTGGGCGTGCTGGGCTGGGGCGTCGGCGGCATCGAGGCCGAGGCCGCGATGCTCGGCCAGCCGGTCTCCATGCTGATCCCGCGCGTCGTCGGCTTCAAGCTGACCGGCGAGCTGCCGGCCGGCACCACCGCCACCGACCTGGTGCTCACCATCACCGAGATGCTGCGCAAGCACGGTGTGGTCGGCAAGTTCGTCGAGTTCTACGGCGACGGCATCGGCTCGATCCCGCTGGCCAACCGCGCCACCATCGGCAACATGTCGCCGGAGTTCGGCTCGACCTGCGCGATCTTCCCGATCGACGCCGAGACCATCAACTACCTGAAGCTCACCGGCCGCGACGCGCAGCAGCTCGCCCTGGTCGAGGCGTACGCCAAGGAGCAGGGCCTCTGGCACGACCCGTCGGTCGAGCCGGTCTACTCCGAGTACCTCGAGCTGGACGTCTCCACCGTCGTCCCGTCGATCTCCGGCCCGAAGCGCCCCCAGGACCGCGTGATCCTGGCCGAGGCCGCCGCGAAGTTCGCCGAGGCGCTGCCGACCTACTCCGCCGAGGCCTCGAAGCCGACCGCCGTCACCGCCCCCGACGGCTCGACCTACGAGATCGACAACGGCGCGGTCGTGATCGCCTCGATCACCTCCTGCACCAACACCTCCAACCCCTCCGTCATGCTGGGCGCCGCCCTGCTGGCGAAGAAGGCCGTGGAGAAGGGCCTGACGGTCAAGCCCTGGGTCAAGACCACCCTGGCGCCCGGCTCCAAGGTCGTCATGGACTACTACGAGAAGGCCGGCCTGCTCCCGTACATGGAGAAGCTGGGCTTCAACCTGGTGGGCTACGGCTGCGTCACCTGCATCGGCAACTCGGGCCCGCTGCCCGAGGAGGTCTCGGCCGCCGTCAACGAGGCCGACCTCGCGGTCGTCTCGGTGCTCTCCGGCAACCGCAACTTCGAGGGCCGGATCAACCCGGACGTCAAGATGAACTACCTGGCCTCCCCGCCGCTGGTGGTCGCCTACGCCCTCGCCGGCAACATGAACATCGACATCACCCGTGACGCCCTGGGCCAGGACGCCGACGGCAACGACGTCTTCCTCGCCGACATCTGGCCGTCCGAGCAGGAGGTCGCCGACACCGTCGCCGGCTCCATCGACGAGGCCATGTTCGACAAGGGCTACCAGGACGTCTTCGCCGGCGACCACCGCTGGCAGTCGCTCCCGGTCCCGACCGGCAACACCTTCGAGTGGGACGCCGAGTCCACCTACGTCCGCAAGCCCCCGTACTTCGAGGGCATGGCCAAGACCCCGAGCCCGGTGAACGACATCGCCGGCGCCCGCGTCCTGGCCAAGCTGGGCGACTCGGTCACCACCGACCACATCTCCCCGGCCGGCAACATCAAGCCGGGCACCCCGGCGGCGCAGTACCTGACCGCCAACGGTGTCGAGAAGCGTGACTTCAACTCCTACGGCTCGCGCCGGGGCAACCACGAGGTCATGATCCGCGGCACCTTCGCCAACATCCGCCTGCGCAACCAGATCGCGCCGGGCACCGAGGGCGGCTACACCCGCGACTTCACCCAGGCCGACGCGCCGGTGTCGTTCATCTACGACGCCTCGCAGAACTACCAGGCCGCCGGCACCCCGCTGGTCGTCCTGGCCGGCAAGGAGTACGGCTCCGGCTCGTCCCGCGACTGGGCCGCCAAGGGCACCGCGCTGCTCGGCGTCAAGGCCGTCATCGCCGAGTCCTACGAGCGCATCCACCGCTCGAACCTGATCGGCATGGGCGTCCTCCCGCTGCAGTTCCCGGAGGGCGAGAACGCCGACTCGCTGGGCCTGACCGGCGAGGAGACCTTCTCCTTCACCGGTGTGACCGAGCTCAACGAGGGCCGCACCCCGAAGACCGTCCGGGTCGTCGCCGGTGACAAGGAGTTCGACGCGGTCGTCCGCATCGACACCCCCGGTGAGGCGGACTACTACCGCAACGGCGGCATCCTGCAGTACGTGCTGCGCAGCCTGATCAACGGCTGACCACCCGGCAGCACCCGCACGGCCTGAGAGGGGCCGGACCGCGTTCGCGCGGCCCGGCCCCTTTCGCGTGCCGCCCTCTCGCGTGTGTCGCCTTCCGGCGGGCCGCCCTTTTTGCATGCTGCACCGTCCGGATCCGTCCCCTTGTGCGGCCCGGGCGCAATGGACTAAACCTCTTTGTCATTCTGGTCCAGACCATTTGACGACGCCTCAGAGGACAGGTCAGGTATGCCCACACGTGCCTCCGCCATGCTCGCCGCCGCCACCGTCGCCGCACTGCTGACCACCACCACCGCCACCGCGACCGCCGCCGAGGCCCTCCACGGCCCGAGGCTGGAGGGCCAGCGGGTCGGCTACTTCACCCAGTGGGGCGCGGACAGCTCCGCGAAGCGCGTCCAGGAGACGGGGCAGGCCGGCCGACTCACCGTGATCAACTACGCCTTCGGCAACGTCTCCGCCGACGGCACCTGCTTCGAGACCAACGACGCCGGCCAGGGCGACGCCCACAACGACTACCAGCGGGCGTTCTCCGCCGCCGACTCGGTGGACGGCGTGGCCGACGCCCCCGGCCAGCGGCTCAAGGGCCACTTCAACCAGCTGCGCAAGCTGAAGGCGAAGAACCCCCGGCTCAGGACCGTGATCTCGCTGGGCGGCTGGAGCTGGTCCAAGTACTTCTCGGACGCCGCCGCCACCGACGAGGCCCGCAGGAAGTTCGTCTCCTCCTGCCTCGACCTCTACCTCAAGGGCGACCTGCCGCGGCTCGCCGGCTCCCCGGAGGGCGGCCCCGGCGCGGCCGCCGGGGTCTTCGACGGCATCGACCTCGACTGGGAGTACCCGGGCGGCGGCGGTGACGCGGGCAACGTGGTCCGCCCCGAGGACGGGCACAACTTCACCCTGCTGGTGGCCGAGTTCCGACGGCAGCTGGACGCCCTGGGCGGCCGCAAGGGCAAGCACTACCTGCTGACCGCCGCCGTCGCCGCCAACGAGACAGTCGCCGACCGGCTGGAGCTGCCCGAGGTCGCGGAGTCGGTCGACTGGCTCAACCTCATGACCTACGACCTGCACGGCCCCTGGGAGGGCAAGGGCCCGGCCAACCACCAGGCCAACCTCTACGCCGACCCGACCGACCCCGACGCCCGGCAGCGCAGCGCCGACAAGGCCGTCGTCCACTACGGCGAGCGCGGCCTGCCCTCGCGGCAGACCGTCCTCGGCGCGCCGTTCTACGGCCACGGCTGGACCGGTGTGCCGGCCGGGAACCGGGGCGGCCTCTACCAGAAGGCCACCGGCACGGCGCCGGACCTCTCCTACAAGGAGATCAACGCGTTGCCCGGCCGCACCTACGTGGACCGCGACCACGGCGCGTCCTGGAGGTACGACGGCACCACCTTCTACAGCTTCGACTCGGCCGAGGTGCTCACCGAGAAGGCCCGCTACGCCCGCTGGAACGACCTGGGCGGCGTGATGGTCTGGTCGCTGGACGGCGACGACGCGCGGGGCAGCGGCATCGCCGCCCTGGACAAGGGCCTGCGCGGCAGGTGATCCGGCGCCGAGCCGCCGGTACGGCCGGGGGCCCCCCCCCCCCCCCCCCGGCGCGCCCCCCCCCCGCCCCCCCCCCCCCCCCCCCCCCCCCCCCCCCCCGTCCGCTCGGCCCAGACCCGCTCCAGCAGCTTGAAGTAGGGCGCCGCGTAGAGGGTGGTCAGGTCGCGGTGGGCGGGCACCGCGAAGCCGGCGATGTTGGCCTCGACCAGCGCGTTGGGCAGTTCGTCGGAGTCGATCACGGCGGACCAGGCGGCGGCCTTGGCCTCCGGGGTCGGCCGGGCGGCCAGGCACTGGGTGTGCTGGCGGCGGCCGCTCGCGGTGTTGTCGGCGGCGAGCTCCCCGGCCAGCTCCTCCTCGCCGGCCTGGCCGGCCGCGGCCAGGGTCAGCCACAGCGCCCAGCGCAGCTCCTGGTCGACCTCCAGGCCGTCGATCCGGGCGCTGCCGGCCAGCAGGCCGCGGACCAGGCCGAGGTGCTCGGAGCCGTTGGCGGTCTGGGCGAGGAACCGCGCCCAGGCCAGCTGGTGGTCGCTGCCGGGTGCGGCGGCGCGCAGTTCGCGCAGCGCGCTGTCGGCGAGCAGCCGGCCGCCCTCGCCGCGCCAGGCGGGGTCGGCGTAGAGGTCGACGGCGGTCCTGGCCTGGGCGTGCAGCGACTGCAGGACGCCGATGTTGCCCTCCTGGCCGCCGAACCGCAGGACCAGCGCGACGTAGTCGCGGGCCGGCATCAGGGCGTCCCGGGTGAGGTTCCAGACGGCGGACCAGGCGAGCGCGCGGGCCAGGTCGTCCTTGATGTCGCCGAGCCCGGCGCGCAGGGTCTCCAGCGACTCCTCGTCGAAGCGGATCTTGCAGTACGTCAGGTCGTCGTCGTTGAGCAGGACGAGCGCGGGCCGGGCGAGGCCGGCGGCGCCGTCGACGACGGTGCGGGCGCCGGTGACGTCCAGCTCGAAGCGCTCGGTGCGCACCAGCGCGCCGTCGGCGTCGCGGTCGTAGAGGCCGACGGCGATCCGGTGCGGGCGCTGGACGTCGCCGTCCTGGAGCACGGCGAGTTCGGTGATCCGGCCCTCGGCGTCGACGGTGAGCTGCGGGGTGAGGGTGTTGACGCCGGCGGTCTGCAGCCAGGCGGCGGCCCAGGACTTGAGGTCGCGGCCGCTGGTCTCCTCCAGGATGTCCAGCAGGTCGGCGAGTTCGGTGTTGCCGAAGGCGTGCCGGTGGAAGTAGCGGCGGGCGCCCTCGAAGAAGGCGTCGGCGCCGGCGTACGCCACGAGCTGCTTGAGCACCGAGGCGCCCTTGGCGTAGGTGATGCCGTCGAAGTTGAGCTTGGCGTCCTCGAGGTCCCGGATGTCCGCCGTGATCGGGTGGGTGGTGGGGAACTGGTCCTGCCGGTAGGCCCAGGCCTTGCGCTGGTTGGCGAAGGTGACCCAGGCGGCCCGGTAGCGGGTGCCGGCGCCGACCAGCCCGTAGGAGCCCATGAAGTCGGCGAAGGACTCCTTCAGCCACAGGTCGTCCCACCAGCGCATGGTGACCAGGTCGCCGAACCACATGTGCGCCATCTCGTGCAGGACGACGTTGGCGCGGGCCTCGTAGGCGGCGTCGGTGACCTTCGAGCGGAAGACGAACTCCTCGCGGAAGGTGACGCAGCCGGGGTTCTCCATCGCGCCGATGTTGTACTCGGGGACAAAGGCCTGGTCGTACTTGCCGAAGGGGTACGGGTAGTCGAACTTCTCGTGGAAGAAGTCGAGTCCGAGCTTGGTGACGCCGAGGATCTCGTCGGCGTCGAAGTACGGGGCGAGCGAGCGGCGGCAGAGCGCGGCGAGCGGGATGTCGAGCACGGTGCCGTCGGCGAGGGTGCGGCTGTAGTGGTCGCGCACGACGTGGTACGGGCCGGCGACGACGGCGGTGAGGTAGGTGGAGATCGGCTTCGTCGGCGCGAACTCCCAGGTGCGGGCGGAGCCGTCCTCGGTGACGCTATCGTGCGCGGCGTTGGAGCGGACGTCCCAGGCGGCCGGCGCGGTGACGGTGAAGGTGAACGGCGCCTTCAGGTCGGGCTGTTCGAAGGTGGCGAAGACCCGGCGGGCGTCGGCCGGTTCGTAGTGGGTGTAGAGGTAGGTCTCGCCGTCGACCGGGTCGGTGAAGCGGTGCAGGCCCTCGCCGGTGCGGCTGTAGGCGCAGTCGGCCTCGACGGTGAGCACGTTCTCGCCGGCCAGGCCGTCGACGTGCACCCGGGCGCCGTCGTAGGCGGTGGCCGGGTCGAGGGCGCGGCCGTTGAGGGTGACGGCGCGGACCGCGGGGGCGAGCAGGTCGACGAAGGTCGAGGCGCCCGGTTCGGCGCAGCGGAAGGCGACGGTGGTGGTGGACCGGAAGGTCGCGGCCGCCGGATCGGGGGCCGAGGTCAGGTCAAGCCGGACCCGGTAGCTGTCCACGGTGAGGATGCTGGCCCGCTGCTGGGCTTCGTCGCGGCTCAGGTTCTTGCCCGGCACGGCGGTACTCCTTTGTCCGGCTCGCACGGTGGTGCGGTCTTCGCTGGTGCACTGGTGCGGCGCTCTGTGACGCTGCGGGGGCATCCTTTCACGCCCCCCGCGCCGGTACCATTGCACAACTCGTCGGGGCGGGCCGGAATCAGCGGCCGGGTCCGGGTGTTGGGGGGTGACGGGGCGGTCGCGCGGGTTCGCGCGGCCCCGGCCCCCCGACCGCTTTCCTGCCGCGTCTCCCCGGACGACGCCCGGACGACCCTCGAAGGACGACAGCCGTGACGACTGCCGCTGATTCCGCCGCCGCTTCCACCGCCACCGAGCGCAGGACCGCCGACTTCTGGTTCGACCCGGCCTGTCCGTGGGCGTGGATGAGCTCCCGCTGGCTGATCGAGGTCCAGCAACTCCGTCCGGTGGACGTGAAGTGGCACGTCATGAGCCTGTCGGTGCTGAACGAGCACCGCGACCTGCCGGCGAACTACCGCGAGCTGCTGGACAACGCCTGGGGCGCGGTGCGGGTGTGCATCGCCGCGGCGGAGAAGCACGGCGAGGAGGTGCTGGGCCGGTTGTACACCGAGCTGGGCACCCGCTTCCACAACCAGGGCCTGCCGCAGAACCGGGAGACGATCGAGGCGGCGCTGGCCGCGGCCGGTCTGCCGGTGGAGCTGGCGGACGCGGCCGGTACCGATGCCTTCGACGAGGCCCTGCGGTTCTCGCACAAGGAGGGCATCACCCTGGTCGGCGAGGACGTCGGCACCCCGGTGATCGCGGTCGAGGGCGCGGACGGCGGCCGGGTCGCGTTCTTCGGCCCGGTGGTGACCCCGACCCCGCGCGGCGAGGACGCGGCCCGGCTGTGGGACGGCACGCTGCTGGTGGCCTCCACCCCGGGCTTCTACGAGCTCAAGCGGACCCGCACGGCGAGCCCGTCCTTCGAGTAGCCGCCCGCCGCGGGCAGCGGCACATGCGGGAGGGCCCGGTACCAGCTGGTACCGGGCCCTCCCGCATGTCGTGTCCGGCCCGTCAGCCGCTGGTGGTCGCGGCGGCGGCGTCGCGGCGCTGCTTCACCAGACCGGCGGTGATCAGCAGTGCGACCAGCACGCCGGCGGCGTACAACTGCTCGCGGTTGCCCTCGGTGGTGGTCATCAGCGCCAGGATGCCGACGACGGCGGCCATCGCGATCCAGGTCAGGTACGGGTAGCCCCACATCCGGACGGTCAGCAGCTCGGGCGTCTCGCGCTCCAGCCGGCGGCGCATCCTCAGCTGGACGACGCAGATGAACAGCCAGACCACCAGGATGGCGACGCCGGTGGTGTTCATCAGCCAGGTGAAGACGGTGTCGGGCCAGAACTTGGCGGCCAGGACGGCACCGAAGCCGAACAGGCAGGAGGCCAGCACGGCCCGCCGGGGGACCCCGCCGCTCACCTTGGCGAGCGCGCGCGGGCCCTGGCCGCGGCCGACCAGCGAGTACGCCATCCGGGAGGCGCCGTAGATGTTGGCGTTCATCGCGGACAGCAGCGCGATCAGCACCACCACCTGCATGATCGTCCCGGAGCCGGGCACCCCGAGGTGGCTCAGCACGGTGACGTAGGGGCCGTCGGAGACGACCGCCGGGTCCTTCCAGGAGACCAGGGTGACGACCAGGGCCATCGAGCCGATGTAGAAGATCGCGATCCGCCAGACCGCGGTGCGCACGGCGTTGGCGACGTTGCGCTTGGGGTCGTCGGACTCGGCGGCGGCGATGGTCACGGTCTCCAGGCCGCCGTAGGCGAACACGGAGGCGAGCAGGCCGACGATCAGTCCGCTGGTGCCGTTGGGCAGGAAGCCGCCCTGGCCGGTGAGGTTGGCCGTGCCGGGGGCGCCGGGGCCGAGCACCCCGGCCAGGCCGAGCCCGCCGAGCACCAGGAAGGCGACGATCGCGGCGACCTTGACGGTGGCGAACCAGAACTCGAACTCGCCGAAGTTCTTCACCGCGGTGAGGTTGCTGGCGCAGAAGAACACCATGAACAGGGCGACCCAGACCCAGGCGGAGACGCCGGGGACCCAGCCGTTGACGATCTTCCCGGCGGCGGTGGCCTCGGCGGCGACGCCGCAGCAGAGCATCACCCAGTACATCCAGCCGGCGGTGATCCCGGCCCACGGGCCGATCTCCTTCTCCGCGTGCACGGAGAAGGAGCCGGAGGCGGGGCGGGCCGCCGACATCTCGCCGAGCATCCGCATGATCAGCATGACCAGCAGGCCGGAGAGCACGAAGGCCAGGATGATGGCGGGCCCGGCCGCCGCGATGCCCGCGCCGGAGCCGACGAAGAGGCCGGCGCCGATGACGCCGCCGAGCGCGATCATCGAGAGGTGGCGCTGCTTGAGCCCGTGGGACAGCTGTTGGCCGCCGCCCGGGGGAGCGGGCGTGGTGGTCCCGGGCGCCGTGGGCGCGGAGGTGGGGGCCATGGGGGTGGGATCCAGACTGTTCGACATGCGGTGCGAGTTGCCCAATATCCGGGGACGAGGCCTTCGGTGCCAAGAATGTCCGGTTCGGGCCCAGAATGCGGACCCTGCAATGACTCTACTCGCCTGCCCGGTTGCACTCGGTAGCGAGAAGTGGGCAGGGGTGGGTCCGGAGCGGTCGGCGGGCGGGGGTGGGACCCGACAAGGACGGGGCCCGGGGGTTTGTCCGGATCCATGGCGGTCGCCCGGGTGATCGACGCGTAGGTTCGGAGTGATCACTCACTCCGTCCGTCGGCCCCCGGCCGTCCGGATCCGCACCGTGCCGAGGAGAAGCCCGATGGCCACCGCCAGCACCCCAGTCCCCAGCCGCGCCGTCCTGGCCGACCTGCTGCCCGCCGTCGGCACCCGCCTCGGCACCCAGGCCCGGGACCTCGCCCTGGTCGCCGGGGGCGCCGCCCTCACCGGCCTGGCCGCCCAGCTGTCGGTGAACGTCCCCGGCTCCCCGGTGCCGGTCACCGGCCAGACCTTCGCCGCCCTGCTGGTCGGCACCGCGCTCGGCGCCCGCCGCGGCGTCGCCTCGCTCGCCCTCTACCTGCTGGCCGGCGCGGCCGGCCTGCCGTGGTTCGCCGAGGCCACCTCGGGCTGGGCGACGGCCTCGTTCGGCTACGTGATCGGCTTCGTGCTGGCGGCCGGCCTGGTCGGCGCCCTGGCCCGGCGCGGCGCCGACCGCTCGCCGGTGCGCACCGCCGCCGCGATGGTGCTCGGCAGCCTCGCCATCTACGCCGTCGGGGTGCCCTACCTGGCGTTCGCGCTCGACGTGCCGATGGCCCGCGCCGCCGAGCTCGGCCTCTACCCGTACCTGGTCGGCGACGCCCTGAAGGCCGCCCTCGCGGCCGGCGCCCTCCCGCTCGCCTGGAAGCTGCTCGGCCGCCGCCGGGACTCGTGACCGGGGCTCACCGGCCCCCTGCGGAGCCCGGGTACGGGCGCATGCCACACTCATGGGCATGCGCGTGTACCTGGGCTCCGACCATGCCGGATACGAACTGAAGAACCACCTCGTGGAGTGGCTGAAGGAGGCCGGCCACGAGCCGGTCGACTGCGGGCCGCACATCTACGACGCCCTCGACGACTATCCGCCGTTCTGCCTGCGGGCCGCCGAGCGCACCGCCTCGGACCCGCAGTCGCTGGGCATCGTGATCGGCGGCTCGGGCAACGGCGAGGCGATCGCCGCCAACAAGGTCAGGGGCGTCCGCGCCGCGCTGGCCTGGAGCGAGCAGACCGCCGCGCTCGGCCGCGAGCACAACAACGCCAACGTGATCTCCATCGGCGGCCGGATGCACACCGAGGAGGAGGCGACCAAGTTCGTCGAGATCTTCCTCAACACCCCGTACAGCGGCGACGAGCGGCACACCCGCCGGATCGACATGCTGAGCGTGTACGAGACCACCGGCGAGCTCCCGCCGGTCCCGGCCCACCACCCGCAGCAGGAGGGCTGACCCTCCCGCCCGCGGCGGCCTCCCACGATCGGCCTCCCACGACCGGCTTCCCACGACCGGCTTCCCACGACCGGCCGCGCCCCGACGGCGCGGCCGGTCGTCGCGTTCCCGGCCCCGTCCCGGCGGGCCCGGCGGGGCCCGCGGAGCGGCCGGAACCGGCCGTACGGCAGCTGAACGGCAGCTGGACGGCAGCTGTGTGATCGTCGTGCGACCGCTGTGTGATCGGCCACAGCGCGCACCCCGGCGCGCGCCCCGTCCGACCGCCCGCGCGCGGGCCGCGTGCGCCGCCCGGGCGGTTCGTACGCCCCGTGCCCGTACGCCTGCTGACGCTCCGGACGGCGCCCGCCGCAATCGGCCGAAACCCGCTGACACGCCCGCGCCGACGGGACACCGCCACCGCCCCGGCCGTCGACGCCGACGGGGAGCGCTGGATATGGTCGGTCCCCATGGCTGGCAGACCGCCGGGCACACCGCCCCAGACGACTGCGACGAGGCCCGGCGCCGCTCCGGCGTCCGACCCCGTGACGGCCCGGTTGCGCAAGAGGCTCCGCCGGGTCCGCCGAAGGCTGCGCACTGCCGCCGTCGACTGGTTCCGCGGCGGCGCCGCCGACTGGCCGGTGCTCTGCGCCCTGGCCCTGCTGGTGCCGCTGCTGATCGTGCTCAACGTCCGCTGGCCCGCCTGGGCCCCGCCCACCGCGCTGGTCCTGCCGATCCTGGCGGCCGCCCTGCTGCTGCGCCCCGGCTCGCTGGTGGTGCTGTACGCGCTGGCCGCGCTCGGGCTGTCCGCCGAGTCGGTCATCCACACCGGCCAGCGCGTCGCCAGCGACCATCCCGAGGCCTACACCTACGGGGTCACCCCCGGCGCCGCCCTGGTGGTCGGCGCGGCCGGGGTCGGCGGCCTGCTGCTGGCCCAGTTCCGCAGCCGGGTCGGCGTGCCCTGGTGGGGCGGCTCGACGATGCTCTTCGACCTGCGCGAGCGGCTGCGGGTGCAGAGCCGGGTGCCCCGGCTGCCGGAGGGCTGGCACGCCGACATGGCGCTGCGCCCGGCCGGCGGGCAGTCCTTCTCCGGCGACTTCGTGGTCGCCGACCGCACCGGCCCGGGCCGGCGGGTGCTGGAGGTGGTCCTCGCGGACGTCTCCGGCAAGGGCATGGACGCGGGCTCGCGGGCGCTGCTGCTCTCCGGCGCGTTCGGCGGACTGCTCGGCTCGCTGCCCGCCCACGACTTCCTCCCGGCCGCCAACGGCTATCTGCTGCGGCAGTCCTGGGAGGAGGGCTTCGCGACGGCCGTGCACCTGGTGCTCGACCTGGACACCGGCGAGTACGAGCTGCTCTCGGCCGGCCACCTGCCGGGGATGCAGCGGCTGGCGGGCGCCGGCCGCTGGGAGACCAAGGAGGCCCTGGAGGGCCCGGCGCTGGGCATCTACGACGGCGCCAAGTTCGAGGGCGTGCGGGGTCGGCTGAACCGCGGCGACGTCCTGATGCTGTGCACCGACGGCATGGTCGAGGCGCCCGGCCGGGACCTCTCCGAGGGCATGGACCGGCTGATGGGCGAGGCGGACCGGCTGGTGCCGGGCGGCGGCCCGGGCGCCGGCGGCGGCTCGGCGTCCCGGCTGATCGAGACGGTCGCCCGGGACATCAACGACGACCGCGCGGTGCTGCTGCTCTGGCGCGACTGAGCGCCCGGCCGGCCCCGGCCGGGGCCGGTGGACGGTGGCATGTGCCAAGGGCAGCTGCTGTCAACCCCCGGAGCTGATCTTCGGCCAATTCCGGTGCTCCGGAGGCGGAGCGGACCTGCCGGTTCCGGTCCGGCCCGCCGAACGTTTCCCGGCCGCTCAGCGGCACCCCGCCGACGAATCGTCAGGATGTCTCGACTATCGTCCCGGTCGGCGGAAACTCGTCTCGCATCGCAGGATGTCGGCGTTCGACAGACAGTCAGACCTTTACGCAATCGGCATGGTCGACCACACTGAGTCCGGGCGGGACTGTTCAGGATTCGGGGGATGGGGGGCGTCACATGCGGCACGAAGGACACCGTGCGGCCGTGCCGGGCGGCCCTCCCTCCGGCCTCGACGTGCCGGACGAACTGCTGTTCCGCCTCGGGACCGTCGGACAGGCCGGGGTCCGGCTTCACAGGGGTCGTCAGCCGGTGGCGCCCCGCTATGAAACGAGGAAGTGAGTCCGGGTGGCACTCTCCGTCTCCGCGCTGGTCCTGTTCGGCATCGTCTGCTTCATCTTCATCCGCCAGAAGCAGCTCAAGACCGGGCACTTCATCCTGGCCGCCCTGTTCGGCTTCATGCTCAACCAGAGCACGGCCGCCAAGCCGATCCAGGACTTCCTGAGCCAGGTGGCCAAGTCCATCTCCGGCATCGCCAGCTGACCTGCGGCCCGCCGGCCCTCCGCGGCCGGCGAACCGTTCACCGGTCCGCGCGTCTCGCCTGCCGCCACCGTGCGAACAGGCCCTGCGGGCGTGCCGCCGCCACGGCCGCCGGCCGGGCCGGACCGGCCCCGTCGGCGCCCGTCGCCGGTGCCGCAGGCTCCCCGTGGGCCGTCAGCAGGACGAACAGCCGCGCCCAGCACAGCCTTTCGCCGCGCGGCCAGTCCAGCGCGCGCAGCGCCGCCGAGGCCGCCTCGCTGACCTCGCCGTCGACCCGGACCTCGGCCACGTCGTCCCCCGCGCGGCCGCCGAGGAACAGCTTCACCCCGTGCGGCCGCCGCCCGCCCGGCCCGGCCAGCTCCGCCAGCAGCGCGGGCGCCAGCGCCGGCACCACCCGGTTCCCGGCCAGCCAGGCGGCCAGCCGCTCGTTGCCGAACCCGAACACCGCCGCCGGCCCCTGGACGGCGTGCCAGCCCGGCAGTTCGGGGTGGTCCGCGTGGTCGCCGTGCGCTCCGCGCCCCTCCGCCAGCTCTACCAGCGCGCTCGCCGTGGTGGTCGCCCACATCCGCACCGCGTTGTCGAGCTTCTCCTCCTCGGTCTTGCCGAGGCCCGCCGTGCAGTCCCACACCACCGGCGCGTCCGCCCGGCCCAGCTCCAGCACCCAGCCGAGGTCGACGTGACCGGGGCCCTCGCCGTCCTGGTGCTCGCGCACGGCCACCGCCGTGGTGCCGGGACCGCGCACCACCTCGCCGTCGGCGGTGAACACCTGCCCGAGCCGTGCCATCTCCCGGACCACGCAGCGCTGTATGACGGCCAGTCGGTCCTGCGGGCGCACGGGGACTCCTAGGCTCGGGGCTTCGAATCGTCTCGAACTGTCGTCTGCCCGTCGAACTGCTCTCGAACGCCGCCGAGGCTATCGGCCCGGAGGCCACCCGGGAAACCGCAGGGGAAACCGCACGGGAAGCAGCCCGGGCACGGCGGCGCCGGGTCCGGACGGGCCCGGGCGCCTACCCGGCCGCGGACCCCGCGCTCCGGTCGCGGGAATGTCACTGATGCCCCACTTTGGGTAGCGGACACCACTGGCACCGCCTGGAGAACGCCGCATGCCCCGCACCGCCCCGAAACCCCCGCCGGTACCGCTGCTCACCCCGGACGCCTCCGGCCTGGTCGCCGAGATCGAGGCGTACCTGGCCTCGCTGCCCGCCCCGGCGCGCACCCCGGCGCCCTACCTCCCGCCGCACGGCGGGCCGTACGTCTGCCCGTTCGGCTCGGTGCTCCGGCCCTGGTACGCCGACCACGCCCCGCCCCGCGCCACCCTGCTCGACCGCGCGCTGCGCCGCCCGCCCCGGCCGGTCCCGGTGACCGCCGCCGAGCACCTCGGCCTCGCCTCCCGCTACATCACGGCGCACGGATGGCTGCAGGGCGCGATGTGGGACGGCGCCGGCCGGGTCTGCCTGCTCGGCGCCCAGGCCGCGGTGCTCGCCCACGGCTACGGCACCCCGGCCACCGTCCGCACCGCCAGGGGCCAGCTGATGGAGGTGCTGCACACCACCGGCCGCCGGGTCCACTCGCCGGACGAGTTCAACGACCGGCCCTCCACCCGCCAGTCCGACGTGCACCGGCTGCTGGAGCGGGCCGCCGCCCGCGCCGCCCGGCTCGGCCTCTGAACCGCCCGCGCCGGCGGCACGGTCCCGGACATGCGAACGGCCCCGACGGATGCTCAGCATCCCTCGGGGCCGTTCTGTGGAGCGGGCGACGAGAATCGAACTCGCGTGACTAGTTTGGAAGACTAGGGCTCTACCATTGAGCTACGCCCGCGCGATCCCCCGGCCGTCACCGGACGGAAGGTCGGGAACAGCGTACCTGGTCCGGTCGGCTGCGCGCACACCCCATTCCCGTGAGGGCCTCGGAATATCTCGCCGATCCGGCAGGGCCCGGCGTGTACGCTTCCTCTCGGCACCACGGGGTGTGGCGCAGTTTGGTAGCGCGTCCGCTTTGGGAGCGGAAGGCCGTCGGTTCGAATCCGGCCACCCCGACAGAGTGCGCAGGGTCTCGCCCACGGCGGGGCCCTGTTGTCGTTGGCGGCGTCCCCGACGCCCGGCCCGACCCCTTTTCGACCTCCCGTTCCTCCCCACGTTCCGCCCCGCGGCGCGGCGTCCCTCGGCGCTTCCCGGAAAGCTGTCCCGGAGAGCTCGCCGGAAAGTTCGCCGGAAAGTTCGCCGGAGTGCTCGCCGGAAAGAGTGCCGCACACCACACTCCGGGCGCGCGCTCCCGGGCGCGGCCGCCTCCCCGATCGCCCGCGAACAGGGCGGAAACACCCCGGAACGGCCCCGAAGGGCCGTCTGCGGCGGCGGCCTGGCGTCCGCCTTTCGTGGTACCGGTAGGATGGGGCGCTGGCGGTAGTCCCTGTGGCGTCAACCCAGGCCGACCGCACGAGGGCGAGGAGTCACGCTCACCGTCCACCCCCCACGGGAGATGCAGCTCCAACCGCCCATCGCCCGTCTCGCCCGACTCGACCGAACCGGCTCCGGCCGGCCGTCCGGGGAGGGTGCAGGCAACCCGACCGCAAGCCCCATAGGAGACCCAACCGTGAAGAGCGCCGTCGAGACTCTGAACCCGACCCGGGTTCGACTCACCGTCGAGGTGCCCTTCGAGGAGCTCAAGCCCAGCCTCGACGCGGCGTACAAGAAGATCAACCAGCAGGTCTCGGTCCCGGGCTTCCGCAAGGGCAAGATCCCGAACCGGGTCATCGACCAGCGCTTCGGCCGTGGCGCTGTGCTGGAGGAGGCCGTCAACGACGCCCTCCCGCGCTTCTACACGCAGGCCGTCGACGAGGGCAAGATCGAGGTTCTCGGACAGCCCGACATCACCAACATCGAGGGTGTCGAGAAGATCGCCGATGGCGGCGACCTGAAGTTCACCGCCGAGGTGGACATCCGTCCGGAGATCACTCTCCCGGACTTCTCGGCCATCGAGGTCACCGTCGACCCGATCGTGGTCTCGGACGAGGACATCGACAAGTCCCTGGAGCAGCTGCGCGAGCGCTTCTCCTCGGTCAAGGACGTCGAGCGCGCCGCGGCCGCCGGTGACACCGTGGTCCTCGACCTCGAGGCCAAGGTCGACGGCGAGGTGCCGGAGGACGGCACCGCGTCCGGCGTCAGCTACGAGATCGGCTCGGGCCGTCTGATCGACGGCATCGACGAGGCCGTCGTCGGCCTGGAGGCCGGTGGCACCGCGACCTTCACCACCGAGCTCAAGGGCGGCACCCAGGCCGGCCAGACCTCCGAGGTCACCGTCACGGTCACCGCGGTCCAGGAGAAGGAGCTGCCGGAGCTGGACGACGAGTTCGCCCAGCTGGCGAGCGAGTTCGACACCCTGGAGGACCTGAAGGCCGACTCCCGCAAGCGCCTCGAGCGCATGAAGGAGTACGACCAGGCCACCCAGGCCCAGGAGAAGGTGCTGGACGCGCTGCTCGGCCTGGTCGAGATCGAGTTCCCGGAGAAGCTCCTCAAGGACGAGATCGAGACCCGCAAGCACAACCTGGAGCACCACCAGCTGGAGCCGATGGGCCTCACGCTGGCGGCTTACCTGGAGACCCAGGGCAAGTCGGAGGAGGAGTTCCTGGCGGAGACCGAGGAGCAGGCGAAGAAGGGCATCAAGACCCAGTTCGTCCTGGACCAGATCGTCGCCGACGAGGAGCTCAACGTCTCCCAGGAGGAGCTGACCGAGCACCTCATCCGTCGCGCCGCCGGCTCGGGCCTCACCCCGGACCAGTTCGCCCAGCAGGTCGTCCAGGGCGGCCAGGTTCCGCTCCTGGTCGGCGAGGTCGCCCGCGGCAAGGCGCTGGCCACCGTGGTCGAGGCCGCCAAGGTCGTCGACACCGAGGGCAACGAGGTCAACTTCGACGACGACGAGGCCGACGAGTCGGCCGAGACCGTCGAGGCCCCGGCCGCCGAGGCCGAGGAGAAGACCGAGGCCTGATCGCCCCGGTAGCCTCGCTCGACCCGAGGTCCCTCAGCGGGCCCGGACGCCTTACGGTGTCCGGGCCCGCTGCCGTTGCCGCCGCGAACCCTGCGCTCACAGCGAACAGTTCTGCGTGAGGGATTCTGCGGCCCGGCCTGCGCGTTAGGGTCCATGGACAGCAACAATCACGACGTGATACCCGGAAGCTGTGCGACACCGTGACGGCCGTGGAGCGACCGTCCAAATCGACTGAGCAGGTGGCTAAGTGACGTACCCGCAGATGCAGATGCCCGGCCCGATGGCGCCGCACGCCGCCGCTGGTGACGTGCTCGGCGGCCTCGGCGACCAGGTCTACAACCGGCTGCTCAACGAGCGGATCATCTTCCTCGGTCAGCAGGTCGACGACGACATCGCCAACAAGATCACCGCTCAGCTGCTGCTGCTGGCCGCGGACCCGGACAAGGACATCTTCCTCTACATCAACTCCCCGGGCGGCTCGATCTCGGCCGGCATGGCGATCTACGACACCATGCAGTACATCAAGAACGACGTCGTGACGATCGCGATGGGCATGGCGGCCTCGATGGGTCAGTTCCTGCTGACCGCGGGCGCCAAGGGCAAGCGCTTCTCGCTGCCGAACGCCAACATCCTGATGCACCAGCCGTCCGCCGGCCTCGGCGGTTCGGCCACCGACATCCGGATCCAGGCCGAGCAGCTGCTGCGCACCAAGAAGCGGATGTCGGAGCTGATCGCCTTCCACAGCGGCCAGTCCTTCGAGCAGATCACCCGGGACTCCGACCGTGACCGCTGGTTCACCCCGGAGGAGGCCCTGGACTACGGCCTGATCGACGCGATCATGCACAGTGCCGCGGACGTCCCCGGCGGCGGCGGCACCGGCGCCTGAGCCCCGCCCCGGGCCCACGAGACCACAGCCACAACGCTCCGGAGGACCAGAACACCCATGAACATCCCCAGCCTGTCGGCCGCCAAGGCCCGCGTCGAGGACATGCGAGCGGAGGGCCGCTACATCGTCCCGCGCTTCGTCGAGCGCACCTCCCAGGGCATCCGCGAGTACGACCCGTACGCCAAGCTGTTCGAGGAGCGCATCATCTTCCTCGGCTCCCAGGTGGACGACGTCTCGGCCAACGACATCATGGCGCAGCTGCTGTGCCTGGAGTCGATGGACCCGGACCGCGAGATCCAGATGTACATCAACTCGCCCGGCGGCTCGTTCACGGCCCTGACGGCCATCTACGACACCATGCAGTACGTCAAGCCCGACATCACCACCGTCTGCATGGGCCAGGCGGCCTCGGCGGCGGCCGTGCTGCTGGCGGCGGGCACCCCCGGCAAGCGGATGGCGCTGCCGAACGCCCGCATCCTGATCCACCAGCCGTACACCGAGACCGGCCGCGGCCAGGTCTCCGACCTGGAGATCCAGGCCCGGGAGATCTTCCGGATGCGCGAGCAGCTCGAGGAGATGCTGTCGAAGCACTCCAACAAGTCGGTCGAGGAGGTCCGCGAGGACATCGAGCGCGACAAGATCCTCACCGCCGAGGAGGCCGTCGAGTACGGTCTGGTGGACCTGGTCATCTCGACCCGCAAGGCCTCGCTGACCTCCTGAGGCCAGCACCCCCCGCGGCGCCCTCCTCGGGACGCGGGGGCCGGGGCGGGGCGCGCGATCGGTTCGCGCGCCCCGCCTCCGGCACACCAGCGGCTCCTCCGACGGCATCTGTTCGGTATCAATTCGCCCAGGGCGTAGGGCAGACCCGGCGAAGAGGGCGGAATCGACGGCTCGGCAGAGTACCGTCGGACAGCGAGACCGATCGCCGTCGGCGTCTTCGGTCCACAGCACCAGGCCCCGGATCCCCCGCGGGGCCCCTGGCGAAGGGGAAGCACCTCGTGGCACGCATCGGAGACGGTGGCGACCTGCTCAAGTGCTCGTTCTGCGGCAAGTCGCAGAAGCAGGTGAAGAAGCTGATCGCCGGCCCAGGCGTGTACATCTGCGACGAGTGCATCGACCTGTGCAACGAGATCATCGAGGAGGAGCTCGCCGAGACCTCCGAGGTGCGCTTCGAGGAGCTGCCGAAGCCCCGCGAGATCTACGAGTTCCTCGACCAGTACGTGGTCGGCCAGGACCTCGCCAAGAAGGCGCTGTCGGTCGCGGTCTACAACCACTACAAGCGGGTGCAGGCCGGTGAGGCCGGGCGCAGCGGCGGGAACGGCCGCGAGGACGCCATCGAGCTGGCGAAGTCCAACATCCTGCTGCTCGGTCCGACCGGCTCCGGCAAGACGCTGCTGGCGCAGACCCTGGCCCGGATGCTGAACGTGCCGTTCGCGATCGCGGACGCCACGGCGCTGACCGAGGCCGGCTACGTCGGCGAGGACGTCGAGAACATCCTGCTCAAGCTGATCCAGGCGGCGGACTACGACGTCAAGAAGGCCGAGACCGGGATCATCTACATCGACGAGATCGACAAGGTCGCCCGTAAGAGCGAGAACCCGTCGATCACCCGGGACGTCTCCGGCGAGGGTGTGCAGCAGGCGCTGCTGAAGATCCTGGAGGGCACCACCGCCTCGGTGCCGCCGCAGGGCGGGCGCAAGCACCCGCACCAGGAGTTCATCCAGATCGACACCACCAATGTGCTGTTCATCGTGGGCGGCGCGTTCGCGGGCCTGGAGCGGATCATCGAGGGCCGGGCGGGTGCCAAGGGCATCGGCTTCGGGGCGAACATCCGCTCGAAGCGGGAGCAGGACGCCAGCGACCACTTCCGTCAGGTGATGCCGGAGGACCTGGTCAAGTTCGGCATGATCCCCGAGTTCATCGGCCGTCTCCCGGTGATCACCAGCGTGCACAACCTCGACCGCGAGGCGCTGCTGCAGATCCTCACCGAGCCGAAGAACGCGCTGGTCAAGCAGTACCGCAAGCTCTTCGAACTCGACGGCGTGGAGCTGGAGTTCTCCCGGGACGCGCTGGAGGCCATCGCGGACCAGGCGATCCTGCGGGGCACCGGCGCGCGCGGTCTGCGGGCCATCATGGAGGAGGTGCTGATGTCCGTGATGTACGAGGTCCCCTCGCGTCAGGACGTCGCCCGGGTGGTGGTGACCGGGGACGTCGTCTCCAAGCACGCCATCCCGACCCTGGTGCCGCGCGACATGATCAAGCGGGAGCGGCGCGACAAGAGCGCCTGAGACCCCTCCGGCCCGCCGGTCCGTCCGTCGGACCCGGGCCGGGACGAGGGCCCCGGTACCGCCTCCGCGGCGGCGCCGGGGCCCTCGCGCGTGCGCCCGTCCGGGCCGGTCCGGGAGTCCGGGGGGTGAAAGGCGTTCGTAACCGGGTTCCCGGGTTACGTAAACTGTGCGTCGTGACCGACACCACGAACCAGCGCCCCGCCAGTACGCCCGCAGGGGACGACGCAGCCACCCTCCCGACGACCTACGCTCCGGCGGACGTAGAGGGCGAGCTGTACGAGCGCTGGGTAGAGCGCGGTTACTTCACCGCCGACGCCACGAGCGACAAGCCCCCGTTCACCATCGTCATCCCGCCGCCGAACGTCACCGGCTCGCTGCACCTGGGCCACGCCTTCGAGCACACGCTGATCGACGCCCTGGTCCGCCGCAAGCGGATGCAGGGGTTCGAGGCGCTGTGGCAGCCCGGTATGGACCACGCCGGCATCGCCACCCAGAACGTGGTCGAGCGCGAGCTGGCCAAGGAGGGCAAGTCCCGGCACGACCTGGGCCGCGAGGAGTTCGTCGAGCGGGTCTGGAAGTGGAAGGCGGAGTCCGGCGGCCAGATCTCCGGCCAGATGCGCCGGCTCGGCGACGGCGTCGACTGGTCGCGCGAGCGCTTCACCATGGACGAGGGCCTGTCGCAGGCCGTCCAGACCATCTTCAAGAAGCTCTTCGACGACGAGCTGATCTACCGGGCCGAGCGCATCATCAACTGGTGTCCGCGCTGCCTGACCGCCATCTCGGACATCGAGGTGGAGTACCAGGACGACGACGGAGAGCTGGTCTCGATCCGCTACGGCGAGGGCGAGGACTCCATCGTCGTCGCCACCACCCGGGCCGAGACGATGCTCGGTGACACCGCGGTCGCCGTCCACCCGGACGACGAGCGCTACCGGCACCTGGTCGGCACCGAGATCGAGCTGCCGCTCACCGGCCGCCGGATCCCGATCGTCGCCGACGAGCACGTCGACCCGGAGTTCGGCACCGGCGCCGTCAAGGTGACCCCGGCCCACGACCCGAACGACTTCGAGATCGGCCAGCGCCACGGCCTGCCGAACATCGCGGTGATGGACGAGCACGCGGTGATCACCGTGCACGGCCCGTTCCTGGGCCTGGACCGGCTGGAGGCCCGCTCGGCGATCGTCGCCGCGCTGCGCGCCGAGGGCCGGATCGTCGCCGAGAAGCGCCCGTACGTCCACTCGGTGGGCCACTGCTCGCGCTGCAAGACCACCATCGAGCCGCGGCTGTCGATGCAGTGGTGGGTCAAGGTCGGCCCGCTGGCCCAGGCGGCCGGCGACGCCGTCCGGGACGGCCGGGTCAAGATCCACCCGCAGGAGATGGAGAAGCGCTACTTCGACTGGGTGGACAACCTGCACGACTGGTGCATCTCGCGCCAGCTGTGGTGGGGCCACCGGATCCCGGTCTGGTACGGCCCGAACGGCGAGATCGTCTGCGTCGGCCCGGACGAGCAGCCGCCGGCCGGCGAGGGCTGGCACCAGGACACCGACGTCCTGGACACCTGGTTCTCCTCGGGCCTGTGGCCGTTCTCCACGCTCGGCTGGCCGGAGCAGACCGAGAGCCTGGCGAAGTTCTACCCGAACTCCGTCCTGGTCACCGGCTACGACATCCTGTTCTTCTGGGTCGCCCGGATGATGATGTTCGGGCTCTACGCGATGGACGGCACCCCGCCGTTCCACACCATCGCGCTGCACGGCATGGTCCGTGACCAGAACGGCAAGAAGATGTCGAAGTCCTTCGGCAACGTGGTCAACCCGCTGGACTGGATGGACAAGTACGGCTCGGACGCGCTGCGGTTCACGCTGGCCCGCGGCGCCAACCCGGGTGTCGACGTCCCGATCGGCGAGGACTGGGTCCAGGCGGCCCGCAACTTCGCCAACAAGATCTGGAACGCGACCCGCTTCGCGCTGATGAACGGCGCCACCGTCGAGGGCCCGCTGCCCGCGCCGGAGGAGCTGACGGCCGCGGACCGCTGGATCCTGTCGCGGCTGAACAGCACGGTCGCCGAGGTGGACGCGCTGTACGACGACTACCAGTTCTCGAAGCTCTCCGAGGCGCTGTACCACTTCGCCTGGGACGAGGTCTTCGACTGGTACGTGGAGCTCTCCAAGACCACCCTGGCCAAGGGCGGCCCGCAGGCCGACGCCGCGCGCCGGGTCCTCGGCGAGGTCCTCGACATCACGCTGCGGCTGCTCCACCCGATCGTGCCCTTCGTCACCGAGACGCTGTGGACCACGCTCACCGGGGCCGAGTCGCTCGTCATCGCCGACTGGCCGCAGGACAGCGGGTTCCGCGACGCCGGCGCCGAGGCGGAGATCGCCACCCTGCAGCGGGTGGTCACCGAGGTGCGCCGGTTCCGCACCGACCAGGGCCTGAAGCCGGGCCAGCGGGTCCCGGCCCGGCTGGACCTGGACGGCACCGTGCTGGCCGTCCACGAGGACGCGATCCGCTCGCTGCTGCGTCTGACCGTGCCGGAGGAGGGCTTCGCGGCCACCGCCTCGCTGCCGGTCGCCGGTGCCACCGTGGCGCTGGACCTGTCCGGCACGATCGATGTCGCGGCGGAGCGCAAGCGCCTCGCCAAGGACCTCGCGGCGGCCGAGAAGGAGAAGGCCCAGACCGCCGGCAAGCTCGGCAACGAGGCGTTCCTCGCCAAGGCGCCGGACGACGTGGTCGCCAAGATCCGGACCCGCCAGGAGGCCGCCGAGGCCGACATCGCCCGGATCACCGCCCAGCTCGCGGCGCTGCCGCAGGGCTGACGCGCCGACGGCTCTCCGGAGCCGTCGCCCGGTCCACCAGGAGCCGCACCCCGCCGACGCGGGGTGCGGCTCCTCCGCTTTTCCGGATGTCGGCTGATCGGGAGTCCCAATAGCCCAATTCGTTGCTCCCTTCCGGCGAATATTCATCCTGGATCGGGTGAGGTCCTATTCCTTCCGAATTGATCCCGGTCTTGCCCGCGCGGTTTCGCGGAATTTCGCAGGTCGGATGTGTACGGTGTGCTTCGAGTTCCGGACAGTGAGGGACGACGGGAGGGCATGGGCGTGGTGGTGGTGACCGAGGTGTTGGCCGACGAGCTGCCTGCCGAGGCGGTCGAGGAGGCCAAGGCGCGCGCGGCGACCCTGCTGCTCGCCTTCCGGCACGGCAACCAGCTCGCGTTCGACCACGCGCTGGACCGGCTGCTGGACGAGCACGTCGAGCGCGAGGTGACCACGCTGCTCACCTGGATCGCCGCCGAGGCGGTCCGCAAGGCCTACGCGCCCGAGGTGGGCGACCGGGTGCTGCGCTCGATGGCCCGGCGGGCCCCGCGCGACACCGGCGCGGTGCACGTCGAGGAGGACGGTGTCGACGCGGCCCGGCTGATCGAGGCGGTCGCGGCCGGCGAGGTGACGGAGGTCAGGGACCTGGTCGCCGCCACCCCCGACACCACCTTCCTGCTCGGCGGGCTGCTCCAGGGCGTGGCGATGATGCTGCCGCTGCTGCCGGAGGGGGAGCTGGCCGAGATCACCGCCGAGCTGCGCCGCCGGCACGGAGGGGTGCCCGCAGGCGTGCCGGAGGCCCGGGCCGGCGTTTAGGGCTTGTCTCTCGGATCCTTGCCGGGGGCCGACAAAATCCAAGAGACAAGCCCTGACCGGCTCCGGGCCTCCGGCCCCGTCAGGGGCGGGTCCGCGTGCCGGTTACGGCATCGCGTGCAGGTGCGAGCCGACGGTGGAGGCGATGCCGCCGCCGGCCTTGGCGTCCCAGTTGGTCGACCAGGTCATGGCCCCGCCGATCCCGGGCCACTTGGTGTCGGGCTTGAAGCTGCCGCAGTTGGTGCCGGCGGCCAGGCAGTCCAGCGCGTTGTTGACCACGCTCGGGCTGACGTAGCCGCCGCCGGCCGCGCTGGTGGAGGCCGGCACGCCGAGGCCGACCTGGTCGGGCCGCAGTCCGCCCTTGAGCTGGATGCAGGCCAGGCCGGTCAGGAAGTTGACGGTGCCCTGGGAGTACACCTGCCCGTCGCAGCCCAGCATCGCGCCGGAGTTGTAGTACTGCATATTGACGATGGTGAGGATGTCCTTCACGTTCAGCGCCAGCTTGAAGTACTCCGCGCCGGTCGACTGCATGTCGATGGTCTGCGGCGCCATGGTGAGCGTGAAGCCGGAGCCGGCCTTCGCCGCCAGGGTGTGCAGCGCCTGGCCCATCCAGGTGGAGCTGACGCCGTTCTCCAGGTCGATGTCGACGCCGTCGAAGCCGTAGGTCTGCATCAGCGACCAGGCGCTGTTGGCGAAGTTGGTGGCGGAGGCGGAGCTGTTGACGGACACCGTGCCCTTCTCGCCGCCGACCGAGAGGATCACCTTCTTGCCGGCCGCCTTCTTGGCCGCGATGTCGGCCTTGAACTGCGCCTCGGTGTAGCCGCCGAGCCGGGAGGAGAGCGTCGGGTCCAGGGCGAAGCCCAGGCCGCCGGGCGTGCCGGTGGCCTCGGCGAAGGAGACCGCGATGATGTCGTACGCGGCCGGGACGTCGCTGATCCGCTGCACGGTGGCGCCGTTGTCGAAGTTCTGCCAGTAGCCGGTGAGCAGGTGCCTGGCCGGCGGCCGGGGCGTGGTGGCGGTGGGGGAGGGCGTGGTGGTGTCCGTGGGCGACGGGCCGACGGTGCCGGTCGGGGTGGGGCTGGTCGCGGTGGGGGAGGGCTTGGGGTCGCCCGGGCCGAGCAGGGAGACATCGTCGGCCAGGAAGGCCGGCTGCCCGTACCAGCCGTGCAGGTAGACGGTGACGCTGGTGGTGGCGGCCCCGGTGGTGAAGGTGGTGCTGAGCTTGGACCAGCCGGTGCCGCCGGGGGTCCAGGTGCTCGGATCGGTGCCGCCGGTGCCGCGGGCGCCGAGGTAGACGTACGAGCCCTGGACCCAGCTGCTCAGCGTGTACGTCGAGGAGGGCTTGACCGTGACGGTCTGGGTGCACTCGCCGGTGGCGCTGCCGCTCGGGGTGGAGCGCAGCGCGCCGGTGCCGGCGTGGACGGTGGCGGTCTCCGGCGCGCCGGCCGCGCAGGTCCAGCCGTTGAGGCGGTTGGCGTCCTCGAAGCCGCCGTTGGTGACGAGTTCGACGTCGCTGGGGGCGGCCTGGGCGCCGGCGCCGCCGGCGAGGACCAGGCCGCCGAGGCCGAGGGCGACGGCGGTGGCGCCGGCGAGCAGCGAGTGGACGGCGCGCGGGCGCCGGTGGGTGGCAGGTGGCATGGCTCCATCTCCGGTGGGGGAGGCCGGCGGTCCTCGTGGGGGAGGGCCGTCCGGGTGTCGACGGATCTGTGTGCGGGAGCTACCGACAACACAAGTCCCTGTCGGGGGAGGAGACTTGCCTTCACAAGGTGGAGTAGACCAATTCCGCTGTCAAGAGGGCCCCCGGCCGGGCGGCCCCCGGCGGGTCAGGCGGCCTGCGGTACCGCGGCGGGCCCGTGGGCGAGCCGGGCGGTCAGGTCGGCGATCCGGGCGGAGGCCAGGCCGTCCCCGTACGGGCTGGGGGTGCCGGCGAGCCGGGCGAGCCGCTCCGGGGTGTCGGCGAGCCAGGCGCGGGCGAGCGCGCCGAGTTCGGCACCGGGCGCCACCAGGGCGGCGAAGCCGGTCTCGACCGCCTCGGGCCGTTCGGTGGAGCGGCGCACGACCAGCAGCGGGCGGCCGAGCACGGTGCACTCCTCCTGCACCCCGCCGGAGTCGGAGACCAGCAGCGCGGCGTGCCGGGCGAGGCCCAGGAAGTCGGCGTAGCCGACCGGTCCGGTCACCGTGAGCCGGGCCAGCAGGCCGTCCAGGGCGAAGCGCTCGACGGCGGCCCGGGTGCGCGGGTGCATCGGGAACAGCACCGGTGTGCCGGCCCGGGCGATCCGGTCGAGTTCGGCGAGGACGGCGCCGAGCGCCTCGGCGGTGTCGGTGTTCTCCGGCCGGTGCACGGTGGCGAGGACGTAGCCGTCCGCGGCGAGGCCGTGCCGGGCGAGCAGGGCGGCCCGTTCCCCGGTGCCGGGCAGCGAGCGGCGGACCACCTCGACGACGGTGTTGCCGGTGAGCGCGATCCGCTCCTCGTCCAGGGACTCGGCGCGCAGGTTGGCGGCGTTGTCGGGGGTGGCGGCGCACAGCAGGTCGGAGACGTGGTCGACCATCACCCGGTTGTGCTCCTCGGGCATCGCCCGGTCGAAGCTGCGCAGTCCGGCCTCGACGTGGACCAGCGGGATCTCCCGGGCGTTGGCGGCGAGCGCGCCGGCCAGGGTGGCGTTGGTGTCGCCCTGGACGACGACGGCGGCCGGGCGGTCCTCGGCGAACGCGGCGTCGAGCTGGCCGAGCGACTGGGCGATCTGGCCGGCCCGGGGGCGGCCGCCGACGCCGGTGAGCAGCTCGGGGCGGGGCAGGCCGAGGTCGCGCAGGAAGCGGCCGGACATCGCCTCGTCCCAGTGCTGGCCGGTGTGGACCAGCCGGGTGGCTGGGCCGAGTTCGTGGATCAGCGGGGCGAGCTTGACCAGCTCCGGGCGGGTGCCGAGGACGACGGCGACGCTGCCGGGGGCGAGCGGGCGGGCGGCGGACCGGGGGGCGGGGCACAGGCTCATGGCGGGACGGCTCCGGGGTCTGGGGGCGGGGCGGCGGGCTGCCGGACGGCGGGGCGGCGGCGGACGAGGGGGGAGGGAGGGCGGCGGCGCGGCCGGGGTCAGGACTCCAGGGCGGTCGGGGCGCCGACGGCGACCTTCTCGGCGTTGCGCCGGGTCTTGGCCCAGCCGTTGCGGCCGAGCAGGATCCGGACGGCGGCCCGGGCGGCGACCACGAACAGGTGGTAGGCGTAGAGCCAGACCAGGACGCCCCAGAGCAGGCCGGTGAGCCTGCTCCGGTCGGGGCGGACGAGCCGGCGGTAGGTGGGGCCCCAGAAGACCATCGGCAGGGTGGCGAGCACGAAGGCGGCCACCATCCAGGGGCCGTAGGTCAGCTGGAAGTCGGCGGTCTCCTCGGGGAAGAGCACCAGTCCGGCGCCGGTGATGGCGAGCGACAGCGGGGTGAGGACGACCAGCAGGACGCAGACCACCGGCTGGAGGAAGGTGTACAGCACCTCGGCCTTGCCGGCGGGCCGGTAGTGCGGCGAGCGCAGCACCCGGCCGGTGTAGCGCAGGCACTGCATGTTGCCCTGGGCCCAGCGGGTGCGCTGGGTGAGGAAGCGGCGCCAGGAGACCAGGGCCTCCTGGGAGACGTTGGTCTCGGTGACGTGGGTGAGCCGCCAGCCGGCCAGCCGCAGGTCGAGGCCGGACTCGTAGTCCTCCAGCAGGGCGCGCTCGGGCCAGGGGCGGCCGTCGCGGCCCTCCTCGGCGGTGAGCGAGTCGAGGGCGGTGAGCCGGACGAACTGGCCGTTGCCGCCGAGGCCGACGCTGCCGGTGCGGCGGCGCAGCAGCTGCATGCCGGCGTTGTTGGCCTGGAACTCGACGTCCTGCATCCGGACCAGGGCGCGGGCGAGGGCGTTGGCGAGCCGGCCGCGGCCGGCCAGCGGGCGCGGGTCTTCGGCGTTGCGCATCCGCACGCCGATCTGCACGGCGCCGGTGTCGGGGCGGCCCATCGCGTGCTCGTTGCCGACCTGTTCGAGGGTGCCGGGGTCGAGCTGCCCGTCGGCGTCGACGACGCCGAGCACGACGCGGGAGCGGTCGGTGCCGGGCGGCAGCGAGGCGGAGATCTCCCGGTAGGCGGCGTTGAGGGCGGCGCCCTTGCCGATCCGGGCGTGCGGGCGGCGGCGCTGGACGAGGTGGACCAGGGCGTCGTGCCCGGCGGCGGCCAGCACCAGGTCGCGGGTGGCGTCCTCGCTGTCGTCGTCGATCACCCAGAGGTGGGCGGCGGGGGCGACGGCGCGCAGTCCGGCCAGGGTCTGGGCGATCACCGCCTCCTCGTCCCGGCAGGGGATCATCAGGTGCCACTGGAAGGCGGCGGGGTCGCCGGGGCGGGCCGGGCGGTTGCGCCGGAAGGCGTTCCGGGAGCCGGCCCAGTAGACCAGGAAGCGGCCGAAGACCAGGGCCATGTAGAGCACGAGGGCCAGCGAGATCAGCCCGGCGAGCTGGACGAAGCCGTCCCGGCGCATCTCGAAGAACTGGCGCAGGGCGTCGGGCATGGCGCGGTGCTCCTCATGATCAAAGGCGATCTGTCTCCCTGGGGTGCGAATCAATGCTTCGTTGCGGTCTGATATCGCCAAAACGATAGTAAACGCGGAAAACGGCCAAGTCGGGCAAAGTGGTGGTTCTCACCCCGTCGGGAGCGGCGCCCCGCGCTCCGTAGACTGTGGACGTGAGCGACAAGGCCGACCCGAACCCGTACACCCTCCGCCCCGCCGACGGCAGCCCCGCCGACGCCCTGCGCGACGTCGAGGTGGAACTCTCCGAGCGCTGGCCGGAGAACAAGCTGGAGCCCTCGCTCGACCGGATCGAGGCGCTGATGGACATCCTGGGCCAGCCCCAGCGGTCCTTCCCCTCCATCCACATCACCGGCACCAACGGCAAGACCTCCACCGCCCGGATGATCGAGCAGCTGTTCAGCGCCTTCGAGCTGCGCACCGGCCGCTACACCAGCCCGCACGTGGAGAGCGTCACCGAGCGGATCAGCCTGGACGGCGCCCCGATCACCCCCGAGCGGTTCGTCGAGGTCTACCGCGACATCGAGCCCTACGTGCGGATGGTCGACGAGCGCCAGCCGGTCGCGATGTCCTTCTTCGAGGTGCTCACCGGCATGGCCTACGCGGCCTTCGCCGACGCGCCGGTGGACGTCGCCGTGGTCGAGGTCGGCATGGGCGGCTCCTGGGACGCCACCAACGTCATCGACGCCGGGGTCGCCGTGATCACCCCGATCGGGCTGGACCACACCGACAAGCTCGGGGAGACCACCGGCGAGATCGCCGTCGAGAAGTCCGGGATCATCAAGTCCGACGCGATCGCGGTCGTCGCCCAGCAGCAGCTCGACGCCGCCCAGGTCATCCTGCGGCGCGCGGTCGAGGTGGACGCCACGGTTGCCCGCGAGGGCATGGAGTTCGGCGTCGTCCGCCGCGAACTCGCGATCGGCGGCCAGCTGGTGACGCTGCGCGGGATCGGCGGCGAGGAGTACGAGGACGTCTTCCTGCCGCTGCACGGCGAGCACCAGGCGCAGAACGCGGCCCTCGCGCTGGCCGCCGTCGAGGCGTTCTTCGGCGTCGGCGGCGCCCGCGGCGGACAGCTCGACGCCGACAAGGTCCGCCAGGGCTTCTCCGGCGTCAGCTCCCCGGGCCGGCTGGAGGTCGTCCGGCGCAGCCCCACCATCCTGCTGGACGCCGCCCACAACCCGCACGGCGCCCGCGCGGCCGTCGCCGCCATCGGCGAGTCCTTCGGCTTCACCCGGCTGGTCGGCGTGATCGGCACCAGCGGCGACAAGGACGTGGCCGGCCTGCTGGAGGCCTTCGAGCCGCTCCTCGCCGAGGTCGTGATCACCCAGAACTCCACCCACCGCGCGATGGACGTGGACGCCCTGGCCGCGCTCGCGGTCGAGGTCTTCGGCGAGGACCGGGTCCAGGTCGAGCCCCGGCTCGACGACGCCATCGCCGCCGCCGTCACCCTGGCCGAGGAGGAGGGCGACCTCGGCGGCGCCGGGGTGCTGGTCACCGGATCGGTCATCACGGTGGGCGAGGCCCGCCTGCTGCTCGGGAGGAAGTGACGATGAGGACGCTCTGCTCCTCGACGCTGATCGGCGAGGCCCTCGTGGTGCTCTTCGCGGCCCTGGTCGCGATGCAGCTCACGGACGTCTCGCACGGCGCCCTGTGGACGGTCAGCGGCATCGCCATGGTGCTGTGCGTGCTGCTCTGCGGCATGATCACCCGCCCCGGCGCGGTGGCCGTCGGCTGGGCGCTGCAGCTCGGGCTGATCGCCAGCGGCTTCGTGGTGCCGACCATGTTCGTGCTCGGCGTGATCTTCGCCGGCCTCTGGTGGTGCTCGGTGCACTACGGCCGCAGGATCGACGAGATCAAGGCCGCCCGGACCGCCGCCGCGGCCGCCTGAGGCGCCTCCGGGCCGGCTCCGGGACGCCTCGGAGCCGGGCCAGGACCGGGTCCGGGGCGTTCGCTCACGCAAGGTAACCTCTGCGGTAGTCGCACGGCGCACGCGGAATCGCGCGTGCGTGCCGATCCGTGTGCGCGCCGATTCCCGCGTGCGCGCCGAACCCGATTTCCCCAGGAGACGCCCCGTGTCCCAGCGCACTCTCGTCCTGCTCAAGCCCGACGCCGTCAAGCGCGGCCTGGCCGGCGAGATCATCAGCCGGATCGAGCGCAAGGCCGGCTGGCGGCTCGCCGCCGCCGAGCTGCGCACCTTCGAGCGGGCGACGCTGGAGCAGCACTACGCGGAGCACGTCGGCCGCCCGTTCTACGAGCCGCTGCTGGAGTTCATGACCTCCGGCCCGTCGATCGCCCTGATCGTCGAGGGCGAGGAGGTCGTCGCCGGCATCCGCATGCTGGCCGGCGCCACCAACCCGCTGGAGGCCGGGGCCGGCACCATCCGCGGCGACTACGCGACCATCACCCGCGAGAACCTGATCCACGCCTCCGACTCGGTGGAGTCCGCCGAGCGCGAGATCAAGATCTTCTTCCCCGCCCACGCCTGACCGCGCGCGCACCGGGACCTTCGGGACGCCCCGGTCGGGACCATTGGCCCGGCCGGGGCATTCTTATCGGGAAATAGGGAACCAGGCCCTCCGACACGGCGTCCCAATGCCCTGAGAAGCGATCACGCCCCGGACAATGGACGGCGTGCCCCGGGTCGACGTCCGTGCCGAACGGCGTGACTACGATGGACGCGACTCAAGGGCCCGGTTAGGCAGCTCAGCTGGTCGCCGCCCCTCTGCGGGCGCACACCGTCCACCCCACATGACTCCGAGCCCGGGAAGGCACCCACACCCCATGGCGAGCAACCTGTCGTTCATCGGCCGCGACCTGGCGATCGACCTCGGAACTGCCAACACGCTGGTGTACGTCAGGGGCAAGGGGATCGTTCTCAACGAGCCGTCCGTCGTCGCGGTCAACACCAACACCGGCGGCATCCTCGCGGTCGGCTCCGAGGCCAAGAAGATGATCGGGCGCACCCCCGGCAACATCGTGGCCATCCGCCCCCTCAAGGACGGCGTCATCGCCGACTTCGAGATCACCGAGCGGATGCTGCGCTACTTCATCCTCAAGGTGCACCGCCGCCGCTTCCTCGCCCGCCCCCGGGTCGTCGTCTGCGTCCCCTCCGGCATCACCGGCGTCGAGCGCCGCGCGGTCATCGAGGCCTCCCTCCAGGCCGGCTGCCGCCAGGTGCACATCATCGAGGAGCCGATGGCCGCCGCGATCGGCGCCGGACTCCCGGTCCACGAGCCCACCGGCAACATGGTCGTCGACATCGGCGGCGGCACCACCGAGGTCGCCGTCATCTCGCTCGGCGGCATCGTCACCGCGCAGTCCATCCGGGTCGCCGGCGACGAACTCGACAACGCGATCGTCCAGCACATCAAGAAGGAGTACTCGCTGCTCCTCGGCGAGCGCAGCGCCGAACAGATCAAGATGAGCATCGGCTCCGCCTTCGGCCTGGAGGGCGAGAAGGACGAGCACGCCGAGATCCGCGGCCGCGACCTCGTCAGCGGCCTGCCCAAGACCGTCGTCATCTCCGCCGCCGAGGTCCGCGAGGCCATCGACGAGCCGGTCAACTCGATCATCGACGCGGTCAAGACCACCCTCGACCAGTGCCCGCCCGAGCTGGCCGGCGACGTCATGGACCGGGGCATCGTGCTCACCGGCGGCGGCGCCCTGCTCCGCGGCCTGGACGAGCGGCTGCGCCGGGAGACCGGCATGCCGATCCACATCGCCGAGAACCCGCTCGACTCCGTCGCACTCGGCTCCGGCAAGTGCGTCGAGGAGTTCGAGGCGCTCCAGCAGGTACTCGACGCCGCGCCGCGCCGTTAGCAGAACCGACACACCAGCCGAACCGACGGGTCCCCGCCCGGGTCCACAGCCCGGGCCGGCGGACCAGGGGCACGAAGGGGCAGTACCAGCACCGTGAGGGACACACGAGAGAGCCGGCTGCTGCTCATCCTGCTGGTGGCCGTCGCGTTCGCACTGATCACCGTCGACATCAAGGGCGGCGAGAGCTCCCCGCTCGGCGGCGCCCGGCGCGCCGCCGCCACCGTCCTCGGCCCGGTCGAACGCGGTGCCGCCAGCGCGGTCGACCCGGTCGCCGACACCGTCCGCGCCTTCCGCGACGCCGCCTCCAACAGCGGCCGCACCGACCAGCTCGCCCGCGAGAACACCGAACTGCGGCAGAAGCTGGCCTCCTCCGACATGGCCGGCGGGCGCACCAAGCAGCTCGACGACCTGCTGCGCACCGCCGGCGCCGGCGGCTACACCGTCAAGGCCGCCCAGACCATCGCGATCGGCCCGGCCCAGGGCTTCTCCTGGACCATCACCATCGACGCCGGCAGCGACGACGGCCTCACCCGCGACATGACCGTCGTCAACGGCCAGGGCCTGGTCGGCCGGATCACCACCGTCGCCCCCACCACCTCCACCGTGCTGCTCGCCTCCGACCCCGGCTTCACCGCCGGCACCCGGCTGGAGGGCACCGGGGAGATCGGCTTCGCCGCCGGCGGCGGCACCAGCGCCATGAAGGTCTCCCTGCTCAACGGCAAGGCCCAGGTCAAGGAGGGCGACCGACTGGTCACCTTCGGCTCGCAGAGCGGCCGCCCGTTCGTCCCCGGCGTCCCGGTCGGCCGGGTCGTCCAGGTCGAGGCCACCCCCGGACAGCTCACCAAGACCGTCCTGGTCGAGCCCTTCGTCCAGTTCACCCGGCTGGACCTGGTCGGCGTCGTCGTCGTCCCGCCCCGCACCGACCCGCGCGACGCCGTGCTGCCGCCCGCCCCCGCACCGGCCGCCCAGGGCCAGGCCGCCCCGGCCGCGCCCGCCGCGCCCGCCGTGCCGGCCGCCGCCGCCCCGCCCGCCAAGCCCACTGGGGGGAACTGAGCCATGCGCCTCGCCCGCATCCCCGTCTCCGCGATCCTGATCCTGCTCGGGCTGCTGCTCCAGGTCAGCGTCTTCGGCCGACTGCAACTGCCCGGTGCGACCCCGGACATACTGCTGCTCGTGGTCGTCGGCCTCGCCCTCGTCTACGGACCCACCGGCGGCTGCCTGGTCGGCTTCGCGGCCGGCCTGCTCGCCGACCTCGCCCCGCCCTCGGACCACGCCATCGGCCGCTACGCGCTGGTGCTCTGCCTGATGGGCTACGCCGCCGGGCTGCTGCGCCCCGAGCACGGCCGCCAGCGCTCGGTCTCCAGCGCGCTGCTCGTGGTCGCCGGCGCCGCGGTCGCCTCCACCCTGCTGTACGCCATGGTCGGCGCCCTCGTCGGCGACACCGCCGCCCGCCACGTCGGACTCGGCCAGCTCGTCGTCACCGCCCTGCTCTACGACCTGCTGCTCGCACCCTTCGTGGTGCCCGCCGTGATGCTGGTCGCCCGCCGCTTCGGCAAGGACCCGCTGTCGGTCGCCGAGGACGACGAGGGCGGCCCCGGCCTCGGCAGCCTGACCCGCTACCGCACCACCCGCGAGGCCACGGCCGGACCGGGGTACCGCAAGAAGCGCCTGCTCGGCGCGGGAAAGCGCCCGTAACCCGGCCCCGACCAAGCCTGCCCGCCCTGTTCAGTTTTGGAGCGCACGAGACGTGAGCAACATCCCCGAGACCGGCCGAACCCGGCGGGTGACGATCCGTCTGGTGGTGCTGCAGATCCTGGTGGTCTCGCTGCTCGCCACCCTCGGCGGACGGCTCTGGTACCTGCAGATCCGCAACGCCAGCGTCTACACCGCCAAGGCGACCGGCAACCACATCCGCGAGGTCGTCGAACCGGCCGTCCGCGGCGAGATCCTGGACGCCTCCGGCCGCATCCTCGCCGGGAACGAGACCAAGCTGGTGGTCTCGGTCAGCCGCACCTCGCTGCTCCAGCAGAAGGACGCCGGCAAGGCGGTGCTGACCCGGCTCGCCGACGTGCTCGGGATGCCCGCCAAGGACGTCCAGGAGAAGGTCCGGCTCTGCGACGCCAAGACGCAGCAGCCCTGCTGGAACGGTTCTCCGTACCAGCCGATCCCGGTCACCAAGGAGGCGACCACCCAGCAGGCGATGCAGATAATGGAACGCCGCGAGGACTTCCCCGGGGTCACCGCCCAGCCGACCGCCGTGCGCCACTACACCGGCGCCGAGGGGGCCAACCTCGCCCAGGTGCTCGGCTACCTCTCCCCGGTCACCGACGACGAGGTCTCCAAGACCGCCGACAAGGCGGGGCTCGACCGCTACCTGCCGGCCGACCAGATCGGCCGGGCCGGACTGGAGTCCGTCTACGACCGCGACCTGCGCGGCACCGCCGGCATCACCAAGCTGGAGGTCGACAACCTCGGCCGGGTCATCGGCACCGCCGACCAGGCCGCCCCGCAGACCGGCAACAACCTGGTGACCAGCATCGACGCCAAGGTGCAGAAGGTCGTCGAGGACAACCTGGCGCAGGCCATGAGCGACGCCCGCAAGACCTTCGACAAGGTCACCAACCGCAACTACGAGGCCGACTCCGGCGCCGCCGTCGTGATGGACGTGCACACCGGGCGGATCGTCGCGATGGCCAGCGCCCCCACCTACGACCCCAACCTGTGGCAGGGCGGCATCAGCGGCAAGGACTACCAGGCGCTGACCAGCAAGGAGTCCAACTTCCCGCTGCTCAACCGGGCCATACAGGGTCAGTCCGCCCCCGGCTCGACCTTCAAGGTCATCTCCACCACCGCCGCCGTCCAGGCCGGCTACTCGCTCGACGGCCGCTACGACTGCCCGAAGGCCATGACCATCGGGGGCCGCGAGTTCAAGAACTTCGAGAGCGAGAGCTTCGGGGCGATCTCCCTGGAGCGCGCCCTGGAGGTCTCCTGCGACACCGTCTTCTACGGCCTGGCGTACGACCAGTGGATGAAGGACGGCGGCATCAAGCCGAAGAAGGACCCGGGCGACTGGTTCTTCAAGACCGCCCACCAGTTCGGCCTCGGCGCCAAGACCGGCATCGACCTGCCCAGCGAGGTCCCCGGCCGGGTCCCCGACCGGCAGTGGAAGCAGTCCTTCTACGACAACAACAAGGACGCCTGGTGCAAGCAGGCGGAGAAGGGCGGCAACTCCTTCTCCGACCAGATCGCCCGGGAGAACTGCGTCGACGGCTACCAGATGCGCGCCGGTGACGCCGTCAACTTCGCGATCGGCCAGGGTGACACCCTCGTCACCCCGGTCCAGATGGCCCGGATCTACTCGGCGCTCGCCAACGGCGGCACCTTCTACCGGCCCACCGTCGCCAAGGCCGTGATAAGCCCGGGCGGGGATCTCGTCCGCGAGATCGCCCCGCACGAGGACGGCCGGCTGCCCGGCGACCAGAAGCTGCTCGGCTACATCGACCAGGCCACCGCGGGCGTCATCACCAGCGGTACCGCCGCCTGGAAGTTCACCGGCGCGGGCTGGCCGCAGGGCAAGATCGAGCTGCACGCCAAGACCGGCACCGCCGAGGTCGAGGGCAAGCAGACCACCTCGTGGCTGACCACCTACAGCCGCGACTACGCGGTCGTGATGACGATAAGCCAGGGCGGCACCGGCTCCGGCGGCTCCGGCGACGCGATCCGGCGGATCTACCAGTCCCTGTACGGCGTGGACGACAAGGGCAACATCGACCAGGGCAAGGCGCTGCTGCCGAAGCCGCAGGCCGAGCTGCCGAAGTTCAACCCGGACGGCACCGCGATCATCAAGCCGGCGTCCTTCGACGCCTCGGCGGGCCCGTCCGGCGCGGTGGGCCCGGCGGACTCGGTCGGCTCGGTGGGCCCGGTCGCTGCGGCCTCCTCGGTCGTCCCGGTCGGCGACCCCGGGGTGGCCGGCGGCTCGCCGCGGGTCTTCCTGGACCCGGACCGGCCCGGCGGCGGCACCCCCGTGCCGGGCGTCTCCGCCGCCGTCGCCGTCGAACCCACCCGCTCCACCACCGGAAGGGGCCGGGCATGACCTCCTACGGTTCGTACCGCCAGCTCCGGCTCGCCCCGCAGCGCGGCGGGGTGCCCAAGGCGCTGGCCAAGGACTCCCCGCTGTGGCGGATCGACTGGATACTGCTGCTGGCCGCGGCCGTCCTGTCGCTGGGCAGCTCGCTGCTGGTCTGGTCGGCCACCCGGGGGCGCGACTCCCTCACCCACGGCGACCCGCAGTACTTCCTGTTCCGGCACCTGACCAACGTCATGGTCGGAGCGGTGCTGTGCGCGGTGGTGATAGCGATAGGGAGCCGGCGGTTCCGCACCGTGGTGCCCTTCCTGTACGCCGGCGTGATCCTGCTGCTGATGGCCACCCTGAGCCCGCTCGGCTCGACCATCAACGGCCAGCACTCCTGGATCCAGCTGGGCGGCGGCTTCTCCGTGCAGCCCGCCGAGTTCGCCAAGCTGGCGATCGTGCTGTCCATGGCGCTGGTGATGTCCGACCAGGTGGACGCCGGGGAGCGGGAGTTCCCGGCGAACAAGGCGGTGTTCCGGGCGCTGGTCTGGGCGACCCTGCCGATGGCGATCGTGATGCTGATGCCGGACGCCGGCTCGGTGATGGTGATGGCCGTCATCGTGCTGGGCATCCTGCTCGCCTCCGGCGCGGCCAACCGCTGGGTGTTCGGGCTGATCCTGGCGGGCGTCGGCGGCTGCGTCGCGATCTGGAAGCTCGGCGTGCTGAGCAAGTACCAGATCGACCGGTTCGCGGCCTTCGCCAACCCGGCGCTCGACCCCTCCGGCGTCGGCTACAACACCGCGCAGGCCCGGATCGCGATCGGCTCCGGCGGACTGACCGGCAAGGGGCTGTTCCACGGCACCCAGACCACCGGGCAGTTCGTGCCGGAGCAGCAGACCGACTTCGTCTTCACGGTCGCCGGCGAGGAGCTGGGCTTCCTCGGGGCGATGGCGATCATCGTGCTGCTGGGCGTGGTGCTCTGGCGGGGCTGCCGGATCGCCCGCCAGGCCACCGACCTGTACGGCACGATCGTGGCGGCCGGGGTGGTCGCCTGGTTCGCCTTCCAGGGCTTCGAGAACATAGGGATGTGCCTGGGCATCATGCCGGTGGCCGGCATCCCGCTGCCGTTCGTCTCCTACGGAGGATCGTCGATGTTCTCCACCTGGGTGGCGATCGGGCTGCTCCAGGCGGTGCAGAGCCAACGTCCGATAGCGGCCTGAGCGGGCCGAGGGTGTACGGCGAGGGCCGGACCGGGAATCCCCGGTCCGGCCCTCGCCGTGTGTGCGCCCCTCAGGGCAGCAGCAGATCGGCGGCCGCGAGCACCGCCCGGGTCTGGTGGGCGACCTGGGTCTCGACCGGGACCCAGCGGGCGCCGAGGCGCTGCAGGCCCTCCAGGCTCGCCGCCGCCACCCCCCGGGCCCGCACCCGGGCCGCGTCCGCCGCCGGGCCGCCGCTGTCCGCGAGCAGCCGAAGCAGCATCGCGGCGATCCGCAGCGGCAGCCGCTCGGCGACGATCCGGGCCGTGGTCACCCGGGACACCGACAGCGCCGCCGTCGACCAGTTCGCCAGCCAGTCGTCCACCACCGGCGGGCAGACCGCCAGATTGAACTCCACCGAGCGCAGCAGCGGCCCGTACGCCACCCCCGCGTGCGTCGGCACCTGTGGCAGCAGGGCGGTCAGCTCCGCCACCCGGGACCGCAGCCGGTCCGCGCAGGCCGCCATGGCGGCGGCCACGTCCGGGGCCGGACGGTGGTCGCCGACCGCGTCCACCGCCCACATCGGGACCTCCAGCACGGCCGTCGTCCCGCCGTGCCGGCCCGCGTACGCCCAGGTGGACAGCTCGGGGCGGTCCGGCAGCGGCTGCCGGCTCCGGCCCGGCGGCGGCATCAGATAGGTGCCGGGGGCCGGGCTGGCCCAGCCGAGCGCGTCGTAGGAGTCGACGTCCAGCGGGATGCCGCCGCGGGCCGCCGAACGGGCGAAGCGCCCGGCCAGGGCCGGCAGCGGCCGGGTGAGCTGCACGAAGGCGCCGCCGAAGTCCACGCCGTGCAGCGAGCACTGGAGCACCGGGCGCAGCTCGTCGATCAGCCCGGTCAGCACCCGGCTCTCCGGCATCGGGGCGAGCGGCCCGTCCGGGTGCGGCAGCAGTTCGGGCTGCTCGTGGAAGGCGGGCCGGAAGAAGTGCTCGTAGTGCCGGGCCGCGGTGAGCGGCCCGTTCAGCCAGCCCTCGTTCAGCGCGGCGCCGTCCGGGTCCAGGCAGAGCAGGACGTGCCAGCCGACCCCGGGGCGGGGCGGCTGCGCCAGTGCCTGCTCGGCCAGCCGGACGGCGGCGGCCAGGCCGACCGGCTCGTTCGGGTGCGGGCCGCCGACCACGAGGACGGTGTGCTCGCCGTCGTCCACCGAGAGCAGCACCAGCGGGCGTCCGGCACGGGAACGGCCCACCTCGCGCACCCGGCAGCGGCCGGGGTGGCGGCGGGCCAGCCCGCGGGCCGCGGCGATCGCCCGGGCCACGGTCGGGTAGCTCTCGGTGTCGTTGCACGGGCTGTCGATCCGGCGCGTCCGCCGGCCCGTGTCGGTCATGGCTCTCCTGTCCTCGGGGGCGGGCGGTCGGCGCGGTCGGGGGCCTGGGCCGGGAGTCCGGCGCGGGGTCGCGCCGGGCCGCCCGGCACGGCCGGTGCGCGCGCGGCCAACTCCCTTGTCCCGGGGGCGCACAGGACCTTCCGGTGGAGCCTTGCCAGTACCGCACGCGGCCTCGGAGCGTGTCAACAGTCGCCGGGGTCCCGCGGTGGGGCTGCGTTCACGTGCCGGGACCTGTCCGTACACCCCTCGGCACGGGCCGTCGCGAGGCCCGCGGCCGGTCCCGGGGCGAGGGCGGCCGGGCCGGGGAACACGGCGGTTCGGCTACCCTTGAGGGTCACCCCTCCCAGCCGTCGCCATGCCGAGCGAGCGGCGGTCCGAACGTCGTAAGGGTTCCTGGTACTCATGACTGTCGAATCGGTCTTCCCACGCCTGGAGGCTCTCCTCCCGCACGTCCAGAAGCCGATCCAGTACGTCGGCGGCGAGCTCAACTCGACCGTCAAGGACTGGGACGCCTGCGACGTCCGCTGGGCGCTCATGTACCCCGACGCCTACGAGGTGGGTCTGCCCAACCAGGGCGTCATGATCCTCTACGAGGTGCTCAACGAGCAGGAGGGCGTCCTCGCCGAGCGCACCTACAGCGTCTGGCCGGACCTCGAGGCGCTGATGCGCGAGCACGGTGTGCCCCAGTTCACCGTGGACGCCCACCGGCCGGTGAAGGCGTTCGACGTGTTCGGGCTCTCCTTCTCCACCGAGCTCGGCTACACCAACATGCTGACCGCGCTCGAACTGGCCGGCATCCCGCTGGAGGCCCGCGACCGCACCGAGGACCACCCGGTCGTGCTGGCCGGCGGCCACGCCGCGTTCAATCCCGAGCCGATCGCGGAGTTCATCGACTGCGCGGTCATCGGTGACGGCGAGCAGGCCGTGCTCGACATCACCAGGATCGTCCGGGAGTGGAAGGCCGAGGGCCGCCCGGGCGGCCGCGACGAGCTGCTGCTGCGGCTGGCCCGCACCGGCGGCGTGTACGTGCCGAGGTTCTACGACGTCGAGTACCTGCCGGACGGCCGGATCGCCCGGGTCGTGCCGAACGCCCCGGGCGTGCCGTGGCGGGTCTCCAAGCACACCGTGATGGACCTCGACGAGTGGCCCTACCCCAAGCAGCCGCTCGTCCCGCTCGCGGAGACCGTGCACGAGCGGATGTCCGTGGAGATCTTCCGCGGCTGCACCCGCGGCTGCCGCTTCTGCCAGGCCGGCATGATCACGCGCCCCGTGCGGGAGCGAAGCATCACCGGCATCGGCGAGATGGTCGACCGCGGACTCAAGGCCACCGGCTTCGAGGAGGTCGGCCTGCTGTCGCTGTCCTCCGCCGACCACACCGAGATCGGTGAGATCGCCAAGGGCCTGGCCGACCGCTACACGGACGACAAGATCGGCCTCTCCCTGCCGTCCACCCGCGTCGACGCCTTCAACATCGACCTCGCCAACGAGCTCAGCCGCAACGGCCGCCGCTCCGGCCTCACCTTCGCCCCCGAGGGCGGCAGCGAGCGCATGCGCAAGGTGATCAACAAGATGGTGTCGGAGGAGGACCTCATCCGCACCGTCGCCACCGCGTACGGCAACGGCTGGCGCCAGGTGAAGCTGTACTTCATGTGCGGCCTGCCCACCGAGACCGACGAGGACGTGCTCCAGATCGGCGAGATGGCGAAGAACGTCATCCAGAAGGGCCGCGAGGTCACCGGCCAGAACGACATCCGCTGCACCGTCTCCATCGGCGGGTTCGTGCCCAAGCCGCACACCCCGTTCCAGTGGGCCCCGCAGCTGTCCGCCGAGGCCACCGACGCCCGCCTGGCCAAGCTGCGCGACTCCATCCGCGGCGACCGCAAGTACGGCAAGAACATCGGCTACCGCTACCACGACGGCAAGCCCGGCATCGTCGAGGGCCTGCTCTCCCGCGGCGACCGCCGGGTCGGCGCGATCATCCGCGCGGTCTACGAGGACGGCGGCCGCTTCGACGGCTGGCGCGAGCACTTCTCCTACGACCGCTGGATGGCCGCCGCAGAGAAGGGCCTGGCCGGCACCGGCGTCGACGTCGACTGGTACACCACCCGCGAGCGCGGCTACGAGGAGGTCCTGCCCTGGGACCACCTGGACAGCGGCCTCGACAAGGACTGGCTGTGGGAGGACTGGCAGGACGCTCTGGAGGAGGTCGAGGTCGACGACTGCCGCTGGACGCCGTGCTTCGACTGCGGCGTGTGCCCCCAGATGGACACGGCCATACAAATCGGCCCCACGGGCAAGAAGATGCTCCCGCTGACGGTCGTCGGCGGCCCTGGCCAGCAGAAATAGGTGGCGGAGTGGGTGGCACGGTCGGCGAGCTGTGTGACTTACTTCACACTCTTTCGGAGGATGAGCGGGAGCTCGTCCTGGGCGCGCTCTTCGTGACGCGCGCCCCGGACGGGCCCGCCCCGTCCTCCGGGAAGGCCCGGCAGGGCGGCCAGAAGACCCCTCTGCCCGCCGCCCGGAGTGCCCCGGGCATCGAGACCTCGATCGAGTGGATCTGAGGCCTTGGAGCGACGCACAGAGCCCTCCCCGAATCTCTCGGGGAGGGCTCTCTCGTACACCCGGACGGGATACCGGTGGTTCACTGCTTCGCCGGATCACCTCTCGGTGTTCAGCGTCTCCCGAGCGGCTTGCTGGAAGGCCTGCCCCGGCTCACGCTTGCCGGTCACCGCAGCCATGTAGCGATCATCGAAGTCGGTCAGGTTGCCGTGGCCGGCTTCCCGGGCTGCTCCGTGCCAGGCGACCGCAGCTTGGTCCAGCTCGTACAGCGCACGACGCAGGACTTCGGCAGCTTCGGCGACCGAGCGGGGCCCGACCACGGTGACCCCGGCCACTGCAGTGCTGAACGGTGCCCAAGCAGCGTGTGCCTCGCTGGCGGCCGCCTCCCACTGGTCCGGCGTGCTGCCGGCTGTGCGGAGCTGGGCCGCGACCCGCCACCAGCGGGCCGAGACCTGCTTCGAAGCGCTGATGCACGCGGTGTAGGCCTCTCGGCGCACCTCTTCCAGGTGGCGCTGCTGATCGATCCGCTGCTGGCGCTCCTGCTGTCGGCTCTGGCCGACAACTGTGAGCCAGCCACCTGCAGCGCCACCGAACACGCCGATGGCTGCACCGACTACGGCGGCTATCCCTGAATCCATGCGGGAGGCGTGCCCCCGCGTTTGACTCGACAACCATGGCGGGTGGCGGACATATGGCCCTGGCACCCACTTCCAGGTGACGCCTGATAGTTCTCAGTTGCCACCAATGAGTGACAGGTGGGCGGCGGCCGACCCGGACAGGCTGTCGAGGAGCGCCTTGCCCTTCTCGGCCGTTCCGAGCGACGGGCGGCCGATGATGCCGTTCCGGGTGTACCCGGCCATGCCCAGGGTGAGGAGATACGGACGCTCCGGGGCGTGGTGGTCGTCGTCCGCGACGCCGTCCCGGACGAGTTCGGGGGCGCCGTGGAGCAGCAGGGAGACCTCCAGTTCGCCACCGTGCATGTCCTCGGCGCTGCTGCTCTCCAGGCCGGCGGCTTCGCGGGCCCGGTGCCAGTCCTCGCGGACCGGGAACAGGGCGAGGCGCGAGCCCTCAGTGTTGGCCTCCTGGACCACGTTGGAGAGCACGTAGTTCCCGCCGTGCCCGTTCACGATCAGCAGGCCGGGAACGCCGGACGCCCGGAGGGACTTCCAGATGTCGTTGATCACGGCGTAGAGCGTGGCGGCGCTGATGCTGACGGTGCCGGGCATGTGCGCGTGCTCGTGGGAGCAGGACAGCGTGATCGGCGGCAGGAGGAACAGGTCGTGGTCGGCGGCGATCCGCTGGGCGATCAGGCTGGCGACGACGGTGTCCGTGGTCAGGGGCAGGTGGTCGCCGTGCTGCTCGAAGCTGCCGACCGGCAGTACGGCGATCCTGGCGCCGCGTCGGCGTTCGTCTGCGGAGGTGGCGGCCGTGATCAGTGCGTCCATGGGCCCAGCCTCTCCCATCGGGCCGTCAGCGGTCGAGAGGGCTCCCACCGCTCATCAGGGTCAAGCGGCCAATGAACGTGGCGACTTCGGGTACGGCGCTCCAACGCCGGAGAGCCCTGCCTGCGGCGGACAGTTCTGACATCGCGCGGGCCGACTCGGTGTCGACAGCGATCGACAGTGCGCGGTCGGCTGCGGCGGCCGCCTGCTCGGGTTCACCGGAGACCGCGTAGGCGCGCGCCAGCCGGGAGAGGTAGACGCCCTGGTCGTTGCGGTAGATCGGCGGGAGGATTCGGAGCTCCGCCTCGAACATGCCCACGGCCGTGTGCGGGGCGCCGAGCTCGATCAGGCAGTTCGCCCGCTGCATCTCGATGTAGGTCGGCGTGCAGTAGGCGAGATCAAGGGCGTCGTCGGCGTGCGAGTCGTCCGGTGAGGAGGCGACCTCGTGGGCCTCGTCGAACTTCTCCTGGGCGAAGCGCGGGTTGCCCATGAGCGCGTGCCCCTGGGCCTCCTGCTGCGCTGCCAGGGCCCGGATCCGGTGGGTGGCCCCGACCGAGCGTTGGGCCGCGCGGGCAAGACTGACGGCCTTCTGACCATTGCGTTGGGCGGTGGCCTGGTTGCTCTTCCGGAAGAGCACGTAGGCGGCCATCACGTCGTCGTCGGCCTCCTGCGCCCACTCCATGGCGCGGTCCGACCAGTACAGGGCCCGGTCGAAGTGCCCGAGGTCCTGGTTCAGCCAGCCCAGGAACTCCGCGGTGCGGGCGCCGATGGTGAGGAGCTCGTCCCGGGCACGGCCCTCGGCGTCCTGCTGGAGACGGTCGAGCAGTTGGACGTGGCGCGTGACCGCGTCGAGCGCGTGGCGGGAGCCGAGCAGGTTCGCGGACTTGTAGTGACCGGGCATCGCACAGCGCAGATGGCTGACGAAGAGTTCGGGGTCGATCGGGGCGTTGAGGTCCCGCCCGCCGGCGGACGACTCCGGCGGGCGCCGCCGGGGCTGCGGGACAAGTCCCGCCTGCTCCCACGGCCGGTCGGACAGGCCGAGCATGCGCCCCGGGATGTGGAGTCCGTCGGCGATCCGCTCGATGAGATCGATCTTCTCGATCTTGCGCTTCCCGGACATGACCTCGCCCACCCGGCTCGGTGTCATGTCGCAGGCGCGAGCGATGAGTGACGGGTAGATCCCCGCCAGCTTGAGCAGCCGGAAGACGGAGGCGAAGTCGCGTCTTCGGCAGGCGGCGATCATCTCGGGGTGGGAGAGCAGACCTGCGGGCAGCCGGTCCGGTACGCGAGCCTCGGTCACCACTGCCCCCGCTGTCGATCATCAGCCACCGCAAGCAAGTTGATTGCCTGTGAGTTTACCCACATTGGGTAATCAGCTTGGGTACGAAGTCTGCACTCCCGATCGGCAGCCTGGGGTCAAGGGCCGGAACGTCCAGGTTCGGGCCGTCCGCTGGGACATCGGGAGGCGGTGTACGTGATCAGCTCGGGAAACCCCCAAGACGGCCCCGAACCCTACAGGCCGGCCGTCGGCATACCCGCGTTCGAGACGACGCTCACGCGGCACAGGCGATCCGCGCAGGTCGCCAGGAGCCACCTGCGTGAGTTCCTGCAGAGCGTTCCGGGCGGCAGGGCCCTCACGGTGGACGGTCAGCTGGTGCTCGGCGAGTTGGTGGCGAACGCGGTGGTGCACGCGCGGGTGTCGCCCGGACGTGAGATCGCCGTCCGGTTCGAGGTGGTGTGCGACCACCTGCGGATCGAGGTCCACGACGCGAGCAGCGAGAAGCCCGCGATCCGGCGCACCGCCGACCCGGAGGACATGTCGGGGCGCGGGCTGTACCTGGTTGAAGCCCTGTCCCTCGAATGGGGTTACGGGCCCCGGCCCGAAGGCATCGGAAAGATCGTCTGGGCTCTGGTGAGCCCGAAGGGCGGTGCGGAATGAGTCGGCGTTCCGGGGTTTCGTCGCGGTGCTTCTACTGCGGCGCGGGGCTGGGGAAGGCGTTGATCCGAAGCATCGTGGTGAACGGCCGGACGGTCAGTGTCCACCGGTGGCACCCGCGTCGTGCGGGGGAGGTGGCGGGGAGATGACCGCACCTGAAGAGCATGGTGGATCGGGACTGGAAGCGGTCTGTCTGTACCCGTTCCCGGTGATCGCGGAAGTCCGGGGCATCACCGCACCGGCGTGCTTCAGCAAGTTGACGGACGCGATGGCCGCGCTGCTGCGGACGCTTGCCGTGCTTCCACTGAGCCCGGACCAGCACGGCTACTTCGCCGAGCTGTTCGGACCGTCGGAGGCGCAGACGGTCGGGCAGCGGCTCGCGACGCAGGGAGAGGTGCGGGCCCTGGCCTTCCTCGACCTGACCCCGACCCTGGTCCGCCTGTACCCCGCCGGTCCTGGAGCACCACGGTGATCCGGTACTTGCGGGCCTGGCGGGACCGGGTCTCGACCTGGTGGCTGCTCGACGGCCAGTTCTCCTGGCCTGTTCGGGCAGTCTCGCCCGGGCGCCGAGCAGCGCACCGTGACGTCATGGCGTGGTGCGACGAGCCCGGCTTCGCCGACGCCCAGCGAGCCCTCCTGATGTGGCGGATCCGGCGCGAGAGGAACAGCGCTGACGATCCGCTGATCGGCCTGACCGAGGCAGAACTCTTCCGGCGGATCTTCGCCTGCGACGAGCCGGAACGGGATCGCACATGACCTGATCAAGAACAACCGAACACGTGCCGGACCACCCCGGAACCTTGGCGGGAGAGGGGTGGTCCGGTGGGCCGGAACCCGATGCCGATGGTATCGGGCTCCTCGGCATGTCAGTGCACTGATGGCCCGGTTCGGTTCTTGACCAGGGGAGTTGAAGAACAGTTGGACGGGGACGACGACTTCGGTGCGGAGTTGGCGGCAGGCCTCGATCCGGGTGCGTGGGTGTGGCTGCCGGGAGTGGACTACGCCGCCGGCTGGCGGGCGGCAAAGCAGGCGGCCGACGAGTTGAACGGTTTGCTCGCCGCATGCGGTGTAGCGCGGGCACAGCTGCGTGCTATCGCAGACACGGACGCCAGCGGCGGCCCAGTAGTCAGGCTTGAGGGGATTGCCGAGGGATGGCTGAGCCTCGAAGAGCTTCTATGTCTGGCTGCTGTTGCCCGTCGGGAATCGCACTGACTGGGACTGGTGGCTGCACAAGCTTCCACCAGATCCAGCGGGTTGGCTGCTTCGTCCCGAAGCAACCTGAGCACCCACCCGACCTTTGTGAGCGGCACCGCTGACCTGCGCCGACAGCCCCCAAGCGTCCGTTGTCGTCCGCCGAAGTGTGTGACGGTTGTATCGCAGCTAGGTACTCAGTTCCGTGCGCTCTCATTGGCGGCACGAGCCCGCTCATCGTGCGTTGTGGCGCCGAGGGAGCGTCTGTTCCGAGCGGATCGCTTTCGCTCGTCGTGCTGGGCGAGTAATGTGCCAGCTGCGCTGGTTCTCTGCCAGAGGGTGACTTCACGATCTGCCGCAAGCGGCTCACGACGGGAGTCCGCCCGGACGGCGGAGCGGTTCTACGCCAGTCACTGAGAGGGTTTGCCCAATGGCAGATCAGTCCAGTAAGCGTGCGTGGTACGCAGATCTCAGCAACCAGGTCCTCAAGTTCCTTGCGGGACGGGCCATAGCGGAGTGCGTGATCTGGACGGCGCGGCACTACGGTCTTTGGCCGTAGTGCGAGGGCCCCTTCGCGGGGCCCTCACTCTTTTGAACTGCTTCTCCGGGCCTCGGTGTTCCAGGCGCTCCCGCAACTCGCCGCCCGATCGGGCGCGCATGGGGCACTAGGGATCAGTTTTGCTGCTTGACTCACTGCCGGGTCTGAACCGGCGTAGCATGCGGTTATGGCGAAGGTGCGACTCGTCGGCAGCGTCGACGTGATGGACAGCAAGCTTGGCGACCAGATCTCAAAGGGAGAGGAGATCGGCCGTCTTCCTCGAACGACAGCTGAAGAAGTTCAAGAGTTCCAGTCTCAATTTCTCAACTGGAATGAATACACTGATGCTATTCTCCAGTCTGGATTTGAGGTTGATGGTGCTCTGACGCTAGCGCCGCCGGGCGAATTTGCAAGCCTTGACATTGAGATTTTCGATCTTAAGTTCGGTGCCGCTAAGACGGCGGAGTACGTCAACGCCGCCCTTACTGCGATTTTGCCCAAGAAGTTGAGGGTTCTGTCGTCGATCAGAGATCGCCTGGAGCTCTGGCAGCAAGAATCTCCGGCCTCTGAGCAGGTCGCGATGGGTGATGCGATTTTTCTGGTCCATGGCCGAGACCACCAGGCGCGGGAGACTGTCCGGGGGTTCCTGGGGCGCGTAACCTCGCGGGATGTAATTGTCCTAGATGAGGAAGTTGGCAGGGGCGCCGACATCCTGGGCAAGCTTCTAGATCATGCCCAGAAGGCTTCCTTTGCGGTGGTCATCCTCACCGGGGACGACGAGGGTGGGTTGGCTGGCGCCTCAGAGGTTAAGCCTAGGGCGCGCCAGAACGTAATTCTTGAGCTGGGACTATTTATTGGACTCCTCGGACGTAGTCGAGTTATCGCGCTCTACGAACCGGGAGTAGAAATCCCCAGCGACTTTTTGGGGGTTACTTATGTCGAGCTGGATTCCAATAAGGGGTGGAGGATTCCCCTTGCTGCGGAGCTTCGCGCGGCTGGCATCGAAGCTTCGATTGACCGCATCCTAGGCTGACCAGCGCGGGCGGCGGAGCGGTTTTGGCCGGTGTCCTGTCTGGTCTGGGGTCGGGCATGATCGGGGGGCCGTAAGCTGCTGCGGCTCGGTCAGGGCTTTTGGGCCTGACCGCAGTTTGGCCGAGTGGCCCCCCGGTCTTGCTCGACGCGGGTCCCGGGCCTGAGAGGTGGGTAAAACTGCGGAGCCGCCCGGCATCAGCCGTCGCGCGGCAGCTGGCGGGGCTGGGCGCTTCTCTGTGGGCGGGCCAGGCGCCCGGCCCGGAACGGCCGCAAGGCCGCATGCCCGGCCGGGGCGGCTGGGGCCGCCCCCTTGAGTAAGTAGAGAAGGTTTGCGACAGGGTCAGCGGGTGGCCTCGGCGGGCCGGGCCTCGATGGCGTAGGTGAGGGCGGCGGTTTCGGCGCCGAGGCGGGTCTCTTCGAGGATGAGGGGAAGACCGGTGGCCTGGTCGTAGGTGGTGCGGTGGGTGACCAGGAGGACGGCGGCCTCGGAGAGCTTCAGGGCCTCGCGCTCGTCGGGCTGGGGGATGCGGGCGGTGACACGTTCGCGCCAAGCGATGTCGTGGCCGGCGGCGGCGAGTGTTGCGTACGCCTCGGCCGGGGTCGCGGCGGGCTGCTGGGCGAGGGGGGTGGCCTCGATGTGTTCCATGGGGAGCAGCAGGCGGTGAAGGGCGCGGCCGCCGCCGGTGGGGTCGGTCAGCAGGCGGTCGCAGCCGAGCATGAGTTCGTCCTGATCCATCTCCAGCAGTGGCGCGGTGATCGCGTCGGTGCGGGTCCGGTAGACGGTGGGCTCCTCGGCGGGGCCGAACCAGGCGTCGGTGGGCGTCGAGTAGGTGTTGCCCTGGGTGGTGACGGTCCGGTCCAGGGTGCCGGTCGGGCCGTGGACGGTGGGGCGGACGAAGGTGCCGCGGCCTTGCTTCACGTCCAACTGGCCCTCGCTGCGGAGCGCGGCGACGGCGAGCCTGACGGTCGGTCGGGAGACGCCGTACTTCTCGGCGAGGTCGGTCTCCGTGGGCAGCTGCGTGCCGGGTGGCCACTCGCCGGCGGCGATGGACTGTCGCATCGCCGCCGCTACCTGCTTGTGCAGTGCCTCGTTGCGGATGATCGCCATGGTGTTGACCCCTTGTGCGGGCGCCGGGGGTAGGGGCCCGCCTCGTGTCGCGTCGTTTTCGAGAGTTCGGCTGTGGTCGTTTGCCCAGCTCGGGCCGCATGTCTAGGTCTGTCGTCAGTCGGTAGCCGTTAAACGTAAGCATGAATTGCTTGCGTCGGGGCGTCAAGGAAGGGCATCATCTCGACATCAAAGGTAAGTACGTTTGACGACTTACGTCATGCGGCCTTTGGTGTCGGAGGAGTGTGCGCTCATGCAGTCCATTCCCGTTGATGGAACCCGGCTCGGCACGATGACCTGCATCGTTGCCCCCGAGGCGCGGATCGCGAACCGCGAGACCGGGGAGGTGCGCAAGGACCGGGAGGGGCAGACCGTCTACACGGTCGGCGTCGCGGTCCGGCAGGACGGCCGGCGGGCCTCGATCGTCGAGATCAGCGTGTCCGGTGAACCGGTCGGCGTGACCGAAGGCGTGCGGGTGCAGGTCACCGGGCTGACCGCCTTCTCGTGGGCGATGGGGGACCGGCACGGCCTGTCCTTCCGCGCCGACGCGATCACCCCCGTCCCCGCGTCGGCCCCGGCGGCCTCCCGGAAGGGCGGAGACGCCTGATGAGCGGCGCGACGCGGGTGAAGCTGCGCGGCCTGCTGCGCGAACTGGGGGACCTGGCCGAAGAGGTCGACCCGTTCGGCAGGGACGACGACGGTGCCCTGCTCTTCGACCACATCGCCGTCCTCGCCACCAAGGCCGTCGGCCAGGCGCGCGACCTGGAGACCGAGGCCCACAACACGGCCTCGGAGAACGGGGGACGGCGGTGATCGTGCTCCAGCTCCTCTGGGTGACGCTGCTGGCGGTGGTCCTGATCCTGCTCAGCGCGGCTCCGGGTCTGCGGCGCCACCATCCCTACGTGTGGTGGTGCCTGCTCGGCTATCCGGTCGCGGTCGTGCGGATCCGGGTGACGTGGCGTCGCCTGACCACGAACCTCGGCCTCGCGGTGGCCAAGCGCGCGGGGCGGGCGCTGATCGGGGACATGGTCGTTCGCGGCGACCCGCTGCGGCCGGTCCCGCCCCGCCTGGGCATCCCGAAGTTGAAGCGGGGCGGTCTCGACGTCACGGTGCGGCTGCACCCGGGACAGGTGCCGGAGCACTTCGTCTCCGCCGTGGAAGCCCTCATGCACACCTGGCGGGTCCATGCGGTCCGGGTCGTGTCGGACGAGCGCGGGTTCGTGACGCTGTCCGTGCTCGCCTGGGACCCGCTCCGCGCCCCCGTCGTGCCGTACCAGCTGAAGCAGCGTGTGCTGCGGGCGGTGGTCGGCCTGTTGGAGGACGGCCGGGCCTGGGTGGTCGACTTCCGGCGGGCGCCGCACTGGCTGATCGTCGGCGCGACCCGTTCCGGCAAGTCCACCCTGATCGCCTCGCTGGTGAAGGAACTCGCCCCGCAGCGGGTTGCCCTCTTCGGCATCGACCTCAAGGGCGGCATGGAACTGTCGCTGTTCGAGGACCGGCTGTCGGCGCTGGCGTCCACCCGGGCGGAGGCTTCACGGCTGCTGGCCGAGCTGGTGGCCGAGACCGAGGCCCGGATGCGGTTGTGCCGGTCGGTCGGGGCGCGCTCGGTCTGGGACCTGCCGGCCAAGCTCCGCAAGATGCCCGTCGTCCTGATCGTGGACGAGGTCGCGGAGCTGTACCTGGTCGCGACCAGGGACGACAAGGCGGAGGTCGGGGAGATCTCCACCAATCTGCTCCGGCTCGCCCAGCTCGGCGCGGCCCTCGGGGTCCACTTGGTCGTCGCCGGACAGCGGGTCGGTTCGGACCTCGGCCCCGGTGTCACCGCCCTGCGTGCCCAGCTGGCCGGACGCGTCTGCCACCGCGTGAGCGATCCGGGGACGGCGGAGATGGCGCTCGGCGACCTCAGCAAGGACGCCCTCGAAGCCGCTCAGCGGATCACCCTCGCCGAACAGGGCGTCGCCATCACCGCCGACACCGACGGCCGATGGACCAGGGCCCGCTCCATCCACGTCACTCCCGACCAGGCCCGTCGGGCGGCCAGGAAGTACGCCCGGCTCGCGCCGACCTGGCCGGGCCTCCAGCAGGCGGACGAGCAGAGCGAAGGGGTCCACGCATGATGGACATGACCGCCGTGCTGATCGCCTTCCTGATCGTCGTCACCTACCTCCTGGTCCGCTCCGGCGAGCTGCGCCTCTGGCACGTCCTGCTCGTCGGCGTCCTCGGCATCCACCTCGACCGCGTCGGCTGGGCCGACCCCGTCGTCCGCGCCGTCACCTGGATCGTCCAGGGCCTCACCCACACCGCCTGAAAGGCGTGATCACCGTGCCAGCCCACCCAACCTTCACCGGCGGCCCTGTCCTCGACCGCCGGACCGGCTCCATCCACCACCACGCCACCCCCGGCCGGACCGTCGCAGCACTGGCCCGGCCGGGGCCCGGCGAACCCTGGCCCTGGAGACACCCGCCATGACCCGCAGCAACCCGTACAACGACCCCACCGCACGCCGCGCCTTCCTCGACCGGGAGGCGCGGCTTCGCCAACTGTCCGACGTCGAAAGGGACTTCGTCCGGCTCGGCGAGCTGCCCGATCTGAACCGCTGGCTGGATCAGGTCCGCGCCACCGGCGGCTGCGCGGAACCGGTCCACCTCAGGGGGCACAGCACAACCCTCGACGCCGGGACCGGGGAGGTGCTGCGCCACTACTCGACCGAGGCCGAACCCGGCGGCCGGCTCTCGGTCCGCTGCCGGAACCGTCGGGCCTCCCGATGCGCCACCTGCTCACGCGAGCACAGCGGCGACACCTTCCACCTGGTCCGCTCCGGCCTCACCGGGGGCAAGGGCGTCCCCGACACGGTTCGGACGCACCCGCGGCTGTTCGTCACCCTGACCGCCCCTTCCTTCGGTGCGGTCCACCGTGCGGGGGAGTGCCACCGGGCCCGTCGCCGGTGCTGCGAACACGGCGGTCGGCACGGCTGCGGCCGACTCCACCCGGACGCGGACCCGCTCGTCGGACAGCCGCTCTGCACCGACTGCTACGACTACCCCGGGCATGTCCTGTGGAACGCCATGGCCCCGGCGCTCTGGAAGGCGTTCCGCGACAACCTCTATCACCACCTCGCCACCCGGGCGGGCGTCGGCCGGACGAAGGTACGCGCCCTGGTGCGGGTCTCCGCCGCCAAGGTCGCCGAGTACCAGAAGCGCGGTTCCGTCCACTTCCACGCGGTCGTCCGACTCGACGGCCCGGACGGTCCCGCTGCTCCGCCTCCTTCCTGGGCGACGGGGCCTCTCCTCCTGGAGACCGTCCGCTCGGCCGCCGCAGCCGTCGCGCTCCCGCCTCCCGACACGGCGGCGCACAGTGGGGGACGGCTGCGCTTCGGCACCCAGCTCGACGCCCACCCCCTGATGAAAGGGGACGGCGGGCGCCTTACGGACGACGCCGTGGCCGCCTATGTCGCCAAGTACACGAGCAAGAGCGTGGAAGCCGCGGGAGCGGTCGACCGCCGGATGGAGTCCCTGGCGGAGATCCGGGCCCTGCCCGTCAGCCTGCACGTTCGGGCACTCATCGCCACCGCCTGGCGCCTCGGCGGCCTGCCCGAACTGCAACACCTCCGCCTCCGTGCCTGGGCCCACATGCTCGGCTACCGGGGCCACAGCCTCACCAAGACTAGGGCCTTCTCCACTACATACGGGCAGCTCCGGGCCGCACGCGCCGAGCACGCCCGCGGCCTGTACGCCGACCGGGAGAGTGAGACCGAGACCGTGGTCGAGAGCGTATGGCGGTTCGCGGGAACCGGGCACACCCCGGCCGAAGCACTTATCGCCGCCGGCATCGCCGAAGACCTCGCCACAACCCGGGAAGTCGCGCGCGAAGACGCGGAAGGTTCAGGCCGGTCCGGTGGGGCATGGTGACCGGCCCGGCACCTGTACCCCGAGGCTCCGTCGAGCGGGCCGGGACTCCGGGGCAGACGAAGGTGCCGGTCATCAGGAGCGAGATCGTCATCGTCGACGACGACGGCAATGAGGAGCCCTACGACCCCGCCAAGCACTGACGACACCAGCCCCCGGCCTCGACTACCGGGGGCTGCCGCATGACCGGCCGCTCATGTCAGAGCTTGCTCGCGAAGTGGTCCTCCTTGACGATCAGCCGGTCCCGGTAGTCCTTGGGGATCATGAGGCGAAGCTTGATGGCGGGAGCCCGCTGGCCCTTGACCTTGGTCCGGGTGACCTCGCACCGGACGCCCACCCTCAGGAGGTCTGCGGCCATGGCCTCGGTTCCGCCTTCCTCCCACTGCTGCCGGAACGTCTTCCCGTTGGCCACGTTCACCCACCGGTCCTCGGTGCTCTCGGGGTCGATCTCTCCGAGTTCGGTGATCAGCCTGTCCAGCGTCTCCTCCGCCTGCTCGCGCGTGAACCGGGTCTTGGAGTACCGGCCGCCGGGCTCCAGCTCCTTCATGTAGTAGGCGATGGAGTTCTCGAGCTGTGCGACATGGGCGCGCGCCTCTGCACCCCGTGCGTACTCGCGCACCTGTACGGGCTCCTCGCCGAGGACCGACAGCACGTCGTGGACGAGCTTGGCGTTGATCACGTCGGGGTTGGTAGCACCCAAGCCCCCGCCCTTGCATCCCTGGCACCGCAGGTACTCGTACAGCCAGTCCTTGACGCGGTTTCGCTGCTGGATCATGTTCGTCTTGCAGTCGACGCAGATGAAGACCCCGAGGAACGTCGTGGCGCCGCCGGGTCGGCGCTGGGGTTGGCTCTTCCTGCGCTTGTCGAGATCCGCCTGGAGCTCGTTGAACTCCTCCTCGACGAAGACGGCCTCCGCGACCCGGATGGGCTTCCCGGCCTTGTCCAGGACGAGCTTGGACCGGCGGGCGCCGCCCTTCTTCTCCTCCTCGACCCGGTAGCCCATCAGGGCGGGGTTACGGAGCTGGCGCAGCAGGGTCGTCGCCGTGAGGCCGTCGCTGACGAGGCCCGCTCGCTTCAACAGCTTGACCATGCGGGTGGCGGAGACGCCTCGACGGGCCATGCGTCGGCACCAGTGCAGAGCCTTGTGCGCGTCGGTGTCGATGACAAGGACGACGCCGCCGTTCTCGTCCTCGGCGGTGGTGTACCCGAAGGGCGGCTTCCCGACCAGCCAGGCGGACTGGGTCTTCGTGTAGTCCCAGAGGCTCGCGACGCGGGTGCTGGTGTTGGTGGCCTCGATCTCCGCGATGCCGCCGATCAAGGTCACCAGGATCTTGCCGACGACCGTGGTCAGATCGATGGAGTCGTGCTTGGAGACCAGGTTCTTCCCGTACTTCAGAGCCCATTCGATCATGGTGTTCAGGTCGGACAGCCGCCGGATGAAGCGGTCGAGCTTCCAGAACAGGAGCACGTCGAACTCCGGCGCCCTGTTGTTCAGCCACTCGCCCAGCTCCTTCCGCCTCCACGGCGGCACCTTGGTGGCGGAGACGTTGAGGTCGCTGGCGACGCCGACCACGCGGCACCCCCGGTTCAGCGCCTCGCGGCGGAGTTCGAGCTCCTGACGGACGGGGGAAGTGGTGTCTTCCGTCAGTACGGACAGCCGGACGGAGAGCAGCGCCCGGGGCGCCTCCGTCGGGAGCGCGGCCTCGGCTCGCTTCAGCTCCTCCAGCAGCACCAGATCCGCGGTGCTCCATTCGGCCTCGACCGTGTACGCCTTCTGCTGTGCGGCACGTGCCGTACGGGTGCGCTTCGCCATGTCGGTGACCCTCCCAGCGACAGTTTTGGGTGCAGCTCCATGTAGCCCCAGATGGACACGAGCATCCAGATCGGTCCGACCGGGAAGACGATGCTCCCGCTCACCGTGGTGAACAAGTAGCCGCAGAGGCACCGGAGCGCCCCCGTCGGATCCTTCCGGCGGGGGCGTTCGCGGGTCGGGGCGGGCGGGGGCGGAGCGAGGGGTGGGCGGGGGCGCGTACCCTTTGAGGTGTAAGAGTCCGGACAGTGGCGGGAAATCGCCGCCGCCGCGGACGGGGACCACTGACGAAGGACTGAGCGACCCTGGCACGCCGTACGCCCGACGGTCCGCCGCCCGCGCCGACGGTGCAGCGGATTCGTCTCCGCTACACCAAGCGCGGCCGGCTCCGCTTCACCAGCCACCGCGACTTCCAGCGCGCCTTCGAGCGCGCCCTGCGCCGCTCGGTGGTGCCGATGGCCTACTCGGCCGGCTTCACCCCGCACCCCAAGGTGTCCTACGCCAATGCCGCGCCGACCGGTGTGGCCAGTGAGGCGGAGTACCTGGAGATCGGCCTCGCGGCCCACCGGGACCCGGAGGAGCTGCGCGTCCAACTGGACGAGTCGCTGCCCGCGGGCCTGGACGTGATCGACGCGGTCGAGGTGCGGACGCCCAACTTCGTGGAGCGCCTGGAGGCCTCCGAGTGGCAGGTGCGGCTCGACGGTGTCGACCCGCAGGAGGCGGCCCGCGCGGTCGCCCTGTTCCTCGCCGCGGAGCGGGTCGAGGTCGAACGCCTCACCAAGAACGGTCTGCGGGTCTTCGACGCGCGCGGGGCGGTGGCGGCTCTTGAGCTCCTCCCGCCGCAGGTCGACGGCGGTGCGGACACGGAGGGCGAAGAGACCCGCGATGTTCGGACCGGGCGTCCCTGTGCGATACTGCGCCTGGTAGTACGACACGCCACACCCGCCGTACGACCCGACGACGTGTTGTCCGGTCTCCGTGCGACGGCCGACCTGGCGCCGCCGGTCCCCGCAGAGGTGACCAGGCTGGCGCAGGGGCCGCTCGACGAGGGGACCGGCACGGTGACCGACCCGTTGGCGCTCGACCGCGCCGCGGCCCAGGCCGGCCCTCTGGCGGCCGGCGAGCCGCGCGCAACCGCGTCCGCCTAGCGGGCGGAGGCCGGGTCCAGTTCCCCACTGGGCCCGCTGGTCCTCCAGGCCCCCGCTGCTCCCCAGGGGAGCGAGCGTCGTCGAAGCACAGGCCGGCCTCTTGCGGCCCGCCGACCCCGATGGTCGGTGGGCCCGAGGACCCCGTCCGGGAGCCACCCGGGGTTGGGGGACGGCGCAGCTTGGGAAAACCTCAGAAGACTGGTCAGACCAGAAGACTTTCGACACCCCGCCGAGGGCGGGGCGCCGAGCGAGACTACGAGCCCCTGTGCGGCCTCGCGTCCGCGCGGCGGCACCGTGAGAGGGTCCGGCCCGAGCATCGTCGTGATGCCGGCCGGCCACCGGTGTCGTGCCGTGCCCGGATGCGGAGCCCGGGGGCCTGACGGGAGATCCACCCGCATGCTCGATAACACCGATCCGCAGCAGCCTGCGACGGAACCGAACGACACCGCCGCGACCGGCGGCGACAGCGCGTCCGCCGCGCCGCCGCGCCGGCGCCGCCGCGCCGTGTCCCGCCCCGCGGGAGCGCCGCAGGGCGCCGCCACCGAGGCCGCCGAGACGGTCGTCCCGGCCGAGGCCGAGGCCACCCGTACGGTCGAGGCGCCGGTCGCCGAGACCGCCGCCGCCGAGCCGGCGGCGGAGAAGCCGGTCCGGGCCCGCCGCACCCGCAAGCGGGCCGAGGCGCCCGCCGGAGCGCCCGAGGCCTCCGCGATCGTGGTCACCGCGCCGGAGGCCGAGCAGGCCCCGGTCGCCGCCGCGAAGGCGAAGGCCCCCAAGGCCGAGAAGGCGGAGAAGGCCGCCGACAAGGCGGAGAAGGCCGAGAAGACGGAGACGGAGCCGGCGGAGAAGCCCGTGCGGGCCCGTCGGACCCGCAAGAAGGCCGAGCCCGAGGCCGCCCCCGTGGTCGAGGCGCCCGCCGCCGCCGCTGAGCCGGAGGCCGTCGAGGCCCCCGCCGCCGCGGAGGAGCCCGCCGCCCCGGCGCGCCGTCCCCGCCGCCGCCGGGTGGTCGAGGCCGCCCCCGTGGTGGTCGAGGAGCCGGTGGCCGAGGAGGCCGAGCCCGAGGTCGAGGAGCCGGTGGCCGAGGAGGCCCCGGTCGAGGAGCCGGTCGCCCCGGCGCCGGTCGTCGAGTCCGCCGAGCCGCCGCAGCGGGTCCGCCGCCGCGCGGTCCGCCCGTCCACCGCGATCTTCCAGGCCCCGGTGTTCCAGGAGCCCGCCCCCTTCGTCGCCCCGACCGCTCCGGCGGCCCAGGCGGCTCCGGCGACCCCGGCCGCCAAGTCCGCCCCCGCTCCCGCCGCCGCGCAGCCGGCCGCCGTCGAGGCGGAGTCCGCCCCGGCCGCGACGCAGCGCGAGGAGGAGGAGTTCGAGTACAGCGGTGTCGGCCGCCGTCGCCGCGTCCGCACCTCGGTGCGGGTGCAGACCCCGGCCCGGGGTCGTCGTGGCGCCGCCGTGGAGCGGGTCGAGGCCCCCGCCGCGAAGGCCCCCGCCGCCAAGGCCCCGGCCGCCGTCAAGGCCCCCGCCGTGGTCGAGGCGCCCGCCGCCGTGGAGACCCCGGCCGTCGCCGCCCCCGCCACCGGCCCCGAGGCCGAGGACGAGTGGGAGGACGGTCGCCCGTCGCGCCGCCGCCGCCGGGGTGGCCGTCGCCGCCGTCGCGGTGAGGCCGACGAGGAGGCCGAGGCCCCCGAGACCGAGCAGCCCGCCGTCGAGGAGCCGGCCGTCGCGGCCGCCGACGAGGACGACGAGGACGACGACGACCTGGCCGCCGGCCTGTCCTCCTCGCGCCGTCGCCGTCGCCGTCGCCGCCGCAGCGGTGAGGCCGGCGCCGTGGAGGTCGCCGAGACCACCGAGGACGGCGTCCGCACGGTGGTGAAGGTGCGCGAGCCGCGCCGCCGCTCCACCGAGCCGTCGTTCGACCCGGACGAGGTGCAGTCCATCAAGGGCTCCACCCGTCTGGAGGCCAAGAAGCAGCGCCGCCGCGAGGGCCGCGAGCTGGGCCGCCGCCGGGTGCCGATCATCACCGAGGCCGAGTTCCTGGCCCGCCGCGAGTCGGTCGAGCGCGTCATGGTGGTGCGCCAGAACGGCCAGCGCACCCAGATCGGCGTCCTCGAGGACGGTGTGCTCGTCGAGCACTACGTCAACAAGGAGCAGGCCACCTCGTACGTCGGCAACGTCTACCTGGGCAAGGTCCAGAACGTGCTGCCGTCGATGGAGGCCGCGTTCGTCGACATCGGCAAGGGCCGCAACGCGGTCCTGTACGCCGGTGAGGTCAACTTCGGCGCGCTGGGCGGCCACGGCGGCCCGCGCCGGATCGAGTCGGTGCTGAAGTCCGGCCAGTCCGTGCTGGTCCAGGTCTCCAAGGACCCGATCGGCCACAAGGGCGCCCGCCTGACCAGCCAGATCTCGCTGCCCGGCCGCTACCTGGTCTACGTGCCCGAGGGCTCGATGACCGGTATCTCCCGCAAGCTGCCGGAGAACGAGCGCGCCCGTCTGAAGCAGATCCTCAAGAAGATCGTCCCGGACGACGCGGGCGTCATCGTGCGCACCGCCGCCGAGGGCGCCTCCGAGGACGAGCTGACCCGCGACGTCCAGCGCCTCCAGCAGCAGTGGGAGGACATCCGGAAGAAGGCCGCCTCCGGCAACGCCCCGGCGCTGCTTTACGGCGAGCCGGACATGACCGTCCGGGTCGTCCGCGACATCTTCAACGAGGACTTCACCAAGGTCATCGTCTCCGGCAACGAGGCGTGGAGCACCATCCACGACTACGTCTCCAACGTGGCCCCGGACCTCGCCGGGCGGCTCCAGCGGTGGACCTCCGAGGTGGACGTGTTCGCCACCTACCGGATCGACGAGCAGCTGATGAAGGCGCTGGACCGCAAGGTCTGGCTGCCCAGCGGCGGCTCGCTGGTGATCGACCGCACCGAGGCGATGATCGTCGTCGACGTCAACACCGGGAAGTTCGTCGGCCAGGGCGGCAACCTGGAGGAGACGGTCACCCGGAACAACATCGAGGCGGCCGAGGAGATCGTGCGCCAGCTGCGGCTGCGCGACCTCGGCGGCATCATCGTGATCGACTTCATCGACATGGTCCTGGAGTCCAACCGCGACCTGGTGCTGCGCCGTCTGCTGGAGTGCCTGGGCCGGGACCGGACCAAGCACCAGGTGGCGGAGGTCACCTCGCTGGGCCTGGTCCAGATGACCCGCAAGCGGGTCGGCCAGGGCCTGCTGGAGTCCTTCTCCGAGCCCTGCGTGCACTGCAACGGCCGCGGTGTGATCGTCCACATGGAGCAGCCGAGCTCCCACTCCCACGCCCACACCGGTGGCGGCGCTGCCGCCGTCGAGGCGGGTGCGGGCGGCGGCAAGCGCCGTCGCCGGGGCAAGGGCGGCGCCGGGAACGAGGAGTCGCAGGTCGTCGAGGCGGTCGAGACCGCTTCGGTCGACGAGGTCGACGAGGCCGAGGACTTCGAGATCGTCGAGTCCGCGCCGGTCCGCGAGGAGATCGAGGGCCAGCTGGCGATCGAGGTGCCGGGCGAGGCCGAGGTCGTGGCCGAGCCGGTCGCCGCGGCGCCGGTCGTGGTCGAGGCCCCGGTGGAGGCTCCGGCCGCTGCCCCCGCCGGACGGCCCCGCCGTCGGGCGGTCCGCAAGGCGACGGCTCCGGCCGGTGCGCCGGGCGGGGCGGAGATCGTGGTGCTGCAGGCCAAGGCCGAGGCGGCCCTGGAGTCGGCCCTGGCGGCCGTCTCCCCGGCGGCCCAGGACCCGGCGGCGCAGACCCCGGTCGAGGAGCCGCAGGCCGCGCCGGCCGCGGTCGAGGAGGCCCCGGCCGAGGTTGTGGCCGAGCCGGCCGCCGCCGAGGTCCCGGAGGCCGCCGAGGCCCCCGCGGCCGAGGCCGCTCCGGACGCGACCGAGGAGCCCGCCGAGGAGGCGCCGGCCCCGAAGAAGCGGGCGGCCCGCAAGACCGCCGCCAAGAAGACCACCGCCGTCGCCGCCAAGAAGACGACGACGGCGGCGAAGAAGACCACCGCCCGCAAGACCGCCACCAAGCGGACGAGCGCGGCGGCCAAGAAGGCGGCGGCCGCCGAGGGTGATACGGCGGCCGAGTAGGGCCCGGTCCCGGGCGGAGAACCCTCCGCCCGGGACCCGTACGGGCCGGTTTGCCCCAGCGGCGACCGGCCCGTATTCTTGACCACTGGCGTGTCTACGCCTTGCTCCCGAGCACATCACCTCCCGGTTCTCGCAAGAGGACGACTCCCCGTGAGGGGGGACGGGGGAGGCCCCTGTGTCCGTACCCAGGTGGCTGGCATCGAGAGTTCCGACCGAGTTGGGAAAGTAGGTACCGCATGTACGCGATCGTTCGCGCAGGCGGCCGCCAGCACAAGGTCGCCGTCGGCGACGTGCTGGAGATCGACCGTATCGAGGCCAAGCCGGGTGACTCGGTGGAGCTCTCCACCATCCTCGTCGTCGACGGTGAAGCCGTCACCTCCGACCCGTGGGTGCTGGCCGGCGTGAAGGCTCACGCCGAGGTGGTCGACCAGACCAAGGGCGACAAGATCGTCATCCTGCGCTACAAGAACAAGACCGGCTACCGCCGCCGTCAGGGTCACCGCCAGCAGCACACCGCGGTGCGCATCACCAGCATCGACTCGGTCAGCAAGTAAGGGGATAGCGAAAAATGGCACACAAGAAGGGCGCAAGCTCTACTCGTAACGGCCGTGACTCGAACGCCCAGCGCCTCGGCGTGAAGCGCTTCGGCGGCCAGGTCGTCTCCGCCGGCGAGATCATCGTCCGCCAGCGCGGCACCCACTTCCACCCGGGTGCCGGTGTCGGCCGCGGTGGCGACGACACCCTGTTCGCGCTGACCGCCGGTGCTGTGCAGTTCGGCACCCGCCGCGGCCGCAAGGTCGTCAACATCGTGGCCGTCGAGGCCTGAGTCACACCAGACTCACAATGAAGGGTGGGCCGGAATGTTCCGGTCCACCCTTCATGCTTTACGTAGGTAGAACACTGACTTCTTCGCACTGGAGGCACAACCATGACCACCTTCGTGGACCGCGTCGAACTTCATGTCGCCGCGGGCAACGGGGGCCACGGCTGCGCCTCCGTGCACCGCGAGAAGTTCAAGCCGCTCGGCGGCCCGGACGGCGGTAACGGCGGGGACGGCGGCAGTGTCACCCTCACCGTGGACGCGCAGGTCACCACCCTGCTCGAATACCACCACTCGCCCAAGCGCAAGGCCACCAACGGCAAGCCCGGAGCCGGCGGCAACCGCACCGGCGCCCTCGGCCAGGACCTCGTCCTCCTCGTCCCGGACGGCACCGTCGTCCTGGACCGGGCGGGCAACGTGCTCGCCGACCTGGTCGGCCACGGCACCAGCTTCGTCGCCGCCCAGGGCGGCCGCGGCGGCCTCGGCAACGCCGCGCTCTCCTCCGCCCGCCGCAAGGCGCCCGGCTTCGCGCTGCTCGGCGAGCCCGGCGAGGCCCGTGACATCGTCATGGAGCTCAAGTCCGTCGCCGACGTCGCCCTGGTCGGCTACCCGAGCGCCGGCAAGTCCTCGCTGATCTCCGTGCTCTCCGCCGCGAAGCCGAAGATCGCCGACTACCCCTTCACCACCCTGATCCCCAACCTCGGCGTGGTCACCGCCGGCGACACCGTCTACACCATCGCCGACGTCCCCGGGCTCATCCCCGGCGCCAGCCAGGGCCGCGGCCTGGGCCTGGAGTTCCTGCGCCACGTCGAGCGCTGCTCCGTCCTCGTCCACGTGCTGGACTGCGCCACCCTGGAGCCCGGTCGCGACCCGCTGACCGACCTGGAGACCATCGAGGCCGAGCTCGCCGAGTACGGCGGCCTCGAGGACCGCCCGCGACTGGTCGCCCTCAACAAGATCGACGTGCCGGACGGCCAGGACATCGCCGACCTGACCCGCGCCTCCCTGGAGGAGCGCGGCTACCGGGTCTTCGAGGTGTCGGCCGCCTCCCGCAAGGGCCTGCGCGAGCTCAGCTTCGCCATGGCGCAGATCGTCGGCGAGGCCCGCGCGGCCAAGCCGCTGGAGGAGTCCACCCGGATCGTGCTGCGGCCCACGGCCGTCGACGACGAGGGCTTCACCATCACCGAGGAGGACGGCGCCTTCCGCATCCGCGGCGTCAAGCCGGAGCGCTGGGTCCGCCAGACCGACTTCTCCAACGACGAGGCCGTCGGCTACCTCGCCGACCGGCTGGCCCGCCTCGGCGTCGAGGACAAGCTGTGGAAGGTCGGCGCGCACGAGGGTGACACCGTCATCATCGGCGCGGAGGAGAACGCCGTCGTCTTCGACTGGGAGCCGACCATGGCCGCCGGCGCCGAGATGCTCGGCCGCCGCGGCGAGGACCACCGCATGGAGACCCAGCGTCCGGCCGTCGACCGCCGGCGCGAGAAGCAGAAGGGCCGGGACGCCGCCGAGGCCGAGTACCTCGCCTTCGAGGCGCTCTCCAGCGGCCGCCAGGCCTCCATCGAGGGCGACGACGAGGACAGCTGAGTCCCCGCCGCGAGCCAAGCGAGCCCCCGCCGCCCCGTCAACGGGCGGCGGGGGCTCGCGCGTTGACGGCGCGCCGGGCGGAGCGGCCCCGTCCCGTGCGCCGTCCGCGCTCCGTCCGGCGGCTGGAACACGGTGCGGGCCGGTCGGCCCGATCGCGTAGATTGCGGGGGAAACGGCCGGGCCGGGCCCGCCGCCAGCGCACCACACCGGAAGGGCGGGACCCGAGATGAGCGAGGACGAACTGCGGGCGGAGGTGCTGACCGCCCGGCGCATCGTCGTCAAGGTCGGCTCCTCCTCACTCACCACCGCCGCCGGCGGCATCGACGCCGACCGGGTGGACGCCCTCGTCGACGCGCTCGCCAAGGTCCGCACCCGCCCCGACGCCCCCGAGGTGGTGCTGGTCTCCTCCGGCGCCATCGCCGCCGGCCTCGCCCCGCTCGGCCTGGAGCGACGGCCCAAGGACCTCGCCCGCCAGCAGGCCGCCGCCAGCGTCGGCCAGGGCCTGCTGATCGCCCGCTACACCGCCTCCTTCGCCCGCTACGGGCTGCGCGTCGGCCAGGTCCTGCTCACCGCCGAGGACGCCAGCCGGCGCGCCCACTACCGCAACGCCTACCGCACCCTGGACCAGCTGCTGGCGATGGGCGCGATGCCGGTCGTCAACGAGAACGACACCGTCGCCACCGCCGAAATCAAGTTCGGCGACAACGACCGGCTGGCCGCGCTGGTCGCCCACCTCGTCCGCGCCGACCTGCTGGTGCTGCTCTCCGACGTCGACGGCCTCTACGACGGCGACCCCAGCCGCCCCGGCAGCAGCCGGATCGCCCGGGTCACCGGCCCGCACGACCTCGACGGCGTGGAGATCGGCAGCGCCGGCAAGGCGGGCGTCGGCACCGGCGGCATGGTCACCAAGGTCGAGGCCGCCCGGATCGCCACCGGCGCCGGCATCCCGGTCGTCCTCACCGCCGCCAGCCACGCCGCCGACGCGCTCGCCGGCCGCCCCACCGGCACCCTGTTCCTGCGCACCGGCAGCCGCTCCTCCGACCGGATGCTCTGGCTCGCCCACGCCAGCAGCCCGCGCGGCACCCTGCACCTGGACGCCGGGGCCGTCGCGGCCGTGGTCTCCGGCGGCGCCTCGCTGCTGCCCGCCGGGGTCACCAAGGTCGACGGCGAGTTCGCCGCGGGCGATCCGGTGGACCTTCTTGCCGAAAACGGCAACATCGTGGCGCGCGGACTGGTCAACTTTGATGCGAGGGAGTTGCCCCGCCTGCTCGGCCGGTCCACCCGGGACCTGGCCCAGGAGTTCGGCGCCGCCTACGAGCGGGAGGTCGTCCACCGCGACGACCTGGTCGTCCTGCGCGGCTGACCCGCCGTCGGACCGCCGGGGACAGGGGCTGCTCCGTGCGGGGAGCACGCCCGGCCACGGGCGAGGAGGGGCGCGGTCGGACCCGCGTCGGCCGGGGCCGGCGGGCACGACGACACGACATCGCCGAACAGGAGGCCGCCGGTGGAACGCAGGCGCGAGGCAGCGCTGACCGGAGGAACCGCGGGCCGACGGCTGACCAGCATCGACGGCGGCGGGGACGAGGGCCCCGCCGGACCGTCCGGTCCGCCGGAGGGTCCCGGCACGGTGCGCCGGCTCCCGACGGAGCGGCACACCGCGACCGAACCGCCCGCCGCGCCCGACCAGGCCCGGCTCTGGCACGTGGTGCTCAGCGTGGCCGGACCGGTCACCCCGCTGACCGAGCTGCGGGCCGGGCTGGAGCGGCTGGCGCACGACCACTCGTTCTTCCTGACCGCCCGCTACGCCGCCGACCACGCCGAGATCCGCTACTGGGAGCAGGCCCGGGACCTGCACGACGCGGCGGCGATCGCACTGCGGCTGTGGGGCGAGCACAAGGCCACCGCCAAGCTGCCGCCGTGGGAGATCGTCGGCCTGGAGGTGGTCGACCGGGCGACCTATCACAAGCGGGTCGCCGAGGGCTTCGCCGGCCCGCCCCCGCAGCTGGGCGGCGTCCACCCCTACTGAGGGACCGCGGGTCCCGGCCGGGGCGCCGCGGGGCCGGGGCACGGCGTCTCACCGGGCGAAATGGGGCGGGGGAGCGGCGACGGCCTCCACTACCCTGGGGCGCATGAGCAGCGTCCCCGCCTCCGCCGACAGCCCCGTCCTCGCCGTAGCGCGCCGAGCCCGGGAGGCCGCCGCCGCGCTCGCCCCAGTGCCGCGCGCCGCGAAGGACGCCGCGCTGCGGGCGATCGCCGACGCCCTGGTCGCCCGCGCCGCCGAGATCACCGCCGCCAACGCCGAGGACGTCGACCGGGCCCGCGCGGCCGGCACCCCCGAGTCGGTGATCGACCGGCTCACCCTCACCGAGGAGCGGATCGCCGCCATCGCCTCCGACGTCCGCGACGTGGCCGGCCTGCCCGACCCGGTCGGCGAGGTCGTCCGCGGCTACACCCTGCCCAACGGCCTGGACGTCCGTCAGGTCCGGGTGCCGCTCGGCGTGGTCGGCATCATCTACGAGGCCCGACCCAACGTCACCGCCGACGCCGCCGCGCTCTGCCTGAAGTCCGGCAACGCCGTGCTGCTGCGCGGCTCGGCCTCCGCCTACCGCTCCAACAGCGCCCTGGTCGCCGTGCTGCGCGACGCCGTCGCCGGGGCCGGGCTGCCGGCCGACGCGATCCAGCTCGTCCCCGGCGAGAGCCGGGACTCCGTGCAGGAGCTGATGCGCGCCCGCGGCCTGGTCGACGTGCTCATCCCGCGCGGCGGCGCCTCGCTGATCCGCACCGTCGTCGAGGGCTCCACCGTCCCCGTCATCGAGACCGGCACCGGCAACTGCCACGTCTACGTGGACGCCGAGGCCGACCTCGCGATGGCCGTCGGCATCCTGCTCAACTCCAAGGCCCAGCGGGTCAGCGTCTGCAACTCGGCCGAGACCCTGCTCGTCCACCAGGACATCGCCGACGCCTTCCTGCCGCTCGCGCTCGCCGCGCTCGCCGGGGCCGGGGTCACCGTGCACGGCGACGAGGCGGTGCTCAAGGCCGCGGAGGGCACCGGCGCCACCGTGCTGCCCGCCACCGACGAGGACTGGGAGGCCGAGTACCTGTCGTACGACATCGCGGCCGCCGTCGTCCCCTCGCTGGACGCCGCCGTCGCGCACATCCGCCGCTGGACCTCCGGCCACACCGAGGCCATCGTCACCCGTTCGCAGACCGCCGCCCGCCGCTTCACCAAGCTCGTCGACTCGACCACGGTCGCTGTCAACGCCTCGACCCGGTTCACCGACGGCGGTGAGTTCGGCTTCGGCGCCGAGATCGGCATCTCCACCCAGAAGCTGCACGCCCGGGGCCCGATGGGCCTGCCCGAGCTGACCAGCACCAAGTACATCGTCACTGGTGACGGCCATGTCCGGGGCGAGGCGACGCAGACCGTGGGCGGCGCCGCCGACGCCGGCTGAACCCGCCCCGCCCGGGGCCCGGCGAGCCCGCCGTCACACGGGCGACGGACCAACTGGTCCGAGCCCCAGACAAATCGCCCGCCCGGTAATACGCTGAATCCGTGGCTGACGATGTGGGGGGCTTGCCGTACCCCGACGGTGCCGACCACGGTGGTGCGGACGACGAGTTCGCCACCGTGGTCTTCGACGAGGCGTTCGTCCGGTCCGCCGCCGTGCACGAGCCGACGGCCAAGGAGCGGCAGCTCGCCGCCGCCGAGGCCCGTCTCGAGCCGGACGCGGCCGGACCCGGCTGGGGCTTCGAACCCCCCGCCGTGGACGGACTGCCACTGGAGCTGCGCCCGTACCCGAGCCGGCTCGACGACGACCACCTCTATCCCGATCCGTGGTCCGGCCCCGGCCGGGCCACCGGACGGCGTTCGCGGCGCTGGCGCCCGGGCGGATTCGACCCGATCGGCGCCGGCCGCGGCCGGTACGTCGCCCAGCAGCGCTGGCACCGGCCGGTGGCCTGGGTGCTCGCCGTGATCATGGGCGTGAGCCTGGTCGCGGTGGCCGTCGCGGCGGTCTACCAGGGCGTGGGCGGGGCCGGCGGTACACCGCAACGGCCCGAGTCCGGCAGCAGCAGCGCCGGGGTCGACCCGGCGCCGCCGCCGGCCGAACCGTCGCTGGTGGTCACCGGTCCGGCGGGCTGAGCCACTGCCCGGCGGGCGGGCCGGTCCGGCGCGCCCCGGGGCGGCTGCCACCGGTCACGGAGAGCTTCCGGTGATCTGCCGCAGGCCCCTCGTGGCGGAGCCGCGATGCGCCTTACCCTGGTGTCATGGGTGACCCGCGCGAGCCTCCGGAGGGTGCGCCCGACGGTGGTTCGGGGAACGAGGACGAGTACCGGTCCGTCGTGTTCGACGAATCGTTCGTCCGGGCTGCCCGGATCCAGGAGCTGTCCGCGCGCGAGCGGCTCTCCGGCTCCTTCGCCCGCGCCACCCGGCCCAAGGTCCGGCTGGGACCGCTGGGCAGCGTGCCCCGGCAGGCGCTGGCCCTGCTGCTGGTGATCCTGCTGGCGTTCGGCGCCGCCGTGTACTTCGGTGTCACCTCGCCGACCCGGCCCACCGCCCGGCCCCAGGGCAGCCAGCTCACCGTGAGCCTGGTGGCGCTGAGCCCGGCCTCGTCGGTCCGGCCGGCGGCCGACCCGGCGAACCCCTTCACGACCCTGCCACCGGGCTACAGCGACGGCGCGGTCGGGCTGGGCACGCCCGCCGGGGCGGCCAGCGGCCACTTCTCCCGGGTCGAGGTGACCAAGGCCCTCGACACCGTGCAGCGCTACCTGGTGGCCTCCTCGCTGTCGCCCGCCGTGCTGGTGCAGGGGGCGACCGCGGAGGTGCGGGCCTTCGTCACGCCCGGTGAGCAGGCCCAGTTCGACGCGAGCGTGCTCCAGCCGACCGACGACCGGCACCACGCGCTGACCGGCTGGCTGGTCCGCTTCGACCCGGCGCAGGTCGCGCTGGCCGCCGACACCGTGAAGGTGGCCGGGGCGATGCGGATCGACGAGGCGGACAGCGGCACCCTGCGGATCACCACCGACCACACCTTCGTCTACGCGCTGAAGGCCGCCGGGGCACCCGCCGGGGCGCCGGTCACCCTGGAGACCGTGCGGCGGCAGCTGACCTTCGAGTTCGACCGGATCGACCTGGCGGCGGCGCAGCTGCGGCTGGTCGACTCGGTGCTGCAGGCCGGGCCGACGCCGTGCGACGGCTCGCTGGCCGGGGTGGTGCAGCCGGTGCTGGCCGGGGCGGATCCCGCCGCGCCGCCCAGCGGGCCGTCGGCGGTGGACCCGGGCAACCACGCCCGGCCGGCCTGGCAGGTGTGCGGGGTGCTGGCGGGGAGCTGACCGTCTCGGCCCCCGGCCGGACGGGTGGTCGTCGAGGGGGCGGAACCCCTCGTCGATGGGGCGGAACCCCCGGTCGAGGGGCGGAACCCCCGGCGGCCCCCGGTCGGGGTGACCGGGGGCCGCCGGGGCTCGCCGCGGGGGCGGGGCCGGGCTCAGTTCGTCCCGGAGCCGCCGTCGCTGCCGCCGCTGCCGTTTCCGTTGTTGCTGCTGCCGTTGCCGGAGCCGTTGCCGCCGGCGCGGGCCCCGGTGAAGGTGTCGCGGAGCTTGCCGCCGACCGTCGCCGCGCCGCCCGCGACATCGCGGATCAGGCCCATCAGCGGGTCCTTGCTCTCCTTCACCGAGGTCGTGTAGTGGTCGGCCGCCGCCCGCCACTGGTCGCCGACCGAGGTGTTCGGGTCGTCGGTGCGGCGCGGGTAGGCGCCGGCCAGGATGGAGCGGTAGTCCTCGCTCTCGGCCCACTTCTTCAGCTGGGCGACCCGGACCACCGCGAACGGGTGGCTCTGCGGCAGCACCTGCAGCAGCTTGAGCACGCCGTCGCGCAGGTCGCCGGCCTTCTCGTACTCCTCGGCCTGCTCCAGGAAGGCGTCCACGTTCATCTCGGCCAGGTTGTGGCCGCCGGCCAGCTTCATCAGCGCCCGCATCGAGGCCTGGAGGTCCTGCCCGGCGAGCAGGCCGGCCCGGTCGCTGGAGAGCTCGGCCTTGCGGAACCACTCCTTGAGCGCGGTGACGATCGCCATGATCGCCAGGTTGCCGAGCGGCACCCAGGCGATCCGGGCGGCGATGTTGGTGAGGATCATCAGCATCGTCCGGTAGACCGCGTGGCCGGACATCGCGTGACCGACCTCGTGGCCGATCACCGAGCGGAGCTCCTCCTCGTCCAGCAGCTCGACCAGGCCGCTGGTGACCACGATCACCGGCGTGTCGATGCCGATGCAGAACGCGTTGACCGTCGGGTCCTGGCTGACGTAGAGGTCCGGCACCTTGTCGAGGTCGAGCACGTAGGCGGCGTCGCGCACCATGCCGTACAGCTCGGGGAACTGCCGCTCGGAGGTCTTCACGGCGGTGGCCAGGAACATCAGCCGGATCGAGCGCTCGGAGACCAGGCCGGCGAGCTTCTTCAGCACGTCGTCGAAGCCGGTGAGCTTGCGCAGCGCGACGAGCGCGGAACGGTCCGCCGGGTGCTCCCAGGCCCGGGTGGAGATCTCCGGGAAGCGCTGACGGCGCCGGCTCGGGGTCTTCGCGATCGGGTCGGTCATGGTGTGAGTACCTCCTGTCGACGGCGGCCCCGGCACCCCCGGCCGGCCCCCGCTGGTCCTTCGCCTGTAACGACTGTCTGTGCAACGTCCGTGGTTGCGTACTCGTCCCCGCGGCCACCCTACGGGTCGCCGTGAGCCCGTCCGGGGGCGGCTCGGGGAGCCCGTCCGGAGTCCGTCCGTGAGCCCGTCCGGGGCCCGTCGGTGCGGCGCGGACGGTGTCCTCGGGGGCGGTGGGCGGCCCCGGTGTGAGGGCGGTTTACCCTGAATGCCCGGGGAAAGCCGGGCCACCTCCGGCCGCGGCACCGAGCAGTCCGAGGAGCCCGCCGATGTCCACCGCCGCCCTTGTCAGCCTGGCCGCCCCGATCTCCGGTGAGAACGGCCCCGGGCTCTTCCTGCGGATCATCCTGATCGCCTCCTTCGTCGGCGTCGGCCTGCTCGCCTGGATCCTGCTGCGGGCCGGCCGCAACAACTGACCGGTCCCGCGGCGGGGCGTCCCCGACCGGGGCTCACGGCGGTTCAGACGTGGTGGGCCGCCGAGCGGTTGCCTTGTAACCCCCCGTACGATGACGGGTGGGCCCTCACCGGCCCGAACGACACCCCTGTCCGTCATCCGAGCCGAGAAGGTCCCGCCGACCATGAGCACTGCCGCCGCACTCCCTGTCCTGAACCTTCTCGCCAACGAGAGCGAGGGGGGCAACCACGACAGCCTCAACCCGTACCTGACGGGTGGCGCCGCGTTCTTCGTCCTTCTGCTGCTGCTCTTCGTGACCACCCGCTTCAACCGGGACCGCTGACCCGGACGACGGTGGCCCGGCCGAGGGTGGCCCGGGGTGCGCAACCGCCCCCGGGACGCCCGGCACCCGGCCGTTCCCGCACCGTAACGGGCGTCGCGTAAGGTGTGGCGCCATGGGAGAGCAGACCGGGAGTCCCGGTGTACCGGCGCCGGCGAAGCGTCGTCTCGGCGTCATGGGCGGCACCTTCGACCCGATCCACCACGGGCACCTGGTCGCGGCCAGTGAGGTCGCCAGCGCGTTCCACCTGGACGAGGTGATCTTCGTCCCGACCGGGCAGCCCTGGCAGAAGAGCGACCGCGAGGTCACCCCGGCCGAGGACCGCTACCTGATGACGGTCATCGCCACCGCGGAGAACCCGCAGTTCTCGGTCAGTCGGATCGACATCGACCGCGAGGGGCCGACCTACACCGTCGACACCCTGCGCGACCTGCGGGCGCTGCACCCGGACGCCGACCTCTTCTTCATCACCGGAGCCGACGCGCTCGCGCAGATCCTCTCCTGGCGCGACTCCGAGGAGCTCTTCTCGCTCGCCCACTTCATCGGCTGCACCCGGCCGGGCCACGTTCTGACCGACGCCGGGCTTCCGGTGGGCGGGGTCTCCCTGGTGGAGGTCCCGGCGCTGGCCATCTCCTCCACGGACTGCCGCGACCGGGTCGCCAAGGGGGAGCCGGTCTGGTACCTCGTCCCGGACGGCGTGGTCCGCTACATCGACAAGCGGGCGCTCTACGCGCCGCACCGGACCTGATCCCGGAGGGGCCGACGGATGAGCGAGCGCAGGGGACCGCAGGGGCAGCAGCCCGGGCAGCCGGACGACTGGTCGACCGGGCAGTACCCGCCGTACCAGCAGCAGGGCGGCTACGAGCAGCAGCAGTACGACCAGTACGAGCAGCAGCCGGGGATCTACGAGCCGTCGGGGCAGTACGAGTCGTCCGGGCAGCACGACCCGTCGGGTCGGTACGAGCAGCCCGGGCAGCACCAGCAGTACGACCAGTACGGGCAGCCGGTGCCCTCCGCGCCCTACGGGCAGGGCCAGTACGGCTACCAGGACCAGTACCAGCAGCAGGGCTACCAGCAGGGTTACGGCCAGGGCTACGAGCAGGGCTACGAACAGCCGCTGGAGCAGCCCGGCCAGTACGGGCAGCAGCCTGCCCACGGGTACCAGCAGCAGGGCGGCTACGGCTACCAGGACCAGTACCAGCAGCAGGGCTACCAGCCGTACGAGCAGCCGCAGGCACCCGCGCAGCAGCAGTCGCAGCCGCAGGCGCAGTCCCAGGGGCGGGCCGAGTCGCAGTCCCCGGCGCAGGCGTACACGACCGCCCCGATGCCGGCCGTCGTCGAGCCGGAGCCGGCCGCGCCCGCCGCCCCGGCGACCCCGCGCGGCCGGGTGCCGCGTCCCGCCGCCGCCGAGCCGACCGCCCCCGCCCGCCCCGAACCGCCGTCCGAGCAGGTCGGCGGCTCCCGCGCGACCCGGTCCAGGACCGCCGGCGGCTCCGAGGACAACTACGCCACCGGTGAGTTCACCTTCGTCGACGAGGAGGAGGCGGAGTCCGAGGACGTCATCGACTGGCTCAAGTTCGCCGAGTCCCGCAGCGAGGTGCGCGCCGAGCGCCGCCGCAAGCTCCGCAACCGGCTGATCGGCCTGGTCGCGGTGGCCGCGGTCGCCGGTGCCGGCGCCGGGGGCTACCTCTGGTTCACCCGCGACAAGGGCGACTCCGCGACCGCCGCCGCCGGACCGCGCCAGGTCAACGTCGTCCACCTGCGCGACCTCCAGGGCAAGGTCTCCAGCGCGCTGCTGGTCAACGACAGCGCCGGCAAGAAGGGCACCGTGCTGCTCCTGCCGGACACCCTGCGGCTGCCCGGCCCCGGCGACCCGCCGGTCACCACCGTCGGCCAGGCCATGGACTCCCTCGGCGCCTCCGGCACCCGGGACGGCCTCACCACCGTGCTCGGCGCCCCCGTCGCCGGCACCTGGCGGCTCGACACCCCCTACCTGGAACTGCTGGTCACCCAGCTCGGCGGCGTCCGGGTGGACACCGACGCCGAGGTCCACGAGGGCGGCCGGCCCGACGGCAAGGTGCTCGCCGCCGCCGGCAAGAACACCCTGCTCGGCGGGAAGGCCGCGGTCGGCTACGCCACCCTCCAGAACGCCGGCGAGAGCCGCGACGTCCAGCTCGCCCGCTTCGGCCAGGTGATGGACGCGGTGGTGCGCACGATGCCGGTCGTGTTCAAGGACGCCAAGGACGACGTGCACCGGATGAACGCGGTGCTCGACCCCTCGCTGCCCGAGGACGCGCTCGCCGGAGTGCTCGCCCAGCTCGCCCAGCAGTCGAAGGACGGGCACTTCGGCACCGCCACGCTGACCGTCAAGCCGGACGGCTCGCTGGACGAGGCCACCGCCGGCAAGCAGGTCAAGGAGGTGCTCGGCGGCACCGTGAAGTCCGCGACCAGCACCGACGCGCCCGCCCGGGTCTCCGTCCAGGACGCCTCCGGCAACGACCTGGCGGCGCCCGCCGCCCAGGTCCAGGTGGTCAACGCGGGCCTCACCTTCGTCCCCGGCGGGGCCAAGACCGCGCCGCAGGCCGCCAGTGAGATCCGCTACACCGACGACGCGCGGCAGGCCGCCGCGAAGTCCCTGGCGACCAGCCTCAACCTGCCGGAGACGGCGGTGAAGAAGGTCGCCGACGCGCAGAACGCCGACCTGGTCGTGGTGCTCGGCAAGGACTACGCGCCGCCGAAGGCCCCGTAGCCCCGCCGCCGGACGGGGCGCCCGCACGCCTGTGCGATCCGCGCCCCGTCGGCCCCCGGCCCGGCCGGTCCCGGAAAACGGTTCCGGGGCCGCCGGGGCGGCGTGAGATCCTGGAAGGCGATCCCCGCGCCCCGTGCGCCGGGCGACCCCAAGCAGCCGAGCCGGAAGTACATCGTGACCGCCACTGAGCACAGCCAGGAACTCATCAACGTCGCCGCCCAGGCGGCGGCCGACAAGCTGGCCCACAACATCGTCGCGTTCGACGTCAGCGAGGTGCTGTCGATCACCGACGCCTTCCTGATCGCCTCCGCGAGCAACGACCGCCAGGTCCGTTCCATCGCCGAGGAGATCGAGGACCAGCTGCGCGAGAAGCTGGACATCAAGCCGGTGCGCCGCGAGGGCGAGCGCGAGGGCCGCTGGGTCCTGCTCGACTACCTCGACATCGTCGTGCACGTCCAGCACTCCGAGGAGCGCTCCTTCTACTCGCTGGACCGCCTCTGGAAGGACTGCCCCGAGCTGCCGCTGCCGGAGGACGCCATCGCCTCCCGCAACCGCCCGGACGCCCACACCGACGCGGCCGGCAACGCCCTGGCCCCGGCCGAGCAGGCCCCGGCGGACGACTTCGGCGCCGAGGACTACAGCTGAGCCGGGAGGCGCGAGGTCCGCGCATCGTCCTCTGGCGACACGGCCAGACCTCCTGGAACCTCGAATCGCGCTTCCAGGGCACCACGGACATCGAGCTGACCGAGGAGGGCGTGCTGCAGGCGCGGCGCGCCGCCCGGATGCTCTCCGGCCTGCGTCCGGACCTGCTGGTCTCCTCCGACCTCTCGCGGGCCCGCCGCACCGCCGACGAGCTGGCCGAGGTGACCGGCCTGGACGTGCAGCACCACGAGGGCCTGCGCGAGACCTATGCCGGTTCCTGGCAGGGGCTGACCAACGCGGAGATCCGCGCGCGCTTCCCGGGGGAGTTCGCGGCCTGGTCGCAGGGCGAACCCGTCCGGCGCGGCGGCGGCGAGCTCGCCACCGAGGTCGCGGACCGCGCGGTGCCGGTGGTGCTCGACGCGGTCGGCAAGCTGCCCGAGAACGGCACCCTGGTGGTGGTCAGCCACGGCGGCACCATCCGCACCGTGCTGGGGCGGATGCTCGGCCTGGAGCCGGAGCTGTGGGAGTGCTTCGGCGGGCTCTCGAACTGCTGCTGGTCCGTGCTGGGCCTCGGCACGCGGGGCTGGCGGCTGCTGGAGCACAACGCCGGCACCCTGCCGCAGCCGGTCATCGGCGACGACACCTGAGCGGTCCGGACACCGTCCGGACGGTGTCCGGGTGGTGCCCGGGCACGGTCGGGACGGTGTCCGGGCGATGTCCGCGGCGGTGTGCCCGGTGAGGGCGCGGAACGGGTGCGGAGCGGGGCCGGGAAGGGCGGATTTCGCAGTTCCGGGTCCGACCGGTTAGAGTTTTCCTCGTTCGCACGGAGGGAACGCGGCCCGGAAGGGAAGCGGGAGATCCGGACGACGAGGGGCTGTAGCTCAGTTGGTAGAGCGCTTGCATGGCATGCAAGAGGTCCGGGGTTCAATTCCCCGTAGCTCCACTCCGCACCCGGAGTGTTCCCTCAGGAGACTTTGTGTGTCGCGGGGCTGTAGCTCAGTTGGTAGAGCGCTTGCATGGCATGCAAGAGGTCCGGGGTTCAATTCCCCGTAGCTCCACAGACGAACGGAAGGCCGTCACCCTCGGGTGGCGGCCTTCGGTCGTTCCCGGGGCGGTCGCGGCCGGTGGGTTCGGTTCAGGTGGCGGGCTCTGTTGAGCTGGTGGGCTCTGTTCAGGTAGGGGCCCGGCTCAGCCGACCGGCCCGGTGAACCGGTGGCCGCACGGGGCGGTCCAGCCGCCCGGAGGCAGCGTCGACAGCCGCTCGGCCCGGGCACGGTCCTCGGGCCCGTCCGGCGTGTAGACCGCCACGTACGCCTCCGGCACCCCCGGGATCGTCAGGTACGTCGCGTTCAGCCGCATCACCCCCACCTGCGGATGCCGGAACACCTTCAGCGCCGTCCGCCGCGTCGACACCTCCTGCCGGGCCCACAGCTCCCGGAACTCGGCGCTCGCCCGCAGCAGCGACCGCACGTACTCCTCCCAGAGCGGCTCCCCGACGTGCTTGCCGTACGCGCCGCGCAGCACCGCGACCATCTGCGGCAGCTGCTCGGCCCGGTTCAGGAAGGGATTGCAGCACTCCGGGCTGGTGACCGTGCACCAGAGGCTGTTGAACCAGCCGTCGCCCGTGCGGGGCCGACTCGTGGCGAACAGCGCCTCGTAGGCGGTGTTCCAGGCCAGGACGTCGAACCGGCTGTTGGAGACGGCGGCCGGCAGGGGTGCCAGCGCGTCCAGGATCACCTGGGTCGACGGGTCCAGCACCGGCGGGTCCGGGTGCGCCGACGGGCGGACCGCCACCCCGGCCAGCCGGAACAGGTGCTCGCGCCCGGTCGCGTCCAGCAGCAGCACCCTGGCCACCGCCGTCAGCACCTGCGCGCTGGCGTTGATCGGACGTCCCTGTTCCAACCACGTGTACCAAGTAACCCCGACGCCGGCGAGCTGGGCGACCTCCTCGCGGCGCAGCCCCGGGGTGCGGCGGCGCAGGCCGGGCGGCAGGCCGACGTCCTCGGGGGAGACCCGGGCGCGGCAGGCGCGCAGGTACTCGGCCAGCTCGGTGCGGCGCCGGTCGCGTCCGGTGCGGCCTTCGTGCCGGGCGGCGCGGGTGGCGGGGGCTTTGGGGACGACGGGGGCGGGCTCGACGGTGCCGGGGGTGTCCACGACGGTCATACCCGCCATGGTGCCGCAGCCCGGTGGGGCGCAACAGGTGCTGCCAGTACCAGGATCCGCAGGCTCTAACCACTGGTACCAGGATCCGGCGAGGCTCGGTCCATGACCGATCTCCAGACCCGACGCGGCCCGGTCCGGACCGCCCCGCCGACCGGCGCGGCCGGTGCAGGGACCGGCACGGCCGCTGCCGCCAGGCCCGGACCGCTGCTCGCGCTCGTCCTCGGCGGCCAGTTCATGGCCGTGCTCGACACCGCCATCGTCAACGTCGCCGTGCCGACCATCCGCACCGACCTGCACGCCTCCGGCGCGGCCCTCCAGTTCGTGGTGGCCGGCTACACCATCGCCTACGCCGTGCTGCTCATCACCGGCGCCCGGCTCGGTGCCCGGTACGGCTACAGCCGGCTCTTCCAGTCCGGCCTGGCCGCCTTCACCGCCGCCTCGCTGGCCTGCGGGCTCGCCCCCGCCACCGGCTGGCTGATCGGCTTCCGGCTGCTCCAGGGCGCCGGGGCGGCCCTGATGGTCCCCCAGGTGATGAGCATCATCCAGCGGACCTTCACCGGCCGGGCCCGGCTCCGGGCCCTGGGCCTCTACTCTGCCGTGCTCGCCGGTGGAATCGCCGCCGGCCAGGTGCTCGGCGGCCTGCTGGTCAGCGCGGACCTGTTCGGCTCCGGCTGGCGCCCGGTCTTCCTGGTGAACCTGCCGATCGGCCTGGTGCTGCTCGCCGCCGGGGCCCGGCTGCTGCCCGACCTGCCCGGTGACCGGGAGCGCGGCTTCGACCTGCCCGGCCTGCTGGTGCTCGGTGCCGCCCTCGGGCTGCTGGTGGTCCCGCTGGTGCTCGGCCACGAGCTCGGCTGGCCGCTCTGGGGCTGGGCCATGCTCGGCGCGAGCGCGCTGATGTTCGCCCTGTTCGCGGTCGTCGAGCGGCGGATCGCGCGGCGCGGCGGACAGCCGCTGATCAACGGACGCGTCCTCGGAGCGGCCGGTCTGCTGCCGGCCGTCGGCGCGGTGTTCCTGATCATGCTGGCCTTCGCGGGCTTCATGTTCTCCTTCGCCCTGCACCAGCAGACCGGGCTCGGGCAGAGCGCCCTGCGGGCCGGGCTCTGCTCCGCCCCGATCGCGGTCGGCTTCGGCGTCGCCAGCCTGTACTGGCAGCGGCTGCCCCGGCGCCTGCACGGCGTCCTGCCGCCGCTCGGCACCGGACTGCTCGCCGTCGGCTACCTGGTGCTCGGCCGGATGCTGGGCGACGGGTCCGGGGTCGGCGCGGCGCCGCTGCTGCTGACCGCCGTCCTCGGGCTGCTCGCGGGCTTCGCCTACGCGCCGCTGTTCGGCCGGGCGCTCGCCCGGGTGGCGCCCGCCGACGCGGCGGACGCCAGCGGGCTGGTGGTCACCGCCGTCCAGCTCGGCCAGGTGGTCGGGATCGCGCTGCTCGGCTCGGTGTTCCTCGGCGCGGTCCACCTGCCGGTGTCCGCCCGGGGGTCGGGGCACGCGCTGCTGGTGACCACGGTCGCGATCGGCGGGGTCGTCGCGCTCGCCGCCGGCTTCGCCGCCCGGGCGGGGCGGGCGGACAGGCGGGAGGGGCGTCGGGAGGAGCATCGGGAGGAGGGTTAGGGCGGGCGTCCGTGCGGGGATCGGGCCGCGGTCGCGCCGGCGTCCGCGCGGGCCCTGCGGGAACGGATTCGTGGAGCACCCCCCGGACCGTGTAAAGTAAGTGATGTCGCCGAGGGAAACGGAACGAAACCCCCGGTGACATCGCAGGTCGAGGGGCTGTAGCTCAGTTGGTAGAGCGCTTGCATGGCATGCAAGAGGTCCGGGGTTCAATTCCCCGTAGCTCCACAGGAATCGAAGGCCGTCTCCCGGAAACGGGGGGCGGCCTTCGGCGTTCCCGGGGCACAGTCGAGGTCTCGGGGCTTCGGGGCTTCGGGGCCTCGGGGCCGGTTCGACGTCGGCGAACCGGTGCGCGGCCGGTGCGGCGGCCCGGGCGCGGCCGTGCGGCGGCCGGTGCACGACCGTGCGGCGACCGGTTTCGGTGACCCCCCGACGACGGCCCCCGGCGGACCGCTACCGTCGGAGCCATGGCCGATCTGGAGCGCAGGCGCAACGAGGAACTGGCCCGGATACTCCACCAGCTCGGCTGGAGCCCGGAGCGGCTCGCCCGCGAGCTCAACCTCACCCTCCCGGCCCGGCTCGCGATCAGCTCCACCGCCCCCTACAAGTGGCGGGACCGGGGCATGGTCCCGCGCAGCCCCCACGACCAGGCCGTCTGCGAGGTGTTCAGCCGCACCCTCGGCATCGCCGTCACCTACGAGCAGCTCTGGGGCCGGATGGGCGGCCACCGCGGCGCCAAGATCCTCTCCCCGCGCCTGCTGACCGACCCGTGGACGGCCGACACCGCCCAGACCGCGCTGCGCGAGACCGCCGCCGACGCCGGGCCCGTCCGCCTCACCGACCTCTTCCGGGGCGCCGACCTCGCCGAGGCCGCCCGTCGGCTCACCACCCCGCCCCCGGCCCTCGGTGGCGACGGCGCGCTGCGCGTCGACCCCGCGCTGGTCGGCGAGCTCGCGGCCTCCCACCGCAGCAAGCAGCGGCTGGAACGGTCCTGCGGCGGCGGACTCGTCCTCGGCCCCGCCCGCGCCGAACTGGCCATGGTCACCAAGCTGTTGGAGCTCGGAGCCTACGACGAGCCGCTCGGCCGGGCGCTGTACGGCGCGGCCGGCCGGCTCGCCCGCCTCGCCGCCTGGGCCGCGTACGACCTCGGCCACGACGCCACCGCCCAGCGGGCGTTCGCGGCGGCGCTGCGCGCCGCCCACCTCAGCGGTGAGCGGCGGGCCGGGGTGGCCGTGCTCGGCGGCCTCGTCGTGCTGGCCACCGGGAGCGCGGGCGGGCGGGGGCTGGACGCGGTCACGGTGCTGGCGGAGGCGGTCGCGGCGGCCGGCGACGCGCTCGGCCCGGCCGACCGGGCGCTGCAGCTCGGCCGGATCGCCCGCGCGCACGGACGGCGCGGGGACGCCGCCGGGCTGGCGGAGGCGGCGGAGCGGGCGTTCGCGGAGCTGGACGGGGAGGTTCACGGGGCCGTCGGCGGGGAGGCGCGGGCTGACCTTGCCGGGATGGTGGGGGAGGGGCACCTGTTCCTCGGCGAGCACCGGCGGGCCCAGGAACTGCTGATCGAGGCGGTGGCGGCGCTCGGCCCGGGGCGGGCCAGGGCGCGGGCGCTGCTGATGGTGCGGCTGGCCGAGTCGCAGCGGCTGGCCGGTGCCGCCGCCGAGGCGGTGCGGACGGCGGACCGGGCGCGGGCGCTCGCCGCCGGGATGCAGTCGGAGCGGGTGGCGCGGGCGCTGCGCGGGATCGACGCGGCGTTCCGCTCGGCAGAATCGGCAGAATCGGCGGAGTCGGCGGAGTGGGCGGAGTCGGCGGTGCCCGGGTCGTCGGTGTGGCTGTCGGTGCCGGGGGAGTCGGGGTCGGGGTCGGGGGAGCCGGGGGCGGCGGTGGTCGTGGCGACGGTCGCCGGGCCGGGCGGTGCCGCGGTGGAGGTGCCGGCGGGGACCGGCGCCTGACGGGCGCGCCCGTGGTCTCCCCCGGAGGCGCCCGACCCCTTGCGGTACCCTGAGCCCATGCGAACCGCGCGCCTGCTCCTTAGTCGGCCGCGCTGACCAGGACCGGCCACGCCCCAGGGCGGAGCCGGAGTCGGCGTGGCACCCCCTCCTGCGAGGGGCTTTTTTGTTTTCCGCCCGGCTCACCGCCCGGCACCGTCCGGGCCCCGGTCCGGACACCCCGCCAACGTCGCCGGCCCTGAACGCCGGTTCGCCAACTGACATCGATGGAGCTTTAAGGACCATGAGCGAGACGACCCCTGCGTCCGGCGCGGCCGACACCGCGACCGCGCCGTTCCGGTACAGCGCCGCCCTGGCGGCGGAGATCGAGTCCCGCTGGCAGGACATCTGGGAGAAGGAGGGCACGTTCCACGCCCCCAACCCGGCCGGCGACCTGGCCGATCCCGCCGCCGCCGACGTCGCCGCGAAGCCGCACAGCTTCATCATGGACATGTTCCCGTACCCGTCGGGTGCGGGCCTGCACGTCGGCCACCCGCTGGGCTACATCGCCACCGACGTGTTCGCCCGCTACCAGCGGATGAACGGCTACAACGTGCTGCACACCCTGGGCTACGACTCGTTCGGCCTGCCCGCCGAGCAGTACGCCGTGCAGACCGGCACCCACCCGCGGGTGTCCACCGAGGCGAACATCGCCAACATGCGCCACCAGCTGCGCCGGCTGGGCCTGGGCCACGACCCGCGCCGCTCGATCGCCACGATCGACCCGGAGTACTACCGCTGGACGCAGTGGATCTTCCTGCAGATCTTCAACTCCTGGTACGACGAGCAGGCCCACCGGGCCCGCCCGATCTCCGAGCTGGTCGCCGCCTTCGCGGACGGCACCCGCGAGGTCCCCGGCGGCCGCGACTGGGCCGCGCTGAGCGGCGCCGAGCGCGAAGAGGTGCTGGGCGACTACCGGCTGGCCTACGCCAAGGAGGTGCCGGTCAACTGGTGCCCCGGCCTGGGCACCGTGCTGTCCAACGAGGAGGTCACCGCCGACGGTCGCTCCGAGCGCGGCAACTTCCCCGTCTTCAAGTCCAACCTGCGCCAGTGGATGATGCGGATCACCGCCTACTCCGACCGGCTGATCTCCGACCTGGACCTGCTGGACTGGCCCGAGGCGATCAAGCTGCAGCAGCGCAACTGGATCGGCCGCTCCGAGGGCGCCCGGGTCGACTTCGCCGTCGGCGAGCGGAAGATCACCGTCTTCACCACCCGCCCCGACACCCTGTTCGGCGCCACCTACATGGTGCTGGCGCCCGAGCACGACCTGGTCGACACCGTCGTGCCCGCCGCCTGGCCCGAGGGCACCCCCGAGGCCTGGACCGGTGGCGCCGCCACCCCCGCCGAGGCCGTCACCGCCTACCGCGCCGCCGCGGCCGCCAAGTCCGACGTCGAGCGCCAGGTCGAGGCCAAGGTCAAGACCGGCGTCTTCACCGGCGCCCACGCCGTCAACCCCGTCAGCGGCGAGCCCGTCCCGGTCTTCATCGCCGACTACGTGCTGATGGGCTACGGCACCGGCGCCATCATGGCCGTCCCCGCCCACGACCACCGCGACTTCGCCTTCGCGCGCGCCTTCGAACTGCCGATGCGCTGCGTCGTCGAGCCCACCGACGGGCGCGGCGAGGACCCGGCCGGCTGGGACGACGCCTTCGACACCTACGACTCCGTCATCGTCAACTCGGCCCACACCGAGGGCACCGAGGACGGCATCTCGCTGAACGGCCTGGGCGTCGTCGAGGCCAAGGCCGCCGTCACCACCTGGCTGACCGCCCGCGGCATCGGCGAGGGCACCGTCAACTACCGCCTGCGCGACTGGCTGTTCAGCCGCCAGCGGTACTGGGGCGAGCCCTTCCCGATCGTCTACGACGAGGACGGCGTCATGCACGCGCTGCCCGAGTCGATGCTGCCCGTCGAGGTCCCGCAGGTCGACGACTACTCGCCGCACACCTACGACCCGTTCGACTCCACCTCCACGCCGAAGACCCCGCTGTCCCGCAACGAGGACTGGGTCAACGTCGAACTGGACCTGGGCGACGGCGTGAAGACGTACTGCCGCGAGACCAACACCATGCCCAACTGGGCCGGCTCCTGCTGGTACGAGCTGCGCTACATCGACCCGTCCAACCGCGAGCAGGTCGTCGACCCCGCCAACGAGCAGTACTGGCTGGGCCCCACCGAGCAGAAGCCGGGCGGCGGCGCCGACCTGTACGTCGGCGGTGCCGAGCACGCCGTCCTGCACCTGCTGTACGCCCGCTTCTGGCACAAGGTGCTGCACGACCTGGGGCACGTCTCCTCCGTCGAGCCGTTCCACAAGCTGTTCAACCAGGGCATGATCACCGCCGACGTCTACCGCGACGAGCGCGGCTTCCCGGTGCCCGCCGCCGAGATCGAGGAGCGCGACGGCCAGTACTTCTGGCAGGGCGAGCCGGTCAAGCGCGAGGCCGGCAAGATGGGCAAGTCCCTGAAGAACGCCGTCGCCCCCGACGAGATCGCCGACGAGTACGGTGCCGACACGCTGCGCCTGTACGAGATGTCGATGGGCCCGCTGGACGTCTCCCGCCCGTGGGACACCCGCGCCGTCGTCGGCTCCTACCGCTTCCTGCAGCGGCTGTGGCGCAACATCGTCTCCGAGACCAGCGGCGAACTGGTCGTGACGGACGAGGAGCCGGACGAGGCGACGCTGCGCGCCCTGCACAAGGCCGTCGACGGCGTCCGCGCCGACATGGCCGGGCTGCGCTTCAACACCGCGGTGGCCAAGGCGATCGAGCTGAACAACTACCTGGTCAAGCGCGGCTCCACGCCGCGTTCGGTGGCCGAGCAGGTGGTGCTGATGGTCGCGCCGCTGGCCCCGCACATCGCCGAGGAGCTGTGGCGCCGACTGGGTCACGGCGACTCGCTGGCGCACACCGACTACCCGGTGGCCGACCCGGCGTACGTCGTCGACGAGTCGGTGACCTGCGTCGTCCAGATCAAGGGCAAGGTCAAGGCCCGGCTGGAGGTCGCGCCGTCGATCTCGGACGCCGAGCTGGAGGCGCTGGCGCTGGCCGACCCGGCGGTCGTCGCGGCGATCGGCGGGGCCGAGGTGCGCAAGGTGATCGCGCGGGCGCCGAAGCTGGTCAACATCGTCACCGGCTGAGGTTGAGGCTGAGGCTGATCTGTTCGGTGGGGCGGGCGTTCCTTCGGGGGCGCCCGCCCTGCGGCGTTCCGGGGGGCTCCGGGGGGTTCGGGCTTTATCCGGGGGGCTCCGGGGTCTCCGAGGTGCGGTGGACGTCGGGGTTCCCCCCGATGCGTCCCTGAACCTTTCCCTGAACTCGGGCCCGGCACCCCTGAACGGTGGCCCGCCCGGCCGCTCCCGGGGCTACGGTGGAACCCTCGGTGGGCCGGCCCGCGTTGGGCCCGGTGGGGGCCGGTTCGGCTGGCGGAAGGCGGCGTGTGATGGAGATTCTCGGGGTACTGCTCGGAGTCGCCCTGCTCCTCGGGCTCGGGGTGGTGGTGCTCGTCGTCATCGGCCTGATCAAGGCGGCCCGGGCGGTCGGCGAGAAGGTGGAACGCCAGGAGGCCAAGGCCCGACGGGCGGTGGAGAACGTCACGCTCAAGGCGAAGTCCTACACCCAGACCGGTCCGCAGGGGCAGATCTCCGCCGTCCGCCTGGGACTGCGGACCTCGCTGGACGGCACCCGGCGGGTCCTGGAGGGCTCCGTCGGCCAGGACGGCCAGCTCGGCGAGGCGCTCGCGCTGCTGGGCCGGCTGGACGCCCACGCGACGGAGCTGGACGGCGAGCTGCGGATGCTGGAGCGCGAACCGGACGCCGGGCGGGTCGCGGCGAAGCTGCCCGAGCTGCGGGAGCGGGCGGAGCGGATCACGCACTCGGCGGAGACCATGCGATGGGCGGCGCAGGACCGGATGCACCGGTTCGCGGCCGACGAGCTGGGGCGGCTGAGCCGGGAGTGCGAGGACGAGGCGGGGGCGCTGCGGCACTGGGACAGCGTGCCGGGGGCTGCGGGTGCGGGTGCTTCGGCCTCGGCTTCCGGGGACTCGGGTGGGTCCGGCGCCGGTGTCGGTGCGGCGGGTGCTGGTACGGCGGGTGCGGCGCGGGAGACCGGTGGCACCCGGCGCGGGCTCACGGACGGACGGGGCGGACGGCCCAGCGCCGAGGAGCTCCTCGGCCTCGCCGACCCGGTGGCCAAGCTGGCGCAGCGGCTGCGCAAGCCCACCACCGGCCCCTCGGCCGGCTGAGCGGCCTCCGGATGCTGCCGACCGGCCCGAGCTGGGAGTAACCTCCGCCTCATGCCCGCCGACCTCGCCCTTGTCACCGACTCCACCGCCTACCTGCCCCAGCAGGCCGTCGACCGGCACCGGATCACCATCGTCCCGCTGAGCGTCGCGGTCGGCGACGAGGTGCGCGCTGAGGGCGTCGAGATCTCCCCGAAGGACGTGGCCGAGGCACTGCGCGGCAAGCACCGGGTGACCACCTCGCGACCCAACCCGGAGGCCTTCGGCGCCGCCTACCGGGCGGCGGCCGAGAGCGGCGCGCGCGGCATCGTCTCGGTCCACATCTCCGGTGAGCTGTCCGGGACGGTGGCGGCAGCCCGGCTGGCGGCCGCCGAGTCCCCCGTCCCGGTGCGGGTGGTGGACAGCCGACTGGTCGGCATGGCGCTCGGGTACGGGGTGCTGGCGGCGGCCGAGGCGATCGAGGCCGGACAGCAGCTCGACGAGGCGGCGGCCGCCGTGGTGCGCCGGACCACCGGGACCAGCGGCTTCTTCTACGTCGACACCCTGGAGTACCTGCGCCGGGGCGGGCGGATCGGCGCCGCGCGGGCGCTGCTGGGCTCGGCGCTGGCGGTGAAGCCGCTGCTGCACCTCGCCGGGGGGCGGATCGAGCCGCTGGAGAAGGTGCGCACGGCGTCCCGGGCGATCGCCCGGCTGGAGGAGATCGCGGTCGAGCGGGCGGGGGAGGGGGAGGTCGACATCGCCGTCCACCACCTGGCGGCGGAGGACCGGGCCGAGCCCCTGGCGGAGCGGCTGCGGGGGCGGATCCCGGGGCTGCGCGAACTGTATGTTGCCGAGGTGGGCGCGGTGATCGGCGCGCATGTCGGGCCGGGGCTGCTGGCGGTGGTGGTCTCACCCCGGTGAGGCCTGCCCGGGTCGTTTTCCGGGACCTTTTGTCGGCGGGGAGCTGCGGACCGGACTCCGGGCACAGGGTGGCTGCGGTGGCCCGAACGTCAATGCCGGCAGGCCCTGCTCACTCCTGAGGGTGTGCTCGGTTGTCCACAACCCCCGGGTTTTCCACAGGAATTCCGTAAATTCTGCGCGCTGTTCGGCCGGTTCCTACCGTGCTCCGCATGACGAACCTGCGCATCGGCGCACGCAAGCGCCACGAGATCCGTCGAGCCCACGAGACCGCCCGTCTGCGGATGGCGGCCCTGCTGCCGGGGGCGGCCGACCTGCCGGACACCGAGCCCTCGGTGTACACGGCGTCCCCGCCGGGCCGGGGCGACGGCGGCCCGCGCGGCGGTGCCGTCGAGGGTCCGTCGGAGGGCGCGACGGGCGTACCGGCCGACGGTGGTGTTGCCAAGGGCGTATCGCTGGGGCCCGGGCACGAGGGCGGTGAACCGGTGCTCCCGGACCCGGTGGTGGGCGCGGTGGGCGAGGTGCCGCCGGGTTCACCATTGACGTCGGGTTCGCCGTTGACGTCGGGTTCGCCGTTGACGCCGGGGCATCCGTTGATGCTCGAACGCCGGGCGGCGGTCGGCCTGCTCGTCCTCCTGCTGCTCGCCGTCGGCTACGGAGTCCAGCACTTCTGGCTCGCGCGGCCGCAACCGGTCGAGGTGCCGACGGTCGCCGTCGGTTCAGTGGCGCCGACCGGGACCCCGGGCGCGGGCCTGCCAGGTGACGGACCCGGGCCTCCGGGAGGCGGCTCCGGCGGCGGGGCTCCTGCCGTCGTGGTGGTCGACATCGGTGGCCGGGTCGCCACCCCGGGAGTCCACGCCCTGCCGAACGGCTCCAGAGTGGCGGACGCGTTGCGGGTGGCGGGCGGACCGCTGCCGGGGACGGACACCAGGAACCTCAACCTGGCCCGCGTCCTGGCGGACGGCGAACAGATCCTCGTCGGCGAGCCCAACCCCCAGCCGGCTGCGGGAGCGGGCCCGGGACCGCCCCCGGCAGGTCCGTCGAAGCAGCCGGTCAGCCTGAATCGCGCGACCCTCGAACAGCTCGACACGCTCCCCGGCGTCGGCCCGACCCTCGCCCAGCGCATCATCGCCTTCCGTGCCTCCCACGGCGGTGCCTTCCGTTCACTCGACCAGCTCCGCCAGGTGAGCGGCGTGGGCGAGCGCATCTACGCGGAACTGCGGCCGCTGCTCACCCTCTGACGGGCCGTTCGCCACTTCGCTCCTTCCGACGAAAGGAGGTGCTGTCATCGCCACCGTCCACGCCCCCGTGCCCGGCACGGCGCCGGCCACCGGCCCCTCCACCGGACCACGACCGGGTGACCTTCGACTGCTGCTGCCCGCCGGGGCCGCCTGGGCGGTGACGGCCGGCGTCCTCGGGCCGGGGTCCGGCCACGGCGCTGCCCTCGCGGTGGCGGCGGGCGCGGCGGCACTGCTCGGGCTGCTCCTCCTCGGCCTCGGGATCCGGGCGCTCACCGGTCCGGCCGGGGGTCGCTCGGCCGCCGTGACCGCGGCGGTCGTCCTGCTCACAGCGGCCGCCGCCGCAGCCTCCACCCTCCTGCACACCGCCGATCTGCGTCGGGGGCCGCTGCCCGAACTGGCCCGGACGGCCGGCCCGGCCCCGGAGGTGGGTGTCGACCTCACCGTCACCGGGGACCCGCGGGTCCGGGTGTCCCGCGGCGGAGGGTCCGGCGCCGGGCAGAGCCTGCTCACCGTGGAGGCGGTCGTGGACCGCGTCACCGTCCCCGCTGGCCTGCTGCCGGGCGAGCCGGGGCCGCACACCGTCCGGACCCGCACACCCGTCACCGTCCTGGTGCGCGGCGAGGACGTGGCCGCCTGGGAGCCCCTGCTGCCGTCGGCCCGGCTGGTGGCCGAGGTGACCGTCCGGCCACCGGGGGAGGGCGACCACGAGTCTGCGGCACTGCTGATCGCGCACGGCGAGCCCCGGGCGTCGGCGCCACCGAGCCTCCCGCAGCGGATCGCCGGGCGGCTCCGGGCGGGCCTGCGCTCGGCCACCGACGGCCTGCCGCCGGACGAGCGCGGACTGCTCCCGGGCCTTGTCGTGGGAGACACCTCCCGGCTGCCGGACGACCTCCGGGAGGCCTTCCGGGACACCGACCTGGCCCACCTGGTGGCGGTCAGCGGGGCCAACCTCGCGATCGTGCTGGGGGTGCTGCTCGGGGCCCCGGGGCGTGCCGGGACTGCCGAGCGGAGCGGACTCGCCGCTCTGCTCGGGATCCCGCTGCGAACCACGGCGCTGGTGGGGGCGGCCGTCACACTGGCCTTCGTCACGATCTGCCGCCCCGAGCCCAGCGTGCTCAGAGCGGCGGGCACCGGGCTGATCGGACTGCTGGCGCTGGCCACCGGCCGTCCGCGCCGGGCGGTTCCGGCGCTCGCCGGCACGGCGCTGCTGCTGATCCTCCTCGACCCGTATCTGGCGCGTTCCTTCGGATTCCTGCTGTCGGTGCTCGCCACGGCCGGGCTGCTGGTGCTCGGCCCGCGTTGGGCGGACGCCCTCCGGGCTCGGGGCTGGCCGCGGCACCTCGCGGGCGCGGTCGGTGCGACGGCCGCGGCCCAGGCGCTCTGCGCGCCGGTGACGGTGCTCCTCTCCGGACACGTCAGTCTCGTCGGGATCCCGTGCAATCTGCTGGCCGAGCTGGCGGTGGCGCCAGCGACCCTGCTCGGCTTCGCGGTCCTGATCGCCGACCCGGTCTCTCCGGCGCTGGCCCGGATCCTCGCCGAGCCCGCCGCGGTGCCGACGGGCTGGCTGGCCGCCGTGGCCAGGCACGGCGCCGAGCTCCCGGGCGGCCGACTGTCCTGGCCGGGCGGATGGTTCGGCCCGGTGAGCCTCGCCGTCGGCACGGCCGCACTGTGCTGGACGGTTCCGTTGCTGCTGCCCGGGCGCTCCGCCGGGCCCCGCCGATGGCGCTCCCCGGGCGGCTGGATCCGCCCGGCGGTGACGGGAGCACTGCTGCTGGTCCTGCTGGCGGTGCTGCTGCGGCCGCCGCCGCTGGCCCGGATCGCGACCGGCTGGCCGCCGCCCGACTGGCGGCTGGTCATGTGCGACGTGGGGCAGGGCGACATGGTGGTGCTGCCGGTGCCGCCCGAGGGCGGAGGGCCGCCGGACAGCGCGGTGGTGGTGGACGCGGGGCCGGATCCGCAGGAGGCCGACCGCTGTCTGCGTGATCTCGGGATCGACCGGGTGCCGCTCGTCCTGGCGACACATTTCCACGCGGATCACGTCGAGGGGCTGCCGGGGGTGTTGCGCGGCCGGAGGGTCGGGGCGGTGGAGGGCACGGCGGTGGACGATCCGCCGGGCGAGGCCGCCCGGGTGGCGGAGTGGGCGGCGCGGGCCGGGGTTCCGCTGGTGCGGGCCGCTCCTGGTGAGCGGCGGTCGGCGGGGCCGGGGGTCTCGTGGGAGGTGCTGTGGCCGGACGGAGAGGAGTCCTCGGTGGTGTCAGGTCCGAACAACGCGAGTGTCGTGCTGAGGGTGGCGGTGGCGGGAGGTCTGCGTTTCGCCCTGTTGGGCGACCTGGAGCCGCCGGCCCAGGAAGTGTTGCTGAGTCGGCTGAGGGCGGCCGGGACGGAGAACGAGGTGGACGTGCTGAAGGTGGCGCATCATGGCTCGGCCTATCAGGACTGGTCGCTGACTGCGGAGTTGAGCCCCCGGCTGGCTCTGATCTCCTGTGGTGAGGGCAACCCGTACGGCCATCCGTCGCCGCGGACGGTGGACCGGCTGAGGGCTCTGGGAGCCACGGTGCTGCGTACGGACCGGGTGGGTGACATCGCGGTGACCGGTACCGGTCCGGGTGACCTCGGCGCGTCCGTCCACCCGCACGGGGAGCGCCCCGGCCACGGCCGGTCCGGGCCCCGCTCTGCCCGGACGGCAGCGTCCGGCACCGCGTTGGCGGCGCGCGGGGGCCACGGCCCCCGCGCGCCGCCCGGGTGATCCCCACCACCGCCTTCCTCCCCGACCCCGAGAGTGGGGGTGGGAAATTGGGGGTTGGGGTTGGGGAGGAGGGGCGGGGCGGGCCCGGCAGAAACGATTCTTCTCGCCGGGCCCGAGCGGCGCGCTCGGGCCCGGCGAGGACAGGCAGCCGGAGCGGGAGCGGCAGGTGTGGCCTGGGTGAAGGCGGGGTCGAGGCCGGGGAAGGGCATGCCGTTGCGCTCCGGGCCGGCCCGGAGCGCAACGGGGAGCGATGAACCGGAGCGCGCCCGACGAACCGGAACCACCCAGCACCCCGCGTGGGAAGTCGGCCCGTCCGACTTCCCACGCACCCCTGCACGAGGGGGCGGGATGCTCCTATAGACGTCAAGCCGCAGGAGCGAGGTCGGTTTGAGCGATTTGTTCGGCTGGTGCTGCAGTCAGCGCGCGGTAGATCTCGCGGGCGAC
>NZ_JODS01000033.1 GCF_000718025.1 Kitasatospora purpeofusca
GTCCCCGCTACTCAGTAGCAACGAAGGCCCGGAGGATCCGTCCTCCGGGCCTTCGCCGTTCCCGGAACCGTTACCCCGCAACCGCTCACCGAGCAAAAATCCGGCACCGGAAAATCAAAAGGGCCTGGCATCGGCCGCGTGTGGTGCGCAAGAGTGGCCCGACCGCCGCCGCGACCGATGGAGCCGCCCGTGACCGTCGCCAGGATCGTCCGCTATCACCACGAGTTGCCGGTCGACTTCGACCAGTTGCTGCTGGGCGTCCACGTCGACGCCCGGGCCGACCGGATGTACGACCCGTTCGCCCAGCGGTTCCACCTGGTCGTCGACCACTGGACGAGGCGTCCCGGCTTCTCGTGCGTCGTCTCCTACGACGGCCGCGAACCGACCGGCTTCGCCTACGGCGCACCGCTGGCGGCCGGCCGTGAGTGGTGGCGCGGGCTGCTCGACGCCGCACCGGACCCCGCCGTGACGTTCGGCCTGTCCGAGCTGATGGTCCGCCCCGCCTGGCGCGGACAGGGTCTCGCCGGGCGGCTGCACGACGCCCTGCTGGAGGACCGGCCCGAGGAGTTGGTGTGCCTCCTGGCCGAGGCCGACCAGCCCCGGGCGCGGGCCCGTTGCGAGTCCTGGGGCTACCGCCCGGTGGGCCCGACCCGGCCCGTCGGCGGAAGTCCCGCGTACACGGTGATGCTCCGCCGACTCCGGGCCGCGCCCCTCCCGCCCGCGCCGCTCCTGCCCGTGCCGCCGCTGCCCGTGCCGCCGCTGCGATCCGGCCGGGAGTACCGTGAAAGGGCCGTCGCGCATCCGGACGGTTCGGCGGCCGGCGAGTCCTGAGAACGAGCCTGAGAACGAGTCCTGAGAAAACGCCCATGCCCTCCTCAGGATGTTCAAAGCCGCGCCCCCTACTCTCATCGATCATGGCGATACGAAGCGTCTCCCGGGCAAGAGTGTTGGTACCGGTCGGCCTCCTCGTCGCCGCGGGGGCGGTGGCCGCGGCGCTGCAGGGGCAGTCCGGCGGTGTCGAGGGCCGGCCGCAGATGTCCGTCGTGGCCGACACGACCTCGTCCGCGCCGCCGGTGGTCACCACGGTCGTCCCGGTCACCCCGACGGTCACCCCCACCGCCACGGCACCCACCGCCGCGGCCGCCACGACCACAGCGGCTCCCGACACCTCCACCGGTGCCGCCGTCGCAGCCCTGCACAGCGCCGTCGACCGGGCCGAGGGCGCGGTCTCGGTCGCGGTCACCGACCTGGAGACCGGGCAGTCGCTCAGTTACGGCGGCCCCGGCCACGGCTTCGCCACCGCCAGCATCGTCAAACTCGACATACTGGCCGCGCTGCTGCTCCGGACCCAGGACCTCGGCAGCACGCCGACCGCCGCCCAGCGCGACCTGGCCACCACGATGATCGAGAACAGCGACAACGACTCCGCCACCGGCCTGTGGGACGAGATAGGCGCGGACCCGGGTCTCGACGCCGCCAATGCCCGCTTCGGACTGACCGCCACCGAGGCCGGACAGGACGGCTACTGGGGCCTCACCTCGACCACCGCCGACGACCAACTGCGGCTGCTGCGCCAGGTGTTCACCGATGATTCACTGCTCTCCCCCGCCTCCCGCGCCTACATCCAGGAGTTGCTCGACCAGGTGGAGGACGACCAGCGCTGGGGCGTGGGCGCGGCGGCGAGCAACGGCGGGTTCGAGGTGAAGAACGGCTGGCTGCCGAGGGACTCGGACGGCCTGTGGGTGATCAACAGCATCGGCCGGGTCGAGCGGGACGGGCACGAGCTGCTGATCGCCGTGGTCTCGGACGGGAATCCGACCGACAGCGACGGCATGGACCTGGTGGAGTCGGTGGCCCGGGCGGCGGCCGAGGCGCTGCCCGGGAGTCGATAGCCGAGAGGGTTCAGCTCCGACGCGGGGCCCGGCCGAGTCGGTCGAGGAACTGCCGTTGGCCGTCCAGGAATCCGTCCGCGAAGAGCGAGCGGGGCAAGAAGAGCGCGGTGAGCGTGAGCTTGAGCTCCGACCGCTCGACGGAGCGCTTGAGCAGTGAATGGGCCGCGTCCGGGTAGTGCTCGACCGTCAGCGCGCCGCCCGCGTCCAGCGCCTCGCGGTAGCCGCGCTCCGTGTCGGCGGTGTCCACATTGGTGTCCTGGCCCGCGAGGACCAGCAGCACCGGGACGCCGCGCAGGGCGAGGAGGTCCCGGGTGGCGTCGGCGGTGTGGTTCCTGGAGACGAACCCCCAGCGGTCGGCGGTCATGCCGTGCGCGTCGCCGCCCATGGCCGCGAGGTACTCCTCGAAGCTCGCACGGCGTGCCAGCAGCGCCCGGACGGCGTCGCTCCTGGCGGTCTCGGCCTCGACCCGGGCCGCCGACGCGCCCTCGGCGCGCAGTTCGGCGAGGAGGTTGTAGCGGCCCTGCCGGAGCCAGTCGATCGCGGGCGAGACGGCGACGACGAAGCCCACGGGCGTCCTGGCGGCGACCTTCGGCAGGACCCAGCCCGCCTGGCTGGCGCCCCAGAGCCCGATCCGGTCACCGTCGATGTCCGGGCGGGCGCGGGCCCAGGCGATCGCGGCGGCCGTCTCGTCGGCCCGGTCGTCCATCGACTGGTCGAGCCAGTTCCCGGGGGCGCCCGCGACACCGGGCTTGTCCCAGGAGAGGGAGGCGTAGCCGGCCCTGGCGTTGGCCTCCCAGATGGGCTTGTAGCCGTCGTCGTGGGTGGCGTCGGTGGGGCCGTCGCCGTGGACGTACACGACGAGGCCGTGGCGCTCGCGGCCGTCCCTGGGGACGGCGAGGACGCCGTTGAGGACGTGGCCGCCGTGGCGGATCGAGACCCGCCGCTCGTCCAGGTCGTAGGAGTTCTGCCACAGCACCGCGCCGACGAGGCCGGCACCCGCCAGCAGTACCGCGACGAGCGACCACACGGCGGCGCGGAGCCCCCGCCGTCGGGGCTGGGTCTTCGCATGCACGGGGACGGCCACCTCCGTTCTGGTTCCGGTTCCGGTTCCTACCCTAGAACTATCACCACAAGAACGATCGTGGCGAGTCTGATAGATTCGAGCTCTGGTTTCAAGGACCGAGGAGAAGAGGGGCACAGCATGGGACCGGACACACCGGACACACCGGACCGCCCCGGCGCCGGGGCGGTGACCGTGCGACGGAGCCTCCCCGCCGGGGCAGAGCGGCGGGCCGCCGAGCTTTACTGGGACGCCTTCGGCCGCAAGCTCGGCCCCGCCCTCGACCCGCCGGACAAGGCCGTGCCCTTCATCGCCGCCCACCTCAACGCCGACCGCGCGGTCTGCGCGCTCCTCGACGGGCAGCTCGTCGGTCTCGCCGGGTACCGGCACGGCGGGCGGGCGCTCACCGGAGGATCGGCCGGCGCCGTGCTGCGCACCTACGGGCACCTGCGCGGACTGCACCGCCTCCTGCTCCTCACTCTGTTCAAACGCCGACCGGGGGCCGGGCAGCTCCTCATGGACGGGATCGCCGTGAGTCCGGACCTGCGCGGCCGGGGCGTCGGCAGCCTGCTCATCGAGGAGGTGGCCGCCTTCGCCGCGGAGCAGGGCTACCGGGAGATCCGGCTGGACGTGATCGACACCAACCCGCGCGCCCGGGCCCTGTACGAGCGGCGCGGCTTCACGGCCGTACGGACCGAGGAGACGCCCTACCTGCGCCGGCTGCTCGGCTTCGGCGCGGTCACCACCATGCGCCGCCCCGTCGACACCGACGGAAGGGCAGGACTGTGAGCACCGGAACCGACGACATCGGAAGCGACCGCGTCGAGGTCCCCACCCGGATGCTCGTCCACGCCCTGATCCGCGAGGACGGCACCGTCGGCGCCGACGAGCTGTACAGCGTCGCCACCACCCTGGGCATGAGCGACCAGCAGGTCCGGCTGTGCGTCAAACGCCTCGTCGCCGAAGGCAGGTTCACCCACCAGGGGCGGGGCCGCAGGGCGGAGCTGCACGCGACCCCGGACACCGTGCGGGCCCTCGCCCCCAACGCGGACTTCCTCCGGCACGCGTTCCGCCAGGACGCCGGGGCCGCGCCCTGGGACGGCGTCTGGCACCTGGCCGCCTTCGCGGTGCCCGAATCGGCGCGCGCCGCCCGGGACGCCCTGCGCGAGACGCTCGTCCACCTCGGCGGCGCCCCGCTGCAGGGCGGGCTGTACGTCAGCGCCAACGCCTGGGAGCCGTACGTCGAGGAAGCGGCCCAGCAGCTCGGCGCCCACGGCGGGCTCACCCTCCTCACCACGACCGACCTGCGCCGGGGCGACACCCGGGAGCCCGCCGAACTCGCCCGGGAGCTCTGGCCCCTGGCGGAGATCGCCGACCGCTACCACCGCCTCGACCGCATCACCGAACCCCGCCTCGCCCGGCTCGCCGGCCCCGCCGAACTCTCCTCCGCCGAACTGCTCACCGTCGCCGTCGAGTTGGCCGCGGAGCTCACCCGCGCCATGGATCCCGATCCGTTGCTGCCGCCCCAGCTCCTGCCCCGGCCCTGGCCCGGCGTCCGGGCCCGGGAGCGCATCGCCCGCTGCTGGGCCGCCCTGTACGCCCGCGACCGGGGCGAGGCCCGCCCGGCGCTCTTCCGCCGCTACGCCGAGATCACCCGGGAGGCGGCGGAGCGGGCCACCGGCTGACCCGGCGCGGCCCTCGGGAGTCACTCCTCCTCGGGGACCTCGACGATCAGCAGCGTCCCGCGGCTGCCGGGCCGGACGGCGTGGGCCGCCCGCGCCGGGATCCGGTGCAGCTCACCGGGGCCGACCGTCAACTCGTCCCCGTCGACCAGCAGTTCGAGGCGGCCGTCGAGGACGAGCAGCACCTCCGGGTTGTCGTGGGACTCGATGGGCAGCGGCCGCCCGTCCATCCGCATGACCTTCACGGCCGCCGTGCCCACCTGCTGGAGCACGCGCGAGGCCCACGCCTCCGGCAGTTCGGACGCGGCGGCGGACAGGTCGACCGGGTTCACGGCGTTCGGGTTCACGGCGTTCGGGTTCACGGCGTTCGGGTTCAGAGCATTCGGGTTCACGGCATACCTCCACGGCGGACCCGCCCCGCCGTGGAGGCAGGACCGGACCGCGAAGTGTTCGAAGGGGACGTCCCGGACGCTATCCGAGCGGCCGGGCCCGTTGGTCGACCGTTTGGTAAAACCTCGCGCGGCGCCGTCCCTCCGAGCGTCTCAGCGCGACAGTCCGGCCCGGTGGGCGAGGATGGCGAGGCGGACGCGGTCGCGGGCCGCGAGCTTGTGGAGCAGCCGACCGATGTGGGTCTTGGCGGTGCCCTCGGTGATGTGGAGGCGCGCGGCGATCTCGGGATTGGTGAGCCCGTCGCCGACCAGCGCCAGCACCTCGCGCTCGCGGGCCGTGAGGGCGAGCACGGCGCTGCGCGCCCGGGCCCGCACCGGGTCCTCGTCGGCGGCGCGCGGCCCGTGGGCCAGCAGCTCGGTCAGCTCGGTGATCAACTGCCGGGCGATACCGGGCCCGAGCGCGCCCTCACCGGCGGCCACCGCCCTTACTGCGGCGAGGAGTTCGGCGGGTTCGGCGTCCTTGAGCAGGAAGCCCGCCGCCCCGGCGCGCAGCGCGCCGCGCACATAGGTGTCGAGCGCGTAGGTGCTGAGGATCAGCACCCGGCTGCCCGAGGGTCCGGCGACGATCCGGCGGGTGGCCTCGATCCCGTCCAGGCCGGGCATCCGGATGTCCATGAGGACGACGTCCGGCCGTTCCCGGTGGGCGAGTTCGACGGCCTCGGCGCCGTCCGCCGCCTCCCCCGCCACCGTGAAGCCCGGGGCGAGGCGGAGGATGCCGGCGAACCCGGCGCGGACGAGGGCCTGGTCGTCGGCGACCAGGACCCGGACCGTCACGGCCGGCCCTCCGTCGCCGCCGGGCCTGACCCGGAGTCGGCCCCGGCCAGTGGCAGCCCCGCGCTGACCCGGAAGCCGCCCGCCGGGGTAGGCCCGGCCACGCACCAGCCGCCGTACGGGGCCACCCGCTCCCGCATCCCGGCCAGGCCGGTGCCACCGACGCCACCGGTGCCCACCGGCTGCACCGGGCGCGGACGCACGCCGTCCCCGGGCCCGTCGTCCGTGACCTCCAGCCACAGTTCGTCGTCCCGGTACTCGACCTCCACCCGGGCCTCGGCGGCGCCCGCGTGCCGGACCACGTTGGCGAGCGCCTCCCGCAGGATCCGGTACCCGGACAGGCCGACGCCGGGCGGCAGTTCGCGTTCCCGCCCGCGGATCCGCACCCGCACCTCGACCCCGCCGGCACCGGCCCACTCCGCCAGCCGCCGCAATTCGTCCGCCGCCAGACCGGGGGCGGGCACCGGGACCGGAGGCCGTTCCCCGGGCTCGCCGTCCTCGCGGAGGACGGCGAGCAGCGTCCGGGTCTCGCGCAGCGCGTCCGTGCTCACGGCCCGGATCGCCGCCAGCGCCGTCCCGGCCGCCTCCGCGCCGCCGTCCGCTCCTGCCTGTGCCAGCGCGTACTGGCCGAACCCCGCCTGGACGCTCACCACGCCGAGACTGTGCGCCACCACGTCGTGCACCTCCTGTGCCAGCAGCAGCCGTTCCTCCGAGCGGGCGGCCCGCTCCAGCGCCGCCCGGCGCTCGGCGGCCACGGCGGTGTGCGCGCGGTGCCCGCGCACGGCGCGCCCCACCGCCCAGGCGGCCGACTGGCCGAGGACGGCGAGCGGAAGGTTGCCGAGGACTTCGTCGGGTGCCGTCGCGGTCACCGCCCAGCCGAGGACGGCCGCAGCGAGCGCGGTGCGCCCGTGACCGGCCCACCCGGCCCGCCGGTCGTCGGCGGCGGCCGCGTACACCGCCAGCGCCCCGACCGGCACCGCCCACGCGCCGACCACCAGTCCGACGGCCGGCTGCCGGCAGCCCGCAACCAAGGCCGCCCAGGCGAGGACGGCGATCCAGCAGGACGCGGCCGGCCGGTGCCGCCGGAGCGCCGGCGCGGCTCCCAGCGCCGCCGTGGCGAGCAGCGCGACGGCCAGGGCGGCGGGGCCCTCCAGCGGCGGGTTGCCGCGGCCGTGCGGGTCGAAGTCGCGGGCGGCGTCGAGGACCCGGACGACGGTGACCGCGGTCCCTGCCAGCGCCAGGAGCGGGTCCGTCCACGCCCGGTGGAAGGGCGCGAGCCGCTTCGTCCAGGGCACCCGGGTGACGGCGTGTGCGGGCGCGGGTCCGGCCGTCGGCTGGTTCTGCACCCGGCCAGGCTAGCCAGCGGCGGACGGCGGGACATCCGACCACGGTCGTATGCCCACGGCCGGACGCGCCGGACCGGGGGCGGCCGCCACCTTGGTCACGGCACCACCCCCGTCACCCGAACCGTTCGAAGGAACCCGACCGTGCCCCGACACCGTTCCCGCCCTGCTCGCCGGCCTGCTCAGCACCGGCGCGCTCGCCACCACGGCGGCACTGCCCGCGACCGCGCACGCCGCCACCACCACTGCCGGCGCCACCACCGCGATCCCGCTCGCCCTCCCCGCGCCGACCGGCCCGCATCCCGTCGGCACCACCACCCTCCACCTGGTCGACCCGCAGCGCCCCGATCTCTGGGCGCCCACCCCGCGGCCGCGCGAACTGATGGCACAGCTCTGGTACCCGGCCGCCACCTGCGGCGGCCCCGCCCACCGGCTCGCGCCGTGGCTCGACCCCGCCGCGCTGACCCACCTGGAGAGCGACTACCTCGGTGCCGCCCCGGGGCAACTGGCCTGGCCCGTCACCCACTCCCGCCAGGACGCGCCGGCCGACCGCGGCACCCGCCACCCGGTCGTGCTCTACTCCCCCGGTTCCCGCGCCGACCGCGCCTTCGGCACCCTGGCCGCCGAGGACCTCGCCTCGCACGGCTACGTGGTCGTCGCCGTCGACCACACCTTCGACGCCGGTGAGGTCACCTTCCCGGACGGGCGACTGGAGGTCCGCAACAAGCCCGCCGTGTTCGCCATGACGGACGCCGGGATCGTCGACTACCGCACCACCGACGTCCGCTTCGTCCTGGACCGGCTGACCGAACTCGCGGCCGGCGCCGACCCCGACGCCGAGCACCGCCCCCTCCCGCCGGGCCTCGGTGCGGCGATCGACCCCGCCACCGTCGGTATGGTCGGCCACTCCATGGGCGGCGCCACCACCGTCCAGACCCTGCACGACGACCCGCGCGTCCTGGCCGGGGTCTCGCTCGACGGCCCGGTCTTCGGCAGCGCCGCCACCGACGGCGTGGACCGCCCGCTGCTGCTCTTCCGCGCCTCGGACGAGCGCCCGGTGCGCGACGCGATGTGGGACGCGCTGTGGCCGCACCTCGGCTCCTGGCGCCGCCAACTCACCCTGGGCGACTCGGGCCACGGCACCTTCTCCGACCTCGAAGCCCTCCTGCCCGCCGCCCGGCCCGTGCTCGGCTGGCCCGCCGGACAACTCGACGCGTTCCTCGGCGCCCTCGCCCCGGCCCGCGCCGTCGACGCCCAACGCGCCTATCTGGCCGCCTTCTTCGACCTCCACCTGCGCCACCGGCCCACCACCCTGTTCAGCGGGCCCTCGGCCGCGTACCCGGAGGTCCGGCCGGACCGGTGAGACAGCCCGGACCGGTGGGACGGGACGGAGCGGTGGGACGGGACGGAGCGGTGGGACGGGACGGAGCGGTGGGACGGGACGGAGCGGTGGGACGGGACGGAGCGGTGAGACGGCCGCCCCGGCGTCAGCGGCACAGGGCCGCGTCGAGCACACCCTCCAGCTTCCGCGCCGCCGCCTTGTCCGGCGCCTGGACCGTCATCGTGACGGCGGCGGCGCGGCCGTCCTCCGTGACACCGACCCGGGTCTCGTAGCCCGGGATGCTGCCGCCGTGCCCCCAGTACTCGCCGCCGCAGGACAGCGGCGTGCTCACCAGCCCCAGCCCGTAGCCCGATCCCGCCGCGAACGGCTCCCCGGCGGGGGTGGTGCCGCGCATCTCGGCGAGCTGCGCGGGCGGGAGGAGTTCACCGTCCAGCAACGCCGTGAAGAAGCGGTTGAGTTCGGAGGGGGTGGAGACGAGCTGGCCGGCCGCCCAGGCCCAGGAGGGGTCCATGTCTGTGATGTCGACCAGCGGCCCGTCCGCCGACTCGCGGTAGTAGCCGTGCGGATGGGCCCCGCGGATCGTCGCGTCGCCCGGGGCGGGGAAGTAGGTCTGGCGCAGGCCGAGCGGCCGGACGATCCGACGCTCGATCTCCTGGCCCAGGCTCCGCTGCGTCACCGCCTCGACGACCAACCCGGCGAGGATGTAGTTCGTGTTGCTGTAGGCCCACTTGTGGTCCTCGGGCGCGGCGTCGGCCGGGTAGCGGAGGGCGATGTCGAGCAGTTCGCGCGGCTCGTAGCGGCGGACCTCGTCACCGAGGTGGAGGGTGTAGTTGGGCAGCCCGCTGGTCTGCTGGAGCAGGTGCCGGAGGGTGATCCGGTTGCCGTCGATCCCGTCGCCCCGGACGACGCCCGGCAGGTAGCGCTCCACCGGCGCGTCCAGGTCGAGCCTTCCCTGCGCCACGAGTTGGAGCACGACCACGGCCGTGAAGGTCTTGGTGTTGCTGCCGACCCGCACCCGCCCGTCCTTCGGCACCGCCGCGCCGGTGGCGACGTCGCCGACCCCGGCGGTGTAGCTGCGGGTGCGCCCGTCCAGGGACCGGACGGTGCCCAGCGCACCGGGGGCGCCCGTCTCGGCCAGCAGCGCGTCCAACCGCTGCTGGACGGCGTCCGGGCGGGCGGCGGTGGTCGCGGCCGTCGCCGGGGCGGCGGCGGTAGCGACCAGGGCTGCGGCGGTGACGACCAGGGTGACGGCCTTCCAGCGGCTCATGAAGTGCCTTTCGTACGAGGGTGCGTGTGCTCGGAGCCCGGCCTCCCGGGTGCTGTTCCACAAGATCACGCGGCCCGGCGGACGGTCGTCAGCTCACCGGGCGAGCGACCGTCGACTCAGGGGACGAGTGGAGGCGGCCGGCCGTGAACCCCTGGTCCTGGCCGCTGTCATCCTCCGGGCCTACCCGAGCACCGCTCCCTTGTGCGGAGCGACCGGCCCCGGAAGCATGGCCCCACATGATCGACTACAACAGCGAGGCCCAGGCGTACGACACCACCCGGGGCGGCGAACCACGGGCCGAGGCGGCGGCCGACGCCCTGGAACAGCTGCTCCCGCAGGGCTCCGCGACCGTGCTGGACATCGCCTGCGGCACCGGCATCGTCACGCGCCGACTGCGACGGCCCGGCCGCACCGTGCTGGGCGTCGACCGCTCCCCCGGCATGCTCGTCCCAGCCGCGCGGCGGATACCCGGCGGGGCGGTGTGCGGCGACGCGACGCGGCTCCCGTTCGCCTCGGGGAGCGTCGACGCCGTGGTGATGGTCTGGCTGCTGCACCTGCTGCCGGAGTCGACGGCCGGGGCCGTGCTCACCGAGGCCCTCCGGGTGCTGCGGCCCGGCGGCAGGCTGGTGACCACCGTCGACAAGGAGGCGGCCTACTTCGCCGAGGACAGCGACCTCGCCCGGGCCACCGCCGAACTGCGCCGCCAGTACGCGCCGCACGCGCCCGACCGCACCGAGCGGATCCGGGACTGGGCGGCGGCCCACGGCCTGCGCCCCGCCGGAGAGGCCCGCTTCCCCGGCACCGGGCAGGGGCGTAACGCCCGGCAGTGGCGGGAGGCGATCGACGCGGGCCGCATCCCCTGGTGCAACCGGGCCGACGCCGAGCAGGTCGCCGAGGTCGTCCGGCGGCTCGCGGCACTCCCGGACCAGGAGACCCCGATCGCCGACCCGCTGTACCGCCTCCTCGCCCTGGAGGTGTGCGGACCGCCGGCACCCTGACGGCGGTCCGCACACCCATCACCCCGCCGTGGCGGCGGCGGTGGGGGTCGGGGCCGGGCGGGGACGGCCGTGCTGACGGGTGGTGAGGGGGTACGCCCAGGCGAGGAGGGCGAGCAGCAGGACGAACGGAAGCAGGGTGCAGAGCGCGGCGCTGCCGGCGGCAGTCGCGGTATGGCGGGATTCAGCGGGCATCGGCGGGGCAGCGGGCATCGGCGAGGTCGAGTTCGGCCCACACGGTCTTGGCGCTGGGGGGACGGGGCTCCGTACCCCATCGGTCGGCGAGCGCGTCGATCAGCACCAGCCCCCGCCCCGACTGCCCGTCGGAGACCCGCGCCGACGGCAGCACGGGCAGCCGGTCGCCCCGGCAGTCGGACACCTCGATCCGGAGGGTGGCGCCCCGGCGCACGGTGGTGGTGAGGCTGATGTGCAGCTGGAACCCGCGCCCCGGAACGCGCCCGTGCGTGATGGCGTTCGCCGCCAGCTCGGCGACGACGAGCAGCGCCGAATGGAACGGCTCGCCGAAACTGGAGTCCACTCCCCAGTCAGCGAGTTGGCGTCTGACGATGCCTCGGCAGAGGCAGGCGCCCTTCGCCGTCGCGGCGAGGACGACGGTGTGGCGGCGGGGGTTGTCGAGCGGAATTTCGGTCGTCATGGGGAAAAGCCTGGCGGCACGGCCGTACGCTGACCACGGATCCGGCGGGCACGGAGCGTGCTTGTGCGGACGCGGAGGGTCCGCCTGTTGGCGAGGCCCGGATCAGTCGGTCGCAAACTCGTGTGAGCAGGGGTGGTTCCCATGGTGAGCAGCGTCGAGCGCAGCGAGCGCACGGTCCCCGACGACGGGGAGACGGTGGAGAACTCGGACGGGATCGCCGAGTTCTACAGCGCGGTGGGCAAGTTGGTCAAGCTGTACCGCGAACGGGCCGGCATCACGCAGCGCCAGCTCGCGGAGCGGATCGGGTACAGCGAGGACATGGTCGGCCTCATCGAGCGGGGGAAGCGGACGCCGAGAATCGAGTTCCTGACGGTGGTGGACCCCATCGTCGACGCGGGCGGGGCGCTGAAGGTCGTCGCGGACGACGTGATGAAGGCGAAGGTGCGGGTGAGTGAGCGTCACCCGGCTTTCTCGAAGGCTTTCACGGCGGAGGAAGCCAAGGCGATCGAGATTCATGACTACAGCACGATGGTGATCCCGGGGCTGCTTCAGACCGAGGCTTACATCCGAGCGTTGTACGAGATGCGTCGGCCACTGCTCTCCCCTGAAAAGATCGACGAATGGGTGGCGGCTCGTATGGCCCGTAAGGAGATCCTCGCCCGATGGCCGATGCCGGTCGTCACCTGGGTGATCGACGAGAGCGTGCTTCGGCGGCCGCTTGGGGGGTGGGACATGCACGCGGAGCAGCTCCAACACCTGCTGAAGGTCGGCGACATGCGGGGGCCGGAGCTTCAGGTGATGCCGCTCGACCGAATGAGTCACGCCGGAATGGGTGGTTCATTCGCTCTGCTGATGCCCTCCGGAGGGTCACAAATGGGGTACGTCGCGGCGCAGCACGTCAATCGACTGATCACGGATCCCGTCGAAGTCCGTAATATGGCCGCACGGTACAGCAGCATCCGGGCTCAGGCCTTGAGCCTGAGGGAGTCCATGGCCTTGATCGAGCAGATTCTGGGAGAGCGGTAGGCATGACCGAGCTGGCCTGGTTCAAGAGCAGCCACAGCACCAACGAGGACGCCAACTGCGTCGAGGTCGCCGAGACCCCCGGCGTGGTCCACGTCCGTGACTCCAAGGACAAGAGCGGCCCCCAGCTGGCCTTCGAGCCGGCCTCGTGGAAGGCGTTCGTCGACTTCGCCGCGAACGCCGACGTCTGAAACAGCACACCCCCGACGGCCCGCCGCTTCCCAGCGGCGGGCCGTCGGCGCATCCTGGACCCAACGGAGCCAGATGCGAGGAGCATGTCGCGATGACCGAACTGGCATGGTTCAAGAGCAGCCACAGCAGCAACGAGGACGCCGCATGCGTCGAAGTCGCGTGGCGCAAGAGCACCCACAGCAGCAACGAAGACGCTCAATGCGTCGAGGTCGCCGAGACCACCGGCACCGTCCACGTCCGCGACTCCAAGGACAAGGCCGGCCCGCAGCTGACGTTCGAGCCGGCAGCCTGGAAGGCGTTCATCGACTTCGCCGCGAACGCCGACGTCTGAAACAGCGCGCCCCGACAGACCCCGTCTGTACGGTCCGCCGACGATTCGTCAGGCCCGCTCCGGCTCCGGCACCTTGTGCACGACGGTGTCCGCCGGTCCGACCGGGCGACCGTCGGCGGCCAGGACGGCCAGCTCGCGCAGCGGCCGGTCGTCGCGCCGGTCCAGGAGCTCCGAGTGGGGCTCGTCGGGCTCGAAGGAGTGCCGCTCGCCCCACTGGCGTAGCGCGACGACCACCGGGAAGAGGTCCTCGCCCTTCGGGGTGAGCACGTACGCCTGGTAGGCGCTGCCGTCGGAGGCGGGTTCGACGGCGAGGATCCCGGCCTCGACCAGCGCGCGCAGTCGGGCACTGAGGATGTTCTTGGCGACGCCCAGACTGCGCTGGAACTCGCCGAACCGGCGGCTCCCGTCGAAGGCGTCGCGAATGATCAGCAGCGACCACCAGTCGCCGATCGCGTCCACCGAGCGCGCCACGGGGCACGGGTTGTCGTCGAACCTGGTCCGCTTCACCATCTCCGGCCTCCTCGGCACCGACCGCCGTTCCATCTGGTTGCAACATGCTACCCCTCCGACCTAGGGTGCGACCATGTCGGTAGCATCATGCAACCAGAATCCCCCTCGCGTCCTGACCCGCCCCCTCACCCTGCTGTTCGCGCTCGCCAGCGGGGCCGCCGTGGCCAACGTCTACGCGGCCCAGCCCCTGCTGGTCGCCATCGCCGACGAACTCGACATCGGCCGGGCCGCCGTCGGCGCCGTGGTGACCTGCACCCAGATCGGCTACGGGCTGGGCCTGGTCCTACTGGTACCGCTCGGCGACCTGCTGGAGCGGCGCCGCCTGGTGACCGCGCAGGCCGTGCTGCTCGCACTCGCGCTGGCCGCGGTGGCCACGGCCGGAAACGCGGCGGCCCTGCTGGCCGGGCTGATGGCGGTGGGCCTGCTCGCGGTGCTTACCCAGGCCCTGGTGGCGTTCGCCTCGGCACTAGCGCCGGACGGTGAGCGCGGGCGGGTGGTGGGCACGGTGACCGGAGGCGTCGTCCTCGGCATCCTGCTCGCCCGGACCGTCGCCGGTGCGGTCGCCGACCTCGCCGGGTGGCGAGCCGTGTACGCGCTGTCCGCCCTCCTCACCCTGGTCCTCGCCGCGGCCCTGCGCCGCGCGCTGCCCCGGACCGCGCCACCGACCGCTCGCCGCGCCGACTACCGCCGCGCGCTGCGCTCGCTCGTCCGACTGCCGCTGCGGGAACCGGTGTTCCGGCGACGCGGGCTGATCACCCTCCTGGTGTTCGCGGCCTTCAGCACGCTCTGGAGCAGCGTGGCGCTCCCGCTGAGCGACGCCCCGTACTCGCTCACCCCGGCCGCCGTCGGGGCCTTCGGCCTGGCCGGCGCGGCCGGCGCGGCGGCTGCGGCGCCGGCGGGCCGGCTCTTCGACCGCGGACTCGGCCGGTGGACGGCCGGCGCGGGCCTCGCCCTGCTGGCCCTCTCCTGGCTGCCGCTGGCGCTCACCCGGCAGTCGCTCTGGGCCCTCGCCCTCGGCGCGGTCCTGCTGGACTTCGCCGTCCAGGCGGTCCACGTCACCAACCAGAGCACGGTGCTGGCCCTGGACCCCGCCGCGGGCGGTCGGCTGATCGGCGGCTACATGGTGTTCTACTCGCTCGGCAGCGCACTCGGCGCGATCACCTCCACGGCGGCGTACGCGGCCGCCGGCTGGTCCGCCGTCTGCCTGCTCGGCACCGCGTTCAGCCTGCTCGCCCTCCTCGCCTGGGCGGCCTGGGACCTCCGCCCGGCGGGCACGGAGGGCGATGCGCCGCAACACCGGCCGCACCGGTAGCGCGGAGTGGGAAGTCGACGCCGCCGACTTCCCACTCCCCGCGTGCCACGCGATCACCCTGCGGACCGGTGCCGCGCCATTGGTGGGCGGTGCCCCGTCACAGCCCGGTGGCGAGCCAAGTCGTCACAGCCGCAGTGGCGACGAGCCCGACGTTGAGTGCTATCCGGCGGCGGCCGCCGGTCCGACACACTCGAAGCCGTTCGAGGCTCCGGGCGGGCGACCCGGGACCGGTTGCCGGACACCCGTCAGGAGGGCTGGGACCAGCGCTGGTTGGCGCCACCGGTGCAGTCCAACAGCACCAGCTGGTTGCCGTTGGTCGGGTCGGACCCCGGGACGCTCAGGCACAGGTTGGACTGCGGGTTGACGATCCGCACGTCGACGAACTGGCCCGGGCTGCAGTTCACGGAGGTGGTGGTGTTGCCGACGATCACCGAGCTCTTGACGTAGGAGTCGTAGATTCGACCACCGAAGCTCCACGCGCATTGGCCCTGCAGCGTCCAGGTCTGGCGCGGGTCGATTCCGGTGCACTCCCCGAAGTGGTTCAGCTCGCCGATGACGGCATAGGTGCGGCGGGCGCGGAGGTCAGGGAGGCCGCGGGGGCCTCCGGCGCGAAGGCTGCCGCTACGGGCGCCCCGGGGCCGGAGGCGAGGTCGGCCGAGGGTGCGGCGAGGGCGGCCGCCACCGCCATGAGCAGGGCCGCGAGCAGGGCCGGAGCACGACGCATCGAAGGCTCCTTTCCTGGCCGCGAGACTTCCAACTCAAAACCCTTTCGGCTGATTTGACTGATCAACAGATTTCCCGGGCCGCTGGCTGGCCTTGGGTATTGACCGCCCGGCGTCAACGGGGTCGGCGAACGGAACCACGGGCGGGGCCCTCGGCACTGCCGAGGGCCCCGCCGTGCGGCGTCCGCGACATCACGGGGTGGGAGGTCGACATCGCCGACTTCCCACTCACGTCCCGTTCGATGCAGCCGCTCGGCACGCCGGTGCCGTCGCCGCATCCGTCGGTCGGCAACCGTGCTCCGTCACAGCCCGGTGGCGAGCCAGGTTGTCACAGCCGCAGTGGCGACGAGCCCGACGTTGAGTGCTGTCCGTCGGTCGCCGCCGGTCAGGTGGACGGCGATCGCACCGGCCTGGAGGAGGACGAGGCCGCCGGCCGCGACCGCTGCCAGCGGGAGCGCGACACCGGTGAGCGGCGGCAGGACCAGGCCCGCCGCGCCCAGCACCTCGACCGTCCCCAGGGCCCTGAGGGCGGGCAGGGGGATCCGGTCGACCCAGGCCATCATCGGCCGGAGCTGATCGCGGGTGCGGGTCACCTTCAGCGTGCCCGCGTAGAGGTAGAAGAGCGCGAGCGGTCCCGCGAGGATCCAGTAGGCGATGTTCATGGTGAGAAGTCCACCGCCGGGCGCCCGCCGGTGTCCAAGACCCGTTTTCGCTGCGCCGATACCTGGCGGGTATCGGCGCAGCAGGGGCCCATGGAGCTGCGCCGGGCCGTCGGCAGTCCTCCTCCACCCCTACAGACCCCGATTGTACGGGCGGCGAAATACGTTGTGCGACCAGCGTCCCGAGGAGTAATAACCGTGGTAGGACGCGCAGTTGTGCGCGCCGATGCGAGCATGCCGGTCGTGCTGCGAGGGAGATCCATGGGGCGTGTGGTGGTCGCCGCTCGGGCGGTGGCCGTGGTTGTCGCCACCTGGCTGGCGCTGGTCCTGCTGATGGTGCTGGTGGTCCTGCTGGGCTCGCTGCTGCCGGGCACCTCGGTCCGCGGCGTCCTCTCGTCCTCGCTCGTTCCGCTGTGGCTGCTCGCCCTGTTGCTCGGACCGCCGGTCGCCTGCGTCGCGCTGCGCCGGTGGATCGCCGTCGGCCGGTCCGGCGGTGCGGCCGGGGCTCCGCCTCCCAGGTCCGACGAGCAGTGGGACTTCCGGGCCCCGCCTCCGCGGTCCGACGAGCGGTGGGACTTCCGGGCCCCGCCTGCCCCGTCCGACCCGGAAGCCCCACGCACCACGCCGGGCACGCCCGCGCCGGAGACCCCGGAGGACCTGGAGACCCCGGTGGACCCTCACGCCGAGGCCCGGCGGCGACGGGCCCGTGCGGACGCCGAGCGGGCGGCCAGTGCGGCAGCCCAACGGGCGCGCGAGGAGAAGGCCCGCCGACGGGCCCGGCGCAACCGCCGCCCGCGCTGACGGGCCCGCGGTACTGAACGACAAGCACGGAGTGGGAAGTCGGCGGCGTCGACTTCCCACTCCGTTCCCGCCGGTGCGGCGGTCACCCACCGCCTGTCAGTTGGGCAGGGGCTTGACGATCGTGTGGGTGATGACCTGCCCCGTGATCTGCTTGGTCTCCAGCTTCTGGTGGCCGACCGGCTGGCTGGCCTTGATGGCGACCGGGGGTGCCGGCTTCTCCTCCACTGCGGGCTCGTCGGCGGTGGCCTCGGCGGGCTGCTCCTCGGACATGGGGGTCTCCTTCTGTCGTAACCGGAACGGACGTAGTCGATCTTCCCCGACGGAGACCCGCAGTAACCGATCGATTACCGGCCACCGAAACGGGTGCCAATGGCCGGGACGGCCCTACTCCGCCGCGGCAGGGGCGTAGCTCTTGGCCTCGGAGTACTTCCACGAGGCGAACTGCCAGGTGCCCAGCCTGAGCTCCAGCCGCTGGTTCGGCGCGAGAGTTCCGGTGACCGTGATGTCCCGCCAGGCCCTCCCGGCGTCCGAGCAGCCCGTCTCCTCGGAGTTCTTCCACGACTCGTCGCTGCCGCCGTACTGGAGCCACGCCGTGTGCCTGCCGATCACGGCGCAGTTCGCCTGCAGGGATCCCTCCAGGTGGTAGGTGCGGTTCCCCTCCCCGCTCCAGGTCAGCAGGCCGGAGAACGACAGCACCGCCAGCGTGGAGCCGTTCGACTTCTCGTGGTTGACCTGGAAGGAGACCCGTTCGCCGGGCGCGTCCGGCCCGTCCAGGTACTTGTGCGCGCCGACCAGGAGCAGCACGTTCTCGCCCACCGGCGCGTCGGCGGCGATCATCCCCCGGGTGACCGCCTCCTTCCACTGCGGGGTGGCGGTCAGGTCGCGGATCAGCGCGGGACCGTCCCCGTCCGCGAAGAACTCCTCCACCTCCGCGATGCGACGCTTGGCGTCCGCCCGCCCTTCCTCGTCGAGGAACTCGTCGCGGGTGATGTCCTCCAGCGCCCGTACGTCGAGGCCGGACCCCAGGAGGACGGCCCAGACCTCCTGGGCCTGGTCCGTCGCGACGATCGCGTCGTGGAGTTTGTGCCGGGTGTCGATGTCCAGCTCCTGCGCTGTCCCTGCACCCGCCGCCCGCATCACGGGCGCAACGGCCGCACCCGGGGGCGGGGGCAGCGGGGAGGCGTCGGGAGAAGCGCCGGCGGGAAGGGCGGCGGCGGCCTGCACGACCACGGCGGCGCAGGCCGCGAGGGCGGCCCGCCTGATCCGGTTCCTGTTCACACCATGATCAACGACGCCGGACACCACCCGTCACCGTCCCCGGGCACGGGTCCCGGGTGGGACCGCCGCCCCGTCAGGACGCGGTGCGCCCGGACGAGTCCGGCCGGTCATTGCCGTTGACGACGACCACCTCGGTGGTGCTCTCGTAGGAGTAGGTGCGCCCGACGCTGTCCGGTTGGCGGGTGTCGGTGACGCGCCGGTCCTCCTCCACCGCGCGTCCGTGGTCGTCGCTCGCCCGGCCGTGTCCGGGCCGCAGCACAGCGGCGCCACAGAAGGTCGATGCCGTCGACCTTCTGTGGCGCCGCCCCCACCCCCCAGGGAAGGTCAAGTCAAGCCCCTCGAAGGGGATTTCGTGCTACTCCGCGCCCGTCCCAGGGTGGACCGCAAGTCGCCGCGCAGAGGCAGCGCAGAGGCCCGGCAGGGCCTCCCGCAGGACGACGCGGGTGGGGCGGTGCGGATGCGAACGTGGCGGTGGGGCCCGGGGGTCGGGTCCGGGAGGGAACACCATGAACGCCAACCACTGGGCCGGACCGCGTCGTCGCGACCGGCTCGGCCTGCGGCTCGCCGCCGTCGCGGTGGCCGGGGCCACGGTCGCCACGCTCGCCCCGACGGCCGCGGTGGCGGCCGGGGTCGGGGTGCCCGCCGCCGTGGCGGGGGCCGAGCGGCCGCGGCCGGCCGTCGACCTGGGCCCGGAGCTGCGGGCCCTGGTCGAGCGCGGCGGTGCGACGGCCGCGCTCGGCGAGTCGCGCGAGGACGGCCGCCGGCCGTGGCGCGACGCCGCCGGAGTCGTCGACCTGGACTCCGGGCGCGCGGTGCGCACCGACAGCCGCTTCCGGATCGGCAGCGTCACCAAGACCTTCGTCTCCACCGTCGTACTCCAACTGGCGGACGAGGGGCAGCTCCGGCTGGACGACCCGGTGGAGAAGTACCTGCCGGGCGTCGTCCCGAACGGCGGCGCGATCACCCTGCGGCAGCTGCTGCAGCACACCAGCGGCCTGTTCGACTACCTGGAGGACCCGCGGTTCCTCTACCACGACGAGGCGAGCCTGCGCGCTTACCTGGCCGAGGGACGCTGGACGGACTTCCGCCCAGAGGAGCTGGTCTCCGTCGGTGTCGGGCACACCCCGTACTTCGCGCCCGGGCAGGGCTGGCACTACTCCAACACCAACTACATCCTCACCGGGATGATCATCCGCAAGGTCACCGGGCGCAGCTGGCAGCGCGAGGTCGAACGGCGGATCGTCGAACCGCTGCACCTCGACAGCACGACGTTCCCGAACACCTCCGCCCGGATCCCCGGCCCGCACGCGCACGGGTACGTCCAGCTGCCGGAGGGCCCGGCGGACGTCACCAGGATCAACCCGACCGTCGCGGACGCCGCCGGCAACGGCATCTCCACCACCGCAGACCTCGACCGCTTCCACGCCGCCCTGTTCGGCGGCAAGCTGCTGACGCCCGCCCGGCTGGCCGAGATGACCACGGCCGTCCCCGCCCCGATGATCGCCGCCCACTACGGCCTGGGCCTGATCCGCTACGACCTGCCGTGCGGCGAGGTCTGGGGCCACACCGGCGGCATCCCCGGCTACAACACGATCATGCTCGGGGCGCGGGACGGCTCGCGGCAGTTCGCCCTCTCGTTCAACCTCCTGGAGGGTGCCGAGACGGACGAGACCGGCGCGGCGATCGACGCGCTGTTCGTCAAGGCGGCCTGCGGCCCGGACGGTGCCGAGGCGGCTTCGGCTGGCGACGGCGCCGGCCGGTCACCGCTGAAGCTGCTGCGCTGAAGCCTCCCCGCCCCTCCCCGCCGACACCCACGCCGAGGCCGGCGGCGGCCGAACGGACAGGCATCAGTCCAACAGCGCCGCCGTTTCGGCGAGGTCGGCGTGCGCGCGGTCGAAGGAGCGTGCCGCGACGAGGAACATCGACCGGTCGGTGAGGGCGCGGGCGAGGCGTGCGGGATCGTCGGGCAGGCGGCGGGCGAGCGTCACGCCCTCGTCGAAGCGGGGCGCGAACCGCTCCTCGAACCGGTAGTGGTGGTCGCCGTCGCGGACGGCCGCGCGGATGCTGATCCTGCGCAGGACGTCGACCAGTTCGGGCAGCCGTTCGGCCTCGCGCAGTTCCGCCGCCTCCGCTTCGAGGCCCGGGAGCATGCCGAGAAAGCCCTCCCGGACGTCGCGCGACCAGCCGCGCTCCGTGCCGAACGGCGGCATCGGTGACTCCGGGCTCGCGGCGGGTTCGACCGCCCGCCCCGACAGGACGAAGAGCGTGCTCCACCAGCCGAGGGAGCAGTACCACCTCCTCGCCTCGCCCGCAGTGGCGCTCGCGAGCTGCTCCAGGACGCCCAGGGCCTCCCGTCGGGCGACCGCGGCACTCGCCCCGTCCCCGACGGCCTCCCGCATCCGGGCGAACTGGACCAGCGCCCAGACGAGCAGCAGCGGGCCGGTACCCCGGTCGGTCACCTCGCGCCGGGTCTCCGCGAGGAGCTCGCGGAAAACGGCCGCCGCGGCGTCGTGCAGCCCGGCGCCCTCCAGGCTCGCCGCCCACCGCACCATCTCCCAGAACGAGTCCTCCGGGGCCCCCTTCCGCGCTGCCACCTCGTACAGCGCCGCCGCTTCCCCGAAGCACCCCTCCTCGGCCAGCACGGTCGCCAGCTGCCCGCTGCGGCCGGCCCCGGCCAGCTCCTCGCAGACCGCGCGGCCTTCCGCCCTGCGCCCGAGGGCGAACAACGAAGCCTGGTAGGCCTCCAGGGCACGACACAGCCACTCCACCCGCTCCGGCGCCCCGGCCTCCGCAACACGAGCGGCCCGGACCGCCTCCGCGGCCAGCTCGACCTTCACCCGCGGATCCCGACTGTGATTACACAGCGTGAGCAGCGTGCCGACCAACTTCGGCCCGTACACCTTCGGACTCACCTCGGCCAGCACCCGGTACGCCCCGGCAAGCTCCTCCGGCCCCAGCCGCCCGGACCCCAGCAGCAGCACCCGGGCCCGCAACACCGCATCGTGATCGATCGTCAACGCTTCCCCTGTCTCCGGATGACGGACGAAGGAGATTCTGAGCGTCGGGGAACGGACCGGACAAGCCTCCCGAACTGTGCTTTCCGCCCTACGAAAAGCGGCTCTGACCTGTCATGATGGACATGCTTTCACCCTCGGGCACCTTGCACTACGACCGGTGGGCGACCATCCGGTCCAGGACGAGGTGGCCGCGTGCCACCAGGTCCTCGCGGCCGTCGACCAGCCCGTGGTGCAGGTAGGAGACGCCCCGGCGGACGGTCAGCAGCCACAGCAGCCGCTCTTCCTCGGCCGTCAGTGGACGGCCGTACCCGGTGAAGTACGCCTCCCGCAGCTCGGGCCGCAGCGGCCACAGGGCGCCGAACAGCCACACGAACTCCGCCGCCGCGACGCCCCTCCTGGTCATCGCGAAGTCGATCAGGCCGTGCCGGCCGGTCTCCTCGTCGTACAGCCAGTTCCGGGTCTCGTAGTCACCGTGCCGGTAGACCAGCGGCAACTGCTCGGCGAGACCCACCAGTTCCTCCGACGCGGCCCGCACCAGGGCGAGCCGGTCGGCGGCCAGATGCGGTGCGGTGCTCTCCAGGCATTCGGCGGCCTCCTGGGCCTGCTCCCGCATCTCGACCCGCACCGCAGCGCGGTCCGCAGCCGTACCGGGCCCGGACGCGTCGTGCCAGCGGCGCAGCAACCGCCCGGCATCCTCGTGCAGGCGCAGCTCGGCGTGCGGCTCCAGCGGCAGGTCCCGCACGACGCGGCCGGGCAGCACCGAGCTGAGGATCGCACGCAACCGTGGGTCGGCGGCGAGCAGCCGCGGCGCCTCCAGGTCGGTCAAGTGCGCTGCGGCGTACGCGTAACCGGCGACCTCGCGTTCGTAGTCGAGGTCGCCGGGGCCGATCTTCACATAGGCCGTGCGGGGTCCGGCCGTCACCCGCCACACCTGGGAGCTGTTCCGGGGCCAGGAGCGGTCCTCACTCGTGTCCAGGCCGGGCAGGTGGCCGGCGACCCAGTCGCGCAGCTCGGGCGGGAAGGGCTTGGCAGTCATGGTCGTACGTCATCAGTCCGGCCCCGCCGGCGCGGCCGGACACGCCGAACCGACCGCCCTCACGCCGTCCCGAACCCTTCGCCCGCTGGGACGTCGAAGAACGGTGGGACCCTCGGCAGCTCCGAGGGTCCCAGCGTTATGGAGTGGGAAGTCGATGCCGCCGCCTTCCCACTCCCACTCCCCAGTCACGGGCGCGACGGTGCCGCAGCTGCCGCTCGGCGGTCGCGCAGGGCGGTGAGGCGGTGCTCCAACGCCGTGCGGCAGGACGGCCACTCCCCCGCTGTGATCGAGAAGATGGCCGAGTCCCGGAGCAGGCCCTCCTCGCCCGGGGCCCAGGAGATGGACCAGTTCCGCAGCACGCCCTCGAAGGTGGCACCCGTTTTCGCGATGGCCGCGCGGGAACGGCCGTTGCGGGCGTCGGTCTTGAGGTCGAGGCGGGAGACGCCCCAGGTCTCGAAGGCGTGCCGGAAGAGCAGGTACTTGGCCTCGGTGTTCAGTCCGCTGCCCTGGGCGGAGGCCGCCAGCCAGGTGAAGCCGACCTCGATCGCGAACAGCGTGCCGTCGGCCGGGTGGCGGCGCGGGTCCAGGAAGGCCGTCGCTCCGACGGCCCGGCCCGTGGCGCGGTCCACCTGGGCGTACGGGAGCACCCATCCGGTGTCGCGCCGGGCCAGTTGGGTGTCCACATAGGCGGTGAAGTCGCTCGCCGCCGGCACCCAGGTGAAGCCGTAGCCGGCCCGGTCCTCCGCCGCGGCGAGTGCCAGATCCGGCGCGTGGGCATGCCCCAGCGGTTCCAGGCGGACGAACTCGCCCTCAAGCACGGGCCCTTCGAGCAGCGGCACCCCAACGGCGGAACCCACGGCTCCTCCTCGACACGGTCGACGACACAGACCCCGGCAGCCTCCCAGGCCCCACGACCCGGCGCACGTCCTTATCCACCCACCGAACGCCCGCCGTCCACGGCCGCCGTCCACACTCGCCGTCCACGCCCGCCCGACAGCGGGAAACCCCCTCGCCCCGGGAGTGCTGCGGCCCGTACCGTCGCGGGTATGAAGCTGCTCACGGTCAACATCGGGCGGCCCCGCCCCAATCCGTGGAAGGGCCTCGACGCGACGGGCATCGACAAGCGGCCCGTCGACGGGCCGGTGTTCGTCAGCGCTCCCGGCCCCAAGGGCACCGGGGAGGTCGGTCTCGCCGGTGACCGGGTCTACGACGTGAAGCACCACGGCGGTCCCGACCAGGCCGTCTACGCCTACGCCCGGGAGGACCTCGACGCCTGGCAGGCGGCACTGGGTCGGCCGCTCGCGAACGGCGTGTTCGGGGAGAACCTCACCACGCTCGGTCTCGACGTCAACGGCGCGCTGATCGGCGAGCGCTGGCGCGTCGGGCCCGACACCGTACTGGAGGTGTCGGGCCCGCGGGTGCCGTGCGCCACGTTCCAGGGCCGGCTGGAACAGGAGGGCTGGATCAAGCGGTTCACGCGGGCCGCCGTCCCCGGCGCCTACCTCCGGGTGGTCGAGCCGGGGGAGGTCCGGGCCGGCGATCGGATCGGGATCGTGCACCGGCCCGACCACGAGGTCACGGTGGCACTCGTGTTCCGCGCGATGACGCTCGAACCGGACCTGCTGCCCCTCCTGCTGGCCGCGGACGCGCTGCCGGACGAGAGCCGGGAGCACGTCCACCGCCGCACGGCCGGGCGGAGTTCCGGCGGGCCCGCGCAGTCAGGATGAGGGCTCAGACGGGGGCGAGGCGGGTCTTCAACAGGCAGAATTCGTTGCCCTCCGGGTCGGCGAGCACGTGCCAGCTCGCGTCCTCCGGCTGGCCGACGTCGACCGGTACGGCACCGGCGGCGAGGAGGCGTTCGAGTTCGGCGGCCTGGTCGCGGTCGGTGGGGTTGACGTCGATGTGCAGCCGGTTGTTCCCGGGCCTCGGGAGATCGGTGCGGATGAGGAAGATCGTCGCCTGCGGGCCGCCGAACCCCTCGCGCGGGCCGATCTCGATGCAGCCCTCCGCCTCCCGGTCGAGCTCGACGAAGTCCAGGACCTCGCACCAGAACCGGGCCAGCAGCTCCGGGTCGTGGCACTGGAGCACGATCTCACTGATCCGGCACGCCATGGACAGAACCCACTCTCTCGGGACGAGGAAGCACCTTCCCGGGAACTTACCAGCCGGACAGATCGGCGTCGATCGGGTTCCGCGGACGGCTGCCGGGCGCCGCGAGCGTGATAGCGTCGCCCTCCTCTCCGGTGGGCCGGACGAGGTCTCCCGACAGGCGCTCGATGACCACTCCTGACCAGCAGCTCCGTACCGCTCTTGACGCGCTCGACGCCGCCTTCGCGGCGCTGCCCGAGTCCCCGATAAGCGTCGGCGGCTGCACGCACTGCTACACCGGCGCCGAACTCGAAACCCTCGCGGGCCCCGCGCACGGGGTGCCGGACGATCTGGTCCGGTCCGTCGCGACCGAGGTGCCCGACCACTGGGACGACTTCGCCGCCCTCTACCGCCGGACGACACCGCGGATCGTCCGCCTCCTGACCACCGGCCGGCTGCACGGCGGCTACGGACTGGTCGCCTCCCGACTGCTCGCGGCCGGCTACCGGGGCTGGCCGCCGCCGGAGCGGCAGGCACTGGAGCGCGTCTGGGACGCCTGGTGGCGGTCGACCCTGGGCGAGTACCCCGGCACCGACCGGGCCACCGAGGTGCTGGAGACGGTCGCCGTCTGCACCGGCAGCCTCTCGCCGTGGCTGACCGTCTGGACCGAAACCCGCACCGAGGCGGCGGAGCGCCACTTCGAGGACGCGCTCGACATCTGGCTCGCCGAGCGGGGGCTCGCGGACCTCCGGCTCGGCTTCTACCGCGAACTGCTCGCCGGACCGGAGCTGGTGACCTGGCTGCTCGCCCAGGAGGAGGGCCGCATCGGCGCCGCCCAGCTCTTCGAGGTCGAACGCATCGCGTACAGCTGAGGCAGCTGGGGCAGCCGGGGCGGCCACTGTGGCCGTCCGCGGTTCGGCTAGATTCCTCGCCATGGCTTCGGGGTCCGTTGAGCGGGAGGGCCCGGTCGCGCGACCGGGCAGGGTGTCGGTGGGCGATCTGGTGGCGGCGGTGCCGCGGCACCTGATCGAGGAGGCTGCCGATGCCTGTGGCCTGGACGGCCCGATCCCGGACGGGGAACTCCCACTGCACCTGACCGCCTATCTGGTGATGGCGCTGTGCCTCTTCCCCGACGAGCCGGTCGAGGATGTCGCGCGGAGGGTCGTCGCGGAGCTGCCCCGGCCGGACGGCGTCCGGGGCGTGGCGCCGGGGCAGCTGACAGCGGCCGGGGTCGGCCGGGCTCGGCGACAACTGGGCCGGGACGTGCTGCGGGAGACGTTCTACCGGGTCGCGCAGCCGGTCGTCTCCCCCGGGGCGTGGCTCGGCGGTCGACGGCTGATGGCCATCGAGGGGCTCGGCCTCGACGTGCCCGACTCGGCCGGGAACGCGGCCGAGTTCGGCCCCGACGCCGCCGGGCGGTCCCGCCCGGGCATCACCCCCGGGGCCCGGGTAGTGGCCGTCGTCGACTGCGGGTCGCGCACCGTCGTCGACGCCGAGGTCGGTCCGCACCACCGTGGCGAGGAGGCGATGACGGTCTCGCTGCTGGCCACGGCCGGCAGCGACTGGGTGCTCCTCGGCGATCGGAGCCGGTACACCTTCGCGACCTTCGGCGCCGCGGCCCGGACCGGGGCCGCGACGTGCTGGCGCGTCCCGCCCCGGGTGCCGCTGCCGGTCCTGGAGGTACTGCGGGACGATTCCTACCTGTCGGTGCTGGTCGATCCCGACCTGCCCGCGTGCGAGCGGGCGAAGTGCCTCCTGGAGGCGTGGTCCGGCGTGAAGCCCGATCCGGTCGCCGCCCATCCGGTGCGGGTCGTCGAGGACGGCGACGCGGACCGCCTCGTCACCACGCTCAGGGATCCGGAGGAAGTGACGGCCGCCGAGCTCGCGGACGCCCACCGTCAATGGTGGCGGCAGGCGGCCACGGACGGCGGGCCGTGCTCGGCCCTGCGCAGTCCGGGCGAGGTGCGGTCCACCGATCCCGACCTGGTCCACCAGGAGATCTGGGCCCATCTGCTGGTCGAGTACGCCGTCAACTCCACCACCCGGACCTGATGACCCGTCCGCGCAGGGAGTCGGGTGGGCCGACTTCCTGCGCGGACGGTGGAGTCGCCCTCGGCGCGGGGTCTGCGGTCGGGGGGCCGCTGTGCAGAGGGCTCCCGCACGGCGCGGTGGGGCGTGCCGTGCGCGGACCGGGCGCCGCACCACGGGCGGGTGCGGCATGGGATCAGGGCCAGGATCCAGGTCAGGAGTGGGCGGGAGTGGGAGCGGGAGTGGGAAGTCGATCGGGCCGACTTCCCACTCCTTCCCCCCGGCGGGTCCGAAGGGCCGCGGAGCAACCAGCAGCGGCGGACGGCAGCGGACGGCGGACGAGTGCGGGGGCGGCTCCCCCGTCGCCGCCCCGTCGGATCAGGATGCCGCGCGGGCGGGGGGCCGGGCTTGTAAAAATGCGCACTCCGGTCAGCGGTCCGGGCCGCCGTCGACGAACTCGACGGCGGTGGTGACCCGGCCAGCCAGGCGGTCGGCCGGCTCCGGGACCTGCGCGGCCCGGCGGGCGGCGAAGAACACGGTCGGCGGGCAGCCCACCATGGCGCGGAACGAGTGCACCAGGTGCGCCTGGTCGTAGAAGCCGCAGTGGTCGGCGATCCGGGCCCCGCCCCAGCCGGGCCGCCGTTCGAAGGTCAGCAGGGTGCGCTGGAGGCGGAGGATGTCGGCGGCCTGCTTCGGCGCCAGGCCGAGGTGTTCGCGGAAGCGCTGCTCCAGTCGCCGGCGGCTCCAGCCGGTGCTGTCCACCAGCGTGCGCACCGAGGCCCGTCCGTGCGAGGCGCGGAGCTGCTCCCAGGCCCAGCTCACCGAGGGGTCCCAGAGCCGCCCTTCGGCGAACCGCGCGTCGAAGTAGGCGTCCAGCAGGGCGAACCGCGCCGACCAGGTGCGCGACTCGCGCAGCCGGTCCACGAGTTCGCGCGGGCCCCGGCCGGGGAAGGCCCCGCCCGCCTCGATCCACCGGCCGTCGAGGTCGCCGAGCGCCGGGCCGAGGATGCGGTACGCGCCCTGGGGGGTGAGCGAGACGGCGAGGCCGTGCAGCCGGCCGCTGTGCTCGGCGACGGTCGCGGTGCGCCGCAGCCCGGCGAGGACGGAGCCGAAGGAACCGGTGTCGGTGCCGGCGACGGCATCGGTGAGCCGCAGCGATCCGTCGAAGCCGATCGTCAAGGTCACCACGTCGGTCGGCACTTCGAGCCGGCGGCGGGGCCGGTCCGACTCCAGCCGGTAGCCCCGGTAGCCGAGTACGTACTCGCGCAGTCTCGGCCGGGCCGCGCCGTACGCCATCTCGCACTCGCTGTCGACGAGGTCCAGTGTGCCGCTGCCGCGTTCCATGGGCGCTCCCGCATCGCAGAGACGAAGACTTGACGTGTCCACGATGCCATGGGGTCGGGGTGGTGCGAACGCCGGGTGGCAGGCGGTTGACCGGAATCAACTCCAACGAGCGGTTTGGGCGTTCGCACACCGGGATTCCCGGGATTCGACCCCGATGATGCTTCGGGCGCTTCGCCGACGAAGCACTCACATCAGCATATTGACAGACCGATTCCCGAGCACCGATTCCCGAACCGAGGAACGATGAAGCTCTTCCGCACCCTGCCCCTGGTGGCCTCGGCCGCCCTCCTGAGCAGCCTCTCCGTGGCCGCCCGGACCGAACCGGCCGCGGCCGCCGGCTCGTTCGTGGTCAGTGAGGCCCAGTTCAACAAGATGTTCCCGAACCGGAACGCCTTCTACACCTACAACGGGTTGGTCGACTCCCTGAGCGCCTACCCGGCGTTCGCCAACACCGGGAACGACGCCACCAAGCGGCGCGAGGCGGCCGCACTGCTCGCCAACGTCAGCCACGAGACCGGCGGACTCAAGTACGTCGTCGAGCAGAACACCGCTAACTACCCTCACTACTGCGACACTTCGCAGCCCTACGGCTGTCCGGCCGGGCAGAAGGCGTACTACGGGCGCGGACCGCTCCAGCTGAGCTGGAACTTCAACTACAAGGCGGCCGGCGACGCCCTGCACATCGACCTGCTGCGCGACCCGTACCAGGTGGAGCGGAACTCCGCCGTCGCCTGGAAGACGGCCCTCTGGTTCTGGAACACGCAGAGCGGCGCCGGCCGGTCGACCCCGCACGACGCCGTCGTCAACAACAAGGGCTTCGGCGAGACCATCCGCAGCATCAACGGCGCGCTGGAGTGCGACGGCAAGAACCCGGACGAGCGCAACGACCGCATCAACCTCTTCCGCAACTTCACCGGCGTCCTCGGCACCGACGTCGGCGGCGGCAACATCTCCTGCTGAACCGGTGAACGACTGAACCGCTGAACGGCTGAAGCGTGGGGGCCGGCGCCGTCGACCCCCACGCACCTCACCGGGGAGATCGGGTCACTTGACCCGCACCCCGACTTAGGTAAGCCTAACCTTATGTCAGATGACTCCCCAACGCACGGCCTGAGCGGCGTGGCGATGACCCTGCTCACCCCCCTCTACGGCCGCGCCCACGCGCAACGCCTAATCCCCGGCAGCGAGTTCAGCGACCCGCAGGCCATCCGCGTCCTCCACGAGACCGGCTTCCGCGACTCCGAGGTGCTGACCGACCGCTCCAACGCCGTCGGATCGATCCACCGGGCCGTCGTGTTCGACGCCATCACCCGGCGCTTCGCCCACACCCACCCCACCGGGACCGTGCTGTCCGTCGGCATCGGCCTCTGCACCCGCGACCAGCGCCTCGCCGACACCGTGCCCGACAGCGTCCGCTGGCTCGGCGTGGACGTCCCCGAAGTGGTGGAACTGCGCGACCGCCTCCTGCCCGACAGCCAGGCCCGGGTCCACCCGGCCTCCCTCACCGCACCGGGGTGGACCGACGTCGTGGAGGAACGGCCCGGGCCCGTCCTGGTCCTCGCGGAAGGGGTCCTGATGTACCTCTCCCCCGCCAAGGTCACCGGCTTCCTCGCCGACACCCGCCGCCACCTCGGCCCCGGCACCCGCCTCGCCGCCGACTTCTTCCACCCGTGGATCGCCCGCAGCGGCCTCCACCCCATCTCCCGCGCCACCGGCGCCCGCTTCCGCTCCGGCGCCCGCAGCAGCACCGGCCTCGCCGCCCTCTCCCCCGGCTGGACGGCCGCCGCCGAACACCCGGTGATGGAACGCATCGGCCCCGCCCAACGCATCGCCGCGGCCGCCCTCCGCCCCCTCCTGCTCGGGCACCGCCCCTACGCCCTGGCGGAGCTGACCGCCAGCTCGTAGCGGAGCGCCGCGCCCCGGTCGCAGTCGCGGTCGGGGGCGGCCGTACGGGGGCGGCCGCGGCCCCGGGGCGGGCGGGTGCGAGGGTGGGGGCGTGAACGAGACGATCATGGCCGCTGCCCGCGAACGAGCCGCCGGGCACCGGCGGCGGTTCGACCTCCGCTTCGAGGCGTACTTCGACGCCCTGCCGGAGCGTCTCGACACGCCCGCGCTCAGCCGCTTCACCCCGCGCTGCCTGGAGCTGCTGCGGGACCTCTCGCTGCGCGGGGGCAAGCGGCTGCGGGTCGCCCTGCTGTACGAGGCCGCCCGGCTGGTGACCACCGGTCCGGTGCCCGGTCTGGCAGAGGCCGCGCTGAGCATCGAACTGCTGCAGACGCACGGGCTCGTCCACGACGACATCATCGACGACGCGCCCCTGCGGCGCGGCGGCCCGTCCACCTACTACGCCTACCGCCAGGAGTTCCCGGCGGCGGACCGCACCGCGCTCGGCCTGGCCGTCCTGGCCGGGGACCTCGCCGCCTTCCTGTCGATGCGGGTCCTGCTGGAGGCGGACGTCCCCGCCGAACTGCGGCAGGCGATGCTGGAAGTGCAGTTGGACGCCGGCGCCGAGACGGTGGCCGGCCAGATCGTCGACCTCGAACGCGACCTCCGGCGGATCCCGGACGAGGAGTTCCTGCACACCGTCTGCGAGTACAAGTCCACCCGGTACTCCGTGCTCGCGCCGCTGCGGCTGGGCCTGCTGGCCGCCGGGGAGCGCCTCGGCGGCGAGGAGGACGCGCGGCTGCGCCGCTACGCGATCCCGGTCGGCATCGGCGGCCAGCTGCGCGACGACTACCTCGACCTGTTCGGCGACGAGGACAGCACCGGCAAGTCCACCGGCGCCGACCTCCGCGCGGGCCGCCGCAGCTACGCCGTGAGCGCCCTGCTCGCGGCCGCCGACGAGGAGCAGCGGGCCGTGGTGGAGTCCGCGCTCGGCGACCCGCACTGCCCGGCCGCGACGGTCGAGCGGGTCCGCGAGCTGGCCCGGCGGCTGGGCGTGGACCGCAAGCTCCGGGCCGACATGCGCCGCTGCGCCGAGGCTGCCGCCGCCGAGGCCGGGACATGGCGCCCGCACTGGCGCGAGGAGGCGGTGGCCTTCTTCGCGGGCCTGCCGCTCGCCAACGTGGTGGGCTCCTGAACCAGACACCCCCGGCCCGCCGCACCTCCTCCCGGGGGGCTCCAGGGTCGCGGGCTACTTCCCGGCCCACCCCAGGAGGTCGATCCGCAGCTTCGGGTTCTCGGCGTCGTTGTCGACGGAGAGGACCTTGAAGTACCTCGGGTATCCCTCGGCGGTCCGCAGACAGAACCGGTCTCCCGGAACGGGGACCACGATCCGGCCGTCGCTGAGGGTGGAGGCGATCTCCTGGCAGCGCTTCGGCCCCGGCACCGGCTCCCCGTCCGGGACCCGGGCCATCACCGCATCGTTGTCCGGGGCGAGGTAGGCCTTGCCGCCGACGACCCCGGTGATCCTCAGGTCGACACTGCCGGCCCCGCCTCTGCTCGGCGTGTTGGGCTCCAGGTCGACCTGGCCGTCCACCACGTACTGACTGTTGTAGGTGACCAGCCAGCCGGGGTCGACCGGGACGGGTGGGTCCGAGGCCGCCGGAGTGCCGCCCGTGCCCGCCGCCGGTCCGCCCGTCGTGTCGGGCGCCGCTGCCGACGTGCTCCTCGGAGTGGCGGTGACCGTGACGGTCGCGGTCGCCGTCACGGTCTCGCTCACGGTCGTCGTCACCGCCGGACGTGCCGCCGTCGGCGAGTTGACGACCACGGGCAGGCCCAGGAAGCCGAGCGCGAGGCCTGCCGCGCCCGTGAGGGCGGTCACGATCGCCGCCAGATCGGTCCAGCGCCCGGTGCGGCCGGCGACCGCGCGGGGCGGGTGCGGAGGCACCAGCGGAACCACCGGCCCGTCGGAGCGCGGCGGGTATGACGGATCGCTACTCATCGTTCCCCCTTCGAGAGTCGGAACGATGATGGCAGCGGCGGGCGCCGCGAGACAGCCGCACCGCGCAATTCGCCATGCCGAAGCGACTCGTGACCGGTCAACGAGTCCTGCGCCGCGGGCGCGCCGCGCGTTCGACGGGTGGACGATCCATCCGTCTTCGATCGGATCGACGAAGGTGATAGTTCGTCAATTCCCCGCGGAATTGGCCGCCCCCGGAGCGAGTGGCCGCGAGCAGCGGGAACAACCGGAACGGGCGGCCCGGCGCCGACGCGGAAAAAGCCCGTGGTGACCGGGATTTCGGCGACGCGGAAAAGGTTCGCCCAAGTGGAGGGTGTGCGATCTCCCCGTGGAACGGCGCCGCCATACCGGCGCGTCGGGTGACCAAGTCGTCACTCTGTGAAGTCACTTGAACCCCAGGAGACAGCCGAGACAGACCTCGCCCCGTTCACATGTCAACCACACATCCTTGAAGCGACATCCTCAACAGCCATTGTGGCTCCGCAGGCTCGGCGGGTAGAGTCCCGGTCCGCCGAGTACCGAACAAGTGCTCGCACGGCATTCTTTGGGGCGGGCATGACAAATAACCGCAGCATCCACGGGGCCAGTTCCGACCTGATTGACGCGTTCACGGAAACCGTGCGCCGATATCCCGAACGACCGGCGGTCGTCCACCACGGAGACACGCTGACTTACCGCCAACTCGGGGAGTTGGTACGTACCTTGGCCCACCGCCTCGGTACCGGACCCGGTGTGGTGGCCGTTCCGGCGACCCACACGCCGGACACCGTTGTCGCCCTGCTCGGCATCCTCGCGGCCGGTGGGGCGTACTGCCCGGTCGACCCGGCGTTCCCGCCGCAGCGGCGGCAGGACATGCTGGCCGCGGTCGGCTGCCGGACGGCGGTCGGCCCGGGCATCGCGCAACCGGGCGTGCGCGTGGTCGAGTTACCGGGCACGACCACCGGAACGCCGGCCGGAGCGCAGGACGCTCCGGAGCGGACCGGGCCGGAGCAGCCGGCGTACCTGCTCTTCACCTCGGGTTCGACCGGGCAGCCGAAACCCGTGGTCACACCGCGCCGGGCGATCTCCGCCACGGTGGACTCGCTGCGCACCCTGTTCGGCCTCACCGCCGAGGACCGGGTGCTGCAGTTCGCCTCGCTGAACTGGGACACCTGCTTCGAGGAGATCCTCCCGACCCTCACCGGCGGTGCCGCGCTCGTCCTCGACCGCGACGCCCACTCCGGCTCGTTCCCGCGCTTCCTGCGGATGGTGGAGCGGGAGCGGATCGGCGTGCTGGACCTGCCCACCGCGTTCTGGCACGAACTCGTCCTCCACCTCGCCGAGGAGGGCCTCGCGCTGCCCGAGTGCGTCCGGCTGCTGGTGATCGGCGGGGAGGCCGCCAACCCGGCCCGGCTCGCCGACTGGGCCGCCCTGGACACCGGGCGGATCCGGCTGCTCAACACCTACGGGTCCACCGAGACCACGCTGATCACCCATGCCGTCGACCTGCACGGACCGCTGGCGGCCGCGCGGGACCGGCCGTGGGCGGCGGGCGACCGGGTGCCGATCGGGCGTGCCCTGCCCCATGTGTACGAACGGATCAGCGAGCAGGGCGAGTTGCTGATCGGCGGGCCCGCCGTCGCGCTCGGCTACCTGGGACTTCCCGAGGCCACCGCGGATCGCTTCACCGAGGACGCCGAGGGCGTGCGCTGGTACCGCACCGGCGACCGGGTGGGCCGGGCGCCGGACGGCGTACTGACCCACCAGGGGCGGCTGGACGGCGAGTTCAAGGTGCGCGGGATCCGGGTCGACCCGGCCGAGGTCGAGGCACACCTCGCCGGACACCCGGGCGTGCACGCGGTCGCGGTCACGGGGACGACCCTGGCCGGCCGGTCCGCGCTGGTCGCGTACGTGGTCCCGCGCGCCGGGGCGGCGGCCGGGACCCTGGGCGCCGATCTCCGGACGTACCTGCGGGACCGGGTGCCCGGCCATCTGGTGCCCAGCCGGATCACCGTCGTGCCGGAGCTGGTGCTCACGGCCAGCGGCAAGGTCGACCGGGCCGGCTCGCACCGCCTCCACTCGGCGCGCGGCGCCGGTGCCGGCCGGGGCACCGGCGAGGGCGCGGGGGCCCAGCTGCCCGAGCCCGAACCCGCGCACCACTAGTACCAATTGCACCAACAGCACCACTGGCGCCGGGAACCCCGGCGCGCAGCACCGCCGCCCGGCAAACCACCAGCCGGAGCCGCGCCCGTTCGTCGTACGTACCCGTCGTACCCACTCGCCGTACCCGCCCGGGCCCACCCGTACGGCCCCCGCACCAGGTGCCCCACCGGCGCACCGCACCCCGATGGCCAAAGGAGATCCCTCGTTGAGCAGCGTAGACACCACCCCCGCCGACACGGACGGACTGGTGACGATCTTCCGCCGCGTCCTGGAGACGGACGACGTCGCGGCGGACTCGGACTTCTTCCTCCTCGGCGGTGACTCGCTCATCGCCACCCGCGTCCTGAGCGCGGTCGCCCGGAACTACGGCGTCGAGCTGTCCTTCGAGGACTTCGTGCTCGCGCCCACCCCGGCCGGTCTGGTCGAGCTGATCGCGGCCGCGAGATGACCGGCCCCACCACCAACGGCCCCACCGCGAACGGCCCTGCCCGGGTGGCCTCCGCCGTGGTGATCGGCGCCGGGCTGGCCGGTCTCACGGCCGCCGAGGGGCTGGCGGCGCGCGGGGTGGAGGTCACCGTGCTGGAGGCCCGCCCGCGGGTCGGCGGGCGCACGCACGGGATCGAGGTCGCGCCCGGCGCCTGGATCGACGCGGGCGCCGCCTACCTCGGCGCCAAGCACACCGAACTCCTGGCGCTGATCAAGGACCTGGACCTCGCCACCACGCCCACCACCATGCTCGGCGCGAGCCGGTTCGCCCTGAGCCCCACCACCGAAGCGGACGCGGACGGCGAACTCGCCACCCGGGACGGCCGGTTCCCGCCGCTCAACGCGGTCGCGCTCGGCGACCTGTTCGACCGGCTCGCCGAACTCACCGCCCAGGTCGACCCGGAGGCGCCCTGGCTCACCCCGGACGCCGAACGGCTGGACGCCCTCACCGCCGCCGAGTGGGCCGAGCAGGAGCTCGACCACCCGGACGCCCGGCTGTTCTTCCCGCTCTTCCTCGGCGAGATGATGGCCGCCGACCCGGCCGACGTCTCGGTCCTGCACATGGCCTTCTACCTGCGCTCGGGCGGCGGACTGCGCTATCTGAACGCCTTCGAGGGCGGAGCCCAGGAGGACCGGGTCGCCGGCGGCGCGCACCTGCTGTGCGAGCGGCTCGCCGCCCGGCTGACGGACCGGCGGCCCGGTTCGGTGCGGCTCGGCGAACCGGTGCGGTCCGTGGTCCAGGACGGCGAGGGCGTCACCGTGCACACCGAGGCGGGCGGGGTCTACCGGGCCGAGGTCGCCGTGGTGGCACTGCCGCCGCTGCTCGCCGAGTCGCTGGACCTGCGGCCCGTGCGGCCGGCCCCGCGCGCGGGCGAGCGGACCGGACGCGGCTGCGCGGTCAAGGTCAACCTGGTCTACCCCGCGCCGGTCTGGCGCGCGCACGGACTCTCCGGCTGGTCGGTCAACGCCCGGGGCCCGCTGCTCTCCACCGTGGACGACTCGCCGGCCGACGCGCCGGACGGGTCCCGGGTCGGCGTGCTCACCGGCTTCGTCACCGGCGCGGAGGCGCACCGCTACGCGGCCCTGGGGCCGGAGGAGCAGCGCGCGGCCGCCGTCGAGCAGGCCGCCTCGCTGTTCCCGATGCTGCCCGAGCCGATCGGCTTCCACCGCACCGACTGGGTGAACGAGCCCTACAGCAAGGGGTGTTACGCGGCGCTGTTCGGGCCCGGCGACTGGTCGCGGCTCGGCCCGGCGCTTACCGCGCCGCACGGCCGGGTGCACTGGGCCGGCACCGAGACCAGTACCGAGTTCTTCGGCCTGCTGGAGGGCGCGATCCGCTCCGGCCACCGGGTCGTCACGGAGATCCTCGACGCCGAGGGCTGACCCCCGCGCCACCGCCCCACCGAACCACCGCTCCGCCGAACCACCGCTCCGCCGAACCAACGGCACCACTGGAACCACCGGCACCACCTCCCCGGCACGCGCACACCCGCACCAGTTCTCCCTCACCGCACAGCCCGCGCTCCAGTTCCACAAGAACCGCGGGCCACCCCCCTCAGGAGACCGCCATGAGCGACGAGAGTTCCTCCCCGAACAACGGCCCCTCCGCCGCGCCCACCGCCCCCTCCCCGGTCGCTCCGCTCGCCGCGCGCGAGCAGCTGATGGCCGAGCCCGGGCTCGGGGCCGGCAACTTCCTCGACCACGCCCTCGCCGTGAACCCCAACCGCGCGGTCCCCTTCGCCTTCAGCCACCACCTCGACCACCGCGGCGCGGTGGTGCTGCGCGGCCACAGCCTCCAGGACCTCGCCGCCCTGCGCGACCGCTACGCCGCCTGGTACCACGCGAACGGCGTGCGCCCGGGCGAGCCGGTGGCGGTCGTGATCGCCGAGGGCCTGGAGCCGCTGCTGCACTTCCTCGCGCTCACCGCGCTGGGCGCCGTCCCGGCGCTGGTCAACGACGCCATGCGGCACGACGTGATGGTCCGCTACCTCAACCACGTCGGCGTGGTCGGCGTGGTCGCCGACGACACCACCCGCCTCGCCGCCGCCTACCGCCAGGACCCGCAGCGCCGCCCGAGGTTCATCGCGCTCGCCGCCGAGATCCAGGCCTTCGACGCGGACGCCTCCGGCGGCCTGCCCGCCGAGTACCCGTACCGGCACGCGGCGGACGACGTGGTCGCGCTGATCCACTCCTCCGGCACCACCGGCACTCCGAAGTCGACGATGCTGGCGCACCGGCAGTTCTGGGACGGCAAGCAGCCGCGCATGGTGCGCTTCCCGGCCGAGCCGGAGGACCGGCTGATGTCGCTGATGCCGCACACCCACGCCGGCGGCTTGAGCTACTTCCTCACCGCGACCCTGCTCGGCCTGCCGACCGTGGTGATGGCGGACTGGCGGCGCTCGGTGGTCGAGCCGGTGATGGAGGCCTTCCGGCCCACCATGGTCGCCTCCTTCCCGCGCACCTTCGTCGAACTCGCCACCGGTGAGCTGCCGGTGGCCGGCGCGGCCAAGGTGCACTCCTGGTTCAACACCGGCGACAGCGCGCACTACGGGCACATCCGCCGGCTGGTGCAGCTGGGTGAGCGCCCGGCGGGCCTGATCCGCCCCTGGCTGCTGCCGCAGGAGAAGGCCGAGCAACCCGCGCTGCCCGGTTCGCAGTTCGTCGACGGCCTGGGCTCCTCCGAGATGGGCATGGCGCTGTTCGGCCAGGTCACCACGCCGGAGAGCGTCCGCAACGACCGCTGCGTGGGCAAGCCGCTCGAAGTGGTGCGCCGGGCGGCGGTGCTGGACCAGGACGGCAACGAAGTGCCGGACGGCACGGTCGGGTTGCTCGGGATCGACTCGCCCTCGCGGACGCCCGGCTACTGGAACAACGCGCGGCTGACCGAGAGCTTCGAACTGGCCGGGTACTGGCTGACCGGGGACCTCGCCCGGCGCGACGCCGAGGGCCGGTTCTACCACCTGGACCGCACCGTGGACGTCATCGACACCTCGGCCGGGCCGGTCTACAGCCTGCCGGTCGAGGAGGTGCTGCTCGCGGACTGCGCCGAGCTGGTCCGGGACTGCTCGGTGGTCGGTGTGCCGGGCGCCGCAGGTGAGGGGCAACGACCGGTCGCCGTGGTCCAGTTGCAGCAGGACGCGGAGTCCGTGACCGCGGAGGAGGTGCTGGAGGCCGCCAACAAGGCGCTGGCCGGGGCCGGACTGGCCGCGCTCGCCGCCGTCCGGATCGCCCGCACGGCGGCGGAGTTCCCGCTCGGGCCGACCGGCAAGGTGCTCAAGCGCGAACTGCGCACCCGCTTCGCCACCCTCTTCACCGCCCAGTAGCACGGGAATGACCGACCACCTCGTGTCCCCCGCGCGCACCGCCACCGCACCGGGACCGCTACCACCACCACTGGCGGCACCGGCACCGTCGGCACCCGCCCCGCCCCCGCAGCCGTACCAGTACGTCCGGACCCGGCTGGTGGAGCCGGACTGGCGCCGACTGCCCGGCTGGCGCGACGTCACCGAGGCGCAGTGGCGCGACGCCCAGTGGCAGCGCTCGCACTGCGTCAAGAACGCCCGCCAGCTCCGGGCCGTCGTCGGCGATCTGCTCACACCCGAGTTCTACGAGCAACTCGCCGCCGACCAGGCCGAGTTCGCGACCATGCCGATCCTGCTGCCACCGCAGCTGCTGAACACCATGGCCGCGCACTCCCCCACCACCCCGGCGGCGTTCACCGCCGCGTTCCTGGCCGACCCGGTGCGCCGCTACATGCTGCCGGTGCTCGCCGACCGGCACCCGCTGTGGCCCAGCCACCCGAAGGCCGAGCGCGACTCGCTGCACGAGGCCGAGATGTGGGTGGTCGAGGGCCTCACCCACCGCTACCCCACCAAGGTGCTGGCCGAACTGGTCTCCACCTGCCCGCAGTACTGCGGGCACTGCACCCGGATGGACCTGGTCGGCACCTCCACCCCCCAGGTCACCAAGGCCCGGCTGGTGCTGCGGCCGGCCCACCGGCAGGAGCAGATGCTCGACTACCTCAAGCGCACCCCGACCGTGCGCGACGTGGTGGTCTCCGGCGGCGACCTCGCCAACGTGCCGTGGCCGCAGCTGGAGTCCTTCCTGCTGCGGCTGCTGGAGCTGGAGTCGGTCCGCGACATCCGGCTCGCCAGCAAGGCGGTGGTCGGCCTGCCGCAGCACTGGCTCCAGCCGCAGGTCCTGGAGGGCGTGCACCGGGTCGCGACGGTCGCCGCCCGCCGCGCCGTCAACCTGGCCGTGCACACCCACGCCAACCACGTGCGCTCGGTGACCCCGCTGGTCGCCGAGGCGGCCCGGGCGCTGCTCGACGCGGGCGTGCGCGACGTGCGCAACCAGGGCGTGCTGATGCGCGGCGTCAACGACACGCCGGAGGACCTGCTGGACCTCTGCTTCGCCCTCCAGGGCGAGGCGAACATCCTGCCCTACTACTTCTACCTCTGCGACATGATCCCCAACGCCGAGCACTGGCGCACCAGCGTCCACCGGGCCCAGTACCTCCAGGAGGCGATCATGGGCTACCTGCCCGGCTACGCCACCCCGCGCCTGGTCTGCGACGTGCCGAGGCTCGGCAAGCGCTGGGTGCACCAGGCCGTGGCCTACGACCGCGAGCGCGGCATCTCGTACTGGACCAAGAACTACCGCACCGCGCTGGAGGCCCGCTCCGGCGGCGCCGTGCCGGCCGGCGACGATCCGCTCGACCGCCGCCACCCCTACTACGACCCGGTGGACACCCTCCCCGAGTCCGGCCGCCGCTGGTGGACGGAGCGGGCCGCGCGCGCCGCGGCCGCCGCACCCGCCCCGCAGGAAGGAGCAGCACGGTGACGACACCCGTCAGCCCACCGAACACCACCCCGCAGTCCACCGGCGGCCCGCTGCGCCGGATGTGCTGGATCTTCCCCGACCGCGAGTCGACCCGGACCACCGCGATGTGGCGGTACTTCTTCTGGGACCTCTACGAGGAGATCGCCGAGGAGCTGGGCCTCACCTGGTGCCGCCACTCGCCGGACGCCGTCACCGTGGACGCCACCGACCCGGCCCACCCGGTGGTGTACGTGGACGAGGAGCCGGTGACCCCGCAGGACACCCTGTTCGTCACCGCGCTGTACTCGCTGCCGTACCAGTCGATGGACATCTTCAACCAGTACTCGCTGTACGCGGTGCTGGAGCAGGCCGGGTTCTACCTGCCGTTCCCGCCGTACGTCTCGCTGATCGGCAACGACAAGGTCGCCACCGTGCTGCACCTGGCCGACTCGCCGGTGCCGCCGATCCCCTCGATCCGGATCGGCACCGGCCGGGACGTCGCCAAGCACCAGTACGAGGTGGCGCTCGACCGGCTCACCTACCCGGCGATCGTCAAGCCCTCCGGCTGGTGCGGCGGCGGCGGGATCAACCTCGCCCGCGGCCCGGAGGACATCCGCGGCCTGGCCAGCCTCGCCCAGGGCGGCGACACCACGCTCGTCGCCCAGCCGTACCTGGGCGACGGCACGGTCGACTACCGGGTGTACGTGGTGGACGGCGAGCCGTACGCGGTGATGCGGCGGGTGCCGGAGGCCGGCTCGCCGGTGGCCAACGCCAGCCGGGGCGGGACGATGGAGTTCCCGCCGATCCCGCCCGAACTCGCCGAGGCCACCGCCTACTTCGCCGAGAAGCTGGCGATCCCGTTCTTCTGCGTGGACTTCCTGTACGACGGCGAGAAGTACTGGTTCTCCGAGCTGGAGCCGGACGGCGTGATCGCCCCGGACTTCACCGACCCGGACCGCGCGCTCCAGCGGGACATCACCCGGGCCCGGTTCACCGCCTACCGGGACGCCCACGCCAAGTGGCTCGCCAACGGCGCGCCGTCCGCCCCGTCCAGCCTCTTCTCACCCCTCGCGCACCGCGCCCCGACGACCTCCGCCCCCCGATCGGAAACCCGATGACCGACGCGTTTTCCCTGCCGCCGGACGCGGCCGAACCGCGACTGACCGTCGCCGCCGCCACCCTGGAGCGGCTGCGGACGGTACCCGCGCTCGCCCCGCGCTACGCCGACCGCCCGGCGGCCGTCCGCACCCTGGACGAGCTGGCCGCGCTGCCGCCGCTGCTCAAGGACGACCTGAACACCGCCCTCGCCCACCTGGAGCCGCGCTCCGGCACGGCCGCCACCTGGCTGTTCCAGAGCGGCGGCTCCACCGGCGCGCCCAAGGTGGGTTACGCGCCGACCGGCTTCTACATGGCCAAGGTGCACGAACACTGGCCGGTGCTCGACCGCGAGGACGTGTTCGCCAACGCCTGGGGCGCCGGCCGGATGTGGGGCGCGCACTTCCTGGCCGCCGCGCTGGCCGACCGGGCCGGCTGCCGGGTGATCGCGCTCGGCTCGATCACCCGCGAGGAGTACCCGGACTGGCTGGGCTTCCTCGCCGACCGCGGGGTGACGGCGATCGGCGGCACCCCGAGCGTGCTGCGGCTCTGGTTCGCGCACGCCCGCGCGGCCGGGCTGAAGCTGCCCTCGCTACGCAAGGTGCTGTGGCTGGGCGAGGCCTGGCAGCCGCAGCTGGAGGAGGACCTCGCGGTGGTCGCGCCCGGGGCCCGCCGCTGGGGCATGTTCGGCTCCACCGAGACCTGGGTGGTCGGCACCAACACGCCCGACTGCCCGGCCGACACCTTCCACCCGCTGCCCACCCAGCTGGTGCACGCCGGTGCGGACGGGCTGCTGGACTTCACCACCCTCGACCCCGAGATGCTCAACCCGGTGCTGCGCTACCGCACCGGTGACGCGGGCGAGTTGACCACCTGCCCGTGCGGCCGGCCGGGCGCCGCGATGCGGGTGCTGGGGCGGCGGGACAACGTCGTCCAGGTGCGCGGCCTCGGTCTGCACGTGGACGAGCTGGTCGCCCGGGCCGAGCGGGAGCCGGGGGTCTCCCGGGCGCAGGTGGTGGTCACCGAGGACGGCGGCCGGGCCACCGGGGTGGAGGTGCTGCTGCTGGCCGACTCGGCCGCCGGGGTGGACGCGGCCGCGCTGCGGGCCGAGCTGCTGGCCGGGACGTTCACCCTCAGCACCGCGTTCCAGCACGACCCCGAGCACGTCACCGTCCGGGTCGTCGACGCGCTGGTCAGCAACGACCGCACCGGCAAGACGGCCTCCCTGGTGGTCCGCGCCGCCGAGAACGCCGAGTCCGCGGATGCCGCCGGGACCACCGGGGCCCCCGAAGCCGCCCCCGCCACTGCCACCGGGGAGGCCTCGTGAAGCTGCGAAAGCCGCAGGACCTCGGGCGCGGCTTCAACCTGTTCTGGGCCGGCCAGACCGTCAGCGTGGTCGGCGACCGGATCACCGTGTTCGTCGTCCCCACCCTGATGATCTTCGTCCTGCACGCCTCCGCCCTCCAGGTCGGCGTGGTGGCGATGGCCCAGTACCTCGGCATCCCGCTGCTGGGCCCGATCGCCGGCGTGCTGGTGGACCGCTGGGACAAGCGCCGCACCATGCTGGTCTGCGACCTGCTCCGGCTGGCCGCCGTCCTGGTGATCCCGCTCGCGTACTGGCTGGACTTCCTCTCCACCCCGCTGCTGTTCGGCTGCGTGGCCGTGATCAGCGGCGCCACCATCTTCTTCAACGTCGGGTACCTGATCGCCGTCCCCGCGGTGGTCCCCGAGGACAGGATGGTGCCCGCCTACTCCCGGCTGGAGGGCAGCAACTCGGTCGCCGAGGTGGCCGGGCCCTCGATCGCCGCCGGGCTCTACAGCGCGCTCGGCGTGGGCGCCCTGGTGGTGGACGCCGCCAGCTACCTGATCTCCGCCACCTGCTTCCGCTACATGCAGCCCTGGGGCGAGCGCACGGTCGTCGAGGGCACCGTCTGGGAGCGGCTGACGGCCGGCTTCCGGATGAACTGGGCCGATCCGGTGCTGCGCCGGGTGGTGCTGGCCGCGGTCACGCTCAACTCCGGCGGGCCGGTCTTCGTCACGGTACTGCCCGTGCTCGCCTACCGGGGCCTGGACGTCTCGGTCGGCCAGTTCGGCGCCGCCATGTCGGTCGGCGCCGTCGGCGCGCTCACCGGCGCCGTGGTCGCCCCCGGGATCAGCCGGCGGCTGGGCCTGGGCCGCACCCTGGCCTGGTCGCTGCTGCTGCACTGCCTGGTCGGGCTGGGCGTGCTGGCCGCGCCCGCGCTGCCCGCCGTCCTGGTGATCGCGGTGACCATGGGCTGCTACGGCTTCTTCATGTCCTGCATCAACGTGTGCAGCGCGCCCACCCGGCAGTCCCGGATGTCCGCCGAGCACCAGGGCGTGATGCACGCGGCGTTCCGCACCGTCACCTGGGGCGTGATCCCGCTCGCCGCGCTGGTCGGCGGCGTCGCCGTGTCCGCGCTCACCGATCCGCTGGGGATCCTGGACGCGGCGCGCTGGGTGATGGCCGGCGGCACCCTGCTGGCGGCCTGCTCCTTCCTGCCCGCCCTCGGCATCCAGTCCCGGCTGGACGCCGCCGCCCGCCAGGTGCAGCCGCAGGCGGCGGACGCCGAGCCCGAGCTGACGGAGAGCGCGCCGTGAGCGCCACCGGCGCCGTCCGGGACGGCCGGGACGACGGCGCAGCCGCACCGACGGGCGAGGTCCTGCTCGTCACCGGCTGCTCCTCCGGCATCGGCCTGGCCACCGCCGTGGCCGCCGCCCGGGCCGGGTTCACCACCGTGGCCACCCTGCGCGACCCGGACCGCGCCGACGACCTGCGGAAGGCCGCCGAGGAGGCCGGGGTCGAGCTGGACGTGCGCCGGCTCGACGTCACCGACGCCGCCTCCGTCGCCGCCTGCGTCGACGGCGTGGCCGCCGCCCACGGACGGCTGGACGCAGTGGTCAACAACGCGGGGGTCTCCAACTTCGACCCCACGCTGGAGATGTCCACCGACGCCGCGCTGCGGGCCAATCTGGAGGTGAACTTCTTCGGCGTGATCGCCGTCAGCCGCGCCGCGCTGCCGCTGCTGCGCGCCTCCGGCGGCCGGCTGGTCACCATCGGCAGTGTGCACGGCGTGGTCGGCCAGCCGTTCAACGAGGCGTACTGCGCCGCCAAGGCCGCCGTCGAGGGGTTCATGGAGAGCCTCGCCCCGGTGGCCGGCGCGCACGGCGTGCGGGTCTCCGTGGTCGTCCCCGGCTTCGTGCCGGACACCCGGTTCGGGATCTTCCCCGACATCGACCGCCGCACCATCGGGGCGGCCTCCGGGCCCTACGCGCCGACCTTCGAGGACTACCTCGGCTGGGTCGGCGGCCAGGGCTGGGAGGCCGCCGGACAGCCGGCCCGGGAGGTGGCCGAGGTCGTGGTGCGCACGCTGCGCGCCGAGCGACCCGCCTTCCGGGTGCCCACCAACGCCTGGGCCGCCGACTACCTGGCGCAGAAGCTCGCCGACCCGGACGGCTCGGCCGTCCAGACCCTCGCCCGCACCTGGATCGGCCGCCCCGACCCCCACTGATCGATTGTCAGGAGCCCTACCGTGCCCGCCAAACCCCTGCCCGAACTGATCGACTTCGCCCGCCGCAACTCCCCCTTCTACGCCGAGCTCTACCGGGACCTGCCGGAGCGCGTCGAACACCTCTCGCAGCTCCCGCTGATCGAGCAGACCGCGTTCTGGGCCGCCAACTCCTGGCCGGACAACCGCCTGCTGACCGGGCCGCTGCTCGACGGCGGCGTCTACAAGACCGGCGGCACCACCGGCGTGCCCAAGTTCTCCCCCTGGTCGCGCACCGAGCACGCCGACTCGGTCACCGCCTTCGGCGCGGGCCTGGTCCAGGCCGGCCTCAAGCCCGGGCACCGGGTCGCCAACCTGTTCTGGGCCGGCGAGCTGTACGGCGGCTTCCTCTACATCGAGAACGCCCTGCACCACGCCCCGGTGGACAACGTCCGGCTGCCGGTCGGCGCCGCGCCCGACGCGTACATCGCCGGGCTGATCGAGGACTTCGGCGTGGACGTGCTGGCCGGCGAGCCGATGAAGCTCAGCTCCGTCGCCGAGCACCTGGTCAAGCACGGGCAGGTGGCCGAGCGGATCGAACTCCTGCTGTTCGGCGGGGACCTGCTCTTCGCCGACCTGCGGCCGATCCTCTCCCGCGCGTTCCCCAACGCGGCCGTCGCCTCGATCGGCTACGCCTCGGTGGACGCCGGCCTGGTCGGCGCGCCGGTGCCCGGCGACGACGTCCGGGTGCACGAGGCCTTCCCGAACCGCACGGTGGTGGAGCTGGTCGACGACGTGACGGGCGAGCCGATCACCGAACTCGGCGTGCCCGGGCGGGTGGTGGTCACCAACCTGTTCCGCACCCTGATGCCGATCCTGCGCTACCCGACCGGTGACCGGGCCGAGTGGGTCGACCTGGAGCGCGGCCGGTTCCGGCTGGTCGGACGGTCGGTCGAGGGCGCCCGGGTGGGCACCGTGGCGATGCCGACCGAGGAGATCCGCGCCGTCCTGCTCGCCCACGACCCGGACCAGGTGATCTCCGGGATGCAGATGGTGCAGCGCCGCTGGGACGGCAAGGACGGGCTGGTCCTGCGGCTCGGGTACACCGAGGAGCCGCCGGCCGGTCTGGCCGAGCGGCTGGTCGAGGCGGTGTACCGGGCCCGGCCGCTCTACCCGGACGACGTGGCGGCCGGGGTGATCCACGACCTGGAGGTGGAGTGGGTGCCCCGCGCCGAGCTGGTCACCAACCCGCGCACCGGCAAGCTCCAGCAGGTGGTGGACGAGCGCCCGCCGGCGTGACGCGCCCGTGGGCCGGGGGGAATCCGCTCCCCCCGGCCCGCCTTCGGGCTCAGGTGCTCAGGCCGTGTGCGGCTGTCCGGCCAGCATCACGCTCTGGCCCCGGAATTCCGCGATCACCTTTTCGGCCGCATTCCGCACCGTCACGTCGTAAATGCCGGTGCGCCCGGAACGCGTGCGTTCCACCGCCTCCGCCACCAGTTCGTCCCCGACCGCCGCCGGCGCCAGGAAAGTCACCTGCGCGGCCTGCGCCACCGTCACCGGGCCGTAGCTGTTGCAGGCGTAGGAGAACGCCGCGTCGGCGAGCAGGAACAGGTAGCCGCCGTGCGCGATGCCGTGCCCGTTCACCATCGCCGGGGCCACCGTCATCCGCATCGACGCCCGCCCGGTGGACACCTCGTCGAGCGTGATCCCGAGGCCCTGGCAGGTCAGGTCGCGCTCGTACAGCGCGGCCATCCGGGAATTGGGCACCCCGCCCGCCGCCGCCCCGCCGGAAGCCGCGGACCCGGCCGGATCCACCGAACCGGCCGAACCCGTCGAATCCGCCGAACCGGCCGAATCCTCGACAGCCACGGTGTCCACGCTCATGACGCCCTGCTTTCCCCGGTAACAGCCCGAAACGGTCGGTCGGTGTGCCGTGCGTGCGTATTGCACCCGCATTACACCGAGGCCCGCGACGGGCTGTCAACGGTCTCCCGACGGGAACGGAAAGTCCGTCAGGAGAACTCAGAGCAGCCGCTTGATGTCCCCCCGCGCCCGGTAGAACGAGCCGCTGCCGGACTCCAGCACCTCGGCCACCAGGTACCGCGCGCCGGGCACCCGGATGTCCTTCGGGAACTGCACCCGGCGGGTCGCGTCGTAGCCCGGCGAGACCACCCGCACCCGCAGCCGGGTGCCGTCCTGCACGCACTCCACCTCGATGCCGCCCGCGGCGCCCGCCGAACCGACGACCACCGACTCGATCTCCGCGCCGGCCACCGCCGCCGTCCAGCCGCTGCCGTCCACCTCGGCGGCCTGCGGCAGCCGGCCCTCCTCGGCCGCGCGCACCGCCGCCTCGCTCGCGTCCAGGCAGACCAGCGAACCGTCCGTGGTCACCAGGTACAGCCGGCCGTCGCGGTACTGCATGCTGTACGCCGAGCCGCAGCCGGTGCCGAGCTTCCACAGCCGGGTGCCGTCGGCGTCGAAGCAGTACACCGAGGAGTGGTTGTCGCCCGCGAACACGTACCGGCCGTCGGGCGAGGCCGCGCAGGAGAACACCGCGGCGTCGCAGCGGTAGCGGGCCACCTCCGAACCGTCCGCCTTGCGCAGCCGGTGCACCGAGCCGCGCGAGGTGCCGGCGAACACCTCCTCCCGCTCCTGCCAGCCGAACAGCACCTCGCCGTCGGTGCGGGTGTGCCAGACCGGGGCGCCGCCGCGCGCCGCGTACCGGCTCACACCGCGCGAATGCCCGTGGTACACACCGTCGTTGTCGCAGCGCACCATCCAGCCGTCGGTGCCCTCGGCCGAACGCCGCCACTGGAACTCGTCCTCGTGGTCGACGGTGGTGATCCCGCCGCGCGCGTCGGCCACGCCGAGCACGCCGTCGTGGATGTCCAGCCAGTAGATGTCGACGTCCTCGGCTATCTCGTACGCCACCCGGGGCACCTTGCCGCCCAGGTCGTACACCTTGCCGTTGTCGCAGCCCGCGTAGATCCACCAGTCGTCCGCGACGATGCACTTGACGCCGTCCGGCAGCCCGTAGCGGCCGGTCACCGCGCCGTCGTGGGTCAGCGTGTAGACGTCGCCGCGCTCGTTGCCCACCCAGGCGTGCTCCTCGCCGACGAAGATGCCGAACGCCGCCGCGCCCGAGTTGAACCGCCACAGCACCGGGGCCTGCCGGGCCGTCGAACGGGTGCTGACGATCGCCCGCCGCGTCACCGCCCGCCGCTCGCGCACCCCGCGCACCGCCGGGGCGTAGCCCTTGCGGACCTTCTCGCCGATCTTCTTGGCGGCGGCCGACGCGGCCTTCTCCGGCGTGGGGTAGGCGGTGGTCTTGCTCTGGCCGCTCTCGCCGATCCGCCCGTAGGTGATGGTGACGTCCACGCCGGCCACCAGGACCTCGTAGAACTTGTGCGCGCTGCCTGCGTCCTCGGACAGTTCCAGGTACGTCGACTGCGTGTCGGTGGCGGTGGCTGACATGGCGTGGGCCCCTTCCGGGCACGGGCGTGACGGGGTGTTCCGGCGCTGCGGGCGCGGTGCCCGGCGACACCTCAGAACCTAGCCCCCGGCACCGACAGGGCACCCGCGGGCCCTCCCCGTCCCGGGTCGCCGCCACCGGCGCGGGCCGGACCGCACCGGACGGCGACGAACCACCCGGCCCCCGCCCGGCCCGGACGCCCCGCGCGGTCTGCCCGAACGGACCTTCCGCAGCGTCCCCCGCTCTGACAGCATCGTCCGCTATCCGGTCACCAGGGGCCGGGATCGGCGACCGCCCGCCCGCAGGGACGGGCGCAGGGGGCGGGGAGAACGCGGATGCAGGGCCCGGCGGCAGCAACCACCGCACCCCCGGTGCGCACCGAGCACCGGCCCGCCCGGTGGGTCCGCACCCGGCTGCGGGCCGCGCCCTGGACGGCGCTGCTGAACGGCGTGCTGGTGTTCGTGGTGGTGCTGCTCTCCGCCGGGCTCCCCCGGGGCGTCGACCGGGGCGAGGACGCCGCCCTGCGCGACTTCCTGCGCGACCGCGGCATCGGCGCGACCAGCCTGGTCAGCCGATCCGACCTGCGCCCCGGCGACGACTCCGCCACCCTGGCCTCGGTCGCCGCGCAACTGACCGCCCGCACCGGCGGGGAGTTCCGCGTCTCGGCGAGCGGACCGGTGTACGGCGTGCGGGGCGTCCGGCCGAAGACCCTCGGCAATCCGCAGCTGTCCCGGCCCGACGGCCCGTCCCCGCGCCTGGAACTGCGCCACCTGGCCGGGCTCTCCGAGCACACCACCCTGGTCGAGGGCCGCTGGCCGACCGCCGCCCCCGGCCGGCCGCTGCCGATCGTGGTCGCGGAGCAGACGGCCGAGAAGCTCAACATCCGGGTCGGCGACGTGCTGACGGAGGAACTCGGACCCGGTACGAAGCCGTCCCCGGCCACCGAGGTGGTCGGCACCTTCCGGGTGAACGACGACAACGACCCGTACTGGACCGACCTCTACTGCCTGCGCCGGCCCTGCCTGGAGATCCCGCAGACCTTCGAGTGGCTCCGCCTCTGGAGCGCGGTCGGCCTGACCGGCGGCGACGAGCTGCCACGGCTGAGGGAATGGGCCCAGGGCGGTGAGCTCTCCTGGCGGCTGCCGGTCGACCCGTCTTCGCTGCGCGCCGACCGGCTGCCCGACGCCGCCCACGAGCTCGCGAGCTATCTGAGCGGCCCCACCGCCGCCGACCTGGCCGCCGCCACCGGCCGCTCCGACCTGCGCACCTTCTCCTCGCTGCCGGACCTGTTCGCGCTGGCCACCGCCCGCCGGGACGCCGCCGCCCCGCTGGCGGCGCTCGGCCCGGCCGGTCTGGCCGGCGTCGTCACCGTCGTCCTGTGCCTGGCCGCCGCGCTGGCCGCCGACCGGCGCGGGCCCGAACTCCTGCTGCTCCAGGCCCGCGGCGGCTCCCGCCGGGAGGTGCTGCGGCGGCTGCTCGGCGAGGGCGCGGCGGTCGTCCTGCCCGGCGCCGCCCTCGGGACGCTGCTCGCCCTCCTGCTGCTGCCCACTCCCCGCTGGGGTGCGGCGCTGTTCGCGGCGGTGACGGCCACGCTGTGCGCGCTGCTGGCCTTCCCGGCCCGGGCGCTGATTCTGCTGACGCCCCGCCGGGCCGTCCGGCGCGGCGGCGCGCGACGGCTCGTCGGCGAACTCGGCCTGCTGCTGCTGACGGCCGCCGCGGTGGTCGAGGTCCGCCGGCGCGGCGCCGCCCCGCCCGGCGCCGGGATCGACCCGCTGCTGGTCGCCGCCCCACTGCTGATCGCCCTCTGCACCGGCCTGCTGCTGGCCCGGATCCAGCCGCCGCTGATCGGCGCCCTCGCCCGCGCGGTCGGCCGGCGGCGCGGCGCCGTCGGCTTCCTCGGCCTGGCCGGTGCGGCCCGCGGCGCGGGCGGCCGTCCGCGCCCGGCCGTACTGCCGACGCTCGCGCTGCTGCTCGCCGTCACCACGGCCGGGTTCGGCGCCGACGTGATCGGGGCGGTCGACTCCGGCCGGGCCCGCGAGGCCCGCCTCGCCACCGGCGGCGACGTCATGGTGAGCGCCCCCAAGGGCTTCGGCCTGGCCGACTCCTTCGCCGAACGGGCCGACCGGCTGCCCGGCGTACGGGCCGCCACCAATGTCACCCTGCTGACCGACGCGGCCGTACTGCGCCCGGACCGGCCCCACCTCACCATCAGCCTGGTGGTCGTCGACCCGACGGCCTACGCGGAGATCTCCCGGTCCCTCGGGCGCGGCGCCTTCGACCCGGCGCAACTGGCCGCCCCCGACGGCCCGACCGGGCCGGACGCCCGCGAAGTCCCCGTCCCCGCCCTGTACTCGCGCGGACTGGTCGAGCAACTCGGCGGTCGGGCCGGGGCGGAGCGGATCTACCTGACCAGCACCGGCGAACTGCGCGCCCAGTACGCGGGCACCATCGACGCCACCCCGGCGCTGCGCGACTCCACCCACCCGTTCGTCGTGCTCCCGGCCGGCCCCGCCACCGCCCGGGTGCCCGGACTCGGGGACCACGGCCACTGGTTCGCCGTCGGCGACATCGACGAAACGGCCGTCCGGTCGCTGACCCGGGACCTGCCCGTGCACCCGATCGTCGCCGACACCGCGCGGCGGACCGGCGTCCCGGTGGTCGGCCCGAACCCCGGCGACATCCCGGACGGCTACCTGGTGAGGACCAGTGCCGCGCTCACCGCGGAACTCACCGAGGACCCGCTGCGGCAGGCCGCCGTCCTGGTGTTCCGCGTCGGCACCGCCGGCGCGGGCGCGTTCGCCCTGCTCGCCGCCCTGCTCACGCTGGTCCGCGCCGCCCCCGACCGGTCCGCCGCGCTGGCCCGGCTGCGCACCATGGGGCTGCGGCCCCGTCAGGGGCTGGCGCTGATCCTGGTCGAGACCCTGCCGCAGACGCTGCTCGCGGCGGCCGGTGGCCTGCTCGCCTCGCTCGCCGCCGTCGTCCTGCTCGGCCCGGCGCTCGACCTGTCCGCCCTGCTCGGCACCGACGTGCCGCCCGGCCTGCCGCTGCGCCCCGGCGCCGTCCTCCCCCCGGCGCTGGCGCTGACCGCCCTGGTCACGGCCGGTGTGCTGGCCGAGGCGCTGATCGCCGGACGGCGCCAGATCGCCAAGGAGCTCCGGGCCGGCGACACGGTCTGACGGCCCGGGGTCCGGGCCGGCGACACGGTCCGACGGCCCGGGGTCCGGGCCGGCGACACGGTCCGACGGCCCGAACGCCCGGACGCCGACGAGCACCGGCCGAACGGCTGCGCGCCGCCCGCCCCGGTCCAGCGTCCGGACCTACTGGCCGCCGAGCAGGCCCAGGACCCGCTGGACCGCCTCGACGACGGGCACGCCGACCGCGCCGACGGTGGCGGCGATCCCCGCCACCGCCATCAGCGCCCGGTGGCGCTCGCGCGGCACCGCCTGCGGGCCGACGACGATGGCCGGCAGCGCCTCGTCGATGGACTCCGCGGCCAGCGGCGCCACGCCGTCCCGGAGTTCGACCAGCAGAGTGATCAACTCCTGCACCGCCCGGGTGAGTTCATCGGTCGCCCGGACGCTGTCCGCGCCCGGCGCGTGGTGGTGCACGATGCCCTTGTTGTCGGTGCCGCCGTACATGTTCACCACGTCGCCGTGGAAGTGGTCGCCGCTCATCCCGTCGCCTTCCCCGTGTTGCCGCTGCCGCCGTACATGTTCACGTTGTCGCCGAAGTGGTAGTTCCCGGTGTTGACCGTCAGCGACCGGATCGACAGCTCGACCTCGAACTCCGGGTTCTCCAGCGCGTGCGAGAGCAGCCGGACCGCCTCCCGCAGCTCGCGCCGGTCGGCCGTCCCGACCAGCGCCGTCGCGTTCCCGGCGGTGTCCACCGCCAGGACCGGCATCGCAGGAGCGGCGATGACGCGGGACATCTCCAGGAACCCGTACCCCACCCAGAACAACGCCACGGTCAGGGCCAGCCCCTTGAACGGCTCGACCTCCTTCCCGACCCCGAACGGGAACCCGGAGCCGACCACGGCGAGCAGGGCCAGCGTCGAGGCCTGCACCACCTGCCGCGCGAACCTCAGCACCGCCTCCTTGCGCTTGGGCATCAGCACGAAGGCGTAGACCCGCACGATGTTGTGCAGCGGGTACGCGGCCCCGCCGACCCACAGCAGCCGCTTGCTGACCCTCAGGTCGACCGAGCCCGTCAGCACCGCCGACGGGCCGGTCGAGAAGGGCAGGCCGCCCCGGTCCCCGATCGTCGGCGGTGCCGACGGCCGTGGCGGCGGCGGCAGCGGCGGCAACTGCCGCGCCGGGTCCCGCCAGGGACGGTCGGACCGATCGTTCTTCTCCACGCTTCCCCCTCGCGTGTCCGCTCGGGGCCCGGCCCACGACCGACGATCCCGAGAATGCGCAATCACCGTGCCATCGACGGCTGTCATGCACAATCCCTCCGCACCGCACGGTCGCCCGACCGCGCGAACCGCTGACGACCGGTCAGCCGCGGGGCTTCCCGTCGGCGGGGAAGGCGACCAGGCCCTGGTCGGTGTTGCCGAACAGCAGGCCGCCGCCCGCCCACAGGGCGATCGGGCCGAAGCCGCCGGTGGTGCTGCCGAGTTGGAAGCTCCATCCGGTGATGCCGGTGGCGGCGTCCAGTGCGTGGACCGTGGTGCCGAGGTAGAGGTAGACGTTGCCGTCCGCGCAGTGCAGGGCGGGCGGCTTCAGTGCGCCCGGCTCCCGGGCCGTCCGGGCGGTCCACCCCGGGCGGCCGGTCGCGGCGTCGAAGGAGCGGACGACCATGGTCATGCCCAGGTCCGCGCGGTCGATCCCGGAGGCGTAGACGGTGGCGCCGTCCGGGGAGGCCACCACGCCCTGGTAGAGCACCGTGTCGGCGGACTGCCAGGCCACCTGGCCGGTGTCCGGCTCCAGCGCGTAGAGGTGGTCGGACAGGAAGAGGAAGCGTCCGCCCGCCGAGGTGTGCGGGCCGTCGTACCAGAGGGCGTTCAGTGCCGGGCTCGCCTGGGAGGCGGTGGTCGACACACCCGGGGCCGGCTGGTTCCAGCGGATCCGGCCGCCGTCGCCGGCGTCGACCCCGGTGATCCTCGGCGCGTCGCCGCGCAGGGTGGCGCGCGCCCAGAGCAGGGTCCGCCCCGAGGAGGGCACCATCAGCCTGATCCGGCCCCAGTCCTCGTCCGGGGTGCGGGTCGACCAGTTCACCTTGCCGGTCTGCCCGTCGACGGCCCAGACGGTGCCGGTCGACCTCTCCCCGTCGGTGCTGACACCGGTGACGAGGACGGCGCCGTCGAGCATCCCCGGCACCGCGAAGGACTGCACCAGTTTGGCCAACTCCCCGGTGTTCCAGACCTCCTGGCCCGTGCCGAGGTCGAGTGCGCGCACCAGGCGGTCGAACCCGTACCGGCTGCCGCTGGTCGCCGTGTACACCCGGGAGCCGTCCAGTGCGACCGTGTCGCCTCCCAGATAGGTCGTGGTCGAGTCGATCGAGTTGGGCACCGGGCCCCAGAGCGGGCGGCCGGTGAGGTCGAAGGCCCAGATGTGGTCCTTGCCGACGGCGAGCACCGCCCGCTCCGAGCCCACCACCTGGACCAGGGCCTCGGTGACCGGCCCGGTCCACAACGGGGTGGCGACGGTGCCGGTCCCGATCGTGACCGCCGCCGAGGGCGTCGCGGAGGGCGGCGTCGCGGGGGTCGTCGAGGGGGTCCCGGACGCGGCGGCGGGGGCCGCCGACACACCGGACGAGGGCCCGCCGGTCGGCGCGGCGCCGCTGCGGCCGGACCCGCTGCCATCCGGCAGGCCGAGGGCGAGCGCGGCCCCTCCGCCCGCCAGCGCCGCGGCGCCGCCCGCCAGACCCCACAGCAGCTTGCGGCGCGACGGGCCCGCCGGCGGGGACGGGGGCGGGGGCGGCGCGGCGGGGAGCAGCGGCAGGGTCGGGCGCGGCGGAGCGTCCGGGCGCAGCGGCACGGTCGGATCGTCCACCGGGCTCTCCGGCGACGGCGGCAATGGCGGTGACGGCAGTGGCGGCGGGGCGGCGTCCGGTGCCAGGACGGCCGCGGCCTGCTCGATCCGCTCCACCAGCACCGGGTGCAGCCACGGTCCGCGTACCCCGAGCGGCGACCCGTCCCGCGCCACCGCGGCCAGCACCTGCGCGGGCGCCGGCCGGTCCGCCGGGTCCTTCGCCAGGCAGGCGGCCACCAGCGGCCGCAGCCCCTCCGGCACCGCCGACAGGTCCGGTTCCTCGTGCGCCACCCGGTTCAGCAGCGCCAGCGGGTGGCCGCCGCCCTCGCCGTCGAAGGGCCCCCGGCCGCCGGAGGCCGCGTGCACCAGCGTGGCGCCGAGCGAGAACACGTCGCTCGCGGGCGTCGCCGTCCGCCCCAGCGCCTGTTCCGGGGACATGTAGGCGGGGGTGCCGAAGATCGCGCCCTCGGCGGTGATCACACTGCCGTCGGCGGCCCGCGCGATCCCGAAGTCGATGACGTGCGGGCCGTCCAGGGCCAGCAGCACATTGCTCGGCTTGAGGTCGCGGTGGGTGAGCCCGACGGCGTGGATGGCGCGCAGTTCCTCGGCGACCCCGGCCGCCAGGATCCGCAGCACGTGCTCGGGGAACGCCCCGACCAGCCGCACCGCCTCGTCCAGTCCGACCCCCGGCACGAAGGCGGTGGCCAGCCAGGGCACCGGCCCGTCCGGATCGGCGTCCACCACCGGCGCGGTGAACGCCGAGGAGGCCGCGCGCGCCGCCCGCACCTCGTGCCGGAACCGGGCCCGGAAGCCCTGGTCCCCGGCGAGTTCGGGGCGGACGAGCTTGACCGCGACGGTGCGCCCGCCGGCCGAGCGGCCGAGGAACACCACGCCCATGCCGCCCGCGCCCAGCCGGCCGAGCAGGGCGTAGGGGCCGATCCTGGTCGGGTCCCCCGGCTCCGGTCCGCGCATGGTCAGGCTCCGTTCGCGAAGAGCGAGGCGATGGTGCCGGCGGAGGAGTCGGCGAGGCACACCCGTCCGCCGCCCGCCGTCCAGGAGAGGTTCTGGGGGTCGGTGCCGCGGAGGCCGGTGAACTTCCACCTGGGCCTGCCGTCGGCGGGGTCGAGGGCCCACAGCACGGCGTCCGCGCCCAGCCGGTACACATTGCCGTCGGCGCACTGGCGCCGGGCGACCGGTGGCAGCCCCTGGTCGGACTCGCGCGGCAGCGGGGTGCGCCGGCGGACCGCGCCGGTGGCGGCGTCCAGGGTGCCCAGCGAGGAACCGCCGTCGGTGTCCTTCAGCAGGCAGAACAGCAGGGTGCCGTCCTCGGAGGCGACGACGGCGCCGCCGGAGCCGCCGGCCGCCGGGAGCACCCCCGGCACCGTCCAGACCGGCGAGCCGGTGGCCGCGTCCAGGGCCGACAGCACACCGTCGACGACGGTCAGGAAGCGTCCGCCGACCGCGCCGACGGCCGACAGGACGGTGTCCCGGGACCAGAGGGTCCGCCCGTCCCGGTCCAGGCCCTGCACGGTCTTCTCCCCTCCGACGAGCACTTGGTCGCCGTCCGGCGGCAGGGCCCCGAGCAGGGCGAATCCGTCGAGGCCGCGGAACCACGCGGTCGCCCGGGCCGCGAGGTCGACCGCCCAGACGTGGCCGCCGGTGACCTTGCCCGTCCCGTCGCCGAACCCGAACAGGTACGCCCGGCCTGCCCGGACGCCGACGAACTGGAGCACCCCGCCCGTCCGGAACCCCTCGGTCTCGGCCCGCCAGGCCTCCTTGCCGGTCGCCGGGTCGACGGCGACCAGGGCCGTGGTGGACGACACGGTCGGCTGCCCCGCCTCGGTGACCACGGCCATCTTCGTCGCGCCGGTGTACAGCAGGCCGCCGTCCAGGACCGCCCGCCGGCCGGCGACCCTGGAGGCCGCCAGCCGCAGCCCGGTCGCCCGGGCGTCGAAGGTCCAGGCCGCGGTGCCGTGCCGGTCGAAGGCCGCCAGGCCGCCCTCCCCCACGCCCACCACCAGGTCACCGGCGGCGAGCGCCTGCGAACAGGGCTCCGGCGGCGAGGTCTTCCAGGACAGCACGCCCTCCTTGACGTCCGCCCCCGTGGGCCGGTCGACGGCCTGCGCCGCGCCGGACGCCGTCGCTCCGGGGGACTTCCCGTCCGAGGAGGCTCCGGCGGGCGTCCGCCGGCGCTGCCGGACCACGACGACGGCGACCGTCCCCCCGGCGGCGAACACCCCGCCGCCGATCCCCAGGCCGAGCAGCAGGGCGCGCCGGGGCGGGCGGCGCTCCAGGACGCCCTGGGCGGTCAGGACGTCCTGGGCGGTCGGGGCCGGGAGGACCGGCCCGTCGCTGACCGGGGAGACGGCGGAGACCGGGGAAATACCGGGAGGTGGGGCCGGCTGCGGGGCGGTCAGCAGCCGCCGCACCGCCAGCACGTCCGCGGCCACCCCCGGCGGGAGCCAGCCGCCGGAGGTCTGCGGGCGGCCGGTCCGCTCGACGAGCTCGACCAGCTGACGCGGCGTCGGCCGGTGCGCCGGGTTCTTCGCCAGACAGCCCGCCACCAGGTGCCGCAGGCCGTCCGGCAGCCCGCCGAGGTCCGGCTCGGTGTTCACCACCCGGAACAGCACGGCCGCCGCCACGCCCTCGCCGAACAGCGGCCGGCCGAGCGCCGCGTGGGCGACGGTCGAACCCAGCGAGAACACGTCGCTGGCCGGCGTCAGCGGCTCGCCGAGCGCCTGCTCGGGCGACATGAACGGGGCCGAGCCGATCACCGAACCGGTGGTGGTCAGCCCGGTGTCGTCGGCCGCCCGGGAGATGCCGAAGTCGATGACGTGCGGGCCGTCCAGGGCCAGCAGCACATTGCCCGGCTTGAGGTCCCGGTGGATCAGCTCCGCGCGGTGGATCTCGCCCAGGGCCTCGGCGAGCCCCGCGACCAGGGTCCGGAGCGTCCCCTCCGGCAGCGGGCCGTGCGCGGACACCGCCCGCTGGAGCGGCACCCCGGCCACGAACGCCGTCGCCATCCACGGCATCGCGGCCTCGGTGTCGGCGTCCACCACCGGCGCGGTGAACGCCCCCGACACCCGCCGCGCGGCCGCCACCTCCTGCCGGAACCGCGCCCGGAACGACCCGTCCCCCGCCAGCTCCGGACGCACCACCTTCACCGCGACGGTCCGCCCGCCGGCCGCCCGGCCCAGGTACACCGCCCCCATGCCACCGGCCCCCAGCCGGCCGGCCAGCACATAGGGCCCCGCCCGCCGCGGATCCGTCGGTCCGAGCTGCTCCACCGTGTCCACCTCCCCCGTGAGTTTTCACACCCTAGGCGCCACGGCGCGATCATGACAGCCGATCAGCCGCTTCGCCCCGGCCGCGGGAGGGTGGCCAGGTAGGCCGCCGTCAGCTCCGGCGTCGCCAGCCAGGCCGCGTGGTCGGCGGGTTCGGCGTAGGTGTTGGCCAGTCGGCGGGCCACCTGCTCGTGCTCGGCGGCCGCGCCGAACACCCCCTGGAGGTGCTCCGGCATCGTCAGCAGGTCCGCCGTCAGCGCCACCCCGTGGCGGGCGTGCCGCTCCCAGAAGCCCTCGAACAGCTCCGTCATCCACTCCGCGGTGAACGGCCCGTCGCCGCGCCCGACGATCGCCCGCAGATAGGTCTCGGCCGCCCGCGCCGCGCTGTTGGCGCCCTGGCCGGTGATCGGGTCGTTGACCACCAGCGCGTCCCCGATCCCCAGCACCGCCGCCCCGCCGTCCGGCCGCGCCACCGGGTGCCGCACCACCGGGGTCAGCGCGCCGTAGAGCGACGCACCCGCGTCGGTCGGCTCGGCCGCCGCCCACAGCTCCGCCTCCCAGGGCAGGTACTCCGCCATCAACTCCCGCATCCGGTGCAGCTGTTCGGTGCCGGACGGACGGTCGCCGAAACAGTCGAACGCGCTGCCGGGCACCGCCTCCCAGAGCAGGATGTCGCACGGCCCCGAGCGGGTGAGGGCGGGCTGGAGGTACAACTCCCCCACCCCGGGCACCGCGTGCATCCGCGCCCGCGGTCCGGCCGCCGGATCGGGCGCGCCCACGCCGTGCGCGTACAGCGCCGCCAGCCGTCGCTGCGGGGCATCGAACGGGGAGCGGGCGGCGTCGCGCGCGAAGATCCCGGCCAGCTCGCCCCGTCCGACCGCGACCAGCGTCAGTTCGTGGGCCGCCGCCGACCCGGCCAGCCCGGCCCGGTCCAGCTCCCGGTACTCGACCCGCCCGCCGCGCTCCTCGACCAGCTCCAGCCAGCGCGCCATCTTGATCCGCTGGTCCACCGACTGCGCGGGCTCGTCCAGCGTCATGCTGAACTCCAGTGCCCGCAGTCCGGGTTCGGGCACCAGCACGGCGTCCACCGACCGCACCTGCGGCGCCTCCCCCGCCCACAGGTCCAGCCCGGCCGCCCGCTCCACCCGCAGCGCCGGGCCGAACATCGCCTGCGTCGACAGCACCGGCCCCGCCCGCAGCTCCCCCGCCGTCCGGCCGGACACCACCGTCACCTCGTACCCACCGGCCGCCAGCAGCCCCAACGCCACCTGCAGCCCCGCCTGCCCCGCCCCGACGATCGCAACCCGACGCATCCCGCACCTCCGTGCCGACGACGAACGAAGGAGGTGATGCTACGTCAGTCCGAATGCGAGGAGGTGCGGTTCCGCACCGGAACGCCGACACCGGCGGGCACCCTCAACTCCCCGGCGCGGCCCCCGCCGAGCTCTCCCGCACCACCAACTCCGCCGCCAGCTCGACCCCCTCCGCCCCCACCGGCGCATCGGAACGCAACTGCGCCAGCAGCCGCCCGACCACCGTCGTGGCGATGGTCCGCAGCGGGAGCCGCACCGAGGTCAGCGGCGGGTGGAGGTGGCGGGCGAGGGGGGTGTCGTGGAAGCCGGTGACGGCGAGGTCGCGGCCGACCTGGAGGCCCTCCGCGCGGGCGGCCTCGTAGATGTCGAGGGCGGCGAGGTCGTTGTCGGCGGCGAGGGCGGTCGGCCGGTCCGGGCCGCGCAGCAGGGCGCGCAGGCCGCCGGCGGGGGGTGCCGGGGCGAGGGAGAGGCCGAGGCGGGCGGCCTCGTGGTGGAAACCCTCGCGGCGGGCGGCGAGCCACGGCAGGGTGGTGGCCGCGCCGACGAAGGCGACCCGGCGGTGGCCGCGGGCGGCGAGGTGGCGGGCGATCCCGGCGGTGGCGGCCGTGTTGTCGATGTCGGCCCAGTGTTGCGGCAGGCCCGGCCCGGTGCGGCCGAAGGCGGCGAAGGGGATGCCGACCCGGGCGGCGTGGGCGGCGCGGGGGTCGTCGGGGAGGACGTCGGCGAGGACCAGGCCGTCGACCTGGCGGGCGGCCACCACACCGTCGATCACCGCCCGGACGTCCTGCTCCCCCGCCGCCGGGCGGAGGAGCAGGACGTGGTGGCCCACGGCCCCGGCCGCGTCGACGAGGGCCTCGAGGAAGCCCGCCATCAGCGGGTTGGGGTCGAAGGGGTCGTCGACCGGGGCGAGGTAGCCGATGGTGCGGCGCTCGCCGGTGCGCAGCGACCGGGCGGACTGGTCGGGCCGGTACCCGAGCCGCTCGATCGCCGCGTTGACCCGGGCGAGGGTGTCGGGGCGGACCCGGTGCGGGGCGTTGAGTGCGTTGGAGACGGTCTGCCGGGACACCTCGGCCGCCCGGGCCACGTCCGCGATGGTGGTGACGCGGCGCGCGGGGCGTGCTCCCGGGGTGGTCATCGGTTCTCCTTCACATGGGTGCCGCCCCGCCGGGCGCCGGCCGTCAGACCCGGCGGAGGGTCAGCAGGCCGCCCCGGGGGACGTCGACGAGGCCGCCGTCCAGGTGGACGGTCGAGGTGCCGACGGTCCGGCCGCGGGCGTCCTGGACGGTCGCCTCGGCGGTGCCCCGGCCGCCGGTGAGGCGTACCCCGGGGTCGGCGTCGGCGTTGGCGACCAGCAGCGTACGCCACTCGCCGGCGGCCTCCGTGCCGGTGGCGACGGGCAGTGCCGCGTACCGGGCGACGACGGTGGTGCCGTCGCCGACGGCGCCGACCATCGGGTAGCCGAGGTCGGGCCGGGCCGGCCGGAACTCGCCGAGCTGCAGGGTGTCGACGTGGTCGCGGGAGACGCCGAGCCAGAAGGCGAGCGCCTCGCGCTGGGCGGGGCTCTGCACGGCGAGGTCGACGGAGATCTGCGGCACGCCGAACAGGACGTTGATCAGGTGGCAGGCGATCTGCTCGGCCGGTTCGGTGGGGTGCCACATCAGCATGTCGGAGTGGACGGCGAGCGGTCCGGCGATCAGCCGGGTGTCGACGACGCGCTGCCGGTTCTCCTGCGAGCTGAGCGGGCAGTCGACGGCCCGGACCATGGTGGCGTAGGGCCACAGGCCGGGGCTGACGTAGGGCTGGCGGTGCTCGATCATCGACTCTGGCGCGGCGGCGACGGTCCGGCGGCGGATCTCGGCGAGCAGCAGGTGCAGGCCCTCGTCGACGGAGACGCAGTCGGCCTCGGGCCCGGGGGCGGGCGGGTCCTGGACGCCGAACCAGTCGATGAAGTCGACCTTGAGCCCGTCCATGCCCCATTCCTCGACGGCCCGGGCGAGCCGGTCGACCAGGTGGGCGCGGACCGCCGGGTACCGGGGGTCGACCACGACGGCGCCCATGTGGGGGGCGTCGACGAGGGTGTACCGGCTCAGTTCGGCCCAGGCGGCGCTGTCCTTCCCGATGAACGGGAGCGCGTACCAGAGCATGTACTGGACGCCGAGGTCGTGGACGCGGGCGACGTGGGCGGCGGTGTCGGGCAGCGAGTGGGGTTCCCAGTCACCGCAGTGGGCGTAGCCGCGGGTGCGGTCGGTGGTCATCCAGCCGTCGTCGACGATGATCGTGTCGAGGCCAAGCTCCTTGCCGAGGGCGGCCTGCCGTTCGACGGTCTCGGGGGTGATGTTCTGGTGCAGCGCGTACCAGGTGGAGTACGCGGGCAGGCGGGCGGCGGTGGGGACGTGGACCGGGCGGCCGTCGGTCCACCAGTCGGCGAGTTCGGCGAGGCTGCGGCCGAAGTGGCGGCCGGAGGTGTCGATGCGGACGGTGAGGCGGCCGGCGGCCTGGACCCAGAACCGGAACTCGCCGGTCTCCTCGACGACGCCGGCGCTGGCGAGCACCTCCTCGCGGTCGGTGGCGAAGGCGCAGACCGTGGTGTCCCCGGTGCCGACCAGGGCGGCGACGGGGGCGCCGCGGGAGAGGCTGGTGCGGCGCGGGGCGTTCCAGGCGGTGGGCAGCCAGCCGGTGCCGCGCGGGTCGGGGGTCCAGTAGGAGGTGACGTCGACGCAGGGGGTGCGCCACTCGATCCGGACGTCCCCGGTCCCGCCGTCCGGGTCCTCGGCGGTGACCTCGATGACGCCCTCGCTGAGGACGTGCACGCTCGCCGTCCCGGCGACCAGCAGCTCCAGCCGTCCGGCGTCGGCGCCGGGCAGGTCCACCGGGCGGGGGCGCGCGGTGGTGGCGGGGGCGTGGGGCTCCCAGATCTCGTCGCTGGTGTCCGTCATGGTTCGGTTCAGCCCTTCGTGGCACCGGCCAGCAGGCCGGAGATGAACTGCCGCTGGAGGACCAGGAAGAGGACCATCATCGGCAGGGTGGATATGGCGGTTCCGGCGAGGATCGAGCCGTAGTCGGTGTTGGCCTTCATGCCCTGGAGGGTGGCGAGGGCGACCGGCAGGGTGTGCATGTCGGTGCTGCGCAGGGCGATCAGCGGCCAGACGAAGCTGTTCCAGGAGCCGAGGAAGAGGAAGATGCCCAGGGCGGCGAGCACCGGCCGCATGACCGGTACCACGATGCCGAACAGCACCCGGAGTTCGCCGGCGCCGTCGACCCGGGCGGCGTCGAGGAGTTCGTCCGGCATGGCGCTGAGGGACTGCCGCATCAGGAAGATCGCGAACGGCACGCACAGGCCGGGCAGGATCAGCGCCTGGTAGCTGTCGAGCATCCCGAAGGACATCATCATCTTGAACAGCGGGACGAGCATGACCTGGTCCGGCACGACCAGGGTCGACAGCAGTACGGCGAACAGCACCGTGCGGCCGCGGAACCGGAACTTGGCGAAGGCGTACCCGGCCAGCAGCGCCACGACGAGCCCGCCGAGGGTCTGCAGGCCGGACACCAGCAGCGAGTTGAGCAGCACCCGGCCGAGGCCGACCCGGTCCTGGAGGTGTCCGATGTTGTCGCCCAGGTGGGAACCGGGCAGCAGCTTCGGCGGCCAGGAGAAGATCTCGCCGTCGCTGCGGGTGGCGGAGACCACCAGCCAGTAGAACGGGGCGATCGACAGTCCGGTGACGGCGGCGAGCACCAGGGTGAGCGGCCAGCCGCGGACTCGGCGCCAGGGGCTCGGGCCGGTCGGCGCCGGCTTGGCGGGCGGGGCCGCCGGGCCCGGTGCGACGGGCTCGACGGAGGTGGCGGCAGAGGTCATTCGCGTTCTCCCATCAGGCGCATCTGGGCCGCGCCGAGCACCGAGACGAGCAGGGTGAGGGCGTAGGCGATGGCGGAGGCGTAGCCGAAGTCGAAGTAGCGGAAGCCGTTGTCGTACAGGTACATCGAGACCGTGAGGGTCGCGTTGTCGGGGCCGCCGCGGGTCAGGACGTAGGGCTCGTCGAAGAGTTGGAGGGTGCCGATGGTGGAGAGCACCACGGTGAACAGCAGCACGGGCCGCAGCGCGGGCAGGGTGACGGAGCGGAACCGGCGGACCGGTCCGGCGCCGTCGACCATGGCCGCCTCGTACAGCTCCTTGGGGATGCCCTGCAGGCCGGCCAGGTAGATGACGGCGTTGTAGCCGGTGTAGTGCCAGGTCAGCACGAGGACGACGGCCATCCGGGCCCAGAAGCCGTCGCCGAACCAGTCGACGGTGGGCAGGCCGATCGAGTCCAGCAGGTTGTTGACCGCACCGTCCTTGGTGTTGAGGAGGAAGGAGAACAGGATGCCGGTGGCGACCAGTCCGGTGACGGTGGGCATGAAGACGCCGAGCCGCCACACGGTGCGCCAGCGGACGAACGCCGCGTTGAGGCCGACCGCGAGCAGGAGGGCGAGCGCGAGCATCACCGGGACCTGGACCACCAGGATCCGGGCGGTGTTGCCGAGCGCGGTCCAGAACAGCGGGTCGTGCAGCAGCCGTTGGTAGTTGGAGAGGCCCGCGCTGTGGGTGACGCTGCCGGAGCCGGCGGTCAGCGACAGCAGCATCGAGGAGATGATCGGGTAGGCCTTGAAGACCCCGAACAGGATCAGCGCGGGCGCGAGCAGCAGGTAGGGCACGGCCCGGCGGCGGAGCCTGGCGCGCCGGACGGCGGCCGGGCGGACCGCCGCCGGGGCGGCGGGCCGGGTGACCGGAGGAGCGGCGGCCGTCACTTGATCTTGCGCCCGGTCTGCTGGGCCAGCTGCTTGGCCGCTTCCTGGAGCGCCTCGGCCGGGTCGCCGCCCTTGACCAGGACCTTGGTCTGGGCGTCGCTGACCAGCTTGAGGGCGCGGGCGTAGTCGCCGGAGTAGTTGGTGGCGTCGCCGCCCTCGGAGAGCAGGTCGGTGAAGGTCTTCAGGACCGGCTGGCCGCCGTAGTAGGCGCTCGGCTCGCTGTAGATCGGGTCCTGGTAGGCGGCGGTGAGCGCCGGGAAGACGCTGCCGGCCTTGAACATGGCGTTGACCGAGTCGGCCCGGGTGAGCGCGTACTCGACGAACTTCCAGGCGGCGGTGCGGCGGGGGCTGGAGGCGGCGACGGCCAGGTGGGTGGTGTTCACGATGGCGGTGCGCTTGCCGCCGGGGGTGACGGCCGGCGGCCGGGTGAGCCGCCAGTTGCCGCTCAGGTCGGGGAACTTGGTCTCGATGTAGTGCGCGGCCCAGGACGGCTGCGGGCCGGCGCCGAGCTGGCTGTCCTTCATCTGGGTGCGCCAGGCGGTGGAGCCGGGCGTCTCGATGACGAGTCCGGCGTCGTTGAGGCGCTTGACCAGGGTGAGGGCGCGGACGCACTCGGGCGAGGTCAGGGTGATGTCGCCCTTGAGGTCGAAGTAGAACGCGCCCTGCTGCTGCATCAGGGACTGCAGGAAGTCGACGTCGGGGCCGGGGGTGCCGGGCTTGTTGATGCCGAGCACGCCGACACCGGGGTTGGCCGCCTTGAAGGCGTCGGCGCCGGCGATCACGTCGTCCCAGGTCTCGAACGTGGTCGGGTCGAGCTTGGCCCGGTCGAACATGTCCTTGCGGTAGAAGAAGCCCTGGGCGTTGACCTCCCAGGGGAGGGCGCGGGCCTTGCCGTCCTTGTCGGTGACGACCGGCCACAGGCCCTTGGCGAACTTGTCCTTGTGGGCGTCGGCGCCGAGCGCGGAGAGGTCGGCGAGGCCGTTGGGGAACTTCTCCAGGTAGCCGGGCAGGTAGTCGCAGCCGATGTGCAGGACGTCGGCGAGGCCCTGGCCGCCGGCCGCCAGGCCGACGGTGATCTTGTCCCAGATGGCCGGGTTGCCGACGTCCTGGACGTCGACCTTGATGCCCGGGTTGTCCTTCTCGAAGGCGGGCACGACGCCGCGCAGGGCGTCGGCGGCGCTGGTCCAGGACCAGACGGTGATGTTGCCGGTGGCGGCGTCCCCACCGGAGGAGCCGGAGCCGTTGGAGCCGCCGCAGGCGGCGAGGGCGCCGCCTGCGGTGAGGGTGAGCAGGCCGGCGCCGGAGGCGCGCAGCAGGTCGCGACGGGAGAGGTGTGACATGGCATGCCCTTCTGAGGGGGTGGACGTCGAGCGGGACGGGGTGGGACGTCGGTGGTGCCAGGTGGTGCATGCGGGGCGGTGCAGGTGGTGCGGCGTAGTGCTGGATGGTGCGGGGTCGTGCGGGTGGTGCTCCGTGGTGCCGGGTGGTGCGGGGTGGTGCGGGGGTGCCGGGCCGCCCCGCCCTGGGACGGGGACGGCCGGGCGCGGGGCGTCCGCTCAGGCGGTGCGGGCGCCCCGCCGTACGTGGGCGAGCGTCCCGCCGAGCAGCTCGGCGGTCCCGGGGTCGGTGCTCGCGTGCGGGGAGAGCCGGATCCAGCCGGCCCGGAGGGTGGTGGCCAGGCCCGCGGCGGTCAGCGCGCGGTGGACGGCGGCGGGGTCGGCGCCGGGCAGCCGCAGCCGGGCGATCCCGCTGCCGCCGGCGACCGGGTCGCCGGTGCCGCGCCAGGAGCCGTAGGGGGCGTCCGCCGTCGGACCGCCGCCGGTCTCGGCGCCCGCGGCGCGGGCCGCGGCGAGCAGTCCGCCGAGCACCTCGCCGATCCTGGCCTCGATCCGGCCGGCGCCCTCCTCCCCGACCAGGGCGAGCGCGGCGCCCAGGGCGGCGACGGCGGGGCCGTCGGGGTTGGTGAGGGTGTGGGCGACGGCGCCGGGCCGGGGCGGGCAGGGGTGGGCGGGCGCGTCGATCGGGTCGACCACCCCGGACCAGCCACTGAGCCCGGGCCCGATCCGGTCGGCGATCCGGTCGCGGACCATCAGGACGGCCGCGCCCCAGCCGGCCCGGAGCCACTTCTGGCCGCCGGCGGCGAGCACGTCGGCCGCGTCGGCGGCGAACTCCACGGCGCCGAGGGCCTGGACGGCGTCGACCACCAGGATCCGGTTCGGCCCGATCAGTTCCTTGATCGCGGCCAGCGGCGCCCGGTACCCGGTCGCGGCGTCGACGGCGCAGACGGCGACGGCGCGCACCCGGTCGTCCAGGTGCTCCCGGACCAGGTCGGGGGTGACCGGGCCTTCGAGCTGGCGGACCGCGAGCCCGCCGTTGTCGGCGGCGCGCAGCCACGGGTAGACGGCGCCGGGGAAGTCGTTCCGCGCCACCAGCACGGTGCCGTCCGGGGCGGATCCGCGGCGCCCCGCACCGGCGCCGACCGCGTGGGCGGCGGCGAAGAGCCCGTGCGAGGTGGAGCCGACGAAGGCGATCTCGTGCGGGGCGGAGCCCAGCAGCCCGCCCGCAGTCCGGGCCGCCGTCGCGGTGTCCGCGTCGAGGCTCTCGAGCGCGTCCCAGCCGTGCCGGTGGAGCCGGTCGGCCTCGCGGAGCAGCACCCGGCGGACCGGTTCCGACACCGGCCCGAAGCGGGCGAAGTCCAGGTAGCCGAACGGCTCGGCGAACTTCTTGAGGTACTCGGGCATGACCTTTCCTTGGTCGGGCGGCGCAGTGATTTGAACGTTCAAATCCCACACAAACAAACAGAACCGATCAACGTTCAACGAGCGGGAGCCAGCAAACGCCCCCGGTCGATTCCCCGTCAAGACCCTGCGCACCACGACCCCCGGTCGAGACCCTCTCGTTACCGGCGGCCGATCTGCCCTCCCACCAGCCCTTGCGCAATGCAATTTGACATTACTATTTTACTGGCCAGTGAGTCGAGAGATCATCATCGTTTCCCTCGACGTCATCAGACTCCCGCGCGGTCCGGCGGACCCGGCGCCCCCCACGGCTCCGGACCCCAACACGCCCCGTCCCGCGCATCCCCCCACATGCTCGTCTGGAGCTCCTGTGCCAACCACCCCCCGCCTGCGCTCGGTCCTGCTCTCCGCGGCCCTCGCAGTCACCCTGGCCGCCCCGCTCGTCCAGAGCGCCCAGGCCGTCGCACCCCCCGCCGCCTCCGGGCGGACCACCGACCCGGCCGCCGCCTTCGGCGGGACCACCGCCCACCCGGCCGGCCCGGCCGGCGACGTCGCCCACGGCAGCACCACCACCGGCGCCCCCGGCCCCGAGGGGGCACCGGGCAACGAGACGCTCCAGCCCACCACGGACGCCACCCGGCCCGCCGCCGACCCGGCCACCCCCGCCGCCCAGGCCGCCCCGACCGCCGCCGACGCCGCCGCGGCCTGCTCGCTCGCCTCCTTCACCGCCCTCTCCCCGGCCGCCCTGGCCGACTTCCTCGCCGACCGCTCGCACACCTACGAGGGCTGTCTGCGCCCGCTGCTGGTCGACTGGAGCCCCGAGCTCACCAAGGTGCTGACCCCGGCCCACGTGCGCGCCGTCGCCGACCGGATCACCGCCCTCTCCCCCGGCTTCGACAGCGCCAACAACCGCAACCAGCAGGAACTCTGGTACTTCCTGCACGTCGCGGTCTACTTCGACTACAGCCACCGCGAGTTCGACCTCAACGACGACGCCACCGCGGCCGCGATCGACCGCGCGATCACCGCCTACACCGCCAACCCCCGGGCGTTCGACCAGACCACCGCCGCCGGCTTCACCATGGGCGAGCTGATCCAGGCCTCCACCGCCCCGAAGCTGCGCCCCGGCCGGCTCCCGCTGCTGGAGCGGGTGCTGCGCCAGTACGCCACCCCCGGCACCAAGTACATCGGCGACCAGGGCTGGAACTGGGCCCTGCAGGCCGCGCTCCAGCTCAACTTCCAGGGCGTCAACAACATCGTCGAGGACGGCGGCGCCTTCCGCGCCGCGGCCGTCGCCAACCCCGGCTACCGGCAGGCGATCCGCGCCTTCTCCGGCTACGGCCACCTCAAGGGCACCGAGACCGAGTGGGCCGTCGGCGACGCCATGAACGAGTACGCCCGGTACACCCTGGTGGACTCGCTCAAGGGCGAGATCAAGGCCGAGATCGGCGGCGTGGTCAGCACCGTCCAGAACAACTTCGGCCGCCTCAGCCGCCCTTGGCTCAACCTGGCCGTCCCGCTCAACGAGTTCGGCCTCTGCGGCCAGTACGGGGCCTGCCGGGCCGAGCTGACCCAGCAGTTCTTCCCGAACACCTACACCTACGACAACGGCACCCTGGTCATCCGCACCGCCCTCGACCGGGCCACCGCCGACCAGCTGTACTACGCCACCAAGCAGGTCAAGGCCCAGTTCTTCCGGGTCCTGGGCACCGACCGGCCGCTCGCCGACGACACCCACCCCACCCTCACGGTGCAGCTGTACGACACCAAGACGAACTACCGCTCGCTCCAGTACCTGCTGTTCGGGATCGGCGACGTCGAGAACGGCGGCATGTTCATCGAGGAGAACTCCACCTTCTACACCTACCAGCGGACCACCGCCGAGTCGTACTTCAGCCTGGAGGAGCTCTTCCGGCACGAGTACACCCACTACCTGAACGCCCGTTGGGCGATCCCGGAGTCCGGCTACACCACCCGCTGGCCCAGCGACGCCACCTTCGCGATGAACGAGGGCACCGCCGAGTACTTCGCCGGCTCCACCTCCAAGGACGGCGTCAAGGCCCGCAAGTACATGGTCCGCCAGATCGCCCAGGAAGGCGCCTCCGGCACACCGCGCCTGACGATCGATCAGATCCTGCACGCCAGCTGGAACAGCCTCGGCTTCCGCGTCTACCCGTACGCGGCCACCTTCTTCAACCTGCTCGGCGAGCGCCACCCCGACCAGCTCGCCGAGATGTACCGGCTGCTGCGCGCCGACGACGTCACCGGCTACAACGCCTGGCGCGACCGCCTCGGCCGGGACGCCGACCTCCAGCGCGAGTACAACGCCTTCCTGGACGCCGAGATCCCGCTCGCCGACAACCTCTACGTGCCGGTCACCGACTACACGCCGAACAGCCGGCTCAGCTACGCCTGGGCCTCCGAGGTCCAGGACGCGTTCACCCGCGCCACCCAGAACACCCCGGTCTGCAAGGACAACGCCGACTGGAACAACACCATGCGGTTCACCTGCACCGGCCGGATGACCGCCAACCTCACCAACACCCTCGACGCCGGCAAGGTCCGCGCGGACATGGCCGCCACCGTCGACTACTTCCTGCTCACCCGGGGCGGCGCCGCCGCCAACAACCTCGCCGACATGAACTGCTGGTTCGGCCAGGTCGACGTCTGGCCCACCGGCCGCGCCGGCACCGCCGACTACACCTGCGAGGGCCCGCTGCGCCGGTAACCCCTCCCCGCACGGGGGGCGGTGCCCGACCGGCCCGCCCCGCCACGACCCGTACGGCCCCGGACCACCGTCCGGGGCCGTACGGCGTTCCGGGCCCCGACGCCGGGGCCCGGGGCACATGCTCCGCTCAGAGCCGCCTGAGCCCGGCGGCGGTCGGCCGGAATCCGCATCGGCCGTAGAAGGACTCCAGGTGCGGCTCGTAGTCGACGTGCAGCCACTCGGCACCGCGCGCCCTCGCCTCGTCGGCGGCGGCCTGCACCAGCCGCACCCCGAGCCCCCGCCGGCGCTCGTCCGGATGCACGGTCGTGTCCAGGACGAAGGCGTGCGCGCCGCCGTCCCCCACGACATTGACGAATCCGACCAGCCGGTCCCCCCGGCGCGCCGCGATCCAGGTCAGACTGCGGGCCAGCACCGGCGCGAAGGAGGTCGCCCGGTGTTCCGGCCAGGACGCGCCGAACAACTCGTTGAGCTCGGCGTCCGTCAGCTCGGGACGGACCGCCAGCACCTCGTCGCCGGCCGGCGACGAATCATTGATCACCATACGGAGCAGCCTGCCACGCGCCCGCGGCCGTGCTCACACCCCCGCGGACCCGCGAACACGTGCGAGGACGCGCCGGGCGGCCTAGGCCGGCAGGGCGTCCAGGGCGGGGGCGATGGTGGCGAAGGCGCGGTCGGTCAGTTCGGCCGGGTCCTCGGCGCCGTCGCTGGCGCTCCACAGTTGCAGGACGACGTCGAACGCGGTCAGCGCCATCCCCGCGGCGAGCCGGGGGTGGAGGCCGGTCGCGGAGCCCAGGCCCAGCCGGTCGGCCAGCTCGGCCGCCAGTTCGTCGCGCCACTGCGCCTGGCGCTCCAGGAATCGGGCGTGCAGCGCCGGCGTGCCCAGGATCAGCTGCACCACCCGCAGCGCCTGCTCGGCATGGCCGGCGCAGGCGTCGATGGAGACCCAGACGGTGTGCCGCAGTGCCACCGACGGCGACTCCTCGGCCGGCCGGCCGGCGAGCTCGGCCCGCATGCCGGCGCCCATCTCCCCGAGGAACTGGACGACCACGTCCTCCTTGGACGCGAAGTAGCGGAAGAAGGTGCGCTTGGACATGCCGGCGGCGGCCGCGATCTCGTCGACCGTGACCGCGTCGAACCCCTTCTGCGCCAGGAGGTTCAGCGCGGCCTGGGACAGCTCGTCGGAGACCAGCTGACGCTTGCGCTGGGCCAGGCTCGCTTCAGGGCGGGTAGTCACCCCCTCATGTTACACGCCGCGCCGTCATTGACCCCTAAGGGCGCGCTTGACACTCGGTGACAGGTAGGGCAACGTGTGACGCATGACGAAGCAGCAGGGCTGGACCGCCGATCGGATTCCGGACCAGACGGGGCGGGTGTTCGTCGTCACCGGGGCGAACAGCGGCCTCGGCCTGGCGACCACCCGGGCGATCGCCCGCAAGGGCGGCCAGGTGGTCCTCGCCGTCCGCGACGAGGCCAAGGGCCGGCGGGCGGCCGCCGAGATCACGGCCGCGCAGCCGGGCGCCCGCCTGGAGGTCCGCCGCCTCGACCTGGCCGACCTCGACTCGGTCCGCGCCTTCGCCGAACGGCTGCGCGCCGACGGGACCCGCCCGGACGTCCTCGTCAACAACGCGGGCGTGATGGCGCCGCCGCGGACGCTGAACGCGCAGGGCCACGAGATCCAGTTCGCCGCCAACCACCTCGGCCACTTCGCCCTCACCGGACTGCTGCTCGACCTCCTGGCCGAGGGCAAGGACCCGCGGGTGGTCACGGTGAGCTCGACCAACCACCGGCAGGGCAAGGTCTTCTTCGACGACCTCTCCGGCGAGCGCAAGTACTCGCCGATGGGCTACTACAACCAGTCGAAGTTCGCCAACGCCGTGTTCGGCTGGGAGCTCCACCAGCGTCTCGCCGCGGCCGGCAGCCCGGTCCGCAGCCTGCTCGCGCACCCCGGCTACACCGCCACCAACCTCCAGACCAGTTCCCCGGTCGGCATGGTCAAGGTGCTCTTCGGCCGCATCCTCACCCCGCTCGCCCAGGCTCCGGACCAGGGCGCGCTGCCCCAACTGTTCGCCGCCACCGCCGCGGAGGTCGAGTCGGGACAGTTCATCGGACCCGACGGGATGGCCGAGCTGCGCGGCACCCCGAAGGTGGTCCAGCTGGCCCCGTCGGCCGCCGACGCCGAGACCGGCAAGCGCCTGTGGGAGCTGTCGGAGCGGCTGACCGCCGTCCGGTTCGCCTTCCCCGCCGTCGCCTGACCCGACCGGGGCCCGTCCGCCCGACCCGACCGGCCCCGGCACCCGTACCAGGGGCCGCCGCGCATGACGCCCCCGGCATGCGCGTCGGCCCCTGCACCACCCGCACGCCCGCACCACACGCACCCCCGCACCGCCCGCGCCCCCCGCGGGAACAACTCGTTCACATCTCCCGAACCCCGGCTCCCCGTTCTCCCCGCGGCGGCACCGGGAATCTCGGCATTCCCATTCACGATCTCGCCCGAACAATTCCACAGCCCCCTCCGACCATCACGAACGGAATACCTCCGACCGCTTCCCGGAGCCTCTTCTCCGACGAATCAACGGCTTTCCCCGAGTCAACCGCCAGGGGCATGTGAGGTGGATCACTATCGAAGATCCGTCCGATGACGACCTGTTAGGGTGATGGCTCAATGTCAAGCTCCATCCACGGGGGTAAAAGTGGGGGAAGTAGCAAGCGTTGATGTGACCGCCTTTCCGGCGTTCCCGTTCATCGGGTCGGACGACGACCCGTTCATTCCGGTCAGAGATTACGACCTGAAGCACCTCGACGAGTCGACCGGCAGAATCAGACTCCCCTTCGGCGGCTGGGCCTGGCTGATCACCAAGCACGAGGACGTGCGGCAGCTGCTGCGCCACCCGGGCTTCAGCTCCGACCAGTACCGCCCCGGGTTCCCGGTCCTCAACCCGATCCCGCCGACGCGCGAGGGCGCGTCCGGGCTGTTCATCTTCATGGACGGCGACGCCCACAGCCGCTTCCGGCGCATGCTGACCGCCGAGTTCATGATCAAGAACATCCGGCGGATCGAGCCGCTGATCGAGGAGACCGTCAACGAGGCCCTCGGCCGCATGCGCGAGATCGGCCCGCCGGCCGACCTGATGAACGAGTTCGCGCTGCCGGTGCCGTCGATGACGATCTGCCACCTGCTCGGTGTGCCCTACTCGGACCACGACTTCTTCCAGCACCACAGCCGCGCGATCATGGACCGGAACTCCGGTCCGGCCGAGGTCGGCGCCGCCATGGAGGCCCTGAACGGCCTGCTGGGCGACCTGATCACGCACAAGCGGACCCACCCCGGCGAGGACCTGCTCAGCCGACTGGTGACCGAGCGCGTGATCCCGGGGGAGCTCAAGGAGGAGGAGCTCCTGAGCATGGCCATGCTGCTGCTGGTGGCGGGCCACGAGACCACCGCGAACATGATCGGGATGTCGGCGCTGGCCCTGCTGGAGCACCCCGAGCACCTGGACGCCCTGCGCGAGGACCCGGGCCTGGCGCCCAACCTCGTCGAGGAACTGCTCCGGTACTGCACCGTCGTCCGGACCGGTCTCCCGCGGCTCGCGCTGGAGGACGCCGTCATCGGCGGCCGGGAGATCAAGGCCGGCGAGAGCGTCGTGGCGATGCTGTCGATGGCCAACCGGGACGAGTCGGTCTTCCACGACCCCGAGTTCTTCGACCCCCGGCGCAACGAGGCCCACCGGCACATGGCGTTCGGCTTCGGCCTGCACCAGTGCATCGGCCAGCCGCTGGCCCGGGCCGAGCTGCGGATCGCCCTGGTCCAGCTGGCCAAGCAGTTCCCCGGCCTCCGGTCGGAGACGACCCTGGCGGACGTCCCGAAGCGCCACGAGGCGGTCACCTTCGGGCTGGGCGAACTGCCGGTGACGTGGTGACCATGCACATCACTGTCGACCGGGACCTGTGCTGCGGGTCCGGCAACTGCGTGGAGACCGTGCCCGACGTGTTCGACCAGGACAGTCGGGACGGCATGGTGCTGCTGCGGATCTCCCAGCCGCCGGAGCACCTCCGGGAGGCGGTCGAACGCGCCGCCCAGCTGTGTCCGGTGGGCGCCATCGAGATCTCCCACCGGAATTCGACGGACTGACAGACGCAGCACTGCACGGGGGCGAGCAGACCGCGTCTCGACAATCCGCCTGCCATCCCGCACCGCTGTCCGGAATCCGGTCGCCCGCAGAATTCTCCCGCGCGGGCGACCGGATGATCCGGCCCGGGTGAACCGCGCACCCGAAGCGGTTCTCAACGGATTTCCCGGCGATTTCGAGAACGTCTTTTACTGTCCATTTCACCGCGCCGCGCGACCGCTGTTTCGCGCTGCCCGGAAATGCGGACCGAGCACGGAGCGGCGATCTTCCGCGCCCGGCCGGCCCCGCCCCTCACCCCTGTGTGCCCACATAACAGGAGAGCGGAAAAGTTGGATAGTGGCAGCAGCCAGACACGAGTATTTGTATGCAGTAGACACCCCTACGCGCGACTGGGCATTCGTGGGGCACTGAAGCAGGACGACGCACTGACCGTGGTCGGCGAGGCGGCGGACATCATCGGGCTGCTGACGGCGACGGCGGTGCGCGAACCGGACGTCGTGGTGCTCGAAGCCCGGAAGCAGACCGACCACCTGCACGAGCTGACCGCCCTCGACACCGCCCTGGTGGTCGTCGTGGAGGACGCCGAGACCGCGGCCGACTGGATCCGTCTGACCCAGGCCAACGTGCGTGCCGTCGTGCACTCCGACGATCCCGAGGAGGTCCTGGTCGAAGCGGTCCGCCGGGCCACCACCGGCGACTGCTACGTCTCCCCCGGCCTCAGCGGCCTGCTCCTCCGGTTCGTGCGGGACACCCTGCCCCGCCCCCTCTCGGTGGTCCCCACCCACGCACCCTTGACTTCGCGCGAGTCCGAGGTGCTCCAGCTGGTGCGGCGGGGCATGGCCAACAAGGAGATCGCTCGTCGGCTGGGCCTGAGTGAAAAGACCGTCAAGTTCCACGTCTCCAATGTGCTCGCGAAGGCCCACATGGCCTCCCGGGCGCAGCTGATCGCCTCGGCGGCGGCCATGTGAGACCACGGCCGCGGCCGGCGAGGAGGACGACCCTACGACAGCGGGGCGCCCGCACGGAACCACCGTGCGGGCGCCCCGCTGTCGTGCCCGCGTTCAACACCGCTCCCCGGTGGGAAGACTGACCCGGCCTCGGGCGGTCGGCGGACCCGCGACGCCGGACCCACGGCACGGGACCTGCGGCACCGGCCCGGCCCGGCCCCCGGGACCAGGTCTCCCGTCTTGGCCTAAAGTCCTGGTTTCGCGCCGCCGATCCTGCCCCGAAGCCCTGCTCCCCTGCCGTTCCTCTGGCGGAAGTCCCGGTCCGGTCCGGAAACGGATACTCCCGGTATGAAGCCCTCCATGTCCGGTGACCAGACGATCGGCCGCACCCACGACACCGCCATCGCCGTGATCGGAGCCTCCTGCCGGGTCCCCTCGGCATCGGGTCCGGCCGCGTTCTGGCGACTCCTGACGGAGGGCACCGACGCCCTCTCCCCCTGGCCGGAGCAGCGCGGCCCCGGCGGCGCTTCCTGGACCGGCGGCTTCCTCGACGAGGTCGGCACCTTCGACGCCGCCTTCTTCGGCGTCGGGCCCGACGAGGCCGCCGCCATGGACCCGCAGCAGCGCCTCGCCCTGGAACTCGTCTGGGAGGCCATGGAGGACGCCGGGCTGCCCGACCACCGGCTGCGCGGCTCGCGCACCGGCGTGTTCGTCGGCGTCTCCTCGGACGACTACGCCGCCCTCGCCGCCCGCGGCGACCGGGCCGGCCACGGCGAACTGCACGACTTCACCGGCCGGCACCGGGCCGTCGTGGCCAACCGGGTCTCCTGGACCCTCGGCCTCCAGGGCCCCAGCCTCGCCGTCGACGCGGCCCAGGCCTCCTCCCTGGTCGCCGTCCACCTCGCCTGCGAGAGCATCCGCCGCGGCGAGTCCGACCTCGCCTTCGCCGGCGGCGTCAACCTGATCCTCTCCCCGGACGGCATGCGGGCCGCCGCCGGCCTCGGCGCCCTCTCCGCCAAGGGCCGCTGCGCCGTGTTCGACGAGAGCGCCGACGGCTTCGTCCGCGGCGAGGGCGGCGGCGTGGTCCTGCTCAAGCCGCTCGCGCAGGCCGTCGCGGACGGCGACCCCGTCTACTGCGTGATCCGGGGCAGCGCCGTCAACAACGACGGCGGCGGGGAGCGGCTCAGCGACCCCGACGTCGCGGGCCAGCAGCAGGTCCTGCGGCAGGCCTACGCCAACGCCGGGATCGGCACCGAGGCCGTCCAGTACGTCGAGCTCCACGGCACCGGAACCCCCGTGGGCGACCCGGTCGAGGCCGCCGCGGTGTCCGCCGTGATCGGCCGCGGCGCCGACGGCCGCCGGCCGCTGCGGGTCGGCTCGGTCAAGACCAACATCGGGCACCTGGAGGCCGCGGCCGGCATCGTCGGCCTGCTGAAGGCCGCGCTGGCGCTGCGCCACCGCCGGCTGCCCGCCAGCCTGCACTTCCGCACCGCCAACCCGGCGATCCCGCTCGACGAGCTCAACCTCCGGGTGCAGACCGAACTCGACGCCTGGCCGGACCCGGAGGTCCCGCTGGTCGCCGGTGTCAGCTCCTTCGGCATCGGCGGCACCAACTGCCACGTCGTGCTCACCGAGGGGCCCTACGCCGGCCACCCGACGGACGCCGCCGCCCCGGCGGGCGGTGCCGCGCAGGTCGGCACCGCCTCGACGGCCACCGCCACCACGCCTGCCACCACGCCCGCCGCCGCGCGGGGCCCGCTGCCGTGGGTGCTGTCCGCCCGCTCCGGCCGCGCGCTGGAGGCACAGGCCGGCAAGCTGCTCGCCCACCTGGACGCCACCCCCGGAGCGGCCGAGGCCGACGCCGCCGGGATCGCCCGCTCACTGGCCACCGGCCGCTCCGTCTTCGAGCACCGCGCCGTCGTCCTCGGCACGGACCGCTCCGACCTCACCGCCCGCCTGGAGCGCCTGCACGAGGAGGCCGTCAGCGGCCTCGCCTCCCCGGCCGGCCGGACGGCCTTCCTGTTCGCCGGCGGCGGCGCCCACCGGGTCGGCATGGGGCGCGAACTGTACGCCACCTACCCGGTGTTCGCCGAGGCCCTGGACGAGGTGCTCGCCCACCTCGACCCCGCCCTCGGCCTGCGCGAGGTGCTGTTCGGCGAGCGCGCCGACGCCGCGGCCGCCCTGGACGGCATGCGCTGCATGCAGCCCGCCCTGTTCGCCTTCCAGGTCGCCCTCTACCGCCTGGTCACCTCCTGGGGCGTCGAACCGGACCTGCTGGTCGGCCACTCCTTCGGCGAGATCGTCGCCGCCCACGTCTCCGGCGCCCTCTCGCTGCCCGAGGCAGCCGCGCTCGCCGCCGCCCGCGGCGAACTGATGGAGGCCCTGCCCGCCGGCGGCGCCATGATCGCCGTCGAGGCGACCGAGGAGGAGGCGCTCGCCGCGCTCGACGGCGTCACCGACGTCTCCATCGGCGTCATCAACGGGCCGGCCTCGGTCGTCCTCTCCGGCGCCGAGGAGTCGGTGGCCCGGATCGCCGACGACTTCCGCGCCCGCGGCCGCCGCACCACCCGGCTCCGGGTCCGGAACGCCGCCCACTCGCCGCTCACCCTGCCCATGCTCGACGAGTTCGCCCGCCGGATCGACGGCCTGACCGTCTCCGAGCCGAGCATCCCGATCGTCTCCACCGTCACCGGCCGCACCGGCACCCCGATGACCGAGGAGTACTGGATCGGGCACGTCGGCGCGACGGTCCGCTTCCACGACGCGATCACCGCCTGCCGCGAGCAGGGCGTCACCCGGTTCGTCGAACTCGGTCCCGACGCCACCCTGACCCCGCTGGTCCGGCCCGACGAGACCGAACTCGCCGTGGCGCTCCAGCACCGCGACCATCCCGAGCCGCAGACCCTGCTCACCGGCCTCGCCCAGGCCTGGGTCTCCGGTGCGGCCGTCGACTGGGCCGGGATCGTCGGCGCGGCACCGACCGTCGACCTGCCGACCTACGCCTTCCAGCGCGAGCGCTACTGGCTCGACGAGCGCCCCGCCGCGCCCGCCGCCGAACAGCACCTCAGCTCCGCGACCCTCGCCCTGCGCGACCGGATCCGCGCCGAGCCCGAGGGCTTCCTGCGCCGCTGGCTCACCGAGCACCTGGCCGGGAGCACCGGCGGGACCGGCTTCGCCGCCGACGAGACCTTCCGCGACCTGGGCTTCGACTCCGTGCTCTCCGTGCAGCTGCGCAACCGGCTCGCCTCGGCGACCGGCCTGCGGCTGCCCGCCAGCGTGCTCTTCGACTACCCGACGCCGAACGCCCTCACCGCGTACCTGCACGAGCGGATCGTCGGCGTACTGGACGCCGACGAGGACCGGCCGGCCGCCGCCCCGGTCGCCGCCACCGACGAGGACCCGATCGTGGTCGTCGGCATGGCCTGCCACCTGCCCGGGGGGATCGACTCGCCGCAGCAGCTGTGGCAGGCGGTACTCGACGGCACCGACGCCATCTCCGAGTTCCCGACCGACCGCGGCTGGGACCTGGCCGGCCTCTACCACCCGGACCCGGCCAACCCCGGCACCAGCTACGCCCGGCACGGCGGATTCCTCTCCGGGGCGAGCGAGTTCGACGCCGACTTCTTCGGCATCAGCCCGCGCGAGGCCGCCGCGATGGACCCGCAGCAGCGGCTGCTGGTCGAGACCGCCTGGGAGGCCCTGGAGCGGGCCGGCGTCAACCCCGACGGGCTGCGCGGCAGCCGCACCGGCGTCTTCGTCGGTGCGATGGGCATGGAGTACGGCCCGCGGCTGAACGCGCCCGTCGACGGCACCGAGGGCTTCCGCCTCACCGGCACCACCACCAGTGTGGCGTCCGGGCGGATCTCCTACCTGCTGGGCCTGGAGGGCCCGGCGATGACGGTGGACACCGCCTGCTCCTCCTCGCTCGTCGCCCTGCACCTGGCCGAGTTCTCCCGTCAGCGCGGCCTCGCCGCCGACGGCCGCTGCAAGGCCTTCTCCGACGACGCCGACGGCACCGGCTGGGGCGAGGGCGTCGGCCTGCTGGTCGTCGAACGCCTCTCCGACGCGCGACGCAACGGCCACCAGGTGCTGGCGGTGGTGCGCGGTTCGGCGGTCAACCAGGACGGCGGCAGCAACGGCCTCACCGCGCCCAACGGCCCCTCCCAGCAGCGGGTGATCCGGGGCGCGCTGGCGAACGCCCGGCTGGGCGCGGCCGACGTCGACGCCGTGGAGGCGCACGGCACCGGCACGACGCTGGGCGACCCGATCGAGGCGCAGGCCCTGCTGGCCACCTACGGTCAGGGCCGCGACGCCGAACAGCCTCTCTGGCTCGGGTCGTTGAAGTCCAACATCGGTCACACCCAGGCCGCCGCCGGCGTCGCGGGTGTGATCAAGATGATCGAGGCGATGCGCCACGGCGTGATGCCGCGCACCCTGCACGCCGACACCCCGTCGCACCACGTGGACTGGGAGTCCGGCGCCGTCAGCCTGCTCACCGAGCAGCGGGAGTGGCCCGAGTCGGACCGCCCGCGCCGTTCCGCCGTGTCCTCCTTCGGCATCAGCGGCACCAACGCCCACGTCATCCTGGAGGCCGCCCCCGAGGAGCCGGCCGCCGGGGCGGAGGAGCCGGCGGCGGGGTCGCCCGAGGCGGCGGGTGACAGCGCCGCGGGTGAGGGTCCGCTGCCGTGGGTGCTGTCGGCCCGGAGCGAGGCCGCGCTGACCGAGCAGGCCGCGCGCCTGCTGGAGCGGGTCACCGACGGGCCGGGTCGGACCGGGTGCGGCGAACGGTGCCGTGTTCGTGTTCCCGGGCCAGGGTTCGCAGTGGATCGGCATGGCACGTGAACTCCTGGAGTTCTCGCCGGTGTTCGCCGAGAAGATGACGGAGTGCGCGTTCGCGCTGGAGCCGTTCACGGACGGCTGGTCGCTGCTCGACGTGGTCCGCGACGACGACGCGCACGGAGGAACTCGACACCCTCGCCGCGCGCTGCGAGACCGACGGCATCCAGGCCCGCCGCATCGCCGTCGACTACGCCTCCCACTCCCCCCAGGTCGAGGAACTCCGCGAGGAACTCCTCGACCTCCTCGCCCCGGTCGAGCCGCGCACCGGCCACACCTTCCTGATCTCCACGGTCACGGGCGAGGCCATCGACACCGCCACCATGGACGCCGCCTACTGGTTCACCAACCTGCGCGAAACCGTCCGCTTCGACACCGCCCTCACCACCCTCCTCACCACCGGC
>NZ_JODS01000034.1 GCF_000718025.1 Kitasatospora purpeofusca
CGATGGTACTGCAGGGGGGACCCTGTGGGAGAGTAGGACGCCGCCGAACAATCATTGTGAAGAACCCCCGTCGGGAAACCGACGGGGGTTCTTTGCGTTGACCGTTGACGTATCGTCAGGGCATGGACGATCGAACGGCAACAACGGGCGACGCGACCACGGTCCTCGCCTCCGACGTACTGCGGCCGGCCCAGCGGGACGCGGCCCTGCGGGTCTTGGCGGAGGCCCAGGCCGTGGACGGCCGGGCGGCCGTGTCCGAGCAGGGACGGCTCCGCCTGCGCTCCCCGGAGACGGCCCGGCCCGGGGTGACCCACTTCCTCGCGCTCACCGGTCGGGACGCGGACGCGGCGGGCATCGTCGGGTACGGCCAGCTGGAGGTGCCGGACAACGGCGGGGCGAACCCGGCCGCCGAGCTCCTGGTCGCTCCGACCGACCGGGGCCGGGGCTTCGCCCGTCCGCTGGTGGACGCGGTGCTGGCCGAGGCCGGGAAGGCCGGCCGGGACCATGTCGACTTCTGGGTGCACGGCGGCCACCCGGCGGCCCGGCACCTGGCCGACGCGTACGGTGCCGAGCTGGTCCGCGAACTGCGGCAGATGCGCCGGACCGGGCCGCAGACCGAGGAGGCCCCGCTCCCGGCCGGCATCGAGCTGCGGACCTTCCGCCCCGGCGAGGACGACGCCGAGTGGCTCCGGCTGAACGCGCTCGCCTTCGCCCACCACCCGGAGCAGGGCTCCTGGACCGAGCGGGACCTCGCCGACCGGCTGGCCGAGCCCTGGTTCGACCCGGCCGGCTTCTTCCTCGCCACCCGGGACGGCAGGCCGGTCGGCTTCCACTGGACCAAGGTGCACCCGGCCACCGTCACCGAGCCCGAGCTCGGCGAGGTGTACGTGGTCGGCGTCGATCCGGCGGAGCAGGGCAGCGGCCTGGGCCGGGCGCTGACCGCGGCGGGCCTGCGTCATCTGACGGGTCGCGCCGCCGGTGAGCGGGGGCTCGACACCGTGCTGCTGTACGTCGACGCGGACAATCCGGCGGCGGTGCGGGTGTACGAACGGCTCGGGTTCACCGTCCACGAAATCGACCTGATGTACCGCGCCGGGGTCGGGCCGGTCGGGGCCGTTCCGCCGACCCTTTCCGCGTAACGGAGAGTGACGGTCGGAAAAGCGCGCCCCGGCGCCGCCTAGCGGAGAGAACGAGGCCGCGGCAACGGTTGTGCACCCGGTGCCGCGGCACCGACCGCCTCAGCTTTCCTCCTGGCCATGCGGTGTTTACCGTGGATTCAATTAATGCCGCGAAGATCACAGGATGAAGTCCGTAGTGTCTCGCTCGTGCAGCATCGGTCAACACGTGGCCGGTGCTGTGGCGGCCGCGCCGGGTGGGTGGGCGTGGGCGACGGGCGAGGGCGACGGCTCGAAGAGCATTTCGTGTCCGGACGCCGTCCTGCTGGAGGAGCTGGAGCCCATGAGCATCCCCCGCCCCGTCCCTGCCCCGCCCTCCCCACCCGCGCGGATGTCCAGCGCCCTGGGGATACCGCCGGAGCCGACCGTCACCGACGAGCAGGACGCCGAGGAACTGCCCCAGGGCCGCTTCCTCGACCGTGAGCGCAGCTGGCTCGCGTTCAACGAGCGGGTCCTGGAACTGGCCGAGGACCCGGGGATCCCGCTGCTGGAGCGCACCAAGTTCCTGGCGATCTTCGCGAGCAACCTCGACGAGTTCTTCATGGTCCGGGTGGCCGGCCTCAAGCGCAGGATCGCCACCGGCGTGGCCCAGCGCAGTGCCTCCGGCCTCCAGCCGCGCGAGGTGCTGGACCTCATCTGGACCCGGTCTCGCGAGCTGATGGCCCGCCATGCCGCCGCGTTCCAGCAGGAGGTGCTGCCGGACCTCGCGGCCCAGGGCATCGAGGTGGTCCGCTGGTCGGAGCTGGCCGAGAAGGAGCAGGCGAGGCTGCACTCGCTGTTCCGGCAGAAGATCTTCCCGGTCCTCACCCCGCTGGCGGTGGACCCGGCGCACCCCTTCCCCTACATATCGGGGCTCTCCCTCAACCTGGCCGTCGTCGTGCGCAACCCGGTGTCCGGGCACAAGCACTTCGCCCGGGTGAAGGTGCCGCAGTCGCTCGCGCGCTTCCTGGAGGCCTCCCCGCAGCGGTACGTGCCGCTGGAGGACGTCATGGGGGCGCATCTGGAGGAGCTCTTCCCGGGGATGGAGGTGCTCGCCCACCACGCCTTCCGGGTCACTCGCAACGAGGACCTGGAGGTGGAGGAGGACGACACCGAGAACATCCTCAAGGCCCTGGAGAAGGAGCTGATGCGGCGGCGCTTCGGCCCGCCGGTGCGGCTGGAGGTCGAGGAGTCGATCGACCCCTACATCCTGGACCTGCTGGTGCGGGAGCTGAACATCACCGAGGCGGAGGTCTTCCCGCTGCCCGGCCCGCTGGACCTGACCGGGCTGTTCGGCATCGCCGGGCTGGACCGGCCGGAGCTGAACTACCCGAAGTTCGTGGCGGGCACCGCGCGCGGCCTGACCGATGTCGAGTCGGCCTCGCAGCCGGACATCTTCGCCGCGATGCGCGAGCGGGACGTGCTGCTGCACCACCCGTTCGACAGCTTCTCCACCTCGGTGCAGGCCTTCCTGGAGCAGGCCGCCGCCGACCCGGACGTGCTGGCGATCAAGCAGACGCTGTACCGGACCTCCGGGGACTCGCCGATCGTCGACGCGCTGATCGACGCGGCGGAGTCCGGCAAGCAGGTGCTGGTCCTGGTCGAGATCAAGGCGCGCTTCGACGAGCAGGCCAACATCAAGTGGGCCCGCAAGCTGGAGGAGGCCGGCTGCCACGTGGTCTACGGCCTGGTCGGGCTGAAGACGCACTGCAAGCTGTCGCTGGTGGTCCGGCAGGAGGGTGACACCCTGCGCCGTTACTCGCACGTCGGCACCGGCAACTACCACCCGAAGACCGCCCGGCTCTACGAGGACCTCGGTCTGCTGACCTCGGACCCGCAGGTCGGCGCGGACCTCTCGGACCTCTTCAACCGGCTCTCGGGCTATTCGCGCCGCGAGTCCTACCGCCGGCTGCTGACCGCGCCGCGGGGGCTGCGGGACGGTCTGGTGGGGCGGATCCACAACGAGATCGCCAACCACCGGGCCGGGCGTCCGGCGCACGTGAAGCTCAAGGTCAACTCGATCGTCGACGAGGCCGTGATCGACGCGCTGTACCGGGCCTCGCAGGCCGGGGTGCCGGTGGACGTGTGGGTGCGCGGCATCTGCGCGATCCGGCCCGGCGTGCCGGGGCTGAGCGAGAACATCCGGGTGCGCAGCATCCTGGGGCGGTTCCTGGAGCACTCGCGGGTCTTCGTGTTCGGCAACAACGGCGATCCGGAGGTGTGGATCGGCAGCGCCGACATGATGCACCGCAATCTGGACCGCCGGATCGAGGCGCTGCTGCGGATCACCGACCCGGCGCACCGGGCCGAGCTGTCCGGGCTGCTCGACCTCGGGATGTCGGACGAGACGGAGTCCTGGCACCTCGGGGCGGACGGGTCCTGGACCCGGCACGCCCAGGACGCCGAGGGCAAACAGCTGCGGCACGTCCAGGACCTCCTCATCGACTCGCGTCAGCGCCGTCGGGCCGTCGCGGCCAGATGAGTGCCGGTCGCCGCCACGACCCCGCTGACGCCGGATGCGACGACGTGAGCCGCGACACCGCGCGGCGTGCCCGTACCGGACCGAACGGTGCGGGCCACGCCGCCGGGGGACACGACGGCACGAGATTCGACGACGCGACCGCGCGACCCACCGACGCGAGCCGCTGAGCGGCAGGGACCCGCTGAGCGGTCGGCCACCAGCCCCGGGGACGGCCCCGGGGGAACGGGGATCTACCTAGCCATGACCGAAGCGCCGATGACGGCCCAGGCGGCCTCCACCGCGACCGCCGGGGACATCCTCTCCAGCCATCTCACCGGCCTGGCGGGCGCGTTCCTGCGCGCCCTGCCGCTGGCGGTGGGCGAGGTCGGCGCGAGACCGGGTGCGGCGGCGGTCCCGGCCGCGGGCACGGGGGACCTGCTGCGGGCGGTGCGGCGGATCGGCGGGCTGCTGCACACCTTCGGCGCGTCCTTCGAGCCGGGCTGGGTGCAGGAGTCCCGCACCGAGCTGTCCTGGCTGCTGAACCTGCTGGCGCTGGAGCCGGGTCTGGTGCGGCGGGCGGCCCGGCTGCTGGGCGCGTTGGACGGGCTGAGCGGCAGCGAGGCGGAGGGGCCCGGCATGCTGGCCGGCCACGCGGGGGCGCCGAAGGCGCGGGCGCTGCTGGACCGGCAGCTGACCCTGGCCCGGACCAGGGCGCACTCGACGGTGCTGCAGGAGCTGCGGTCGGCGCGGCTGCACGCGCTGGCGGACCGGATGACGCTGCTGGTGGCGGACGCGCCGCTGGCGAAGCCGGCCGAGGGCCGGGCCGGGGCGGTGCTGATGCCGCAGGCGGCGGCGGCGTTCGGGGCGCTGGCGGCGAGCACCCAGCTGCTGCCGTTGCAGCGGGCGGCGACGCCGTACGGCGGGGACGGGCTGCGTCGGCTGGGCTCGGTGCCCAGTGCGCGGGGGGCGCTGGACGCGGACGCGGCGCTGGCGGCGGACGACGCGCCGTGGCACCGGACCCGGGTGCTGGTGAAGCGGGCCCGGTACGCGCTGGAGGTGTGCGGGCGGCCGTCGGCGGTGCTGGACGACCTGGACCAGGTGCTGCTGCGGCACCAGGAGGCCTCGGAGGCGGCGGTGACGGCGGCGACCGCGGCGCGCACGCCGCGGATCACTCCGGCGACGGCGTACGTGCTGGGCGTGGTGCACGCCGATCAGCGGCTGGACGTGGAGGCGGCGCGGTACGCCTTCGGCCGGCGCTGGCCGGAGCTGCCGCCGGGTGCGGAGGCGTGGTTGGAGCTGCCGCCGGCCGAGGGCTGGGGGTCGGCTCCGGAATCGCGGACGGCCTGAGGTGGGCGGGCGGCCGGTCCCGGCGGACCGGTGGCCGGTCGGCCGCGGGCCGGTGGTGCTGGCGGCGGGGGCGGTGCTCTGGCTGCCGGGGCGGCCGAAGCGGAGCGGGCGGCTGGGCCGGCCGCGGCTGGCGGTGATCCACCGGCCGAAGTACGACGACTGGAGCCTGCCGAAGGGGAAGCTGGACCCCGGCGAGAGCGTGGTCGAGGCGGCGCTGCGCGAGGTGCGGGAGGAGACCGGGTTCTCCTGCGTGCTGGGGGCGGAGCTGCCGACCCAGCACTATCTGGCGCAGGGCCGGCCGAAGGAGGTCCGGTACTGGGCGGCGGTGCCGACGGAGGGGGCGTTCCGGCCGAACCGGGAGGTGGACCTGCTGGAGTGGCTGCCGGCCGGGAAGGCGCGGGCGCGGCTGACCCATGAGCGGGACCGGCGGTTGGTGGACGCGCTGCTGGCGCTGCTGGGCGCGAAGCCGGTGCGGGTGCGGGGCCGGGAGTCGTGAAGGAAGGGTGGAAGTGATCTTCCCGCGCCCTTGCCGTGACGCAACCGTTACTACCTGACGTAGTTTCCTGTCATCCGTCCGAGGTTCACTCTGCGTTCACTTACGACCGGCTGACGCGTCACCTGCCCGGCTTACTTTCGGTATCACCGGCGGGCCGAAGGGGCCCCGGACCTCAGCAAAACCCGTGCTGCGTCGTGCTTGCCACGACCCGCGCGTCGGGCAATGCCACAGAAAGGGACACCTGTGAAGCTCCAGCGGAACGGCCGCTCCAAGGCCCTCGCGATCGGTGCCATGGCGCTCGTCAGCTCGCTGTCGCTCGCCGCCTGCGGCTCGGACGATAACAACACCACCGCCACCGGCTCCAACGGCTCCTCGAGCGCCGCCCCGGCGATCGACTGCGGCCCGAAGCAGGCCCCCCTGGTGTCTGCCGGCTCCACCGCCCAGGGCAACGCGATCGACATCCTGAAGAACAACTTCGGCGCGGCCTGCAAGGACACCACCATCAACTACGGTGGCGGCGGCTCGGGTGCCGGTGTCCAGCAGTTCAACCAGGGCAAGATCCAGTTCGCCGGTTCCGACTCGGCGCTGAAGCCGGCCGAGGTCGACGCCAGCAAGGCCGTCTGCACCGGTGGCCAGGGCATCAACCTGCCGGTCGTCGCGGGCCTGATCTCGATCGTCTACAACGTCGAGGGTGTCGACAACCTCGTCCTGGACGGCCCGACGATCGCGAAGATCTTCGACTCGCAGATCACCAAGTGGAACGACGCGGCCATCGTCGCGCTGAACCCGGGCGCCAAGCTGCCGGACGCCGACATCCAGGCGTTCCACCGCACCGACGACTCGGGCACCACCGAGAACCTGACCAAGTACTTCGCCAAGACCTCGGCCGGTGCCTGGTCCTACCCGGCCAGCAAGGCGTGGGCGGGCAAGGGCGGCCAGGGCGCCAGCGGCTCGGCCGGTGTCTCGGCCCAGGTGAAGCAGGTCAAGAACTCGGTCAGCTACGCCGAGCTGTCGTTCGCCCAGACGAACAACCTGAAGAGCGCCTCGATCAACACCGGTGCCGCCAAGCCGGTCGAGGCCACCGCGGTCAACGCCGCCAACACCTTCGCCAAGGCGCAGATCGCCGGCACCGGCAGCGACCTGGCGCTGACCCTCGACTACGCGACCAAGGAGGAGGGTTCCTACCCGCTGGTCCTGGTCACCTACGAGATCGTCTGCGACAAGGGCAACAAGGCCGACACGCTGGACGCCCTGAAGGCCTTCCTGACCTACTCCATCAGCGACGCGGGCCAGAAGGCGATCGGCGACGCGGGCTACGTGCCGCTGCCGAAGGAGCTGACCGGCAAGGTCACCGCCGCGGTCAAGGCCCTCGCCTGATCCAGTAGCACCCTCCGCTGGGGCGGCCCCGTGAACGAGGGGGGCCGGGGCCGTCCCCAGCGGAACGTACCGACGAACGCACCACGTCCGGGGCACCGCCGCCATGGTGCCGCCCCCTCGGGGCCGCACCACCAGACCGGAGTAGACCAATGACTTCAAACACCCCTGCCGCCCCGCCCGGCGGGGAGCGCCGCCGGCGCGACAGCCGGGTCGGCGACAAGATCTTCATGAACCTGTCCCGCGGGTCGGGCATCCTGCTGCTGGTGGTCATGGCCGCCATCGCGGGCTTCCTGACCTGGCGCTCGGGCATCGCCCTGAGCAAGAACGAGGGCAACTTCTTCACCACCTTCGAGTGGACGCCGGACGCCCCGAAGCCGGTCTTCGGCATCGCCGTCCTGGTGTTCGGCACCATCGTCAGCGCGACGATCGCGATGGTGATCGCGGTGCCGGTGGCGATCGGGATCGCGCTGTTCATCTCCCACTACGCGCCGCGCCGGATCGCCCAGCCGTTCGCCTACCTGGTGGACCTGCTGGCGGCCGTGCCCAGCATCATCTACGGCCTGTGGGGCGCGCTCTTCCTGGTGCCGCACCTGGAGGGCCTGACCAGCTGGATGGACGACTACCTCGGCTGGACGTACATCTTCGACCAGTCCCGGGCGACCACCCCGCGGAACCTGTTCACCGTCGGCATCCTGCTGGCGATCATGGTCCTCCCGATCATCACCGCGGTCAGCCGTGAGATCTTCCGGCAGGTGCCGCGGATGCACGAGGAGGCCGCGCTCGCGCTCGGCGCGACCCGCTGGGAGATGATCCGCACCGCGGTGCTGCCCTTCGGCCGCCCCGGCATCATCTCGGCCTCGATGCTCGGCCTCGGCCGCGCGCTCGGCGAGACCATCGCGGTCGCCATCGTGCTCTCCTCCAGCAGCGTCCTCTCGCTGCACGTGCTCGACCCGGGCGGCGGCACCTTCGCGCAGAACATCGCGCTGAAGTTCAGCGAGGCCCAGCCCTTCGGCCGGGACGCGCTGATGGCTTCCGGTCTCGTCCTGTTCGTCATCACCTTGCTGGTGAACGGTGCCGCGCGGCTGATCGTCGCCCGCCGCAAGGAGTACTCGGGGGCCAACGCATGAGTGCCGCTACGACGTCGGTCCCGGCGGACGCCCGCCCGTTGGGCCGGCCGCTGACCGCCAACCGGCTGCCCAAGTGGGCCCCGGCCGCCGTGGCAGCCGGCTCCATCGCCCTCGGCTGCGGCATCGGCGCGGTCGGCGGCCTGGAGAGCAAGCTCCAGTGGGGCCTGATCTCCGCGATCCTCTTCGTGGTCATCAGCTACGTGCTCTCGGCGCAGGTCGAGGGCCGCCGCCAGGCCAAGGACCGGCTCGCCACCTCGGTGGTCTGGGTCGCCTTCATCCTGGCCGTGATCCCGCTGCTGGCCCTGACCTTCTACACCGTCCAGCAGGGCGCCAAGGTGGTGGACGGGAACTTCCTGTCCCACTCGATGCGCGGCGTGCGGGCCTCCGGCCCCGGCGGTGGTATCTACCACGCGCTGATCGGCACCCTGCAGCAGGTCCTCCTCGCCAGCCTGATGGCCGCGCCCATCGGCCTGCTGACCGCCGTCTACCTGGTCGAGTACGGCCGGGGCAAGCTGGCCAAGGCGGTCACCTTCTTCGTCGACGTCATGACGGGTGTCCCGTCGATCGTCGCCGGTCTGTTCATCCTGTCGGTCTGGAACCTCGCCCTCGGCTTCAACTACTCCGGCTTCTCGGGCAGCCTCGCGCTGGCCATCCTGATGCTGCCGGTCGTGGTCCGTTCCACCGAGGAGATGCTCAAGCTCGTCCCGAACGAGCTGCGCGAGGCGTCGTACGCGCTCGGCGTGCCGAAGTGGAAGACGATTCTTCGGATCGTCATCCCCACCGCCATCGGCGGCATCACCACCGGTGTGATGCTCGCGGTCGCCCGAATCACGGGTGAGACCGCACCGGTGATGCTGCTGGTCTTCGGCGCGGACTACATCAACAACAACCCGTTCGACGGGCCGCAGCAGTCACTGCCGATGTACATCTGGATGCAGTACTCCCAGGTGAACAACCAGTACGGCTACGCCCGTGCCTGGGGAGCCGCGCTCGTGCTGATCGCCTTCGTGATGGGGCTCAACCTCATCGCCCGGGGCATCGCCCGCTGGCGTTCGCCCAAGGCCGGGCACTGACCGACTGACGTACGACGACGAAGACTGAGAGAAGACGAACGATCATGGCCAAGCGCATCGACGTCAGCGGACTGTCCGCCTACTACGGCTCCACCAAGGCCATCGAGGACATCTCGATGGCGATCGAACCCCGCTCGGTGACGGCCTTCATCGGCCCCTCCGGCTGCGGCAAGTCCACCTTCCTGCGGACCCTCAACCGGATGCACGAGGTGATCCCGGGCGCCCGTGTCGAGGGCAAGGTGCTCCTGGACGACGAGAACCTGTACGGCACCAGCGTCGACCCGGTCGCCGTCCGCCGTTCGGTCGGCATGGTCTTCCAGCGCCCGAACCCGTTCCCGACCATGTCGATCTACGACAACGTGATCGCCGGCCTCAAGCTCTCGGGTGTCCGCAAGAAGTCCGTGCTGGACGACAAGGTCGAGAAGTCCCTCCAGGGCGCCAACCTCTGGAACGAGGTCAAGGACCGGCTGAACAAGCCGGGCGCCGGCCTCTCCGGCGGTCAGCAGCAGCGCCTCTGCATCGCCCGCGCCATCGCGGTCGAGCCCCAGGTCCTGCTGATGGACGAGCCGTGCTCGGCCCTCGACCCGATCTCGACCCTCGCCATCGAGGACCTGATCGGCGAGCTGAAGACCCAGTTCACCATCGTCATCGTGACCCACAACATGCAGCAGGCGGCCCGCGTCAGCGATCGCACCGCCTTCTTCAACCTGGCCGGTGTCGGCCAGCCGGGCAAGCTGATCGAGCTCGACGACACCCAGCGGATCTTCTCCAACCCGTCCGTGCAGGCGACCGAGGACTACATCTCCGGCCGCTTCGGCTAAACCGCCGGACCGCGCGGGCAGCGCGTCACAGGCTGCTTCGCGGTGCTGCATGGCGGTGCCGCCGCGAAGCATGAAAAGGGCCCGCCCCCCGGTATCGGGGGGCGGGCCCTGTCGCGTCCGTGCCGTGGCCGCGCCGGTGTCCGCCGACGTCCGTGGCCGGACGGGCGGTGCCGGTCAGCCCCAGAACAGGTGGACGAACCAGTACACCAGCGCCGCGACCAGGGCGGCCGCCGGCATGGTGATGAACCAGCCGAGCACGATGTTCTTGGCGACGCCCCAGCGCACCGCGCGGATCCGCTTGGTGGCACCCGCACCCATGATCGCCGAGGTGATCACGTGGGTGGTGGAGATCGGCGCCTTGAAGACGAACGAGGTGATGTACATGACGGTCGAGGCGGTGGCCTCGGCGGCGAAGCCCTGCGGCGGGTCGAGCTCGATGATCTTCCGGCCGAGGGTCCGCATGATCCGCCAGCCGCCGGCGTAGGTGCCGAGCGAGAGCATGGTCGCGCAGGAGATCTTCACCCACACCGGGATCGGGTCGTCCGGGCTCTCGTGGCCCGAGATCACCAGGGCCATCACCACGATGCCCATGGTCTTCTGGGCGTCCTGCAGACCGTGAGCGAGCGCCATCGCGGCGGCCGAGGCGGTCTGCGCGACCCGGAAGTTGCGCTTGGCCCGGTGCGGGTTGGCCCGGCGGAACAGCCAGAGGATCGCCAGCATCACCAGGAAGCCGCCGACCAGGCCGACCACCGGGGAGACGATCATCGGGATGATGATCTTGTCGATGACGCCGCTCCAGATCACCTCGGTGCCGCCTGCCAGGGCCGCGCCGACCATGCCGCCGAACAGCGCGTGCGAGGAGGAGGAGGGCAGGCCGAAGTACCAGGTGACCAGGTTCCAGGCGATCGCTCCGACCAGCGCGGCGAACAGGATCGCCATCCCCTGGTTGCCGGTCGGGGTCTCGATGATGCCCTGGGAGACGGTGTGCGCCACCCCGCTGCCCAGGAAGGCGCCGGCCAGGTTCATCACCGCGGCCATCGCCAGCGCCGCCCTGGGCGTCAGGGCCCGGGTGGAGACCGAGGTCGCGATCGCGTTGGCCGAGTCGTGGAAGCCGTTGGTGTAGGTGAAGAAGAACGCAACGCCGACGACGGCGATGAGTGCTGCCATGTCCACGGGGGTCAGGACTCCTTGACCGCGATGGTCTCCACCGTGTTGGCGACGTGCTCGAAGGCGTCCGCGGCCTGTTCGAGGACGTCCACGACCTGCTTGAGCTTGAGCACCTCGATCGCCTCGTACTGGCCGGAGAAGAGGTGGGCGAGCAGCTTGCGGTGGATCTGGTCGGCCTGGTTCTCCAGCCGGTTGACCTCGATCCAGTACTCGGTCAGGTTGGACATGCTCCGCAGGTTCGGCATCGCCTCGGCGGTCAGCTCGGCGGCGCGGGCCAGGACCTCGATCTGCTGCTCGATGCCCTTCGGCAGGGTCTGGATGTCATAGAGGACGACCAGGTCGACGGCCTCCTCCATGAAGTCCATGATGTCGTCCAGCGACGAGGCGAGGTTGTAGATGTCCTCGCGGTCGAAGGGCGTGATGAAGGACGAGTTCAGCTGGTGGAAGATCGCATGGGTGGTGTCGTCTCCGGCGTGCTCGGCGGCGCGCATGCGCTCGACGATCTCCGCGCGGGCCGACACGTCTGATCCCAGCAGTTCCAGCAGGAGCTTCGAGCCCACGACCAGGTTCTCCGCGGCGGCGGCGAACATGTCGTAGAAACTCGTCTCCTTCGGGGTCAGGCTAAAACGCACGGAAATCTCCGATGTGCGGGGTAGGGGACTGAACGATGCTAGGTGCAACCGCGCGTGGGAGCGCAAACGGGGTGGCCGAAAAGGAGCCGGAACCTCCCCTTCCGTTCGGCTGCCGCAGCGGTGGGTCCGATGCACCACAGGTACGGGCGTAAGCCCCCAGTCTGACGGAACCTCGCCCGGATTGCCCCTGCCGTGCGGCCGGAACGACGGGGTGTTCCCCGGACGGGGGAACCCGGGGACCGACCGGTCGCCGGCCCGCTCCGGGCCCGCGGCGCCGGAGGAACACCACGACGGGCCCGGGTGTTGGACACTGGAGGCCGACGCAGCCACCCAGGCACCCAGACGAAGGCGGGCCGATGACCACCACGCAAGCGCGTACCGGGCCGGAGCAGGCGCCCGGGGCGGAACCGCACGGCGAGCACGCGGTCTCCCCGGACGCCGTCGAGGCCGCCCCCGCCGGTCACGGCCCGCACGGGTACAGCGCCCAGAAGGACGCGCACCTCAAGCGGCTGCGCCGGATCGAGGGCCAGATCCGCGGACTCCAGCGGATGGTCGACGAGGACGTCTACTGCATCGACGTGCTCACCCAGGTCTCGGCCAGCACCAAGGCCCTGCAGTCCTTCGCGCTCTCCCTGCTCGAGGAGCACCTGCGGCACTGCGTCGCGGCCGCCGCCGAGGAGGGCGGGGCCGAGCTGGACGCCAAGGTCGCCGAGGCCACCGCGGCGATCGCCCGGTTGCTGCGCAGCTGAGCGCGGCGCCGCCGACGGCGGGGCCGGCCTGGGTACCGCGGGGCCTACGGGTCCCGCGGGTCCGGCAGCTCCCGCTGGTCCGGCAGCTCGCGCTCGGCTTCGGTGGCCGGACCGCCGTCGGGCCGGTCGAGCAGCACCTCGTCGATCCGCTCGGTCGGCAGCCGGTCACCGCTGCTGGCCGTGGCGGCGATCATCAGCTCACCGGCCAGCTCGATCTCGTCGAGGGCCGCGTCGTCGTGGCCGCCGCTGCGGTCGCCCGTGGACGCCATCACCTGCACCACCCCTTCAGCGCCTCGCCAGCCCGGGCGGCAGCCACCCGACGTCCAGCCTAGGCACTTCGGAGCCCGTCCACATGGCACGGACGGGCCATCTCGGCGCCGCCGAAACGGGTGGGCTCCGGGACTCCCGGGCCCACCCGGACCGGCGGCCTCCCACGCCGAGCTACTTCGGGTTCTCGCCGGGCTTCATGGTGAAGATGTCCGCGGCGGCGGGCTCGGCGGCCTCCACCGGCTTGCCGAAGTCCGTCAGTGTGGTGGTCGAGACCACCTTCACCTGGTCCTTCGCCTCCTTGGACCCGGCCACCCCGGCGAAGGTGAAGACCTCGACCACCTTGTGCAGCCGGCCCTGGTCGTCCAGCCAGGCGTCGTAGGGGATGTCCTTCACGGTGAAGGTCTGCGCCCCCATCCGCAGGCCGTCCCCGCCCCGTCCGCCGGTGGCGTCGGCCGCCTTGGCGAGGTCCAGGGTGCCGCGGAAGTGCTTCAGGGCCACCCCGTCGACCGTCTCGGTGCCCACCGCCTCGGCTTTCTGCGCCCCGCGCAGCGCGCCCGCGGCGGAGGCCGGGTCGGTGGCGCCGCCGCTGACCAGGTTGCCGTCCGGCAGCTGGCGGACGTCCAGCTTGACCCACTTGCCCTCCGGCACCTTGGCGCCGCTGTTCTGGAGGTAGACGGTGCCGGGCAGCAGCACCTCGACGATCTTGCCGGTGGTCGCGGCGCCGGGCGGCACCTGCACCTCCAGCCGGCCGATCCGCTTCACGTAGTCGTAGCCGCCGGTGCCGGTGAAGACCGCCTTCTTGTCGGCGGACTCGGTCACCAGCTCGGTGGCGGCGTGCGCCGACCCGGCCCGGCCGGTGATGTCGGCGGTGCCGCGGACCGCCGTCAGCGGGTCGGCGGAGAGCTGGTCCGGGGTGCTGCTCGCCTGCTGGTCGGCCGAGGCGCCCCCGGCACCGTCCGGCGAGCAGCCGGCCAGTCCGGCCGCGCCGGTGAGGACGGCGGCGAGCAGCACGGCCCCCGCCGCCGGCCGCGGCCGCCGCTCCGCCCGGCCGACCGTTCGGACGTCGTGCTGCTGGTCGGTCATCTTCATCCTCGCGAAACCCCCTCGGGCCCGACTGCCCCGCCGGCCACCGGGGGGTGGGCAGAGCTCTTTCCGGGCAAACGAGTTGGGGCGCAAGGGGTTACGCGGGACCCGGCGCGTTCCGGACGTCGCGCGCCGGTGGTCCGGCGCGTTACCGTGAACCACGTGCACAGTGAGCTGCCGGACGTTCCCGGCACCGTCCGGATGCCCGAGCACCGCGTCGCGATCAGCGAACGCGGTTCCTTCTGCTTCGCGACCTGCAGCTGCGGCTGGTTCTCCCCGGCCCGGCGCTCGCGCGACCTCGCCCGCCGCGAGGCCGACGACCACCTGATCGGCAACGACACCGCCCCGCGGGGGTAGGGCGGATCGTTCGGATCACGCGGCCAGGTCGGACTCGGGTCGCGGTTCCTCGGTGCGCACCGTCCCGCGGGTCCCGCCGCCGCGCCGCCCCCGTCCGCCGCGCCCGGGGCCCCGGCCGCCGCCGCCGGCCTCGCCGCGCCGTCCGGCGCGGATCAGCGGGGCGAGCGGGGTGCGGGCCAGGGCGTGGCAGAGCGGGACGAGCACGGCCATCGCGATCGGCGCCAGCAGCAGCACCACGGCGACGGCCAGCGCGAAGCCGCCGATCACATCGGTGGGGTAGTGGACGCCCATGTACATCCGGCAGAAGCCCTGCAGCAGGGCCAGGCCGCCGGCGATCCAGCCGAGCCGGCGGTTCACCAGGAAGAGCGCCACCGCGATGCCCATCGACATCGTGGAGTGGTCGCTGACGAAGGAGTAGGTGCCGGCCTTGCCCTCGACCAGCACCTCCAGGTCGGGGTGGTCCACGAAGGGCCGGGGGCGGTCCACGATCGCCGCGATCGGCAGGTTGGTGAGCTCGGCGATGGCGACCGACAGCGGGGCCCAGAGCAGCCCGGCGACCGCCACCGGGGCGTCCGGACGCCGCCGGGCCTGCAGCCAGCCCACCAGGCCCAGCAGCGCGAGGCCGATCAGGATGCCGTACTCGCCGATCCAGGACACCAGGTGGTCCAGCCGGGCCGGGGCGTGTTTGGCCAGGCCGTTGACGGCGTAGAGCAGGCCGAGGTCGGGGTTGGTCGTGTCGGCAAGCGGCGTCGACACGCCGCACCTCCTTCTGGTCCGCTGCACCTGGATCGTTCCGGCCGGGGCCCGTCCGCCGTCGCCCAGGTCAGGGCGGCTGACGGAAGGCCAACGGACACAACGTCATAACCGACGGACAGCGTTCCACGGAAACGCGCGGTTATGGAAACTTGACTCAGCGTCCACGCCGCGCGCACACCGGCCGGGCGGTCGGGGATCAGTTCTTTGCGGGGGTTTGACCGGAACCGGCCGGTCCGGTGGCGGCGACCGCGGTGGGCCGGGCGGCCGGGGCCGCCTGTGCCGCCTGGGCCGCCGGGGAGGTCGGGCCGGTCGGGGACGTCGGGGCGGAAGGGGCCGAGGCGGGGGCCGGAGCCGGGTCGCCGGGGCGGCTCGGAGCGATCACCCCGCCGTCGGCGTTGCGGTTCGGCAGTGCCTGGGCGGCGTCCGAGGTCACCCGGGTGGCCCCGATGTACTCCTTGGTGTCGATCTTGTCGTAGCGGATCACCGCACCGGTGTGCGGGGCGTTGATCATGTACCCGCCGCCGACGTAGATGCCCACGTGGTGGATGGAGCGCGGGTCGGTCAGATCGGTCGCCCAGAACACCAGGTCGCCCGGACGCAGCTGGTCCCGGGACGGGTGCGGGCCGGCGTACCACTGGTCGTTGGCGACCCGGGGCAGGACGATGCCCACGCTCTCGAACGCGGCCTTGGTGAGCCCGGAGCAGTCGAACCGCCCGTTCTGCCAGGCCAGCCCGTCGCCGCCCCACAGGTACGGGGTGCCGAGCTTGCCCTGGGCGAAGTAGATCGCCCCGGCGGACTGCGCGGAGACCTCCACCGACGCGACCGGGGCGGCGAAGCTGCGGGAGGTGGCCAGGATGTTCCGCACGTACCCCTGGGTCTCCCGGTACGGCGGCACGCCCTGGTACTTCGTCACCGCGCCCGGCCCGGCGTTGTAGGCGGCCAGCATGTTCGACTGGCGGTCGCCCGGGACCTTGGCGACGAAGGAGGCCAGCGCGCAGTCGAAGGTGGCGGCCGAGGCGATCGCGTCCAGCGGCTCCCAGGGGTCCTTCCGGCCGTCGTTGTTGCCGTCCGTGCCGTACGCCGCCCAGGTGCCCGGCATGAACTGCGCCAATCCCTCCGCCCCGACCCCGGAACGGGCCCGTGGGTCGAAACCGCTTTCCTGGTACAACTGCGCCGCGAGCAACGGGGGGGAGAGATCGGGGCAGAGCCGCCCCCACTGTTCGATCGGCCCTTGGTACGCGGCCGGAACGGTTCCCGGGGAGAGCCCGGCGGCATTGCCCTGGCGCTGCGGAGTCCCGCTCGCCGCATACGTCCCGAACGTCACCAGCCCGATGAAGCCGACCGCGACAACTCCTGCGGCAGCGGCGGCCGTAGCGCCCTTCCGGAGTACCATCAGCACCATCCCGACGAATCGTCAGTCGAAGTGTCCCGGAAGGCGTTGCTCACCGCAATCATCAGAGATACAAAGAGTGAGCGCTATCCTTCGTACGGTGGACATCCTCGCGTACGTGTCCGATGCCTCACGACCAATCCGCGAGAAGCAGCCAAGTCGACATCAGATCTGGCCAAGAATAGGTACCGACCCTTCGCGCGGGCGGGGTCTGGGCCCTTGAATTTGCCTGATCGGGCGGTGAGATGGAAATGAACCAGAGCAGCGTGCACAGCATCGCGATCGGCCACCTGGCCGAGGACCCTCCAAAGAAGCCGAATATCGACACCATCATCGGCGGGATCGCCCCGGACTGGGGTCCGTTCGCGAGTCTCGGCTCGGAGGCCCGGGTGATGGTCGAGGTCGTCATGGCCGTGGCGATCCTGGCCTGCCTCGGCCTCGCTGTCTGGGGTGCGGCCAAGCAGCGGATCGGTGCCACCGCGATGCGCGACAGCTTCGGCGCCGAACAGGGCAAGGGACTGATCATCGCCGGTCTGACCGGCGTGTTCATCATTGGATCACTTGGCACTCTGTTCACCATTGTGTACGGCATGGCGATCTGACGATCGGGCAGCGCGGGCCGGACAGGCGGAGCGGACAGCCGAGGCGGAGCCGACGGCGCCCACGGGGCGGACCGTCGTGACGCGCCGGCGGACGGCGCGGCATCCTTGCCGGTCGACCTGTCCGATCGTCTGACCGTCCGACTGCCGGACCGTCCGACCGGGCATCCGTGCATGCCCGGCGCCACGCCGGGAATCCATCCACCACCCCTTCCCTCCCGCCCGCCCGCGGCCGGAGGGGCCCCCGGAGCCGCCCCCGGCTCCCCGCACCAGGAGGGCCGCCGTGCCGTTGTCCGACGACCAGCCGCACACCCGTACGCGGCTGCCGGTCGGCGAACAGCCCTCGTCGCAGATGAGTGCCCGTCAGGCACGCCCGCTGCGCACCCTGCTGACCGTCCTGCTGGTCGTCACCCTGCTGGTCCTGGCGATCTCCATCGCCAACCGGGGCAAGCCCGACCCCGGCACCGCCGCCGGACGCTCCGCCGACCGGGCCGCCGGGGCCACCGCCACCTCCGGCGCGGGCCCCGCGCCCAGCGGGGACCAGCCGGTGACCGCCACCGTCAACGGCATCGCCGCCGGCTTCCCGCACACCGACCAGGGCGCCCAGTCCGCCGCCGCCAACTACGCCGTGGCCATCGGCTCCGCCGACATGTTCCGCGCGGACAGCCGCCACACCATCGTCACCACCATCGCCGACCCGGCCGCGGCCCAGGCCCTGCAGGGCCGGCTGGACCAGGGGTTCGGCGCCGAGACCGTGGCTCGCTACGGACTGGACGCCCAGGGCCGCGCGCCCAAGGGCCTCACCTTCGTCAGCCGTACCGTCCCGGTCGGCGCCAGGGCGGTCGGCTACACCGACACCGAGACCAAGGTCGAGGTCTGGTGCACCGGCCTGAACGGTCTGGCCGGCGAGCGCTCGGTGCAGCCGGTGGTGGCGAGCTGGTTCACGCTCACCCTCGATCTGCGCTGGACGGGTGGCGACTGGAAGCTCACGGACTACGCAAGCCGGCAGGGGCCCGCGCCCATGCCGGGCGACGAACAGGCCGCCACCGCCGAGGAGATCACCGGCGCCGTCCAGCAGCTCGGGGGTTTCCGCTATGCCCGTTGACCTGACTGCCGATCAGTCGGCCGGCCGCCGAGCGGGGCGCGGGGGGGCCGCCGCCGGCGGTGCCGTCCGGCCCGCCGTCCGCCGCGCGGGGACGCTGGCGGGAGCGCTGGCGACCGTGCAGCTCGCGGCCCTGCTCGCGGCTCAGCGCGTCTTCGCCGAGCCGTCCCCGACGGGGAGCCCGTCGCCGTCCCCGTCAGGCACACCCAACGCGAACTGCCCCGATCTGCCCATCTCCGGCAACGGGATTCTGTGCGTCGACAAGCCGGGTGGTGGGGCGTCCCTGCCCGGGAGCGGGACGGTCGGGACCGTCACGGACCCGTTGGGGGCGCTGGCGAAGGGGTGTGCGCAGGCGGCGGTGTGGGTGGTGCGGAAGTTGTCGGGGGCGATCGACGGGACGACGGAGGTGGACTTCACCAACGCGTCGTTCCTGCAGCAGTACGCGGTGGTGTTCGCCGCGTCGACGGTCGTCACGCTGGTGCTGTGGCTGCTCGCGGTGACCAAGCGGGCGGTGCGCGGGGCGCCGTTGACGACGGCGATCTCGGAGGCGATCGGGTTCCTCTGGCTGACGGTGGTGGCGTCGGCGTTCACGCCGTTGATCCTGTACACGGTGGTGAGCGCGACCGACGGGCTGACCAAGGCGATCGCGGTGGGGACGAAGTCGGACACCGGGACGTATCTGGGCGGGTTCGCGGACACCCTGGAGAAGGGTGACATCGGCGGCGGGCCGTTGATTCTGATCATCACCTCGCTGGTGGCCGTGCTGGCCGCGGCGGTGCTCTGGATCGAGCTGCTGATCCGGGCGGCGATGCTGTACGTGGGCGCGCTGCTGGGGACGGCGGTGTACGCGGGGCTGGTGGACAAGCAGCTGTGGAAGCACGTGCGCCGCTGGGCGGGGGTGATGCTGGCGGTGGACCTGGCGAAGCCGATCATCGTGATCATCCTCGGGCTGGCGGGTGCGGTGTCGGCCGGGGCGGGGGCGAGCGACGACTTCGCCCGGGTGCTGTCGGGGCTGGCGATCCTCTTCCTGTCGATCTTCGCGAGCGCCGCCGTCTACCGCTTCGTGCCGGGCTTCGGCGACGAGATCATGAACATGCGTCATGCCCGGGCGAGCGCGGTGTCCGCCGGGTCGGCGATGATCAACGGGACCGCGAACTTCATGCGGCAGGGCATCAGCACGCACGGCGACCGCGGCGCCCCGGGCGGCGGGGGCGGTGGGGGTGCCGGCGGCGGTTCGGTCGCCCCGGGCATCGCCGCCCACGCGTCCCGGGCGCCCTCGCCGCCGCCGCAGGCCGGGCCGCCGGCCCAGGCCTCGGGTCCGACCCGCGACAGCAATCCAGCGAAGGGAGGGTGACGGGTAAGTGAGCAGCGAACCGCTCGGCCAGTACGGGGCCCAGTACGCCCAGCCGTACGTGCACCAGCGCCGCACCTACCTGATCGGCAAGGCCCGCCCGAACGCGCCGATCGGCCGGAACCGGGAGTCCGGCGAGATCGTGCTGATCATCTTCGGCGCGTTCCTCGGCATGCTCTGGGGTCTGCTGATGCCGGTCCTGCCGCTGCGCATCGCGGGTCTGGTGGGTCTGCCGGCGCTGGCGATCGCGGCCGTGTACGTGCCGTACCGCCGTCGGACGTTCTACAAGTGGGTGGAGATCAACCGCACCTACCGGCGGACGGTCCGCAGCGGGCGGGCGGTGTGGAAGTCGGACGCGGTCGACGCCGGGACCCGGCTGGACGGCCGTGAGGTGGAGATCGGCCCGCCGCCCGGGGTCGGGCGGCTGCGCTGGCTGTCGGCGCCGTTCGGGCCGGACGAGGTCGCGGTGCTGATGCACCTGGAGCGGCGCACGGTGACGGCGGCGATCGAGATCGAGGGCCCGGGTGTCGGGCTGCGCGACTCGGAGGACCAGGAGGCGCTGGTCGACCGGTTCGGGACGCTGCTGAAGCACGTCGCGAACGGGGACGGCTTCGTGACCCGGCTGCAGATCCTGGCCCGGACCCTGCCGGCCGACCCGGACGCGCACGCCAAGGACGTGGAGCGGCGCGGCGACCCGGGTGCGCCGCACTGGCTGAAGGACTCGTACGACCAGTTGCAGTCGATGGTGTCGACCTCGTCCGAGCAGCACCGGGCGTACCTGGTGGCGTGCATGCACTACACCCGGGACCTCGCCGCCGAGGCGCACGCGATGGGGCGGACGGCCACCGGCCGGCGCGCCCGCGACGACGAGGGCCTCGCCTCGGTGATGGCCCGCGAGCTGACCGACATCTGCGCCCGGCTGGCGGAGGCGGACATCCGGGTGCGGCAGCCGCTGGGCCAGGCCCGGCTCTCCTCGCTGCTGCACTCGATGTACGACCCGGACCACCCGATCGACCACATCCAGGCGATGTCGAGGCGCAATGCCTGGCCGGCCGAGCTGGACGCCACGCATCAGCAGTTCCTCCAGGCGAAGACCCGGGAGTCGGCGACCCGGGAGCCGTGGTGCCACGCCACCGCGTGGATCAAGGAGTGGCCGCTGACCCCGGTCGGCGTCAACTTCTTGGCGCCGCTGCTGGTGCACACCCCGGACGTGATCCGGACGGTGGCGGTGACGATGGACCTGGAACCGACAGATGTCGCCATCGAGCGGATGCTCACCGAGAAGACCAACGACGAGGCGGAGGCCAGCCGCGCCGCCAAGATGAACCGCACGGTCGACCCGCGCGACCTGGCCCACACCGGCCGGGTGGACCAGCGGGGCGACGACCTGGCGTCCGGCGCGGCCGGCGTCAACCTGGTCGGGTACATCACGGTCTCCTCGCGCAACCCGGACGCGCTGGCCCGGGACAAGCGGACGATCCGGGCGTCGGCCGGCAAGAGCTATCTGAAGCTGGAGTGGTGCGACCGCGAGCACCACCGCGCGTTCGTCAACACCCTGCCGTTCGCCACCGGTATCCGCCGCTGAGCGGATCCCGGCCGAGCGACTGATCTGGAGGCCCCCGTATGGCGATCGGCAACCTCACCGACGCGTTCACCAGCCTGGCGTTCGGCAAGGTGGAGACCACCCGGCTGCCGGTGCGCACCTCGACCGGCCAGGCGCAGGCGGTGTACCTGCCGACCGCCGCGCCCGGGCTGGGCGACTCCGGGGTGATCATCGGGCGCGAGGTGTACAGCGGCAAGGGGTATGTGTACGACCCGTTCCAGCTGTACGGACAGCAGCTGCCCGCCCCGCACTGGCTGGTGCTGGGGGAGTCCGGCAACGGCAAGTCGGCGCTGGAGAAGACCTATGTGCTGCGCCAGCTGCGGTTCCGGGACCGGCAGGTGGTGGTCCTGGACGCGCAGGGCGAGGACGGGGTCGGCGAGTGGAACCTGATCGCGAACGCGCTGGGCATAAAGTCGATCCGGCTGGACCCGATGGCGGCCAGGGACGGCGGGGTGAAGCTCAACCCGCTGGACCCGGCGATCACCCAGACCGGGCAGCTGTCGCTGCTGCGGACCATCGTCGAGGTGGCGATGGGGCGCGGTCTGGAGGAGCGGGCCGGGTTCGCGCTGAAGGCCGCGCACGGGCACGTGGTGGCGACGGTCCGGGACCGCCAGCCGGTGCTGGACGACATCATCGACACCCTGCGCAGCCCCGACCTGTCCTCGGTGGAGTCGCTTGGGGTGGCCGTGGACGAGGTGCAGTCCTGGGGCCTGGACGTGGCGCTGGTGCTGGACCGGCTGGTCGACGGTGACCTGCGGGGCATGTTCGACGGTTCGACCACCGACGGCATCGACCTGGACGCGCCGCTGATCGTCTTCGACCTGTCGCACATCGACCGCAACTCGATCGCGATGCCGATCCTGATGGCGATCGTCGGCGTCTGGCTGGAGCACACGTGGATCAGGCCGGACCGCAAGAAGCGGATCTTCCTGGTCGAGGAGGCGTGGCACATCATCAACAGCCCCTTCGTGGCGCAGCTGTTCCAGCGGCTGCTGAAGTTCGGCCGCCGGCTCGGCCTGTCCTTCGTCGCCGTGGTGCACCACCTGTCGGACGTGGTGGACGGGGCGGCGGCCAAGGAGGCCTCGGCGATCCTCAAGATGGCCTCCACCCGGACGATCTACATGCAGAAGGCCGAGGAGGCGCGGGCCACCGGGCGGGTGCTGGGCCTGCCCCGCTGGGCGGTGGAGATCATCCCCACACTTTCGCCGGGCATCGCGGTCTGGGACGTCAACGGCAACGTCCAGGTGGTGAAGCACATCATCACCGAGGCGGAGCGCCCACTGGTCTACACCGACCGGGCGATGACCGAGGACGCGGTGGCCGAACGGGTGCGCGCCGACCACCAGTTGGCGGCCGAGCCGGGGATCTGAGCCCGGCTCCGGCGGGCCCGGGGCGTGTTCCCGGGCCCCGGAGCCGCGCCGCGGGGCGCCGGTGCGGGGGCGGTCCGGCGCGCGGTGCGGCGGGCAGAGTCCGTCGACGATTCGTCAGTAGGTAACCCTGTCGTTACGTCCAGGGGCCTGACAGCTACGCGCGTTGACTCTAGGCTGCACTCGCGCAACGACACTCGTCTCGCGCGCCCGGGCCTGTCCACAGCTGGGCGCTCTCACAGGTGCAGGGGACCCCCTACATGCTCTCCGTCAGAACCCGACGGTCTGCGTTGGCCGTCGTCGCCGCCGCCGGCCTCGTCGGCACGGTGGCCATGCCGTCCGCGGCCCAGGCCGCGACCGCCAAGAAGCCCAAGACCGTCAACCTCCAGTTGCTGGCGATCAACGACCTGCACGGCAACCTGGAGCCCCCGGCCGGGTCCTCCGGCACCATCCGGGAGATCGACCCGGCCACCGGCCAGCCGGTCAGCACCCCGGCCGGCGGCATCGAGTACCTGGCCACCGCGCTGCGCCAGGCCCGGATCCCCGCCGACGACTCGATCACCGTCGCCGCCGGCGACCTGGTCGGCGCCTCGCCGCTGACCTCCGCGCTGTTCCACGACGAGCCCACCATCGAGGCGCTGGACAAGCTCGGCCTGGACGTCACCTCGGTCGGCAACCACGAGTTCGACGAGGGCTCCGCCGAGCTGCTCCGGCTCCAGGACGGCGGCTGCCACCCGACCGACGGCTGCTACGAGGAGGGGCGCACGTTCAAGGGCGCCAACTTCAACTACCTCTCGGCCAACGTCACCAACGAGAAGACCGGCAAGCCGCTGCTGGCCCCGTACTGGGTGACCAAGTCGCAGGGCGTGAAGGTCGGCTTCATCGGCGTCACCCTGGAGGGCACGCCGAACATCGTCACCGCCGAGGGTGTCAAGGGCCTCAAGTTCGCCAACGAGGTCAGCACGATCAACAAGTACGCCGCCGAGCTGAAGGCCAAGGGCGTCAACTCGATCGTCGCGCTGATCCACGAGGGCGGCCTGCCGGCCAGCAGCACCTACAACTACGACTGCGGTGCGGCCGGCGAGGGCATCTCCGGCCCGATCGTCGACATCGCCAAGCGGATCGACCCGGCGGTCGGCGCCATCGTCACCGGCCACACCCACAACGCGTACGCCTGCACCATCCCCGACCCGCAGGGCGTGCCGCGTTCGGTGACCAGCGCGGCCTCCTTCGGCCGGCTGTACACCGAGATCGACCTGAAGCTCGACAAGACCACCGGCGCGATCGTCCGGCCGTCGGTCAAGGCCGAGAACCACATCGTGCGCCGGACCGTCGAGAAGGCTCCGGACATGACGGAGCTGATCTCGCACTACTCCAAGCTCGCCGCCCCGATCGCCAACCGTCCGCTGGGCTACATCGCCTCGGACATCAACGGCCGTGGCAACAACGACCCGGAGAAGCCGCTCGGCGACGTCATCGCCGACGCCCAGCAGGCCGGTCTCGCGGCCGCCGACAAGGGCGGCGCGCAGGTCGCCTTCATGAACCCGGGCGGCATCCGCTCCGACCTCGTCTACAAGCAGAGCGGCGCCGAGGGCGACGGTGTGGTGACCTACGGCGAGGCGTTCACCGTCCAGCCGTTCACCAACATGATGCAGGTCAAGACGCTGACCGGGGCCCAGCTGATCCAGCTGCTGCAGCAGCAGGTGAGCGGCTCCAACGACGCCTCGCCGAAGATCCTGCAGCCGTCCAAGGGCCTCAGCTACACCCTGGACATGCGCAACAAGGGCGCCGACCGGGTCGTCGTCGACTCGATCCGCCTGAACGGCGCGCCGATCGACGCGGCCGCCAAGTACCGGGTCGCGGCCAATGAGTTCCTGGCCGGCGGCGGCGACGGCTTCCCGGCCTTCGCGGCCGGCACCGACAAGCTCGTCGGCGCCTCCGACCTGGACGTCTTCGCCGCGTACCTCGGTGCCAACAGCTCGGCCGCCGCGCCGCTGAAGGCGCCGGCGCAGGACCGCATCAAGGTCATCGGCCCGGGCAGCGTCCTCGACTGAGTCGAGGGTCGCCGGCCGTGAGCCGGCCGGGGCGGGGCGCTGTCGGGGCGCCCCGCCCTTTTTTCGTGCCCGCGCCCGGGGCCTGCTCTGCTTCTGGGCCACGCGACCTCAGTCGGGGGAGGGGCCGCCGGGGAGCCGGACGGTGGCCAGCGCGCCCGGCCCGCCGTCCTGGGCCGGGCCGAGCGACACCTCGCCGCCGGCCTCCCGGACGCTCTGCGCGACGATCGACAGGCCGAGGCCGGAGCCCGGGAGCTGGCGCGAGGACGGGGAGCGCCAGAACCGGTCGAAGACGTACGGCAGTTCGTCCTGCGGGATGCCGGGACCGTGGTCGCGGACGGTCAGCACACCCTCGTCGAGCCGGACGGCGATGGTGCCGCCGGGTGGGCTGTACTTGACCGCGTTGTCCAGCAGATTGATCACCGCCCGCTCCAGGCCGGCGGCGTCGGCGTGGACGTACCAGGGCGCGGTGGAGGTCTCGAAGACCAGCCCCGGGCCGCGCAGCTTGGCGCGCTCGATCGCCCGTTCGGCGATCTCGTGCACGGCCACCACGGAGAGGGTGCGGACCGGCTTGGGGGAGTCCGGGCGGGAGAGCTGGAGCAGGTCGCCGATCAGCACGGTGAGCTCCTGCATCTGGGCCTTCATGTTGCCGAGCAGCTTGGTGCGGGTGGCGGGCGGGAGCGGCCGGCCGGTGTCGTCGCTGCGGATCAGCAGATCGACGTTGGTGCGCAGCGAGGTGAGCGGGGTGCGGAGCTCGTGGCCCGCGTCGGCGATCAGCCGGGTCTGCCGTTCGCGGGAGTTGGCGAGCGCGGTGCTCATGGAGTTGAACGAGGTGGAGAGCCGGGCGATCTCGTCGTCACCCTGGACCGCGATGGTGGTGCCGACCTCCTCGGTGCGGGCGATGTGCTCGACGGCGTCGGTGAGCTGGTCTACCGGCTTGAGCGCGGAGCGGGCGACCAGTCGCCCGGCGACGGCGGCGAGGACGATCCCGCCGAGGGCGACCCCGCCGAGGAGGAAGGCGAGCTGGCGCAGGGATTCCTCGACGGACTTGGTCGGGGCGGCGACCATGACCAGCGCTGGCTGGCCGGTGTCGAGCGCGGCCCCGGTGATTCTGATCATGGCGGGATCGCCGTTGGTGTAGTGCCCGTTTCGGATCAGGACCTGATCCGGGGCCAGACGCAGTGCCCGGACGTCACCGGGGTCCAGGACCATCGCGCGGGCGGCCGTCAGCGGAAGGCAGACCAGGGACGGTTGACCGACAACGACGAACTGGGTGTCGCGGGGCGCGGAGAGATTGGCGGGCGGGAGCTGGGGCGAGGCCTGGACGTTCTTCAGGGCTGCCTGCGGCGTGCTGGCGCAGTCCTTGAGGTTGAGGCGTGGCAGCGGTCCGCGCACGTCCTCCAGGTCACTGCGGACCACGCCGTACATCCGCTCCTCGACGATGAACCAGCAGGCCAGCGCCGAGGCCGCGATCGCCACCGCAACCGCCGCCGTGGTGAGGAAGGTGAGTCGGCTGCGCAGGGAACGCGCGCGGTACCAGGTGCTGAGCCGGCCGCGGCGGCGCGGGATGCGCGGCGGGGCGAGCGGCGGCGGGGGGACGGTGGGGCTCACGCCGCGGTGCCGGCGGCCGGGCGGAGCGCGTAGCCGACCCCGCGGACGGTCTGGATGACCCGGGGCAGGCCGCCCTGCTCGGTCTTGCGGCGCAGGTACATCACGTACACGTCCAGCGAGTTGGAGGAGGGCTCGAAGTCGAAGCCCCAGACCGCCTTGAGGATCTGCTCCCGGGTGAGCACCTGGCGGGGGTGGGCGAGGAACATCTCCAGCAGCATGAACTCGGTGCGGGTCAGTTCGACCGGCTGGCCGGACCGGGTGACCTCGCGGGTGGCGGTGTTCATCCGCAGGTCCGCGAAGGCCAGGACGTCGGTCTCCTCCTCGACGGCGGCCGCCCGGGCGGCGGCCTCGGTGGCGAGTGCGTTGCGCCGCAGCAGGGCGCGCACCCGGGCGAGCAGCTCGTCGAGTTCGAAGGGCTTGGCGAGGTAGTCGTCGGCGCCGACGTCGAGGCCGGTGACCCGGTCGCCGACGGCGTCGCGGGCGGTGAGCATCAGCACCGGCACGGTGTCGCCGCGCGAGCGCATCCGGCGGACGGCGGTGAGGCCGTCCATCCGGGGCATCATGATGTCGAGCAGGACGAGGTCCGGCCGGTTGCGTTCGACGGACTCGAGGGCCTCGTAGCCGTCGGTGGCGGTGGCGACCTCGTAGCCCTCGAAGACGAGGCTGCTCTCCAGGGCGTCCCGGAGGGCGGGTTCGTCGTCGACCACGAGGAGCCGGGCGGTGTTCTGCTGCCCGGGCTCGGCGGGGGTGCGGTCGTCGGCGGACGGGGTCATCGGCGGTTGCCCTTTCTGGTGGCGGGAGGCCCTGCTCGGGTCAATTGTCGGACGTGCTCAGACGTTCTGGCCGGACTGCAGCTTGGGCAGCACCTGCTTGATGTCGTCGATCGGGATGGCGAAGCCGAGGCCGACGCTGCCGGCCGAGCCGCCGCCGGCGGTGGCGCTCGATCCGCTCGGCGAGTACATGGCCGAGTTGATGCCGATGACCTGCCCCGAGGCGTTGATCAGCGGGCCGCCGGAGTTGCCCGGGTTGAGCGCGGCGTCGGTCTGGAAGGCCTGGTAGGTGGTGGTGCTGCCGCTGCTCTGCGGGGCGCTGCCGCGCAGTCCGGGCAGGTTGGGGAGGCCGAAGCCGCCGTTGCCGCTGGTGGTGCCCTCGTCGAGCTGGACGGTGACCTCGCGGTGCTCGGCGCTGATGATGCCGGAGGTGACGGTGCCGGTGAGGCCCTCGGGGTTGCCGATGGCGACGACCGGGTCGCCGACCGCGACGGCGGAGGAGTCGCCGAGCACGGCGGGGGTGAGCTGCTTGGCGCCGCTCGCGGTGATCACGGCGGCGTCCAGGCTCTTGTCGGTGCCGGTGAGGGCGGCGGTGGCGGTGGAGCCGTCGTGGAAGGTGACGGTGATCCGGCCGCCGTCGGCCGCGCCGGAGACCACGTGGTAGTTGGTGAGGATCTGGCCGCCGGCGGTGAGGACCACGCCGGTGCCGGTGGCGGTGCCGTTCGCGGTCTGCACCGTGATCTGGACGACGCTGGGCGAGACGGCGGCCGCGACGGCGGCGACGTCGGCGCTGCCGTCGGAACGGGCGGCGACCGGGCTGGCGACGGTGCCGGTGCGGCTCACCGAGCTGTGGCCCTGGGCGGCGACGACGCCGCCGGTGACCCCGCCGAGGACGGCGGCGACTGCGGCGACGGCGGTGACCAGGGCGAGCCGCCCGCGCAGCAGGCCGCGCCGGGCCCGGTGGCCGGGGCCGCCGGACGGTGCCGGGTCGGCCGCCTCGGGCGGGAACGGCGGGAGCGGGGTGCCGGCGGCGGGGTGGGCGGCGACGCCGTACCCGGTGCTGCCGTACCCGGTGGCCGCAGCGGCCCCGGTGTTTCCGTACTCGCTGTTCTCGTGTCCGGTGCGCTCGTACGTGCTGCCGCCGAGGACGGTGCCCGGGACGACCCGGTCCTCGCGGGGCCCGGCCGGGGGCTCGGACGGTCCGTCGTACGGGCCGTCGGTGCGGTGCTGCCACTGCTGGTGATCGCTCATGGCGACCAAGCTCCGCCCGGTGGATGAGAATCCGGTGAGAGTGCGCTCAGAAGGGTCCGAGAAGCCCGTTGACTTCTCATAAAGCCTGGTCAGGCCGGGGCTCGCGCTACGAGCCGGCGCTGTCCGGGGTGCAGCCGCAGGAACGCCGTACGACCAGGCGCGACGGGAATTTGCGGACCCGCTCGGTGTCCGATCCGGGCACCATCAGCGAGTCGTCCAGGACGAGGTCCACCGCGGCCCGGGCCATCGCGTCGCGGTCGGAGGCGACGGTGGTCAGCGGCGGGTCGGCGAGGGCGGCCTCCGGCACGTCGTCGAAGCCGGCCACGGCGAGGTCCTCCGGCACCCGCAGGCCCACCTCGCGGGCGGCCCGCAGGACACCGATGGCCTGGTCGTCGGTGGAGCAGAAGATCGCCGGGGGGCGGTTCTCGGAGCGCAGCACGCCGAGCGCGACGTCGTAGGCGCCGTAGCGGTGGAAGGGCGCGTCGATCAGGTGCGGTTCGGTCGGCAGGCCGTGCGCGTCCATGGCGCGCTGCCAGCCCTCGACGTGGTCGATGACCGGGTCGCCGGGGGCGGGGGACTCGACCGGGCCGCCGAAGCAGGCCACGTACGGGTGCCCGTGCACCTCCAGCAGGTGGCGGACGACGGCCTCGGCGCCGCCCACGTCGTCGGTGACCACCGCGACGTCGTCGATCGCCTCGGGGCGGCGGTGCAGCAGCACGACCTTGGCCCCCTCCATGGCCGCGAACTCCTCGGCGGCCCGCTGGGAGGGGCCCTGGCTGACCAGGATCAGGCCGGAGACCCGCATGCCGAGGAAGGCTCGGACGTAGTGGACCTCGCGGTCGTCGACGTAGTCGGAGTTGCCGATCAGCACCAGCTTGCCGCGTTCGGAGGCGGCCCGTTCCACGGCGTGCGCCATCTCGGCGAAGAACGGCTGGCGGGCGTCCGGGACGACCATGCCGATGAGGTTGGTGCGGCGGGAGGCCATCGCCTGCGCGACGCTGTTCGGCCGGTAGCCGAGCTGCTCGATCGCGGCGAGCACCTTCTCCCGGGTGGCGGGCGCGACCGGCCGCGGCCCGTTGTTGATCACGTAGCTGACGACCGCGGTCGAGGTACCAGCCAGTCGGGCTACATCGTCGCGCGTCACTTTGGCCACGGGGGGAGTCTACGCGTGTGGCGTGCGGCCGGGCAGTGGGGATCGCCCCCGGTCGGGGCCGTTCCCGGAGCGGCTCCCGGACGGGGTGGGGCGAATCCGGACAGGCCGGGCCGGGCGGTACGGGGTGGGCCCGCCCGGCCCGCCGGGTCAGGCCTCCAGGACCGTCGCGGGGCGCCGGACGGCCTGGTCGGGGCGCTCGCCCTTGTCGGGCTTCTCCGGGACGACGAAGCGGTAGCCGACGTTGCGGACGGTGCCGATCAGGCACTCGTTCTCGACGCCGAGCTTGGCCCGCAGCCGCCGCACGTGCACGTCGACGGTCCGGGTGCCGCCGAAGTAGTCGTAGCCCCAGACCTCCTGCAGCAGCTGCGCCCGGGTGAAGACCCGGCCGGGGTGCTGGGCGAGGTACTTGAGCAGCTCGAACTCCTTGAAGGTGAGGTCGAGCACCCGGCCCTTGAGCTTGGCCGAGTAGGTGGCCTCGTCGACCGAGAGGTCGCCGTTGCGGATCTCCATCGGGCTGTCGTCGGTGGTCACCTGGAGCCGGCCGAGGGCGAGTCGCAGCCGGGCCTCGACCTCGGCCGGGCCGGAGGTGTCGAGCAGGACGTCGTCGATGCCCCACTCCGCGGTGACGGCGGCCAGGCCGCCCTCGGTCACCACCAGGATCAGCGGGCAGCCGATGCCGGTGGAGCGCAGCAGCTGGCAGAGGCTGCGGATCTGCGGCAGGTCGCGCCTGCCGTCCACCAGGATGACGTCGGCGCTGGGGGTGTCGACCAGGGCGGCACCCTCGGCGGGCGCCACCCGGACGCTGTGCAGCAGCAGGCCGAGTGCGGGCAGTACCTCCGCGGAGGGCTGCAGCGCGTTGGTGAGGAGGAGCAGAGAACTCATACCCGGTAGTCCCCTTTCCGGGTCGTCGCGGTCGCGTTCCGGCTGCCGCCACAGCCGGATGGCGCACGTGCTGGTGAGGGGGAGGAGGGGGACGCCCGGTGGGACCCGTCGGGCCCGTCGGCGCGGACGGCCGAACGGGGCGCGCGCCGGGGGTCCCGCAACCCGCGATGCACCGTTTCTGCCCTGTTCATCCCGCGAACCTTCCGGTCCTGGCCCGTCCCGGGCGGCGGCCCGGAGCCGGGGTTGTCCGACGCCCCTGCCGGGTCCGGCACGTCGTTGTGCCGTGCGTGGCGGGGGCGGTTCCCGCGGACCGCCGGGGGTGGGCCGACGATTCGCAAGAACGTCCGTACTGGCGTCCTGAAAGCACAAAAGGACCCGGGGGCGACTCTGCCCGGATCCCTCAGGGGTCGAGGATAGCCGACCGGTCCCCGGGCCGGGAGGGCTCCGACCCGGCGGTTCGGCCCTTTTCGGGCGCGCGCCGGGTGAGCCCCGCCACAGCTTCGCGACGGCGCCGCCGGGTACCGGGCCAGGGCGATTGCCGCTCGTGCGGACGAACACGCCATCATGGGACGCACATCGACGGCACCGTGCGAGTACACCTTTCGGGCGACGCGCGGCCGCCTCCGGTGGTGGACCCGGCCCGGGGTACCCGGGAACGGGCGAGGACGACGAGAAGGGGTTGCCATGGGCGCGACCACCGGGCACGACCCGGCGGCCGCCGTTCGGGTGAGCGGAACCATCCGCTACTGGGCGGCGGCGAAGTCGGAGGCCGGGCTGGCCGAGGAGCCGTACCTGGCGGCGACCCTGGCCGAGGCGCTGGCGGAGGCCAAGGCGCGGCATGCCGACCGGCCGAAGCTGGTCCTGCTGCTCGGCCACTGCTCCTACCTGGTGGACGGCTCGCCGGTGGGCGGCCGTGACCACTCGACGGTGGCGCTCAGCGAGGGCGGCAGCGTCGAGGTTCTCCCGCCGTTCGCGGGCGGGTGAGCGGCGTGACCGGGACGAACGGGGCCCCCGAGGGCCCGCCGCGGCAGCACCCTCAGCAGCCGCAGTACCCCTACGGGCAGCCGCAGCAGCAGTCGGCGCAGCCTCCGCAGCAGCAGCCGCAGGAGCAGCCGGGGGCGCAGGGGTACCACCCCCAGCAGCCGCCGTATCCGTACGCCCCCCAGCAGGGGTACGCGCCGGATCCTTATGCGCAGCAGGGGCTCGCGGCGCAGCCGCACGCCCCCGGCGCGGGTGTACCGCCGTACGGCGGGCCGTCGGCGCAGCAGCCGGGGTACCCGCAGCAGCAGCCGTACGGACAGCAGGCCGCCTACGGGCAGTCGCCGTACGGGGCGGGGCCGGGCGTCGGTCCGGCCGTGGACGACGCCGCGACGGCGCTGCTCCCGCCGGTGCCGCCGATGGACGACGCGGAGGCGACGGCGCTGCTCCCGCCCGTGCGGGTGTCCGGCGCGGTGCCGCCGGGCGCCCAGGGCCGGCCGGCGGAGCCGTTCCCCGGCCACGACCGGCCCAGGGCCCGGCACGGCCGGCCGCAGGGCCAGGCTCCCGCCGGGACCCCGTACGGCCAGGCCCCGGTGCAGGCTCCGCCGCAGGCGCCGATCCAGGCTCCGCCGCAGGCCCACGCCCCGGTGCCCGTGCCGGACCAGGGGCAGGCCCTCGACCAGCCGACCATGACCCTGAAGCGTCCGGAGCCGCCGGCCCCGGTGCTGAACGACCCGGCCGCCGCCCGCGCGGCCAGGGCGGCCCGCGCCGCGCAGAACGCGCACGCGGGGCCCGGCGGCCACGGCGCCCCCGCGGCTCCGGCCGCGCCGTTCACCGCTCCGCCGTCGGCGCCGGTGCCGGTCCCGGCTCCGGCTCCCGTCCACGCCCCGGCCCCGGCGGCGCCCGCCGTCCGGACCGGTTCGCCGATCAACGACCCCGGCCTCCAGCCCGCGCTGATCACCGCCGGTGCCGCCGCCCTGCTGGCCGGTGGTGCGGCGCTCGGCCAGGTCGGGCTGGCGCTGGTGCTCGTGCTGCTCCAGGGTCTGACGGCGGCCGGCTGGTTCCGGCTGAACGGCATGTGGCCGGCCCGGCAGGGCATCGCGCTGGCCGCGCTGTCCGGCGTGGTGGCCGACGTGGCGGTGCTGCTGGCCGACGAGGACGGCGGCACGGCGGCCGTGGTCGGCACGCTCGGCGGGTTCTTCCTGCTGGTCCTGGTGCTGCAGACGTTCCGCCCGGCCGATCCCAAGGAGCGGTTCTACGCGCTGACCGTGCTCGGTTCGGCCACCGTGGTGACGGTGCTCTGCACGGCGCTGCTGCTGTCGGACTGGGTGCCGGCGGCGGTCGGGGCGGTCGCGCTGGCGACGCTGCTGGCGGCCGCGCCGCTGCCCGGGCCCAAGTGGCTGGGCCCGTTGCTGGGGCTGCTCGCGGCGGTCGGGCTGGGCCTCGCGGTCGGCGCCCCGCCGGCGCTGGGCGCGGCGGCCGGTCTCGGCGCGCTGATCGGCCGCCGGGTGGCGGGGTACGACTTCCCGTCCCGGTTCGTGCACATGACGGCGGGCGTGGCGCTGCCGCTCGCGGTCGCGTCGCCGCTGGTGTGGATCGCCACGACCCTGCTCGGCTGACCGCCGCCGCCGAGGCGGCCTTCCCCACGACGTCCCGCCCCGGAACCATGCTCCGGGGCGGGACGTCGTACGGTCGTGCGGAGCGGCCGTACCGGAGTTCCCGGATCCGCCGCCGCGAGGACCGACCGCGGCGAACGACACGTGGCGACAGCGAACGACAGCGAACGACAGCGAACAGCGACCGGCGACGACGGGGGAGAGCGATGCGCGGCTGGCTGAAGGCGACGATCGGCCTGGTGGTGCTCTCGGGGGTACTGGTGGGCGCCGACCGGATAGCCGTGGGGGTCGCCGAGGACGAGGCGGCCGACCAGATCCTGAAGAGCGGCCGGATGAGCCAGAAGCCGCACGTGTCGATCGAGGGCTTCCCGTTCCTGACCCAGGTCGTCTCGCAGAAGCTGGACGATGTGCGGATCTCCGCGGACGGGCTGACCGTCGGCGAGGGCAAGGACAAGGTCGCGCTGCACTCCTTCTCGGCCAGACTTTCCGGTGTCGAGGTGAGCGACAACATGAGCAGCGCCACCGTGGCCACCGGTTCCGGCTCCGGTCTGATCGACTACGCGGACCTGTCGCGGCTGCTGCCGCCGGCCTCGGAGCTGGTGCCGAACGCGGGCCGGCTCTCGCTCGGCGGCGGCACCAGGCTGAGCCTCTCCTACGGCGGGCCCGGCAAGGTCAAGGCCTCGCTCGGGCCGCTCCCGGTCGGTGAGGCCTCGGTGCACAACAAGGGGAACACCGTGACGGTGGACGGCTTCCGGATCAGCGCGATGGCCTCGCTGCTCGCCGGGGTGTCCGACCAGGCCATCGCCCCGATCAGCTTCACCCTCGCCGCGCTGCCCGCCGGGCTGAACCTCGCCTCGGTGACTCCGCAGGAGGACGGCTTCCGGCTGGCCTTCGAGGGCAAGGACGTCAAGCTCATCGGCTGACCGCCGGCCGGCCCGACCCCGCCGTCCACCGTTCCGCTCCGCGAGACGCGCTGTCCAGCGCCGGCCGCGGAGCGGTGCTGTTCCCACCCCAGGACCGGCCCCCGGGGCCGTGTCGGCCGGGCCGTGGCCGGTTCCCGATGCCCATGGAAGGGTCAAATCCCAGCATTCGAGCGATCTGGTCTCGGTATTCGATACGCTGATGACAGCGGGCCTCGGGTGTCCCTAGCATCGTCGGCATGAAGCGACAGACGGACCTCACGAAGCGGCGGGCGGTAGACCTGTGCCGCGTGGCCGCCTGTCTGTGTCGAATGCGCTGACTCGGCGTCCTGGCAGGGCAGTTGCCGCCCGCCGCCGATTTCTCCGGTGACCTGTGCCAGCCCCTGGGGCCGGGCGCGGCCGCCCTGCTCCGCACCTCTCGCCCGCTCGTACCGCACGCCGCCGTATGTCCCACTATTCGGACAGGAATTCGGACCGGCCTCCGACGGGCGACCGCACCCCCGCTGCGTCGCAGCACCCGAAGCAGCCACCAGCAGCACCACCTTCCGCAAACCGCCCCCGGATGGAGAACAACACCATGAGCCGCAGCGACGTCCTGGTCGACGCCGACTGGGTCCAGGCCCGCCTGGACGACCCGAAGGTTGTCATCGTCGAGGTCGACGAGGACACCTCCGCCTACGACAAGAACCACATCCGCAACGCCGTCCGGATCGACTGGAAGTCCGACCTCCAGGACCCGGTCCGCCGCGACTTCATCGACCAGGCCGGCTTCGAGGCGCTGCTCAGCGCCAAGGGCATCGCCAACGACGACACCGTCGTGCTCTACGGCGGCAACAACAACTGGTTCGCCTCCTACGCCTACTGGTACTTCAAGCTGTACGGCCACGGTGACGTCCGCCTGCTCGACGGCGGCCGCAAGAAGTGGGAGCTCGACTCCCGCGACCTGGTCGCCGAGGTGCCGCAGCGCGCCGCGACCGAGTACACGGCGCAGGCCGTCGACTCCTCGATCCGCGCCTTCCGCGACGACGTGATCGCCGCCATCGGCACCCTCAACCTGGTCGACGTCCGCTCGCCCGACGAGTTCTCCGGCAAGCTGCTCGCCCCGGCCCACCTCCCGCAGGAGCAGTCGCAGCGCCCCGGCCACGTGCCCTCCGCGCGCAACATCCCGTGGGCGAAGAACGCCAACGACGACGGCACCTTCAAGAGCGACGACGAGCTCAAGGCCCTCTACGAGGCCGAGGGCATCGACCTGGCGAAGGACACCATCGCCTACTGCCGCATCGGCGAGCGCTCCGCGCTCACCTGGTTCGTCCTGCACGAGCTGCTCGGCCAGGAGAACGTGAAGAACTACGACGGTTCCTGGACCGAGTACGGCAGCCTCGTCGGCGTGCCGATCGAGCTCGGCAACTGAGCCGCCTGCTCCACCCGTAAGGCTGAAGGGAAGACAAGACATGTGCGGTGCGAAGGCCGGTGGGCCTGACCTGGCAGGAGTTGACGTGGCGAACGAGACGATCATCCAGGGTTCCGTGACCCGCGACGGCGAGCCGGTCAACGGCTACGTCCGACTGCTCGACGAGGGCGGCGAGTTCACGGCTGAGGTGCCCACCTCGGCGACCGGCCAGTTCCGGTTCTTCGCCCGCCCGGGCAAGTGGACCCTGCGGGCGCTCATCCCGGGCCAGACCGTGGACCGCCAGGTGGTCGCCTCCCAGGGCAACCTGACCGAGGTCGCGATCGCGGTCTGACCGTCCACGACGGATCGGCGTCACCGAGGGCCCCTGCCGTGCGGGGGCCCTCGGGCATACCGTGGACGTGTGCAGGCACGTCGGCGACACCGCTACTACTTCGCCATGATGGGCGTCTGCCTCGGGCTGTTCGTGCTGGCCTGGGGCGTCGTGCGGTTCTGGTCCGTCCCGGCCGCGATCGCCATGTGCGTGGTCGCGATGGTGATCCCGCCCGCCGCCGCGGTCTTCGCCAACAAGCGGGACCCCGAGGACGACTGGTGGAACGACCCTCGCTGGGAGGACCCGAAGTGGGACGAGCCCGGCCACGACCGGGACCGCCCGGACCGCCCCGACCGCCGGGATCAGTAGACGAGCGCCTGCACGCCGTCGGCCATGATCTCGCTGACGAAGACCTGCGCGCCCGCGATCCGGACGCCCTCGACGGTGTCCTTCTGCTCGATCCCGCGCCGCACCGCACACTGGGTGCAGAGGGTGACCGTGCCGGCCGCCAGGACCGACTCCAGCAGGTCCGGCAGCGGGGCCGCGTGCGGCAGCTCGAACTCGGCCGCGCGCCCGGGCAGCGCGAACCAGGACGACTCCCCGGTCAGCCAGAGCGAGACCTCGACCCCGCTGGCGACGGCGACCGCCGCCACCGTGAACGCCTGCGAGCACCGCTCCGGCGCGTCCGCTCCGGCGGTGACCTTGATGACGAGCTTCTTCTGAGACGACATGCGGACACAGTAGATCGCCGTCGTGGTGGGGCTCACCGAGACCCGTCGGCACCGTCCGGATAGAGTGAGCGGCAGCAAAATCCACACACTGTCGCCGCCCTGGGAGCCCCCCGTGTCCGGTCTGGAAATCTTCTTCGACGGTCTGCTGGCCCTCATGGCCGTGCTGATCACCTGGTTCGCCGTCTTCTCGGTGATGAAGCTGTACCAGGGCCAGCGCTGAGCGACTGCCGTACGGTTGAAGTGATCCCGCACCGACGACAGCGACCAGGAACATGATCGAGATCCCCTCTGACCTCCACAAGGACGTCGTCCCGCTGGCCTTCCTCCTCGGCACCTGGGAGGGCGCGGGCGTCTACGCCCCCCTGCCGGGCTCGGAGGGCCAGGACACCGAGAAGTGCAACTTCGGCCAGGAGATCGTCATCCGTCACGACGGACGGCCCTTCCTGGAGTTCCGCTCCCGCACCTGGGTGCTGGACAGCGAGGGCGAGAAGGTCCGTCCGCTGGAGAACGAGCACGCCTTCTGGCGCGTGACCAGCAACCAGCACGGCGCCAGCGGTGCCCGCGGGATCGAGATCTCCTCCGTCCGCGACGACGGCACGGTGGAGATCTGGTACGGCGAGCTGGCCGACGGCAAGCCGCAGATCGACGTCTCCACCGACGCGGTGGCCCGGATCGAGGGCTCCCCGGAGTACTCGGGCGGCAAGCGGCTCTACGGCTTCGTCAACGAGGAACTGCTCTGGGTCGGCGAGAAGGCCGCCCCGAACGTCCCGCTGCGCCCGTACATGTCCGCCCAGCTGAAGAAGGTGCTCTCGCCGGCCCAGCTGATCAAGGACATCAACGACCTGCCGGACGACGGCATCGCGTTCTTCAAGTAGGAAGCACGCGGCGTCCGCCGAGGCGCACAGGTGTAGGGACCGGCCCGTCGGCCGGTCCCTACACTTGCTTCAGGACCCCCGACGTTTGGCAGGGAACAGGACCGTGGCGGACACCGGCACCACCGACTGGCAGCTCTCCGGAGACTGGAAGGCCGACCTGCGCGAGCGCGGCTACCGGCTCACCCCGCAGCGCCAGCTCGTGCTGGAGGCGGTCGACGCGCTCGACCACGCCACCCCGGACGAGATCCTCGGCCACGTCCGGCAGACCGCCAGCGGCGTCAACATCTCCACCGTCTACCGGACCCTGGAGCTGCTGGAGGAGCTCGGCCTGGTCTCGCACGCCCACCTCGGCCACGGCGCCCCGACCTACCACCTGGCCGGCCGCCACCACCATCTGCACCTGGTCTGCCGGGACTGCGAGAAGGTCACCGAGACCGGCACCGAGATCGCCCAGCCGCTGATCGACAGCCTGCGTGCGCAGCACGGTTTCGACACCGACCTCAAGCATTTCGCCATCTTCGGCCGCTGCGCCGACTGCTCCGCGAAGCGCGCCGCCGAGCGGTCGTAAGCTTGCCGGTATGACCGGTCTGAAGAGCCCGCTGCTTGCGCTGCCCGGAGCCGTCCCCGCCGAGGGCGCCGACGAGGGCGTCGCCGCCCACTACGGCGACATCTTCCGCGAGCAACGGAGCCTCGCCCAGGGGTCCGGCTTCGTCGACCTCTCGCACCGCGGGGTGCTCACCGTCACCGGCGACGACCGGCTGAGCTGGCTGCACCTGCTGCTCACCCAGCACGTCAGCGCACTGCCGTCGGGGCAGGCCACCGAGGCGCTGGTGCTCTCCCCGAACGGGCACGTCGAGCACGCCCTCTACCTGGTCGACGACGGCACCACCACCTGGGCGCACGTCGAGCCGGGCACCCAGCAGGCGCTGATCGGCTACCTGGAGAGCATGAAGTTCTTCTACCGGGTCGAGGTGGCCGACGCGACCGCCGACTTCGCGGTGGTCCACCTGCCGGCCGGCTCGACCGTCTCCGCCGAGGGCGCGGCCGCCGTCCGCGAGCTGACCTACGGGCGGGACCTCTTCCTGCCGCGCGCCGAACTCGCCGCGCTGACCTCGGGCTACGGCCCGGCGGCCGGCGTCTGGGCCTACGAGGCGCTGCGGATCGAGGGCCACCGGCCGCGGCTCGGCTTCGAGACCGACCACCGGACCATCCCGCACGAGGTGGACTGGCTGACCACCGCCGTCCACCTGCAGAAGGGCTGCTACCGGGGACAGGAGACGGTGGCCCGGGTGCACAACCTGGGGCGGCCGCCGCGCCGGCTGGTCTTCCTGCACCTGGACGGCACCGAGGAGGTGCTGCCCCCGCACGGGACGGAGGTGCGGCTCGCCTCGGACCCGCAGGGGCGCTCGCTCGGCTTCGTGACCTCCTCGGCGCGCCACCACGAGCTCGGGCCGGTCGCGCTGGCCGTCGTGAAGCGGAACGTGCCGGTGGACGCGGTGCTGCTGGCCGGCACGGTGCCGGGCACGCAGGACGTGATCGTCCCGCAGTAGCGGAGGTCCGGCGCGGCGGATCCCGAAGCGGGGTCAGACCTCGACCAGGACGGTGAACGGGCCGTCGTTCACCAGCGCCACCTTCATGTCGGCGCCGAAGCGGCCGGTCTCGACCTCGGCGCCGAGCGCGCGCAGCTGGGCGACCACCTCGTCCACCAGCGGCTCGGCGACCGGGCCGGGCGCGGCGGCGTTCCAGGTGGGGCGGCGGCCCTTGCGGGCGTCGCCGTAGAGCGTGAACTGGCTGATGACCAGCAGTGGCGCCGCGATGTCCGAGCAGGACCGCTCGACGCCGTCCCCGTCGGCGGGCAGCAGCCGTAGGGTCCAGAGCTTGCGGGCGAGCTGGGCCGCCTTGGCGGGGGTGTCGTCGTGGGTGACGCCGACCAGGGCGCAGAGCCCCGGCCCCTCGATCGCGCCGACGGTCTCGCCGGCCACCGTCACCCGGGCCTCGCTCACTCGCTGCACCACTGCTCGCATGCGGTCATTCTGCCGGAGGCGGTGGGGGCGCGAGCAGGCCCCCCAGGGGCGCCTGTCGGCCTGGCGTGCGCCGGGTAGCGTGCGCCTGCGCGCTCCTTGGCGCCGCTCCTGCTGCGAAAAGCTTCGGTCGTATCAGCCACCCCTCTTCGCCAGGGGGCCGTTCGGGTGCACGGGCGGTGCGGCGGCGGCGGGCGGGGTGGCACGCTGGGGGACCGTACAAGGGCGGAGCCGGCCGTCCGCCGCGTCATGCGGGGGAGGCCGGGCACGTCCGTGGTCCGGGGCGCCGAAGGTCCGCCGCGCCGGGCCCGGTTCGGCCGGGCGGTCGAGCCGGTAGGTCAGGCGTTCTGGTCGTGTCGCCCTGGTGGGTGGCCACGGCCGGGGGAGGGAACCATCGCGGGCGTCCGGGCGTGCCTCCGGACGGGAACACGCGCCGACGGCGCGCGCGGCGGTGACGGGCCGGACCGGCGGCAGGCGACGGGGTGCCGCGAGCGGGCGGGATCGGGACGACGGCAGGTGGGTTGGTTGATGGACGCGATCGGCACGGCACAGGACCGGTACGAGCGGGCGCCGGAGGACCCCGGTTCCGAACCGGACCTCGGGGGGCTGGGCCTGGACCAGTTGCGGATCCTGCGCCGGGAGACCCTGGAGCAGGAGGAGGACCTCTCCTACCTGCGGCGGCTGCTGCACGGCCGGATGGACATCCTGCTGGCCGAGCTGGACCGCCGGCCCGACGGCGGCGCGGCCCGTCCGGCGGACCCGGCGGAGCCGGCCGGCGCGCTGCTGGAGCGGCTGCCCGCCATCCTCACGGACGCGGCGCCGACCGTCCGCCGCTCGGCCCGGCACGTCACCCTGGGGCCGCCGCGGGGGCAGCAGTCCCAGCTGGAGGCGGACACCCTGATGGGGGACGTGCAGCTGGCCGACCTGTCCGCGCACCCGGCGACGGAGCTGCTGGCGGCGCTGGAACGGCTGCGCGCGCACGAGCGCGAGGTGTCCGGGCGACGGAAGCGGCTGATGCGGACGGCGGACGGATGCAGTGCCGAAATCACCCGCAGGTACCGTGATGGGGAAGCACGGGTCGACGACCTGCTCGCAGGCGGCCCGCTCTGATCGGACGAGGCACCCGGGGTGGGGACGGGCCCGGCTCGCCCCCGGCTCACCCTCACCTCCGGAAGGCTCTTCGCCATGTCCAATCCTGCCCTGCCCGTGCTCGCCGAGGTCGTCCGTTCGGGCTTCGTCGAGGGCCGGCACCACGGCTCGCTGGTCCTGCTCGCCGCCGACGGCTCGGTCGAGTTCGCCCTCGGCGCGCCGGACGCCCCGGTGTTCCCCCGCTCCTGCGCCAAGCCCTTCCAGGCGGTGGCCACCCTGCGGGCCGGGCTGGCGCTGGAGGGCGAGCAGCTGGCGCTGGCGGCGTCCAGCCACTCCGCAGAATCGTTCCACCTCGCCGGTGTGCGGCGGATACTCGCCGACGCCGGCCTCGACGAGAGTGCGCTGCGCACCCCGGCCGACCTTCCGCTGGACGAGATGGAGGCCGAACTCCACCTGCGCTGGGGCGGTGACCACGAGCCCGTGCTGATGGACTGCTCCGGCAAGCACGCCGGCTGGCTGGCCGCCTGCGTGGCCAACGACTGGCCCACCGACAGCTACCTCGACCCGGCGCACCCGATCCAGCGGCTGGCCCGGGAGGCGCTGGAGGAGGCCGTCGGCGAGACCTCCGCGCACGCCGGGGTGGACGGCTGCGGCGCGCCGCTGCTGGCCGTCAGCCTGACCGGCCTGGCCCGCGGCTACCGCTCCCTGGTGCTGGCCGAGCCCGGCACCCCGCAGCGCCGGGTCGCCGACGCGATGCGGGCGCACCCCGAGTACGTGGCCGGCACCCGCCGCGCCGACACCCGGCTGATGCGGGCGGTGCCGGGCGCGCTCGCCAAGATGGGCGCCGAGGCCGTCCAGGTGGTCGCGCTGCCGGACGGCCGGGCGCTCGCCTTCAAGATCGAGGACGGTGCGGAGCGGGCCCGCGGCCCGGTCCTCGCCGCCGCCCTGCGCCGGCTCGGGGTCACCACCGAGGACGGCACGATCGACCGGATCGCCGCCGCGCCGCTGCTGGGCGGCGGCATCCCGGTCGGCGAGGTCCGCGCGGCGTTCTGAGCTGTCGCCCGCTCGCAGGGGAGGGTCTCGGGGCGGGTGGACGAGTGGGTCCCGGGGCGGGTGCGCCGCTCCGGGACCCTGCGGCCCCGCTCCGTCCGGCGGTTGCCGGAGTGCGGACGGGCGGGGCCCGGTGCACGGTGGATCGGGGGCCGTCGCACAGCTGAGGGAGTCCGCCATGAGCGAGCACGTGTACCGGGTGACCGAGATCGTCGGGTCCTCGACCGAGAGCATCGACGCCGCGATCCGCAACGGCGTGGAACGGGCCTCCCGGACCCTGCGCAACCTCGACTGGTTCGAGGTGACGCAGGTCCGGGGCCATCTCGCGGACGGGGGGATCCAGCACTTCCAGGTCGGCCTGAAGATCGGCTTCCGGCTGGACGACGAGGGCTGAGGGCGGCGCGCGTCTACCCGCGCTCGGGCAGCACCAGCGGCACACCCGTCCGCGGGTGCGGCAGCACCTCGACCGGGTGCCCGTACACCTCGCTGAGCAGCGGCGCCCGCAGCACCTCCGCCACCGGCCCGTCGGCGACGGTGGCGCCGTCGGCCAGCAGCACCACGCGGTCCGCGTAGGCCGCCGCCAGCGACAGGTCGTGCAGGACGACGACCACGCCGTCCCCGGCGGCGGCCCGGGTCCGGGCGAGCCGCAGCACGAGTTCCTGGTGCCGCAGGTCGAGCGCGGCGGTGGGTTCGTCCAGCAGCAGCAGGGCAGCGCGCTGGGCGAGCACCCGGGCCAGCGCGACCCGGGCCCGTTCGCCGCCGGAGAGGGCGGTGAACGGTCGTCCGGTGAACGCGGCGGACTCGGTGACGGCCATCGCCTCGGCCACCACCCGTTCGTCCTCCTCGGCGGCGGTGGTGCCAGCCCAGGGGGCGCGGCCCATCCGGACCACCTCGTCGGCCGGGAACGGGAAGGACAGCGCGGCCGCCTGCGGGAGCAGCGCGCGCCGCCGGGCCAGGTCGAGGGGCCGGTAGTCGGCCAGCGGGCGGCCGTCCAGGCGGACTTCGCCCGCGCTCGGGACGAGGTCGCCGGCCAGGACGGAGAGCAGGGTGGACTTGCCGGCGCCGTTCGGTCCGAGCAGGGCCACCACTTCGCCGGCCGTGACCCGGACGTCCGCGCCGGCCAGCAGTTCGCGGCCGCCGAGGCTCAGCCGGACGTCCTTCGCGGTGAGCAGTTCGCTGCCCGGCGCGGGGCGTTCGGGCGCCTCGGAGCGGTTGCGCAGTCCGAGCCTCATGCCCAGCCTCCCTGCTTGGTCCGGGTGCGGCGCAGCAGCCAGAAGAAGAACGGGCTGCCGATCAGCGCGGTGAGTACGCCGAGCGGGAGTTCGGCCGGTTCGGCCAGGGTGCGGGCGGCGAGGTCGGCGGCGACCAGGACGAGCGCGCCGGCGAGCGCGGAGGCGGGCAGCAGGAAGCGGTGGCCGGGGCCGGCGAGCATCCGCAGCAGGTGCGGGACGACCAGGCCGACGAAGCCGATGATGCCGCTGACCGCGACCGCGGCGGCGGTGAGCAGGGCGACGACGGTGATCAGCACCAGCCGCATCCGCTCGACGTCCACGCCGAGGTGCCGGGCGGGCCGTTCGCCGAGCGCCAGCAGGTCCAGCGAGCGGGCGTAGCGGGGTGCGACGGCGAGGCCGACGAGCGCGAACGGGAGCACGCCGAGGACCTTGCCCCAGGTGGCCTGGGAGAGCGAGCCGAGCTGCCAGAAGGTGACCTGGCTGATCGCGGCGGTGTCGGCGGTGAACAGGAACAGGCCGATCAGGGCGCCGCAGAAGGCGTTCACCGCGACGCCGGTGAGGATCAGGGTGACCACTTCGGAGCGGCCGCCGGAGCGGGACATCGCGTACACCGCGAAGACCGTCAGCAGGCCGGTGACGAAGGCGGAGGCGGTGACCGTCCAGGTGCCGAGCGCGTCCAGGCCGAGCACGATGCAGCCGACGGCGCCGACCGCGCCGCCGGAGGAGACGCCGATGACGGCCGGTTCGGCGAGCGGGTTGCCGAACACGCCCTGCATCAGGGCGCCCGCGCAGCCGAGCGAGCCGCCGACCAGCAGGGCCAGCACGACCCGGGGCAGCCGGACGTTCCAGAGCACCGACTCGGGGACGCGGTCGAGTTCGTGGCCGCCGAGGCCGAGCCGGTGGCCGAAGGAGGCGAGGATGTCGCCGAGCGGGATCCGGTAGGCGCCGATGCCGGCCGCGAGCACGGCGCAGACCACCAGGGCGACGGCGAGGCCGGCGGTGAGCAGGGTGGTCCGGCCGGGCCGTCGCACGGTCGTGGCGGCGCTGCCGCCGGTCGCGGTGGCGGTCACTTGGCGGCCTTGGGGTAGAGCTGTTCGGCGATCTCGTTGATCACCTGGGGGGTGCGCGGGCCGTAGCTGAGCAGTTGGCCGTCCTCGATCGAGACGATCCGGCGGTCCAGGCCGGCCGGGGTCTGGGCGACGCCGGGCAGCTTGAGCAGGCCGTCGACGCCGCCGACGGAGTCGAGTCCCTTGCTCATCACCAGGATCGCGTCGGGGGCGGCCTTGACCAGGGCCTCGCTGGTGAGCGGGGTGAAGTCGCCGGTGAGGCCGGCGGCGGTGCCGGCGTCCTCGCCGCCGACCGCCGTGATCAGCGAGCCGGCGCCGGAGGCCGGGCCGCCGAGCAGGTAGACCGAGGCGCTGCCGCGCAGGTAGAGGAAGGCGACCTTGGGGTGGCGGTCGACGGCGGGCAGGGCGGCCCTGGCGGCGGTGATCCGCTGCTCGGTGCGCTCCTTCAACTGCTTGCCGGCGTCCGGGACCCCGAGCGCGGCGGCGACGGTGTCGATGCGCGGGCCGACGTCCTCCAGCCGCTTGGCGTCGTCGAGCACGAGCAGGGGGACGCCCGCCGCGCGGATCTGGGCGATCGCCTCGGCCGGGCCGGTGGAGCGGTCGGCGAGGACGACGGTCGGGTGCAGCGAGAGCACGCCCTCGGCGGAGACGTCGTGCGCCTGGGTGATCACGGGCAGGGCGGTGGCCTGCTGGAAGGTCGTGGAGACGTCCCGGGCGACGACCTCGGGGCCGAGGCCGAGGCTGAAGACGATCTCGGCCAGGCTGCCGTTGAGCGGGATGATCCGCTCGGCGCTGGCGACGGTGACGGCCCGGCCGTCGGCCGAGGTCGCGGTGGCCGGGAGCGCGGGGACCGGCGCTTCGGGCAGCGGTTCGACCGTGTCCGGGGCGCGTGAGGTGCCTGCCCCGGCGGCCGCGCCGGCGCCGCCGGAGGCCGAGCCGCAGGCGGTCAGGGCGAGCAGCAGGCCGAGGAGCAGCAGCAGGATCGCGGGCCCGCGGGCGGCCCTGGTTCGGGGGGTACTGCTGCTCAAGGTCGTTCCCTTCAATGGGAGTTGACGCCGCCGGGAGTGGGGGTGCGGGGGCGGTCGACGGGGCTCTTGACTCATATATTAGGTTAGCCTTACCTAAAGTTCGCAAGGGGGTCTGGGCTGCGCCGACCCCGATTCCGGCCTGCCTTCCCGTCCCGCCGAGGAGTGATCCGCGTGCCTCTGCCCCATCGGCTCCGCCGCATGGCCGCCGCCCTGGTGACCGCCCTGGCGGCCCTGCTGACCGTTCTGGTCCTCCCCGGCCAGGCGGTGGCGGCCGAGGGCAAGGTGTCCGGCGGGCGGCTGGACTGGGGGATCAAGCAGTCCTTCCTGACCTACGTCACCGGCCCCATCGCCCAGGGCACTTGGGCGCTCACCGGGGGAGCCGCCACGGTGTCGGGCAGCGGCTTCCGGTTCCACTCGGCCACCGGCTCGTACGACCCGGCGAACGGCGCGCTGACGGCCGCGTTCTCGGGCGGGGTCCGGTTCACCGGGCACCAGGAGAACGGCGCGAACGCGCTCGACCTGAGCATCGGCCGGCTCACCTTCCGGGCCGCCGCGGGCGGCGCGGCCGGGCTGTACGCGGACGTCAGCAGCAAGTCCCGGGAGACCGGGCAGGTCAGCAACGCGAGCCAGGCCAAGCTGGCCGAGCTCTCGCTGGCCGGTGTCGACCTGCGCGGCGCGGCCGGGACCCTGACCCTCAGCAACGTCCCGGCGACCCTGACCGACGCGGGGGCCAAGGCCTTCGGCGGCTTCTACACCGCCGGGACGGCCCTCGACCCGGTCAGCCTCTCGGTCAACCTCCCGGCGGCGCAGGCCACCCCGACGCCGACGGCTCCCGCCTCGCCGACCGCCGCGGCACCGACCACGACGGCCCCGGCGACGCCCGTGCCCACGCCGAGCGCGACCGCTCCGACCGCTCCGACTGTTCCGACCGGCCCGGCCGCCACCCCGCAGGCCGCCCCCGCCACCGAGTTCGCCAACGGCGCGCTCGACTGGGGTGTGCGCCGGACCTTCCGCGACTACGTCACCGGCACCATCGCGCAGGGCCGCTGGGAGCTCTCCGGCGGCGCGGCCGACGGCGGCGCGTTCTACCGCTGGACGCCCGCCAAGGGCAGCCACGACGCGGCCACCGGCGCGCTCACCGCCGCCTTCACCGGCAGCGTCCGCTTCACCGGGCTGAAGACCGGCGACAGTTACGGCCTGGACCTCACCCTGGCCAACACCGCCGTCACCGTGGCCGAGGGCAAGGGCGTGCTGCGCGCCGACGTCTCCGGCCGCACCCCGGACGGTGCCGCCCAGCAGCTCACCGGCGTCGAACTGGGCACCTTCGACCCGGCCGGGCTGACCGCCGAGGGCGGCCTGCTGAAGGCCGTCGAACTCCCGCTCACGCTCACCGAGGCGGGCGGCAAGGCCTTCGGCGGCCTCTACCCGGCGGGCACCGCGATGGACCCGCTGAGCTTCGCCGTCGCGCTCGACCCGGCGGCCGCGCTCCCGCCGCTGCCGGACCTCGGCAGCGCCCCGGCGGTTGCGCCGACCCCGTCGGCCACCACCGCTCCCCCGAGCACGCCCGCCGCGGCGCCGGTCGCCGCGGACGCCGGTGACTCGGGCGGCGTCCCGACGGCGGCCCTGGTCGGCGGCGGTCTGCTCGTCGTCGCAGTGGCCGCGGCCGCCGGTCTGTTCGTCCTCCGCCGCCGTCGTACCACCCCCGCCGACGCGGCCTGAACCCCTTCCACTTCCCCGCTCACCGAACGGAGACCCCCATGTCCCGCAACCGCACCCGGATGGCCGCCCTGGCCGCCGTCACCGCCGGCCTCGGCCTGACCGCCTTCGGCGCCCCGGTCCTGGCCTTCGGCGCCGGCGCGCCGAGCAGTGTCACCTACGACACCGGCTCGCTGGACTGGGGGGTCAAGGCCAGCTTCCGGAGCTACGTCACCGGGCCGGTCGGCCAGGGCGCGGTGGAGCTGAGCGGCGGCGCGACCACCAACGCCGACGGCAGCTTCCACTTCGGGCTGGCGAGCGCGAGCTACGACATGGGCAGCCACGCGCTGACCTCCGCCTTCACCGGTGGTGTGCGGTTCACCGCCCACCACGGCGCGCTGGACGTGGGTCTGAGCGACCTGAAGATCACCACCGCCGGGACGGTCGGCACGCTCACCGCCGACACCGCGTCCAAGGAGGTCGTGGGCGCGCCGGACGTCACACGGCGCGACGACGTCCCGCTGGTGACCTTCACGGTCGGCCGGGACACCACCAACGGCGTGCCGACGGCGGCGAAGCTGACCGAGGAGGGCGCCAAGGCCTTCGCCGGCTTCTACGCGGCCGGGTCGGACGTGGACCCGCTGTCGCTGCTGCTCAAGCAGAGCCCGGCCACGCCGTCCCCGACCGCCACGCCGACGCAGACCCCCACGGCCACCGCCACGCCGACCGCGACCGGCAGCCCGACGGCGACCGCCTCGCCGACCGCCACGGCGTCGCCCACCGCTACGGCTTCGCCGACGGCCACGTCCTCGCCCACGGCCACCTCGTCCCCGACGGCGACCTCCTCGCCGACCGCCACGGGTTCGCCGAGCGCGACCAACTCGCCCTCCGCGACCGGCAGCCCGTCCACGGCACCGACCGCGGGCACCGGTGAGCTCGCCGTGGTGAACGGCACCCTGGACTGGCAGGTCAAGGAGAGCTTCCGCAAGTACCTGCAGAGCCCGGTGGCCAACGGCAAGGTCGAGTTCGCGGGCGGCGCGGCCGACTACCGGTTCAACGGGGCCAAGGGCGCGTACAACACCAAGACCCACGCGCTGTCGGTGGGCTTCGCCGGGTCGGTGCGCTTCCTCGGGCACCCGGGTGAGGGCGGTGGTTACCAGCTGGACACCACCTTCTCGAAGCTGGGCCTGAGCATCAACAAGGACGGCGCGTTCCTGACGGCCGATGTCAACGCCAAGTCCCTGGACGGGAAGACGAGCACGCTGTCCGGTGCCCGGATCGCCGAGCTGGACCTCTCCAAGGCGAGCCTGGCCCCGGTCAACGGCGTGGTCACGCTCAACGCCGTCCCGGCCAAGCTGACGGCGGAGGGTGTGCCGGCCTTCGCCAACTACAAGGCGGGCGAGGCGCTCGACCCGGTGACTGTGTCGCTGGCCTTCGACAAGAACGCCCAGCTGCCGAGCGGCGGCACGGCCGGTGGCACGGGCACGACCACCGGCGGTGCGGCCGGTGGTACCGGTAGCGGTGCCGGTACTGGCACGGGTACCGGTTCGGGCACGGGCGGCACGGTCGGTGGCGCTTCGCTCACCACCACCGGCAGCGGCTCGTCGTCGCTCGGTGGTGGCGGCGTGCTGGCCTCGACCGGTTCCGACACCCCGGTGGTCCCGCTGGTGGCGACCGCCGCCGGCCTGCTGCTGATGGGTGGTGGCGCCACCGCCCTGGCCCGCCGCCGCCGCGCGACCCTCGGCGCCTGACAGCTGGCTTGAACAACTGTGGCCCCTCGCTCGATCCGAGCGAGGGGCCACAGCGCTTTGCAGGAGTCGGCTATGCGGGGTGGTTGAGTCCGTCGCTCTTGACGGTGCTGAGGAGGTCGGCGAAGGCGGCCGGGGTGGCGTGAAGGATGACGTCGCCGTCGTCGGATTCCCGGAGTTCGACCAGTTCATCCGATACCCGTACTTCGATGCACTCGTTGGACGCGCCGCTGAAGCTGGACTTCTGCCATATGGACTTACTCATGTTGGCCCCTGATGGATCGAATGAAAGTGCGCGACTCGTCGTCGGACAGCGCAAGAGCGCTCAGGCGAGCAAAGGTTGCTCGGTGGCTGGCCAGGTCCGCTGGAGCGTCGAAAAACAGAACGCCCTGGGCTGTGTCCATCTGAAGCGTTGCGAGCTCCGGGACCGGCCCTTCGGCGAACATGATGTTCTCCCCTGCACCTGGGAAGGTGTCCATATCGAACGGGACCACTCTCACTGAGCTGGTCCCGGCCTCGGAGTCCTTGACCAGGCTGTCGAGCTGCTCGGCAAGGACCTTCCGACCGCCGAACTGCATTCTCAGAGCCGCTTCGTGGATGAAGGACACGTGTGGCGTTCCGCTGGATCGGAGAGCTTGCTGGCGTTGAGCTCGGAACGCCGTCCTGGTGTCGATGTCGCGCTGAGGCAGTGGGGGCGAGATGCGACCGAAGACTGCAGAAGCGTAGGCACCAGTTTGCTGAAGACCCGGAACGTATGTGGTGGCCCAGGTGTAGATCTTCAAGGCATGGGCTTCCATCTCCGCAACCTCGAGGAAATCCGTCGACAGCTTCCCCTGGTACCGCTCCCACCAGCCCTTCGAGCGTGGCACGGTGAAGTCGATCAGAGCTTCGACGAGCGGCTCGTTGGCGCACTTGCATGCCGCTGCGATCGTGCGCAGTCGGTCTGCGTTGACACTGGTCTTTCCGTTCTCCATCTGTGTCACCTGGGCTGCGCTTACGCCCAGTGAGTGGGCGAGTTCGCTGCCTCGGAGTCCTGCCTGCTCGCGCATTCTTCGCAGTTCGGTACCCAAGCGGCGCTGGCGAAGCGTGGGGTTCAGACGGCCCGGCATGGCGTCCTCTCGATGTCCTGTGCTCACAGTGTGCCGTGAAGCTCGAGGGTGAGGCCATCTGTCCCCCGGGAGGGGGAATCTCCCAGAGAACTACCTAAAATTAAGTCGATGTGCCGTATGGTCTACCTCACAAGGATCGGACGGATCGTCAGCAAGTGTCCGTCTATGAGGCTTTGGGTGGACTGTGCCAGTTCTGCCCATTGATGCCTCTTCTCTCCCTCCTCCCCCTGCCTCTCCCTCGGAGGTCTGTCATGCGTGCCATCGACCCGCCCGACTGCTCCCTCGCCCGTGCCGAACTCCGGGCCGCCCTCCTCTCGGCCGGCTGGCCGCCGGACGTCATCGACGACGCCGAACTCGCTTTTCACGAGCTGTACATCAACGCCTGGCAGCACGCGGGCTGCCAGGCGCCCGCCGTCCTCGTCTGCCTCCGGCCCGCCGTGCTCCGGGTCTCCGTGTGCGACGACTGCCCGGACCTGCCCTCCCCCTCCCTCCCCGCCGACCTCTACTCGCTCTCCGGACGCGGGCTCCACCTCGTGCGCGCCCTCACCCACCGCTTCGGCGTCGACCCCGCCAAGACCGGCAAGGTCGCCTGGTTCGAGCTGGACGCCGCCGCGTGAACACCCCCCTCGAACCGCACGACCCCTACCTCCGCACCTACACCGAGCCCGAAGTGACCTCCCTCCTCCGTGAACTCCACGAGCGGGGCGCGCCCTTCGGTATCCGCTGGGGCTCCGCCGCCGTCAACGGCGCCACCGTCGACGGCCGCCTCCTCGTCGACTTCGGCGACACCTCCGTCGCCACCCTCCTCAACCTCCTCGCGCTCCTCCGCGAAGCGGCCCGGGAATGACCACCTTCCTCGTCGGCGCGGCCTTCGCCGCCCTCCTCGCCCTCGCCATCGCCACCGTGATCACCGGCGTCGTCACCGCGCTCAGGATCGGCCCGCCCCCACCACCGATCCTCTGCCGCGGGTGCCGGGCGCCGCACGCCCCCACGGACGGCGCCCCCGACAAGGCCGGATGAACGCCTCGGAGCGGGAGGTCGACCGTTCTGACCTCCTGCTCCGTCCCATTTGTGCAGATCGCGTGACGCTGTTTCACGTCCGTGACGGTTGGCGCACAGATCAGCGAAGGACGGCTGACAGGCTTCTCTCATCGCACAGAGCAGCGAGGGGCCGAACAAGCGGACGACAGTCCGCCGGGGTGGCGGACGAAGCTCTGGCGCAGCACCGGATCATCACGTCGTTCCAGGGGGAACAGATCATGAGCAAGGCCCTTTCGTTCCGCAAGTCCTCGTCCCGCGCCGCGAAGTTCGCCGCCGTCGCCGCCCTGACGCTCGGCCTGGTGGCCACCGTCAGCCCGGCCGCCCAGGCCGCCTCGCTCGGTGCCGCGGGTGCGAAGGGGCTGAAGCACAACGTGCTGACCGTCAGCAACGGCACCCGGTACGTGCAGATCGACGGCAAGACGGTCGACTTCCGCACCGTCGTGCGGGACCTCACCTGGTCCCCGGACGGCAACAAGGCCGTCTTCATCGACGGTTCGGGCAACCTCGTCGTCTCCGACGCGGACGGCAGCAACCGGGTCACCGTGGCCAAGAACCCCGGCGGACAGAACTGGAACCACCCGACCTGGCACGCGGTCGCGGCCGTCCCGGAGGCGGAGTCGCCCGCCAGGAACAGCATCGTCTTCGTCGCCAGGAAGAACGGTGTCTCCCAGCTGAAGACCGTTCCCGCTGCGGCTGTCCAGGGCCAGCCGACCGATCTGAGTGTCTGGAGCGGCGAGGACAACCCGCTGCCGCAGACCGGCAACATCTGGCCGAACGCGAGCAGCAAGACCGGCACCAGCGTTTTCGCCAACGTCGACAACGGCACCGTCTACATCCGCGACGAGGTCCTGCGTTCGCAGACCGACGTGCTGACCAAGGGCTCCCAGCCCGCAGTCTCGCCCGACGGCGAGGACGTCGTCTTCGTCCGCTCCGTGCAGGGCCACGACCACCTGTTCGTGCAGGGCCGGGGCGACAAGACCGCCAAGGACCTCACTCCGAAGGCCACCACCGACTACACCCAGCCGACCTTCTCGCCGGACGGCCGGACCATCGCCGCCCGCACGCCCAAGGGCATCGTCACCCTCCCGGCGAGCGGTGCCGCCAAGCCCACCGTGGTCACCAGCCGGGTCGGCCTGCCGGCCTACCGCGGCTGACAGCGAGGCGCACGAGCACCGTTGGACCGCCCGGCCGGGTCAGTTACCGGCCAGGCGGTCCAACTCCGTTCTCAGGTCGGCGAGGTGCTCGTCCGCATTGTCGTGGGGCAGGAACTCCACCACGTCGATGAAGCGGAACAGCACCCGGGTCTCGGTGATCCCGTACTCGTAGTCGGCGAAGCCCACCACGGCGCCCGTCGTGCCGCGCACCGTGCCCCGGACGACGTGTCCGGTCATCTCGTCGGGCTGCTCGGCCGACTGCCTGCGCCGCGCGTTGGGCCGGGCCAGGTACGGGCAGACCATCGAGGCGTAGAGCATGCACGCGCGGTGGCCGGGCCCCTCCATGGTCGGGGAGAGATTGCGGTACGGGCGCCCCGCCGCCAGCGCCTCGGCGATCGCGGTGCTCTCCGTCTCACCGACCACCCGCCACACCGGCCCCTTGGGCATCAGCAGGTTGCAGACCGAACAGAGCCGCCCGCGCGCGCAGTCCGCGCTGCGGCCGTAGTCCGTCAGCGCGAACTGGGGTTGCTCGCCCTCCCACGGCGTGATCGCCGGAACGGGGTAGCCGCGCACATCGCGGGGCCTGGCATCGATGGACGGCGGTATCGGGACGTTGTCAAAGCGCACGCCCCATCAGTACCAGTAACGGGCGCCGCCGCACAGCGCCGGAGCCCCCGAGGGAACCCGCCGAAACGCCTCGGAGCAGGAAGTCGGTCCGGCCGACTTCCTGCTCCGAGGCGTTCGGATGCCCAGCTGCTCAGGCGCTCAGCGGGTACCGGGTGTCCAGGTCCTGGAAGAGCGCGCCGTTCAGCTGGAAGGCGCGCTTGCACTCCTCGACCACCCGGCGGAGCTCGATCTCGTCCAGCGCCAGTCCGGCGGCGTCCAGCTTGGCCCGGTAGTCGCGCTTGAACGCGGCCGGGTTCTCCACCTGCTCGAAGACGTAGAACCGCACGCCGTCGCCCTTGCGCTCGAAGCCCCAGGTCTTCTCGGCGATGCCGCGGATGATCTGACCGCCCGACAGGTCGCCGAGGTAGCGGGTGTAGTGGTGCGCTATCCAGCCGGCCGGCCACTCGCGGGCCAGCTCCTCCAGCCGGGCGACGTACGCGGCGGTGGCCGGCAGCGGGACGAGGCCCTCGCGCCAGTCCGGCCCCCGCAGGTGGGCGAGGTCGCGCTCGATGGCGGCGGTGCGCAGGATCGTGGTGTCCACGAACGGCCCGGCCACCGGGTGCTCCGCGAGCTCCTCGGCCCGCTCCTCCAGGGCGCGGTAGACGAACCAGAGCTGGCCGGTGAGGTCGGCGTAGGCCTCGATCCCGAGGTGCCCGCCGAGCAGGCGGCTCATGAACGAGGACTGTTCGGCGGCCTCGTGCTCGGCGCTGCTCGCGGTGCGCAGCACGGTGGAGAACGGGACTACGGGCTGCTCGGGAGTGGGCATGCGGGCCTCCAGTGGTCGAGTACGTCCCCGATTGCTTTGGTTAGCCTAACCTAAGGCCGCGTTATACCGACAGGGTGTCGGGAACCCATCCTCGCCCGGCCCCGGGAACGGCGAAGGCCGGGGCCCGCGGAATCACTCCGCGAACCCCGGCCTTCGACTGCCTCGCCTACCTCGAAGCGCCCGGGCGGACGGACCGCCGGACGCACGAGACGGGCGGACGGCTCAGTGGCCGCCCTGCTCCGCCAGGCGCTTGATCGACGCGGTGACCTCGGCCTCGGCCTCGGCGCGGCCGACCCAGTTGGCGCCCTCGACGGACTTGCCGGGCTCCAGGTCCTTGTAGACCTCGAAGAAGTGCTGGATCTCCAGACGGTCGAACTCCGACACGTGGTGGATGTCCTGCAGGTGCTCCCAGCGCGGGTCCGTCGCCGGGACGCAGAGCAGCTTGTCGTCGCCGCCGGCCTCGTCCGTCATCTTGAACATGCCGATGACACGGCACTTGATCAGGCAACCGGGGAAGGTCGGCTCGTCCAGGATGACCAGGGCGTCCAGCGGGTCACCGTCGTCCGCCAGGGTGCCCTCGACGTAGCCGTAGTCGGCCGGGTAGCGGGTCGAGGTGAAGAGCATCCGGTCGAGCCGAAGGCGACCGGTCTCGTGGTCGACCTCGTACTTGTTACGAGAGCCCTTAGGGATTTCGATAAGGACGTCGAACTCCAACGGTTCCTCCAAGGTAGGGACTGACAGAATCCAAGTGTCTCCTACGGGAGTGAGTGCTCAGGAAAGGGGCCGGGTCGGTGCGAGCAGGGGCTGTGTCGGGGCGCCGGCGCGGGGGGACGGCCGCTGGGCTGTTCGGGGCGTCGTTGCTGGTCGCCGCGACGGTGCTGGGGGCGGGAGGCGCGTCCGCGCTGCCGTCCGCGCCGCCGTCCGGATCGGCCTCGCCGGGCGGACCGGGGGCCGGCGGCACCCGGGGCGACCAGGACGAGAGCAACGGCCGGAGGGACGACAAGGAGAACCGGGGGGACAAGGGCGACCGGGGCGACAAGGGGGACAAGGGGGACCGCGGCGAGGAGTCCGGTCGGCCCGGGAGCCCGGCCAGTACCTCCGGCCGCCCCACCACCACCCCGCCGTCCACCGCCGCCTCCACCCCGCCCGCCTCCGCGTCCGCATCTGCCTCCACCTCCGCCCCCGCGTCCGCCAAGCCCTCCGCCGTCGCCCGCCCCGCCCCGGCCGGTGCCGTGCTGACCGCCGCCGAGGCCGGTCCGGGTGCCGGACTGCCCACCGCGCAAGGCCTCCAGCAGGCGCTCGCCACCGTGCTCACCGACCAGAACCTCGGCACCGTCGGCCTCGCCGTCGCGGACGCCGCCGACGGCCAACTCCTCTACGGCAAGGGGGAGAACACCGCCGCCACCCCCGCCTCCACCACCAAGCTGGCCACCTCGGTCGCGGCCCTCTCGCTGATCCCGGGGGACACCCGGCTGGCCACCCGGGTCGTCAAGAACGCGGCGACCGGCGGGATCACCCTCGTGGGTGGTGGTGACCCGACGCTGACCGCGCTCCCCGCCGACCAGGTGCAGGTCGCAGGCGTCCCCGCCGACCCGGACACCGCCCCCGCCTCGCTGGACGCACTGGCCCGGCAGACCGCCGCCGCCCTCAAGGCCGCCGGCACCACCACCGTCGCGCTCGACTACGACGTCTCGCTCTACTCCGGCCCGCTGCTGCACAAGAACCACGACGGCGAGAACATCGCCGCGGTGACGCCGCTGATGGTGGACGAGGGCAAGACCGACCCGAAGAGCCTCGCCGACGCCCCCGCCCGGGTCACCGACCCGGCCGGCGCGGCCGCCGAGTCCTTCGCCAATCTGCTCAAGGCCCAGGGCGTCACCGTCCAGGGCAAGGCGAAGGCCGCCACCGCCCCGGCCGCCGCCGACGCCCCCGTGCTCGGCCGGGTGGACTCGCCCACCATGGCCCGGCTGGTCGAGCGGATGCTGACCACCTCCGACAACACCCTCGCCGAGGCGATCGCCCGCCAGGCCGCGATCGCGGCCCACCAGCCGGCCGCCTTCGATGGCGCCGCCACCGCCGTCACCCAGGAGCTCACCCGGCTCGGCGTGCCGATGACCGGCGTGGTGCTCAACGACGGCAGCGGTCTGCACCCCGGCAACGCGATCCCGCCGGCGGTCCTGGTCAAGCTGCTCGCCCTGGCCGCCTCGGCGCAGCACCCGACGCTGCGTCCGGTGCTGACGGGCCTGCCGATCGCCGGTTTCACCGGCACCCTCGGCAAGCGCTTCGGCGCCGGCTCCGGGGCGGCCGACGCGGCCGGTCTGGTCCGCGCCAAGACCGGCAGCCTCAGCGGCGTCAACACCCTGGCGGGCACCGTGGTGGACGCCGAGGGGAGGCTGCTCGCCTTCGCCCTGATGACCCGGACCGGCGCCCCCGTCGACACCGCCCGCGCCGCGATGGACCGGGTGGTGGCCAGGCTGGCGGCCTGCGGCTGCCACTGAGCGGCCACGGGTCGGCCACCGGGCCGCCATTGACCGCCCGTTCCGGCTCCCCCAGGCGCACGGGAGCACGTACGGTAAAGGGCATGACGAGCGCGAGCGGCGGGGCCGACATGGTCGACTGGAATCTCGCGGTCGCGACCGCGACCAGGCTGGTGCGGCCGGGGCCGGAGGTGAGCCGGGCCGAGGCGGCCGCGGTGGTCGCCGAACTGCGCCGGCACGCCCTGGCGGCGGAGGAGCACGTCCGGGAGTTCACCGGCATGCGGTCCAGCAGCCTGGCCGAGGCCGCCGCGACCCCGGTGCTGATCGTGGACCGCCCCGGCTGGGTGCGGGCCAATGTGGCGGGCTTCCGCACCATCGTCCAGCCGCTGGTGGAGAAGCTCCAGGCGCGCCGGACGGGCGGTTCGGCCTCCGCCGTGCTCGGCACGGTGGGGGAGAAGGCCACCGGTATCGAGGTCGGCGCGCTGCTGGCCTTCCTCTCGACCAAGGTGCTCGGCCAGTACGAGACCTTCGCCCCGGCCGAGCCCTCGCTGGAGGCGCCGGACAGCCCGGCCGCGCTGTTCGACAAGCCCCGGCTGGGCCCCGAGGGCCCCGGTCCGGGCCGGCTGCTGCTGGTGGCGCCCAACATCGTCCACGTCGAGCGGGAGCTGGACGTCGACCCGGCCGACTTCCGGCTCTGGGTCTGCCTGCACGAGGAGACCCACCGCACCCAGTTCACCGCGGTGCCCTGGCTGCGCGACCACATCCAGTCCGAGGTGCAGTCCTTCCTGGCCGAGACGGACGTCGACCCCGGCGCGCTGGTGGAGCGGCTGCGGGACGCGGCCGGCTCGCTCGGCGCCGGTCTGCCCGGCCTCGGCGGCCGCGGCGGCGACGCCCCGTCGGCCGGCCTGCTGGAGATCGTCCAGTCGCCGGCCCAGCGGGAGATCCTCGGCCGGCTGACCGCCGTGATGTCCCTGCTGGAGGGGCACGCGGACGTGGTGATGGACGGCGTGGGCCCGGCCGTGGTGCCGAGCGTCGCCGAGATCCGGGAGAAGTTCCAGCAGCGCCGGGACCGCGGCGCCAACCGGCTGGACCTGGTGCTGCGCCGGCTGCTCGGGATGGACGCCAAGCTCCGCCAGTACCAGGACGGGGCGGTCTTCGTCCGGGGTGTGGTCGAACGGGTCGGCATGGAGGGCTTCAACCGGGTCTGGACCTCGCCGAACACCCTGCCGACCAAGGACGAGATCCACGACCCCGCCGCCTGGGTCGCCCGGGTGGGCCGCTGACGGCCCCGTCCGGGCGGGACCGGGAGGCGGGACCGGGAGGCGGTCGGATCCGTTCGCACGAGTGGTCCAGTCGTGCACATGGCGGGTGAAGATACGTTTCTTCATTCACCCGAACGTGGGACGGTGGTCGTACCGGTGGCGCGGGTGGCGTAGCGGGTGCCTCCTTTCTGCCACCATCTGTGAGCGCCCGGTAACAGGGTGCTCATGGAAGCGCGGTCCCCGCCGCGCCCACCGCAGTCCTGTCCCCCCTCCGTCGAGGAGTCGTCCGCCGTGGGCCCACACCCCGCTGTAGCCGCGATACGCCTGGCCGTACGCCGCACCCTCGCCGACCTCGCCGCCGAGGCCGGCTCCACCTTCACCGCGCCGGCCCGCGAGCCGCGCGAGCGCGTCCCCGGCGTGCCGGTGGCCGCCGCCGCGCTGTCGGCCGCCGTCGGCACCACGCTGATCGGCAACGCCCACCGCCACCCCTCCGGGCTGCCCCGCACCCCCGCCGCGCCCGGCTCGCCGCTGGTCCTGGTCGCCGTCAGTGGCGGCGCGGACTCCATGGCGCTCGCCATCGCCGCCGCCTTCGAGGCCCCCAAGATCGGTCTGCGGGTCGGCGCCGTCACCGTCGACCACGGCCTCCAGTCGGGCTCCGCCGAGCGGGCCGGCCAGGTCGCCGACCGGCTGCGCGAGCTCGGCCTCGACCCGGTCGAGGCGGTCGCCGTCCGGGTCGGCCGCGAGGGCGGTCCCGAGGCCGCCGCCAGGGACGCCCGGTACGCGGCCCTGGACGCCGCCGCCGAGCGCCACCGCGCGGTCGCCGTCCTGCTCGGCCACACCCGCGACGACCAGGCCGAGACCGTCCTGCTGGGCCTGGCCCGGGGGTCCGGCGCCCGCTCGCTGGCCGGCATGCCGGCCCAGAAGGGCCGCTACCGCCGCCCGCTGCTGGAGCTCGACCGGGCCGCCACCCGGCAGGCCTGCTCCGCCCAGGCGATCCAGGTCTGGGACGACCCGCACAACTGCGACCCGGCCTACACCCGCTCCCGGGTCCGCCACGAGGTGCTGCCGGTGCTGGAGAAGCACCTGGGCGGCGGCGTGGTCGAGGCCCTCGCCCGCACCGCCCGGCTGTTCCGCGACGACGCCGACGCCCTGGACCAGTGGGCCGCGCTGGCCGAGCGCGACATCCGTACGGGCGAAGGCACCCTGGACGCCGGGAAACTCTCCGAGCTGCCCCCCGCCGTGCGCCGCCGGGTGCTGCGCCGGGCCGCGCTGCGGGCGGGCTGTCCGGCCGGGGACCTCTTCGCCCGGCACCTGGAGACGATCGACCTGCTGGTCACCGGATGGCGGGGTCAGGGACCCCTGCACCTACCCGGGGGCGTCGAAGCCACCCGGCGGTGTGGCACGCTGGTCTTTCGGCGGCAGGGCGACTGACGGGCGGGTATGCCCGGGGGAGCCGGCCACCGGCCATCCAGACCCCGACACGTTTGAGGACGTATCCCCGGTGGACCAGAACGACATGGGCGCTGACCTCGCGAAGGTGCTCATCAGCAAGGACGAGATCGACGCGAAGCTCCTGGAGCTGGCCGAGCGCATCGACCGGGACTACGCAGGCAAGGACCTGCTGATCGTCGGCGTCCTCAAGGGGGCCGTGATGGTCATGGCCGACCTCGCCCGTGCCCTGCACTCGCAGGTGACCATGGACTGGATGGCGGTCTCCTCCTACGGGATGGGCACCAAGTCCTCCGGTGTGGTCCGGATCCTGAAGGACCTGGACACCGACATCGCCGGCCGCGACGTGCTGATCGTCGAGGACATCATCGACTCCGGCCTGACGCTGTCCTGGCTGCTCGGCAACCTGGGCTCGCGCGGCCCGGCCTCGCTGGAGGTCTGCACCCTGCTGCGCAAGCCGGACGCGGCCAAGGTCGAGATCGACGTCAAGTACGTCGGCTTCGACATCCCCAACGAGTTCGTGGTCGGCTACGGTCTCGACTACGCGGAGAAGCTCCGCAACCTCCCCTTCATCGGCACCCTCGCCCCGCACGTCTACGGCGGCTGAGAACCCGTTCGGACGACGGGCGGGAACAGGATCCTGTTCCCGCCCGTTGGATCGGGGGACCATAGAAGAACGTCGTATCGCCGTGCTCCCGCCACGTGGGGGGCGTACTGCGGTACGGTCCAATAAAACCGCTCTTCACATGAGCACTGACTGACCGAATGCGCCGGTGGCCCACAGCCCCGCGGCGCCGTTGAGTGGCAGGAGGGACGGGGCGGCAACGCCCCGCATGGATGGACGTTAAGCGATACTTCCGTGCGCCGATCATGTGGATCGTGCTGGCCGTCCTCGCCGTCATCGTGCTGATGCAGGTCGTTTCGGATTCGAACGGCTACAAGACGGTGGACACCGGGCAGGTCGTCGCAGCGATCGACGCGAAGCAGGTCAAGTCGGCGCAGATCACCACGGGTGACTCGAACACGATCAAGATTCAGCTCAAGGACGGCGCGAAGCTGCCCGCAGTGGGCACCGGCAAGCCGCAGTCCGGCAGCAAGTTCCAGGCCTCCTACATCGGGGACCAGGGCGTCGGCATCGCCGACAAGCTGCAGGCGCAGATCAACGACAACGACCAGAGCACGCTGACCGAGGGCTACACCGTCAGCCCCGAGAAGCAGAGCACCCTCGTCAGCCTCCTGCTGTCGATGCTGCCGATCGTGATCATCGTGCTGGTCTTCCTGTTCCTGATGAACCAGATGCAGGGCGGCGGCTCGCGCGTCATGCAGTTCGGCAAGTCCAAGGCGAAGCTGCTCACCAAGGACACCCCGAAGACCACCTTCTCCGACGTCGCTGGCGCGGACGAGGCGGTCGAGGAGCTCCACGAGATCAAGGAGTTCCTCCAGGAGCCGGCCAAGTTCCAGGCCGTCGGCGCCAAGATCCCCAAGGGTGTGCTGCTCTACGGCCCGCCCGGGACCGGCAAGACCCTGCTGGCGCGCGCCGTCGCGGGCGAGGCCGGGGTGCCGTTCTACTCGATCTCCGGTTCCGACTTCGTCGAGATGTTCGTCGGTGTCGGCGCCAGCCGGGTCCGCGACCTCTTCGAGCAGGCCAAGGCGAACGCCCCGGCGATCGTCTTCGTCGACGAGATCGACGCCGTCGGCCGGCACCGCGGTGCGGGTCTCGGCGGCGGCCACGACGAGCGCGAGCAGACCCTCAACCAGCTGCTGGTCGAGATGGACGGCTTCGACGTCAAGGGCGGCGTCATCCTGATCGCCGCCACCAACCGCCCGGACATCCTGGACCCGGCGCTGCTGCGCCCGGGCCGCTTCGACCGTCAGATCGCGGTCGAGCGCCCCGACCTCCAGGGCCGTCTGGACATCCTCAAGGTGCACCAGAAGGGCAAGCCGATCGCGCCCGACGTCGACCTCTCGGCCGTCGCCAAGCGCACCCCCGGCTTCACCGGTGCCGATCTGTCGAACGTCCTGAACGAGGCGGCGCTGCTGACCGCCCGCTCGGACAAGAAGCTGATCGACAACAACATCCTGGACGAGGCCATCGACCGCGTCGTGGCGGGTCCGCAGAAGCGCACGCGGATCATGTCCGACCGGGAGAAGAAGATCACCGCGTACCACGAGGGCGGTCACGCCCTGGTCGCGGCGGCCTGCCAGTACAGCGACCCGGTGCACAAGATCACGATCCTGTCCCGCGGCCGGGCCCTCGGCTACACCATGGTGCTGCCGGAGGAGGACAAGTACTCCACCACCCGCAACGAGATGCTCGACCAGCTGGCCTACATGCTGGGCGGGCGCGCGGCGGAGGAGCTGGTCTTCCACGACCCGACCACCGGTGCCTCGAACGACATCGAGAAGGCCACCGCCACCGCGCGGGCCATGGTCACCCAGTACGGCATGACCGAGCGCCTCGGTGCCATCAAGTTCGGCAGCGACGCCTCGGAGCCGTTCCTGGGCCGTGAGATGGGCCACCAGCGCGACTACTCGGAAGAGGTCGCCGGGCTGGTCGACGAAGAGGTCAAGAAGCTCATCGAGAGCGCGCACAACGAGGCCTGGGAGATCCTGGTCGAGAACCGCGACGTGCTCGACAACCTGGTCCTGGAGCTCCTCGAGAAGGAGACCCTCAACAAGGAGCAGATCGCCGAGATCTTCGCGCCGATCGTCAAGCGCCCGACCCGTCCGGCCTGGACCGGCTCCGCCCGTCGGACGCCGTCCACCCGCCCGCCGGTGCAGTCGCCCAAGGAGCTGGCGCTCACCAACGGCGCCAGCGCCACCGAGGCCGCTCCGGCCGACGTGGTCAAGCTCCCGCAGCTGCCGGTCGAGCCGCCCACCGAGGGCTGATCAACCGCTCAACTGCGCGCATGGCCGGAATGGATGCCGCGTCACTAGGGTTTGTACCCTGGAGGCGCGGCATCCGTGCTGTTCAACCCCGTGTTCGCCAACGAGTTAGCGAGGCCCGCATGATCGACCCGGTGACGCTCGACGGTCCCCCCACCGTCGGCACGTTCGACCAGAAGCGGGCCGAGAACGCGATCCGTGAACTCCTGCTCGCGGTCGGTGAGGACCCGGACCGCGAGGGCCTGCTGGACACCCCCGCCCGGGTGGCGCGGGCCTACAAGGAGATATTCGCGGGCCTCTGGCAGGAGCCCGAGGACGTCCTGACCACCACCTTCGACCTCGGCCACGACGAGATGGTGCTGGTCAAGGACATCGAGCTGACCTCCGTCTGCGAGCACCACCTGGTGCCGTTCCGGGGTGTCGCGCACGTCGGGTACATCCCGTCCCCCAGCGGCAAGATCACCGGCCTGTCCAAGCTGGCCCGGCTGGTCGACGTCTACGCCCGCCGGCCGCAGGTGCAGGAGCGGCTCACCAGCCAGGTCGCCGACGCGCTGATGCGGATCCTGGAGCCGCGCGGCGCGATCGTGGTCGTGGAGTGCGAGCACATGTGCATGTCGATGCGGGGCATCCGCAAGCCCGGCGCCAAGACCATCACCTCCTGCGTGCGCGGACAGCTGCGCGACCCGGCCTCCCGGGCCGAGGCGATGAGCCTCATCATCGGGCGCTGACCGGGTCGCGACGGCTCCGCACGGGCGGCCGGGGGGGCCGCCGGGGGGTGTGCTCAGAGCGGCTCGGGCCCGGCGTGCGGCGGGGCCGGGGTGCCCAGCGCGTCGCGCCGGGCGGGCATCCGCAGCCGCACCATCCGCCGCCAGCCGTACAGCAGGTCGTAGAGGTAGAGCACGTGCAGGCCGGCCGTGACCACGGCCAGCTGCCAGCGCGGCCAGGCGAGGATCCGGGCCATCCGGGACGTCACCGCCAGCCCGACGTCCCGGTGGGTGCGGATCTCGCCCCGGGCGCAGGTCTCCAGGACGTGCCGGATGTACGGCCCGTGGCCCGCCGCGGACAGCCGCAGCAGCTCCTCGTGGCAGTAGGCGAGATGGTTGTCCTCGTCCGCCGAGATCATCCGCATCGCCCGGCCGAGGTCGGGGTTGTCCCCGTACACCTTGACCAGCTGGCGCATCTGCTCGGCCGCCCGCTGCTCGGTCACCCGGCTGTGCGCCAGATAGGTGATGATCTCGCGCTCGGTCAGCGGGATGTCCGTGGTGAGCCGCTCGTGGGCGAGGCCGACGCCCTGCCGCTCCAGCAGCATGCAGTAGTCGGCCTCGGCGGGGACGTCGACCTTGGGCAGGCCGCGCTTGTGCAGCAGCTGGGTGAAGATCCGGCCGTGCTTGCGCTCGTCGGCGCCGTGCCGGGCGATCTTCGGGGCGAGGACCGGGTCACGGGTGAGTTCGGTGATCCGCTCGTTCTCCCAGCCGCCCTGGTCCTCGCCGCCGGCGGCGATGCTGCAGAACAACTGGTAGGCCTCGTCGTTCCGGTAGATCTCCTCGAAGAGCGATCGGGTACTGAGCATGGGGCCTCCTGCCCGGATCAGGGACCGCCCCGGCGGTCGGCCGGGGCGGTCGCGATACGTCCCCCGCGGCGGCGCGCGCTGCGCCCGACCCGCCGGTAATCACTCAGGTGTCCTAGCGGCAGGGCGTCAGCCGAGGTGGTTGCCCACCCACTCCAGGGTGGCCGGCAGCTCGCGGATCCAGCTGTCGAAGTTGTGGCCGCCGTCGTCCAGGTACATCGACTCCACCTGGAACTGCGGATTGCCGGCGGCCACCTGCTGGGCCAGCTCGACGAACTGGACCGTCTGCGGGTAGTCGGCCTCCTTGCGGGTGGAGACCACCAGCATCGACAGCGGCGGGGCGGGCAGGTTCTGCAGCCGCCAGGTGAGGTCGCTCTGCTCGGTCAGCGTCCGGTCCCCGCCGAACAGGCTGCCGCCGGTGAACTGGTCCTCGACGACCTTGACGTCGCCGTGCAGTCCGGCGGTGACGCCGAACACGTTCGGGAAGCGCATCGCCAGCCGGAACGCGCAGCTGCCGCCGGTCGAGTAGCCGAAGACGGCCCAGGAGGCGGGGGAGCGGCCGATCCGGTAGGCGGAGTGCAGCGCCTCGGGGACGTCCTTGGTGAACCAGGTCTCGGTGCGGGGCCCGCCGGCGACGTCCACGCACTCGGTGTTCCGCGGCGGGTTCAGGGTCGGGCGGGACAGCACCACGATGGTCGGCTGCATCTTGCCGGCCCGCTGGAGCTCCACCGCCTGCTGGACGACCGGCAGCTCCTTCATCAGATTGACCGTGATGCCGGGGTAGCCGGCGATCGCCAGCATCACCGGGAACCGGGTCAGGGCGAGCTTGGGGTCGAAGTACTCCGGCGGCAGATAGACGAACATCTGGTCGGACAGTCCGGTCTCCTTGCCGGTGATCCGGACCGACTCGACCCGGCCGACCTCCTCGGGCGGCCCCTTGGGCAGGTCCCCGACCGTCTCCATGCCGCCCTCGTTGGTCGGCTGGACCAGCGCGTCGCCGACCGGCGCGCCGCCCTTGCGGGCCTCGTTGCTGGTGAGGGCGAGCTTGGTGCCGCCGGAGCCGAGCAGGTCGTCCCAGGAGGTGTAGAACCCGAAGGAGTTGTTGACGCTGAGCGCCAGCACCGACACCAGCACCACCTGAGTCAGCGTCAACAGGCCGACCCGGCCGAGTACCGGGAGTGGGCGCTGCCTGGCCAGCCGCGGCCACAGCCACAGGGTGATCACGAGCGCGGCCGAACCCAGGGCAAGCAGCGAGTTCATCAGCGCGTCGCTGGTCAGTTCCATGCTGTCGGCCTTCCGGTGGGACACTGACAGTGCAGGTTTCATCGTCTGGCGGTGCGTCAGCCCGGGCCACCGCGGCTAGGCTGTCCGGACGCCGGGACGGGCCCGGGATCCCGGTGGCGCTCGCGCGCAACCGACGCCCTAAAATGCGGCGTCCACCGTACGTAGCACGTACGCGGGGGCTCGTCGCGCCACGCGGCGAGGGGCCCCCGGCACCCACCCCTCGGCTCAATTTCGCAGCGCCCCCGGGGCGCCGGTTTACCCTTCGTTGCCGGTTCCTTGGTGTGCGTCTTGCCAGATGAAGGAAAACGCATGAAGGTCCATCACGGCTCCCACCCCGGAGTGACCGGAGACCCCGCGACAGCCTCTACGCTGAACTCCTATGAGCGTTCCCGTGTCCGTTGAGCCGAGCCCCGAGCAGCCGCAGCGCCGTCGCGGCCTGCAGACGCTTCGTACCCAAGCGGCCGCCGTTCCGAGGGCCTGGCTCCCCGGTGCGGTCGGCTACGCCTGTCTGCTGATCGGACTGGTCGACATCGCCAGCGCGGTGTTCCCCAAGCTCCGGCACACCAAGGTGCACACCTTCGCCGGGCAGCTGCCGGGCGGCACCACGACGCTGGCCGCGGCCGGCACCCTGATGATCGGCCTGCTCCTGGTGCTGCTCGCGCACGCGCTGCGCCGGCGCAAGCGGCGGGCCTGGCGGGTGGTGTGCGTGCTGCTGCCGGTGGGCGCGGCGCTGCACCTGCTGCGCTGGCACCAGCTCGGCCCGGCGGTCATCTCGCTGGTGCTGTTCGTGGTCATGCTGGTCCACCGGCGCGAGTTCTACGCCAAGGCCGACCCGCGCACCCGCTGGCGCGCGGTGGTCAACCTGGTCGTCCTGGGTGCCGTGAGCGTGCTGATCGGCCTGCTGATCGTCAGTACCCGGACCAAGTACGAGCTGGGGCACCCGGGCCTGGACCAGCGGCTGGAGCACGTGCTCTACGGGCTGTTCGGCTTCGAGGGGCCGGTGCACTACAACTCGGACCGGATGGAGGACCTGGTCGGCTACCTGCTCGGCGCGATGGGGCTGATCACCGCCTTCACCACCACCTACCTCGCGCTGCGGCCGGAGAAGCCGAAGCCGGAGCTGACCGCCGAGGACGAGGTGCGGGTCCGGGCCCTGCTGGACCGGCACGGCGAGCGGGACTCGCTCGGCTACTTCGCGCTGCGCCGGGACAAGAGCGTGCTGTTCTCGCCCACCGGCAAGGCGGCGATCTCCTACCGGGTGGTGTCCGGCGTGATGCTGGCCTCCGGCGACCCGGTCGGTGACGTCGAGGCCTGGCCGGGCGCGATCAAGGTGTTCATGGCCGAGGCCCGCGAGCACGCCTGGGTGCCGGCCGTGATGGGCTGCAGCGAGGTCGGCGGCGAGGTCTGGACCCGGGAGGCGGGGCTGGACGCGCTGGAGCTGGGCGACGAGGCGATCGTCGACACCGCCTCCTTCTCGCTCTCCGGGCGGGCCATGCGCAACGTCCGTCAGATGGTCAAGCGGATCGAGCGCAACGGCTACTCCTGCCAGGTCCGCCGGGTCTCCGAGCTCGGCTGGGAGGAGCGGGAGCGGATCGCCGACGCGGCGGCCCGCTGGCGCGGCACCGACACCGAGCGCGGCTTCTCGATGGCGCTCGGCCGGTTCGGCGAGCCGGGCGACGACGCCTGCGTGGTGGTCACCGCCCACAAGGCGCCGGAGGAGGGCGAGAGCGGCGACGACCTCAAGGCGGTGCTGCACTTCGTCCCCTGGGGCGAGGACGGCATCTCGCTGGAGCTGATGCGCCGTGACCGGGCTGCCGACCCGGGCCTGAACGAGCTGCTGATCGTCGCCGCGCTCCAGGCCGTCCCGGCGATGGGGGTGCGCCGGGTGTCGCTGAACTTCGCGATGTTCCGCTCGGCGCTCGCTCGCGGCGAGCGGATCGGCGCCGGGCCGGTGCTGCGCGCCTGGCGCGGGCTGCTGGTGTTCCTGTCGCGCTGGTTCCAGATCGAGTCGCTGTACAAGTTCAACGCGAAGTTCCAGCCGGAGTGGGAGCCGCGCTTCCTGGTCTTCCCGAACACCAGGGACCTGCCCAGGATCGGCTTCGCGGCGATGCAGGCGGAGGCCTTCATCACCCTCGGCATGCCGCGCTTCGGCCGCAGGCCGCGGCGCCAGGGGCTGCTGCCGGCGGGGGCCAGGCCGGAGGTCACCGAGGCCGCCTGAGCCGGGCGCACGGCCGCCGGCCCCCGTCGAGGACCTCCTCGGCGGGGGCCGGACCGTTGTCCGGGACAGCGGCGGCCCGGGCCCGGGACGGGTGCGCTCCGGGCCGGGGGCGGGTGCCGGGTGGCCCGGTCCGGGCCACCGGATAATGGGGGCATGAGCAATTCGGTGCCCTACTCGCTGCCCTCCGGACTGCCGCGGCTGGACCGCTGCGCGGTCATGGGCGTGGTCAACGTGACCCCCGACTCCTTCTCGGACGGCGGGCTGTGGCACGACCCGGCCAAGGCGATCGCCCACGGCCTCGCGCTGCGCGCCCGGGGCGCCGACCTGGTCGACGTGGGCGGCGAGTCCACCCGGCCGGGATCGCAGCGGGTGCCGGAGGAGGAAGAACTGCGCCGGGTCGTCCCGGTGGTGCGGGAACTCGCCGCCGCCGGGGTCGCGGTCTCCGTCGACACCATGCGGGCCTCGGTGGCCGAGCGGGCGGTGGAGGCCGGCGCGCTGCTCGTCAACGACGTCTCCGGGGGACTGGCCGACCCCGCGATGGCCCGGGTGGTGGCCGCTACCGGCGTGCCCTTCGTGGTGATGCACTGGCGCGGGCAGTCCGCCGACATGGACCGGCTGGCCGTCTACGACGACGTGGTCGCCGACGTGGTCGGCGAGCTCACCGCCCGGGTGGAGGCGCTGGTCGCCGCCGGGATCGACGAGCGGCAGCTGATCCTCGACCCGGGGCTCGGCTTCGCGAAGACCGCCGAGCACAACTGGGCGCTGCTCGGCCGGCTCGACGCCCTCACCGCGCTCCGCCGTCCCGTCCTGGTCGCCGCATCGCGCAAGCGGTTCCTGGGTACGCTGCTGGCCGACCCGGAAACCGGGGAACTGCGCCCGGCCCGGGAGCGCGACGACGCCACCGCCGCGGTGTCGGTGCTGTCGGCGGGAGCCGGGGCCTGGGCGGTGCGGGTGCACGACGTGTCCGGGACGGCGGACGCCGTCCGCGTGGTCGCGGCCTGGCAGCGCGCGGCCCGGCAGGGGTGATCGCTTGGCGAAGACGGGAGGGTCATGGCAGGTGACGGCAGGTTGAGCGGGGAGACAGCGGGCCGACGGTCCACCGAGGCGGACCGCGAGGCGGCCCTGGAGGCCAACCGCGCGCTCTACGAGGCACTGGAGAACGGCGACCAGGAGGCGGTCGAGGACGCCTGGCTGGGCGCCGGCGAGGCGGACGACAAGGGGGGCGTCGTCTGCGTCCACCCGGGGTGGCCGGTGCTGCGCGGGCGGGCCCAGGTGACCCGCTCCTACATGCTGATCATGGCGAACACCGAGTACATCCAGTTCATCCTCACCGACGAGGAGGTGGAGGTGCAGGGCGATGTGGCCCTTGTCACGTGCACCGAGAACATCCTTTCCGGCGGCGAGGCGGAGGAGGAGGGCGAGCTCGGTCCGCTGGTCGGCGGAAAGGTCGTGTCGACCAATCTCTTCCGGCGCACTCCGGCCGGGTGGAAACTGTGGTCGCACCACGGTTCACCCGTTCTGACCAGCGCCGACGAGGACGACGAGGACTGATTCCGGGATCCGGGCGGAAATCCGGGGGAAACGGCCCCGGCCGGTGGCCGGGGAATTCCCGGCAGGTCACCTAACGTTCACGTCAATCGCCAATGCGGCGTGCGTGGCGACGGTTCGTGCCGGGTAGGACGGTCGGGTGTTGTCGGCGCGCGCGGGTAGATTCGAAAAGGTCAGCGGCGGGCGCGACGCCCGTCTCCGCCCTGCCCGCCGTTCTCGTCCGGGTGGGGCCCGTCCGACTTGGAGCAGTGATTCGTTTGCTGGACCGCGTCACTCTGCGGGGCCTGCGTGCCCGCGGCCACCACGGTGTTTTCGAGCGTGAGCGGGCCGAGGGCCAGACCTTCGTGGTCGACCTGGTGCTGTTCCTGGACACCCGTCCCGCCGCCGCCGGCGACGACCTGACCCGCACGGCGCACTACGGCATCGTGGCCGAGGAGGTCACCGGGATCATCGCCGGCGAGCCGGTCGAGCTGATCGAGACCCTGGCCCAGCGGATCGCGGACCAGTGCCTGAAGCACGAGCCGGTGCAGGAGGTCGAGGTGACCGTGCACAAGCCGGACGCGCCGATCACCGTGCCGTTCGACGACGTGACCGTGACCATCCACCGGGCCCGCGGGTGACCCGTACCGCCTGCCCGGTGTCCGCCGCAGCGCGGCCCGTCTCAGCCCTAGGGGAAGTGCGATGACCACCAGTGACCCGACCGCCGCGCCGAGCACCTTCGACCTGGAGCAGCGGGTCGACTCGGCCGACACCACCCTGCACAGCCAGCGCTGCGCGGTGATCGCCCTCGGCTCCAACCTCGGCAACCGCCTGGACACCCTCCAGGGGGCCGTGGACGCCCTCGCGGACACGCCCGGGCTCAGCATCAAGGCCGTCTCCGCCGTGTACGAGACGGACGCCGTGGGCGGCCCCTCGGAGCAGCCCGCGTACTACAACGCGGTGGTCGTGCTCCGCACCACGCTGCCGCCCCGCGACCTGCTGGAGCGCGGCAACGCGATCGAGGACGCCTTCGGCCGGGTCCGCACCGTCCACTGGGGACCGCGCACCCTGGACGTCGACATCCTGGCCTACGAGGGCGTCGTCAGCGAGGACCCGGAGCTGCTGCTGCCGCACCCGCGCTCGCACGAGCGCGCCTTCGTGCTCGCCCCCTGGCTGGACGCCCAGCCGGAGGCCGAGGTGCCCGGGCACGGGCCGGTCGGCGCGCTGCTGGCGGCCCTCGGCGGCCCGGACGCCCAGGGTGTCCGCCGTCGCGAGGACATCCGGCTGACCCTGCCGGAGTAGGTCGGCGCCGGGCCGGGTCCGGGTCCGTGCCGCGGGCGGGGCTCCTCGGCCGCGACGGGCCGGAGGGGCCGGGGAACTCGCACGGGGCCGTCGGGCGTACCCATGGTGTCGGCCCCGGCCCGGGGACCCCTCCGGGCCGGGCCCGGTACGGTGGCCTGACGCCGTCGCACCGGAGCCCCGGGGCGGGCGGCTCCGTCGTCGCCCGCCACGTGTCGCCCGTCGCCCGCCGTCCGGGAAAGGACCCCGTCCGAGTGAAGCTGCTTCGCCTCCGTCTGCTGGTCGGCATCACCGTCGTCACGACGGCGCTGTCCTGGGCCGGTGCCAAGCTCTGGGCGTCCCTGGACACCCTGCCCGCGGTGCCGGGCGCGGCGCCGGTGGTGCTGGCCGCGGTGGCGGTGATCCTGCTGGCGACCGCGATCTCGCTGCGCTCGCGGCTCAAGGCGGCACGCGAGCGGCAGCCCGGCGCGAAGCGGGTGGACCCGCTGGGCGCGGCCCGCGCGGTGGTGCTCGCCCAGGCCAGCGCGCTGGTGTCGGCGGTGGTCACCGGGATCTACGCCGGTGCCGGGATCCAGCTGCTGGGCGAACTGGACGTGCCGGCTCGCAAGGACCAGGCGATCACCGCCGGTCTCGCGGTGCTGGCGGGCGTGGCCGTGATCGCGGCGGCGCTCTGGCTGCAGCACGTCTGCCGGCTGCCGGAGAACCACGACGACCCGGGTGGGCACGGGCCCGCGCCCACCCCCCGCTGACCGGCCCCGTTCCGGTGATCTTGAGTGATTTCCCGGACACGTCCGGTCGGTCCGGCACGGTGTCAAGGGCCGAAGCCGACCCTGGGCTGACACGGCCCCAATTCGCACGCTAGTTTCTTGGCATGTCTCGCGGACGCCACCGTCATTCCTCCGTCCTCGGCCGGGTCTTCCCCCCCACCGCCGCCGGCGTGCTCCTCGTCGCCGCGCTGGGAGCGCTGCTGTTCAGTCAGGACACCGTGCTGGTGCGCTCGGTGGGAGCCGCCGCGGTGCTCGCCACGCTCGGCTTCGCCGTGCTGCTGCGGCAGCGCGACCGGGCCGCCCGGGCGGCGGCCGAGGTCTCGGCGGCGCAGCGGCTCCGGGCCGAGGAGCGGTTCGAGGAGCAGCTCGCCGAGGCGGAGTACGCGGCCGAGGTGGCCGAGGAGCGGGCGACCAGGTTCGGGCGGCGGCTGACCGCCGAGAAGTCCCGGCTGGCGAAGGCCGAGACGGAGATCGCCCGGCTGCTCAAGGAGCGGGCCGTGATGGTCGCCGAGCAGGCGCTCAAGGAGGCCGAGGCGACCCAGCGGGCCCTCGCCGCGAGCCGACCCAAGTACCCGGCCAGTCCGGCCGCCTTCGTCCGCGCCGGGGCCGTCCTGCGGCAGCTGGAGCGGCGGGCGGCGCAGGCGGAGGCGCAGCGGGAGCGGGAGGCCCGGCGGGAGGCGGAGCGCGCCGCCGAGCGGGAGCGTGCGGCGGGTGCGGGGCTCGCGCTGCGGGCCCGTACGGCGCCCGCGACGACGTCCGTGACCACGTCCGCGTCGGCGCCCGCGACGGTGCCTTCGCCGGTGCCCGGGCGGGTGGTCCCGGTGGTGCCGGCCCCGGTCGCTCCCGGGGTGCCCGCGCCCGGCACGGCGCCGTCCTCGCCGTCCGCGTCCGGTGCGGCCACGCCCGTTCCCGCCGCGCCGGCCCGGCCGGTGCTGACGGCGACCGTGGGGCAGCTCGGCGGGGCGCCCGCCGCGCAGCCGGTGCGGCCGGCCGAGCGGCAGCGGCCGCGGCCTGCGGTGCCCGCGACCGCGCGGCCCCAGGGGTTCAGCTTCTTCGGCCGCGGGGCCGGTGGCGGGGCCGGGGTCCGGCCGGCCGCGCCGACGCCGGTGGTGGGCAGCGTCGCGGAGCTCGGCGAGCGGGCCGACCTCGCGGACGTGGTGGGGGACGAGGTGGTCGCCGCCCAGGCGCAGGACCGGACCCGGACTCAGATACAGGCCCAGGCCCAGGCCCAGGTGCAGCCCCAGCCCCAGCCCTTGGCGCAGGACGCGGTGCCGGAGCCGGCGGCCGCGGCCCCGGAGGCCGCCGAGGAGCGGACCCAGGTGCTGCCCCAGGTCGGTCGGACGACCGCCCCCGAGGTGGTCGACCTGACCCCGCACGACGAGACCGAGCAGATCGAGGTGCCGGAGCTCCGCGCCTCCCGCTGAGGCGGCGCGCGCGGCCGGTGCCGAGCGGCGCGGGTGGACGGAGGACCGTCCGCCCGCGCCGCTCCGTCGTTCCGGGCCCGGCGGGGGTTCGAGGACGGGCGCTACGGCCCGGAGGGCGGTCGGGGGTGCCGGGAACGACGCGGCGCCCGCCCCGCCGGGTGGCGGGACGGGCGCCGGAGGGCACCGCGGGGGCGGAGCGTCAGAGCTGGACGCCGAAGTCCTGGGCGATGCCGGCCAGGCCGGAGGCGTAGCCCTGGCCGACCGCGCGGAACTTCCACTCGGCGCCGTTGCGGTAGAGCTCGCCGAAGATCATGGCGGTCTCGGTCGCGGCGTCCTCGGAGAGGTCGTAGCGGGCGATCTCGGCGCCGCCGGCCGCGTTCACCACGCGGATGTAGGCGTTGCGGACCTGGCCGAAGTTCTGCGACCGGGCGACGGCGTCGTAGATCGAGACCGGGAAGGTGATCCGGGCGGCCTCGGCCGGCAGCGTGGCGAGGTTGACGTTGATCGCCTCGTCGTCGCCTGCGCCCTCGCCGGTGCGGTTGTCACCGGTGTGGACGACGGTGTTGTCCGGGGTGCTGGTGTTGTTGAAGAAGACGAAGTGGCTGTTGGACAGCACCTTTCCGTCCGCGTTCAGCACGATGGCGCTGGCGTCCAGGTCGAACTCGGCACCGGTCGTGGTGCGGACGTCCCAGCCGAGGCCGACGGTGACCGCGGTCAGGCCGGGGGCCTCCTTGGTCAGCGAGACGTTGCCACCCTTGGAGAGGCTCACTGGCATGGTGTGTGCTGTCCCTTCGATTGCTGTTGCCGGGGATAACGCGGGAACCGCGAGGGTTGGTTCCGCGCGGCCGGTTTCTTTTCCGCCGCCGCCGGCACGGTTTCGGGTATTCCCCGTCAGACGCGCCGGAACCTGCCCTGGAGTTCCCAGACAACCGGATTGTCGGCGAGATCGGGGTGCATGTCGAAGAGGTCGGCGAGGGTGTCCTGGAGGAAATCCCTGGCCTCGCGGCGCAGATCGCTGTGACGGACCACGACCGGCGGCTCGTCCGGCAGCCAGGTGGCGGTGACCTCGACCCAGTTGAAGCGGCGGGCGAACCGCAGCAGATGGGTGTTCTGGGTGAAGTCGAGGTCGGCGGTCTGCACCCGGGCGGCGCGGCCGCCGTCCGGGTCGCGGTCGAGTTCCTCGACGATGTCGCACAGGGCCCAGGCGAAGTCCAGCACCGGGACCCATCCCCAGGCTGTGGACAGGTCGGATTCCTCGTCCTCGACGTGGACGTCGCCGCAGAACAGGTCGTACCGCAGCTCGCGCGCGCCCGCGGACCGGTAGTCGGTCTGCGGGGGGTCGGGGAAGCGGTTGGAGAGGGAGTAGCCGAGCTCGATCACAGGGACATTGTCGGGGTTGGCACGGGACGGCCGGATAACCGGGTGACCCGGCGTGGTCCGGCGCGGGATGATGGGCCCATGCCTGAGCCCGTTCGCGTACGGGGGTCGGTGGTCGTCCCCGACGCCGAGCTCGTCTGGCGCTTCTCCCGTTCCTCCGGCCCCGGTGGCCAGCACGTCAACACCTCCGACACCCAGGTCGAGCTCCGCTTCGACCTGGCCGCCTCCGCGGCGCTGCCCGAGGTGTGGAAGGAGCGCGCCCTGGAGCGGCTGGCCGGTCGGCTGGTCGACGGCAGGGTGCTGGTGGTCCGGGCCTCCGAGCACCGTTCGCAGTGGCGCAACCGGGAGGTCGCCGCGGCCCGGCTGGCCTCGCTGCTCGGCGATGCGACCGCCCCGCCGCCGAAGGCGCGCCGGGCGACCAGGCCCTCCCGGGGCATGGTCGAGCGGCGGCTCACCAACAAGAAGCACCGCTCCGAGCTGAAGCAGGGGCGGCGCTCCCCGCGCGGCGGGGAGTAGCGGCTGCGGGCGGCGGGCCCGGCCCGTCCGGGACTGTCCGGAGGTGTCCGGGGTCAGCCCAGGGAGCGGTAGCCGCCGCGGAAGTACAGCAGCGGGCGGCCGCCCGGGTCGGGCACCCGGGCCTCCAGGACCCGGCCCAGCAGCAGGGTGTGGTCGCCGGCCGGCATCCGCTGCTCCGTGCGGCACTCCACGGTGGCGAGCGCGCCACTGATCAGCGGGGCCCCGCTGTACGGACCGCGGTGGTGCGGGGCGTCGGCGAACAGCAGCCGGTCGCTGAGCCGGCCCTTCATGGCGAACCGCGAGCCGAGCGCCTTCTGCTCCTCGGACAGCAGCGAGACCGCCCAGGTCTCGGCCCGGGAGAGCACCTCGTCCATCCGGGAGTCCTCGCGGACGGAGATCAGGACCAGTGGCGGCTCCAGCGACACGGACAGGAAGGACGTCGCGGTCATGCCGACGTCCTCGCCGTCGTCCGGGTCGTGGACGGTCACCAGGCTGACACCGGAGGCGAGCTGGGAGAGCGCCGCCCGGAACTCGTCGGGGGACGCTTGGGAGGCAGCTTCGGGCTGCGGGGACGGGTACACGTAGGCACGCTAGCCCGCGACCGGGGGAAACGACATCGGGCCCTGGTCGTAGGACCAGCGACGCAGCGCGGCTCGGTCCGTCCGGGCACCGGGAAGGTTACGGTTCGCGCCCGGCCTCACCCCCAGGAGTGAAGGGGAGGGCCTGCCCGGCGGTCAGTCGGCTACAGCGCCGGGCCATTTCGACCGACCACCGGAAATGTGCCGATGAGGCTTTTTGTCCCGTTATGGGGCAGATGAACCGATTAAGGGTGCATTAGTGTCGTGTGATTTAAGTCACAAGTGCTGACCTATTGCTGACCGAGCGTGCCGAACGCTGTGCTCCCTGTGATTCAGTTCTTCTGGCAATCGGACGATAACCAATCAAGACCTATCCGAAGCAGCCGGGGAGCCCCCGCATGGAAGCCGAGTCGGAGCCTTATGTCCGTCTCGCGACCCTCCGCACCTTGCACCGGGTCGTGGCGGACCTCAACGCTGCCCGCAGCCTGGCGGGAACGCTGCAGGCCGTGGTCGAGGGCGCCGTGCACGGGCTCGGATTCGACGCCGCCGCGGTCAGCCTGGTCCGGCCCGACGGCGACCTGGTGGTGGCGGCCGTCTGGGAGCTGGAGGAGAGCGCCATGGGCGGCCCCTCCGTCCTGCTCGGCCAGGTCGGCTCCCGCGAGTCCTGGGACCGGCTGCTCGGCGTCAGCGACCACTGGGGCACCCTGCGCTTCCTCCCCTACGACCGCGGCTGGGCCGTGGCCAGCGACATCCCGCGCTGGATCGGGGACGGCGCGATGCCGGTCTACGCCAACGACTGGCACCCGGCCGACGGCCTGCTCGCCCCGATGTACAGCGCCGGCGGCGACCTGCTCGGCGTCCTCTCGGTGGACCGGCCGCGCAGCGGCAAACGGCCCGGGGCCTGGACCCGCGAGGCGCTGGAGATGTTCTCCCTGCAGGCGTCCATCGCGATCGGCAACGCCCGGCTGCGCGCCGAGATGCAACGCGCGCTGGCCCGCCTGGAGAAGGAGCAGCAGGCGCTGCGGGCCAGCGAGGAGAGCTTCCGCCAGGCCTTCGAGTACGCCCCCAGCGGGATGGCCATCACCGAACTCCACGGCGCCGGCCGGGGCCAGCTGACCAGGGTCAACGACGCGCTCTGTCGCCTGCTCGGACGCCCCCGGGCGGTGCTGCGCCAGCAGAGCTTCGCCGATCTCGTGCACCCCGACGACCGGACGCTGCTGGAGCGCACCAGCGCCGAGAGCGGCCGGGCGGAACTGCGACTCTCCCGCCGGGACGGCGGGTACCAGTGGGTCTGTCTGCGGAACTCGATCGTGGCCGACGCCGCCGAGGGCCCGAGTTTCCTGCTCACCCACGTCGAGGACATCGAGGACCGCAAGCGGCACGAGCTGCAGCTCGCCCACCGGGCCAGCCACGACGCGCTCACCGGACTGCCGAACGGGGCCGAGCTCAAGGCCAGGCTCGGGCGCCGGCTCTGCGCCCTGTCGCAGGCGGTCGCCGCCGGGCACCAGTCCGCCCCGCCCGGGGACTCCGGCCACGGCGGCGCCGGGTACGCGGCCGCGCTCCGCCCCGAGGACGGCTTCGTCGGGTACCCGGAGCACCTGTTCGGCGACTCCCACCGCACGCCCGGCGGCTACGAGGGCGCGGACCCGGCGCACGGCTACGGCCTCCCGGAGGGCTACCCGGCGGCCGCGTCCATGGGCGCGCCGGACGGGGCGAACGGCTACGGCGACCATGTGCACGCCGTGGTGCCGCCCGACCACGGCCCGGGCGGCGAGATCCGGACCGGTCCGTTCCGTTCGAGCCCCCCGCCCGTCGTGGACAAGGGGCTCGCGGTGCTCTTCTGCGACCTCGACGGCTTCAAGTCGATCAACGACCGGTTCGGGCACAACGCCGGGGACGCCGTCCTGGTCGAGGTCGCCCGCCGGCTCAGCGGGGCCGTCCGGGACGGCGACACGGTGGCCCGGTTCGGCGGCGACGAGTTCGTGGTGCTGGCCGACGGCATCGGCCGCGACGAGGCGAAGGACCTCGCCCACCGGCTGCGCAACGCGATCATCCCGCCGATGCGGATCGACGGCCGGGCGATGCGGGTCGGGGTGAGCCTCGGTATCGGCTGGGCGGGCTGCGGGATGAGCATCGAGGAGGTCCTGCACACCGCCGACGAGCGGATGTACGACGAGAAGCGGGCCCGGGGCGGCGCGGTGCGCGGCGCCCGCGGCGAACGCTCGCACCGGCGGGCAGGCTGAACCGGACTCCCGGGCGGGCGCAAGCTACCCGTGGGTTGTCAAGGGGTCTTTTCGGGGCGTAGCCGACGACAGGTAGTGTTCCGGGGGTACGAGCGACCACGATCAGCGTCCGACGGCACGGCAGTGCGGCGGCGCGACCGCGATGGGGGAGTTGACCACCGTGACCACCGCCGGCAGCAGCGGGGCGCCCCAGGGCCCGGAGGGCGGCGCCCCTCAGGACGACGATCCGTTCGGCTACCTCTACCGTCCGGCCGACGGCGCCTCCGGGCAGCCGGCCGAGCCGCAGCAGGGCGTGCCCCGCACGCCGTACAGCCGCCCGATGGAGGTCGGCCGCGCCCAGTACGGCCAGCCGCCCAGGCCGCAGCAGCCGCAGTCCGGCTACCAGCAGCCCGGCTACCCGCAGGCCCAGCCGCCGCAGCAGCCGTACCCGGCGCAGGGCGACTTCGGTGCCGCCCCCACCCAGCAGACCCGCTACGCCGAGCACTCCCGCCCGCAGCCGGGCGAGGAGCGGCCGAGCGGCGGCGGCCGGGGCAAGGGCGCCGTCATCGGCGCGGTGGCCGTGGTCGCGGCGATCGCGATCGGTGCCGCGGTGGCCCTCAACGGCGGGGGCTCGGACGACACCAAGGACAAGGACACCAAGGGCAGTACCTCGGCCAGTGTCTCGGCGGGCCCGGGCACCGGTACCGGCAGCGCGAACCCGACCGGCTCCGCGTCGGCCACGCCGGCGGCGACCGCCTCCGGTACCGGCGGCCTGGGCCCGGTGGACGCGAGCCAGCTGCAGGCGCAGAACGCGCCGGCCGGCAACACCGTCAAGGGCGCCAAGTCGGCGGACGGCAGCTATCTGACGCTCAACCCGGGCGGGACCATCACCTGGACCGGTGAGCTGGCGACGGCCGGCACCTACAAGTTCACCGTGCACTACAGCAACGCCGCCGCCGACGTGCGGGCGGCGGCGACGGTCAACGGCAAGGACTGGCCGGGCGGACTGGGCTTCAAGAACTACTCCCCCGGCAAGGACCCGGCCTCGTCCTGGTTCAACACCTACATAACGCCGCCGATGGTGGCGGGCCCGAACACCGTGGTGATCTCGGTGCCGGCGGGCAGCGGCACGATCCTGGTCGACCAGGTGCTGCTGGAAGCCACTTCCTGAGGCCTTCCCGGGGCCGGCCTCGGGCCGACCCGGGGCACGACGAACGGCCGCCCGCTCCCCTCGTGGGGGAGCGGGCGGCCGTTCGTCGTGCCGGGAGGGGTCAGACGGTGGTGATCGGGGCGAAGCGGTCGCCGCCGAGGATCCACTGGCCGCGGCGCATGACGGCGACCAGGTCGTACGTGGCGGAGTCGACCACGACGAGGTCGGCGAGCTTGCCGGTCTCCAGGGTGCCGACCTTGTCGGCGAGGCCGAGCAGCCGGGCCGGGACGGTGGAGAGCGACTCCACGGCCTGGTTCAGGCTGAGGCCGTTGACCGTCACCGAGCGCTTGAAGGCGACGTCCAGGGTGAGCGTCGAGCCGGCGATCGCACCGCCCTCGACCAGTCGGGCCACGCCGTCCTTGACCTCGACCTGGAGCGGGCCGAGTGGGTAGAGGCCGTCGCCCATGCCGGCGGCGCCCATGGCGTCGGTGATGAGGGCGACCCGGGAGGCGCCGGCGGTGCCGTAGGCGAGGTCGAGCACGGAG
>NZ_JODS01000035.1 GCF_000718025.1 Kitasatospora purpeofusca
GCCCGCCGCGCCGAGGTGCAGGTCGCCTACGCGATCGGCAAGGCCGAGCCGGTCGGCCTGTTCGTGGAGACCTTCGGCACCGAGACCGTGCCGGTCCTCGCCATCCAGAAGGCCGTCACCGAGGTGTTCGACCTGCGTCCGGCCGCGATCATCCGCGACCTGGACCTGCTGCGCCCGATCTACTCGCAGACCGCCGCGTACGGCCACTTCGGCCGTGAGTTGCCGGACTTCACCTGGGAGCGGACCGACCGGGTGGAGCAGCTGAAGAAGGCCGTCGAGGCCTGATCGGCTCATAGGATCGTTTGACGGCAGGTGGTGGCCGCCCGGCACTCCGGGCGGCCACCACCTGCCGTTTTGTCGGTGGACCTGCTGCTGTTCTGTCGGTGGGACCTGGTAGGACTGGGTGCGATGAGCAGCAGGCAGGGGAGTGGCGAGGACGGCGGGGTGGCGGGCGAGGAGATCGGAGAGGTCGAGGAGGTCGAGGGCGCGGGGGCGGTGGGCGAGGACGCCGGGGCGACCGGTGGGGACGCCGGGGCGCCCGAGCAGCTGGCGTTCATCCGGGAGACGGTCCGGCGGGCCAAGCCGCGCAGCTGGCGCGGTGCCAAGCGGGCCGAGCACCTGCCGGTCGCCAGGGTGGTCGTCGACAAGGGCGTGCTCACCATCGACAAGTTCTTCGACTACGAAGTACCGGCCGCGATGGCGGAGGAGGCCCAGCCCGGTGTCCGGGTCCGGGTCCGCTTCGGCGCGCGGGTGGTCAAGGGCCAGCGCGAGGGCGGCGAACTGCACGACGGATTCATTGTCGCCCGGCTGGAGAAGAGCGACTTCTCCGGGCCGCTGGCCCCGCTCGCACAGGTCCTCTCGCCCGAACCGGTGCTCACCCCGCAGCTGCTCCGGCTCTGCCGCACCGTCGCCGACCGTTACGCCGGCACCCTCGCCGACGTCCTGCAGCTCGCCGTGCCGCCCCGGCACGCCAAGGCGGAGGCCGAGCCCTCGCCGCCGCCGCTGCCCCGCCCGGAGGCGCCCGCGCCCGGCGGCTGGTCCCGCTACCCGGCCGGGCCGGACTTCCTGGCCTCGCTGGCCGGCGGCGGGGCGCCGCGCGCGGTCTGGACGGCGCTGCCCGGCCCCGGCTGGCCGTACGAGATCGCCCGGGCCGTCGCGGCCACCCTGGCGAGCGGGCGCGGCGCACTGGTCGTGGTGCCCGACGGCCGTTCGGTGGCCAGGGTCGACCGGGCGCTGACCGAACTGCTCGGCGAGGGCCGGCACGCCGTCCTGGCCGCCGACCTGGGCCCGCGCGAGCGCTACCGGCGCTGGCTCACGGTCAGCCGGGGCTCGGTGCGGGCCGCCGTCGGCACCCGGGCGGCGATGTTCGCGCCCGTGCACGACCTCGGACTCGTGGTCGTCTGGTCCGACGGCGACTCCAGCCACTGCGACCCGCGCGCCCCGCACCCGCACGTGCGCGAGGTCGCCCTGCTGCGCGCGGCCGACGAGGGCGCGGCGGTGCTGCTCGGCGGGCACGTGGTCACCGTCGAGGGCGCCCAGCTGGTGCGGACCGGGTGGGCCAGGGCGCTGACCGCCGACCGGGAGACCGTCCGCCGGACGGCGCCCCGGGTCCGCACCGTCACCGACCTCGACCAGCACCGGGACGCCGCCGCGCAGGCCGCCCGGCTGCCCTCGATCGCCTGGGAGGCCGCCCGCGAGGGCCTGGCCGCCGGCGGTCCGGTGCTCATCCAGGTGCCCCGGCGCGGCTACGTCCCCCGGCTGGCGTGCGGGCGCTGCCGCACGCCGGCTCGCTGCCGACGCTGCGAGGGCCCGCTGGAGGCGGCCGGGGCCGACGCGCCCCTGCAGTGCGGGTGGTGCGGCGAGGAGGAGCGGGAGTGGCACTGCCCGGAGTGCGGGTCGTTCCGGCTGCGGGCGCAGGTGGTGGGCGCCCGGCGGACGGCCGAGGAGCTGGGCAAGGCGTTCCCCAGGGTCCCGGTGCGGACCTCGGGGCGGGACGCGGTACTGGCCACCGTGCCGGACGAGCCGGCGCTGGTGATCTCCACGCCCGGGGCCGAGCCGGTCGTCGAGAGCGGCGGCGGGTACGCGGCGGCGCTGCTGCTGGACGGCTGGGCGCTGCTCGGCCGCCCCGACCTGCGGGCTGGGGAGGAGGCGCTGCGGCTCTGGGTGGCCGCCGCCGCCCTGGTCCGCCCGGCCGGGGAGGGCGGGACGGTCGTGGTGGTCGCCGAGCCGACCGCGCGGGCGGTGCAGGCGCTGGTGCGCTGGGACCCGCTCGGGCACGCCGGGTTCGAGCTGGACGAGCGGGCCCAGCTGCACTTCCCGCCGGTGGCCCGGATGGCCTCGGTGACCGGCAGCCCGGCGGCGGTGGCGGACCTGTTGAACCTGGTCCGGCTGCCGCCGGACGCGGACGTGCTCGGGCCGGTGCCGGTGGCGGCGCTGCGGGGGGAGGAGCAGGAGCGTGCGCTGCTGCGGGTGCCGCCCGGGCAGGGGGCCGCGCTGGCGGCGGCGTTGAAGGCGGCGCAGATCGCGCGGATCGCGTTGCGGACGCCGGAGGTGGTGAAGGTGCGGATCGATCCGACGGACATCGGCTGAGCGGGTGGTCCGGCGGTCCGGCGGTCCGGCGGGGTGCGGTGCTGAGCCGTGCTGTGGTCGGTGCGGTGCGGTGCTGAGCGGTGCTGAGCGGTGCTGAGTTCGGTGCGGCGGTGTGTTCGTGCCGCGGTGGTGTGTTCGGTGCGGTGGTCTGTTCGGGGGTGGTGCCGGACAGCGGGTGAGGGGCGCGGCGTCGTGGGTCCGCGGGCCCTCACCCGGCGTCCGGGTGGTGCGTCAGCCGCGCAGGGGGACGCCGGAGCGGTCCAGCGCGGTGCGGTCGGCAGTCCCGCGGTCGAGGGCCCCGCGGTCGCCGGTGCTGCGGTCGGCGGTGCCGCGGTCGAGCGCGCTGCGGTCCAGGGCGGTGCGGTCGAGACCGCCCTGGCGGGCGGCCGGGACGGTCGCGGCCAGGCCGGTCGGGGCGGGGGAGCGGTCGCGCTCCACCGTCGGGTGGCCCGGGCCGGTGTGGCCGGGGGCGGTGTGGGCCGGCGGGTGGCCGGCCGCTGCGTGCTGCGGGGCGTGCTGCGGGCTGTGGGTCGCGGGGTGCGGCGCGGAGTGGCCGGAGAGCTCCTCGGAGCGGTCCGGGCGGCTCGGGTTGGGCACCGCCCCGCTCGCCGCCAGCAGCTCGCCGGTCGGCCGGCGCATGCCGTAGCGGCGGTGCACCGCCTGCTTGGTCACCCCGAGGGCCGAGCCCACCGAGTCCCAGGAGAAGCCCAGCGCGCGGTCGAACTCGACCGCCGCCGCCACCAGCGTCTCCACGCTCTCCCGCAGTTCCTGCGCCAGCCGCACCGTCGGCGCGGGGGCTCGTCCGTACACCACGAAGCCCGCGGAGGTGCTCGGGCGACGGGGCCGGTAGACATTGCCCAACTGGGCGGTGAGCGTCCGCAGCGCGTCGACCTGCCGCCTCACCCGCTCGATGTCCCGCACCAACAGGTGCAGGCTCGCCCGCGCCCGGGCGTCGTGGTTGATCTGCTCGGCCATGGCCTACGTGCCGCCTTCCGTACGGTTCACTCGGCCGGAGCGCCCTTCCCGCGCGCTCCGGCCACGGTCAATCCCCCTTGACCAACGCCGGACCGGCCACCGGGGTCACGCAGGCAGGGGTAGCGGGATATGCCAGAACCTCGTGCGGGGGGATTGCATAGACTTGCCGACGGCCGCGCGCACCCCGCCCGGCCCGCCCGTTCCCAGCAGCCGGCACCCCGACGGACAAGGAGCCCGTGCCCGTGGCGATCCAGCCGATCCGAATCTTCGGAGACCCTGTCCTGCGCGCCACCGCCCAGCCCGTCACCACCTTCGACAAGGAACTCCGCACCCTGGTCGGGGACCTCACCGAGACCATGCTGGACGCCCCCGGCGCCGGCCTGGCCGCGCCTCAACTCGGCATCTCGCTGCGGGTGTTCACCTACCACGTGGACGGCGTCACCGGGCATCTGATCAACCCCGACCTGTCGCTCAGCGAGGAGGAGCAGGAGGGCCCCGAAGGCTGTCTCTCGCTCCCCGGCCTGCGCTACGACACCCGGCGCGCGTACGGGGTGGTCGCCCGCGGCTTCAACATGTACGGCGACCCGGTCACCGTCGAGGGCACCCAGCTGCTGGCGCGCTGCATCCAGCACGAGACCGACCACCTGGACGGCATCGTCTTCATCGACCGCCTCGACCCGGAGCAGCGCAAGGCCGCGCTCAGGGCGATCCGGGAGACGGACTGGGGCTCCGGCCCGCTGCCGGTGGTCAAGGTCTCCCCGCACAGCACCTTCGGCGCGGCGCGCTGAGCGCCGGCCCGGCTGCTCCTCCCCTGTTCCCGAACTACGTCAACTCCGCACTGCAGAAAGGCACTTGATGCGCCTCGTGTTCGCCGGCACCCCCGAGGTCGCCGTTCCCGCCCTGGACGCCCTGCTCGCCTCCGACCGGCACGAGGTCGTCGCGGTGGTCACCCGCCCCGACGCCCCCTCCGGCCGCGGTCGCAAGCTCGTCGCCAGCCCCGTCGCCCAGCGCGCCGAGGAGGCCGGGATCGAGGTCCTCAAGCCGGCGAAGCCGAGCGACCCCGACTTCGTCGCCCGGCTCACCGAGCTCGCGCCCGACTGCTGCCCGGTCGTCGCCTACGGCGCCCTGCTGCGCCCCGGCACCCTGGAGATCCCGAAGCACGGCTGGGTCAACCTGCACTTCTCGCTGCTCCCCGCCTGGCGCGGCGCCGCGCCCGTCCAGCACGCGGTGATGGCCGGCGACGAGGTCACCGGCGCGTCCACCTTCCTGATCGAGCAGGGCCTGGACTCCGGCCCGGTCTACGGCGTCATCACCGAGGAGGTCCGCGCCGCCGACACCAGCGGCGACCTGCTCGGCCGGCTCGCGCACTCCGGCGCCCGGCTGCTCGCCGCCACCATGGACGGCATCGCCGACGGCAGCCTGCACGCCGTCCCGCAGCCCGCCGAGGGCATTACCCTCGCCCCGAAGATCACCGTCGAGGACGCCCGGATCGACTGGACCGCGCCCGCGCTGCGGGTCGACCGGGTGGTGCGCGGCTGCGCCCCCGCGCCCGGCGCGTGGACCGAGTTCCGCGGCGAGCGGCTCAAGGTCACCGGCCCGGTCACCCTGGTGCCGGCCTCCGCCGCGCTCGCCCCGGGCGAGCTGGCCGTCGGCAAGAACAGCGTCCGGGTCGGCACCGGCAGCCACGAGGTCGAGCTGGGCGAGGTGCGGCCGCAGGGCAAGAAGGCCATGCGGGCGGCGGACTGGGCGCGCGGCGCGCGGATCGAGTCCGGCGAGCGCCTGGGCGAGCGCACCGCGGAATGAGCCGGGCCCGGGCGGGTCGGCGCGCACTTTGCAAAGTGCCGGTGCACTTTGCAAAGCGTGTGAGGACTTTGCAAAGTGCACTTTGCAAAGTGCCCGCCGCCGCCCGGAGCGCGGGCACCCGGACGTCCCCGGCGAGGGTGTCCGGGAACGGCACGGGCTGAGCCGGCCCGCGTTTCGCGTTACTGTTCGAGAGATCACGACATAACCTCCGTAGCACCTTGAGGCACATCCCATGAGCACCACCAGCAGCAATTCCGGCACCACCTCCGGCGCGTCCGGCGCGTCCGGCGCGTCCGGCGGAAAGCGCGCCCCGCGCCCGCACCGGCGCCCGAAGAAGGACCCCGCGCGGATCGTCGCCTTCCGCGCCCTGCGGGCCGTCGACGAGCGCGACGCCTACGCCAACCTGATCCTGCCCTCGCTGCTCCGCGAGGCCGAGCAGAAGGGCATGGACCGGCGCGACGCGGCACTCGCCACCGAGCTGGTCTACGGCACCCTCCGGCTCCAGGGCACCTACGACGCGGTCATCGCCGCCTGCATCGACCGCCCGCTCAGCAAGGTCGACCCGCCGGTCCTCGACGTCCTCTCGCTCGGCGCCCACCAGTTGCTGACCACCCGCATCCCCAGCCACGCCGCCGTCTCGGCCACCGTCGAACTGGCCCGCGCGGTGCTCGGCGATGGCAAGGCCAAGTTCGTCAACGCCGTGCTGCGCCGGATCAGCGCCCACGACCTGGACACCTGGCTGGACAAGGTCGCCCCGCCGTACGACAAGGACGCCGAGGACCACCTCGCCGTCGTGCACTCCCACCCGCGCTGGGTGGTCGCCGCCCTGTGGGACTCGCTCGGCCGCTGGCAGCCCGGCGCCTCCGGGCGCGAGGCGATGGAGGAGCTGCTCCGCGCCGACAACGAGCGCCCCGAGGTCACCCTGGTGGCCCGGCCCGGGCGGATCGCCGTCGGCGAGCTGGCCGAGGCCCTGCCGGAGGCCGAGCCGGGCCGCTGGTCCCCGTTCGCGCTGCGGCTCGCCGAAGGCGGCGACCCCGGCTCGCTCGCGGCCGTGCAGGACAACCGGGCCGGCGTCCAGGACGAGGGCAGCCAGCTGGTCGCCCTCGCCCTCGCCGCCGCCCCGCTGGACGGCCCGGACCGGCTCTGGCTCGACGGCTGCGCCGGCCCCGGCGGCAAGGCCGCGCTGCTCGCCGCGCTCGCCGCGGAGCGCGGGGCCGCGCTGGTCGCCAGCGAGAAGCAGCCGCACCGGGCCCGGCTGGTCGCCCGCGCCCTGGCCGGCAACCCCGGCCCGTACACCGTGATCGCCGCCGACGGCACCCGGCCGGCCTGGAAGTCCGGCGGCTTCGACCGGGTGCTCGTCGACGTGCCGTGCTCCGGTCTCGGTGCCCTGCGACGTCGGCCGGAGGCCCGCTGGCGTCGCCGGCCGGCGGACGTCGCCGCCTTCGGGCCGCTCCAGCGCGACCTGCTGCGCTCGGCCGTCGAGGCCACCCGGATCGGCGGCGTGGTCGGCTACGCCACCTGCTCGCCGCACCTCGCGGAGACCAGGGCGGTCGTCGACGACGTGCTGCGCGACGAGGGCGGCCGGCTCGAGTGGATCGACGCCCGCCCGCTGCTGCCCGGCGTGCCGGCCCTCGGCGACGGCCCCGACGTCCAGCTCTGGCCCCACCTGCACGGGACGGACGCGATGTACCTGGCCCTGCTGCGCCGCACGGCGTAGGGGCCGCGGGCGACGCGGGCGTCAGGAGCGGGCGGTCGGGTCCGGCCCGGGTGGTCGGCCCGGGCCGGACCCGACCCCGGTGTTCAACGGGAGCTCAGCACCGGGCGGTTGGCGCCGAGGAACGCTTCGGCCGGGGGCAGGTCGACGGTCCGGCGGGGGGCGCCGGCGCGTGCGGTGACGACACCCCGGACCAGCTCGCGCAGCCAGCGGTGGCCGGCGTCCTGGTCGTTGCGCGGGTGCCAGGCCATGGTCAGCGTCACCTCGGGCATCGGCACCGGGAGCGGGAAGGTGGTCAGCCCGAGGGCCTCGGCCGCCCGGGTCCCCAGCCGGGCCGGGGCGAGGCCGACCAGGTCGCTGTCGCGGAGCAGGAAGAGCGCGGCCGGGTAGCTCGGCACACTGGCGACCACCCGCCGGGAGAGGCCGACCTCGGCCAGCCGCTGGTCGATCGGCCCCTGGCCGCGGCCGTTGCGGGAGACCGCGAGGTGGTCGGCGGTGGCGAACTCCTCGGCGGTGGGGGGCGCGCCGACGGTCAGCGGGTGTCCGGCGCGGGCGATGCCCACCAGGCCGGAGGTCGCCAGCGGTTCGGTACGGGTCTCCGGGTCGAGGTGGTCCGTCACGCCGACCTCCAGGTCGATCACGCCGTCCCGCATCGCGCTGGCGCCCTCCGGATGGTCGCTGAGGAAGCGCAGGGTGACGGCCGGAGCCTGGGCGCGCACCGTCTCCACCAGGGTCGCGCCGATGGTGGTGAGGAGCACGTCCCCGGTCTGGAGGGTGAAGCGGCGGTTGAGGTCGGCCGGTTCGGCGGCGGCGCGCGGGACCAGCAGCGACTGGCCGCGGCTGACCAGCGCGCGGACCTCCGCCCGTAGTTCCACCGCGCGCGGCGTCGGGACCAGCCCCCGGCCGGCCCGGACCAGGAGCGGATCGCCGAGCACCCGGCGCAGTCGCCCGAGCGTGCGACTCATCGCGGGGGCCGAGGTGTGCAGCCGCTCTGCGGCGCCTGTCACGCTGCCCTCCTCCAGCAGGGCGTCCAGGGCGACAAGCAGGTTGAGATCGAGGTCCGGCATGAAGTTCTCCGCTGGTGGTCGGTCGGCTGGGTGGGGGTGGTGGGGGCGGGGATGACCAGAAGTGGAAGCAGTGCTGACCAAGGGTTTCGTGGGGGCGCATGACGACTCGTCATCTACCGTCGATCGTGACAACTCCCCTTTGGAGTGAAGGATCTGACGTGATGATTGACAATGACATGTTGGTGGTGGCCTGCCAAGGAGGCCGTGTGCCGACCTTTCGTCCGGCCGACGGCGCACGCCGGCCATGTCGGCCCGGTGAGCTGCCAGGGCTGCCCGTGTGCCGCCCGGGCGACGCCCCCGGGTGACCCGCCGGCCCGGCGGCGGGGGTGCGGAAGTGGGGACGGTCGGTCCGGATCATCGGACGGTGGTACATACCAATGGACCTGCGCCGGAGCGCGCCCCGTGCGGACCGGCGGACGGGCGGGACGGGCGGGCGGGGCGGGCGGGGACGGGCGGGGCGGAGGCGGCGGTGGGGGTGGCGTCCGGACTCGCGTTCGGGTGAGAGTGGGAGGGTGGGTTCCTCCTTGTACGCGGAACGGCCGCCCGGTGCCGCCCCCGGGCGGCAGGTGGCCTGCGTCTGGGTGCGGCGGAACGCCGCGGGGCCGGCGTACGGGCAGCTCGTGGTGCCGGACGGCTGCGTGGACCTGGTGTGGTCGGCGGCGGGCCTGGAGGTGGTCGGCCCGGACCGCGCGCCCCGGACCGTACCGGTGCCGGGCGGGGCCGAGCTGGCCGGGGTGCGGTTCCGGCCCGGTGCGGCCGGTCTGCTGCTGGGGGCGATGCCTGTGCGGGAGCTCTGCGACCTCCAGGTGCCGCTGGCCGAGGTCGTCGGTGCGGGCGCGGCGGAACGGCTCGCGGAGCGGCTGGCGGAGCAGGACGGGGAGTGGGGCGGGGAGCGGCGCGCCGGGTTGCGCGGGCCGGCGGAGGTCGCGGCCGTGCTGGACGCCTTCGTGGCCGCGCGGGTGCCCGGGTGGGAGCCGGACCGGGCGGTCGAGCGGGCGGTGACCCTGCTGGGGCGTCCGGAGGGGACGCGGCTGCCGGACCTGGCGGCGGAACTCGGCCTCTCGGAGCGGCAGTTGCGGCGCCGGGTGACGGACGCGGTCGGCTACGGACCGAAGACCCTGCACGCGGTGCTGCGGTTCCGGCGGGCGATGGCCTGGGCGCGGTCGGGCGACGGCGGGGGCGTGGGAGGCGCAGGAGACGGGGTAGGTGCGGTACCGGAGTTGGCGCAGGTGGCGGCGCGGGCCGGGTACGCCGATCAGGCGCACCTCACGAGGGAGGTGCGCCGGTGGTCGGGGCTGTCGCCGACGGTGCTGCTGGGCCGGGCGGCCGCGAGGCCGGGGCGGACGGGTCGTACGGACCGAACGGACTGAACGGGCCGGGCTGCGAGACCCGGTCAGGCGCCCCCGGGGGCGTCGTAGGCGCGCAGGGTGAGCAGCGCCTGGAGCGTGACACCGGGCCGGGCCTCGGCCTCGGTGCTCGCCGACCAGCGGACCCAGTGGATCGGCCAGCCGCCGTCCGGCTGCTGCTCGGCGGCCAGGTGGTCGAGCCCGCGGGCGAGTTCGGCGGCGGTGAACCAGCGGCGGGCCAGGCTGTTCGGCCGGCGGGCGTAGTCGTGCGGGAGGTGGTACTCGCCCGGTGCGTAGCCGGGGGAGGTCCGGGCGTCCTCGGGCCGGGCCGGGTCGAGCAGGACGATCCGCTGCTCGTGGACCAGTGTGCCCAGGCGCGCGGCCTCCCGCCGGGCCCAGGCGGTGTCCGGGGCGGCGTCGAGGAAGCGGATTGCGGCGCCCGCCTCGTACGGGTGGGTCTCGTGGAGGTTCTCGACGGCGGTGCGGCAGAAGGCGGTGGCGGCGGTGAGCCACGGGTGGACGATGCCCCGGCGCAGCAGCGGGGCGACGATCTGGCCGGTGGACAGCAGCGCGCCGACCGGCGGTTCGCCCTCCTCGGGCACCGGCACGAACGGCGGGTGCGGGTAGGGGCGCAGGCTCGGCAGGACGACGGGCACGCCGCCGTCGGGCGCGGCCACGCCCGCCAGCCAGTCGCAGACCGCCCGGGCGCGGGCGGCGTCCAGTGCGCCGATCTCCTCCAGCACGAGCAGTGCGCCCGGGACGGTGATGGGCTGGGCGGCGGGCCCGCGCACGTCCGGTTCGAGGCCGTAGGCGTAGCCGCCGTCGGCGGTGCGGTGGGCGTCCAGGGCGGCGAGGACGCCGGCTGGGTCGCCGCCGGGGGTGCTGCTCGGGTTGCCGTCCGGTTCGCCGCCGGGGTTGGTCTCGCCGCCGAACAGGTGGGCGAAGCGCCGTTGTTCGAGGACGCGGCCGGAGGTCCAGAGGAACGCGGCGGCGGCGTCGAGGCGGTCCCCGGTGAGGCGTGCGGTGCGGGTGCGGGTCATGACTCGACCGTAGGCGGGCCGGGGACGGCCGTCTTGAACGATTCGGACGTGGGCGCCGGAGTGTCGGGCGCGGGGGTGTCGTGCGCGGGCGTGCGGTGGGTGCGGCGGGCGGGCGTGGTCGTGGTCAGAGTTCCTTGGCGGCCGCTCGGCGCTGCCGCTTGCCGAGCGGGGCCTGGGAGAGGTCCTCGGCCTGGGAACGGAGGTTCTTGTGGCCGTACCCGCGTTCGTCGAGCCAGGCGCGCGCCGACTGCTCCGCGCGCTCGGTGGCGTCGAGGATGTCCTCCTCGGCCTCGCCGGTGTCCTGGTAGCGGAACGTGAAGACGGCGCGGGCGTTCAGGTCGTAGCTGAGGTGGCCCTCGGGGGTGAAGGCGGCGAAGAGGATGTCGTGCTCGGCGGCCCGGGACTGCAGTTCGGCGTGCTGCTCGGGGGTGAGGCCGTCGAAGACGCCGCGGACGGTGATGCGGAAGGTGCGGGTGGTCATCCGGCGAGCCTAGTTCGCGGGGCGGCGGCCGGGCGAAGGGTTTTGTTGTGCCCCGGCCCCCGGCCCCCGGCCCCCGGCCCCCGGCCCCCGGCCCGGGGTGTCCGGGTGGTCGGGGGCCGGGGCGGGTCGGTCAGGCTTCGTGCAGGACGGCGTCGGGGGCGGTGGGCGCCGGGGACTTGTCGAGGGCGGGCCAGGCGATCCGGGTGGAGCAGAGCGCGACGACCAGTGCCGAGGCCGCGACCACGCCCATGCCCCAGGCCAGGCCGGTGGCATTGGCGACGAAGCCGATCACGGCCGGACCGGCGAGCAGTCCGGTGGTGCCGGTGGCGGCGACCAGTGCCAGGGCGTCGGACCCCTGGCGGGCGGCGGCGACGTAGACGCAGGGAGTGACGGCGGCGATGCCGAGGCCGACGCAGGCGAAGCCGATCAGGGCCGGCACCACGCCGCCGACCAGCAGGGCGAGCGCCAGGCCGAGCCCGGCCACGGTGCTGCCGATCCGGACGATCGGGCCGTCCCCGAAGCGGGTGCGCCAGCCGTCGGCGAACAGCCGGGCGACGACCATCATCACCGAGATGACGGCGATGCCCAGCGGGGCCAGCTCGGGCGAGGCGTGCACGACGTTCTTCAGGTAGAGGGCGGACCAGTCGTTCATGGCGCCCTCGGTGATGGTGCCGAAGACCATCGCGACGCCCATCCAGATGGTGATCCGGGAGGGGAGCGGGATCCCGCGGCGCTTCGGCGGCGCCGCGTCCGCGGCCCCGCCGGCCTGCTCGGCGGCCCGCTCGTCGGTCTGTTCCGCAGCCGGGGTCGACTGCGGCTCGTCCGTCAGCATGCCGGTCCGGGCCAGCAGGAGCAGCAGCGCGAGGACGGCGGCCGCGATCGCGAAGTGGGCGGACAGCGTGGTGGTGACGATGTTCACGCCGGAGGCGAGCAGGGCGGCCAGGCCCAGGCCGGCGCTGAAGGTGGCGTGCAGCCTGGACATCGCGGTGCGCCCGAAGCGGACCTCCAGCGCGGCGCCCTGGGCGTTCATCGCGACGTTCAGGAAGCCGACCGCGACGCCGTCCAGGGCGGCGACCAGCAGCAGGACGGGGAAGTTCGGGGCGAGGGTGAAGCCGGCCAGGACCAGGCCGAGGACGATCGCGGAGACCGTGGCGAGGGTGCGCGAGCCGTACCGCTTCATCATCGTGGCGACGAGCGGGAAGGACGCGGCCGCGCCGATCCCGGAGGCCATCAGCAGCAGGCCGATCCGGCCGTCGCTGAGCTCGAAGTCGGTCTTCAGGGTGGGCAGGCGGGAGACCCAGGTCGCGTACTGGAAGCCGAGGAAGCAGAACAGCGCTGCGATGGCCAGGTGCGCCCGCAGGAAGTCGTCGCGCACGCGGAGCATGTGCATCATTCCGATTCTTGGGTGGGGGAGTTCGAAACCGGTGGTTCGTAACCGGGCGTTCGTGACCGGGGAGGGAGGGGAGCGGCGCCGGGGAGGGCGGGCGCTAGGGGTGGAGCGGCATCGACATGTAGACGGCCCGGTCGCCGTAGCTCGCGGGGAGCCGCACCTCGGGGTGGGGGAGGTAGCCGAGGGGGGCCCAGAGCACTTCGCTGCCCCGGACGGCGACCAGCGAGATGGTGGTGTGCCCGCGGTCGCGGGCCGTGTCGGCGAGGAAGGTGAGCAGGCGCGGGGCCAGGCCGCGTCCGCGCAGCCGCTCGGTGACGACCAGGTCGTGGGCGTGCAGATTGCTGGAGCCGAGGGGAGCCGGGGGCTCCGCGCGGCTGAGGTCGGGGCAGTGGCCGAGCGGGTAGGGCAGGGCGAGCAGGTAGCCGCCGAACTCACCCTTGTGCTCGAACGCGAAGCAGTAGTCGGGGGCGGCCCGGTGGCGCGAGCGCAGGGCCTCGCCGCCCTCGGAGAGGCCGCTCTCGCCGTAGGCGCGGGCCTCCAGCGGCACCACCTCGGCCCAGTCGTGCTCGGCGAGCGGGCGGACGAGGAGTTCGTCGTCGAGGAGGGTGGAGTGTGCTGCAGCGTCGCCGAGTTGGGAGGTGGCGAGTTGGGCGATGGGGACGTGGGCGGCCGGGTGCGCGGACATCTACTGCGGTACTCCCTCGGGGCGGGGCGCGCCGTCCGGGCGGCCCGCCCGGACGCAGCTGTAGGGGAGCGGAGGGAAGCCGTTGAACCCCCGCGTGGTGTAGGCGGTGGCGTAGGCACCGCAGGAGAGGATCCACACCGGGTCGCCCGAGGCGGCGTCCCGGGGGACGGGCACACCGGCGCCCTCGTCGGCGTAGGCGTCGTCGCTGTCGCAGGTGGGTCCGGCGATCACGGCGGGCACGGTCACGGCGTCCGGGTGGGTGGGGAACTCCAGCCGGTAGCGCAACTCGTCCATCTCGTACAGGCCGTTGAACTTGCCGCAGCTCAGGTAGAGCCAGTACGCCCGTTCACCGTCCAGCTGCTGACGGTCGGTCAGTCGGGTGATCTGGGCCCGGATCGCGCCGTGGTCGGCGACCAGGTGGCGGCCCGGCTCCAGCAGGAAGCCGAGCGGCGCCGCGGAGATCTCGCGCAGCCGCTGCATGCCCTCCCGGATCACCGCGAACATCTTGTCGACCGGCGGGTCGAGCGGCTCCCCGCGCCGGTCCAGCACGCCGAGGGCGGGCAGGCCGCCGCCGAGGTTGACGTGGTCCAGCAGGATGCCGCGCCGGTTGGCCGCCTCGAGCACCGAGGCGATCGTCTCCAGGGCGTGCTGCCAGGCCTCGGAGGTGAGTTGCTGGGAGCCGACGTGCACCGAGAGCCCGGCCGGGACCAGTCCGGCGTCCCGGGCCGCGTCCAGCACCCGCAGGGCGTCCGCCGACGAGCAGCCGAACTTCCGGCTCAGACCCCAGAGCGCCCCCTCGCCGGTGGTGGCGAGGCGGCAGAACACCCGTGCGCCCGGGGCGTGTTCGGCGATCGCGAGGACGTCGGCCAAGCTGTCGGTGGCGAAGTCGCGCACGCCGAGCCGGTATGCCTCGGCGATCTGGCGATCGGACTTGATCGTGTTGCCGTAGTGGATCCGCTCGACCGGCACGCCGGTGCGCAGGGCCTGGACGATCTCCTGCGGTCCGGCCGCGTCGAAGCCGGAGCCCCGGGCGGCCAGGCAGTCGAGCACCTCGTCCACCGGGCAGGCCTTCATGGCGAACCGGATGTCGACGTCCGGCAGTTCGCGCCGCAGGGCGTCGTACTGGGACTCGATGCCGTCGAGGTCGTAGATGATCCGGTCGTCCTCGGCGGTGGCCAGGGCGGCGCGCAGGCGTCCGTGGTCAGGCATGGGCGGCACTCCGGCCGGTGGTGGGTCGGCCGGGTCTTCCGGACGCTCCCGTGGATGCGGGGACGGACGTCGGCGCGGGCGCGAGGAGGTCGGCGTCCGGCAGCGTCGGCGGGACGGCGCGGGCGGCGGCGACCAGTGGGCCCCAGGCGTCGACGAGCAGGGCGAACGCCTCGATGTCGGCCTGCGCCTCGTCCAACAGGCGTTCCCGCCGCGGCAGCAGGTGGTCGGCGAAGTCGGCGTAGCGCCCGCCGAGCCCGCGGTAGGCGCGGTCGAGCACGGCCAGCCGCCGGTGGTTCTCCGCCCGGTCCTCGCCCGCGGCGCGGCGGGCGAACCCTGCCACGGCCCCGGGGCGCACACGGTGGTCCTCGTCGAGCAGCGCCCCGCCGGCCGCCTCCAGCGCGTCGTACACCGGGTGGAGGTACAGCATGGACAGCAGGAACTTGGTGAACCGCAGCTGGTAGGCGAGGAATCCGGCGTCGGTGCGCCGCTCCGAGGTGTAGTGGTTGACGATGTTGCGGTTGTGGGTGACGCCGGGCAGCTCCGCGTTGAGCACCAGATGGTGCAGGAAGTAGTCGCTGCCGATGGTGTCGGTCGCCGGCGGCAGCGGTACCCGCTCGTACAACTCGCGGTCCAGCGCGATGTTGCACATGTCGATCCGCCAGATGTCGGGCAGGTCGAGCACGGCGCGGTCGTGGGTGAACGGGTCGGTGCCGTTGCCGGTGAACGAGTCCGCGACCAGCTTGCGCCGTTCCTCGACGGTGGAGCCGGTGGCCGCCCACAGGCCCACGACCTCCTCGTAGACCTCCGGGTCCAGTGCCCGGACCTCCCCGAGGTCGACCGAGAGTTCGCCGATGAAGGAGCTGCCGACCAGGGCGACCGGCTTCCCCGCGTGCGCCGGGTCGAGGGTGTGGTGGGTGACGCCGGGCACGGCGTCGGCGGCGCGCCGTCCGATCGAGCGCAGCTCGTGGTGGATCGGGAACACCGGTTCGCCGTCCAGCTCCTGGTAGGTGCTGTCGGAGTCGCGGCGGTGCAGCGAGGAGCAGCCGAGCGCGGCGGCGAACAGGAACGCCCGGTTGGTGCAGGCGCCGTAGGACACGGTGTCCGGCAGCATCAGGTCGAGCAGCCGGTCGGCACCGGCCGCCGAGGCCAGGGCGGGCGTTGCGGCCGGGGCGGGCGTCGCGGTGCGGGCCCGGTCGATCACGGACCGCAGGAAGGCGCGCTGCTGCTCCTCGTCGAAGTGGTGCACGAGGACACCGGGGGCGGCGGGGAGGTCGGCGACGGCCTTCTCGTGCTCGGCGCGGGTCGCGGCGTCCGCCGAGTCGAGGATCAGCAGGTGCACCCGGACGCCGAACTGGCGCGCGGCCCAGGCGGCTTCGGCGCCTACGTCGGCGATGGCGGGGGCGCAGGCCCGGTTGGTGGGCAGGGCGAGGCAGATGCCGGGTGCGGCGAGGTCGACGGTCATTCCTCGCCCTTCCCGGGATCGGAGGTGGTGGCGGTGTCGGTGGCGGGGGTGGGCGTGCCGGCAGGGGCGGGGGCGGCGACCGCGGTGAGGTCGGCCTCGCTGTCGGCCGTGTGCCAGGACTCCAGGCCGAGCAGCCTGGCGCCGAGGCCGGTGAGTTCGGCCGAGCCGTAGCGCAGCGACTCGTGCTCGCGGTGGTCGCCGACCAGGGTGCGGTTCCAGGTCGGTGTGGAGCGGTCGCGCCAGGAGCCGATGCGCGACTCGCGGAGCTCGGTGTGCTCCTCCAGCGCGGGCATCATCGACAGGTACTGCACGGAGCGGACGCCGTTCGCCGAGGTGTTGGCGGCCACGCCGTGCGCCAGCATGCCGTTCCAGATCAGCAGGTCGCCGGCCTTCAACTCGGGCCGGACGACCGGGAACTCGTCGCGGTCGACGGCCGGACGGATCGGGTCGCGGTCGGCCGGCTGGGTGGCCTGCCAGGTGTTGAACCGGCGGAACAGCTCGGGGTTGCACTGGAAGCCGCCGTGGTCCGGCGCGGTGTCGTTGAGGGCGATGATGCCCTGCACGCGCTGGGGGAGCATCCCGGCGGTGGAGTCGACGTCCCAGTGCAGCTCGATGTCGAAGCCCTTGTCGGTGGGCTCGATCAGCGCGCGGTCGCGGTTCCTGACGTTCGGCGGGTTGAGGTTGAGCCGGTCGAGGGTGACCCAGAGCTCCTCGCAGTCCCAGACGTCGACGAAGGCGTCGTAGACCCGGCGGGCCTGCCGGCTGTCCCACAGGAGCTGGTGCTGGTAGGCCTCGACGAAGCCGTAGATGTGCAGGTGCTGGTCCAGCTCGTCCCGGAAGTCCCGTTCCTCGTACCAGGTTTCGGGCCGCTCTGGGTCGAGGCCCTGGAACGACCAGGCGAAGTCGAGCAGCTTGCGCGCGGCCTCGGGGGCGATCGCCTCCGGTACGACGACGTAGCCGTACGTCTGCCAGAAGGCGAACTGCTCCTCCGACAGGACGCGCAACGGGCGCTGCTTCTCGATGTCCCTCAGCGCGGTGGCGGCGAGGTAGGCCTCGCCGTCGTTGCTGAAGTACGGGCGCTCCGAAGCGGCTCGATACAGGTACCCGTCGGGCTTCGGCATCACGTCACTCCAAGGTCGGGTCGGGGCGTCGGATCGGTGGGTGGCCGTGTGCCCGGGGCGGCGGGGAGCGGGCGTCGGGAACGGCGGCATGAACGGCTGAATGAACGGCCGAGTGAAGGGCTGGGCGAACGGCTGAATGAACGGCTGGGCGAACGGTGAAGGGAGCGGCGGAGGGAGGGGCGGAGACGGAGGTGGAGGGACGGTCGCGGGGCAGGGCCGGGCGGCGGCGGAGGGCGGCCCTGACGGGGCGTGGGATGAGGGTGGATTGCTCGTCCGACAAGGAGTGCCGACGGCTGTTCCGGCCTCGTCAAACGCGTGTGCCCCTACGGTGGACTAGACCAACTTGCGGTGTCAACCCTCGTCCCTGCGACCCCGATCGGGGCTCCGTCCGTCGGTGGACGACCGGGCGTGACCTGCGCCGGAACCGCCGCCCGGTCGGGTCACGGGCGGTCGGTGCGGCGCTCCGGAGGGCCGGATTCCCGCTGCCCGTTCGCGCGGCTGCTGCTGCCCGATCGGGCAAGTGGCGTCTGGCGTTGACGGGTTGACGTGGCCTCGGGCGGAGGGCTCGCAGGCGCCCTTCCGTGGGTGCTGTGGAGGTTCGGTGAGAGGTAGGAGGTGGGGCGTGAGAGGTGGGTGCGAGGGGTGGGGCGCGGGACGCGTGCACCCGGCACCCGGCCGCCCCCTCCGGCAGGGCGCGGGCCGGAGGGGACGGCGTCGGTGCGGGCAGGATCGGTGCGAGCGGGATCAGAGCGCGACGGTCCGCAGGTAGGAGCCCTGGCCGCGGATCCCGGCCACGAGGAGGGTGTGCCCGCCGGGGACGACCGCCGCGGCCGAGACGCCGTCCAGGCCGAAGCCGGTGAGCGCCTCGCCCGGCACGGCGGTGTCGGTCGCGGTGCTGTAGGCGAGCACCGAGGCCTGCGGCGTCCAGCTGTCCTTGAGGAGGTAGAGCCGCCCGCCGTCCGGGCTGACCGACACGTAGTGGAGGTCGGCCGGCGCGGTCGCGAAGGTGAAGACAGGCCGCGCGGTGTTGGTGACGGTGCTGATGGCGTACCCCGTGCCGGCGGAGGCTTGGATGCCCAGCGCGTAGACCCGCAGGCCGTCGGGCGAGGCGGCCAGCTCACCGGTGGCGCCGAGCCGCTCGACGGGGGGCAGCGGGGTCGGCACGGCGGTGGTGGTGTCGAGGTGCTCGACGCCGAGGTCCGTGGCGACGTACCCGGTGGCACCGCCCGCCTGGAGCGCGAACCCGCCCACGCCGTACCCGCGCAGCGGCAGGGTCCCGGTGAAGGCGCCCGGGTCGGTGCCGAAGACCAGCACCCGGCCCGGCCGGACGCCCTGGCCGTCGCCGGCCGGTCCGTTCTGCCCGGCGTAGACCCTGGATCCGTCCGGGCTCACGGCGAGGCCGGTCAGCGCGCCGGGCGTCCAGCCGGCCGGGCGCTGCTGCTCGGGGGCGGGGGTGCGGGAGAGCACGGTGCCCGCCACCGTGTCCACGGCCACCAGCCGGTCCGCCACGACGACGTAGAGCCGTCGGCCGTCCTGGCTCACCACGGGCTTTCCGGCGTCGCCGTCCTCGGCCAGCGGCAGCTCGGCGACGACCGCGCCGCTGCGCAGGTCCACCGTCCGCAGGACGACCGGGGTCCGGCTGCCGGACCGGTCCGCCGCCACCACGTACGCCTTGGTCCCCTCGGGGCTGACCGCGAGGCCGAGTGCCCGCCAGCCGACGGCGGTGCCGTTCGGTGCGCCCGGAGCCGGTTCGGCGGCCGCCGCCCCGACGCCGGTCCCGGTCAGCAGCAGCGCCGCGGCCACCGCCAGTGCCCCGGTCCACCGGGCTTTCCCCACAAGCGAATTCATGATTCCCCACTCTGTGGTCTAGACCTCATGGGTGGTGCGTGGAAAGGCTAGGGCACGGCGGCGGGGGTGGGGCGTCGGTTTTTGGACCTTGTCCGTACGGGGCGGAGCGCGGAGGGGGACCGGCCCGGGTGCGGGTGTGGTCCCGTCGTTGTTCCCGGATTGGCCATAGGTTCGATCTATGAGCCCATAGATCGACACCGCCTACAGTGGCAAGGTCCGGCGGGGTTGGGTGGACATGGAGCACCCTCGCCCGTCCGCCCCACCGGGCAGTGTGCTGTGCCCGCTGTGCCGCTCGACGCGCTGCCGTCCCAGGCCGTGCCGCTCCGCCCGCTGTGCCGCTCCATCCGCTGTGCCGCTCCACCTCGTCCTGTTCGCCCCCGTCCGGAGGATCGCCCCGAGATGACCCGCCCGATCCGTGTCGCGATCGTCGGCGCCGGCCCCGCCGGTATATACGCCGCCGACGCCCTGCTGAAGTCCGACGCCGCCCAGCAGCCCGGGGTCTCCATCGACCTCTTCGAGCGGATGCCCGCGCCGTTCGGTCTGATCCGGTACGGCGTGGCGCCCGACCACCCGCGGATCAAGGGCATCGTCACCGCCCTCCACAAGGTGCTGGACAAGCCCGAGGTCCGGCTCTTCGGCAACGTCGACTACCCCGGCGACCTCGCCCTCGACGACCTGCACCGGTTCTACGACGCCGTGGTCTTCTCCACCGGCGCGATGGCCGACCGCGCGCTCGACATCCCCGGCATCGGCCTCGACGGCTCCTACGGCGCCGCCGACTTCGTCTCCTGGTACGACGGCCACCCCGATGTGCCCCGCACCTGGCCGCTGGAGGCCGAGAAGGTCGCGGTGCTGGGCGCCGGCAACGTCGCCCTGGACGTGGCCCGCATCCTCGCCAAGACCGCCGACGAGCTGCTGCCCACCGAGATCCCGCCGAACGTGTACGAGGGCCTCAAGCGCAACCGGGCCCTGGAGGTGCACGTCTTCGCCCGCCGCGGTCCCGCCCAGGCCAAGTTCAGCCCGATGGAGCTGCGCGAGCTTGACCACTCGCCCAACATCGAGGTGATCGTCGCCCCCGAGGACATCGACTACGACGAGGGCTCGATCGCCGAGCGGCGCGCCGCCAAGCACGTCGACATGGTCGCCTCGACCATCGAGAACTGGGCGATCCGGGACGTCGGCGACCGCCCGCACCGCCTCTACCTGCACTTCTTCGAGTCCCCGGTGGAGGTGCTCGGCGAGGACGGCAAGGTCGCCGGGCTGCGCACCGAGCGCACCGAGCTCGACGGCACCGGCAACGTCCGCGGCACCGGCGAGTTCACCGACTGGGACGTCCGCTCGATCTACCGGGCGATCGGGTACTACTCCGACGAACTGCCCAAGCTGCCGTTCGACCCGGTCTCCGGCACCGTGCCGAACGCGGCCGGCCGGGTGCTCGCCGCCGACGGCTCGCACCAGGACGCGGTGTACGTGACCGGCTGGATCAAGCGCGGGCCGGTCGGCCTGATCGGGCACACCAAGGGCGACGCCAACGAGACCGTCGCCTGCCTGCTCGCCGACCAGGCCGAGGGGCGGCTGCCGGGCGCGGTCGAGCCGGACCCGGAGGCGGTCCCGGCGTACCTGCAGGAGCGCGGGGTGCGGTTCACCACCTGGCAGGGCTGGTACGAACTCGACGCCCACGAGCGCGCGTTGGGCGAGGCCGAGGGCCGGGAGCGGGTCAAGGTGGTGGAGCGGGAGGACATGCTCCGGCACAGCGGGGCGTAGTCCGGACCGGGGCCGGCCCCGGTCGGAGTCGGAGCGAGCCCCGGCCCGTCGACGGTGGACAGCTGTCCCGTCGACGGGCCGGGGCGGCGTCGGTCTACTTGGGCATCTCGTTCCAGAGCTGGTCGGCGCTCCTGCCGGTGACCTGGACCCAGATCTGGCCGGAGCCGTAGTCCCTGGTGTTCAGCAGGTACGGCAGGTCGGGCCGCCGGTAGGTCTTCGCGACGTAGTCGATGAACCGGGCGGTGGCGCTGTAGCCGCTGTCGTACCGGTCGCCCGGGGCGAGCGGATGCACGGTGCCGGGCTGGAAGTTGTAGTAGCGCACCCAGTCCGCCAGCCCCTCCTCCAGCCACCACGGGCGACCCGGGTGCCCGAAGAACGCCACGTGCGCGGCCTCGTGCAGCAGGAAGCCGGTGTCGTTCCGGTTGTTGCGGGTGTAGTCGACGCTCGCGTGGATCTCGGGCACGGCGCCGGGTCGCGCATCGGCGGGGTGGTCGGTGATCTGCGGGTCGAGGACGATCCGGAACCGCGGGGCGGGGGTCCACGCGCCCTTGGTGACCAGGTTGGAGATCGTCGAGTAGTAGTCCGCGACGGTCTGCTTCTGCTGCTCCAGCCACGGGCCGAGGTCCGGGGCCCGCGAGTAGTCCAGGTCGATGACCGGGCGGCCGGGGGTGGGCGGGGTGGTGCCGCCGGTCCGGTCGAGGTTCCAGTTCTGTGCCGGGTCACCGGTGTTGCAGGCGGCCACCTTCGTGTTCAGGTCGGCGCCGCGGGCGAGGCAGAGGCGCGGGTCCGAGACGTTGCGCAGCAGCCAGCCCCGGCCGTCGCCCAGCGAGGTGTTGTGCAGGCTCCACCGCTGATTGTCCGCGGCCACGTAGTTCCAGGCGCCGACGGTGTTGCGGTTCACGTCGCGGTCGATCGCGTTGTTGGTGCCCGGCACCTTGACCGACCAGGTGCCCGCGCCCTCGTCCCTGATCGTCCAGACCTGCTGGGCGGACGCCTCGTTCCGGTCCCGGACCACCACATTGGACCCGTTGTCGCGGCTGTCCCACTGGAGGGCGCCGCCCGCCTTGCTGGAGACGCGGTACTCGGCGCCGCTGACCGGCAGCGGCAGGTCGGTCGTGCTCGCGCTCGCGGTCCCGGCCCCCAGGACCGTCCCTGACACCGCGGTCACGGCGACCAGGACCGCGGCTGCGGCCGTACGACGGTTGATCATGTCGGGTTCCCCTCTCGGCCGGATCCCCGGTGGATCCGGCCTCCCGTCATGTCACCGCGCCGCCGCACACAGCGGGTTGACGGCCCGTCTACGAGGGCGTCGACAGGGGCCGCCGCACCACTGGTCCGACGGCCCCCGCGTTCAGTCCTCGGTGGGCGGGGGCGGGGCGAGGACGACCGGCCAGGCGTCCTCCCCGGCGAGCACCTGCTCCAGGGCGAGCCCCGGGCGGGCGTTGAACACGGCCGTCGCGGCACCGGCCCGGGCGTACAGCGCCGGGTCGACCGCGGCCTCCGCGTGCAGCACCACGGCCGCCTCGGGCACGGCGGGCGAGCGCTCCGGGAACGCCGCCGGGTCCGCGCCGATCTGCTCCAGCGTGAACGGGTACGCGGCCACCGCGACGGTCAGGCGGTCCCCGTCCAGGGCGTGCTCCGCCCAGCCGTCGGTGGGGAGGAGGAAGAACGCGCCGTCCCCCTCGTGTCCGTACCAGCTCAGCTTGGCGACGGCGCGCTCGCCGGGCGGGCCGTCCGGGTCGACGAGCAGCGCCACCACGGGCGCGTCCGGGTCGTCGGGGTTGATGCCGTTGCGGACGTAGAGGCGGGCCACGGGCGACCTCCGGTCGGGGGTGGGTGGGGTGTGCGCGGCTGGTCTGCGGTCTGCGGTCTGCGGTCTGCGGTCTGCGCTCTTCGGTCTGCGGGCGAATGCTAGCGGGGCCTCCGTGGGGAGGGTCGCCCCGGAGTGATTGTCATGAACGCGACTTTAACGGGCCGGTCGCGTGAACGACAGGAGAACCGTGCGCTCCGGATAGTTCGCGCCGGATCGTTCGCTGCAGGGCGTTGGCTACGAGGCGTTCGCCGAAGGGCGTTCGCGCCGGATCGTGCGCGGCGCGGCGTTCGCTACGGGGCGGGCTCGCGCTTGCGCCCGCTGCGTTGTCCGTCGTGCTGTTCGAGCCGCTTCGGTCCGCCGTCGCGCGGCCGCTCCGGCAGGTGGTCCCGGACCGTCGGCGGGACGGTACGGCGGCGGCGCGCCTCGAAGAGGTGGCGGGTCAGGGCGAGGGCGCAGAGCAGTGCGAGGAGCGTGCAGACGCCCGGCCAGCCCGCCAGGGCGTGGGCGCGCAGGCCGAGCCAGGAGCCGACGCTGCCGCCGAGGTAACCGAAGGTCATGTAGGCGGTGTTGAGCCGGCTGCGGGCATCGGCCCGGAGCTCGTACACCCGGGTCTTGTTGGCGATCATGCCGGACTGCATCGAGACGTCCAGCAGCAGCGTGCCGGCCACCAGGACGGCCAGGCCCGCCGCGCCGCCCCCGCCCCCGGCCGCCAGGACCGCCGCAGAGGCGAGGGCGCCCAGCAGTCCGGCCAGGTTCACGGGGTCTGCGCCCCGGCGGTCCACCACCCGTCCGGCGATCGGCGTGCAGACCATCGTCGCCGCCCCGACCAGCGCGATCAGCCCGACCGTCTGCGCCCCGAACCCGTACTCGGGCCCGGTGAGCAGCAACGGCAGGCAGGTCCAGACGGCGCAGAACCCGCCGAAGACCATCGCCTGGTAGAAGCCCGAGCGGCGCAACTCCGGTTCGTCGCGCAGCAGTCGGAGCGGCTCGACCAGCAGCGACCCGTACGACGGCCGGACGGCCGGGGCGACGGCGGTGACGTCCGGCAGTGTGCGGGTCAGGACGGCCGCGAGTGCCAGCGTCAGCACCCCCGCCGCCAAGTACGGCGCGCGCCAGCCCAGATACTCGCCGAGCGTGCCGCTGAACGTCCGCGCCAGCAGCATGCCGCCCGTGGCCCCGCTCAGCAGGGTGCCCATCACCGCCCCGCGCCGGTCGACGGGCACCAGTCCGGCCGCCATCGGCGACACCACCTGGGCGGCGACCGTGGTGGTCCCGACGGCGACGCTCGCCGCCAGCAGTACGGGCAGGGTGGGTGCGCAGCCGGCCGCGAGCAGTTCGAGGCCGGTGAGCCCGAGTAGGGTGGTCAGCAGTCGGCGGTTGGGTATTCGGTCGCCCAGCGGCACGATGAGGAAGATGCCGATGGAGTAACCGATCTGAGTGAACGTCACTGCCAGTGCGGCGGAACTCTCGGAAGTGTCCAGGCCGGAGGCGATCAGGGGGGTGATCGCCTGTGGGAAGTAGATCGTGCCCACGCCGACGGCGCAGGTGACGGTGAGCAGCAGGAGCAGGCGGCGAGTCATACCCGGAGGTTGGCCCGGCGGCGCGCCGTTGCCAACCGATGTAGCGTGGCGCTTCATGGTCATCACCTTCGAGCTGGGCGTCGAGGACCTCGCGGACACCCGTTTCGCCCTCTCGCCGCTGAACGAGACCGTGCTCAGCCTGCGGGTCCTGCGTGAACCGGGCCTGTCGGCGGTGCACCTGCCCTGGCGGCGGTCCGTACTCCGGTCCCTCGGCGAACTCGACGGCTTCGACAGCGGGTTGCTGCTCTCCCTGGTCGCCTCGCGGCGGACCGTGCCGGACTTCCTCACCCCCCGTCCGGAGGCCTTCGCGCCGACCTTCGAGGAGGAGTTGGCCGTCGTCCGCCGCACCGCCCCCGCGCTGGTCCGGCGGGACCTGCTGGAGACCCACCTCCCCGATCCGCCGCCCGAACCCCTGCGCGCCGCGCTCGACCGCGCCGGCGACGCGGCCGTCCGCCGGCTTCGCGACGCGCTGTGCGAACTCCTGCGGCGCTACTGGGAGATCGCGCTGCGTCCGGAGTGGCCGGGGATGCGGCTGCTCCTGGAGGCCGACATGACCTACCGCGCCCGCCGGCTCGCCCTCGGCGGCGCCCGCCTGCTGTTCGCCGACATGCACCCCTCGCTGCGCTGGCACCGGGGCGTCCTGCACATCGGCGACATGATCGGACGGCACCATGTCCTCGCTTCCGGGCGGGGGTTGCTGCTCCTGCCGTCCGTGTTCGCCCACAAGCCGGCGCCGCCGCTCAGCCCGGACGGCGCGCCCACGCTGGCGTATCCCTGCCGGGGTGTGGCGACCCTCTGGTCCCGCCCGCCCGTCGTCGAGGCCCCGGCGCTCACCGCGCTGGTCGGGGCGGCCAAGGCGAGGCTGCTGACCATGCTGGGCGAGCCGCTGGCCACCGTCGAACTCGCGCGGCGGCTGCGGGTCACGCCGAGTGCCGTCTCGCAGCACCTGCGGGTGCTGCACGCCAACGGCCTGGTCGCCCGGGCTCGGGACGGGCGGCAGGTGCTCTACCGGCGGACGGCGTTGGGGGACCGGCTGGCGGGTGGGGTGGGGGAGTAGGCGGTCAGTGGGGCGGTGGGGCGGTGGGGTGGCCGGGTGGCCGCCCCGCCGACCGGCCGGTTCAGTGCGGGGCGGGCGAGGTCGAGAGCGTGGCCGGGTCGGTGTTGGCGCCGCACAGGATGACGCAGACCTTCTCGCCGTCGGCGGGGCGGTAGCCGTAGGTGGCGTCTGTGCTGTCGGCCCCGTCGTCGGTGAGCAGGGCGGCGAAGGCGGTGGCGGCGCCGTGCTCGACCAGGATCCGGCGGTCCTCCCAGAGTTCCCGGCGGGCCCGGACGATCGCCTCGTCCGGCACGAGCACCGAACGGGTGCCGGTGGCGTCCCCCTCCGGCCGGGCGGCGTCCACAGCCAGGGCGGTGGCCCGGCGGGCGCCGAGCGAGTCGCCGGCGACCGAGTCGACCGTGACGTCCACCGGCCGGCCCGCCGCGAGAGCGGCGTGCAGCGCCCGCGAGTGCTCGGGCTCGACCGACACCGCGCGGATCCCGTGCTGCCGGGCGGCCGTGGCCACGCCCGCGAACAGCCCGCCGCCGCCGACCGCGACCAGCACGGTGTCCAGGCCGGGCACCCGTGCGTGGATCTCCTCCATCAGGGTGCCCGCGCCGGCCGCGATCAGCGGATGGTCGTAGGCGTGGCTCGCCAGCGCGCCGCTGGTCGCGGCGAACTCCTCGCAGGCCGCCAGCGCCTCGGCGTACTCGGTGCCGACCAGCCGGACGTCCGCCCCGTACGAGCGCAGCCGGGCGATCTTCACCTGCGGAGCGTTGGCCGGCAGGAACACGGTCGCCCGCACTCCCTGCCGGAGCGCGGCCCACGCGCACGCCAGCCCGGCGTTGCCGCCGGAGGCGATGGTGACGCCCGCGTCCGGCAGGGTCCCGGCCTCCCGGTGGGCCCGGAGGAAGTTCTGCGCGCCGCGCGCCTTGAACGACCCGGTGTGCTGGAGGTACTCCAGGGCAAGCCACAGCTCGGCGCCCTCGGTGCGCCCAGAACCCCCGGTGTCCCCGAGGCCCTCGGCGGGCGCGACCGCCACCGGCCGGACGTGGCCGGCGATCCGCTCCGCCGCCGCCTTGATGTCGTCGTAGCCGAGCTGGTGTCGCATGGTGCCGCCTCCAGGGATCCGCGTTCCGGTACGGCGTACCGTACGCTGTGCCGCATGCCCCGGCAATCCGCCTCCCTCGACCGCGCCACGCCCGAACGCATCGCGGTCGCCGCCCTGTCCGTCGTCGACGGCCAGGGCCCGTCCGCCCTCAGCTTCCGGACGCTCGCGGCCCACCTGGACATCTCGGTGGCCTCGCTCCAGCGCCGCTGCACCGATCTGGCGGGCCTGCTCGACCTGGTCACCGACCACCTCGCCGAACGGCTGCCGGAGATCGCGCCCGGCACCGCCTGGGCCGACGCCACCGAGACCCGGTTCACCGCGCTGTACCGGCTGCTGACCGCCCACCCCGGGCTCGTCGCCCTGCGCGGCAGCCGCCCCTGGCTGGGCCGGAACCTGCTGGCCCGGCTGGTGGAACCGCAGCTCGCCGACAGCATGGCGGCCGGGATGACCGCGGAGGAGGCGATCACCGCGTACCGGCGGATGTACCTGCTCACCCTCGGCAGCGCGAGCTTCGTCGACCACCGCGACCCCGCCGCGACCCGGGCCGCGACCCGCACCGCGCTGGCCGCGCTCGACCCGGACACCTATCCCGTGCTGAGCGGCCGGCTCGCCGAGATCGTGCCCGTGGTGACCGACCACGAGGTGTACTACGGGGCGCTGCGCCAGCTGATCCGGGCTGCTGCGCCGTCGTCGGCTGTGTCCTCGCCGGCGGCGTCCGACGGCTGACCGGTGCCCCGGTGGCCGGTGCCCGGAAGGGTAGTGGTGTTCTTCCCCATGGGCCGCCCCGTCGCCGGTCCGGGTGCGGAGGGGCCCGTCCGGTCCGGCGCGTGCAGGCATTCCGCGCGCCGGACCGGCTCCCACCGTCGACGAGCGGGTCCCGCGCGGTCTGCCCGACCTGCCCGATCTGCGTGCCGGAGTGCCTGAACGGTGCCGGACCTGGGAATATCCTTCGAACCGTACGAGAACGAAGAACTGTACGAGAACGAGAACTGAGGGTGGGCGACATGATCGGTGCGGTGCTGATCGGGATCCTGGCGCTCGTCGTCGGGGGCTGTGTCTGCGTGGTGTGGGCCGACCGCGGTGGTCCCCGGTGGACGCGCGCCGTGGCGGCGGCGACCGTCGGTGCGGGTCGGGCGGTGCGGCGCTACCAGAAGGCGCAGGGCCGCAAGGGCAACAACGGTCCCGAGACCCTCGGCGGCGGTGACGCGGGGTAGGTGCGTGGCCGTGGTTCGCGGCGCATGTGGCTTTCACTGGTGCCCCTGCCGATCGGCAGGGGCACCAGTGCGTCGGGCGAGGCGGAAATGTGCCGATCGGTACAGGCGGACGGTGGTGGGGGAGGGGCAGGCTGGGGGACGTCGGGCTGCCGGTGGGGCGGCCCTGGAAATGAGGTCCCGTGGTCGACCACCTCTCCCGCCGGGTTGCGGGCGCCGAGCTGCTGCGCCGCCTACTGCCTGCGGCTGTCCGTGAGTTGCTGAGCGTCGTCGCCACCGCCGTCCGCCGCGCGTTCCGCTCCACCGGCCGCCCCGGCGTGACCTCGCGCGCGGTGCTCCGGAGCACGGCCTCAGCGGTTGCCCTCGACGCGCTCGACCCGGACGACGATCGTCCGCCAGAGCCAGCCCACCGAGAGCGGCAGCGACACCAGGCCGAGGCCGACGGCGCCGCGCATCCGGTTGCCCGCGACGCCGCCGCAGTCACCGGTGGCCCGAGAGTCGTCGAAGGCGTCGTAGAACACCGGCGAACCGCAGTGCACCGTCGTGCCGTTCCGGTACTCGTGCGAGGCCGGGACGAAGGCCATCCCGATCGCCCACAACCAGGCGGCCAGCGCGAGCAGCCCCAGCGCGTGCACTCCCCACCCCCGCGAACGCTCGGCGCGCCGCCACGCCCGCTCGTCACGTTCCCTCAAGTACTCCCCGACGTCCATGCCGTTCCCCCACTCCGATGCGATCGACGGTCGGGGGAGAGCATCCCAGGCCGCGTCATCCCGCTTCCCTTCCGCCTCCCTTCCCCTCCCTGCTTCGCGCCGGAAGTCGGCGTCACCGACTTCCCACTCCGGTACGGCGGTCGGCCGTGACGCCGGTACCGGGCGCTCGTTGCGCGGGGCGTGAAGACGACCCGCGCCCTCGCCCTCCTCGCGACCACGCTGCTCACCACCGCCCTCGCGAGCGCCCACGGCCCTCTCGGCAGCGCCGCCACGACCTCACCCACCACCGTCCTCGCCCCGGGGACGAGTGCTCCAGGAACGAGCGCCCCGGGGACGAGCCTGCGCCTCACCGTCGCGCACGGTGAGACCCCCTCCAGCGGAACGCCCCGCACCGTCACCCTCGAATGCCCGCCCTACGGCGGCACCGCCACCACCCACCCCGACCCCGCGACCGCCTGCCGCCTCGTCGACTCCGTGAACGGGGACCTCGGCCGACTCGACGTCGACCCGGGTGTCTGCACCGACCAGTACGACCCCTACACCGCCACCGCCTCCGGCACCTACCGGGGGCACCCGGTCTCGTTCCGGCACACCTACGGCAACCACTGCGTCCTGCTCCGCACCACCGGGGCGGTCTTCGACTTCTGATCCCCGGGCCTTCGGACCCCGGCCGCCCAGCGGTGTCCGGGGTCACTCGAATACCCGTGCGCGAACTGAGTGATCGTTCTGCTTCAATGTCTCGTCCCCGTCGAGACGCGCGAGATCCCCGCCGTCTGGGACGGGGGTTCCGACGAGATGGGGGAAGCATGTACACGAGACGACGGGGCTCCAGACCCGGCGTGAGGTCGGGCCGCTGGGCGGTTCTCGCCGTGGCGGCCGGCCTGACGCTGTTCCCGGGCCTGGCGACGGCGGCCTCGGCCACCGGCCCCGCGACGGCTCCGGCGACGGCACCGGCAGCCGCAGCAGCGGCCCCGGCCGCACCGGGAGAGACCACGGCCAAGCTGGCCGGCGGCGCGCTCCCCGACCAGCAGGACCTCGCCGGAGCCTTCGTCCCCAGCGGCCCGACCCGGCTGCTGGACACCCGCGACGGCACCGGCACGGGCGGCGACGTCCGGCCCGTGGGCCAGAGCCCGTTGATCCTGGACGTCTCCGACGTGTCCGGCAACCCCTCGGTCAGGCCGACCGCGGTGGTCCTCAACGTCACCGTCACCAACCCGACCGGTGACAGCTACCTGGCGGTCTACGCGCCCGGCGGGGTCCGCCCCACCACCTCCAACCTGAACTTCTCGCCCGGCCAGACCGTGCCCAACCAGGTCACCGTCCCGGTCGGCTCCGACGGCCGGGTGGCCTTCTTCAACCACGTCGGTACCACCGACGTCATCGCCGACCTCGCCGGCTACTTCACCCTCGACAAGGCCGCGTCGACCTTCGTCGCCAACGGCCCGACCCGTCTGCTGGACACCCGTGAGGGCACCGGCACCGGCGGAGTGAAGGCCCAGGTGGGCGACAACGCCAGCATCGGACTGCAGGTCGCGGGCGTCGCGGGCGTGCCGGCCCGGAACGTCTCCGCGGTGGTCCTCAACGTCACGGTGACCGGGCCGACCGGCGAGAGCTTCCTGACGGTCTACCCGAGCGGCAACGCCGTCCCCTCGGCGTCCAACCTGAACTTCTCGCCCGGTCAGACGGTGCCGAACCTGGTCACGGTGCCGATCGGCGCGGACGGCAAGGTGGCGTTCTACAACCACGTCGGCTCCACCGACGTCGTCGCCGACCTCGCCGGCTACTACGTCTCCGGCGAGCCCCGGACCGGTGGCGTGTTCCGGACGCTCGGGACGCCGAAGCGGCTGCTGGACACCCGTGACGGCACCGGCACCGGCGGCGTGCGAGCCCAGGTGGGCGACAATGCGAGCATCGGGTTGCAGGTCGCGGGTGTCTCGGAGGTCCCGTCTCGCAGCGTCACGGCCGTTGTTCTCAACGTCACGGTCACCGAGCCGACCGCCGAGAGCTTCGTCTCCGTCTACCCGAGTGGCCGGAACGTTCCCTCGGCCTCGAACCTGAACTTCTCGGCCGGTCAGACGGTGCCGAACCTGGTCACGGTGCCGGTCGGCGCGGACGGCAAGGTGGCGTTCTACAACCACGTCGGCTCCACCGACGTGGTCGCGGACGTCTTCGGCTACTTCAGCGCGGGCGACCGGCTGGGCCTGTCCGCCCTGAGCTTCTCCCAGCCGACCGTCGACGCCTCCACCGGGACGGCCGCGGTCACCGTCACCTGGACCGTGACCGCCTCCGACCCGGACGCTCGCCAGAACGGCGGCACGATCGTCATCCGCCAGCAGGGCGACGCGCCGGACACCTACGTCGGCCAGAGGCGCGTGGTCCCCTTCCTCCAGGGAAGCAGCGGCTACGGGGCCGACTTCGTCTCCGGCAACGCGGCGAGCGCCACCTACTCGTACCGCTTCGCCGTGCCGCGCTACGCGGGCGCCGCCACCGCGAAGTGGGCGGTCTCGCTGGTGACGGTCCACGAGATCCAGACCCAGCAGCGCCAGGTGCTGGCCGGATCCGCCCTGGGCGGCTTCGGGAACGTCCTCACCGCGACCTCGCAGGTCTCGACGACGACGGCGCTCCAGCCGACCGTGTCGACCGTCTACACCGGGCGCCCCGCCTACGTGTTCACGGGCGACAACGCCTACGTGCGCTACGACCTCGGCATCCAGGAGCAGCAGTCGGGCTTCTGGAAGGGCACGCTGCAGCTGGCCGGACCCGGCGGTGCCATGCTCACCGGGTCGTTCGAGAATTCCACCTACAACGGGCAGCTCTACTCGACCTGCCAGCACGACGCCACCTACCCGACCTGCTACGTCCTGGTACTGATTCCCTCCACGGCACCGGCCGGGACGTGGAGCGTCTCCGCGGTGACGCTCACCAACAACGCGGGCCAGTCCAAGTCCTTCCGCGGGCTCAACGCCCCGCTGATCACCGTCACGTCCAACGGGACCGTCCAGGCCGGCGGGTTCACCGCGACGCCGAACGAGCTCAACACCTGGACGGGGCCCGCCGCGTTCAAGGTGTCGATGAACGTGTGGGGCGCACATGGGGGCGTCCGCTCGATCGAGTTGTTCTGGACCGGCCCGTGCGGCCCCTCGGTGACGTTCCCGACCGTGGAGCCGGACGGCAGGTACTCCGTCCCGGCCGTGCTCGGCCAGTCGAACAACGGTTCGCCGTCCGGCTGTGCCCTCACCGGGGCGGCTGTAACGGACGGCGCCGGGAACGTGGCCCTCTACGGTTCGGACTTCTCCGCACCGGGCATCGGCGTGCAGGTCCGGGGCGTCGGGAACACCACGCCGCCGACGGTGACTTCGGCGGCGCTGAACGTCACCAGCATCCCGCAGAGCCAGGCGCTCAACCGTTCCTTCGTGGTGTACGCGCAGGTGGTCGCTCCCGTCGCCCCGGTCAACGGGTACTGGTGCTACCTGTACGACAGCACGGGCAAGGTCGTGGGTCGGAATTTCAGTGGCACGACCGTTGGCCCGGACGGGAAGGCCATGCTTTTCGTCCCCGTCCCGTACGGGATCGCGGTGGGCACCTACACCGTCGGTTTCGAGGTCAGCGACGCCAGCTGGCTGAGCACCGGCTACGGCACCCCGGGCGGGCAGCCCGTCCCGGGTGGACCGCTCACGCTGGAGATCACCGAGGGGTGACCTCCGGCGAGAGCCCCGGCAATGGCTGACTCTGGCTGCCCGCTACGACGCGTCGTAGCGGGCAGCCAGCTTTCGTACGGTGGCGGCGATGCGTTCCCGCAGCGCCGCCGGTGCCAGCACCTCGACGTCCGCGCCCAGGCGGAGGAACTCCCCGTGCGCGTGCTCGACCGACTCGATCGGCACCCGGGCCTCCGTCCACTCATCACCACCCGAACGTGTGAGGCCGAGACGCCGCGCGCCCTCCGACGTCACCCGGACGAGTGCCTCGCCGGTGTGCAAGCGGGCCCGGAAGTCGGCCACATGCGCGCGCCAGTGGGCGCCGAGGTCGAACCCGGCGGGCGGCGCGGTGCCGGCTTCCTCCTCCAGGAGTCGCAGCCCGAGGATCTGGTCGACGCGGTACGTCCGCAGCCCGGACGCCCCGCCCGCGACCAGGTACCAGCGCCCGGCCTTCAGCACCAGCCCGTACGGCTCGACCCGCCGCTCGATCTCCTCCGGCGCCCGCCAACGCCGGTAGCGCAGCAGCACCGCCCGCCGCTCCCAGACAGCGGTGGCGACGGCCCCGAGGTGCGGGTGCGGCGCGCGGTCGGCGTCGCCGTACCAGCCGGGCGCGTCGAGCAGGAAGCGCTGCCGGATCCGTCCGGCGTGCTCCCGCAGGGCGGCGGGGAGCGCCGCGTCCAGCTTCAGCCGGGCGGTCGCGAGGGCCTCCCCGAGCCCGAGTTGGGCGGCGGCCTCGGGCAGCGCGGCGAGGAAGGCGGCCTGCGCCTCGTCGCCGGTGAGCCCGGTGAGGCGGGTCCGGTAGCCGTCGAGCAGCCGGTAGCCGCCGGCGTGCCCGGCGTCCCCGTAGAGCGGGATCCCGGCGGCGGCGAGGGCCTCGACGTCCCGGTAGACGGTCCGGACGGAGACCTCCAGCTCCTCGGCGAGCTGCCGGGCGGTCATCCGGCCCCGGTTCTGGAGCAGGAGCAGCAGGGTGACGAGTCGGCTCGCGCGCATGGCGTCGAGTATCCGCGACTCCACTGACAGAGGATGTCAGTGGAGTGTCCATAACCTGCGGCGCATGAACGATTTCGACTTCCTCCACGGCTCCTGGGACGTGGCCAACCGCCGTCTCGCCGCACCGCTGACCCCCGGCTCCGAGGTGTGGGAGGAGTTCCCGGGGCGGTCGGTGGTCCGGCCGCTGTTCGGCGGCGCCGGCAACATCGACGAGATCACTTTCCCCACCCTCGGTGGCCGCCAGGGAGTGACCCTGCGGCTGTTCGACCGGGAGGCCGGGCAGTGGTCGATCTATTGGTCCAGCAGCCGGACCGGCCGGCTCGACCCGCCCGTGACCGGGGGTTTCACAGGGGACCGGGGCGACTTCTACGGCGACGACAGCTACGAGGGACGGCCGATCCGGGTGCACTTCACCTGGCACCGGCTCGGCCCGGACGCGGCGCGCTGGGAGCAGGAGTTCTCGGCGGACGGGGGAGTGACGTGGGAGCTCAACTGGACCATGGACTTCACCCGCACCGGACCGGCGGCGGCCGGCCTGTGAACACTCTGCGTATTGTCGAACTCCGCCGCTACACCCTGTACCCGGGCGCCCGGGACACCCTGATCGAGCTGTTCGAGCGCGAGTTCGTGACCGGGCAGGAGGCGGTCGGCATCGCGGTGGGCGGCCGCTTCCGCGACCTGGACGACCCGGACCGCTTCGTCTGGATGCGGTCCTTCCCCGACATGGCGAGCCGCCGGCGCTCCCTGGAGGCGTTCTACGGCGGCCCGGTGTGGCGTCGGCACCGCGACGCGGCGAACGCGACGATGCTCGACAGCGACGACGTGTTCCTGCTGCGCGGCCCGGGCTTCGCCGCCGTGGACGCGGACGTGGCCGTCTCCGTCTGCCACCCCGAGGACGCGGCCGCCTTCGACGCGTACGCTGCTCAGCACCTGGACCCGTCCCACGCCCTCCACCGCACCGAGCACGCGCCGAACGACTTCCTGGCCCTCCCCGTCCGCGCGGGCGAGGACGTCCGGGTGTGGTTCAACGGCCCTGCCGAGGCGCCCCCGTGGCCGTCGGAGCGGCTGCGCCTGGCGAGGGTATGACACGACGGCGGAGTGGGAAGTCGGTGGATCCGACCTCCCGCTCCGCCGTTTGTTGCTTCGTCAGACCGTGAAGTCCGGAGCCTGCGCCTCGATCGCCTTGACGAAGGCGGTCCACTCGGCGCGGTCGAACGCGAGGTGCGGCCGCTCGGGGTTTTTGTCGTCGCCGACCCAGACGTCCCCGTTGGGGAAGCGAGCGACGATCACGCAGTCGCCGTTGCCCTCGGCGGAAAAAGGAGACTTGGACCAGCTCGCGTCGGTGGGATCGTGGTCGTAGGGGTCGTGCTTGTGGCTCACGTCAGCTCTTCCAGCTTGCGTTCGAGGGCGGCGATGGTGTCTTCCGGCGACAACGCGAACTGCTCGACGCGCACGAAGGTCCTCTCGGCTCGCTTGACGTCGCGTCCCGTTCTCCGAGGGAGCATACCGCCGATGGCTTCGACGAAGACGAAGCCGTCGGACTGGTCGTCAGGGAAGTGCATGAGAGTGATTCCCGAGGCCAGAATGCCTGGTCGACCCGCACTCAGCGGCACCATGTGCAGTGTCACATTGGGATAGTTGGCTACCTTGATCGCGTGCCGGATCTGTTCGGCGAGCACGCGCTGGTCGCCTGCGACGAGCAGTGCCACCTCTCCGAAGTACGCCTTGAACTCAAGCCGCGGGTCCTCGGTCAGCCTGCGCTGACGAAGGATGCGAACCTCGGCTCCCGCTTCGACAAGCTCGTCGTTGGGCGCGTCGACGCCGGCCGCGATCATCTCGCGGGCGTAGCCCTCGGTCTGGAGGAGGCCCGGAAACGCGGACGGGAAGTAGTTGAGTATGCGGGACGCGTCGGCCTCCAGCGCCAAGTACTCGGCGAAGGCCGGCGTGATCGTCTCGGCGTAGTCCAGGTCGCGCCACCACTGCTTGGGCGGGCTGTCGCCGAGGAGGCTCTCCAGATCCTCGCGATCCTGGCCGGTGACGCCGGCGTGGTCGAGCAGTTTGCCCAGATCGGCGCGGCTGAGCGGTTGCTGGGCGCGTTCGATTCTGCTCAGCCGACCGGGGCTTCACCCCTTCAGGCCGGCTGTCATGTCGACGAGGGTCCTGTTGTTCTCCAGCCGCCAGGCGCGCAGTTCGTCGCCGAGCCGGATCTGCCTGATCGCCGACAGTTGCTTGCTCAAGTGGCGTCCCTCCCATCGAGTATGGGTGTCCAGTCTCACCAGATCGAGGCCCGGGTCTCAAGTCCGCTTCAAGATCAATTAATTTCTTCGAGCAATGCTGTTGCAGTTTCGATTTTGGATGCCCCACACTCAACGTGACCGACCGGACACGCTCCTGAAGGGGCTCCTCCATGTCCACTCCGGGTATGCCTGCCTTCCGCACCTGGGAGGCCCAACTCGCCGATCACAGCACCTCGGTGCGCACCGCGCGCCGCGGTATCCGTGACCAACTGACCGCCTGGGGGTGGTCGGGCGAACGGGTCGACGACCTCGTCCTCATCGCCTCCGAACTGGTCACCAACGCCGTCGTCCACGCCTGCGCCGGCCACGGCGAAGTCCGGCTCCACCTGCAGGAGTTCGACGGCGACTGCCGGCTCGAAGTCTGGGACCCCCGGCACGACCTGCCGCTCCACTCCCGCACGCCGCGCCGCTTCAGCGAATGCGGGCGCGGCATCGACCTGGTCCGCCAACTCGCCCTCGACTTCGGGGTCGTCACCCGCAAGGGGGCCGGAAAGCGGGTCTGGGTCCGGATGCTGCTCGACCCCTCCGTCGCCCCACCACCGCTCGCCGGTTGAACACCCAAGGACCCGACCCCATGCACCCCGCCGCCATCGCCTTCCAGGACCCCGCCCGCCTGCACGCGCGCTGCGAGATCTCCGGCGTCCGCCGCTTCACCCTCCGACCGGGGTACGAGACCACCGTCGTCGTCCCGGACGAGGTCTGGGAACCACTGCCGGACGGCTACCCGGAGCGGTTCGCGCCGAGCATCTTCACCCGGGACAGCGGTCTCGTCGAACTCTTCCGTCTGCCCGACACCGTCTTCGACGTCCCCACCGCCACCGCCCTCGTCGAGATGCTCGGCGACGCCTTCCCGATCACCCTGGGTGAAACCACCGACCCACCGGGGCTCCCGTCCACCCACACCCACCCCGACACCGGCCTCCGTCTCGGCCTGCACGTCGACAACCACCAGCCCCTCCCGTACCCCTCCCGCGAGACCGCCCGCCGACGTCTCTGCGTGAACCTCGGACCGGGGAGCCGGCACCTCCTCCTCGCCACCACGGACATCAAATCCGTCTGCCGCACCGTCCACGCCGACTACGCGACCCACACCCCGACCACCGCCGACCTGCGCCTCTACGTCACCCTCCGCAGGCCCGTGCACGCCCTCCGGCTGCGCATCGACCCGGGGGAGGGGTGGATCGCACCGACCGCCGTCCTCCCGTACGACGAGTCGACGGCCGACCTGCCGCTCCCCTCCGTGACCGCCTCCTGGCTCGGCCACTGGGACCGCGGCCTCTTCCCGCCCCTGATCTGATCCCCCTCCCTCCCCTTCTGTGTCAGGCTGGAGGGTGCACGACCGAGGTCGGGAGGCTTTCGATGGCCGAGATCAGGGTGAACGGCGTGTCGCTGTACTACGAGACCCGGGGCGCCGGGCCGGGAGTGGTGCTGGTGCACGGTTCCTGGACGGACGCCGACAGCTGGGTACGGGTACTGCCGGGGCTCGCCGAGGAGACCACCGTCGTCTCCTACGACCGCCGCGGGCACAGCCGCAGCGAGGACCTGCTCACCCAGGGATCCGTGTACGAGGACGCGGCCGACCTCGCCGGCCTGATCGTCGGACTCGGCCTCGCGCCCGCCTACGTCTGCGGCGACTCCTACGGCGGCCTGATCGCCCTCCGCCTCGCCGCCGCCCGCCCCGACCTGCTGCGCGGCGTGACCGTCCACGAACCGCCCGCGACCGGCACCCTCCTCGCCGACCCGGAACTCCGCCCCCTCGGCGTCGCCTTCGCCGAACGCATCTCGGCGGTCCGCGAACTCCTCGAACAGGCCGAATCAGCGGCCGCGGCCGAGCTCTACACCAACACCATCGCCTTCGGCCCGGGCGCCTGGGAACAACTCCCCGCCCCGGTCCGCCACACCTACATCCGCAACGCCCCGACCTACCTCGACGAACTCCGTGACCCGGACGCCCTCGACCTCGACCTCACCGCCCTCAACCGCTTCACCGAACGCGTCCTCCTCACCCAGAGCGACGACAGCGCTCCCATGTACGGCGAGATCCTCGACCTGATCGACCTCTCCCTCCCCAAACCCGAACGCCACGTCTACCCCCACGCCGGCCACACCCCCCACCTCTCCGAACCCGAACGCTGGGTCCGTACCACCCTCCCCCACGCCCTGAACTGAACACCCACCCGGATAGGCTGCTTCACCAGGCCGACCGGAGGGGGAAGCATGGCGGCGCGCTCTGTCCTGTCCGTACGTTCTGCATGCGCACTCGCGATCTCGGCACTGCTGGCGAGCGGCTGTTCGGCCGGAGGCTCGTCCTTCGAAGCCTCCCAGAACGACATCATCGGGACCTGGAGCAACCCGAAGGGCACCCACCTCGTGATCGACCGGGGAGGCACCTTCCGCGCGGAGAACCTCACAAAGGCCGTCCCGGTACAGGACGGATGCGCCCAAGCCCTCTCCAGCGGCAAGTGGCTCCTGCTGGCCGACACCACCAATGTGGCCCGAACGAGCGACCCGCAGGGCTCGACCCTCGACCTGCTCCCCACCAACAGGGCTGAGACGCTCGCCTGCTCCGTGCTGGCAACCATCGCCAAGGACTCCACCGGCATCAACCTCTGTCTGGTCGAGGACGAGGACCAGACCTGCGCCGATGGAGACCTGCTGCGAAAGGCCCCGCCCGGCCAAGGCTGACCGTCCCGAACTCCTCCTCGATGGATCCGACATGAAATCGACTGTGCCGCAATCCCGCCGAGGTCGGATCGCCGCCATCGGGGCGCTGCTGATCGTCCTGCTGGGCCTGTCGATCTGGAACCTTCCCCTCGCCACACAATGGCGAGCGAGCGACGTCGGCGAGAGCCTGCTGCTCCAGTCCCCGCCGATGGCGGCGACCTGGGAGCGGAAGCCGGACGAGGACCCCGGCGCGCCCTACATGCGCGGGCTGGACAGACGCGTGGAACGCATGTTCGTGCAGGACAGTGCGGACCCCCTGGCCGGCACCTTCATCCAGACGGTCATGGAGTTCGACTCTCCCACCTGGGCCTGGCTCGTCTTCCGTGCCGCCTCGCCGGACAAGCGCTACGCCCGGTACGGAGAGGTCGAACGACTCGATGGGTCCGGCGTCGCGGGAGCGGACGAGCAACACTTCTTCTGCGCCCACCTCGGCGGGGGCGAGCGCAACCGCTGGTACGCGTGGCTACGGTTCGGCCAGTACCTGATCGAACTTCAAGTCGTCGGCAGGATGGCACCAGGGACCGCGTCCGAGACGCTGAAGGCCGCAGCCGCCGATATCGGCGATGCCGTCCACCGGATCTGACGCCAACCAAGGTATTGCCGACCGTCTCCGCAATCCCGACGCCGGGCTCGCCGATAGCAGCGACGGCGACGGCCTACCGGGGACGGCCCACCGGGGAATCGGACCTTGGAACCCACGTGGTGACGCCGACCGGCGACGTCAAATGATCAAGTGGCCCCATCGGAAAACGATCCGATGGGGCCACTGAATTTCTGGGAAGCAACAATCCTCAATCGATTGACGCGCTCATTGAAGAGGTTGTGAATCGACCGGGCCGTGGTCGGCGGCCCACGCGGCCAGCGCCTCGGCGGTGCCGGGCCTGCCTCGGTGACCGGGCAGTCCGCCCCTCGTGTCCCGGAGGCCCGGAACGTGCCCCCGAGTGAGCCCGAGTGAGGAGGATCACCCGTGGGGGCGGTACGGAGGGGAGAGGCGGTCCCAGGGCCCGGCAGGACTGGACGGGGGCCGCGGCGGCACCGGCACAGGGCCCGTCCGCTTCGGGACCTTGGTCACGAATTCGCCCGACCTTCGGCCCGGTGGCGCCCCCTCCCCGCCCGGGCAACCGTTGACGGTCGCCCGGTGTGACCGGGCGACGGCACCACCCGCCGGGCGGTGCCGATCCCTGCCGTCTACCCGGCGCACACCGTGCGGGAGCACATCGTGCGCTCCGGAGGACCCGAAGACCCATGTCCAGCACCATCGACAACGCCCCGTATACCGCCTTCCACCGCAGACTGGCCCTGGCCTGCTCCGGTGGGCCGCTGCTCGACGGCTACATCCTGAGCATCGTCGGCGTCGCCCTCATCGGGATGCGCCCCGAACTCGGCCTCTCCACCGCCGAGGTCAGCCTGATCGGCGCCGCCGCGCTGGTCGGCATGTTCGTCGGAGGCGCGCTCTTCGGCGTGCTGACCGACCGCATCGGCCGGGAGGTGATGTACACCGCCGACCTGCTCGTCATGGTCGCCTGCTCGGTGCTCTCCTTCTGGGTGGACACGGTGTGGGCGATCGCCCTGCTGCGCTTCGTGCTCGGCATGGCCGTGGCCGCCGACTACCCCATCGCGACCTCGCTGCTCGCCGAGTGGCTGCCGGCCAAACACCGCGGGCGGCTGCTCGGTCAGCAGATCGTCGCCTGGTACGCCGGCTCCGTCCTCGCTTACATGACCGGCTACGCCTTCCTGCGCCTGGCCGGCCCCGGCAGCTGGCGCTGGATGCTGGCCAGCTCCACCGTGCTGTGCGTCGTCTTCCTGGTGATCCGCCGCGGCTCGCCGGAGTCCCCGCGCTGGCTGGCCGCCAACGGGCGGGTCGGTGACGCCGTGCGCGTGGTCGAGAAGCACCTCGGCGTGCGGGTCGACGGCCGCGAGCTGATGCCCGACCCCGCGCAGGCCGCCGGGCCCGGCGGCCTGCGCCTGCTGATGACCCCGCCCTACCGGCGCCGCACCCTGTTCTGCGGCCTGTTCTTCCTCTGCCAGGTCGGCCCGCTCTTCGCGATGCTCACCTTCGGCCCGCAGATCCTCTCGTCCTTCGGCATGCCGGGCGGCACCGTGATGGACACCCTGGGTACCGGCCTGATCAGCCTGGTCTTCCTGCTCGGCTGCTACCCGGCGCTGCGCCTGATCGACACCCGGGGCCGACGGCCGGTGATCATCTGGTCGTTCGCCCTGATGACCGTCCCGCTCGCCCTGCTCGGGGTGTGGCCCACCGCCCCCGCCGCCGTCGCGCTCACCGCGCTGTGCGCCTACGCCTTCCTGTGCGGCGGACCGAACGTGCTCGACTGGACCTACCCCAACGAGCTGTTCCCCACCGAGATCCGCGCCACCGCCGTCGGCGTCGCCACCTCGGTGAGCCGGATCGGCGCGGCCGTCGGCACCTATCTGCTGCCGCTGTCCCTGACCGGGCTCGGCACCGGGCCGACGATGCTGATCGCGGCCGGGACGACGGCCCTCGGTCTGCTGGTGTGCGTGCTGTGGGCCGAGGAGACCCGCGGCACCGCCCTGGGCGCGGCCCCGGCCGCAACCGAGCCGACGGCCGCCGCCACGGCGACGGGTGCGCGGAAGGGCGTCCCCGCGCAGCGCGTGGCGCAGTCCGTGCGCTGACGTCCGGGCCCTCGTCCGCGGACGTGCGGTTCCGAGGGACGCGGTCCGGGCTGCCGTCACTCCTGTCCGAGTGACGGCAGCCCGGAGGGAATCAGGCGCATGAACTCACCCTGGCCGGCTGGCACGACGACATCCGCCAGCACGTCAGTCAGGCATGCGCAACCGAATGGGCTGACCGTCCTCCGAGGGGCGTCCGGAACCGAAGCCGGTCGCCGACAGCTGGAGGGACGGAGCGGGCCGGAACAACGGAACCACCACGACGCGCCCGACGTACGAACAGACCCACTCGTCCTGGTTCCCCGAGTCGGCCCCCTCGCCGGTGACAGTCCTGCTCACCGACCTGCGCCAACTGGCTCCTCCACGGAATCCAGCCCAAGAACGCCCACCCCGCCCTGCGCCCCGGCGCCTGCCGCTCCCGCGCCCACAAACGCGAACACCCCGGCTACGGCGGCCGCCGGGTGTTGGTCTCCCGCAAGTGGTCCGGCAAGACCCTCACCGACCACCGCACCGAACGCCGGACCTAGGTCCTCGACGTCCTCGGCGACACCGCCGCCCGCACCGAGCCTCACCGCTACCTGGGAACCCGTGCGCCCGGGCGACCCCGACATGTCGCCGCTTGCGACCCGCCTCCTGCGGGCCGTCGTTGAACGCGTCAGCTGGCGCACCGCCCTCGACCAGGCCCTCGAACGAGCAGGAGGCGGGCCGTGTCCGACAACCACCTCATGACGGTTCCCGAGGTCATGGCCCGGCTGCGGCTCGGCCGCTCGGCGGTCTACGACCTGATCCGCACCAACCGGCTGCGCTCGATCACCATCGGCCGCTCCCGCCGCATCCCGTACGGCTCGTACCGCTCGTTCGTGGCCTCCCGACTGGAGGAAGCCGCCTGATGGCAGCCCAGAAGAAGAACCGCGCCAACGGCGAAGGCACCGTGTTCCAACGCAAGGACGGGCGCTGGGAAGCCGCCGCCTACGTCCTCGCCGCCAACGGCAACCGCCAACGCCTCCACGTTTACGGCAGGACCCGCCAGCAGGCGACGGACAAGCTCACCGACGCCAAGGCCGCCAGCAACCGCGGCACCCCGGTCGTCGGATGTGCAAGGCACCGTCGGAAACTGGATCACGTACTGGCTCGACACCGTCGCGGTGCACCGCGTGCGCGAGATCACCCACACCCGCTACACGGCCGTCGCCCGCCTCCACATCATCCCCGGTCTGGGCACCAAGAAGCTCTCCAAACTCACAGCCAAGGACATCCGCACCTGGCTCGACAGCCTACGAACCCGCTGCCAGTGCTGCGCCCGCCACACCGACCACCAGCGAACGCCGACGAAACAGCGGTGCTGCGCCGTGGGTGACTGCTGCCGGCGGGTGTTGAGCGCACTCACGCTCACCTACATCCACACCGTGCTCAAGACCGCCCTGGAGCATGCTGTCCAGGAAGAGGAGATCCCTCGAAACGTCGCCCGTAACGTCAGGCTCGGCACACCCAGGCCGCGACGGTTCGAGCCCCTGACCACCGAAGAGGCCCGCCAACTGCTCGATGCCGCCCGCGACCACCCACTCCACCCCGTGGTCCACCTCGCCCTCCACACCGGCCTGCGCAGGGGTGAACTCCTCGGCCTCACCTGGGACGACATCGACCTCAACGCCGGCACCGCCGTGATCCGACGCTCACTCCAACGCACCAGCGACAACGGCCTCGTCCTGTTCCCCACCAAGACCAAAGCCTCAGAACGACGCATCGCCCTACCCGCCACCTGCGTCGAAGCCCTCCGTAACCACCGCGCCCGTCAGCAAGCTGAGCACGATGCCGCCGGACTTCGTTGGAACCCCCGCGGCTACATCTTCACGGCGCCCAACACCGCGCTCCCGGTCGAACCCAGCACTCTCAACCGACGCTTCGCCATGCTGCTCCACCACGCCGGCCTCCGCCGGATCCGCTTCCACGACCTCCGACACACCACCGCGACCCTCCTACTGGACCAAGGCGTCGAACTCGTCGTCATCAAAGAACTCCTCGGCCGCGCCTACATCGGCGTCACCGCCACCGTCTACACCCACGTCCGACTCCGCATCCAATGCAACGCCATCGACCTCCTCGGCAACGCACTCCGCAACCCCGACACCGAGCACGGTAGTAGCGACGATGGCAAGGGTCTGTCGGGTAGTGGGATCTTGCTCCCCACATGGTGACGTCAACAGATGACGTCAAAACGTCATGAAGCCCTCCCCAGAGATGTTCTGGGGAGGGCTTCATATGCGAGTGACTGAAATGCAGGAGATCCTGCGATCAGCTCTCGTCAAGAATCCCGATAGCTTCGGGAAGCTCTAGAATTGCTCGCTTGCGCTCCGGTTTATCTTCCATCTCTGCACACTGCAGGATCAAGGAAGTTGCCTCTCGTCGTCCTTCTTCCGAGAGGTCACGGAAGAAGGCGGCAGCTAGCTCTAGAATATCGGTGGCGATGTCAGGATCGATGTCATCATCGTCCGTCAGGTCGATCGAAACCACCACGCTCGCAAATGCGCGCGCGAGGACCTGGTTGACATTCATTGGGGCACCACTCTCACTCGGATGTCAGCGATCAGGAGGCTTCCAAGAGCCTTCCACACCCTTGCCGCTTCACTCTCGGTGGGTACCTCCCACCGTCCGGTGTAGCCGTTCTGCTCAAGCACCAGAGACTGATTCGTGGCCTGTCGGTAGCTCTTGTTGAAGGTGGTGACGCTGACCTTCCGGTCAATCATTACGCCATTTGTTGCATCGAATCCATCGAACTTAATATCCGACAGCTTATTTGCGCCAGCCTTGTAGTGCTGCAAGGCCGGCGCCAAGCCAGCCACGGAACCCGTCGCTCCAGCGCCGTAAGTGCGAGCAGCGGAGCTCATGTTGGCATTCTCGTTGAGCCAGTGAACATCACAGTCGCAGTTGTGTGCGAGGATCGGCGTCGAGCCCGCGAGGACATAGTACGTGTTGCGGGCGGCCCCTTCCGGCCTGCTTTTTCGCAGGTGGGCGGGAATCAGCCCGTACGCAGAGGTGTGCGTCGTTGTCCGGGCTTGTTGCCGTCGCCGTCAAATGACCCGAGGGTCCTCTCCGCAAAGCGCGGAGAGGACCCTCGCATTTACCGGGCTACCGAATTCTCCATGATCAGATGACGTGGCGGAGTCACGACTCACGCCTCCATGGCCCTTCATTCGGTCGACTTAGATAGCTACCTTGAAGGAATCACCAAAGGCCTTCCTGGACGGATGCATCCTCATTCGTAGCTCGTTTAGATCCCTGTTGTCCTTGCCCTTTTCCTTGCCCGTGACCTTCGGGGCCCGGAGCAGAGAAGGGAATTCCTGCAGCACTTTCCCTGTCAAGCAACGCTTGCAGCCTTCGAAGCATTGCGAGCCATTCGGCTCCTTCTTCCTCAACGCTCCAGTCGTCCTGCAAGTCGTTGCTTGTACTGAGTAGGCGAGAAATCGCTTTGAGCGCCAGAAGTGTCAGCTCCTTCGGAATCTGCGGAATCTCACCACGCGGCCCCCACGTCGCTGATTGAAATTCATCACCGCCCTCAACCCCTCGGACCGTCAACGCGGCAGCAGCGATCGCCAGCTCTGCTTTACCGCCATCGATATGAGGGCTGCCGTCGCCCGCCACCGAGGCGAGGGCCGCTCGGATCGCATAAATCCGCCTAGGCAGCGGAGTTGCATCCAAATCGCCAGCAAAGTCCGCGGCGCCATCGTTATCGAATGGCCCGTATCCCCATTTCCCCATATCGCCCTACTCGAACGGGAGCTCAGGCTGAGTCGCCTGCCGCTTGTTATAGAGGTTTCGACCAAATCCCTCAACGCCGCTACTCAGCTTGAAGCCCATTTTTTCGAACTGAACCTTCATGATGTGCTCTCGGATTCTGAGAGCCGTGTCATCTCCGCACACATGGATGCAAATGACAGGCCCATCCTTGTCTCGCCTGCCCAGGTCTGCATGCCTGTTCAGTCGAACGTCAAAGTTGTTGGTCTTGCCGATGTACACATGGCCGGGCTTCGATTTATCGTCAAATATATAGATGCCTTGATTCTTGTTGCAATTGTGAACGAGTACCGGCGTAGCCCCCGCCAGCACATAGTACGTGTGGAGGTCGTCGACGGTGAGGTCGTCCGCGCGTTGGGGAGTGGTGGTGTAGGTGCGGGTGGTGAGGACGGTCAGGTGGGCGTGGTCAGGGGTGGAGAGGTAGTGGCCCGGCTGAAGCTCCGATGCCGGGGTCCAGCGTTGGGTGGTCTCGTCCCAGTACGGGTGGTGGGAAGTGGAGACGATGGTGGTCGGCGTGCTTTCCCCGGTGACGGTGAGTTCGGTGAACTCCGTGTCGTCGGGGGTGACGATCTTTGCGGTGACCGCCTTGGAGGCTGACTCGCCGGTTTGGGGGTCGGCCGAGGCTACGGCATCGCCAGGCTTGACTTCCTCGATGGGGCGGGTACTGCCGTCCGCCATGAGGACGAGAGTGCCGGGTGGGAAGCTGTGCTTCTGGCATGCGCGGGCGGCGTCAACGAGGGCATCGGCCTTGTTCTTGAGATGCGCTGCCTTGGCCCAGTCGCCGCCGAAGGGGATGAATCCGACGCCGTCCCAGAGGAGCTCCTTTGGCTTTCCTTGGAGGATATGAACTCCGACGGAGGCGATATCGCCGACAACGCCGATTCCGGGAATGGAGCCGACAGCCTCTGCGCCCTCTCCGATCTTGTCGAGCAGGGACTTCTTCTTGACGCCGTTGCCCCAGCCATGCATTGAAGCGTTGTTCTTGCTGGTCTGTTCGCGGATCCAGTTGCGCTGCGCGGTGGGGCCCAGAGTCGCTGAAAGAGTCGCCTCGTAGTTACGCATCTGGGCGTTCTCGGCCACGTAGGTTGACGTGGTTTGGGCGGTGTTGCTCATTGTGATCGTGCCGGCCGAGCCGCAGTCGTACAGCGTCCCGCATTCCTCGGACTTGTAGCCGCTGGGGTCGCTCAGGTTGACCGGGTCGTTCTCGCTGTACGCGTAGCCGTTCCACTGCTGCGGGTTGGTCGCGTCGAGGATCGGGTCCGGGCTGATGAAGCGGCCGGTGCTCGGGTCGTACTGGCGGGCTCCCAGGTTGGTGAAGCCGGTGGTGTCGTCCTTGCTGCCGCCGATGAAGCCCTTGGCGCCGGCCCAGGCGGATGCGTTGGGCTGGGTGCCACGGGGGTTACCGAAGGGGTCGGTGGGGCGTCGGGTGATCGACTGGGCGCCGGCCATGGCGATTTGGACGCTGTTGGTGCCGTGAGGGTCGGAGGCCTGGATGACCACCGTGCCGCCGCCGATGGGGGCGGTGACGCGGGTGTAGGTGAGGCCGCCGCCCGCAGCGACGGTGCGGACGTTGCTCAGGGCACCGGTGGCGGTGTCGAGTGTCAGCTCGTCCGTCGGGAGGTTGAGCGTGATCTTGCCGGGGTTGCGGCGGATCAGCTGGTTGCCGTCGGCGTCGTAGAGGTAGGTGGTGGCGCCGGCCTGGCCGGTCCTGGTGACGGAGCTGAGCTTGTCCTCACCGTTCCAGGTCAGGTTGGTGGTGCCGCCCGTGTCCGTGATGGCGGTGGTGTTGCCCTTGGCGTCGTACTGGTAGCTGATGGCCTTGGTGCCGCTGGGCGTGACCGTGGTGGAGTTCAGCAGGGCGTGCGGCCCACCGGTTCCGCCGCCGGTGTTGGGCGCCTGGGTGGGGGCGTTGGTGCTCCTGGCGGCTCCGAAGGTCTGCGTGGTGTTGCTGTTGATCGTGGAAAAGGCCGGGACGGCTGACCAGAACGACCAGTACCTGGTGGCACCGCTGCGAACGGTCAGGTTGACCTTGCCCGAGCCGGCGGCGATGACCTTGAGGTCGGCGCCCCGGCCGGCCGCACTGACGCTGCCGAGCGGATCGATCTGGCCGGCGGCGCCGGTGACATCTCCCCAAGTTGACCAGTCACCTGCACTGTTGCGGATGACGTGGTGCGGTCTGCCCTGGGCGAGAGCGACGACCTGGAGACCGTCGTCGGTGTTGGCGAGCGCCAGCTGGCCCTGGCCGGTCTGGGCCTCGGACAGTTCCCCGGTTGCGCCGTAGACGTCGCCCCAGCCCTGTACCTGCCAGTTTCCGTCCGGTCGGCGGACGGTGTGCCACAGCCTGCCGCCCGCGCCCACCGCGATTTCCAAGCCGGAGGAAGTGGCAGCGGCCGCCAGCTGAGTGGGCGAACCCAGGGTGCCGACGGCGCCGTAGACGTCGCCCCAGCCCTGTACCTGCCAGTTTCCGTCCGGTCGGCGGACGGTGTGCCACAGCCTGCCGCCCGCGAAGGTCAGGACCTCAAGCCCCGAGGCGGTGGCTGCAAGGGAAATCTGGTTGGGTTGGGAGAGGGATCCGACGGCGCCGTAGACGTCGCCCCACTTCTGCCATCCCTGCTCACCTCGGACGGTGTGCCAGATCTTGCCACCGGCGATGGCCATGATCTGCGGGCGACCGTCGCTCACTGCCAAGGCGACCGAGCTGACGGCCGACAGGGAGCCGGCTTCGGCCATCAGGTCGGTGAACTGCGACCAGGACCCGTCGGCCGCTTGTGAACCGAGCCAGAGGCTGCCGTTCGATAGGGCGACGGACCACGTCCGGTCGCCGTCCGCCGCGCTTGCGACCTGGGTGATCCGGGCCGGGTCCAGCGGAGCGGGCGAGGTAGAGCCGTGCTGGACGAAGGCGGTCCGGTTGCCGCTGGCGTCGTAGCTGTAGTCCTGCCAGTACGGTGCGGGACCACCGACGGTGTTGGAGCCGTTCGCCGTAGTGGCAGGGCCGTTGGCGTTGTCGCAGCCGCCGGTGCCTGCCACGGTCGAGGAACTGCCGCTGCCGTGAGTCTGTCCCGAGGAATCGGTCCAGTCAGCGGTGGTGTGAGTGCCCGCAGTATCTGTCCACGCCCGGGTCAGGCGCCCGAGGTGGTCGTAGGTGAAGCACTGGTTGTCGCGGGCCCTCGCGTTCTGCACATCGGTGATCGAGGTGATCCGACCGGACGACGTGTAGGTGTAGCCGGTTTCGCCGATATCCACGGTGCTGGCGTTGGAGCCGATGTAGTTGTTGATCAGTCGGCCGGTCGCCCAGTCGTACTGCTGGGTGGAGACGACCTGCTTGCCGGGTTCACCGACCGTGGTCTGGTAGGGCCTGGCCAAGGCGTCGTAGCGGACCTTCGCCACAACATCCTTGCCGAGACTCTTGGAGAAGCCGAGCAGGCCTGTCATGGTCCGGCTGTAGCTGATGGACTCGGCAGGCAGGCCGCCTGCGGCGGAGATTCCGAAGTCGTCCAGCACACCGAGAACGGGACTGTACGAGCTGGTGGTGGTGTACGTCCCGGCCAATGCGGCTTCGACGCCGTCCACCCTCGGGATGGTGACCGCGGTGCCGAGGGCACGGTAGGCGACGTCGTATCCGGTGACGCTCTTGGTGTACGCAGCCCCGCCGGCACCACCCACATACCGGGTGGAAGAAGTCTGCTGACCCTTGGCGAGGGTGTCGTACGTCCAGCCGGCCAACTGGTTCGCCGCGGCGACGCTCCCGGTGTACATGCCGGTCTTCCGGCCGAGGAGGTCGTAGCTGTAGGCGAGGGTGTTGCCGACGGCGTCAGTGGTGTGGTCGATCTGCGAATCGGCGTTGTAATACGTCCGGGTCACACCCGTGTCCGGGTCGGACGCGGTCACCTGGCGGCCGCGAAGGTCGTACTCGTAGGTCCAGTTGTTACCGCTGCTGTCGGTCCGCCGCGAGGACAGGCCGCCGGCCGTGAAGCCGAACGTGGTGACGTCCGCGTCGGAGGCGTTGCCCGTTGCGGTCGGCGTGCGGTACTGCCAGGCGGCGACCGTCCGCCCGCGGGCATCGGTCACGACCGAGGTGGGGGTGGCCCCGGCCGGCGGCGTGACGTCGGTGCGGTCGGCCCCGGGGTACGCCGTGGTGCTGGCCCACTGGGGGTTGGCGTTGGAGCGGAACTCCGAGCGGACGACCCGGCCGTTGCCGTCGTAGGTGTTCCAGGTCGCACTCGGCACCTGGCTGTCCTGGACCAGGAAAATCGAGCTCTTCGGGAAGTTGTTCGCTTCGTAGTAGGGGGCGGTCGTCTTGATCGCCCAGCCGTGCGAGTCATACACGGTGTCCGTGATCAGACGTCCGACCGGCGCAGCGATGCTGGTGCTCTGGGTCTGCCTCGACCTGCCCAGACCGTCGAAGATCTCGATGCCGAACGAGCTCGTGGCCTTGTCCTCGTTGAGGGTTTTGGACATGATCCACGACGGACCGTTCGTGCCGTTCACGGCATAGGTGAACGCCCGGTTCGGGAGCTCATTGGTAGGCCGGCCCGGAGCCCAAACCCCAGTGATGCGGCCCAGGGCGTCGTACCTGGAGGTGGTGACGCGCCCGTTGATGTCCTGACTGGTCAGCGGTGACCCGCGCGCAGGGTCCTGGATGACGGTGCTGGTCCAGTCGGCGCCCATGGGGCCGGTGGTCCGCACCTCGGTCGGCAGGGCGCCGGAGGTCGGGGAGAGGGCGATCGTCGTGACGGCGGGGGCGACCGAGGGGCCGCTGAGCTGTGCACCGTCCCGGCCGTAGCTCGAACCGTCGGTGGTGGAGCTGGTCAGGCTGCGACCGTAGGTATCGAAGATCGCGCTGCCCGTGTTGACGTACACGGGGTTGCCGGCCTGGTCGAAGTGGTCGAGGACCTGGGTGCTGGTCGGATCACCGGCGGTAAGGAACTGCCCGAGCGGCTTGCCGTCGTAGAGCGTGCGGCTGCCGGTGATCGTGTTCGAGGCGGTGGGAGCGGTCCCGCACGGGCCCTGGACGGTGACCTGCTCCGAAGCGAGCGTCAGGGTCTGCGGGCTGTCGGTGGAACTCGCGTACTTGGTGCTGGTGCAGGTCTCGGGGGTGGCGGCGGTGCCGTCGCCCTTGTCGTCGATCTGAAGGACGCGGTTGCCGTTGGCCGGGTCGCTCACGGTGACGATCGTGACGAGCCGCCAGCTGTCGTTCGCCAGCTTGGCTGCGGAGAGCGTCGTGACCTGCGACTCGGGGCGGCGGGCGTAGCTGTTGGGCGCGCCGGCCTCCTGCTTGTGGGTCGCGCTGACCGGGTTCTCGCCCGGGGCCGTGCTCGACGTGCTCCCCGATACCGTGCGGACCGGCCCGTTGGCCTGGCTGTACACCTCGGTGGCGAGGACCTGGCCGCTTCGCCAGTCGCTGTCGAGGACGGACGGACCGCCGAGCGGGTTGGCCACCGCGACGCTGCGCCGGGTGCCGTTGGCGAGGTAGTCGCCGTCCATGCCACGCAGGTAGGTGGCCTTCTGCTGGGACTGGGGTGCCTCGCCGGTGGCGCCGCTGCCGATGGTCGTGGTGACGGTCGCGTAGCCGCGGAAGTTGTCCCAGGTCCGGGTCTTGGGGTCGGCGAACTCGGCGTCGTTGCGGTGCCAGGCAGCCTTGCGGTCGCCGTATTCGTAGCTGGTGACCTTGCTGACGGCCGGGCTGCTGACCAGGTCCTGCTCGGTGATCGTCTCGACGACGGGCTTGTTGAACCAGTCGTTCACCGGGTCCGAGGAGGACTGGCCGGGCAGGTACCACTTGACCGGTATGCAGGCCAGGGTGTTGCTGTCCTCGGACGCCGGCATGCGGCCTTCGAGTCGGGAGCACTCCCCAGTCCTGTAGATGACGTTGACCCGTCCACCGGTCTCGGTAGTGATCTCCTTGAGGCGTGGGCGCATGAAGAGCTTGCCCTCCCGCACCCCGCTCTGCAGTTCGATGCCGTCGACGCGGTTGGCCATCATGTCGTACTTGAACGCGACCGGCGGCAGGTTGTCGATCGCCGCCTGCCCGTTGCTGGGAACGCGCTGGACGGAGTCGAGTTGGAGGATGCGCGGGGTACCGTCACCGGGGTCCGCGAGGCTCTGCTTCAGCTTCCACAGGTCGACGGTGCGGTAGGTGGAGTCCACCAGGACCTGGGTGGAGATCTCGGTCAGCCGCTTGGTGGTGAAAAACGTCGGCGAAGCGTTGGTGCAGGGGCCTTCGGTGCAGATCTGGTCGATCGGAACGTCCGGCCAGGCTTCCTGGTTGGCTGTGGTGCGCTGGCTCTCGGCACAGCTCGATGTTTTGGCCGGGTCGCAGCGCTCCTCGACTCCGAAGAGGACCTTCGCTGCGGGGTTGAGGGTACCCTTGGCTGCGCGTTGGTCGTCGAGACGCTGGCCGTAGTCGATCTCGCGAAGGTAGCCGGCGCGCTCGTAGCCGGTCGGAACTCCGGTGCCGCCGCCCTGGACGTAGCCGCGGCTGTACTTGTTGACCTCAGTCGCGTACCCGTAGCTGGTGAGGTTGCCGTGTGAGTCGACGACGTGGTCGAGCTGCCAGCGCCAGGCCATCGGGCACCACGAGTTGCTGCCGGTGGCCGCGTTGTAGCAGACGTCCTTGGCGTTCGGCGAGTACACCGGCATGGTCAGGACCGAGTTGGCCGCCGGGTCGGTGCCGTCGCCGCCAGGAAGGTGGTTGAGGCCGAAGTAGTACTGGACACCGTCGGTGGTGGTGATCCGCCAGTACTCCATGGCGTAGTAGTCGGGGTCGACTCCGGTGCGCGGCGCGCCGGTCAGCCGCTCGATCTTGGAGCCGTCGTCGTTCTGCAGGTGCCAGCTGCCGGTGGCGTCGTCACGCACGATGGTGCCGGAGCGGCCACCCAGGACGAGGGTGGCGTTCTCGCCGCCCCAGCACTGGTCGGCAGAGTGGGCGATCCCGGCCTTGTCGCACGACTTGTAGGTACGCTCGATGTAGCCGGGCTCGTACTCCCAGCCGTCGCCGATCCAGGAGGGCTGGGCGTTGGTGGCCGAGGTCTTGCCGTCGACCGACGCCGAGTTGTAGGCGAGGGCGACCCCGGGGGCCGCGCCGCCGAGGGACGGCGGAACCTGGATCGGGTAGCTGTAGGTGAAGTTGCCGCTGTTGGAACCGGCGCTCCAGGCCGCCGACGGCGAGAGCGGGGTCGCGGCGTAGTTGCCAAGGGCGCCGTTCGGCGCGGGCGCGGCGGCGAGCACCATCGCGCTGCCCGGCGCCACGGCCGCCGAGGCGGCTACGGGGGCTTCGGCTGCTGCGAGGGAAGCCTTCCCAGCTCCACCGGTGTCCGAGGCGGCTGCGGTGGCCTTGCCCGGGGGCAGGGTGATGTCGGCGGTGATCTTCCCCGTGCCATCGGTCCGCGCGGGGACCGGGGTCTTGGTCCGGCATTCCGGGCGCTCAGGGGTCGTCAGCGCACACCCGGGCAGTGAGACGAGGACCGCTCGGTCGGACCACCCTGCGGCCTGCAGAGCCTTGAGGTCCAGGGTGACGCTCGCGCTGCGGCCCTCGGCGGCGGCTGGTTCGGCATCGGAGAGGGCGATCAGAGGCGCGTTCACGCCGACTGCCTTGCCCCTGGCAGGTTCGGTCACCTGGACGGTGACCTTGTGTGCGCTCTCGCCCTTGCCGGCGGCGGGTGCGACCTCGACCGCCAGGGGGCCGGCCTTGGCGGCCGTTCCGCCGGCGGAGGCCGGGGCCGCACCGTCGGTCGCGGAGCGGGCCGCCTTTGCCTCGGGGCTGTCCGCCCCGATCGTGACCGTCGCCGTACCCGTGACGACCGGCGGCGCGACCTTCGGCTTCCAGTTGTCGGGTTTGGCGGCCGGTTTGCGGGCCGGCGGCTGGGCGTCGTGGCCCTTCACCGATGGGGTACCGGTTCCCAGCGGTACGTTCGGGGAAGTCGAGATCTCGACCTCGGGCCTGGGGGAGGTCCACGCCGCAGCGGGCGGAACTGTCACCCCCGTCAAAGCTAGGGCGACCATCGCCGCCGTCGCGGGTGAGCGCCAAAGGCTCCCCGCTCGTCCACCAGCCCGTTTCCGGGCAGGCCAAAGCCCCACGGTGATTGCTCCTCAATGATGTCGACACGTCACCATCCGGGCATGGAAAACCGAATGATCGACGTGACAATATGTGACCGATCCGACGCGCTACCAGGTCGTTTGGTCACCATGCATGTGATGTTTATGGATTCTTGACCTGCCGGGAAAGACGGTTTCGGACATCTCCGCTCACATCGGTATTCGGTTTGACCGTTCTGCGGCTCAGGGGTCATCGTTCCGACCCGAACGCTGCCCCAGAGTCGGGGCTGCCATCCGGGAGGGGTCACAGAATCGACATGTCCACCACCGCGCGCCCACGAGTGGGCACACCAATGTCACCGGCCAAACGTCGGCTCATACGTCGGCGCACTCTGCGTCTGGCCGCCCTCGGTACGAGCTTCCTCATCGGTCTCGGCCTGCTGACGGCGCCGGTCTCCTTCGCCGCCGATGCGCCTCGGCCGGCCTCCCACGGACCGGCGGGCGGCGTGCCGCCACTCGTTCCTCCGGCCACCTCGCCACAGCGGACGCCCGCCCAGCAGGCGATGCTCGACGCCGTCGCGAAGGCCCGCTCCACCGGTAAGCCGGTCGTCGTCGAGGCGATGACCGACGAAGCCTCGCGGACGGTAGCGAACCCGGCCGGAACGCTGACGACCACGGACAACGCGCAGCCCGTCCGTACCAAGCACGACGGCGCGTGGGTCGACCTGGACGCCGCGTTGCGACCGAACGCGGACGGCACCATCGGTCCGGCTGTGGCGAGCCTCCCGGTGGCGTTCTCCGGCGGTGGCGGCGGACCGATGGCGACCGTTTCGACCGCCGACGGCAAGAAGCTCGCTGTCGACGCCCCGTTCCCGTTGCCCCGCCCCACGCTGAGTGGCGCGACCGCCACCTACCCGAATGTCCTTCCCGACGTCGACCTCCAGCTGACGGCGCTGCCGGTCGGTGGCTGGCGCGACGTGATCGTGGTTCACACGGCCCAGGCGGCCGAGAACCCCGCGCTGAAGACCCTGCGATTCCCGCTCACCGCGCAAGGGCTGACGGTCACCTCCGACGAGCGCGGGGGCATCGACGTCAAGGACGACAAGGGCGCGCTGCGCTTCCGCTCGCCCGCACCGCTCCAGTGGGACTCCTCCCGTCCCGTGGCGGGCTCCGCCGCAACGGCCCCGGTCAAGGCGGCGTTCGCCTCCTCAACGGTGACCAGCGCGAACGACTCGCGGCCGGCCGATGGGATCCCGTCCACGGCCGAGGCTCCCGGGGACGGGGCCAAGGTCGCCGCGATCGGCAGCAAGGTCTCCGGCGGCGCCATCGAGCTGACTCCCGACCAGGACGCACTGGGCTCCGGAGCCGGTCCCTGGTACCTGGACCCGACCCTCACCGCGGTCACCAGTTCCGTCGAGGGCTCGGTGCAGGTCCAGGAGAACTACAAGAACTTCGAGAACTACAACAAGAAGTCCAATCTCTCCACCGGCTTCTGTGGCTACCGCAGCAGCGACCCGGCCCAGGACTGCAAGGACCTGGGCCGCGAGCGGGCCTATTTCCAGTTCAAGGTCAACCCGGCGATCCACACCAAGGTCCCCGGTGCCGAGTACCCGCCCACCCTCTTCGCCTCCACGCTCAACGGGCAGGTCAGCGGAGCCTCGAGCCCAGGCACCCCGACCGACCTCGGTGTCTACTGGGCACCCAGGGGCATCGGTGAGCGCAGCACCTGGAACAACCAGCCCTGCGGGACCAACGGCAACATGGTCATGGAAGGTTGCTCCTACGTCGGCGGCCAGAAGATCACCGGCACCGGGCCCCTTGCCGTCGACGTCACCGACATCATGAAGCAGGCCGCGGCCGGTACCTGGAGCACCTGGACCATCGGCATCGCCCCGACGGCCACCGAATGGGAGAAGCTCTACCGCCACGCCATCGCCAGCAACCCGAGCATCACCACCACCTACGACATCACCCCCACCGTCTGGTACCCGCGCACCAGTCCGGCGCCCGGCTTCGCGAGCAGCAACAGCACGGCCGAGTGCACCAGTGGCGGCGCCAACCCCTGGGACAACCCCGGTTGGGTCGGCAACAACCTGAACCTCTACCTGACCGTCAACAGCTGGTCCCCCGCCGGACAGAACGTCTACACCGGCTACACCCTGTGGGACGACAATGATCCCAACTTCCGTATTGAACAGGGAAGCTGGGGCGGCGCGCAGAACAACCCCGGACCGTCACTCAGTGTCGGCGCGCTGGCCGACGGGCACCAGTACGGCTGGCTGGCCCGGGCGACGGACACCCTCCTCACCTCGCCCAACAGTGCCTGGTGCTACTTTCGGGTCGACCGCACCAACCCCCGGTTGAGCATTGCCTCCACGGACTTCCCGCCCTCCGGCACTCCGAATGACCATCCCGCCCGCTACGCCGGTGACAGCGGCTACTTTTCCATCAATGCGGAGGACCCGGCGCCCGGCAACGGCCTCCAGGCTTCCGGCATCGCGTGTGTGCGCTTCAGTTCCGACCCGACTCCGGTCGTCGGTTGGACGTGCGGTCAGCCCGGCACGTACGGACCCGGCGCACAGGTCCCGTTCACCCCGCACAACTGGGGTACCAACATCGTCTACGCCTGGGCGATGGACAACGCGGGCAACTACAGCCAGCCCGCCTGGTACAGCTTCTATGCACCGTGGAAGCCCGGGACCCAGCCCCTGTTCGGAGACATCGACAACGACCAGAAGCCCGACATCGTCGTGACCGACGCCAAGGGCGAGCTGCGGATCATCGGCGGCACCACCGACCCGGTCAATTCCGTGGCAGCCCCGGCTGCCGCGGCACCGGGCAGCGCGGAGTTCGGTACATCCTGGTCGGACTTCCAGATCAGCCATCACGGAACCCTTGCGTCCGGGCAGTCCGTCGACCAGATCGTTGCCCATTACACCAAGGACACGCCGAGTGAGCTGAAGAACGCTCTCTACCTCGTGCCGAACGACGGGACCGGGCGCTACGACAAGCTCATTCCGACTTATCTCAGGCGTCCGGCCACCTGTACGGCCGTCGGCACCGGCGCGGCCTGCCCGGATTACAACGCGAACGGCTGGAGCAACGTCTCCCAAGTGGCTGCCATCGGGACCCCGGAAGGCGAGGCTGTCGGCGGAGATCCGGCAGACCCTGCTCGCATCATCATCACGAGCCAAACCGCCTTCCTCACCCTGGAACACGACAGCCTCTACCTCTTCCAAACCAACGGTACGGCCGACAGGTTCGGTCCTGCTGCACTGATTCCCACGACGAGTGGAAACTGGGCGGACTACGAACTCCTCAGCCCCGGTGCCGCCAACGGCGCCAGCGTCAAGCCCGGCACGACGACCCCCGTCAACCAGACCACCGTCTGGGCCCGCCACCGCACCAACGGCAACATCTACTCCTACGCGCTCGGTTGGAACGCCGACGGCTCGGTCGACTACTCCTCCCTGACCCGTCCGGACGCCGGCTTCCTCATCCTCTCCGGAGCCGACTGGACCACTGCGGCGCAGCCGCAGGTCGGCGCGGGCGACCTCAACAACGACGGCTTCCCCGATGTCTGGGCCATCGACAACAACAAGGTCATCACCGTCTACCCGGGCCGGAGCAGCGACGGCACCAAGAACAAGGTCGACGGCTTCAGCCCCCTCCAGTACCTCGGCCACGCGAACGCCGCGGTCTCCATCCGTTCCAACCGCGCCGCCTCGCGCTGCGTCGACGCCGAGGGCGGACCGCACGACGGGGCCACCGTCGCACTGTGGGGCTGCTGGGAGACCGCGAACCAGCGGTTCAACCTCGCCACCGACGGCACCGTGCGGGCGGGCGGCTACTGCCTCTCGACCAAGGACGGCGGTCTCGGTGACGGGACGGCAGTCGTCCTCGCCCGGTGCGAGGACGGCAAGGGGCAGAAGTGGGCGATGCGTCCCGACGGCCGCCTCTTCCTGCCGGCCACCATCGACGGTGACCACCCCGCAGGCCGCTGCCTGGAACTTCCCGGCTGGGCAACCGATCCGGGCACCCGTCTCGACATCTACGAGTGCCCCGGGCTGCAGGACAACCAGCAGTGGACGCTCGTCCCCGAGCGGACACCCTGATCCCGGCTCGTGGTGACGGGAGGCCGTAGCCGACCATCACCTTCCACACCTCTGCCCGCCCGACCGCGCCACCGACCGGTGGGGCGATCGGGCGGGCTTCGTGCTGTTTGCAGGTCAGGGGCTGGGCAGGGCCGCGACCAGGTTGTTGGCGCGGGGGTCGGCGTGGCCGATGAGGCGGTTGGCGGTGTAGGCGAAGGTGTGGGTGGTGGTGGGGTCGGCGAAGGTGAATTGGCCGCCGGCGCCGTCGTTGCCGAAGCTCTGGGGGGTGAGCATGGGGCGGAAGGTGGGGGAGGGGAGGAGGAAGCCGGAGGACCAGCGGGCGCCCATGTCGAAGCCCAGGAAGCCGGGGCCGGAGGTGAGTTCGCGCGTGGCGTCGGCGATGGTGGCGGGGGTGAGGAGGGGCGGGTGGCCGTCGAGGCCGGTGACGGCGGCGGCGAGGGTGGCGGAGAGCCCGGTGGCGGTGGCGACGGCGCCCGCGCCGGGGAGTTCGAGGGTGTGCAGGGCGGGGTCGTTCCAGCCGTGCGGTTCGTCGAGGCCGGGGAAGACCAGGGCGCCGTTCATGGTGACGATGCGGGTGAGCAGGTGCTCGGGGCCGGGCATCGGGCGGCGGCCCTCGGCCTCGGCAAGGCGGGCCAGACGGGGGAGTTCGGTGGCGGGGAGGCCCAGGTGGGCGTCCAGGCCGAGGGGTTCGGCGAGGGTGGTGCGGAAGTAGGCGCCCGGGGTGAGGCCGGTGATGCGGCGGACCACCTCGCCGATCGCGAAGCCGAAGACGTGGCCGTGGTACTCGTGGGTGGTGCCCGGCTCCCAGAGGGGGCGCTGCTCCTCGATGGCGCGGACGACCGGGGTCCAGGCGGCGATCTCCTCGAAGGTCGGGGAGGCGTCGAGGACGGGGATGCCGGCGCGGTGGGAGAGCACCGAGCGGGTGGTGATCGCCTCCTTGCCGTGGCGTGCGAACTCCGGCCAGTAGGTGGCGATCGGCGCGTCCAGGTCGAGGCGGCCCTGCTGGGCGAGCAGGTGGGCGGAGAGGGAGACCAGGGCCTTGGCGCAGGAGAAGACCGGGACCAGGGTGTCGGACTGCCAGGGCCGGCCGGTGCGTTCGTCGGCGATGCCGCCCCACAGTTCGACCACCTTGCGGCCGCCGACGTGGACGGTGACGGCGGAGCCGAGTTCGGGGAAGTCGCCGTAGTTGCGGGCGAAGGCGTCGGCGACCGCGCCGTAGCCCTCGTCGGCCCAGCCGTGGTGGTCGTGGCGCTGGTGCATGGGTGGTTCCGTCTCCCGGTGCAGGATTGTTGGCGCGCCAACGGTAGGCGGGGGTCGGCGGTCGGGGGAAACGATTTGATGATCCGGCAGTAGTAGCGGGTGGTCCGGCCGCTAGGGTTTGGCGCGTGGCAGCGGTGAACGGGGCACTGATCGGGGGCCGGTACCAGCTCGTGGAGCTGATCGGCCAGGGTGGCATGGGGCGGGTCTGGCGTGGGTGGGACACCACGTTGGGTCGGGATGTCGCGGTGAAGGAGGTGCTCCTGCCGCAGGGCGTCACGGAGGCCGAGCGCGAGCAGCTCGTGCAGCGGGTGCTGCGGGAGGCGCGGGCCGCGGCGCGGCTGAACCATCCCGGGATCATCACCGTGCACGACGTGGCCGAGTACGAGGGCGCGCCGGTGATCGTGATGGAGTTCGTCGACGGGGAGTCGCTGGCGGCGGCCGTCGCCCGAGGTGGGGCTTTGCCGGTGGCGCGGGTCGCGGAGCTCGGTGCGGCGATGGTGAAGGCGCTCCGGCAGGCGCACGCTGCGGGCATCGTGCACCGTGATCTCAAGCCTGACAATGTGCTGCTGATGGGTGAGCGGGTGATCCTCACCGATTTCGGGATCGCGCACATGGCGGACGCCACCACGGCGCTCACCCGGACCGGGGCGGTCATCGGCACGCCCGCGTACATGGCGCCGGAGCAGTTGGAGGGCCGGCCCGCGGCTCCCGCCAACGATCTGTGGGCGCTGGGCGCGACGCTGTACTCGGCGGTGGAGGGCGAGGCGCCGTTCAGTGGGGACACCTTCGGCGCGCTGTGCGTGGCGGTGGTGACCAAGGAGCCGCGTCCGATGGTGCGGGCGGGGGCGCTGGCGCCGTTGCTGGGCGCGCTGTTGGCGAAGGATCCGGCGGCGCGACCGTCGGCGGAGCAGGCGTTGGCGGCGCTGGAGGCGGTGGCCCGGGCGGGGGCTGCGGGCGCAGTCGGAGGGGCGTTCGGACCGCCGCCGGTGATGTCCGGGGGTGTGCCGTTGGGGCCGGTGCGGATCCCGCCGCAGGTCGGACCCGGGCCGCTGGCGTCGGGCCGGCCGACGGGGGAGTTCCCGCACGGGGGTTGGCAGGATCCGGTGGCGGCGGGGTGGGGGAGCCCGATGGTGGCAACGGCGCCGGCGGCCCCGGAGCCGGAGCGGTCCGGGGCGAATCCCGCGGTGGCGGTGCTGGTGCGTTTCATCGGGTGTCTGGCGCTGATCTGGGTCGTCGGCACGGTTCTGCCGTGGAACTACCTCGATCATGTCGTCAGCGGTTACGCACCGCTGGCGTTGGCCATCACCGGCGCCCTGGCACTGGCCAACGCGTTGCCCCGGCCGCGTTGGCACCCGGCGGTCGTGTGGGTCGTGGCCGTCGTCGCGGACTTCGGCCTCTGGTACCTCACCGCCACTCTGCTGGAGGTGAAGTTCGGCGGCTGGTTCACCGGATTCGGCGAGGCGCCCGGGCAGATCGTCGTGAACATGCTCCTGCTCGGCACGGGTTCCTGGCTGCTCTGGATGTTCGTCCCGGGCAGCCGCCGACGCCGGTAGCGGATGTCAGGCGGTTCCCACCGGGGCCAGGGCGGCCGTGATCACGCGGTCGAGCGAGCGGTCGAACACCGCGTCGGGGCTGTCGGCCGCTGCTCCGGTGGTGGCGAACGCGGCAGCCAGGTGCGGGAATTCACCGCTCGCGGCGGCGCGGCCGAGGTAACCGGCCAGGTCCGCCTGCCACTTGGCGCCGGCCGCCGCCGTGCGCTCGTACTGCGCGAACTGGCACACGAACCCGGTGAGCAGGGCGAGCGCCTCCAGGCGGGCTGTGCCGTCCAGGCCGCTCGGCTCGGTGACGGCGAGGAAGTGCTCGGTGTAGCGCAGGGCGTTGGGGCCGAGCCCCGGCCGGGCGATCACCAGAGTCGGCACCCAGGGGTGGCGGCGCAGGGCGGCGAGCTGCTCGTGCGCGAGGCGGCGGAGGTCGGCGCGGCAGTCACCGGTCGGGGTGAGGCCGGAGTAGTCGTACTCGCCGGCGACGGCGTCGAGCATGAGGTCGAGCAGGTGCTCCTTCTTCGGCACGTAGTTGTAGAGCGACATGGTGCCCGCGCCGAGCGCGGCCGCGACCCGGCGCATGGAGACCGCGTCCAGGCCCTCGGCGTCGGCGATGACGATCGCGGCGGCGGCGATGGAGGTCCGGCTGTGGGCGGGCCGGGGGCCCCGGCCGGTGCGCTCGGGGCGCAGCCAGATCAGCTCGGGCGACTCGCCGGGGGTCGGCGCGGCGGCGGGGCTGGTGCTGGGGGTACTGCTGGTGCTGCTGCTGGGGGTTTTGCTGCTCGGTTGCTCGCTGGACGGCACTGGTAGATCACCTCGGTTCCCCATCTTAGATACGTACGGCGTACGTAGTACGATGCGCTTGCGTTCGTTTCTACGTACGCTGTACCTAGTGAGGGAGTGGCAGAGCCATGTCCGACACCGCCTGGACCGGCATCCCGAAGAGTTCCGAGGCAGCCCGGAACGCCGCCTTCGCCGTCGAGATGTCCGGTGTGGAGAAACGCTTCGGCGCCACCCGGGCGCTGCGCGGCCTCGACCTCGCCGTGCCGGCCGGCACCGTCTGCGGCCTGCTCGGCCCCAACGGCGCGGGCAAGACCACCGCCGTCCGGGTGCTCGCGACCCTGGTCGCCCCCGACCGGGGGGCGGCGCGGGTCGCCGGTCACGACGTGGCCCGCGAACCGGACGCGGTCCGGCGCAGCATCGGCCTGGCCGGGCAGCACGCCGCCGTGGACGAGGGCCTCACCGGCCGCGACAACCTGCACCTCCTCGGTCGGCTGCACCGCCTCGGCGGCCGGGGTGCCCGGGACCGCGCCGAGGAACTGCTCGACCGCTTCGGGCTCACCGGGGCCGCCGACCGGCTGGTGCGCACCTACTCCGGCGGCATGCGGCGACGGCTCGATCTCGTCGCCAGCCTGGTCACCGCCCCGCCGGTGCTCTTCCTCGACGAGCCGACCACCGGGCTCGACCCGCGCAGCAGGCGGCAGATCTGGGACGCGGTGCAGGAGTTGGCCGAGGCCGGGACCACGGTGCTGCTCACCACCCAGTACCTGGAGGAGGCCGACCGGCTGGCCGACACCGTCGTGGTGATCGACCACGGCGCCGCCATCGCCACCGGTCCGCCCGAGCGGCTCAAGGAGTCGATCGGCACCCGGGTGTCGGTCACCCTCGCCGACGCCGGCCAACTCGGCCGGGCCGCCGTGGTCCTGTCGGCGCTCGCGGGGAACGGCGACGTGGCGGTGGACCAGGACGAGCGGACGGTGGAGGTGGTGTCCCGGCCGGGGGTGAAGGTGCTGCTGCCCAAGCTGGTGCGGGAGTTGGACGCGGTGGGGGTGGTCGCGGTCGATGCGGCGGTGCGGCCGCCCTCGTTGGACGACGTCTTCCTCGCGCTCACCGGGAGGGTGCGGGGTGGCGGCTCCGAGGACTCCGATGCCGCGGCAACCGCCGACGCCTCCGCCGAGAGGAAGGTCGCCTGATGTCCGCAGTCGCCAACCTGGCCGCCGACACGTGGTCGTCGATGCTCCGTGTCCTGCTCCACTACCGCCGCTCGCCCGGGCTGCTGGCCGTCTCGCTCGCCGTGCCCGTGCTGATGGTGGTGGTGTTCGGCTATGTGTTCGGCAGTGCCATCACCGTGCCGGGTGCCGAAACCGGCGCAGCCGGTGCGACCGGTGCGACCGGTGCGCCCGGCGCGTCCGGTGCCGGATCTGTCGACGGCTACCGGGAGTTCCTGATGCCCGGGCTGTTCGCCATGGTGGCCGTCAACGGCATCATGCCGACCATGGTCGGCGCCGCCCGGGACGTCGGGCGCGGCGTCACCGACCGGCTGCGGTCGATGGCGGTCTCCCGGACCGGCCTGCTGCTCGGGCAGACCCTCGCCGACCTGCTGGTGAGCGTGGTGGTGCTGGCCCTGCTCGCGGCGGTCGGCCTGGTCGTCGGCTGGCGGATCCGGGGCGGGGCCGCCGACGCGGCGGGGGCGTTCGGGCTGCTGCTGCTCTTCCGGTTCGCCATGACCTGGGTCGGACTGCTGCTCGGCCTGGCCGTCGGCAAGGAGGAGGCGGCCGGCCAACTGGTGGTCGCGGTCTTCCCGTTGGCCATGGTCACCAACGCTTTCGTGCCCACCGGCGGCATGCCCGGCTGGCTGGCGGCGGTCGCCGAGTGGAACCCGATGAGCGCCGTCGTCCAGGCCGGGCGCGACCTCTTCGGCAACCCGTCCGCCCCGTCGGCGGCCTGGCCGATGCAGCACTCCGTCCCGGCTGCCCTGCTGTGGTGCGCGGTACTGCTGCTGGTCTGCGGTCCGTTCGCGGTGCGGAAGTTCGCCAGCCACGGGACGTAGCCGCACGGTCGGCCGTCATGGGGCGCGGCCCGCACCGCCCCCTGCTCCGGCACAGTCGGACGCACCCCGGCAACCCGTTTCCCACGGGGCGGAATGTGCTGGACAGCACGGCCGGTGCGGCGGAGGGTGGGGCGCATGGAGTTCACCCACCTCGGCCGCACCGGCCTCACCGTTTCCCGACTCTGCCTGGGCACCATGAACTTCGGTCCGCACACCGAGGAGTCCGACGCCCATCTGATCATGGACAGCGCCCACGAACGGGGCATCAACTTCTTCGACACTTCGAACAGTTACGGCCGCGACTCCGAGGGCAACCACAAGGGGCGCACCGAGGAGATCATCGGTCGCTGGTTCGCCAAGGGCGACGGCCGCCGCGAGCGGACCGTGCTCGCCACCAAGGCCTATGCCCCGATGGGTGATTGGCCGAACGAAGGGCGGCTGTCCGCGCTCGCGATCCGCCGGGCCGTCGAGGACAGCCTGCGCCGGCTGGGCACCGACCACATCGACCTCTACCAGATGCACCACATCGACCGGGACACGCCCTGGGAGGAGATCTGGCAGGCGATGGAGGTCCTGGTCGCCCAGGGCAAGATCATCTACGTCGGCTCCAGCAACTTCGCCGGCTGGCACATCGCCCAGGCCCAGGAGGCCGCCAAGGCACGGCACTTCCTCGGCCTGGTCAGCGAGCAGTCCCTCTACAACCTGCTGGACCGGACGATCGAACTGGAGGTGATCCCCGCCGTCGAGCACTACGGGCTCGGCCTGCTGCCGTGGTCCCCGCTGCGCAGCGGCGTGCTCGGCGGTGCCCTGCGCAAGGAGCGCGAGGGCGGCCTGGTCCGCGGCGGGCTCCAGCACGCGGGCGAGATCCTGGCGGCCAACCGCGACCGCATCCAGGCCTACGAGGACCTCGCCGACGAACTCGGCGAGCACCCCGCCGACCTCGCCCTCGCCTGGCTGCTCTCGCGCCCCGCCGTCACCGCCCCGATCGTCGGCCCGCGTACCCTCGGCCACCTCGACGCGGCCGTGCACGCGCTGGACATCAAGCTCGACGACGACCTGCTCGCCCGCCTGGACACCCTCTTCCCGGGCCGCCGGCCCGCCCCGGAGGACTACGCCTGGTAGGGGAGTCGCCCCTGTCGCTCCCCGTTCCCCCGTCCCCCCGTCCGTCCCCGAGCGTCGCGGCTCGGGGACGGACGGGGGCAAGAACGGCGACAAGGACGGGCGACAAGGACGGGTGGCAACAACAAAGGCAACGAGGAAAACCCACTCGTTGCCACTCTCAACTTATAGCGAGTAGGGGGCCTTGCCGCAAGGGGGTGGTGGTGGCGCAGAATGACCGACCTGAACCGGGCGAGGATGAAAACGGCTGATTCATGGGATTTGGTCTTCTTTGTCTCCCTTGGTGGATGGCAGGACACGGCGGGACGGGGCAAGCGGTGATGGACGGGCGTTCGACGGTGGACGTGATCGTGGTCGGCGGCGGGCCGACCGGGCTGATGCTCGCGTGCGAGTTGCGGTTGCACGGGGTCGGTGTGGTGGTGCTGGAGCGGCTGGCGGAGCGGACGGCCGAGTCGCGCGGACGCGGTCTGCACGCGCGCAGCGTGGAGATCATGGACCAGCGGGGGCTGCTGGAGCGGTTCCTCGCGGTGAGCGAGAAGTTCCGGGTGGGCGGACTGTTTGGCGGCGTCATGGCGGCCTGGCCGGACGGTATGGACACCGCTCACCCGTACGGGCTGGCGACGCCGCAGGCGGTCACCGAGCGGCTCCTTGAGGAACGGGCGCGCGAGCTGGGCGCCGAGATCCGGTGCGGCCACGAGGTGGCCGGGTTGGAGCAGGACGCGGACGGGGTGGACGTCGAGCTGGCGGACGGCACCCGGCTGCGCTCGCGCTACCTCGTCGGGTGCGACGGCGGGCGCAGCACGGTGCGCAAGGCGCTCGGGGTGGGCTTCCCCGGTGAGCCGGCCACGGTCGAGACGCTGATCGGGGACCTGGAGTTCACCGAAGACCGGGCGAAGGTCGCCGAGGTGGTCGAGCGGGTGCGCCGGACCGAGCTGCGGTTCGGCGTGGCGCCGGACATCGACGGCCGTGCCGGGGTCGCGCGGATGATCGTGCCGGCGGACGGTGTGGCCGAGGACCGGTCGACGCCGCCGACGCTGGAGGAGTTCAGGGCGCGGCTGCGGGCCGTCGCGGGCACCGACTTCGGTGCGCACTCGCCCCACTGGCTCTCCCGCTTCGGCGACGCGACGCGGCAGGCCGAGCGCTACCGGGTCGGCCGGGTGCTGCTGGCCGGCGACGCCGCGCACATCCACCCGCCGACCGGCGGGCAGGGCCTCAACCTCGGGGTCCAGGATGCGTTCAACCTGGGCTGGAAGCTCGCCGCCGAGGTCGACGGGTGGGCACCGGAGGGCCTGTTGGACAGCTACCACGCGGAGCGCCACCCGGTCGGCGCCCGGGTGCTGACGAACACCCGGGCGCAGATGACCCTGCTGGGTGCCGCGCCGGGGCCGACCGCACTGCGCGAACTGCTCACGCGGCTGATGGAGTTCGACGAGGTCAACCGCTACATCACCGGCATGATCACCGCGGTCGACGTCCGCTACGACGTCGGCGCAGGTCGTGCGGGCGACCAGGACGGCGGCCAGGACAGCGGCCACGAACTGCTCGGCCGGCGGCTGCGGGACGTCCCGTTGTCGGACGGCCGCCGCCTCTACGGCCTGATGCACACCGGCCGGGGCCTGCTCCTCGACCGCACCGACGGCGGACGGCTGTCGGTCGACGGATGGGCGGACCGCGTCGACCACGTCGTCGCCGACATCGTCGACGACGAGGACGGGGACCCGGGGGTGGACGTGCCCGCGCTGCTGCTCCGTCCGGACGGCCACGTGGTCTGGGTCGGCGAGGACCGGCAGGAGCTGGAGGCCGCACTGACCCGCTGGTGGGGCACCCCGCGGTGGGGCGAGGCAGGGGAACGGTGACGGACGTGACGGTGACGGACGTGACGCCGACGGACGGGGAAGCACCGCTCGCGGACTGCTGGGCGCGGGTACTCCGGCCGGAGGGCGTCACCGGGGCGCTGCGGGAGCGTTGGCGGAACGGGGCACTGCTGAATCCCGCGGCGCCGCCGGAGCTGCGGGTGCGGGTGATGACGGAGCTGGAGGAGGAGGACCCGCTGCTGAATCACCTGACGTGCGAGCCGTTGCCGGAAGCGCTGGTGGACGCGTGGATCGCGCATCCCTCGGCGCGGGTGCGGGCGCGGGCGGCGGAGCGTACCGACCTGACCGGGGCGCAGCGGCAGCGGCTCCTGCGTGACGCGAGCACCGGGGTGCGGCTGCTGGTGTTGCACTCCGGTGGACCGGACCTGGCGCTGGACGCGGCGGACGTCGATCGCCTCGTGGCGGACCCGAGCGTCACGGTCCGCGAGGAAATCGCTTGTCGGCGTGATCTGTCGGAGGAACACCTGACCGCCCTGCTCGGGGACGCGAGCGGGGCGGTGCGGGCACGGGTGGTCGGGCGCGCGTGGCCGCACCTCGACGCGGCGGCACGGGCCGCTCTGCCGGCGGACCGGCACTCCGGGGTCCGGGCGGAGGCCGTGCTGGCCCGGTACGCCGTCGAGCCGCTGGGGGTGGAGGAGTTCGGGGCGTTGACGGTCGGTCTCGAGGAGGCCGACCGGTTGCGGATCGTGGGGACATGCCTGTTGGCGGGCGAGCTGGCCGCAACCCTGGCCCGCGCCGAGTCGGCGGTACGGCGGGCCCTGGCCGCGAACCCCCGGCTGGACGCGGACCTGGTCGCGGTGCTCGCGCAGGACGGGGAGCAGGCCGTCCGGTTCGAGGTCTCGCTGCGGCCGGAGCTGGACGAGGCCGAGCGTGCCGGCATCGTCGTCGGTCTCGACCTCGACCCGAGCGGGTGGTACGCGCCCCCGTCGTGGGTGTCGGAGCGCCGGGGGGACGCGGCGGAGATGCGGCGCTGCGCCGCGTCCGCGCACCCGGCGCTGCGGCGCAGCGTCGCGCGGGTGCGGGAACTGCCGTCGGACGTCGTCGAAGTCCTGGCCCGGGACGAGGACTTCGTCGTCCGTCTGCTGCTGGCCGAGAACTGCGTCCAGGCGCCGGCCGAGTTGCTGCTGGAGATGTGGGCGCGCGGGATCCGGCGGGTCCGGGACCACCCGAACTTCCCGCGCGTGGGCCTGCTCCGGTTCGCCGACGACCCCGACCCGCGGCTGCGGTGGCTCGCGCCGGACGATCCGGCGGCGTCCGTCGACCTGTTCGAGCGGTGTGCCGGTGACGAGGACGCCGGGGTCCGGGCGCGTGCCCTGGAGAATCCCCGGCTGTCGGTGGGCTCGGTGCAACGGCTGCTGGACGACGAGGACCCGTGGGTACGGTGCCGGGCGCGCCGGGATCCGCGCGTGCCGGCGGCCGTGCTGGCCGGGCTCCTGGCGGACGTGCGCACGGCGGAGGAGGCGGCCCGGAATCCGGCGGTGCCCGCGGCGGTGCTGCGGCACCTGCTGGAGCCGCCGGTGGTGGTGGACGCGGTGATCCTCGGCGCCGGCTGACGGTGGTGTGATAGCACTTCCCGCATGACGGAGAGGCCCGCGGGGCGCGGGAGTTACCACCACGGGGCGTTGCCCGAGGCGCTGGTCGGGGTGGCGTTCGAGCTGCTGGACGAGGTGGGGCAGGAGCAGGTCACCATGCGGGAGGTGGCGCGGCGGGCTGGGGTGTCGGCGGGGGCGCCGTTCCGGCACTTCGCGGACCGGCGGGCGCTGCTGACGGCGGTGGCGGACCGGGTGCTGGCGGACTTCGAGGCGTGGCAGCGGGCCGAGGTCGCGGCGGCGACGGAGGCGGGGGTTGCTGGGGCCGGGGAGGGGGCCGCCGGCAGCGCGGGGGACCGGCGGGCGGTGCTGCGGGCGCTCGGGCTGGGCTTCGTCCGGTACGCCGTCCGGCACCCGCACCGGTTCGCGCTGGTGCGCTCGCGGGTGTTCGCGCCGGCCCCGCAACCGGAGCTGCGGGAACGCTTGTCGGGGATCGACCGCGCGTACACCGAGGTGATCGTCGCCGACCAGGCGGCGGGTCTGCTGCGGCCCGGTGATCCGGAGCTGGTGGGGTTCGCGGGTCAGGCGCTGGTGTACGGGCTGGCGCAGATGATCCTGGACGGGTACCTGCCGGCCGAGAAGGCGGAGGAGGTGGCCGCGCAGGTGCTCGACACCTTCGGCCGGGGGATCGCCAACCCCCGCTGAGCGGAGGGAACTTCGCGGACGGGACTTCGCGTGCGCGGAGGGTTGACCGGGTCGGTGCGCGCTGATGTAATCACCGATTACATCGACCTCTACCCGCGAGTAGCCCAAGGGGCGGGAGGGTCTGAAGAGCCGACAGGGCTGGGGGCAGACGTGTTCGCGAAACCGACTCCGGGCTTCACCACCGCGGCTGCCACCGGGGATACCGTCGTCCTGCTCATCGGGATGCGGATCAACCGGTTCTGGGCCGTCCACCAGTGGTTCCCGATGCTGCTGGCGATGTTCCGGATGCTGCACGAGCTGGGCCGGCAACCGGAACGCGGCCTGCGCGGGAAGGTCCTGCTGACCGCATCGCCGCGCACCTACTACGCCGTCCAGTACTGGGAGTCCGAGGAGAAGCTCTACGCGTACGCGACCGCGCCGGACGCCTTCCACCACCGGGTCTGGAAGATCGCCAACAACAAGCTCAAGAAGGGCAGCATGCGCGGGCACGTCGGCCTCTGGCACGAGGCGTACATCGTGCCGGAGGGCAGCTACGAGTCCGTGTACTTCGACATGCCGCCGTTCGGGCTCGCGGGCGCGAGCGGCGTGCTGCCGGTGGAGGGCCGGGGGCGCAGCGCCAGGCAGCGGCTGGCCTTCCGCTCGGACCCGGGACGGGAGGGGCCGGGACGGGAGGGGCCGGAAGGGGAGGGGCCGGGACGGGAGGGGCCGGAAGGGAAGGAACCTGCCGCGACCCCGGCGAACACGTCGGAGTGAAGGACGGCGGCCCCCGCGGACTCCCTCCGCGGGGGCCGCCACCGCTCAAGCGATGGCTCTCGCCGCTCAGGCGGTGGTGGTCGCCGGGAGGCCGATCGGGTTGATCGGGGGCAGTGCGGCGCGACAGAGTGCCGAGATCGGCTTGAGTGCCGCCGCGAGCCGGTCGAGCTCGGCGCGCGGGTGGTGCTCCCAGACCCGGGCGGCGGCGAGGTCGGTGGCGGCCTCCAGGGCCTGGTGCCGGATCCGGCCGCACTCGGTGATGGTGCCGCGCTCGGTGATCCAGCCACGCTCGACCAGTCGGGCGGTCGCCGCGTCCCACTCCGCGTCCGTCCAGCCGCGCACCGGCTGCAGAGCCTCGCGCCGTACGTCCAGGGCGCAGCGCACCACCAGCGCCTCGCAGCCGTCCAGGCCGGCGGCGACCAGGGCGGCGACATGGCCGTCACCCCGGTGCTCGCGCATCACCGTGGCGGCCTGCCAGAGCCGCCCGTGCGGGTCGGACGGGCTGGGGAGGGCGGCGTTGGCGGCGGCCAGCACCCGGCCGGCGCAGTCCAACCGGGTGACCGCGTCCGCCAGCAGGTCCGCCGCCAGCTCGATCTGCGCCGGGTCGACGTGCTCCAGCAGCCGCTCCAGGGCCGCCGAGGCACCGCCGATCCGGGCGGCGAGCGCGGCCTCCGGGGAGGCCAGCTTCCAGATCGCCGGGAGCGCGCGCTCGATCGGGGCGGGCGCGAAGTTGAAGAACGCGGCGATCACCGGCGGGGCGTCCACCGCGCCGAGCGGGGCGGCCCGGCCGCCGAAGTAGCTGCGGGCGACGCCGCGCAGGCCGACCTCCTCGAAGGCGGCGAGGCCCTCGGGGGTGAAGTAGGTGACGGCGTGCACGGGTTCGAAGAGCCACCAAAGGGCGCGGGCGGGGTGGACCAGATCGGCCAACGGAGGACCTTCCTCGAAGGGGCGCGGGGAGCGCGAGGGGGAGGGATGCGGTGTCGTACAGGCCTGATGACCACGGTGGCCGTCACGATAACCCTGCCCCCGGTGTGATGACGGTCACGGGGAGGTCTCACTGGTGACACGCCCCCGACGGCGCGAGGGATGATGGGCACGGGTGCGCCCCGTGCGCGCCCCGGACCCCCGGGTGCCGGGCCCGGACCAGCCGGGCCCCGACTCCCCGGGACTCCGAACACCCTCGGCACGCAGGCAAGAAGAGGTAACAGGCCCCATGGCGCAGATCAACCCCAGCATCCTGTCCGCGGACTTCGCCCGCCTCGCCCAGGAGGCCGAGGCCGTGCGGGGCTCGGACTGGCTGCACGTCGACGTGATGGACAACCACTTCGTGCCGAACCTGACCCTCGGCGTCCCGATCGTCGAATCGCTCGCCCGGGCCACCGACATCCCGCTCGACTGCCACCTCATGATCGAGGACCCGGACCGCTGGGCACCCCAGTACGTCGAGGCGGGCGCCGGCTCGGTCACCTTCCACGTCGAGGCCGCCGCCGCCCCCGTCCGGCTCGCCCGCGAGATCCGCGCCAAGGGCGCCCGGGCGTCGATGGCGCTCAAGCCGGCCACGCCGATCGAGCCCTACGAGGACCTGCTGCCGGAACTCGACATGCTGCTGATCATGACCGTCGAGCCCGGCTTCGGCGGCCAGGCGTTCCTGGACATCATGCTGCCGAAGATCCGCCGGACCAGGGAGCTCATCTCCAAGCACGGCCTCGAACTGTGGCTCCAGGTCGACGGCGGAGTCTCGGCGAGCACCATCGAGCGCTGCGCCGAGGCCGGCGCGGACGTCTTCGTCGCCGGCTCCGCGGTGTACGGGGCCCAGGACCCGGCCGAGGCGGTCGCCAAGCTGCGCACCCTCGCCGACGCCGCCACCGCCGGCGCCGGGTGGGCCTGCGCGCACTGAGGCGGCGGCCGGACCCCAGCGGACCGGTCCGGGGGCGTGCCCGATGCGGCACGCCCCCGGGCGAGGCCTCGGTGCGCCTCGGGTGACCGCCGCCCGCACAACCTGAACGGCCGCCGGTCGGCCGATGCACCCTCACCGCCCGGTCGCGCGCAGAACAGCTGCGCGCGACCGGGCGGTTGCCGTCAGGCCGTCCTGACGAGGCCCGGCGACTCCTGGAGGCCCAGAGGCCCGCCGGACAGTATCGGTGCCTCCAGCCGCATTTCCGCCGGTCAGGGAGGCTTCTTGTGTTGCCGCACGAGAAACTGACAGGATCTCAAGTCGGATGCTCCTCACGCGATGCGAATCGGAAACCCGCCCTGGCGGCGCGAAGAAGGAGGCGGAATGGCACGGGTGAACCTTCGAGCCGCGTTCATGAGCGGCCTGTCGTCCACCGTGACGGCGCAGCAGGTCTTCACCAACCGGGTCGACGAGGTGGCCGCCTTCGAGCGGTCTGTCGCGGGCCTGCGCCGGACGCTGGACGAGGCCGAGGTATCGCCGGTGATGGACCGGGCGCAGGGACGCCGCAACGTCCTGACGCTGTACGGGGTCGGCGGCATAGGCAAGTCGACGCTCTCGCACGAGCTGGAGCGTCGGCTGCTCGCGGACGCGGCGGCGGAGGGGCGCGACGATGTCGTGGCCGTACGCGTCGACCTGTCCGAGGACGGCGCATGTGACATCGAGGGCCTGCTCCTGCGCCTGCGGGCAGGGCTGGGGCAGTTGGGCAGTCGCTGGCAGGCGTTCGACCTGGCGCTCGCCGCGTACTGGGCCCGCGCGCACCCCGGGGAACCCTTGCAGGACTTCCTCGACTCCTCACCGGCGCTGCGCCGGGCCTCCCGGAGCGTCGGGCTCGGCGATCAGATCGCGGAGACGGTGCGGGACGTCGACCCCACCGGGCTCGGCGGGCTGACCGGGCTTGCGCACCGCGCAGCCCTGGCCACCTACCGCGCCGTCCGGGACCGGGTGCGCGAGGGGCGGCTGCTTGCCGACTGCGAGCTGTTCGCCGAACTGGTCGAGGCCGACGCGGACTACGAGACGCTCTCCTACTTCCCCTACCTGCTCGCCTGGGACCTCGACCGCCTTCCGCACCGGAGCCGACCGGCCCGGCGGCCCACGGTGTGCGTCTTCCTGGACACCTTCGAGGTGGTCAACGGGCGCGCCGACCGCACGGTGGAGCGTCTGATCCAACGCTGTGCCTATCTGATGCCCAACGTGCTGTTCGTGATCACCGGCCGGAACCGGATCGACTGGGCCGACACGGGCGCGGGCGGCGAGCTGGACTTCACCGGCCCGCAGAGCTGGCCCAACCTGCACTTCAGCAACGACACCGTGGAACCCCGCCAGCACCTGGTCGGCTACCTCTCGGACTCCGACGCCGACAGCTACCTCCGCGAGGCGCTCGTCCGGGACGGCCGACCGGCCATGCCCGACGAGGTCCGTCGGCGGATCATCTCCGGAGGGCAGGGGCTGCCCCTGTACCTGGACCTGTCGGTGTCGCACTTCGTCGCGCTCCTCGCCCGCCGCGGGCAGCCGTCGCCCGACGACTTCGGCGGCTCGTTCACGGCGGTGGCCACCCGGTCGATCCGTGACCTGCCCCGGGAGGAACGCGACCTGGTCCGGACCGCGGCGCTCACCGACCGGGTCGGTGCCGAGCTGCTGCGGGCCGGACAGCCCGGTGTCTCCGACGGCAGCGTCGCCCGGTTCCTGCGCCGGCCGTTCCTGACCCACGACGACGCCTACGCGCTGCCGTACGCCCTGCACGCGGCGCTCCGTCACGCCATCGGGGAGGCGGACCGGACCCTCCCGGACGGCTGGTCCGACCGCGACCGCAGCGAGGTCGCGGCCCGACTGCTCTCCTGGCTGGGAAAGGGCCTCGGTCCGGGTACCGGGCGGGTCGCCCTCGCCCAGGCGCTGGAAGCCGGGCTCAAGCTCTCGGCCGCACACGGGGTCTTCGAGGACTGGATGACCCGGGTCGCGCAGCGCCTGATCGAGGCGGGCCAGTGGTCGGAGCTGGGCACCGGGCACTCCGTCGAAGGGACCGGGACACCGGAGTACCGGGCCGTTCGTGCCGCCGTACGGGGTGTCCAACTGCGCCGTACGGGCCGTGCCGCGCAGGCGGTCGAGGTGCTCGGCGCCGCGGGAGAAGGTCTGCCGTCGGGCAGTCCGACCGCGCAGCTGGTGCGGATCCACCTCGCCCACGCGCTGCGCAACCACGGCGACTACATCGGGGCGGCCGAGATCTACCGTGCCCTGGCGGGGGGCGAGTTCGACGCGGTGGCCCGGTACTGGCTCTGCGACTTCGACTACCTCAACGGGCGGTTCGGAACCGCCCTGGACTCGCTGCGGGAGCAGCGCAGCCGCGGGCCGGAGGACGAGGGCGAGCGACTCCGGCTGATCGGGCACATCTGGCGGGTCAACGCTCGCTTCGACGAGGCGGGTGCCGCGTACGGGGAGGCGATCGGCCTGGCCCGGCGGGAGGGTCTGGCTGCCGCGGAGGCGAAGGCGCTGGCCAACCTGGCGCAGACCGTGTGCTGGTCCGGCGACACCGCGGCGGTGTCGGATGCGGCGGCCCGCGCGCGGGACCTGCTCGACCTGGTGCCGAACCCGGTCGAACTGGTCAAGGTCCGCTCTGCCGAGGCGGTTGCTCATGCGGTGGCCGGTGACAGTGGGGCCGCGGTACAGGCGATCGACGGCACCCGGCAGCTGGCGGACGAGATCGGCTACCGAGGCGGTCACAACCTGGCCGACGTGGCCCAGGTCCTGCTCCGGGTCCTCGGTGACGACCACGACGGGGCCCGCCGCACCCGGGCCGAACTCGACGCGCGAACCCGTCGGTCGGGCGGCAACACCTACTGGGTTCCGATCGTGACCAGTTGGATCGAGGGGGTCCCGACGGCGATGGAGCACGAGCCGCAGGTCGAGTGGGTCGACGGTCCGGACGTGTCGTTGGGCCGGTGGGCCGGGGTGGCCGCGCGACGATGAGGCACCGGGGCCCTGAGGCGCGGGGCCGGATCGGACGAGGGGACGAGAGCTCATGGCCAACCCGGCGCGCGTTGAGTCGGTACGTGTCGAGCCGGTACGTGTCGGTTTGGTGGGGGTCGGAATCATCGCCGGGACCCACCTCGCCGTCCTCGCCGAACGGCCGGACGTGCAGCTGGAGTTCACCGTTGATCCCCGACCTGTGGAGCCCGTGGTGTTCCGGGGGCGGACGCCGCCCCACTACGGCGACCTCACCCGGGCGCTCGACGAGCACCGGCCGGACCTGGTGGTCCTCGCCACCCCGACGGAGACGCACGCCGCGCTGACGGAACTGACGCTGCTCCGTTCCACGGCCCGCTTGCTGGTGGAGAAGCCGCTGGTGCACGATCGCGCCGCCCTCGAAACGTTGCGTGACCTGGACGGCAAGGTCGACGTGCGCGGCCGCGTGTTCACGGCCCACCACTTCGCCTTCTCGCCCGAAGTGGACTGGGCGGCGGAGCTGCTCGCGGCGCACCCCGAATGGGGGCCGGTGACGACCATCACCTCCGCTTTCTACGACCCCTACGTCCTGCGGGGAGCCGAGGCGTTCGCTTCGTACGTCTCCAGTTGGACGGACTCCGGAGTGAACCAGCTCAGCATGCTCACCCGCTTCGTGGAACTCACCGGACTCACCTCCGCCGAGTACCTGGACGGCGGCGCGAGTGCGTGGTGCACGGTGGGCTTCCGGTCCCGGGGCGAGGTCGGCTCCGCCCGCCTGCGCAGCAGTTGGCTGACTGGTGCCAGCAGTAAGGAGAGTTGCCTGGCGTTCGGCCGTTCCGGTGTCGAGGTCTGGATCGACCATACCGCGATGACCGGATTCGCCTCCAGGGAAGGTGAGTTGCTGGCTTCCTTCGGCAACGACGGCCGGACCGGACGGAAGATTGCCCACTATCGACCGCTCTATGCCGACCTGCTCTCCGGCCGGCCGGATCCGGTGCTCGGCTTCGACGCCGCGGCGACGATCACCGAGATTCATCAGGCGGTACCGCAGGAGCCGTAGCCGCCGGTCGGCCGGGTCCTGGGGTGGGGCCCGGTCGATTCAGGAGTGAAATGACTGGTCCTCAAATTGTCGAACAGGGGCGAGTTTTGATGGGTGGCCGGACGACGAGAGGGCGAAGGCGATCACCGTTGTGCCGGTGGGGGCGGTGTGATTGTGGCCGAGGGGGCTGGTGGGGTGCCAGGGCTGTGGGGTGGGGGAGGAGTCGTGCGG
>NZ_JODS01000036.1 GCF_000718025.1 Kitasatospora purpeofusca
CGGTCACCCGGTGCCCCGCCTCCAGCAGGTGGGCGGCGACCACACTGCCGACATAGCCGGCGCCACCCGTGACCAGGTACTTACTCATGATGCGACCTCGCTCCGATCATGTCGTCCTTCGCGCGGGCTCCCGCAGTCCGTGGGTCACCCCGGCAAGTCGAGTAAACATAATTAAACGTAAAACGACACGAGTCAACATCGCAATGGTCCAGGACAAGAGCCCGCCGGTATCTGCTGCTGTCGGCGCGCGCGGTCGCGGCCCGCTTCGAGCGGGTGGGCGACCGGTCGAGGGCGTCCACCGAAAGAGCCCGACCGGCGGGCACCGGTCGGGCTCTTCTTCTGACGGCCCAACAACAGGCGCCGCCCGGTTGCGTGCCGCCGGCCGTCGGGCCGGTCGTCAGCCGACGGTGGCTGGCTCCTCGACGACCCGGCCGTCGCGGAGTTCGACCACGCGGTCGGCGAGTTCCATCAGGTTGGGGTCGTGGGTCGCGACCAGGACGGTGACGCCCTCGCTGCGCACCACCGCGCGCAGCAGCTCCATGATCGAGCGGCCGGTCTCGGAGTCCAGCTGGCCGGTCGGCTCGTCCGCGATGATGAGGTCGGGCTCGTTGGCCAGGGCCCGGGCGATCGCGACGCGCTGCTGCTGGCCGCCGGAGAGCTCCCCGGGGCGCTGGTTGGCGTGGTCGGCCAGTCCGACCAGGGCGAGCAGGGTGCGGGCGCGCTCCTCGCGCTGGGCGGCGGGCACCTTGCGCAGCCGCATCGGGATGCCGACGTTCTCGGCGGCGGTGAGCACGGGCAGCAGGCCGAAGGACTGGAAGACGAAGCCCAGCCGGTCGCGGCGCAGGGCGAGCCGTCCGTCCTCGTCCAGGCTGCCGAGGTCGGTGCCGTCCAGGGTGATGGTGCCGCCGGTCGGGGCGTCCAGGCCGCCGACCAGGTTGAGCAGGGTGGTCTTGCCGGAGCCGGACCGGCCCTTGAGGGCGGTGAGTTCGCCGCGGCCGATGGTGAAGGAGACGCCGCGCAGGGCGTGCACGGCGCGCTCGCCGGAGCCGAAGCTGCGGTGGACCTCGGTGACGGCCACCATGGGAGTGGTCACGGTGCCGGCCGGTTGCTGAGTCATGCGGCGTCCCCCTGGGATTCGCCCGGCGGGTCCTGCCGACGGCGGCCGGCCGAGGTGATTTCGCGGTGTTGCTTCGAGAGGTGTACTTCGAAGCGTTTCTTTGAAGTGCTCATGTCTTAGCAGAATCGCGGGCCTGGTGCTCCGTCGGCCGCCGACCTGCATTGCCTTGTCGTACTGCGCATGCGATGCGCAGCATTTGCTCATTACTTACATCCTTCGCGCAAGTCCCTTCCTTTCCTTGACCGGATCTGAAAGCATCGTCCGCTATCCGGTGATCAAGCGCCGGTGATCACCATGACGAAAGCGCCCCGGGGGCCCGTCCGCGCAGTGCGAGACACCTGCCCGGACCGGATGCGGCGCGGACACCATTGACGACCGGGGGAGGATCGGGATGCTCGGCTTTGTCATGCGCCGTCTGCGCGGGCGACTGCCCCTGGCCACAGCCGCCCTGCTCACCGTACTGATCACAACGGCGGTGCTCACGGCGCTGGTCGCCTTCCAGCGCACCGTCGGCGAGATCGGACAGCGACAGGCACTGCAGGGCGCGGGCCACCCGCGGACCACCGTGGTGGTCAACTCCGAGCACGGGCTGGACCGGAAGGCCAAGGACGACGAGGCGGTCGCCGACTACGCCCGGACGCTCTTCGGCGACCTGCCGGCCGAGACCCGCGGCCTGTCCCGCAGCCGCTCCTACGGACTGCCGACCGGCCCGGCGGGCGGTGCGCAGGCTGCCCCGACGGGCAAGCAGGCGGGCACTCCGGCCGCCCCGGCGGACACCGGCGCACAGCCCGGCACCACCAGGGCCGACGACCTCACCCTGCTCGCCGCCCTCGACCGCGGCCACGTCCAACTCCTCGCCGGGGACTGGCCCGCAGCCGCGGCCCCCGGCACGTCGGGCCCCGTCCAGGCGGCCGTCCCGAGGTCCGTGCTCACCCGCCTCGGCCTCACCGCCGAGGCCCTGCCCGCCGAGGTCCGGCTCACCGACCGCTACGGCGGTCCCCCGCTGGTGGTCCGGGTCACCGGCGCCTACCGCGCCAACGACCCCGCCGACCTCTACTGGCGGCTCGACCCGGTGCAGGGCCGCGAGATCCTCTCCGGCGGCTTCACCACCTACGGCCCGCTGCTCGTCGACGAGACCGCCTTCGGTGCCGGCGGCATCCCCCAGAACGGCCGCAGCTGGCTGATCGACGCCGACTTCACCGGCGTCGGCACCGCCGCCGTGGACGCCGTCCGCGACCGGGTCACCCCGGCCGGCGACGCGCTCAACCGGAACGCCGGACTCATCGCCCGCACCGAACTCCCCGCCCTGCTGCGGGAACTGGACTCCGGTGCGATGGTCGCCCGGTCCACCCTGCTGATCGGCGCGCTCCAGCTGATCGTGCTGGCCGCCGCCGCCCTGCTGCTCGTCGTCCACCTCATCGCCAGCCGCCAGCAGTCCGAGAACGCCCTGCTCGCCGCCCGCGGCGCCTCCGGGACCCGGCTCGGCGGCTACACCGCCGTCGAGGCACTGCTGCTCGCGCTGCCCGCCGCCCTGCTGGCCCCGCTGCTCACCCCGCCGCTGCTGCGCGTCCTCGGAGGCTTCGGCCCGCTGCGCCACGTGCCGCTGGACACCTCGCTGCACTGGACGCTGTGGCCGGTCTCGGTCGCCTGCGCCCTCGGCTGCGTCCTGCTCGCCGCCGTCCCCGCGCTGCTGCGCGGCGCCGGCACCGCCGTACTGCGCCGGGCCGGCCGCCGCCAGGCCCTGGCCGCCGGCGCGGCCCGCTCCGGCGCCGACCTCGCCCTGCTCGCCCTGGCCGTCCTCGCCTACCAGCAACTCTCCCAGTACAGCGGCGGGTTGTCCCCGGACGCCGACGGCCGCCTCGGCCTGGACCCGGTCCTGGTCGCCACCCCCACGCTCGCCCTGGGCGCCGGCACCCTGCTCGTGCTGCGGCTGCTGCCGCTCGTCGCCCGACTCGGCGCCCGGCTGGCCGCCCGCGGCCGCGGCCTCGGCCCCGCCCTGGTCGGCTGGCAGCTCGCCCGCCGCCCCGGCCAGGCCAGCGGACCGGTCCTGCTCCTGGTGCTCGGCGTCTCCACCGGCGTCCTGGCGCTCGGTCAGCACGACACCTGGAACGACTCCCAGCAGGACCAGGCCTCCTTCGCCACCGCCGGCGGCCTGCGCATCCACGGCGCCCACACCGCCGCGATCGGCCAGGGCAGCCGGTTCGGCGCCCTGCCCGGCGGCGACCGGATCATCCCGGTCGGCCGGCAGGAGCAGTCGCTGCCCGACGGCTCCCACGGCCAGGTCCTGGCCCTGGACGCCGCCGCCTTCGCGGAGCACGTCCCGATCCGCTCCGACCTGCTCGACGGACAGGACCCGAAGAGCCTGTTCACCCCGCTCGCCGCCGACACCGCGGGCGCCGCCCCGACCGGCGTCCCGCTGCCCGGCAAGCCGCAGCGGATCGACGTCGACCTCACCTACACCCCCGGCCCGCGCCCCGCCGCGGCCACCGACGACAGCTTCGGACCGGCCCCGGCACCCAGGGCCCCGGAAGCCTGGCTGCTGCTCCGGGACGGCCACAACCTCTCCTTCGTCGCCCCGGTCACCGGCATCCCCGCCAGTGGTGACGCCCGCGCCACCGTCGACCTCGCCGCGCTCACCGACGGCGGCCTCAGCTCGGTGTCCGCGCCGCTCTCCGTGATCGGCCTGACCCTCTCCCTCGGCCCCAAGGACACCGGTGAACTGACGATCCGCCGGCTCGCCGCCGCCGACCGCGCCGGCGACCCCGGGGTACCGGCCGCCGTCCCCGCCGGACTCGGCTGGAGCACCAGCGGCGACGCCGCCGAACGCCCGGTCGGCGTGGACGTCGTCCCCGGCACCTCCGACGACCGGAAACTGCTGAGCGTGCGCTACGGCATCGGCTCCAACGCCCTCAGCAACCGGCGCGCCGTCATCACCCCGGCCGAGGCCAAGCCCCCGGCCGCGATCCCCGGCGTCGCCACCCGCGGCTACCTCACCGCCACCGGCTCCGCCGTCGGCGCGACCGTCCGGGTGCCGTTCGGCCTCACCACGGTGCCGGTGCGGATCACCGGCGAGGTGTCCTCCCTGCCCGTCGTCGGCGACAACGCGGTGCTCGTCGACCTCGGCGCGGTCGGCCGGACGCTCGCCGTCGGCGGCCGGGAGACACCCGCCCCCGCCGAATGGTGGCTGCCCGCCACCGGACCGGACGACCGGACCCCCGCCCAGGCCGCCGCCGCACTGCGCGCCGCGCCCGGCACCCCCGGACTCCAGCTCCGCGACGAGGTCGCCGCCGACCTGCTCGGCGACCCGCTCAGCGCGGCCCCGCAGAACGCCCTCGCCGCCATCGCCGTCGTCACCACCGTGCTCGCCGCGATCGGCTTCGGCGCCGCCGGGGCCGCCGCCGCCGGCCAGCGCTCCCGCGACTCCGCGCTGCTGCTCGCCCTCGGCGCCCCCAGGCGCCGCCTGGTCCGCACCGCCGCCGCCGAACAGGCCGTCCTGGTGGGCCTCGGCAGCGTCGTCGGACTCGCCCTCGGGGCCCTGATCGTCCATCTGATCGTGCCCCTCGTCGTCCTCACCCCGGCGGCCCGCCGCCCCGTCCCGGAGGCCCTGGTGGCCCTGCCGCTCGGCACCGCCGCGCTGCTGGCCGTCGCGATCTCCGCCGTCCCCCTGCTCTCGGCCCTGCTCGGCGGCCGCCGCCGCCGCGACGTGGCGCAGCGCCTGCGGCACCTGGAGGAGATGTGACCGGCCCGGCCGCCACCACCGCCCCCCGACCCACGGGCACCGGAGCGGGCCACCGCCCGGCCCCGTGGGTGCGCACCCGGCTGCGCGCGACCCCGCTCGCCGCCCTGCTCACCGCCGTCCTCGCGCTCGGCACGGTCTTCCTGGCCACCGCCTTCCCGCGGGTCCTCGACCGGGCCGCCGACCACGGCCTGCGCGACTTCCTCCGCGACCGGGGCACCGTCGCCACCAGCATGTACGCCTCCGCCGCGCTGGCCGGCGGGGCCAAGACCCTGGACGACGACGCCGCCCTGCTCGCCGCCCACGTCGGCCCCACCCTCGCCGTCGCCCCGGGCGGACTCGTCTACGGCGCCCGCAGCGGCAAGTCGCGCTCCCTGACCAACCCCGGCCTGGCCCGGCCCGAAGGCGTCGACCCGCAGATGGGCCTGCTCTACGTCCAGGGCCTGCGCGAGCACACCACGCTCGCCGAGGGCCGCTGGCCTGACGCCCCCAAGGGCGTCGCCGCGCCGGTCCCGATCGCACTCGTCCGCGACTCCGCCACCACCCTCGGGGTCCACCTCGGCGACATGCTGAACACCGGCGAGGCCCTCGACGGGGAGGAACCGCGCAAGGCCGAGGTGGTCGGCATCCTCGACGCCAAGGACCGCAACGACCCGTACTGGGCCGAACTCTCCTGCCCCGTCCAGGCCTGCCTCGACTTCACCCGGGGCAAGCAGTCCTACGCCTACTGGCGCCTCACCGGACTCGTCGACGGCAGCGCCCTCGACGCGGTCCAGACCTGGCAGACCGGCGCCCAGGACTTCTGGCGGATCCCGGTCGACGTCGACCGGCTGCGCGCCGACCGACTCGACCGCACCGACCGGGAACTCGCCGCCTTCCTCACCGGGAACACCGCCAACGCACTGGCGAACGCCACCAGCCGCCCCGGCCTGCAGATCACCTCGCCGCTGCCGGACCTGCTGGACAAGGCCACCGCCCGGCAGCAGGCCGCCGCGCCGCTCGCCGCCATCGGCCCGGCCGGCCTGGCCGGCGTCGGCCTGGTCGTGCTCGGCCTGGCCGCCGCCCTCGCCGGCGACCGGCGCTCCGCCGAACTGCGCCTGCTCCAGGCCCGCGGCGGCTCCCGGAGCGGCGTCGTCGGGCGACTGCTCGGCGAAGGCGTCGTCACCGTCCTGCTGCCCGCCGTCCTCGCCGGGGCGCTCGCGCTGTGGCTGCTGCCCAGCCCGCGCTGGGGCGGCGCCGTCCTGGCCGGCGCGGCCGTCGCCCTGTTCTCCCTGCTCACCCTGCCGGTGCGCGCCGCCCGGCTCTGGTCGCGGCCCCGGGCCGGCAGCGGCCGGCGGCGCCTGGCCGGCGAACTCGCCGTCCTGGCCCTGACCGTCGCCGCCGTCGCCGAGGTCCGGCGGCGCGGCGTCGCCCCCACCGGGACGGGCGTCGACCCGCTGCTGGTCGCCGCACCGCTGCTGCTCGCCCTCACCGGCGGACTGCTGCTCGCCCGCCTCCAGCCGCTGCTGCTCGGCGCCTTCGCCCGGGTGGCCACCCGGCGGCCCGGCGCCATCGGCTTCCTCGGCCTGGCCCGCGCCGCCCGGGGCAGCACCGAAGGGGCCCGGCCCTCCGTCCTGCCCCTGATCGCCCTGCTGCTCGCCGTCACCACCGCGGGCTTCGGCTCCACCGTGCTCGGGGCCGTCGACACCGAGCGCACCCACGCCGCCCGGCTGACCGTCGGCGGCGACGCCTCGGTGGTCGTCCCGATCGGCGTCCCGGTGTCGGAGGGCTTCGCCGAGGCGGCCGCCAAGCTGCCCGGGGTCCGCGCCTCCGCCCGGATCTGGGCCGACACCGAGGTGTTCGTGCTCGACGGCAACGGCTCCACCCGGGTCTTCGCCGTGGTCGCCGACCCGGTCGCGTACGCGGAGATGTCCCGCTCGCTCGGGCGGGGCGCCTTCGACGCGGCCGCGCTCTCCGGCGGCACCGGCGCGGCGGACGCCCCGGTGCCCGCCCTGGTCTCCACCGCCCTCGCCCGCAAGCTCGGCCCGGGCGCCACCCACCGCCTCCGGCTGCCCAACGGCGGGGAACTGCTCACCAGCACCGCCGCCACCGTCGACGGCACCCCGGCGCTCCAGGGCGACGACCGCCTGTTCGTCGTCCTCCCGGCCGGCCCGGCCGTCGCCCTCGCGCCCGAACTCGGCCGCGCCAACCTCTGGCTGGCCACCGGCTCCGTCGACCAGGACCGGCTGCGGAGCCTGGTGCGCGAGCAGATCGCCACCGAAGCCCAGCGGGCCACCGCCTTCCCCACCGCGGCCGGCGAAGGGAACGACGGACTGCCCCCCGGCTACAGCGTGCGCACCAGCGCGGCCGTGAGCGCCGCCCTCGCCGCCGACCCGCTCCAGTCCGCCGCGGCCCGGCTGTTCTGGACCGCCGTCCTCGGGGCCGGCACCCTCGCCCTGCTGGCCGTCCTGCTCACCCTGGTCCGGGCCGCGCCCGAGCGCACCGCGCTGCTGGCCCGGCTGCGCACCATGGGCCTGCGGCCCCGGCAGGGCCTGACCCTGATCCTGATCGAGACGCTGCCGCAGACCCTGGTCGCGGCGGTCGGCGGCGGCCTGGTCGCGGTCGCGGCGGTCGCGCTGCTCGGGCCCGCCTTCGACCTGTCGGTGCTGGTCGGCGCGGACATCGCGCCCGGCCTGCCGGTCGCCGTCCCGCCGGTGCTGCTGCCGACGGTGGGCCTCGCCGCCCTCGTCTCCGCGGGCGTCGTCGCCGAGGCGCTGATCGCCGGCCGGCGGCAGATCGCCACCGAACTGCGGGCGGGGGACCAGCGATGACCCTCCCGCCCCGATCCCCGTCCGGGGCCGGGAACGACCCCGGGTCCGACCCGGCGTCCGGGAACGACCCCGGGTCCGACCCGGCGTCCGGGACCGACCCCGGCGCCGCGTCCGGGGCCGCTCCCGGAACGCCGACCACACCCACGACGACAGGCCCCACGCCGACGAGAGGAGCACCGCGGTGAACGGCAGCGCCCAGGACCAGAAGACCGCCCCGGCCCCCACCTTCCAGGAACTCCAGGAGCGCGCCCGCGCCGCCGCGGCCGGACCGGCGGCGCACAGCGCGGACGCGGCCATCGTCTGCGACCGGCTGGTCCGCATCTTCAGCGCCCAGGGCGTCGAGGTGCAGGCCCTCCAAGGGCTCGAACTGACCATCCGGCAGGGCGACCTGGTCGCCCTGGTCGGCGCCTCCGGCAGCGGCAAGTCGACCCTGCTGACCATCCTGGCCGGGCTCGACGTACCGACCGCCGGCACCGCCACCGTGGCCGGCTGCGACCTGCTGGAGATGTCCGCCCGGGAACGGCTGCGCTACCGCCGCGAGGTGGTCGGCTTCATCTGGCAGCAGACCGCCCGCAACCTGCTGCCGTTCCTCACCGCCGCCGAGAACATCGCCCTGCCGATGCAGCTGCGCGGCGGCCGGTCCTCGCGCGTCGGCTCCCGGCAGCAGGCGGCCCGGGTCGCCGAGCTGATGGAGGCGCTGGAGATCGGCGAACTCGCCCGCCGGCGCCCGACCGAGATGTCCGGCGGCCAGCAGCAGCGCGTCGCCATCGCCGTCGCCATGGCCAACAACCCGCCGGTGCTGCTCGCCGACGAGCCCACCGGTGAGCTCGACTCGGAGACCGGGGCGAGCATCTTCGAGGCCTTCCGCACCGTCAACCGCGAACTCGGCGCCACCGTGGTGATCGTCACCCACGACCCGATGGTGGCCGGGGAGGTGCGCCGCACGGTCGCCATCCGCGACGGCCGCACCAGCAGCGAGGTGCTCCGCCGCACCCTCACCGACGAGCACGGCGAGGAGTCGGTCAACGAGACCGAGTACGTGATGCTGGACCGCACCGGCCGGGTCCAGCTCCCGGCCAAGTTCCTGGAGGCGCTGGGCATGGAGCACCGGGTCGCCGTCGAGCTGGCCCCCGACCACATCGCCGTCCGCCCGGACGACCTCGAGGGCCATTGAGGGTCCTGAGGGCCATTGAGGGTCCTGAGGGCCACTGAGGGTCCCGAGGGCCGCTGAGGGTCGCTGGGGGTCCGCCGTCGGTCCCGTCGCTGTCGGAGTGTCAGCGGCGGGACCGGCGGTCCTCCCGGCGGAACCGGAGGTACTCCCGGGCGAGCAGCCGCAGCGCGGCGGGCTTGGCGGGGCTCGCCGAGCGGCGCAGCAGCGCGCCGAGGTCGGCGCGCGCCGCCGCCCCGGTGAGCTGCTCCACCCCGACGATGCAGCGGACCATCGGCCGGTGGACGGCCGGGACCAGCCCGATCACGGTCCGGGCCTCGGCCAGGGTGCGGTCCGCCTCGTCCAGCAGGCCGCCGAGCAGCTCCCGGACCGCCGGCAGGTCGCGGGCCTGTTCCAGATCGGCGCGGGTGACCCCGTGCCGCTCCAGCCGGTCCCGGGGGACGGTCAGCCGGCCCTCCGCCAGGTCCTCGGCGAGATCGTTGACGAAGTCGAGCCGCTGGCTGCCGTCGATGAAGGTCCGGCACGCGGCGCGGTACTCCGACTGGTCGCCGGCCGGGCCGAGCAGCGCGGCGACGACCATGAAGCCCGGCAGCGAGTACCCGTCCACGTAGCGCTGGTAGTCCGCCTCGGTGTCGAAACCGGTGAAGTCGAGATCGGCCTCGGCCGCGGCGAGGTGGTCCAGGACCCGGTCGCGCAGCTCGGGACGGGCCGCCGCGCTGTGCAGCAGCGGCCGCAGCTCGGGGTCGTCGGTCCGGCCCTCGGCGAGGCTGCGGGTCACTTCCTCGTGCCAGCGGGCGGCGGCCGCCCGCCGTTCCGCGAGCGGGCCGCTGTCGAGCAGGGTGTCGGTCCGGTGCATGAACGCGGCCGCCGCGATCACGTGCGGGACGGTCCGCTCCGGCAGCAGCAGCCCGGCCGCCACCGCGACCTCGCGCCGGTAGCGGGTCACCTGCTCCCGCTGCCGCCCGTAGTCGGCCCGCAGCCCCGCCTCCCGCACCCCGGCCGCGTCCAGCGCCCGTTCCCACCTGCCCACTCGGCTCACCCGTCCCTCTGCTCGGAAGGACCGAGCCTATGGCGTGTCCCCCGGATCCCGGGGCCCGGGCCCGTCGGGGGCCGTCGGGGGCCGTCGGGCCCGGGTGGGGAGGCCGGGCCCGGGTGGGATACTGGACCGGTCCATTCCGCGGCGGCAGGTGGTGAGGGGCGGCACATGAGCAGCCGGGTGCGGGTGCTGAGGAAGCAGAACCGGCTCAGTCTGGAGGCACTGGCGGAGCGGGTCGGGGTGACCAAGAGCTATCTGTCCAAGGTGGAACGCGGCCTCAGCGACCCGTCGATCTCGACCGCGCTCAAACTCGCGCACGCGCTGAACGTCGATGTCGGCCGGCTGTTCTCGGACGAGGTGGAGCCCGAGCTGATCACCGTGGTCCGGGCCGACGAGCGGACCCAGATGGGCGCCGGGACCGGTCCGGGCGACACCCGCTACGAGGGCATCGCGACCGGTCTGACCGACAAGCGGATGGTGCCGTTCATGATGCACCCGCCGACGGATCCGGTCGACCCGCCGTTCAAGTCCCACGCGGGGGAGGAGTACCTCTTCGTCCACGAGGGCACCGCCGAGCTGGAGTTCCCGGAGCGCACGGTGACCCTGGGGCCGGGCGACAGCGTGTACTTCAACTCCGCCCTGCCGCACCGCTGCCGCTCCACCGGCGGCCGGCCCGCCGCGGTCCTCGTGGTCATCCACGACGAGCCGTCCGGTCCCGCCGACCGCGTCCCGACCCTGCCCTGACGCGCACCGGCCCCGGCGTACGCTCCTGACGCGCATCGGCCCCGGTACCGCCTGAGCGGTACCGGGGCCGCTGCGGCGTCGGCGGCTCAGCCCGCGGCGGAGAGCAGCTCCGCGAGGCGGGCGGTCCCGGCCCGGTCCAGGGGCAGCAGCGGACGGCGCGGCTCGCCGACGTCCAGACCGAGCAGGGCCAGACCGGCCTTCACGGTGGTGGGCAGGCCGCCGCCCAGGATGAACTCCAGTACCGGGAGCTGGCGTTGGAAGACCTCCAGGGCGAGGTCCCACTCACCCGCCCGGACGGCGCGGTGGAGTTCCAGGACCGGCCCGGGGATCAGGCAGGGCGCGGCGGTGCACCAGCCCGCCGCGCCGGCCGAGAAGGCCGCCAGCGCGAGCGGGTTGCTGCCGTTGTAGAACGGCAGGGCGCCGTCGGTGAGTTGTGTGAGCCGGTGCATCCGCCGTACGTCGCCGCTGCTCTCCTTCACCATGGTGATGTTCTCCACCCGCTCGACCAGCGAGACCATCAGCTCGGGGGAGAGGTCGACCCCGCTGGTGGCGGGGTTGTTGTAGAGCATCACCGGGACGCTGACCGCGTCCGCCACGGCCGTGAAGTGGCCGGCCACCTCACGCTCGTCGAGCTTCCAGTAGGCCTGCGGCAGCACCATCACGGCGTCCGCGCCCGCCTGTTCGGCGAACCGGGCGCGCCGGACCGCGCCCCGGGTGGTGAGGTCCGCGACACCTACCACGGCGGGCACCCGGCCGGCGACCGCGGCGAGCGAGGCCTCGGCGGCGGTGTACCACTCCTGGTCGTCCAGGTAGGCGCTCTCGCCGGTGGAGCCGAGCGGGGCGATCGCGTGGCAGCCGGCGTCGATCAGCCGGTCCACCAGGGCGGTGAGGGCTTCGGTGTCCACGCCGCCGTCGTCGCCGCCCTGCTCGCCCGAAGCGAACGGGGTGACCGGGTAGGCGATGATCCCTTCCAGTGCGAGTCCGGTCATCTCAGGCACCACCCTCGGAAGTCGCGTCGTCGTTGACGGCGTTGACGGCGTTGACGTTGATCGCGTCGCCGTGCCCGGCCCGCAGGGCGCGGCGGGCGTAGTACGCGAAGTTGGCCTGGCTGCGCTTGACGGTGGAGGTCCAGTCGTGGGCCTCCCGGGCGAGCGGCGCGGGTATCTCCTGGATCCGGCCGGCCGCCGAGGCCAGCAGTTGGAGCCGGGCGGCCCGTTCGAAGAGCACGGCGAGGGTGCAGGACTCCTCCACGCCGGCCGTGGCGACCAGCATGCCGTGGTGGGCCAGCAGCAGGGCCCGCTTGTCGCCGAGCGCGGCGGTGATGATCTCGCCCTCCTCGTTGCCGACCGGGATGCCGGGCCAGCTCTCCAGGAAGGCGCAGTCCTCGTACAGCGGGGTGAGGTCCATGTGCGAGACGACCAGGGGCGTCTCCAGCATCGACAGCGCGGAGATGTGAGCCGGGTGGGTGTGGATGATGCAGGAGACGTCGGGGCGGGCCCGGTACACCCAACTGTGGAAGCGGTTGGCGGGGTTGGCCATGCCCTCGCCCTCCAGGACCTCGAGGTCCTCGTCGACCAGGAGGAGGTTGTCCTCGGTGATCTCGTCGAAGCCGAGGCCGAGCCGCTGGGTGTAGTAGGTGCCCGGCCGTTCGGCGCGGGCGGTGATCTGGCCGGCCAGGCCGGAGTCGTGTCCGGCCTCGAAGAGGATCCGGCAGGTGAGGGCCAGCTTCTGGCGGATGGTCCAGTCGTTGTCGGGGATCGCGGTGCGCATTCTGCGGTGCGCGAGGTCGACCAGGTCCGCCTTGGCGGTGGTCAGGGTCTCGGCCATGGCCGGGGTGCTCCTTCGTTCGGGGGCGTGCCGCAGCGGCGCGCGGCGGCCTGGTGTCGCGTGCCGGGCGCACCAGCAGGACACTGTGTTCACCATAGGACACGTCGTGTCCTGGCGTCGACAGTGATGCCGGGAGCGACGCCGACGGTGACCCCGGGTTCGGAGCGGGAACGGGCCGCCCGGGCGTCAGCTTTCTCCGCTCGTGCGACGGATCAGCCCCGAGCGCTCGGCGTCCGAGCGCAGATCGCTGCCGGGGGCGCCCCGGTCGATGCGGTCGCCCCGGCCGGCGGCCGTGCAGAGGGCGAAGACGAGGATGGCGCTCGCCGCCGCGGCGAGGATGCCGAGGGCGGTGAGGACGCGGAGCCAGGTCACGGGAGATGCCTCCAGGGGGACGGCGCGAGGGAGTGCCGCCGGGGATATCGGCAGACCGGCCGACGAGGTCGAGTGTCCACGGGCGGTTCCGCCTACTGACCGCCGCGCGCACGGTCGTGCGCGCGGGCGGTCGAAGCACGAACGGCGTGCACTACGCCGGGCCGTGCGCCCCTGGTGCCGTCGTCACCGGTGCCGGGGGTGCCGGGGCACCGCAGGGGCGGCCGGGTCGGTCGGGGCGGCTGCATCCGGTACCAGGGCCCGGAGCGCCCCCAGGTCCGGCTTGCCGGTCCCGGACAGCGGGAGGTCCGGGAGCACCAGGATCGTCGCCGGCTCGCACAGCGGCCCGCCCCGCTCCCGCACCCACCGGCGCAGCTCCGCCACCGTCACCCCGCTGCCGGGGGCCACCGTCACGGCGGCGTGCGCGTGCTGGAGCCGGTCCCGGTCGGTGGTGGTGAACATGACCGCCTCGCGCACCGCCGGGTGCGTCAGCAGCGGGCCCTCGACCTCGCGGGGGAAGACGTTGTGCGCGTCGACGATCGCCACCGGATCGTGCCGCCCGGCCACCGTCAGATACCCCGAGCCGTCCAGCGCGCCCAGATCGCCGGTGTCCAGCCAGCCGTCCCGGAGCACCCTCGCGGTCGCCCCGGGGTCGCGCCAGTAGCCCTGCATCGCGGTCGGCGTGCGCACCCAGATCCGCCCGACGTCGCCCGTCGGCAGAGGCCGGCCGTGCTCGTCCAGGATCCGCACCCCGGTGTCCGGGAGCGGCCGCCCGGCCGTGGTCAGCAGCCGGGGGTCGAGGTGCTCGTCCGGGGTGAGCCGGGTCACCGGGCCGCACTCGGTGAGGCTGTACGTCTGGTGCAGCACCCGGCCCAGCCGGCGGGTGGCCTCGGCCAGCCGCTCCGGGGCCGCCGGGCAGCCGGTGTAGGTGACGCGGCGCAGACTGCCGAGGTCGGTCCGGGCCAGCGCGGGGTGGTCGAGCACCCGGTACAGCAGGTGCGGCGGGAGGTAGGCCCGGGTCACCCGGTACCGCTCGATCGCCGCCAGGACCTCCGCCGCCGCGAAGCCGTCCTGCAGCACCACCGTGCCGCCCGCCGCCAGGGCCAGGTCGGCCGTCGTCCCGCCGCCGTGGCAGAGCGCCGTGCACAGCAGGAACACCGACCCGGCGACCAGCTCCGGGCGCGGCGGCCGGGCGAAGCCGCGCTGCACCCCCTTCGGCCGCCCGGTCGAGCCGCCGGTGAACCGGATCGCCATCACGTCCTGCGGCCGGAACCGGGGCGCCACCGGCGCGGGCGACAGCGGTTCGGCCAGTGCCGTCAGGTCCGTGCCGAGCGGGCCGGGGCCGAGGGCCAGCAGCCGGGCCGACGGCAGCGCGCCCGCGATCCCGGCGGCCGCCGCGCCGCACCCCTCCGGGTCGAACACGAACGCCTCGGTCCCCGCCGAAGCGGCCAGCGCGATCAGCTCCGCGACCGTCCGGCCGGCGGGGAGCATCGCCACCCGGCAGCCGATCAGATTCGCGGCGAGCCGCACCAGCAGCGCCTCCGGCCGGTTCCCGGCCAGCAGCGTGACCCCGTCGCCGCGCCCCAGCCCGGTGGACCGCAGGGCCCGGGCGAGCCGGTGCACTGCGTCGAGGCACTCGGCGGCCGTCAGGGACCGCTCCCCGTACCGCAGCGCGACCCGCCCCGGATCACGCGCCAGCCCCGCCAGCACCTGCCCGGTGTACGTCGCGCCCGCCACCCCGGCATCCGCCCCACCCGCCCCGGCCCGCAGCGTCTCCGTCACTTGGCGCCCTCCACCCGCCCCGGCGGCCCGGGGATCTGACGGTGCATCATGAACGGCGACCACCATAGGACCCTCGACCCCGCCCCACCCGCCGGGGTCCGCCCCGGGAGCGTCGCCCGCCGACCGGAAGCCCCTCGCGCCCACCCGCGTGTCGCCGGTACCTCGTGCCGACTCCGCTGCCTGCCCCTCCGGAGCCACCGCTGATCCCGGCCGAGCCAGGCCGGGCCGGACCGTCCGGTGCCGACCGGACCCGATCCCGTTCCGCCGAGGCGTCGAGCTCGGAGGCCGGCTGTCGGACCCGGCGGATAGGTTCCGCGCATGGTCAGGTACGGAGAGCCGGGAGCTGTGGCGTGGGTGGAGTCCCTCGGGGGGCCGTTCGTCGTGCTTCCCGAGGTCGTGCTGGAGGCGTGGTCGGGATCGGCCGGGAACGACGACGCCGGTGACGACTACGACCGGGCCTGTGCCGTCGAGGGCTTCATCGGGCTGCTCCGGGTCGGCTCGGCGGAAGGCCTGGTCCTCGGGGACGAACCCGCCGCGACCGCCTACCTGCTGGCACAGGGTGTGTTCGTGCGCTGGTCGGCGGCGGAGTCCGAGGAGGCGATGCTCGGGAGCGTGGACGCGGCGATGCGTGCCGCTCCGTGGGAGCCGGAGCTGACCTGGAAGGTGCCGGGGCCGGTCGTGCTGTTCGACTCGGTCTGGACGGGTGAGGAGTCCCGTCTGCAGGAGCACGTACGGGTCGACCTGCAGGCCGGGTCCTACGGCGTTCGTGCCGCCTACGTCGAACCCGACCCGCAGACCGCGCTCACGCTGGTCGCCGTGCGCCGCCTCCCGGGGTGATGCGTCCGGACCGGAGCGCGTGACGAGGAGTCGTCCTGCGGCAGGAGGCGTACTGTTCGCCGGCAGGGACCGCGAGCTGTCCGCCCGTCCGCCCGTCCGGTTGCCGCGGTGTCCGTGGACAGCCCCGCCGCCGCACGCCTCCGGCAGCGGGGACCGGGCGCCGGGAACCGTGGCGGGAGTCGGCGGCGTGGATTGTTATCGTTCCAGGTCGGGCACGGACGGGACGGGTGAGCAGTATGGACGGGTCGGCCATCGTGGGCGGAGCGAGGGCGGGCGCGCCGGGCGCGGGCCGGACGGCGGGGGCGGGGATGGAACCGCGGGGACCGGTGGACCTGCGCGGCGTGGCCGGCGAGCCGTTCGTCGTGCTCTACCCGGCCGACGCGGTCGTGGTCGTCTCCGGGCTGCCCGGCAGCGGCAAGAGCACCCTGCTGCGGCGCTGGTCCGCCCGCGCGCCGCAGGCCGTGACCGTCGACCCGCGCGCCGTGCACGAGGCCTGCGCCGCCGTCATGCCGGACCGCCTGCCGTACGCGGTCTACCGCCCCTGGGCCCGGCTGGAGCACTTCCGGCTGCTGCGCCGCTCGCTGCGCCGGGGCGGCCCGCTGCTGGTGCACGACTGCGGCAGCCGGGCGTGGATGCGCCGCTGGCTGGCCCGCGAGGCCGCCCGGCAGGGGCGGGAGCTGCACCTCGTCCTGCTCGACGTCGGGGCGGCGACCGCCCTGGCCGGTCAGCGGGCCCGCGGACGCTGGGCCTCGAACCGGGTCTTCGCCCGCCACCGCCGGGGCCTGGACCAGCTGATCGCGGCGCTCACCGCGCACACCCGGGGCGACGGGGGGACGCCGGTGCCGGAGGCGGCGTCGGTGCTGCTGCTGGACGGCCGGTCCCGCTCGCGGGCGGCCGAGGCGCGGTTCGGCCGCGACGCGGTGGCCGACGGGGGCTGACCCGTGCTCGACCGCCGGCCCGGCCTTCGGACCGGTCCACCGCGCCGCCCGGGAGCCGCCGATGGACCGTGGCCGGACGATCCTGTTCCGGTGGGCGGTTGACGCGGGTAAGGGTCGGCCGGGGAGACTGTGCGGGTAGACCGTCCTGCCGATCAGTCAGTCGCGAGGGAGCGCACCCTATGCCCGGCCCCACCGCCGTCACCGACAGCCTCTGGTTCCGCCGTTTCCATCCGTTCGACACGGCGCCCGTCCGGGTCGTGATGTTCCCGCACGCGGGCGGCTCGGCGGGCTTCTTCCGGGACTGGTCGGCCGAGCTGTCGCCCTACGCGGACGTGCTCGCCACCCAGTACCCCGGCCGGCTGGACCGGATCGACGAGCGGGCGCTCGACTCGCTGCCCGAGCTGGCCGACCGGGTCTATGCCGCGCTGCGGCCGTGGGCGGACCGCCCGCTGGTCCTGTTCGGGCACAGCATGGGGGCGGCGGTCGCCTTCGAGGTGACCCGCCGGTTCGAGCGCGACAAGGTGGCCGGTCCGGTGCGGCTGGTCGCCTCGGGCAGCCGGGCGCCGTCCGAGCCGCGCGACTCCGCCGTGCACCTGCTGCCCGACGAGGGCCTGCTGGCCGAGCTGGCCAGGCTCGGCGGCACTGACGAACGCCTTCTGGCCGACCCGGAGTTGAGGGCGATGATCCTGCCCTCGCTGCGCGGCGACTACACGGCCGTCGAGACCTACGTGGCCGCGCCGGAGGACACGGTCCAGGTGCCGGTGACCTCCCTGACCGGCGACAACGACCCGCGGGTGACCCTCGACCAGGCGGGCGACTGGGCCGCGCACACCACCGGCGGTTTCGAGCTGAAGGTCTTCCCCGGCGGGCACTTCTACCTGACCCACGAGCGGACCGGCGTGCTGGACGTGCTGAAGTCCCACCTGCGCGAGATCTGAGTCGCCGGTCGTCACCGGTCGTCACCGGTCGTCGCCGGGGCGCGGGCGTGCGCGCCCCGGCGACCACCGACTCCTCCGGCCCTCACCCGGCCCGGTTCAGGGCCGGGCGAGGGCCTGTTCGAGCAGTTCCTGGAGCGCCATCCGCTGCTCCGGGCCCAGCCCTGCCAGCGGTGAGTCGGCGGCGAGCAGGGCCAGCAGCCGCTCCCGCAACCCGGTGCCCGCCGGGGTGAGGACGAGCTGCCGCGCCCGCCGGTCGGTGGGGTGGGGGCGCCGTTCGACCAGCCCCTGCCGTTCCAGCCGGTCGACGACGAAGGTGGCGTTGGACGGCTCGCAGCTCATCCGTCCGGCGAGTTCACGCATCGTCAGCGGGCCGTGCAACTCGCGCAGCGCGGTGGCCTGGGCCGCCGTGAGCCCGAGCCCGGCGGCGTGCTCGCGCAGATGGTCGCCGATCCGCTGGGCGAGTCCGTTCACCAGGCCGCAGAGGGCCCGCTCGGCCCGGACCCGTTCGGTACGGATCTGTTCGGCGCGGACCTGTTCGGCCCGGACCCGTTCGTCCGGCACATCCGGGGGCGGTGTCATGCGGCCATGCTACCCAGGAGAAAGCGTCAAGCCGGAACAATGCAAGCTTGAAGCATCTCGCCGGTGAGCTCCCGCCGATCGCCGTCACGGCGTCAGTCCTCCTTCGGGGGCCGGGGAAGTGCCCGGGGCGGGTGGTGGTCCCAGCTGCCCGGCCGGGGCGGTTCCCAGACCGAGCAGTCGTGGGCGAAGAGGACGCGTCGAGGGTCGAACTCGCCGAGCCGGTCCAGCCAGGGCCGGTAGTCGGGGAGCGGCTGTTCCACGCCTCGGTGGGCCGCGTGTCGGGCCAGGTGGTCCGATCCGAACTCGGAGGCGAAGTCGTAGGCCTGGCCGGCCAGTACCACGGTGCCGTCGCCCTGTTGGACCACGAGCGACTGGTGCCCCTCGGTGTGCCCGGGGGTGGGGAGGATCCGGATTCCGGGCAGGACCTCCGCCTCGCCGTCGAGCTCCTCGTAGGTCGCGCCGGGGAAGTCGACCAGTTCGTCGATGGTGTAGCCGCCCCGACGGGCGGTGGCCAACTCCACGGTCTGGACCAGGATCGGCGTGCCGCCCAGCAGCGGGTTCCCGCCGCAGTGGTCGAAGTGGAGGTGGCAGTTCACGACCAGGGAGACGTCCGCGAGGGTGACTCCCGCGGTGGCGAGGGCGCCCTCCAGCGGCCTGCGCCGGGGCCGGTAGTGGGCCTCCGTCCCGGGGTCGGCGGCGCCGATGCCGGTGTCGAAGAGGATCAGTCCCCGATCGTGCCGCACCAGATAGGCGAGCACGGGTTCGACACGTGGCCGGGAGCCGCCGGTCTCCGAGGCGGGGCGGACGAAGTAGCCCAGGTCGAGTCGGCGTACCGCTGTGTGATTACCCATCCGGTCATCCTGACGCGCGGCCGGGTCCGCTTCGGGACTGTCCGCCGACAGCGGATCCGGCCGGATGCACGGGCGCGGCCGATCGGCTCTCCGGGGCGACCGGGGCCCGCCGGTCGCACGGATGTGGCTCAGGTAGGGACGACCGGAATGACAGGAGCAATCGGGGAGACATCAAATGTTGACACGTTTGTGACAACAGGTCACGCGTAAAGCCTTCCCCAAATGCTTGCTGTTCTGGCATGTTGCGTTCAACCCCCGTGTGATCCCCTCAAGCACGGGCCCCGATCGGAGGACGCACGTGTCACCCCTGATATCCCGGCGGGTCGGCCGCCCCACCGCCGCGCTCGCCCTGCTGGCCGCCGCGGCCCTGGCCACCCCCGCGACCCTGGCCGTCGCGGCACCCGCCGCGCCCGCCTCCGCCCCCGTCGTCCAGGCCCCGGCCGCTCCGGCCGCCGCGGCCGCGCCGCAGAGCCAGGCCGCGCCGCAGGCTCCGGCCGCCGCCACCGCCTGGGCCGCCGGGACCCGTGCCTACCTGGTGATCAGCGCCCCCGCCGACGTCGCCGCCGCCAAGTCCGCGGTGACCGCCAACGGCGGCACCGTCTTTGCGAGTTACGACGCGATCGGCGTCGTCGTCGCCCACTCCACCGGCACCGGCTTCGCCGCCGCGGTGCGCGGGGCGGCCGGCGTCCAGCAGGTCGGCGCGACCCGCACCTCGGACGTCCCGGCCGACGCCTACAACCCGGCGCTGCCCGCGAACCCCGCCCAGTCGGCGACCACGCTGACCGAGTCCAACCGCTGGGACATGACCCAGATCAAGGCCGACCAGGCCTGGGCCGTCTCCACCGGCTCGTCCGCGGTCAAGGTCGGCGTGCTGGACACCGGTGTCGACGACCAGCACCAGGACCTGGCGCCGAACTTCGACGCCGCCGACTCCGCCTCCTGCGCCTACGGCAAGGCCGACACCCGCACCGGTGCCTGGCGCGACGTCGACACCCACGGCACCCACGTCGCCGGCACCATCGCCGCCGCCAAGAACGGCAAGGGCGTCATCGGCGTGGCCCCCGGCGTCAAGATCGCCTCGGTCCGGATCGCCGAGCCGACCAGCACCCTGTTCTTCGCCGAGAACACCGTCTGCGGCTTCGTCTGGGCCGGCGACCACGGCTTCAAGGTGACCAACAACAGCTACTACACCGACCCGTGGCAGTTCAACTGCCCGGACAACCTGGACCAGGCCGCCATCATCGAGGGCGTCCGCCGGGCCCAGGCCTACGCCGAGGGCAAGGGCTCGCTCCAGGTCGCCGCGGCCGGCAACTCCAACTACGACCTGGCCAACAAGACCACCGACAGCGACAGCCCCAACGACTCCACCAAGGTCACCCGGACCATCACCAACGCCTGCATCGACATCCCGACCGAGCTGCCCGGCGTGGTGACCGTCTCGGCCATGGCCAGCGGCACCGGCAAGGCCTCGTACTCGAACTTCGGCCGGGGCGTCATCGACGTCGCCGCGCCCGGCGGTGACGGCGCCACCGGCGTGTACTCCACGCTGCCCGGCGGCAAGTACGGCACCAAGAGCGGCACCTCGATGGCCTCCCCGCACGTGACCGGTGTCGCGGCGCTGATCGCGAGCGCCAACCCGACCTTCACCCCGGCCGACATCCGCGCCCGCCTGGCCACCCAGGCCAACGACGTGGCCTGCCCGTCCGACAGCCGCTGCACCGGCACCACCGCCAACAACGCCTTCTTCGGCGAGGGCCAGGTCGACGCGCTCAAGGCGGTCGGCGGCGGCACCCCGCCCACCGGCAAGTACTTCGAGAACCTGACGGACGTGGCGATCACCGACAACGCGACGGTGGACAGCCCGCTGGCCGTCACCGGGGTCGGCGGCAACGCCCCCACCGCGCTCAAGGTCGGCGTGGACATCAAGCACACCTACCGCGGTGACCTGGTGATCTCCCTGGTCGCGCCGAACGGCACGGTCTACCTGCTGGAGGACTTCACCGACAGCGACAGCGCCGACAACGTCGCCAAGACCTACACCGTCAACGCCTCCGCGAGCCCGGCCGACGGGACGTGGAAGCTGCGGGTCAAGGACGGCGCCTCCGGCGACGTCGGCACCGTCGACGCCTGGAACCTGACCTTCTGACGGTCGCCCCGTCCGGTGGGCAGTGCGGACGGGGACCGGGACGCGCCACGGCGGCGGGGGCAATCCCCGCCGCCGTGGCTTTTTCGTTCCTGCTCCCCGGGTTCCTCCGGTGGTTCCTCCGGCGCCGGCCCGTTGTGTCCTCAGCGGGAGGACGGCCCCGGCAGCAGGGGGCCGGGGAGCAGCGGGCCGGTGACGTTCTTGACCTCGTCGTCGTCGTTGTCGTTCACGGCCGTCGTGACCGAGCTGGTCACCCCGGAGGCCAGGCCGAGCACCAGGAAGAGCACCAGCAGTCCCCGGCCCGCGCCGCTCATGACCAGCGGGCGGGTCGCCGACACCGTCCCCTCGGGGTCCAGACCGGGCTCGTCGCCGAAGAGCCGCTTCGGGTAGGCCGGGGTGAGCATCACCAGGTAGGCCGTGTACCGCATCCGGTAGCGCAGCACCGCCGCGGTCGCCTCGAACAGCGGCTGCGGCATCCGTCCGAGGACCAGCACCACCAGCCAGCTGATCCAGCCGACCACCCACCAGCCCGCGTAGAGCAGCCACTGCACCACGGCGGCCGGGATGACCAGCACGATCCGGAACAGCACCGCGAGCCGGTTCAGCTCCCCGGGCCTGAGGCCGACCTGCACGGGGTACTCGGGGACGCGGAAGGCGAACGGCGGGTAGCTGCCCGTCGTCATCAGCAGGTACGCGTTCACCCGGGTCTCGTACGGCACGTACGCGCAGAGGTAGTCGGCGGCGAAGACCGGGAGCCGTCCGAGGACGAGCGCGCCGAACCAGCCGATGACCGTGACCACGAACGCCACGATCGACAGCACCCAGAGCACGATGAACTGCGGGATCAGCAGCAGGAGCCGGAACAGCACGGTCAGCCGGTTCTGGGCTCCGGGCGCGGGAATGTCGAGCGTGGGCAGCCATTCGTTCGGGTACGGGGCGGCGGCGGGGGGAGCCTGCCACATCGGGGCCTCCAGGGCTCGACACCGGGGCGCGCGGTGGACCCGCGCGTGCTCCGAAGATCGCAGCCGTCCGGGGAGCCCGCGCGCTGCGTTGCGCCACCCGTGCGACGCCGTCCGTGCGACGACGCCCGGCCGGCCGGAACCAGGCCGGTCCGGATCGGTCATTCAGGCAGTCGATCCGATAAGCAAGCGGTCGCGATACGACAGCGAAACCTTGGTGGAGTGGTCGTGATCGATCGATTGTGGTCGAAGGTTCTCCTGGGGGCGCAGACGGGGCAGCATCGGTTCCGGGGCGATCGGGAGTTCGCCCGATCGTCCGTCGGACGGGGAGCATCCTCCCGGCTGTCATGTCCGGGACGTGATGTGCCGTGATGCGCCGTGCTGTGCCGTGCTGTGCCGTGAATGCGACACGACGTGATGTGACCATGCGACCTGCTCACCATGGGGGTGCCGGCTTGCCAGGGTTCGACGACTACCATCACCGCCTCTCGGGACCGGTGGCCGAGGGGCTCGACCCCGGGGCCGACACCGACGAGCCGGACCGGGCGGCGTACGGCTTCCCCGCGTCGGGCGACCTCCTGGAGCTGACCGACTTCGCCGACTTCCTCCGCTTCTCCGCCGAGCTCACCGGCTTCGACGAGAGCGAACTGCGCGACACCGGCATGGCCCACGAGCACCACCGCACCCTGCTCGCCCACCGGGTCCGCGACGAGCACGCCCTGGTCCACCTCTGGTACGTCGGCGCCTGGCCGGACGAGCCGCCCGCCTCGCCCCGGGCCCACGACCGCGGCCTGATGTGGCGCACCTTCCACGGCGCCGCCCCCGGCAGCACCGCCCCCGGCCACGGCAGCTGGGCCGAGGCCCCGCAGGACGGGGCCGGCCGATGACCCGGGACGCCGCGCGGCACCGGGACGGCGCCCGGTCGGACGCCAACCGCCAGGACAGCACCCGCCAGGAGGCCCGCGGGCAGGAGGCCCACCGGCAGGAAGCCCACCGGCACTGGGACGTGATCGTCGTCGGCGCGGGCTTCGCCGGCTCGCTGGTGGCCCACCGCCTGGGCGGCCACGGCCACCGGGTCCTCGTCCTCGAAGCGGGCCACGACGTCCCCGACCCCGCCACGACCGCCACCGCCTACCTCGCGGCCGGCGGCGGCACCCCCACCTCGCCCTACCCCCGCAGCGCCGACGCGCCGTCCCCGGACGTCGACGACCTGACCGGCCTGCCCGACGGCGGGTTCACGGCCACCGGATACCTGCTCCAGCACGGCCCGCTGCCCTACGCGAGCGGCTACCTGCGCGCCAACGGCGGCACCGGCCTGCTCTGGACCGGTCTCACCCCGCGCATGCACCCCGAGGACTTCCGCACCGCCGACCTCGGCCACGGCCGCAACTGGCCCATCGGCTACCAGGACCTCGAACCGTACTACCGGCAGGCCGAACACGAACTCGGCGTCGCCGCCGACGCCGACCAGCAGCGCCGCGCCGTCGGACTGCCCATCCCCGCCGACTACGCCTTCCCGATGCGCGCGATCCCCGCCACCCACCTGGACCGGACCCTCGCCCGCGCCCTCGACGGCCGGACCGTCCGCGACCCGGCCGACGACGAGGACGCCCGCCTCGCCGTCAGCACCACCCCGCACGCCCGCAACGGCATGCCCACCCGACCGGAGCACCCGGTCGGGCCGCTCTGCCAGGGCACGGCCTCCTGCGTGCCGGCCTGCCCCAGCGGCGCCAAGTACACCCCGCTGCGCACCCAGGCCCGCTGGGCGCCCAGTGTCCGGCTGCGCACCGGAGCCGTGGCGAGCCGGGTCCTGGTCGACGGCACCGGCCGCGCCACCGGCGTCGAGTACCACGCGGACGGCACCACCCACCGCGTCCACGCCGACCTGGTCGTCCTTGCCGCCCACGCGATCGAGAACGCCCGGCTGCTGCTCCTCTCCGGCCTCGCCAACCGCAGCGACCAGGTCGGCCGCAACCTGATGGACCACCCGGCCCTGCTCACCTGGGGCCTGCTGCCGGAGCCGACCGGTCCCTACCGGGGGCCGGGCTCCACCAGCGGGCTGGAAGCCTTCCGCTTCGGCCGGGCCCGGGCCCGGCGGGCACCGTTCCGGATCGAGATCGGCAACTGGGGCTGGTCCTGGGCCGGGCGACCGCCCCAGGTCGAGACCGGGGCCCTGCTGCGCACCGGGGTGCGCGGCAAGGACCTGCGCGAGCGCCTCGGCGACCGGCTCGGCCGTCAGTTCTCGCTCCAGTTCGAACTGGAGCAGCCCGCCGACCCGGCCAACCGGGTCACCCTCGACCACAGCCGGCCGGACCGCCTCGGCCTGCCGAGACCGGCCCTCCACTACGACCTCTCCGGCTACGTCCGAGAGGGCATGGCCTCCGCCCGGGCCGTCTCCGACCAGCTGTTCGCCCTGCTCGGCGCCGAGGACCACACCCGCTACGAGGCCGGCCCCGGCTGGCCCGGGCGGCTCGAACACGACGGCCGGCCGTACGGCTACCGGGGCGCCGGCCACGGCGGCGGCACCCACATCATGGGCGTCTCGGCGGGCACCTCCGTGGTCGACCAGTGGCAGCGCTGCTGGGACCACCCCAACCTCTACGCCGTCGGCTGCGGCTCGATGCCCTCGCTCGGCACCTCCAACCCCTCGCTGACCATGGCCGCCCTCGCCCTGCGCAGCGCCGACCGCGCCCACCACGACCTGACGGCCCTGCGCGGCCCCGCGGAACTCACCGCGCCGCGACCGTCCGAGCCTTCCGCTGTGCCCGCCTCCTCCTCCACCTCCGCTGCCTCCGCCGCCTTCTCCGCCTCCTCCTCCGCGCCCGCGTCTTTACCGACCCCGTCCAGGGAGCCCTCATGACCGGTCTGCCACTGCCCCCCGTGCCGGAGCCGTACTACCTGCCCTTCCACTACGGAGCCCTGCACAACATCGGGGTGGACTACCTGGTCGACCCCGGACCGGTCCAGGAACTACTGGCCGAGCGTCATCCGGCTCTGGCCGCGGCCGACTTCGGCGGCCGGGCCTGCGTCTCGCTCAACTACCAGCTGTACTTCGCCCAGTACCCGACCGGCGGCGGGATCACCGAGGAGGTGGAGATCAACGTGATCGCCCACCCCCGGTCCGCCGCCGACCGCCTGCCGGCCGTCGACTACGGCCAGTACGCCCGGGGCCACGACCAGACCAGGCTGCTCGGCATCGCCCGCCTCCATGTGCTCTGCGACAACCCGCTCGCCATCGACGCCGGCACCCGGCTCTACGCCGAGCCCAAGCACCCCGGCTGGTTCACCGCCGTCCTGCCCTCCCTGAACGCGGCCGCCGTGCACGACCGCTGGTCGGTCGCCTGCCACCGCGCCACCCTCGGCCCGGACGGGTTGCGCCGGCACGAGGAGGAGCTGTTCGCCGTCGAGGCCGACCTGGCCGGCCTCGACAGCGAGCCGGTCGTCAACACCCCCGTCACCGGCTACGGCACCGACGAGGAGGGCCGACTGCTGGCCGGCCCGCTCACCGTCCACCAGCCCTACCGCTTCCACCCGCTGGACGCCCGCACCGCCGACCGGGTCCGCCTCACCCTCGGCGAACGCGGCCCGGAAAGCCCTGGCGCGGACAGGCCCGGTCCGGGCGGTCCCGCCCGGGAAGCCGTCGCCGACCTCGCCCGCCTGGTCGGCGACGCCCCCGCGGCCGGCGCCTGGACCTACCAGTCCGCACCGGTGGCCGCCCACCACCGCCCCTACTACATCCCCTGACGCCGGGTGGGTGCGGAGGTGGGTGCCTCCTGGTCGATGGTGGACCGGACCCGGAGGCTCCGTCCGCGTCCTTGCCCACAGTGACCGGTGGGCCGGACAGCAGCCGCCCGTGGGCTCCACCGGCGGCTGCTGTCACGGGCCCTGGTTGCGCCCGGCGCGCCCCGTGGGCCGCCGTTCGGTCAGAGGCAGGGTGCCGTGCGGAAGGTCGGATCCGGGCCTACGGCAGGTTGACGCTCGCGCTTCCGTAGATGGGGCTGGTCACCGGGGTGCCGCCGAGGACCGTCGTGATGGTCGCCCGCGCGCCGGTCTGGTACGAGCCCTGCTTCAGCGGGTACTCGGTGTCGGCGGTCGCATTCAGCGCGTTGTACGCGGTCCTGGAGTTGTAGGTGACCTGGGAGCCGTTGTAGTAGAGCGCCACATCGACCTGGATCTTGTAGACGAGGGCCGAGCACTCGACGCTCGCCAGGCCCTCCTCCCCTCCGCCGTAAGGGCCCCCGTAGTAGCGGAAGGGCGTCGACGGGGTCACGGTGCAGTCGATCGTCAGCGGCGCGGCCCCGGGGCGGCTGGCGGGGACGGTGAGGGTCAGGACGCCGGCGCCGTTGCCCGGCTTGGCCAGGGTGACGGTCGGGTGCGCGGTGGCCGCGTGCGCGGTGGTGCTCGGCACCACCAGGGCGGCCAGGGCCGCCGCGCAGGCGCCGAGGGCGGCGCGTCGGATGAAGGGGCGGGTGTCGTTGCTCATGGCTGTCTCCTTGGACCGCCCGCGCGCGGAGCCGGATGCTCCGGTGGCGGGGCTGTGAAGAAGTGACATGTACGAGCGGAACACTCCGGGGCGGCGGCGCCGGGGATGGTGCCGCGCCAGGGCCGTGCCAGTCTTCAGGCATCCTGACTGAACGTCAATATGCCTTTGTCATACTCGTGTTGACCCCCGAGCCTCCCTCGTCCGCCTGACCTGCGGGAGTCGGTTCCCCGTCCGCGGCTCGGGACCAGCGCCCGGCCAGGAGCGCGCCGGCCACCAACTGCAACTGGTGGTACATCATCAGCGGCAGCACCAGCAGACCCGCCTGGGAGCCGAAGAGGACGGTGGCCATCGGCAGCCCGGCGGCTAGGCTCTTCTGCGAGCCGCAGAGCACCGCAGCGATGCCGGAGGCGCGATCCAGGCCCAGCGCCCGCGCGCCGAGCCTGGCAATGGCGAGGGCGGCCGTGAGCAGGCACAGCAGCACCGCCAGCAGCCCGAGCAGCGCGACCGGTGTGACGGTGGCCCACACGCCCTGCTCGACCGCGCCGCTGAACGCGGTGTACACGACCAGCAGGATCGACCCCCGGTCGACCGGGGCGAGCGCCCGGCGGTGGCGCCCCAGGAAGTCGCCGATCCAGGGGCGCAGCAACTGCCCCGCCACGAAGGGCGCGAGCAACTGGGCGCAGATCCGCAGCAGCCCGTCGGCCGAGAGGGCCGCGCCCGCTCCCAGCAGCCAGGCCGCGAGGAGCGGCGTCAGCAGCAGACCCGCCAGGCTGGAGTAGGTGCCGGCGCAGATCGCGGCCGGGACGTTCCCCCGGGCGACGCCGGTCAGCGCCACCGAGGACTGGACGGTGGACGGCACCAGGCAGAGGAACAGCACCCCGGTCCGCAGCGGGCCGGTGTCCGCGACGGGGGTCACCGCCGTAAGGGTGAGACCGAGCAGGGGGAACACGACGAAGGTGCAGGCCAGGACCAGGCCGTGCAGTCGCAGGTGCCGCAGTCCGGCGACCGTCTCCCGGGTGGACAGCCGCGCCCCGTACAGGAAGAAGAGCAGCCCCACCGCGAGCTCGCAGGCCAGCTCGGCCCAGTGCGCCGCCCGTCCGGAGGCGGGGAGCAGCGCGGCCAGGGCCACGGCCCCGGCCAGCGCGGCCACATAGGGGTCGAGCACCCGCCACCACGGCCGCCGCCGTTCGCCGCTGCCCGCCGGGGGCGACGCCTCCGGCGGGGGCGTCGCCCGGTGCTGACCGACCGTGGTCATTCCTCGTCCTCCTCCGCTGCCGGGGGTGGGGGCAGGGGCGCGGCGGTGCTTCCGGCGAGGTCCAGCAGGCCGGGCAGCACCGAGGTCGAGCCGTCGTGGTCGCTGCCGGCGGACCCGTGCCCGAAGAGGAGATCGGCCGTCCGGTCGATCTCGACGATCGAGTCCGCCCCGGAGTTGTCGATCACGGTGAGGAGACTGCCTGCCCCGACGGCCACCCCCGGGACGGCGCAGCCGAGCAGGGCCCACGCCGCCAGCGCCAGCCCGACGGCGAGCACCCGGTGGCGGCCCCGGCGCGACGCCTCCGCCGGGGCCGGTACGGCCGGACCGGGCACCCGGAGCGTCATACGCCCACCTCCTCGCGCGTCCGGACGCCGGCGATGTTCCGCTCGAGCAGCTCGGTCGACTCGCGGACGCCGATCGGCTGGCGGCCTCCGGCCTCGGCCGGGAGCCGGCCGTCCGCGACCTTGAGGCCGGCGAGCGCCTCGTCCATCGCCCGGTGGGCGGCGAACAGGCACGGGGTGCTGTAGATGGCCACGTCCACCCCGAGGGCGTCCAGCTCGGAGAGCGACAGCCGGGGCGACTTGCCGCCGGCGATCTGGTTGAACAGCAGCGGCTTGTCGCCCACCACCCGGCGGATCCTCCGGATCCACTCCTCGCTGCGCACGCCGTCGACCAGCACCACGTCCGCCTCGGTGGCGGCGAGGGCCTCGGCCCGGCGCAGGATGTCGGCCTCCTCGGTGGCGTCCGTGCGGGCGACCACGACCAGATCGGTGCGGGCCGCGAGGACCTGGTCGAGCTTCTCCAGGTACTCGTCGAGGGGGAGGACCTGCTTGCCGTCGGCATGGCCGCAGCGACGCGGCCGCTTCTGGTCCTCCAGGATGACGCCCGAGGCTCCGATCCGCTCCAGCCGCCGCACCACGTGGCAGGCCACCTCGGGGTCGACGTAGCCGTCGTCGATGTCGACCAGCAGGTGGTGCCGGGGGAAGGCGCCGCGCAGCCGCTCGACGAAGGCGACCATGTCCGGCCAGGCGATGAAGCCGATGTCGGGCAGTCCGTAGTAGGAGGCCGCGAAGCCGAAGCCGGAGACGAACATGCCGTCGTAGTGCTCGGCCGCGATGGAGGCGGAGTACATGTCGTAGACGCCGATGAGCGGGGCCGTCCCCGGGGCGGCGATCCGCTCGCGCAGCCGCTGCCCGTAGCCGTCGTGAAGGTTCTCGTGACGCAACGTCATCTCCTTGTTTTCCGGGTATCCGTGCGCGACACGCACGGGACTTTGCCGAAAGTTGGCCATTCCTATGGCCAACTGAGGCATCATCACTATGCGCTCTTTAATGTTCCGTGGGCAAATCTTTAATGGATGTTCCCTCGTTCGAGTGAGTCCGATCAGATTTATCTGAATGGTCATTCCATCGGATATCGACTCATCGATCCGGCGTCTGCCCGACGGCCGGGTGGACTGCCGTGACACCGGCCGTGACACCGGCCGGGAACGGCAGCCGGCCGCCCCGCACGTACCAGTGGCCGCCCGCCCGCAGATGGTCGACCAGGGCGCGCTGGACGGCGGTGTCGCGGGGCAGGGAGTCCAGCGGCCGCTCGACGTCGCCGAAGACGAATTTCAGCGGATTGGTGTCCTCGGGCACCGACGGCCGGTCCGGCCGTTCCAGCGGGGAGAACCGCCGCTGGAACCGGACGATGTTCGACCCGGCCGGCAGGTGGTCGGCGAGCTGCGGATCGAGCAGCCAGGAGAAGATGTGGCAGCTCCGGTACGGCTCCCCGGGGAAGTGGCGGGGGAAGAACTCTCGGGCCCGGTCCAGCGCGCGGTCGCAGGCCGCGGGGGAGAGTGGCCCGCAGTGGTCGGGGATGTGCAGCTGCAGGCTCCACGCGTCGGCGCCCCCGGTCCCGGTGGCCGGGATGTCCTCGGCGGCGAGCCGGGTGCGCTGGAACTGGAGGCGGCCGAGCTGGAACAGCTCGCCCCGGAAGTGCAACGTCAGCCAGCGCGCGTTGCCCAGCCCGGACCGGCCGCGCCACCGGCTGACCGCGAGCTGCCGGCCGAGGTCGGCCAGCGTCGACCCGGTCACCTCGGCCGGGATGCCGAGCGCCCGGTGGTGCGCCCGGGCGAGCGGTGCCAACGCGACGAACAACAGGGTGGCGAGGCCCGCGCCGCCGGCCGTTCCGGCGGCCCAGTCGCGGTCCAGCCCGGCCGGTTGCCCGAGAGTCCCCACGGCCGCGGCCTGCGTGCGCAGCATCTCCTCGAAGAACGTCCGCAGTCCCCGGTCGCGGTCCAGCCGGGTCCGGGCCGCCAGCAGGCCGTTCACCTCCTCGAACGGCACCGCGAGCCCCCGCAGGGCCTCGACCAGTTCCTCGTCCGACGGGAGCGGGGGGAGTTGCGGGAGCGATGCGAGCTGCTGGAACTGCTCGAGCCGGGGGAGCCGAGCGGACTCGGAGGCGTTCGGTGGGTACGGCAGATCGGGCGTACGCGACGGCACTTCGGGGCCCTCCACGGGTGCGGCGTCCGGCCCGCCCGGCCGGCGGACCCGACCCGGCGACCCTATCGGCGGTCCGGCCCTACCCGCCGCGCCCGTCGCACCTCCGCTACGCCCCCGGCCCCCGCCGCGTCCGCAGCGCGCCCAGCGCCCGCCGGACCGACCGGGTGGCGACCGGCGGCAGCAGGTCGAGCAGCACCCGGCGCGCGCCCGAGCGCCGCGCCGCCGGACGGACCGCGTTGTTGAGCCGCAGCACCGACTCGCCGGCGATGGTGTCCTCGTCCACCGTGAACCCCTCCGCCCGCCAGTCGCGCGCCAGCAGCGCCCGCCGGACCGGCTCCGGATCGCCCCACGTCCCGTAGAACTTCATCGGCGTCAGCAGCACCGGCCGCAGTCCGCCGGTGAACACCGCCTGCCAGACCGCCGCCGACACGCCGGGCGTGTGCTCCGAGCGGTAGTCGTCCAGCACCACCAGGCCGCTCCCGGACAGCGCCCGCCGCGCCACCGCGATGTCCCCGGCCACGTGCTCGTAGAGGTGGGAGGCGTCGATGTGGACGAAGCGGCAGCTGCCGTCCGGGACCCGGCCGTCGGCCAGCACCGAGGTCGGTGCCTGCACGATGGTCGGCAGTTCGGGATGGAACGCGAGGTAGTTCGCCTCGAAGCCGCTCCGGGTGAGCGAGGCCCGGTAGGACATCGTCATCTCGGCGGCGTTGTCGGCGTCGCCCGCCTCCGAGTCGAACAGGTCGCAGACCGTCAGGTGCTCGCCCGGCCGCAGGTGGTCGCCGAGCAGGACGGCGCTGCGCCCCAGGTAGCTGCCGAGTTCGAGGATGTCGCCGGTGGTGCCGGCCGCGCTCTGGGCGGCGAGGAGGTGGCCGAAGGCCTGCTGGTCCAGTCGGAAGAACCAGCCGGGGATGTCCTCCCGGCGTGCGGCGGCCCGGGGCGCGCCCGGTCCGGGGCCGGTCGCGGACCGTGCGGCGCCGGCGGTGTGCGCGGTGTTCGCGGCGTCGGCGATGTCGGCACTGGGCACGGCGGTCTCCCTCGGGTGCGGACGGCGCGGGTCGGGGACCGGCCCGTGACCTGGCCACTCGCGGCGGGCGCCGGGGTGCCGGACGGACCGGCCGCGGGGGTGGCGGTCATCATAGCCACGCGCCGCGCCGGTGGGATCCCCTCGGGGGCGACGTGTCCGGCGGCCCGTTCAGGCGTTCGGAGTGCCGCGTTCCAGTTCGGCGATGGTCTCGGTCAGCCAGGCCCGCTCGGCCGCGCCGGAGGCCCGGGCGACCAGCAGGATGCCGCGCCGGAACGGGTTGGGTTCCTGCTCGGCGGTGACCGGGAGACCGTCCGCGTCGTAGAAGAAGCTGCTCGGCGCCTCCAGGAAGGCGAGCCGCCGCCCGAGGACGGCGGCCTGCCGGGCCGGGTCGGCCAGCCGGTCGAGGAAGGTGGCGACGGTGAAGAAGCGGATCTGGTCGGAGATCTCGACCTCGGTCGGCTCGGCCAGCCGCCGTTCCAGCTCGGCGCGCCCCTCGGCGGTCAGCTCCAGGACCTGCCGGGGGGCGGCGCCGGTGCCCGGCTCGGTGCGCCGCAGCAGCAGCCCGGCCTTCTCCAGCCTGGTGATCGCGGGGTAGAGCGCGCCGTCGCTGACCGGCCGGACATGGCCGGTCAGACCGGTGATCAGGGCCTTCAACTGGTAGCCGTGCAGCGGCTCGTCGTGCAGGAAACCGAGGATCGCGAGCGTCAGCACGGTCGTGGGCCCTCCGTCGTCGTGGCGTTCCGGCGTCGCGGCGCGTCGCCGTTGCGGTGGTCGCGGGCGTGGTGGTGCACAGGTGCGACGGCGCCACAATATCTCTTGTCGAGATGCCTCGGTTCGATGTATCTCTATTCGAGGCCAGCAGGCCAGCAGGCCAGCAGGCCAGCAGGCCAGCGGGCCGGCGAGGCCAGCGAGGCCATCGCGACCGAAGGCCGACGGGGACAGCGGAGGAAGCATGCGGGGGCATCTGCCACGGCTCGTGGCACTGGCGGGACCGGTCTACGGGGAACTGCTCTCGGGGGTGGTCGCCTCGGTCGTCGGCGCCTACTGGGTGGCCGGGTTGGGCGCACCGGCGGTGGCCGCCGTCACCCTGGCCGGCACCGTGGAGAACCTGCTGCTCGGCCTGGTCCTGGTGGTCGCGTCCGGCACCACCGTGCGGCTCGCGCACGCCCACGGCGCCGGTGACCGGGCCGGGGCCGGGCGCGTCGCCCGGGCCGCCTGGCGGCTCTGCGCGCTCGGCAGCCTCCTGATCGCCGTCCCCGGCTTCCTGGTCAGGGACCGTATCGCCGGCGCCTTCCTGGACGGCGAGGCCGCCGCGCTCGCCGCCGACTGGTTCACCGTGGCCTTCCCGGCCTTCGCCCTGTTCTTCGCCCAGCGGATCGCCGACGAGCTCTTCAAGGGCGTCGGCGACACCCGGACGCCGCTGCGGACGGCCCTGCTCGGCAACGCCCTGCTGCTCGTCCTGGACCCGTTGCTGATCCTCGGGCCCGGCCCGTTCCCGGCGCTCGGCGTGACCGGCGCGGCGCTGGCGCTGACCGCCTCCCGGGCGGTCGCGCTCGCCGTCACCGCCCTGCTCCGCCGCCGCCACCGGTTGCCGGCCCCGGCGGGCGGGGCGCTCGCTGAGGGGCCGCTCACGGAGGGCCTGCTCGCGGAGGGGCGCGCGATCACCGCGACCGGCGCGCCGTTCGGCCTGGACTTCACCGCGCGGATGGGCGTCGGGACGGTCCAGCTCGGACTGGTCGCGGCCTTCGGCGTGCCGGCGGTGGCCGGGTACGGAGTGGGCTACCGCGTCCTGCTGATCGTCACGATGGCCTTCTACGCCGTCCGGCAGGCCGCCGCCATCGAGGCCGCCCGGCTGACCGGCGCGGCCCGTCGGGCCGGAGTCGACCCCGCCGTCCTCGTGCGCTCCCTCGCCCGCGACACCGCCGGGCTGGCCGGGGTGCTCGGGGCGGCTGCGGCCCTGCTCTGCGCGGCGGCCGCGCGACCGGTGGCCGCGCTGTTCACCGACGACCCGGCGGTGGCCGGCGAGGCCGTCGGTTTCCTCCGGATGGCCGGCCTCTACCTGCTGCCCTACGCGCTGGTGGTCGCCCTCGGCGGAGTGCACCAGGCGGCCGGTGCCGGACGGCGGCCGGTGGTCGCGGTGCTGCTCGGCCTCACCGCCCAGCTCGCCTCCGGCGCGGCCCTGTCCGGTCCGTTCGGGGTCCGCGGCCTCTGGGCCGGGATGACGATCGGCGCGCTGGTCCAGCTCGCGCTGCTCCTGCTCCCGCTGTCCCGCCGCCGGGCCGGAGCAGTTGGGGACGAACCGCGCCGGAACGTGCCTGAGGAGGCGTCAGAAATTCGATTGATCGAGCGGAACGCGTCTGCCTAAGGTGCGTGCGATCGATTTCCGAGACCGGAGTGTGCGCCATGGAACTGAACAGCCGTCACACCGCCCTGATCGGTGCCGCCACCGCGGCGCTCGCCGCCGCCGCCGTGGTGAGCGGCGTCAGCGCGGTCCAGGAGCCGGCCACCGCCCCCGGCATCGTCGTCGAGGCGCACATAGCCCTGTTCGGGCAGCCCGTCGGCGGCTCCGACGGGCTGGCGGTCCAGGACCACATGGCGCTCTGACCGCTCGCCGGACACCGCCCATGACCGAGCCGACGGCTGCGCCCGGGCACCCCGGGGCGGGCGCCGCCGCCCGGCCCGGCGACCCCACCGCCCTGATGGTCGCCGGGACGGCCGAGCGGCTGATCCGCCTCTGGGCCGGCCGTGCCGAGCTGCACCATCCCGGGTGGGGCCGACCGTTCCGGCAACTCGGCGACCTGCTGCCCGAGCAGGACGTCGAGTTCGCGGCGCACAACCCGCAGATGGTGCCGCTGCTGTGGTACCCCGCGCTCCGCCACGGCAGCCGCACCCGACCGGTCGTCGAGGTGTTCGACCACCTGCCCGCCGGGCTGGGCCCCGCGCTGCCCCGGCGGCAGGAGCTCTCCCGGGTCTACAGCTGGGCCCTGGCCTCCCGCACCGCCCTGGACTGGATCGCGGACTGCCTGGACGGCCGGGGTCTGCTGGAGGTGGGCGCGGGCAGCGGTTACTGGGCCTGGCTGTTGCGGGCCCGCGGCGTCGACGTGCTCGCGACCGATGTCGAGGCCCGTACCGAACGGAACGGCTTCACCGACCGCTTCCAGTACACCGAGGTCCGGCCCGGCCGGGCCGCCGAGGACGCCGCCGCCCACCCCGACCGGGTACTCGCCCTGCTCTGGCCCCCGCACCGCGACCCGATGGCCGCCGACACCCTGCGCGCCTACCAGGGGCCGGGCGTGCTGTACCTGGGCGACCGCCCCGGCGGCCTCTGCGCCGACCAGGACTTCTTCACCGAACTGACCACCCACTGGCGCCCACTGTCCCGCTGCCCCCTCACGCTCCGCTGGCTCGGCAACCGCGACGCCGCCACCTACTTCGTCCGCCGCTGAGCCCGCCGCTGAGCCCGACCCACCGGCCACCCCGAGCCCGTCGGGGCACGCATCCGACGACCAGGCCCGACGACCGACCTTGGCGGAGCATCAGCGACGCCGGTAACCTCCTGGCGGTGACTCCGACGGAGAAGCAGGGCCTCGTGACGATGACCGACGGGGCGCAGGTGCACTGGAAGGCACTGGGGGACACGACTCGGCAGCCGGCCGTGGTCCTGCTCCACGGTGGTCCCGGGCTGCCGGACTACCTGGGCGGCATCGCCCCGATGGTCGCGGACCTCGCGCCCGTGTACCGGTACGACCAGCGCGGCACCGGTCGATCGGAGTGGTGCGGCCGTCATTCCCTCACCCGGCACGTCGAGGACCTCGCCGAACTCCTCGACGCCTGGGAACTGCCCGAGGCCGTGCTGATCGGGCATTCCTACGGTGCCGGTCTGGCGAGCCGGTTCTGCTTGCGCCACCCCGAGCGGGTGCGCGCCGTGCTGCTGATGTGCGGGCCTTTCGTCGGCGACTGGCGGACCGGCGAACGGGCGGAACGCGGCCGCCGGATGTCCGCGGCCCAGCAGCAGCGGCTCCGCGAGTTGGAGGAGTTGCCGCGGCGTACGGAGGAGCAGGAGGTCGAACTGCTCACCCTGGCCTGGTTCCCCGACCACTCCGATCCCGAACGCGGGTGGCGTTGGGCGGCCGAGGGTGCCCGGCGGCGTCGGCCGGTCAACTGGTCCATGAACGCCGAACTCGGCACGGAAGGTCGCGCCGATCCGCTCGACGGACACCTCGCCGAGCTGCGGGCACGCCTGCCCGCCCGGACGGAGCTCCTCGGTGGGGTCGACGACCCCCGCCCGGTGTCGGCGCTCGAGTCGCTGGCACGCCGGCTGGGCGTGCCGCTGACCCGGATCGAGGGCGCGGGGCACGAGCCCTGGCTGGAGCAGCCCGACGTGGTGCGCGCCCACCTGCGCCGGTTCGTTCGGGACGCCATCGGTACGGGCCAAAGGCTGTCCGACAGTTGATCTTGTCGCAGTTCGAGGCGAGCTGACGGACGGCGGCCCCGGATGGGCATCGGCCCGGGCCGGTGCCGGCGCTCACCCGATGGACTGGCCACGAACGGCCAGGCCGAGCGGAAACCCGCCACCCCGCAGACGATGTAGACCGGGCGCGGCCGCACGGCTGTGCCTGAACTCTCCACCCTGTTGGAAGGAAAGCGGAAGTGACTCGTACGAGAGCTCGCCGCATCAGGACCGGGCGCCTGGCCCTGGTGGCCGGAGCGGCCTTCATGGCCGTGCTGGTGCCCGCGACGACGGCCCAGGCGGCCCTGCCGTCGAATTCCGACCTGGAAGTGGTTCGGCTCGACCCGGACCCGGCCACGCCGGGCGGTTCGACAACGGTGCACGGCTTCGTCGCCAACGGCGGCCCTCAGAAGACCGCGAACAGCTTCACCGTCAGCGTCCGCCTGCCGCGCGGCGTGACACCCGAGGAGCCCTACTTCCCCGAGGACTGCCAGGCGACGCAGGGCCTGCTCGGCGTGTGGACCGTCCGGTGCGTCTTCCCGGCCGGTCTCAACGTGGACGACAGCGCCACCGCACTCGTCCCGGTCAGGGTCTCCGAGGATGCTCCGCTCGGGGATCTGACCGGCGGACGGGTCAGCGTCAGCAGCATCGACGACATCCTCCACCTCGGCAACAACTCCACGCCGTTCGTCATGAAGATCGTCGAAACAGGTCGGCAGGGCTGAAGTCCGGGTCCGGCGGCGAACCCCGCGAGCGCCCCCTGCTCACCGGCACCGCCGAGGAGCAGGGGGCGTCGCCCTTGCGCCGAGCACCGTGGCGGCGGCCCGGGCGGCGGCCCGGCTGCTGGAGCCGGTCGCGGACGGGGAGCCCGTCCCGGCACACGGCCGGAGGCATGTCCGAGGCCGGGCTTCAGCGCTCAGCGTCCCGGAACGCGGGCGCGGGCGCGGGCGCCGGTGTCGGTACCGGTGCGGCGGGTCGGTGGGCGGCCGGGAGGCGGGTGGCGAGGAGTGTGCCGGTGGCGGCCGCGGCTGCCAGGGTGAGCAGGGCCGGGGCGAGGGCTTCGGCCGGTGGGCGGCCGGCGGCGAGGGTGGTCGCGGCGGCGACGCCGAGGGCGGGGCCGATGTTCATCGCGGTCTGCTGGAGTCCGCCCGCGACCCCGGCGGCCCCGAGCGGTGCGGCGCGGACGACCGCCGTCGTCGCGGTGGCCATCACCGCCCCGAAACCGGCGCCCAGCAGCAGGAACGCCGCGCTCGTCACGATCACCGGGGTGTCCGGGCGGAAGCCCGAGGCCAGGAGGGTGCCCAGGGTGAGCGAGGACATCCCCGCCACCGCCGTCCGGCGCGGACCGTGACGCCGGCCCAGGGCGGCGGAGGCAGGCGCGGCCACCACCATGGCGAGTGCGAGCGGCAGCGCCCGGAGCGCGCAGGCGAGCGGGTCGAGGGCGAGCACGTCCTGGAGGAAGTAGGTGACGAGGAAGAGCGTGCCGGACAGGGCCGCCGAGGCGGTGAGCAGGACGCCCAGTGCGGGGGCCACCGTCGGGGCGCGGAGGACGGCCGGTGGCAGCAGCGGGTGCCGGGTCCGCCGTTCGTGACGGAGGAAGGCGGTGCCGAGCGCCGTCGCGGCCGCCAGTCCGAGCCAGACGGCCGGGGACGGGCCGTGCTCGGGCACCTCGGCCAGGGTGAACACCAGCGCGGCCAGCGCGCCGCCCAGCAGCCCGGCGCCCGGCAGGTCCAGCCCGGCACCCGGCGCGGCGGCGGTCGCCTCGGCCGACGGCGGCAGCCGCACCAGCAGCGCCGAGACCCCGGCGACCGCGGCGGGGACGACCGTCAGGAAGAACACCGACCGCCAGCCCAGTTGGGCGGTCAGGGCGCCGCCGACCAGCGGACCGGCGGCGGCCGACAGCCCGATCGCGCTGGTGCGCCAGGCGATCGGCCGGGCGAGCAGTTCGGCCGGGTAGACGGCCCGGAGCAGCCCGAGGGTGGCGGGTTGGAGCAGCGCGCCCGCCACGCCCTGGAGGACACGCAGACCGATCACCCAGCCGATGCCGGGGGCGAAGCCGATGCCCGCCGAGGCGGCGCCGAAGCCGATCGCGCCGACGGCGAAGACCCGGCGGTGGCCGAACCGGTCGCCGAGCCGGCCCGCGAACACCAGCAGGGCGGCCACGGTGACCAGATAGGCGGTGCTGGTCCACTGTACGGCGGCCAGGGAGGTGTCCAGGTCGCGGCGGAGGCTGGGTTGGGCGACGGTGAGCACCGTGCCGTCGAGGGCGACGACGGCGGCGCCGAGGATGCTGCCGACGAGGGTGAGGCGCCGGGTGCGGGCGGCCGTCATCCGGCGTCCCGGCCGAGGTGGGCGTCGAGGGTGGCGCGGAGGACCGGTTCGACGCTGTCGCCGCCGGTGGCGAGGCGGAGGCTGCCCCAGGCGCGGAGCTGGGCGAGACCGTGCAGATTGGCCCAGAGCGCCGCCGCGACCACGGTGGGCGGCGGCGGTCCGTCCCCGTCCCCGTCCGCATCCGCGGACGGCCGGATCGCGGCGACCAGGCGGGTGACGGCCTCGAAGAGGGGGAGCGAGGTGCGGCGCAGCTCCGCGCCGCTGCCCTCCAGCACGTCGTGACGGAACATCAGCTCGAACATGCCGGGCTGCTCGGCCGCGAAGGCGAGGTAGCCGCGGGCGAGTTCGTCGAGCCGGGTCCGGGCTGCTGCGGCGGAGATGGTGCTGGCGGGCGGTGCGTCGAGGCCCAGCGCGGTGGCCAGCTCGCCGAAGCCGTGCCCGGCGATGGCGGCGAGCAGTTCGGCGTGGGTGGCGAAGTACCTGCGCGGGGCGCCGTGCGAGACCCCGGCCTGGCGGGCGATCTCGCGCAGGGTGAGGGCGTGGACGCCCTCCAGCGCGAGCAGTTCGACCCCGGCCGCGACCAAGCGGGCACGCAGGCCGACGGACTTGTCCTGTTCGGTCATGGGGATGTGTCTATCAAGATCGAGTAGACATTGTCTACTCGCGCTCCCGTCCGGCCCGGGGGCACAATCTCCGCATGGACGAGGGCGGCGAGCCGGCCTGCTGGCTGGACCGGGTGTGCGAGGACTGCGGACGCGTGCGCGAGCGGCCGGGTCCCGGCCCCTGCGAGAACTGCGGCAGCGGCGCGGACGCGGTGGACGGGAAGAAGGAGCAGCACAACGAGAACCCCCGGGCGGATCACCGGAGGTGAGCCGCCCGGGGGCAGGGGAGTCAGGCGTGTCCCGGCGTCAGCGTGACAACCCGTCCAGAGCCTGATCGGGGCCGGGGTCCAGCACGGTCCCGGAGTCCGGCGAGTCCTCCACCGGCTCCACCTCCGGACCCTGCGCGGGCAGCACCGCCTCCGCGGCCGGGACGGCCGCAGTCACGCCTCCCGCCCGCGCCTCCGGCACCCAGGCGCCCCGCCGCCGCGCGATCACCGCGCCCAGCCGCTCCACGGCGGGCTGGGTGTACCGCGCGGCCAGCGGCCCGGTGATCACCAGGATCAGCACGTACGCCGTGGCCAGCGGCCCGAGCCCGGGCTCGATGCCGGCCGTCACGGCCAGCCCGGCGATGACGATCGAGAACTCGCCCCGGGACACCAGCGCCCCGCCGGCCCGCCATCGTCCACGGGTGGCGATCCCCGCCCGCCGGGCCGCCCAGTAGCCGGTCGCGACCTTGGTGACGGCGGTGACGGCGGCCAGCAGCAGGGCCGGCAGCAGCACCGGCGGGATGCTGGTCGGATCGGTACTGAGGCCGAAGAACACGAAGAACACCGCCGCGAAGAGGTCCCGCAGCGGGCTGAGCAGGGTGTGCGCGCCCTCGGCGGCCTCGCCGGAGAGCGCGATGCCGACCAGGAACGCGCCGACCGCCGCCGACACCTGGAGCTGCTGCGCGATCCCGGCGACCAGCAGCGTCAGCCCCAGCACCACCAGCAGCAGCTTCTCCGGGTCGTCGTGCGAGACGAAGCGGGAGATCAGTCGGCCGTAGCGGAGCGCGACGAACAGCACCGCTCCCGCCGTGGCGAGCGCGATGGCGAGGGTGATCGAGCCGGCGACCAGGCCGGCGCCGGCCAGCAGGGCGGTGAGGATCGGCAGGTAGACCGCCATCGCGAGGTCCTCCAGCACCAGGATGCTGAGGATCACCGGGGTCTCCCGGTTGCCCAGCCGTCCCAGGTCGCCGAGTACCTTGGCGATGACTCCCGAGGAGGAGATCCAGGTGACGCCGGCCAGCACCACGGCCGCCACCGGGCCCCAGCCGAGCAGCAGCGCGGCGATCGCGCCGGGTATCGCGTTGAGCAGGAAGTCGACCGCGCCGGCCGGGTACTGGGCCTTCAGATTGGTGACCAGGTCGGCGGCGGTGTACTCCAGACCCAGCATCAGCAGCAGCAGGACGACGCCGATCTCGGCGCCGGTCGCCACGAACTCCTCGCTGGCGCTCAGCGGCAGCAGCCCGCCGGTGCCGAAGGCGAGGCCGCCGAGCAGGTAGAGCGGGATCGGCGAGAAGCCGTACCGGCCGGCGATCCGGCCGAGCAGACCGAGGACGAGGATGACCGAGCCGAGCTCGATGAAGACGGTGGCGGTGTGCACCCCCCGATCACCCCCGGTCCAGGATCGCCGCCGCCGCGTCCACACCCTCGCGGGTGCCGATCACGATCAGCGTGTCTCCGCCGGCCAGCCGGAAGTCCGGCGCGGGGGAGGGCACGGCGCCGGTGCGCCGCAGGACGGCGACGATCGAGGCACCGGTCTCGGTGCGCATCCGGGTCTCGCCCAGCAGTCGCCCGTTCCAGTACGAGGTGCCGTCGACCGGGAGCCGCTCGGCGACCAGGCCGAGGTCGGTGGTGTGCAGCAGGCCCGGGCTGTGGTGGGCCGGCGTCAGGGCGTCGACCAGGGCGGCGGACTCCTCGGCCGTCAGCCGGAACGCCTGCGAGCAGGCGTCGGGGTCGTCCGAGCGGTAGACGTTGAGGCTGCGCGAGCCGTCGCGGTGTGCGATCACCGACAGGTGCCGCTGTTCTCGGGTGGTGAGGTCGTACTGGACGCCGACACCGGGCAGCGGGGTGGTTCGGACACGGGCGATCGACACGGCGGCTGTCCTCTCGTCAGGGGGGTTCCCTCGGTGGTGCGCGGACACGGACGCGGACACGGGCGTGCCGGGGCAGGGGAACACCGGCGCCTGACCGCGTACAGGACGCGAACGCGCTACCGGATCAATAGTAATGAGTATGTAAAGTCCGAAAATATGACCAGGCCCGTGCGGGGCGCCGAAAGGCGCGCGCACGGGCCTGGGACGGACCGGGCGACTGCGTGACGGTCCGTGGTTCTGGAGCTCGGGGGGTCCGACGCGGTGGGCCTACTGCGGCGGCCGGTCGTCCCGCAGCTGGTCCTTGATCTTGTCCTGCGCCGTGTCGACGTGGCCGCTGTACTTGCCTTGCGTCCGCTCGTCGACCATGTCGCCGGCTTTGTCCACGCCCCTCTCGGCCTGGTCCTCATGGCCCTTGAGCAGGCCCTTGAGCTTATCCATCATGGACATCTGGTCACACTCCCGGAAGAGACGGCCCCACCTCCTCCAGCATCGCCGCAGAGCGGGGTGTCCGCATCCGGTCAGCTTTCGCGCCGGGGTTGGCAAGACGTCCCGGAGCATGTCAAATCGGGAGACCCACAGACCGTCGGAAGGACTCACGTTGAACGCTCGGACCGGTCGCCCGGCCACCGCACCCCGCTCCAACGCCGCCCCCACCCGCCGGACGGCGGGCGCCGCGCTGGCTGTCGCGGCGCTGGTGACCCCGCTGCTGCTGGTCGGCACCGGCAGCGCCGCCGCCGACGCGGACCCGGCCCGCAACGGGGCGAAGCTGGCCGCCCGGCTGATCGCGGGCAGTGACGCCGACGACGCCTTCGGGACCCTGGAGGCGTTCCAGCGGTTCGCCGACCGCAACGGCGGTACCCGGGTGGCCGGCGCCCGGGGCCACGAGCAGTCCGCCCAGTACGTCTACGACCAGGCCCGCCGGGCCGGGCTGAAGGTCTCCAAGCAGGAGTTCGAGTACACCTTCTTCCAGGCCCTCTCGGAGAAGTTCGCCGTCGTCTCCCCGCAGGCCGAGGCGGTGCCGCTGAAGGCCATGACGTACTCGCTCAGCGGCCCGGGGGGCGGCATCACCGCCCCGCTCGCGGTCGTCCCGGTGGACGACACCACCGGCTGCGAGGCGTCCGACTACGCGGCCGGCGCCTTCACCGGCAAGGTCGCGCTGATCAAGCGCGGCGGTTGCAGCTTCGCGATCAAGCAGGCGGCCGCGGCGGCCGCGGGCGCCGCCGCCGCCGTCGTGTACAACAACACCGACGCCGAGCTCAGCGGCACGCTGGTGGAGCCGGACGCCGGGCGGCTCCCGGTCGGCAGCACCAGCAAGGCGGCCGGCGAGGCCCTCGCCGCCAAGGCCGCCGCCGGGCCCGTCACCGTCAGCCTGGACCTGCGCACCTTCATGGAGAAGCGCAAGACCTGGAACGTGCTGGCCGAGACCCCGGGCGGGGACCCGAACAACATCGTCATGGTCGGCTCCCACCTCGACTCGGTGGTCGAGGGGCCCGGCATCAACGACAACGGCTCCGGTTCGGCCGGCATCCTCGAGGTCGCCAAGAACCTCGGCACCCGGCCGGTCAAGAACAAGGTGCGGTTCGCCTGGTGGTCCGCCGAGGAGTTCGGCCTCAAGGGCTCCGAGGCGTACGTGAACTCGCTGTCCGAGGCCGAGAAGAAGAAGATCCGGCTCTACCTCAACTTCGACATGATCGCCTCGCCCAACTCGGCCCAGTTCGTCTACGACGGCGACGACTCCGACCACGTCGGCTCGGGCCCCGGCCCGGCGGGCTCCGCCCAGATCGAGCGCCTGATCACGGACTTCTTCGACGACTGGAGCGTCCCGCACGAGGGCACCGACTTCACCGGCCGCTCCGACTACGGGCCGTTCATCGAGGCCGGCATCCCGGCCGGCGGCACCGACACCGGCGCCGAGGTGATCAAGACCGCCGACCAGGCGGCCAGGTACGGCGGCACCGCCGGGGTCGCGTTCGACAAGTGCTACCACAAGGCCTGCGACGACCTGGACAACCTGGACCTCGCCGCCTTCGACCTCAACATCGACGCCATCGCCAACGCCGTCGGCCGCTACGCCTGGGACCTCTCCTCGCTGACCGCGCCCGTCGCGCCGAAGCAGACCGACGGCCAGGTGGGCAGCGGCGGCGGCCTCCAGGAGAGCCACGCACACGAGGTCGCGTCCTGACCCGTCCCGAACCGGCCCGAACCCGGGCCTGACCAGGCCTGATCCCGCCTTCGGCCCCGCCCCGCGCTTCTCGGGGGCGGGGCCGCGGGCTTGTCGGGCGGGCGCCGGTCCCGGGCGATCGGGGGTCCGCCGGGTGCGCGGAGCGGCGGCCTGACACCATGGACGGCGAGAGCACGACACCGTGACACCCTCGGAGGAATCAGCACCATGAGCAGCAGCACGCACTACGACGTCGTCGTTCTCGGGGCCGGTCCCGGCGGTTACACCGCGGCTGTGCGCTCCGCCCAGCTCGGCCTGAAGGTCGCCGTCGTGGAGTCGAAGTACTGGGGCGGGGTCTGCCTGAACGTCGGCTGCATCCCCTCCAAGGCCCTGCTGCGCAACGCGGAACTCGCGCACATCTTCACCAAGGAGGCCAAGACCTTCGGCATCAAGGTCGAGGGAACGGTCACCTTCGACTACAGCGAGGCGTTCAAGCGCAGCCGCACCGTGGCCGACGGCCGCGTCAAGGGCGTCCACTACCTGATGAAGAAGAACGGCATCACGGAGTACGACGGCCGCGGCACCTTCGTCGACGACCGCACCCTCCAGGTCGCCCTGAACGGCGGCGGCTTCGAGGTCGTCACCTTCGACCACTGCATCATCGCCGCCGGTGCCAGCACCCGGCTGCTGCCCGGTACCAGCCTGAGCGACCGCGTGGTGACCTACGAGGAGCAGATCCTCACCGAGGACCTGCCGGGCAGCATCGTCATCGCGGGCGCCGGCGCGATCGGCGTCGAGTTCGCCTATGTGCTGCACAACTACGGTGTGCAGGTCACCATCGTGGAGTTCCTCGACCGGATGGTGCCGCTGGAGGACGCGGACGTCTCCGCCGAGCTGGCCAAGCAGTACCGCAAGCTCGGGATCCAGGTGCTCACCTCGACCCGGGTGGACTCGATCGACGACAAGGACCCGGCCGCCAAGGTCAAGGTCACCGTCACCGCCAAGGACGGGCAGCAGCAGGTCCTGGAGGCGGACAAGGTCCTCCAGGCGATCGGCTTCGCGCCGCGCGTCCACGGCTACGGCCTGGAGAACACCGGCGTCAAGCTCACCGAGCGGGGCGCGATCGCGGTCGACGGCCGGGGCCGCACCAACGTCCCGCACATCTTCGCCATCGGTGACGTCACCGCCAAGCTGATGCTGGCACACGCCGCCGAGTCGATGGCCGTGATCGCGGCCGAGACGATCGGCGACGTGGAGACCATGGAGCTGGACTTCGCGATGATCCCGCGCGCGACGTACTGCCAGCCGCAGATCGCGAGCTTCGGCTACACCGAGGCGCAGGCCCGCGAGCTGGGTTACGACGTCAAGGTCTCCAAGTTCCCGTTCACCGCCAACGGCAAGGCGCACGGCCTCGGCCACCCGATCGGCTTCGTCAAGGTCATCAGCGACGGCACCCACGGCGAGCTGCTCGGTGCCCACCTGATCGGCCCCGAGGTCACCGAGCTGCTGCCGGAGCTGACGCTGGCCCAGCAGTGGGACCTCACCGTGCACGAGGTCGCCCGCAATGTGCACGCGCACCCGACGCTGGGCGAGGCGGTCAAGGAGGCGATCCACGGGCTGGCCGGTCACATGATCAACATGTGATCAGCCCGTTGAACGGCCGGGTCCGTCCGGCGGGGACCGCCCCGCCGGACGGACCCGTCGTGTTTCCCCGGCGGCTGTCGCCCTCGCCCCGGTCAGAGCGCCGGTGACGGCGGCCGCTCGAAGAAGGACTCCAGCACCACGGTCGCCTGGGTCCCGTTGACGCCCTCGATCGCGTACAGCCGGCGCAGCACGTCCTGGAGCTGCTCGGTCGTCGGCGTCCGCACCTTGACCAGCACCGACGCGGCGCCGGCGATGACGTGGGCCTCCTCGATCTCGGGGATCGCGGCGAACGCCCCGGCCGAATCGCCCATCCACGCCGACGAGTCGACCATCACGAAGGCCAGTACCCCGAGGCCGAGCGCCTTCGGGTCGACCTCCACCGTGGTGCGGCGCAGGACGCCGCGCTCGCGCAGTTTGCGCACCCTCTCGTGGGCGGCGGCGGTGGAGAGCCCCACGGCGCGGCCGAGTGCCGCGTAGGCCTGGCCCGCGTCCTGCTGGAGCAGCGCCACCAGGGCCCGGTCGGTGTCGTCCAGATTTTCGATCGCCATGGTGGAACCATACCTGGTTCTGTCATACTCATGATCATCAGAATCACGTTCGGCCGTTTGCGATAGGACATGAATGATGTCTGGTCAGATTGAGTTCGGGTTGTACGAGATCCTGGACGACCGCTTCCGCCCCTGCACCTACGGGGACACCCGGCTCGAGCAGCTCCACGGGGACTGCCGCTGGGCCGAGGGCCCGCTCTACGTGCCCGCCTGGCGGCAGCTGATCTGGAGCGACATCCCCAACGACCGGATCCTGCGCTGGGACGAGTCCACCGGGACGGTCGGCGTCCTCCGGTCGGTGGCCGGGCACAGCAACGGCAACACCCTCGACCGCGAGGGCCGCCTGATCACCTGTGAGCAGGGCAACCGCCGGGTGACCCGCACCGAGCACGACGGCACGGTCACCGTCCTCGCCAGCCACTACCGGGGCAAGCGGCTCAACTCGCCCAACGACGCGGTGGTCCGCTCGGACGGCGCGATCTGGTTCTCCGACCCGGACTTCGGCATCACCAGCGACTACGAGGGCCATGTCGCCGAGAGCGAGATCGGCGCCTGCAACCTCTACCGGATCGACCCGGACAGCGGCGAGGTCCAGCTCGCCGCCGACGGCTTCCGCGGCCCCAACGGGGTCCTGCTCTCCCACGACGAGCAGCGCCTCTACGTCTCCGACAGCCGCGCCGGGCACATCCGGGTCTTCGACATCCGCGAGGACGGCACCCTGGCCGGCGGCGGCGTCCACATCGAGGGCAGGGGCAGCCGCTTCGACAACATCCGCTTCGACCGCGACGGCCGGCTCTGGGCGGCGGCGTTCGAGAACGGCATCCACTGCTACGCCGAGGACGGCACCCTGATCGGCCGCATCCTCGTCCCCGAACCCGTCTCCAACCTCACCTTCGGCGGCCCGAAGCACAACCGCCTCTTCATCACCGCCACCACCTCGCTGTACTCGCTGGTGACCTCGATGACCGGCACCCACCGGGTCCCCCGCCACGCCTGACGCGGGACCGGTACGACGGCCCCCGGTGCGACGTTCCGCGTCGCCCGGGGGCCGTCGTCCTGCTCGCGCCGCCGCCGTCGTCAAGGTGCCGTCAAGGCGGGGCCGGTTCGCGTACGCCCCGCGTCAAGAGCCGGTGCGGACCCCCGCCCGTGGGGGTGGACTGGATCTGCGAGCGGGACCGACCGAGGCCCCCGCCGCGACCGGAAGGACGACGACCCGCCATGACCGAGTTCCAGGTGATCTCCGACGACCCCCGCAACCGCCGGCTGTCCGGCGCCGCCGAGGAGGCCCTGCTGCGCCGACTGCTGCACGGCACCGTCTTCGACCCCAAGGCCGGCGCGGCCGCCACGACGACGGCGGAGCGCGAGCCCGAGGAGCGCCGCGCGAGCTCCGCGCACTGCCGCCACGCGATGTACTACGAGGACTGACCACCCGTCGGCCGGCCCACCGCGCGCCGCCGACCCCGTCCTTCCCCTCCCGTACCTCCCCTCCCGTCCTGTTCCGACCAGGAGCACCGTGTGACGACCACCCTGCGCACGCCCCCGTCCTCCCCGGACCCCGAACCCGTCCGGTTCCCCCTGCCCCTGCCCGCCGCCGAGCCCGGCCCGCTCGGCAGCCCCTGGCCCGCTTCCGCCCGCCCCGGCCCGAACGGGGACCTGCTGATCGGCGGCGTCGGGCTGGCCGAGGCCGCCGACCGCTTCGGCACCCCGCTCTACGTCCTCGACGAGCAGGAGTTCCGCTCCCGCGCCCGGGCCTTCCGCCGTGCCCTGCCGACCGCCGAGGTGTTCTACGCGGCCAAGGCCTTCCTGTGCAGCGCGGTGGTGGACTGGGCCGCCGACGAAGGCCTCGGCCTCGACGTCTGCTCGGCGGGCGAACTCCGCCTGGCCGCGGCCGCCGGCTTCCCGCCCGAGCGCATCCTGCTGCACGGCAACGCCAAGACCCCCGAGGAACTGCGCCTCGCCCGCCGCCTGCGGGTCGGCCGGATCGTCGTCGACGGCGCCGCCGAGATCCCCCGGCTGGCCGCCCTGGCCGTCGCGGACGCCCCGCAGCGGGTACTGGTCCGGGTCCTGCCGGGGGTGGCCGCCGGGCACCACCGCGCGGTGCGGACCGGCGTCGACGGGCAGAAGTTCGGCTTCCGGATCGACGGCGGGGACGCCGCCGACGCGGTCGCCCGGATCCTCGGCCAGCCCGGCCTGCGGCTCACCGGGCTGCACTGCCACCTGGGCTCCCAGATCACCGAGTCCGGACCCTACCTCGCCGCCGTCGACCGGCTCGTCGGACTCCTCGCCGAAATCCGCGACCGGCACGGCGTCGAACTGCCCGAACTCGACCTCGGCGGCGGCTACGGCGTCCGCTACCTCACCGGGGACGCGGAGCTCGACCCGGAGCGCTTCGCCGCCGAGCTCACCGCCCGGCTCGCCGCCCGCTGCGCCGAACACGGCCTCGCCGTCCCGAGCCTGCTGGTCGAACCCGGCCGGGCGATCGCGGCTCCGGCCGGGGTGGCGCTCTACCGCGTCCTGTCGGTCAAGCGCGGCACGGACGGACGGGCCTTCGCGGCCGTGGACGGCGGCATGAGCGACAACCCGCGCCCCGCCCTCTACGGCTCCGCCTACCAGGTGCGGACGGTCGGGCGGCCCACCGACGGCCCGACCGCGACCTTCGACGTGGTCGGCCGGCACTGCGAGGCCGGGGACGTCCTGGTGCACGGCGCCACGCTGCCGGCCGACCTGCGCCCGGGGGACCTGCTGGCCGTTCCGGCCGCCGGCGCCTACCAGCTCTCGATGGCCTCCGGCTACAACCTGGTCGGCCGGCCGCCGGTCGCCGCCGTGCGGGACGGGCGGCTGCGGCTGCTGATCCGGCGGGAGACCGTCGAGGACCTCCGCGCCCGCGAGGTCGGCCGCTGACCCCGTCGGTGGCTGACCCCGTCGGTTGCCGACCCTGCCGACAACTGACCCTGTGGACAACTGCCCCTGCCGACAGCTGACCCGCCGACAGCCGTCCGGCACGCCGGGCCCGGGAGCGGATCCGCCTCCCGGGCCCGGAAATCCAGGTGCGCCCGGGCCGACTCCCGCCGCACACTGGGCCGGTCACGCACCGTCGCCGCGAAGGAGCCCCGTGCAGGGAGCAGTCAGCGTCTCGCCCGCCCAGATCCCCGAACTGCTGCTCGGCCTGGCCACCGTCCGCCCGGTGTTCCTCTGGGGCGCCCCGGGGATCGGGAAGTCCTCCCTGGTCAGGGAGTTCGCCGAGGCGCTCGGTCTGGAGTGCGTGAGCCTGGTCGGCACCCAGCTGGCCCCGGAGGACCTCATCGGCGTGCCGCAGCTCACCCCCGAGGGCCGCTCCCGCTTCTGCCCGCCCGAGCAGATCGCCCGCGACCAGCCCTACTGCCTGTTCCTGGACGAGCTCAACGCGGCGTCGCCGGACGTCCAGAAGGCCTTCTACTCGCTGATCCTGGACCGCCGGATCGGTTCCTACGAGCTGCCGCCCGGCTCGATCGTGATCGGCGCCGGGAACCGCGCCACCGACGGCGCGCTCGCCCGCCCGATGGCGTCCGCACTGGTCAACCGCATGGTCCACGTGCATCTCCGGGCCAGCGCCGAGGACTGGCTGCGCTGGGCGGGCGGCGCCGGCATCCACCCCTGGATCGTCGACCACCTCACCGACCGGCCCGACCACCTGTGGTCCGCGCCGCCCAAGACCGAGGAGCCGTTCTCCACCCCGCGCGCCTGGCACATGCTCTCGGACGCGCTGCACTCCTTCGGGCCCACCCTGGACGAGGGCACGCTCAAGGTCGTCGCCCACGGGCTGCTCACCGCGCAGCACGCGATCGCCTTCTGCGGCTACGCGAAGATTGTCCGCAACTCCTACGGCCTGGAGGCGATCCTCAAGGGCGACGCGCGCTGGCCGCACCGGGTGGAGGACCGCGACCTGCTCTACTACCTGGCCGACGCCTTCCGCGGCCGACTCGTCAAGGAACTGCCCGCGCAGAAGGAGCACGCCTCCGGGGCGCAGCGGCAGACCGCGTTCCGGGCGAAGTCGCTGCTGGTCCAGCTGGCCGAGATCTCGGTGGAGGTCGCTCGGACGGTGATCGCCGACGGTGCGGACGGCAACCCGGTGCTGCCCGCCTGGTTCCTGATCGAGGCCGCCCGGGACATGCCCCGGCTGGTCGAGGCCCGCCGGTGAGGCGCACCGCCGGCCCGCCGGTGAAGCCCGTCGTCGAGGTCCGCCGGTGAAGCGCACCGCCGAGGTCCGCGGGTGAAGCGCGCCCAGGCCGACCGGAGGGAGCCGGACCCGGGCACCGAGGCCTTCGCGGAGGGCGTCCGGCTGCTTCGCCGCAATCCGGCCCTCGCCGCCCTGCGCGCCGACATCTGCCGCACCGAGAACTGCGACACCGCCCCGCCGGACGGCTGGGCGGTGGCCGACTCCAACGGCACCCTGCACATCAACCCGCGCCGCCGGGCCGAACCCGAGGAGTGGGCCTGGGTGCTCGCGCACGCCCTGCTGCACCTGGGCCTCGGCCACCTCCCGGGCGCCCGCGGCACCCGGACCCCGCCCGACGCCTTCGAGGCCGCCGCCCGCTGCGCGGTGGTCAACCGCTTCCTCGCCACCTTCCCGGTCGGCCGCGCCCCGGTCGCCCTCCCGCAGGAGTACCCGGGCGGCGGCGAGGAGGAGTTGGCCGCCCGATGGCGCCGCGACGGCCTGCCCGCACCCGCGGTCGCCGGGACCGCCGGGACGGCCGGAACCGCCGAGCACGACCAACTGCTGCTGGAGTGGCGCGGCCACGGGCCGCCCGAGGACTGGACGGTGGAGTTCGCGGCCGCGCTCACCCGCACCATGTCCGCCGCCATGGACCGGGCCGGCGGCCGGTTCGACGCCGAGACCGGCGAACGCCTGCCCGAGCGGCCCTGGAGCAGGGCGCTCAACTGGTTCGTCTCCTCCTACCCGCTGCTCGGCGTCGTCGCGGCCGGCCTCACCGTGGTGGCCGACGCCGAACTGGCCCGGGCCCACGACATCGCCGTGGCCGCCGTCGACAGCGAGGCCGGGGAGATCTACGTCAACCCGCTGCGCCGCTACTCCGACGAGGAGTGGCGGTTCGTCCTCGGCCACGAGATCCTGCACGCCGCCCTGCGGCACGGCGAGCGCCGCGGCGGCCGGGACCCGTTCCTGTTCAACGTCGCCGCCGACTACGTCATCAACGGCTGGCTGCTGGAGATGGGTGTCGGCGAGATGCCGGACGGGCTGCTGCACGACCCGCAGTTGAAGGGCCTGTCGGCCGAGGAGGTGTACGACCGGATCGTCCGCGACCGGCGCCGGATCCGCCGGCTGGCCACCCTGGCGGGGAAGAACCGACCGGACATCCTCGGCGAACGGCTGGGGCCGCCCCGGGACTTCGTGGACCTCGACGACTTCTACCGGCGCGGCCTCCAGCAGGGCTTCGAGCTGCACGGGCGCGAACGCGGGCTGCTGCCGGCCGGGTTGGTGGAGGAGATCCGCGCACTGGCCCACCCGCCGCTCCCGTGGGACGCGCTGCTGGCGCGCTGGTTCGACGAGTTCGTGCCCCGGCCGGAACCGGTGCGCAGCTACGCCCGCCCCGCGCGCCGGCAGTCCGCCACGCCGGACATTCCCCGGGCGGGCCGCCACCACCCGGAGGAGGAGGTGCCGCGCTGCACCTTCGGGGTCGTCCTGGACACCTCCGGTTCGATGGACCGGACGCTGCTCGGCAAGGCGCTCGGCGCGATCGCCTCCTACGCCGCCGCCCGGGACGTGCCCGCGGCGCGGGTGGTGCACTGCGACGCCGCCGCGCACGACGCCGGGTACCTCCCGGTGGAGGAGATCGCCGGGCGGCTCCGGGTGCACGGGCGCGGCGGCACCGTGCTCCAGCCGGGCATCGACCTGCTGGAGCGGGCGGAGGACTTCCCTCCCGGGGCACCCGTGCTCGTGATCACCGACGGCGAGTGCGACGTACTGCGGCTGCGCCGCGAGCACGCCTTCCTCGTTCCGCGCGGTGCCGCACTGCCGTTCACGGCGCGCGGGCCGGTGTTCCGGATGAGCTGAGGCCCGCCGCACCGGGCCGGGCCGCACCGGGCCGCACCGCATCGGGCCGGACCAGTGGCCCGGCCCGGTGCGGACGGAGGGTCAGCCGACCGGCCAGCCGTCCACGGTGGTGACGGTGCGGTGGTAGGGGCCGTCCGGGCCGGTGCTGCGGTAGTCCTCGGTGGCGGTGCCGGTGCGGACGGTGGTGTCGCCGTCGTGGCGGTGGGCGGTCGGGCGCAGGGTGTGGTCGACGGTGCTGCGTTCGGTCACCCGGGCGCCGGTCGCGGTGGTCGCCTCCCGGTGCTGGCCGAGTTCCATGGCGGTGGTCTGGTCGGTGTTGCCGGCCGCGTCCTGGGTGTACCGGTAGGTGACGTCGAGCGGCTGGCTCTCGTGCACCGTGCTGGTGCGCCGGGGTCCGGAGCCCCAGGTGGCGGTGGAGCGGGTGAGGTCGGTGCGGTTGTGCAGGGTCAGGTCGTTGCCGTTGGCGCGGAAGCGCTGGGTGGAGCCGAACACGAGGTCGTCGCGGACCTCGGTGGTGACCCGGCCGTGCGAGGTCTGCAGCCAGCCCCGGGCGAGGTCGTGCCGGGCGGCGGTGACCGTCCAGTCGCCGCTGCCGCCGCCGTGGTCGCGCTGGGCGGTGGTGGTCGCGGCCTCCGGGGCGACCCGGTAGTCGGTCAGCTGCCCGGTGGTGCGGGCCGCGCCGCGGTCGACCTCGGCGAAGAGGTTGACCTGGCCGGTCCAGAGGTCGTTGCTGCGGGCCTCGGCGGCGTTGACGGCGATCGCGACCCGGTGCGGGCGGCCGTCCACCAGCAGCCCGGCGTACGGGGTGAGGTCCAGCCGGTAGGCGGGCAGGTCGAAGGCGAAGACGCCCGGGGTGGGCCGCCACAGCAGCGGGTCCCAGCCGCCGGTGTAGATCACGGGGTAGGGCCAGACCGCGCCGACCACCCGTCCGTCGACGCTGAGCCGCAGTTCGCGGAACGGGCCCTGGCCGCAGACGCCCGTCCCGGGGTTGGCGCGGGCGAACTCCTCGGGCGCGGAGGCGTAGGCGAACTCCTCGCAGGCGCCGCCGCCGCGTGCGTACACCTCGGCGGTCAGGCGTTCCAGGTTGGGCGGGAAGGTGAGGTCGGTGCCTGCGCTCGGTGTGGCCCGGTCGAGTCCGAAGGCCCCGGTGGTGAGCAGCCGGTCGGCGGTCCTGGCGGCGGGCCAGTGGGCGGAGGCGGTGTAGAAGGTCAGGCTCGCGGAGATCCGGAAGACGCCGGTGTAGGTGTCGTCCGTGACGTTGGCGAGGTCGAGCGCGAAGGGCTGAGGTCCGGCGGCGAACAGCGGCGCGTAGCGGGTGACATCGCGTTCGAGTGCCCACTCGATGCCGTCCTTGGACGGTTCGGGGGTGGAGGAGAGCAGGACCTGCACGCCGCCGACTCGGACGGTGAACAGCCGGTCGAACTGCCGCCCGGCGACCTGCCCGTGCAGGTCGAGCGCGACGGCGGACCAGGGGCCGGCGCAGTCGGCGGGCGGGGCGACGGTGGTGTTGTAGGGCGTGTCCGGCGGGTTCCCGTAGCCGTTGCGGAACGGCTGGTCACGCATCACTTCGACGGTGCAGGAGCGGGTGTCGGGCCGGGTGAGCGGCTTCGCCGCGGTGAACGGGTCGTGGTAGTCGGTGCCGAAGTCGGCGTGCGCCGGTCCGGCGGCCGTCAGTGCCCCGGCGAGGGCGAGGAGGACGGCGGCGGCCGTTCGGCCGGCTCGTCGGATCAGTGGATGGACGGCCAAGGGGGGCCCTCTCCCGGCCGACCGGAGGGTGGGGCGAGGACGGTCGGCGCGTAGCTCGTCGGACGGTTCCGGCATCCTCCCGAGCATGGCATGCAAGCGTCAAGCGGTAGGCCGGGCCGTGGGAAGCGCGCCGGGACGCGGGGAGTGCCCCGGCGCGGTCCGGCACGGTCCGGGAGGCAGGATGGCCCGGTGACCGACATCATCCTCAACCTCTGGCGGCAGCACCTCGGCACCGTGCCCGAGGAGGTGTGGGACCGCACCGATCTGACGGTCCTCGTCCTCGCGGACACCGGCATCACCGAAGTCCCGCCCCGGATCGGCCGGCTGCACCGGGTGCGGACCCTCGACCTCGGGCACAACCGGATCTCCGCCGTCCCGGCGGAGCTCGGCGACCTCGCCGGCCTCACCGACTTCCTCTACCTGCACGACAACGCGCTCACCGGACTCCCGGCCGCCCTCGGCCGGCTCACCGCGCTCCGCTACCTCAACATCGGCGAGAACCGGATCGCCGAACTCCCGTCCGAGATCGGCGCGATGACCGGCCTGGTCGAACTGCGCGCCCAGCACAACCTGCTCACCGCGCTGCCGGACTCGCTCGGCGGCCTTCGCGCGCTGCGCGAACTCTGGCTGCGCGGCAACGCGTTGACCGGCCTGCCGGACTCCTTCGCCGGGCTCGCCGAACTGCGTGAACTCGAGCTCCGCGAGAACGCGCTCACCGAGGTGCCCCCGGCCCTGGCCGGCCTGCCCCGACTGCGCCGACTGGACCTGCGCGGCAACCGGATCACCGCGCTGCCGGACTGGCTGGCCGACGGGGCGGCGGGGCTGCCCGCGCTGGAGAAGCTGGACCTGCGCTGGAACCCGGTCGAACCGGCGCCGTCACTGCTCGCCGCCCTGGCGGCACGCGGCTGTGAGGTCCTGCGCTGAGACCGGGCGGAAAACCGTTCGCCCACCGAGGCGTTCGGCTGTAGCGTGGACCGTATGAAGCGCGCTGCAGCCGTCCTCACGACGACGCCGGAGAGAGTCCCGGCGCGCTGACTGCTGACTGAGTCCGAAGCCCCGGGGCGAGTGCCCCGGGGCTTCGCCGTACCCGTCCACTCGCCCGCACCGCAGAGTGGAGACCCCCGTGAACAGCCACCCGATCGCCCCCGACGCCGGCCCCGGCGCCGCATCCGATGCCGGCCCCGACGCCGCTCCCGTCCCCGTCCGCGCTGCCGGCCCCGACGGCGACCACCGCCGGCTGGGCCGCGCGCTCGGACTCTTCGACACCGATCCGCTGATCGGCTCCGGCCTCCCGTACTGGCTGCCCGACGGCGCCGCGATCCGGCACACCCTGGAGGAGTTCGTCCGCGACCGCGAGCGGCGCGCCGGATACCGCCATGTGTACTCGCCCGTCCTCGGCAGACGCGAGCTGTACGAGATCTCCGGCCACTGGCAGCACTACCGGGACGACATGTTCCCGCCGATGGACCTCGGCGCCGAGCAGGTCGTGCTGCGCCCCAGCCTCTGCCCGCACCACGCCCTGATCTACCGCTCACGGCCCCGCAGCCACCGGGAGCTGCCGCTGCGGATCGCCGAACTCGGCGGCATGTACCGCTCCGAACTCTCCGGCGTGCTCGGCGGGCTGACCAGGGTGCGGGCGATCCAGCTGAACGACGCGCACGTGTTCTGCACCCCCGACCAGGCCGCGGACGAGGCGGTCGCCGCGCTGGAGCTGATCGGCGAGGCGCACCGCGCGCTCGGCATCCGGCCGGTCCGGTACCGGCTCTCGCTGCCGGGCGAGGGCGGCAAGTACGTGGCGGACCCGGCGCTCTGGGAACGGGCCACCGCGCTGCTCACCGAGGTGCTGTCGCGCTCCGGCGTGCCGTTCGAGGCGGTGCCGGGCGAGGCCGCGTTCTACGGGCCGAAGATCGATGTCCAGATCGCCGACGCGGCCGGGCGCGAGTCCACCCTCTCCACCGTGCAGATCGACTTCCACCAGCCGGAGAGGTTCGGGCTCCAGTACATCGGGCCGGACGGGGCGAAGCACCGCCCGTTGATGGTGCACCGCAGCGTCATCGGCAGCGTGGAACGGGTGGTCGCCCACCTGATCGAACTGTACGGCGGGGCCTTTCCCGCCTGGCTGGCACCGACCCAACTGGTGCTGCTGCCGCTGACCGAGGGCGAGCGGGCGCTGGCCGGGCAACTGCGCGAACGCTGCCTGGACCTCGGGCTGCGGGCCGAGGTCGCCGGGCCCGAGCGCGGCAGCCTGGGCGCGCGGATCCGCGAGGCCCGGCTGGTCCCGTACCAGGCGGTCGTCGGCCCGCGCGAGGCGGCGGACGGCCGGCTCGCCCTGCGCCTGCGCGACGGCCGGCGGCCGGAACCGCTGCCGGCGGGGGAGGCGCTGGCCCGCATCCGCGCGCTCGTCGGCGCCTGCGCCGAGGAGCTGTGGGACGAGCCGGGGGAGAGCCGGGGCGGGTCCGCCGGCTGACACCGGGTGAGCCCGGGTGGCCGCCGCCGGATCGCCCCGGACGCAGTCGTACACATACGACTAGCGGCGCGCGCGGTGTGTCGGCCGGGCCGCCCGGCGCACCCGCCGTTCGAATGGGGGCGGCGGCCACCGTCCCCGGCCGCCGCCGTCCCTCAGTCGAGCTCCTCCGGAGGTACCCCATGCGCCTCGCCCGCCGAATCGTCGTCACAGCCCTGACGGCCGGGCTGACCCTCGGCGGGGTGGCGGTCGCCGCCCCCGCCACCGGCGTCACGCTGCGCCCGCTGCCGGTCCCGGACTCCCGGTACTGCACGGCCGCGGTCGGCCACACCCCGGCCGCCGCCCGCCAGATCAGCCCGCTGCACGGCCGGACCTGCTCGGCGCTCTACCACCTGGACGCCCCGCGCTAGGGTCCCGTCCTCGGACCCCCGCCTGCCGCGCGACGCTCCTCACCCCGACCGGTGGCACCCGCAACGACAGCGCCCCGTCCACCCTGCCCGCCCCGTCCACCCTGCCCGCCTCGTCCGCCTCGTCCGCCCTGCCCGCCCCGTCCGCCCCGGACGGGGCGGTGCCGTTTGCCGCCGCCCAGCGGCCTCGACCGAGAGCCCGTCGAGTGCGAGTGAGTCTCCTCGGCGTTTCGTCAGTTCCGTGCTTGTGATCGTTCTTTCCTCGCCTCCGGCAGCCGGGTCCTGAATCCGGATCAGTCCGCCGGAGCGGCACGAGCGGACCGGCGTCGGCCGTGACCTGCGTCTTCAGGAAACGTTCAGCCTGCCTCGGCCATGCTGGCCGCGCCGCCCGATCGCACTGGCGCGCGAACGCCGCGCAGCCCCTGGGCCCGGCAGCCCGTTGCGGGGCCGCCGCCCGGCGATAACGGCGGTGCAGGCAGCGGTCCGGCCCGGGCTGCGGGACGGCGCCCGGGCCCCTCCTCCGAGCGGAACGGGACAGACACGATGCGAAGCGAACAGCGGGCCTGTGCGGCGGGTGTCCGGTGATCAGCTGGTTCCACGCGGCCGTCCTCGGCCTGATCCAGGGGCTCACCGAGTTCCTCCCGGTCTCCTCCAGCGCCCACCTGCGGGTCTTCTCCGCGCTGCTGGGATGGGACGACCCGGGCGCCGCGTTCACCGCGGTCACCCAACTCGGCACCGAGTCCGCGGTCCTGATCTACTTCCGCAAGGACATCACCGCGATCGTCTCCACCTGGATCCGCTCGCTGTGGACGCCGGAACTGCGCCGGGACCCGAACGCGCGGATGGGCTGGTTCGTGATCGTCGGCACGCTGCCGATCGCGGTCCTGGGCAAGCTGTTCCAGACCACGATCGAGACCCAGTTGCGGGACCTGCGGATCATCGGCACCACGCTGATCGTCTTCGGCCTGGTCCTGGCGGCCGCGGACCGCAGCCGGGCCGTGCGCAGTGCCCGGCGGATCGACTCCCTGACCTTCCCGCACGCGCTGGTCTACGGTGCCGCCCAGTCGCTGGCGCTGATCCCGGGTGTCTCGCGGTCGGGCGGCACGATCAGCGCGGGCCTGTTCCTCGGCTACAGCCGGGAGGCCGCCGCGCGCTACTCCTTCCTGCTGGCGATCCCGGCGGTGCTCGCCTCGGGCGTGCTCGAGCTGTTCAAGATCGGCGAGGGCCCGGCGCCCGCCTGGGGACCGACGGCCCTCGCCACGCTGATCGCCTTCGCGGTCGGCTACGCGGCGATCGCCTGGTTCCTGAAGTACATCTCGCACCACAGCTTCCTGCCGTTCGTGGTGTACCGGATCCTGCTCGGCGGCCTGATCATCGGTCTGGTCACCGCCGGGGTGCTCGCCCCGAACGCCGGCACGGTCCACTGACCCGCCGGCCCGGCCGCCGGGCCGGGTCAGTACGACTGGAGCTCGATCAGCCGGCCCTCCGGGTCGCGCAGATGGGCGGTGCGCAGCCCGGGCCCCCACTCGGGGCGGTCGGTGGGGCCGACGACGGAGCCGGCGCCGTGCCGCAGGCAGAGGTCGAACGCCTGCCCGACGTCCTCGACCCGGAACACCAGCATGGTGCCGTCCTGGGCGGCGGCCGGTTCGGCGGGCAGTGCGGCGGTGCCGACGGTGGCGGCCAGCAGGCTCCGGTCGAACAGCGACAGCACCGCCTGACCGTCGAGGTCCCAGGTGGCGTAGGGGCCGTCGGGAGTGCCCTTGACCAGGGCGGCGCCGGTCAGCGGGGTCAGTACGGCCCGGTAGAAGCGGTAGCAGGCGGGGAAGTCGGCCACGAGCAAACGGTGGTACAGGGCGTCCATGGTGAGGGCTCCTCGCCTCGGGTGAAGGTGGTTGGCGACGCAAAATCATAGGTCTGCACCCACTATAGGGCCGCACCCTAGACTTCTCCCATGGCCCCAGAGGAACCCGGCTCCACCGCTCCCGCTCCCGCCGGTCCGTCACCCGCCGGTCCGTCACCCGCGGGGGCGACCCCGCCGACCCTGCTGGACCTCAGTACCTACCTGCTGTCCCGGACCGGGAAGGCGGCCCGCTCGCGGCTCGCCGAACGCCTCGCCCGGCGCGGACTGCGGCTGTGGGACATGGCGGTGCTCGCCGCGCTGGCCGACTTCGGCCCGCACGCACAGCGGGACCTCGTGCGGCGGCTGGGGGTCGACGCCAGTGACATGGCCAAGGTCGCCGACCAGTTGGCCCTCGCCGGGTACGTCGAACGGGCCCGGGACGCCGCGGACCGCCGTCGGCTCTCGGTCACCGTCACCGGGGCCGGCCGTGCGCTGCTCGCCGAACTGCGGGCCGAGGCGCTGGCCGTGCAGGACGAGGTGCTGGCGCCGTTGAGCGGGGCGGAGCGGCGCGTCCTGCACGAGCTGCTCGCCCGGGTCCACGCGGAGCTGCCGGGCACCCCGTGATCCGCTGCGGTCCGCCGTGCCGCCCGTGTACCGCCCGGCAGGTCCGGGCTGCCGCCTGACAGCATCAGCCCGGACCGCGCCAGGTTCCACTCGCGTCCTCCAGGAGCGTGCGGAGGCCCGGTGCGGGAGCTACCGGCCGGGTGCGGGCGGTTGCGCGGCCCGGGTTCGGCGCCCGACCCGTCCCGGCCCGGCGTGTCAGTGCCGGCTGCGATCCTGTGCGGCATGGACGACGAGACCTTCTGGGCGCTCATGGACGAGCTGAGCCGGCGCCCCGGCGGCCGCCACGAACGGCTGGAGTGGCTGCGCGGGGCCTTGCGGTGCGGTTCGGCGGCGGAGGCGGTCGAATTCCAGGCCCGTCTGGAAGCCGCGTGCGCGGCGGTCGCCACGGGCGCACTCTGGTCGGCGGCGGACCGGATCGAGGTTGGCCTGTGTTCCGACGACGGCTTCGACTACTTCGCGCTCTGGCTGGTGGGCCAAGGGCAGGAGACGTACCGGGCGGTGCTCGCCGCCCCGGACGCCCTCGCCGACGTTCCCGAGGTGCGGGCCCTGGTAGGACGGCCCCTGCGGGAGTGGCGCGACGAGGAGTGGCCGGAGTGGGAGGAACTCGACTATGCGGCCCAGGAGGTCTTCGGCGAGTTGACGGGTCGGCAGGGCGACAGCCCGGAGGCGTTCTACGAGGCCCTGGACGCCGTCCGGGGGACATGGGCGGACCCCGAGGAGGACAGCGCCACCGTAGCGGTCGCGGCGAGGACCGGAACACCCCGGCTCGACGCCCTCTTCCCCGCAGAAGCCGGCTCCTGACCGCCGACGCGACGTCTGCGCAGGGGGCATGCCCGACGCCGACCCCCGCGGGCGCGGGGACGGCATCCTACGAATCGGTCCAGCGGACCGGGTGTCCGGACGGGTCCGTGGTGAGCCAAGTGCCGTCGCCGAGGGGGTGGATGTCGTAGGGATCCCTCCCATGTGCGTCGAAGTCGCCGCGGACCCGGCCGGAGCGCGCGTCGACGCGGTAGTGGCGGAACCATTCCTCCTCGTCCTCGGTCTGGCCGACGACGGTGACGATGACGGTGTCCGGGTCGAGATGGCCGCCGGACCATTCCAGGCAGGCGTCGTCCGGCTCGTGCCCGAAGGCGTCGACCGAGAGGGTGAACACCACCTCGCCCTCCGGGAACGCGTGGACGGCCATGTCGCCCTGGTCGTGGTTGACGGTCATGAACCGGTGGCCGTCCGGCGACAGGTCGATGAGGCACCGGTCGTCCCAGGGGTACTGGAAGAGGTCCAGCCCGGTCCCGGTCAGCGAGGCGCGGTAGACGGCCGTGCCGTCCTGTCCTTCTCCCACGTTGAGGAGGACCTGGCCGCTCGTCGCGTGTGGCAGTAGCACTCCGCCGTGCCCGGCGGTCCGGAGGTCCGCCTGCGCGGTGACGGCGCCGGAGCCGGCGTCCAGGGCGACCCACTGGTCGGGGCGGCCGCGGCCGGCCATGACGTCGGGGCGGTAGACCCAGAGCACGCGTCCGTCCGGCGACAGGACACAGCCGGGTCGGTGTGCGAACTGCCGGGCCGACCCCGGTTCGAGCCCGGACCTCCAGACCTCGACGCCGTCCGGTGTCACGCACACGACCGCGTCCGGTGTCGTGCCGTACAGACGCCGAAGGTCGGCGGCAACGGCGTGGTCGACGACGTCGTCCCCGGGAGCGGGCGACCAGACCAGGACGGGCGACAGCCGACCCAGGTCCTCGGCGGCCAGGTCGTAGGCGCAGATGCGTCCGTCCACGAGCCGCGTGATCATCCGGCGGGGGTGTCGTGATCCAGTCATGCCCGGAGGCTAGCGTCCCCGGCGGACCCGGGAGGTCACGGGCCGATGCGGCGAGGCCCCGGGGGAAGTTCCTGGCGGTCGAGCGGCAGCGGGCGCCGGGCGCCGGCGAACTCGCGGGCCCAGCGCGGCAGGTCGAGGACGCCCTCGACCCGGGCCACCAGGGTGCCGGTGCGTTCCGCGTGGATCATCGCGCCGTCACCGGCCCAGAGGCCCACATGGTGCAGCGGCGCGTCCGGGCGGGAGAAGAACAGCAGGTCGCCGGGGAGCAGTCCGCTCCGGTCCACCGGGGCGGAGCGGTGGAACTGGGCGACCGTGTAGTGGCCGAGCTCCACCGCTCCGCCGCTCGCCCGGTACCAGCAGTGCAGCGACAGGCCGCTGCAGTCGAAGCCGATGGTGCTCTCGCCCAGGCACTGCCCGTCCAGGTAGCCGTTCTCCTCGTCGCAGAAGCCGAGGCTCGGGCCCAGCCGGTCGCCGCCGCCCCAGGCGTACGGCACGCCGATCTGCGCGGCCGCCACGGCGGCGACCCGGAGGCCGAGCGCGAGCCCCCCGTCCTCCTCGCGGGGGCGGGCGGCGGCGGAACCGGCCCCCAGCGGGGCCAGGGCGGCCCCCAGGGCGACTCCCAGCAGCCCGCGGCGGCCCCAGCCCCCGGTGGTGTGCGGAAACGGCACGGCAGCCCCCTCGGTCGTCGGCGAACCACCAGGATCCCGGTTCGGGCTCCCGCACCGCCATCACCCGCAGAGGTGAATTCCCGGCCGGCGGGGCCCGGGGCGTCCGGGGCGGCGCGGTAAATCGATTGACGGTCAGGGCCCCGGCTTCGAACGATGGCTCCGACAGGACCGAACGACCGTCCGGGAGGCACCCATGAGCAGCGCCGTCAGGCTGATCCGCAACCACCGGCTCACCCAGGCCGTCGACTACGCCTACGCGGCGGCCGTCGACGTGCCGGTCCGCTCGCTCTGGCTGGCCGGCGCCTGTCCGCTGGACGCCGAGGGGCGCACGGTGGCCGTGGGCGACTACGCGGGGCAGGCCCACCAGGTGATGCGGAACCTGATCGCCGTGCTGGAGGGCGAGGGTGCCGCGCTCACGGACCTGGTGCGCACCACGGTGTATGTGGCCTCCTCCCGGCAGAGCGACCTGGTGGCCGCCTGGGAGGTCTACCGCGAGTACCTCGGCGCGCACGATGTGCCGAGCACCCTGCTGGGCGTCTCCGTGCTCGGGTACGCCGACCAGTTGGTGGAGGTCGAGGCGGTCGCGGTGCTGAAGCGGGAGGGGGAGGAGCTGGAGGTGGAGGCGGGGTGAGCTGAGCCGAGCGGGGGCCGGGGCGGGCGGAGCCGGACCCCTCCGGCCGGTCGCCGCCCGGGAGTTCGGCCGGAGTCGGCCCGGAGTATGTCCGAAGTGCGCCCGGGAGGCGTGCCGGGGAGCAGGTCCCCGCGTCGGTCCGGACCCGGGGTACGGGTCCGGACCGGACCGCATGGTCGGTATTCTCTGACAGCCCGTGTGCGGGCGCCCCCGCCGGGACGGCAGTAGGGGCGTTCCCGCGCCCCGGGTAAGATACGGGCTGTTTGGTTTTGTTTCGGTGCGGGTGTGGTGGGGGTGGTCGGGGTGGTGCGACAGGAACGGGCGCTGCGGACGCGGCGGCTGATTCTGGAGGCCGCGGCCTCGGTGTTCGACGAGTTCGGCTACGAGCGGGCGACCATCGGTGAGGTCGTGGCCCGGGCCGGGGTGACCCGCGGTGCCGTCTACTTCCACTTCGCCTCGAAGCGGGAGCTCGCGCAAGGGGTGATCGAGGGGCAGTTCGAGGCCGAGGCGGTCCCGGAGCGCTCCTGCAAGCTCCAGGAGTTCGTGGACACCGGCATGGTGGTCACGCATCTGGTGCCCATCGACCCGCTGGTCAGCGCGGCGGTCCGGCTGTCGGTGGACCAGGGCGCGGACAAGCAGATGGGCATCGACGCCGCGCCCGGCTGGATCTCCCGGCTGGAGCGGCTGCTGGTCGACGCGGGCGAGCGCGGCGAGCTGCTGCCGCACGTGGTGCCGGCCGACACGGCCGGGCTGATGACGGCCTCCTGGGTCGGCGTGCAGCTCCAGTCGCAGCGCTTCACCGGCCGCGCCGACCTGGCCGTCCGGGTCTCGACGCTGTACCGGCACCTGATGCCGAGCGTGGCCGTCCCCGGCGTGCTCGCCAACCTGGACCTGGCGCCGGACCGGGGCGCACGGGTCTACGCCGAGATGACGGCGACGCGGGAAGCGGCGGCACGTGAGGTGGCAGCGCGTGAGGTGGCAGCGCGTGAGGTGGCAGCGCGTGAGGTCGGGGAGGCCGCCGGTCCGGAGGGCTCCGGGGCCGACGTCGGCTGAGGCACTGTCACACCCCTTCGCCCGTAGCGCCGGTGACGCCGGTGGTGCGGGCGAACCATACGGCGCGTCCGGTTTTCCGGCCGGACCGTCCCTCCGGGCCGACTGCGGAGGGTAGCCGCCCCGGATCCGTCAGTGCGGTCACGGGCGGCCGTCCAGAGCCCGCAGCGCGTCCAGGACGTCCAGGCCGAGGTCCGGGTCGGCGTCCTCGGGCAGGCTGACCGAGACCCTGGTCGCCAGACCGGCGTAGCGGCGGTGGATCTCCCGGGCGGCCTCCTCGACGGTGCCCGCGACGGCGAAGGTGTCGAAGACCCGGTCGTCGATCAGCGCGGCCATCTCCGGCCACCGTCCGCGCAGCGACAGCCGGTGCAGTTCCTCGTGCAGGTCCTCCCATCCGTGCTGGGCCAGCACCGGGCGGTAGGCGGGCGTGGAGGCGTAGAAGGCGAGCCGCTCCCGGACGGACGCGCGGTGGGCCCGCAGTTCCTCCTCGGTGCGCCCGGTCGCGGTGAGCACGCTCCCGACGATCTCGAACGGCCGGCCGGTCCAGGCCGCGCCCGCCGCCTCGGCCGCCCCGCGCTCCTCGGCCAGCGCCGGCAGCACCTGCCCGGTCAGGTAGTCGACCGAGGTGAACGGGTGGCTGAGGAAGCCGTCGGCCACCGCCCCGGCGGCGCGCACCATCAGCGGGCCGACCCCCGCCAGCAGGATTCGCGGCACCCCGGCCGGGATCGGGTCGGGGGCGAACACCGGCGTCATCACCGTGTGGGTGTAGAAGTCGCCCCGGAAGCGCAGCCGGTCGCCGGTCTGCCAGCTGTGCCAGATCGCCCGCACCGCGTGCACGTACTCGCGCATCCGGGCGGCGGGCCGGTCCCAGGGCATCCCGAAGCGCTTCTCGATGTGCGGCTTGACCTGCGAGCCGAGTCCGATCACGGCCCGGCCGCCGGAGGCCGCGTGCAGGCCCCAGGCCTGGTAGGCGAGCGTCATCGGGGTGCGGGCGAGGGCGACCGCCACGCCGGTGGCCAGTTCGATGGAGCCGGTGCGGTCGGCGGCGCGGGCCAGCTGCAGGAACGGGTCGTAGGCGGTCTCGGAGACCACCAGCCGGTCCGCGCCCCGTCGTTCGGCCCGCTCGGCGGCGTCGAGGATGCCGGCCGGGTGCGCGGGGGCGAGGGCGTCGAGGAGGAGGGCGGGGGCCTGCGGGCGGTCCATGCGGTCGGGGCTCCTGGAGGGGCGGGCGGGCATCGTCGGGGCCGGGGTGCCGGGCGACGGTGGGTCAGGGGCGGGGCCAGGGGCGGCCGTCGAGGCGCTCGATGCCGGTGTTGAAGCGCCGCAGGAAGTCGGCGAAGGTCCGGACGTCCTCGGCGGGCCAGTCGGCCATCACCAGGTCGAGGGCGTGGGCGTGCGCGGCGCGGTCCTCGTCGAGGCGGCGTTCGCCCTCCTCGGTGGTGCGGAACTTGCGGGCCATCCCGCCGTCCGGGTCCGGGATCCGTTCGACCAGTCCGGCCCGGGTCATCGCGGCGGTCTGCCGGTTGAGGGTGGAGGCGTCCAGTCCGAAGGCGTCGCTGAGTTCGCCGATCGACATCGGGCCCTGCATCCGGATCCGGCTGAGCAGGATGTAGGCGCTGCGGTCGAGCCGGCTGCCCTCCGGCCGGGCGCCGGCCGGGCTCAGGTAGTGGTGCCGGCTGAGCACCATGTACTCGAACGCCACCTCGTCCGTGGGCCCGCTCATGATGCCGTCCTTCCCGTCCCTGGTTCCGGGGCGCTGACCTGCGGTGTTTGCGCACAGTATCGCAGGCGGTCGCCCATGGTGGGTGATGTGCACGATACATATCATGTGTACTGTGCATATGAACGCACCTCCTGCCCCGGAACCGAGGAGCCCCCGCTCATGGCCGCCCCACAGACCACCGCCCCCGACCGGACCAGGGGGGTCGTCGCCACGCTCGCCCTCACCGGTACGGTGGCCGCGATCATGCAGACCCTGGTCACCCCGCTGATCGGTGAGCTGCCGAAGATCCTCGACACCTCCCCCTCCAACGCCTCCTGGGTGATCACCGCCACCCTGCTCTCCGCCGCCGTGTTCGTGCCGATCAGCGGCCGCCTCGGCGACCTGTTCGGCAAGCGGCGGATGCTGCTGGCCTGCTGCGCCCCGCTGCTGCTCGGCTCGGTGATCTGCGCGCTGACCTCCTCGGTGCTGCCGATGATCGCCGGGCGCGGCCTCCAGGGCATGGGCATGGGCGTGGTGCCGCTCGGCATCAGCCTGCTGCGCGACGTCCTGCCGCCCGAGCGGCTCGGTTCCGCGATCGCCCTGGTGAGCGCCTCGATGGGCATCGGCGGCGGCCTCGGCCTGCCGATCTCGGCGGCCGTCGCCCAGTACGCCAGCTGGCGGGCGCTGTTCTGGGGCGCGGCCGTCCTCACGGTGGCGGTCGCGGTGATGATCCGCCTCCTGGTCCCCGCGCCCACCACTCGCCCGGCCGGCGGACACTTCGACGCGGTCGGGGCGCTCGGCCTCGGCGCCGGCCTGGTCTGCCTGCTGCTGCCGGTCTCCAAGGGCGGTGACTGGGGCTGGACCGACGGGACGACGCTCGGCCTGTTCGCGGCCGCGGTGGTGCTGCTGCTCGCCTGGGGCGCCTGGGAGCTGCGCCTCGCCGAGCCGCTGGTCGACCTGCGGGTGACCGCCCGGCCGAGGGTGCTGCTGACCAACGCGGCGTCCGTCCTGGTGGGCTTCGGGATGTACGCGCAGGCGCTGATCGTCCCGCAGTTGCTCCAGCTGCCGGCGGCCACCGGGTACGGCCTGGGTCAGTCGATGCTCGCGATGGGGCTGTGGATGGCGCCGTCCGGCCTGATGATGATGGTCGTCTCGCCGCTCGGAGGCCGGCTCTCGGCGGCGCGCGGCCCCAAGTTCACCCTGGTCGCCGGCGCGCTGGCGATCTCGGCCGGGTACGGGCTGTCGATGCTGCTGATCGGGTCCACCTGGGGCGTGCTGGTGGTGACGCTGATCTGCAACGCCGGTGTGGGCCTCGCGTACGGCGCGATGCCGGCGCTGATCATGAGCGCGGTGCCGCTCTCCGAGACGGCCTCGGCGAACAGCTTCAACAGCCTGATGCGCTCGCTCGGCACCTCGGTCTCCGCGGCCGTGGTGGGTGTCGTGCTCGCCCAGCTGACCACCACCGTGGGCGGGCATGTGCTGCCCTCCGAGACCGGCTTCCGGGTGGGCCTGCTGATCGGCTGCGGGGTGGCGCTGGCCGCCGCGGCGGTGGCCGCCACCGTCCCGCCGCCGCCGGCCCCGGCGGTCCAGGAGTCCGCCGCCGTCCAGGAGTCCGCCGGGGCCGCCGGGCCCGCCCCGGTCCAGGACGGCACCCCGGCCTGATGTCCGATCGGGCCTGACCCCGGGTCACGCTCTCTGCCCGCTCCGCCGCTTCGCCGCTTCGCCGCCCCGCCGCATCGTCCGCGGCGGGGCGGCGGAACCGGGTGACGGGGGGTGGTGCTCTGCGTAGACTCGGTCGCCTTCTGCCCGGACGAGTCCTGGAGCCGTTGCCATGACCCCGCCCCCGCCCCCTCCCGCGCCCGCTCCCGCTCCCAGCATCAGCGCCGGCAGTACCTCGGTGCCGCTGCTGGAACACACCATCGGCGTCGCGCTCGACCGCGCGGTGGCCGCGTTCCCGGACCGGGAGGCGCTGGTGGACCTGCCGAGCGGGCGCCGCTGGACCTACCGGGAGCTGGCGGCGGAGGTGGACCGGCTCGCGCTCGGACTGCTGGGCCTCGGTGTCGGAGTCGGCGACCGGGTGGGCATCTGGGCGCCGAACTGCCCCGAGTGGGTGTTCACCCAGTACGCCACCGCCCGGATCGGCGCGATCCTGGTGACCGTCAACCCGGGCTACCGCTCGCACGAGGTCGAGTACGTGCTGCGGCAGGCGGGGATCCGCACGGTGGTCGCCGCGGCGGGCTTCAAGACCTCCGACTACGCGGCCATGCTCGCCGAGGCGGGCCCGCGCTGTCCCGGCCTGCGGGACGTGCTGCTGATCGGCTCGCCGCAGTGGCGGGAGCTGGCGGCGGCGGGGGAGCGCGGCGACCGGGAGCGGCTGGCGGTCGTCGGTGCCGGACTCGGTGCCCACGATCCGATCAACATCCAGTACACCTCGGGGACCACCGGCTTCCCCAAGGGCGCCACCCTCTCGCACCACAACATCCTCAACAACGGCTATTTCGTCGGGGAGTTGTGCGGCTACACGGAGGCGGACCGGATCTGCGTGCCCGTCCCGTTCTACCACTGCTTCGGCATGGTGATGGGGAACCTGGCGGCGCTCTCGCACGGCGCCTGCGTGGTGGTCCCGGCCCTGGCCTTCGACGCGGCGGCCACCCTGCGCGCGGTGGCGGCCGAGCGCTGCACCTCGCTCTACGGCGTGCCGACCATGTTCATCGCCGAGCTGAACGACCCGGGCTTCGCCGAGCACGACCTGTCGAGTCTGCGCACCGGGATCATGGCCGGCTCGCCGTGCCCGATCGAGGTGATGAAGCAGGTCGTCGACCGGATGGGCATGCGGGACGTCTCCATCTGCTACGGCATGACCGAGACCTCCCCGGTCTCCACCCAGACCCGGGCCGAGGACCCGCTGGAGCGCCGGGTGTCCACCGTCGGCCGGGTCGGCCCGCACCTGGAGGTCGCGGTGGTCGATCCGGAGACCGGCCTGACCGTGCCGCGCGGCACCCCCGGCGAACTCCGCACCCGGGGCTACTCGGTGATGCTCGGCTACTGGGACCGGCCGGACCGCACCGCGGAGGCGGTCGACGCCGAGGGCTGGATGCACACCGGCGACCTCGCGGTGATGGACGAGGAGGGGTACCTCAACATCACCGGCCGGCTCAAGGACATGGTGATCAGGGGCGGCGAGAACATCTACCCGCGCGAGGTCGAGGAGTTCCTGCACACCCACCCCGACATCCTGGACGTCCAGGTCGTCGGCGTCCCCGACGTCAAGTACGGGGAGGAGCTGATGGCCTGGATCCGGCCGAGGCCCGGCGCGCCGGAGCTGACGGCGGAGACGCTGCGCGAGTACTGCGCGGGCCGGATCGCGCACTACAAGGTGCCGCGCTACGTGCACCTGGTGGAGGAGTTCCCGATGACGGTCACCGGGAAGGTCCGCAAGGTGGAGATGCGGGAGCGGGCCGTCGAACTGCTGGGCCTGGCCGACGCGGCGGACGTCGAGCACGCCTGAGCGCGGGGGTGCTCCCGTGGCCCGTTCGGGGCCCCGGGAGCACCCGGGCCCCGAACGAGGACGACCGGTCGCACCCGTCAGAGCGCGGCGACCTCGGCCCGCAGGGCGGGGAGGGTGGCGTAGAAGACGCCGCCGGGGCAGTCGGTGGCCAGCCAGTCGCGGTGGCCGCTGATCAGGTCGACCGGCTTGGTCACCCCGTTGACCGGGTTGACGAAGGTGACGTGCGCCTGCGGGTCCAGCCCGTGGGTGCGGGCGGCCAGCGAGAGCACCAGGGCGAGCGACTTCCGGGCCTTGGCGGTGGGCTGCTGGTCGACCAGGGTGCCGAGCAGGGCGACGCCGAGGTTGCCCGAGTTGAAGCCGGCGGTGTGGAAGGCGGTCACCGCGTTGCCGTTGGCGTCGAACCCGGGGATGCCGTCGTCACCGGACCAGCGGCCCTCGTAGATCCGGCCGGCCTCGTCGATGAGGAAGTGGTAGCCGATGTCGCCCCAGTCGTTGGTGATCGCGTGGTACTCGTAGATCGCGCGCACGGTGGCGGCCGGGTCCGGGTCCGCGTTCGGGGTGTCGGTGTGGTGCACCGTCAGGGTCTGCAGCGGGTAGTACTTGGCGGGGGAGTTCTCCACGCCGTTCTTGAACCGCTTGGACTCGTCGGCGCCCCAGGCGGCGCGGCTCAGGTACTCGACGCCGCAGAAGGTGACCGGCGTGGTCGGGGAGAGCGTGGTGGTGCGGGCCGGGCCCGTGGTGGTGTCCAGCGCGGTGGAGCGCAGGTTGGTGGCGCCGTCGGGCAGGCGCAGGTCGTAGCCGACCGCGCCGTCGGCGGGGACCAGCGCGGCCGAGACCGGGGCGGCCTTCGCGGCGGTGCCCGCGACGTCGGGGCCGCCCGCGCAACCGGTGGCGATCGGCTGCCAGGCCCCCGGGCCGGTCTCCTCGTGGTGGAGGCGGATGGCGCCGCCGCGGCGGGGGCCGTCCCAGCTGACGCCGACGTACTGGATCGGGAACTCGGTCCGCACACCGGCGGCGGCGCGACCGGCGGCGGAGCGGGCCCGGGTGGCCGGGACGGTCACGGTCCGGGCTGCCTGGTTGCCCGGCGCGGCCGGAGCCGGGGTGGCCGGCGCGGCCGGGGTGCTCGGCGCGGCGGCGTGCGCGGCCGGGGCGGTGGCGATCGCGGCGGCGGTGGCGCCGATCGCGGTCACCAGCGTGCGACGGCTCACGGCGGAGCTGGGGTTCGGCATCGGGATCCTGTTCTCGGGGTGGCACGGACGTGCAGGTCGACCGGCCATGAGCCGGTCAATGAGTCGATCATGAATCTACCCAAATGATCGTTTCTGGTGGCAACCCCTAAAATTCGGCTGCCCGAACGGGCAACCCGCCCGACCGTCCGTCGGATCGCCCGCCCCACCGCCCGGCCCGACCCGCCGCGGGCCGCCGCCGCTACCCGAGGATCCGCAGCGCCGCCGCCGCCCGGGCCCCCACCGGTGCCCCGGCGCACGCGAGTTCACCGAGATAGAGGCAGACATCGGCCCGCGCCGCCCCGGCCCCCGGCACCGCGAGGAACGCCCGCGCCAGCTCCTCCGGTTCGGCGTCCCCGGCGACCAGACCGTGCAGCAGCTTGCGCACCGCCGGCTCGAACGGGTCCCGAGGATCCTCGTACGGGGACTCCAGGAAGGCCTCCCAGGCGTCCGCCGAACCCGCCGGCCCCTCCGTCAGCAGCCGCAGCACCGCCACCTCCACCAGCACCGTCGACGAGGCCGCGACCTCGGGCGCCACCTCCGCCAGCAGCGCCCGGGCCTCCTCGAACCGTCCGTCGTGCCGGTACGCCGCCGCCAGCGCGCACCGCACCGCCGGATCCGCCGGATCACGGGCCAGCACCGCCGACAGGTCGGCGACCGCCGCCGCCGGACGCCCGGCCTGCCGGTGCGCCTGACCGCGCTCGGCCAGCGCCCAGGTGTAGTCCGGATTGTGGGTGACCGCCGCCGTCAGATCGGCGATCGCCTCCTCCACCAGACCGGCCTGCCGCCGGGCCTGCCCCCGGGAACCCAGCGCCCAGGGGTCGTCCGGTTCGAGCACCAGCGCGGCACTCAGATCGGTGATCGCCTCCTCCAGGTCCCCCGCCAGCCGGTGCGCCTCGCCGCGCAGCGCCAACGCCCAGGCGTACTCCGGGTCGATCACCAGAACGGCCGTCAGGTCCGCGATCGCGTCGTCCAGCCGGCCAGCCTGCCGGTACGCCTGCCCGCGCGCCCGCAGCGCCCACACGTCCGAGGGGTCCAGCGCCAGCGCCGAGGACAGGTCGGCCACCGCCTGCGCCAGCCGCCCCGCCTGCCGGTGCGCCTCGCCCCGCTCGGCCAGCGCCCACGCGTACTCCGGGTCCAGCGCCAGCGCCGCCGTGAAGTCCGCGATCGCCTCCTCCAGCCGCCCCGCCTGCCGGTGCGCCTCGCCCCGCTCGCCGACCGCCCACGCGTACTCCGGGTTGAGCGCCAGCGCGGCGGTGAAGTCCGCGACCGCCTCGTCCAGCCGGCCCGCCTGCCGGTGCGCCTGGGCACGTGAGCCCAGCGCCCAGGCGTTCTCCGGGGTGAGCGCGATCGCCGCCGTGAAGTCCGCCACCGCCTCCTCGGGCCGACCCGCCTGCCGGTGCGCCTCGCCCCGCTCGGCCAGCGCCCACGCGTTCTCCGGACCGAGCGCCAGCGCGGCGGTCAGATCGGCGATCGCGTCGTCCAGCCGTCCGGCCTGCCGCAGGGCCTGGCCCCGTGAACTCAGCGACCAGGCGTCACCGGGATCCAGCGCCAGCGCGGCGGTGAAGTCCGCGACCGCCTCGGCCAGCCGCCCGGCCGTCCGGAACGCCTCGCCGCGCTGGGTGAACGCCCAGGCGTACTCCGGGTCGAGCAGGATGGCGGCGGTCAGATCGGCGACCGCCTCGTCCAACCGCCCGGCCAGCCGGTGCGCCTGGCCGCGCGAGCCCAGCGCCCAGGCGTCGTCCGGGTCGAGCGCCAGCGCCGCCGTGAAGTCGGCCATCGCCTCCTCGGCCAGCCCGGCCAACTGCCGGGCCTCGCCGCGCCGGGACAGCGCCCAGGCGTACTCCGGGTCGAGGGCCAGCGCCGCCGTGAAGTCCGCCAGCGCCCGCTCGTGGTGGCCGTGCCAGTTGAGCACCCGCCCCCGGTAGGCGAGCGCCTGCGGCAGGTCGGCGGCGATCGCGACGGCCTGGTCGAGGTCGGCGAGGGCGTCGTCGTCCCGGTCCTCGACGAAGTACTGGTAGCCGCGATGGGTGAGCGCCCAGGCCCGCACCCGGACCGGCAGACCGGGACCGGCGAGCACGTCCAGGACCGCCAGCACCGGCTGCTCACCGGCCGCCGCCGCGTGGATCCGGCGGGCCCAGCGGGTCAGTTCGGCATCGTCGCTGTCCTGCGCGGCCTGGCTGAGCATCTCCGCCCACGGCGCCAGCGCGTCCGGGGCGTCCCCGGCGGTGCGCGCCGTGTGCTCCAGGGCGCGCGGCAGCCGGGCCAGCGGATCGGCGCAGAGCAGGTGGTAGGTCTCGCTCAGCAACTGCCGCCGCCACCTGGGGTCGGCGCCGCGCCGGGCCGCCGGCAGGTACAACTCGACCGCCGCCCGCGCCGCGGCGTGGTGCTCGGCGAGGCGGGTGTGCGCGGCCGTCCACTCCCGCGGGGTGTGGATCCGGCGCCGGCGCACCATGCTGGTGCGGACCACGGCGTGGTACTGCAGGAAGTCGCCGCGCCCGGTCACGAAGGGCTGCACCGACAGCCAGTCCCAGACCGCCGGTTCGGCCTCCGGCACGGCGCAGGCGAACAGGTCGCGGTTCAGCTGCAGCGGGAGCGCCGCGGCCAGCACGGTGTCCCGGCGCTCCGGTTCGGGGATCCACTGCAGGAAGCGCACCACCGCCTGGTCGACCATGTCGGCGCCGACGTCGGCGACCTCCTCCACCGCGCCGGGATCGGCCGCCGCCAGCAGCGCGACCAGCAGCGGCAGCCGCATCGACATCCGCAGCACCGCGTCGACCACCAGCGGATCGGTGACCCCGCGCGCCGTCAGCAGGTCGCGGGCCTCCTGCTCGGTGAACACCTCCAGCGGCACGTCCACCAGGACCGCCCGCCACGGCGCCCACTCGCGCTCGGCCAGCTCGTCCCGGCCGGCCAGCACGAACACCACCTCCAGCGGCAGCGGGCCGAACGCGTCGTCGAGGATCTCCCGCAGCCAGCCGTCGAGATAGCGGCCCGTCAGCTCCCAGGTGTCGAGGAAAAGGACGATCCAGGGGCGGCGGTCACGGTCCCGGCCGCGGTCCCGGTCGCGGTCGCAGAGCCGGGACAGCTCCGCGACGAAGGCCCGGCCGAGCGCCGCCTCCTCCACGTCGCCGCCGCGCCGACGCTGGCGCACCCCCGCGATCAGGCGCTCGGCGCCCTGGGCCACCGCATCCGGGTTCGCCACCGCCGCGACCACACCCGCACCCGGCAGCACCGAGACCGCCCCGAGCGCCGCCTGGGCCACCAGCCGGGTCGGCAGCGACGCACCCTCCCCACCGGGCGGCTGCTCCGGCTCGCGGTCCGCCGCGGCCTGGAGCGAACGCCGGTACTGCTCCAGGGCCTTGTCGAACTCCCGCAGCGGACCGGCCTGTTCGGCGAGCTGCCGGGCCAGTGCGCCGAGCGCCGTCTCGACGCTGTGCACATCGGTCTCGTCGACCAGGGCGGTCAGCGCACCGGCCCGCCGGGCCGCCTCGCGCCACTGGGCGAGCAGGGTGGACTTGCCGACCCCGCCGACCCCGCGCACATGGAACAGGAAGTCCGCCGGATCCGGCCCGGAGTCCGGGTCCGGATCGCGGGCGAGATTGTCCACGAACAGCGCCAGCTGCGCTCTGCGGCCGATGAATTGCGCACCGGTGCGCTGCCGCACCGCCTCCGCACGCGACAGACGCCTCCGTGCCTGTGCCATGCCACCCCCTGCCGTGCTGCCCGGCGGGTCGCGCCGACCACGAGTCCGGTGCCGCCGGTGCCGCTGTCGTGAGGACGACCGTAGTGAATCGGCCCCCGTGCTGTCCTGCTTTCGGCCATCTGTCGTGTGCAGGGCGGGTGTTGACAGCAGGGCGGGCGGATGCTCCGGAGCGGTGCGGTGCGGTGCGGAGTGGGAGTGGGAGGGGGAGGGGGAGGG
>NZ_JODS01000037.1 GCF_000718025.1 Kitasatospora purpeofusca
TTGAGTTCTCAAGGAACGGACACTTCCTTCAGGCGGCTTTCACACCGGCCCTCCGGGCGCTTCGTTCTTTCGTGTTCCCAGCTTATCAGATGTTTTCCGCTCCGTTTTCCGGAGTTTCATTCATCGAATTTGCTTGGGCCTTTCGGCGCTCCCGAACTCTACCAGAGTTTTTCGGGCCGTTTTCCCGCTCCGTTCTCGAATTTCATTTCGAGGACTTCGACTGGGGGCCGTCCCGTGGGGCAACCCGGAGAACATTACGCACCGGGTTGCCCCACGTCAAATCACACCTCGACGACGACCGGCAGGATCATCGGGCGGCGGCGGTAGTTGTCCGCGACCCACTTGCCGAGGGTCCGGCGCACCAGCTGCTGGACCTGACGGATCTCCAGCACGCCGTCGCCCGCCGAGCGGTCGAGCGCCTCCTGGAGCTTGGCCGCCACCGGGACGAACGCGGCGTCGTCGATGCCGGAACCCCGGGCCTGGATGCTCGGGCCGCCGACGATCTTGCCGTTGGTGGAGTCCACCACGACGAAGCAGGAGATGAAGCCCTCCTCGCCGAGGATCCTGCGGTCCTTGAGCGAGGCCTCGGTGATGTCGCCGACCGAGGAGCCGTCCACGTAGACGTAGCCGGCCTGCACCTTGCCGACGATCCGGGCGACGCCCTTCTCCAGGTCGACGCAGACACCGTCCTCGGCGATGACGACCCGGTTGCGCGGGACGCCGGTGGCGATGCCGAGATCGGCGGCCGCCCGCAGGTGGCGCCACTCGCCGTGCACCGGCATGAGGTTGCGCGGCTTGCAGATGTTGAAGAAGTACAGCAGCTCGCCGGCCGAGGCGTGGCCCGAGACGTGCACCTTGGCGTTGCCCTTGTGGACGACCTTGGCGCCCCAGCGGGTCAGGCCGTTGATCACCCGGTAGACGGCGTTCTCGTTGCCGGGGATCAGCGAGGAGGCGAGGACGACGGTGTCGCCCTCGACGATGCGGATCTGGTGGTCGCGGTTGGCCATCCGGGACAGCGCGGCCATCGGCTCGCCCTGCGAACCGGTACAGATCAGCACGACCTCCTTGTCCGGCAGGTCGTCGAGCTGCTTGACGTCGACGACCATGTTGCCGGGCACCTTGAGGTAGCCGAGGTCGCGGGCGATGCCCATGTTGCGGACCATCGACCGGCCGACGAAGGCGACCTTGCGCTTGTACTCGTGCGCGGCGTCCAGCACCTGCTGGATGCGGTGCACGTGGCTGGCGAAGGAGGCCACGATGATGCGCTTGTCCGCGTTGGCGAAGACATTGCGCAGCGCCGCGGAGATGTCCCGCTCGGACGGGATGAAGCCGGGGACCTCGGCGTTGGTGGAGTCCACCAGCAGCAGGTCCATGCCCTCCTCCGCCAGCTTGGCGAAGGTCGGCAGGTCGGTCAGCCGGCCGTCGAGCGGCAGCTGGTCCATCTTGAAGTCACCGGTGGCGACGACCATGCCGGCGGGCGTGCGCACGGCGACGGCCAGCGCGTCCGGGATGGAGTGGTTGACCGCGATGAACTGGCAGTCGAAGGGGCCGATCCGCTCGCGGTCGCCCTCGGCGACCTCCAGCACGTACGGGCGGATGCGGTGCTCGGCGAGCTTGGCCTCGATCAGCGCCAGGGTGAGCTTCGACCCGATCAGCGGGATGTCCGGGTTCTCCCGGAGGAGGAACGGGACGGCGCCGATGTGGTCCTCGTGGCCGTGCGTGAGGACGATGCCGTCGATCTTGTCCAGACGGTCCCGGATGTAGGTGAAGTCCGGGAGGATCAGGTCGACGCCGGGCTGCTCGTCCTCGGGGAAGAGGACGCCGCAGTCGACGATGAGAATGCGGTCCCCGTATTCGAAGACCGTCATGTTGCGGCCGATCTCACCGAGACCGCCGAGCGGGGTGATGCGCAGGGCGCCCGCCTTGAGGGCCGGCGGCGCGCCGAGTTCGGGATGCGGGTGGCTCAAAAGACTCTCCTCACGACGCACGCCATATGTCCGGGGTCCTCCCCCGTGAGACATATGGCGTGCGTTCTCCGTGTCGGTTTTCCTACCAGGTCTGTGCTCTCGCGCCTTCGGTCCGGTCCAGCGGCGGGCCCGTGAGGGTCCGGCGAGCCGGGGCGCGCACGTCTTCGTCTGTTACAGGTCTACCCCGCCGTCGGCGAGATCCTTCTTCAGTTGCGCGATCTCCTCCGGAGTCGCGCCGATCAGGGGCAGTCGCAGCGGCCCGGCCGGCAGACCCTGGAGGTCCAGCGCGGCCTTGGTGAGAATGACGCCCTGGGTGCGGAAGATACCGGTGAACACCGGCAGCAGGCGCTGGTGGACCGCCGTGGCCTTGGCCACATCCCCGGCCAGGTGGGCCTCGACCATGGCCCGCAGCTCGCCGGCCACCACGTGCCCGACCACGCTCACCACACCCGCGGCCCCGACCGACAGCAGCGGCAGGTTGAGGATGTCGTCGCCGGAGTACCAGGCCAGTCCGGAGCGGGCGATCGCCCAGGACGCGGCACCCAGGTCGCCCTTGGCGTCCTTGTTGGCGACGATCCGCGGGTGCTCGCCCAGCCGGACCAGCGTCTCGTGGCTCAGCGCGACGCCGCTGCGGCCCGGGATGTCGTACAGCATGACAGGAAGTTCGGTGGCGTCGGCGATCCGCACCGTGTGCCGGTACAGGCCCTCCTGCGGGGGCTTGCTGTAGTACGGCGTGACCGACAGCAGGCCGTGCGCGCCGGCGGCCGCGGCCTGCCGGGCCAGCTCGACGCTGTGGTGCGTGTCGTTGGTGCCGACGCCGGCCACCACGTGGGCCCGGTCGCCGACGGCCTCCACCACGGCGCGGACGAGCTGGGCCTTCTCGGCGTCACTGGTGGTCGGGGACTCGCCGGTGGTGCCGTTGACGACGAGGCCGTCGTTGCCGGAGTCGACGAGGTGCGCGGCGAGGCGCTGGGCGCCGTCGAGGTCGAGGCCGCCGTCGGCGGTGAACGGTGTCACCATCGCGGTCAGGACCCGGCCGAAGGGCGTCTGGGGGGTGGAGGTCGGAGCCATGTGTCCAAAACTACTCGTAGGCGGTGGGGCGACACCCAGGCCGGTCCACGGTTCGGACGGCCGTGCCTGCGGAACGGTCCGGGATCGTCCCGGTACGGGCCCCGCGGAACCGGTTCCAGCAGCGGAAACATGGGATTCCGGTGCTGCGTGCTCGGGGGTTCAAGCAGCACCGGAATCCGTGTTCACGAGCGTAGGGAGAGGTCAGAAATGCCGCAATCCAGACATGCCCGGCACTCCCCCCGGATGCCCGTCGTCGCAGGTCAGGGCGCGACCCGGCCGTGCTTCTCGAAGGCCGCATGGGTGAGCGGCATGAGCTCCGCCCACTGCTCCTCCATCCGCTCGGCGACCATCTCGATCTCGCGCTGCGGGAACGACGGCACCGCCGCGTACTCCCGCTTGGTCCGCAGCGACAGGAAGTGCATCAGCGAGCGGGCGTTGCAGGTCGCGTACATCGAGGAGAACAGCCCGACCGGCAGCACCGCGCGGGCGACCTCCCGGGCCACTCCCGCCGCCAGCATCTCCTGGTAGCGCTCGTAGGCCTCGGTGTAGGCGGACTCCATCGCGGCCCCGACGGTCCGGTGCTGCTCCGGGCTCCCGTCGACGAACTCGTACCGGCCCGGCCTGCCCTGCTGGACCAGCTTGCGGTCCTCTGCGGGCAGGTAGAAGACCGGCTGCAGCTCGCGGTAGCGCCCGGACTCCTCGTTGTACGAGTTGTGGACGACGATGCCGCCGGCCAGGAAGTTGTGCCAAGGCCCCTCCACCGCCAGGTCGTACGTCATCTCCTCGCCGTCCTCGACGATCCCGGTGACCAGGTCGGCCTCGGCGAGGGCGACCTTGCCACCGCGCCTGGCCAGGGCCTGTTCGCCCGCGCTCTTGGCGGCGTGGCAGTCTCCGCAGGCAGGCGCCAGGTTCTTCTCGTCCAGTGCCTTGCCCAGGTCGAGGGCGACCGGTACGACGTGGTCCAGCTCCAGCGCCTCCCGGGGGAACACGCGGGAACACAGGTAGCACACGTCCTGCTCGTCGATGAGCCGGTTCCGCTGCATCGAGGTCCACACACCGATGCCCCGCCGAAGGCTCGGCGGGACCAGCGCCTCCGACGGACGTGCCGCGGTACCACCGGTCATCACCGAGTCACCGACCGCCAGCTCACCCGCCTTGCGCCAGCCGTCCGGAGTGAGGATCGCGTGGTCCTTGCTGCACCGCAGCTGCTTGCCGCTCGCGGTGGTCAGCCGGAGGAGCTGCTTGACACCCGACTCCATCACGTCGACGATCCGCGCGCGCCCGGCCAGGAGCGTGCGCTCGTCGAAGCAGCGGACGTGGTTTCGCCGGACCGACTCCAGCTTCCGGGTCCGCTTGCTCGGATTCAGGGCGCGGAACTCCGCGACGGCGGCCTCCGCCGCCTCGCGAGTGCCGTGCAGACCCAAGTGGTGGGTCTCGCCCTTCTGCTTGACCTGCGCCCGCCACTTCTCGGACTTCTTGTGCCAGGTCACGCCGCCCTTACCGGCTTCGATCCGGTCCTCCACGCCGACGTGCCACTGCTGGTACAGGTCGGCGATGGTCCGGCGCCTGAGCGACCCGTCCTTGCCCTGCAGCGTGATCTCGGTGTCCCCGGCGAGGCACCAGCCGCTGCGGTGGCGGTGGAACTCGCGGAAGACGAAGATCGGCGCGCTGATGAAGAAGGTCATCGAGTTGTGCTCGAACGGCGTGCCGTGCCGGTCGCGCATCAGGAAGTTGATCAGGCCCGCGGACTTGTCCGGGTCCTGCTGGAGGGCCTCCAGGGACTGCTCCCCCGCCGTCGAGACCCGGGCCGCCCAGATGACGTCCGAGTCGGCGGCGGCGGCGCGGACCAGGTCCGCGGTGATGTCGCTGCGGAACCGGGGGGCGGTGGTGTCCTCGCTCACGCGTTGCTCCTCGCGGGCTTGCCGATGGTGCTGCCGGCGCCGTCCGGGGTGGTGTCGGCGCCGGTGGCGCGGTGCAGCTTGATGGCGTGCTGCATGGTCCTGCGGGCGCGCGGTACGTCGCCGGCGTCGGCGTAGGCCACCGCGAGCCGGAAGAAGACCCGCCAGTCGCCCGGGGCGGCCTCGGCCTCGGCCTTGCGGCGCGCGAACACCGCGTCGGCCGAGGCGCGGTCGATCCGCCCGCCGTCGGTGCGCTCCAGCTCGTCGACCGGCAGACCGCCCTCGGCCTCCAGCTCGCGGGCGAGCCGCTCACTGTCCCGTCCGAAGCGGACCGTCTGGCGCAGGAACCATATGCCGATGACCGGGATGACGAAGGCACACAGGCCCAGGCCGATGCCCAGCGGCTTGCCGGTGGCGACCAGTTGGACGCCCTCGCCGACGCAGATCAGCGCGACCAGGGCCAGGACTCCGGAGAGGACGAAGAAGCCGGTACGGGAGGTCATGCCGCGCTCACAGGTCCAGGAAGTGTTCGAGGCCCAGGGTGAGCCCGGGCGTCTGCACGACCTTGCGCACACCGAGCAGGATGCCCGGCATGAAGCTGCTGTGGTGCAGCGAGTCGTGCCGGATGGTGAGGGTCTCGCCGTCGTCGCCGAACATCACCTGCTGGTGGGCGAGCAGACCGCGCAGCCGCACCGCGTGCACCGGCACCCCGTCGACGTCGGCGCCGCGGGCGCCGGGCAGGCCGTGGGTGGTCGGGTCCTGCTGCGGCGCGCGGCCGGCCTCCGCGCGGGCGGCGGCGATCAGCTGGGCGGTGCGGGTGGCGGTTCCGCTGGGGGCGTCCGCCTTGTGGTCGTGGTGCAGCTCGACGACCTCGACCGACTCGAAGTACTTCGCCGCGGCCTGCGCGAACTTCATGCCGAGCACGGCGCCGACGGAGAAGTTGGGCGCGATCAGCAGACCCAGTTCCGGCGCGGCGGCGAGCAGCCCCCGGACGGTGGCGAGGCGCTCCTCCGTCCAGCCGGTGGTGCCGGTGACCACGTGGATGCCGTGCGACAGGCAGTAGTCGAGGTTGCCCATCACCGAGTCGGGGTGGGTCAGTTCGACCGCGACCTGCACCCCGGCGTCGGTCAGCTCGGAGAGCTCCGAGCCCCGGCCGAGGGTGGCGACCAGTTCCAGGTCCGGGGCGGCCCCGACGGCCTTGACGGCCTCCGAGCCGATCCGGCCCCGGGCGCCGATCACAGCGACTCGCAGCGTCATGGTGAGTAGTCCCTTCAGGCCAGCAGGTCGGCCAGCTTGGCGGCCCGCTTGTCGTTGATCGGGCCGATCAGCGCGAGCGAGGGCCGGTACGCGCCCAGCACATCACGGGCGACCTCGTGCACGTCGTCCAGGGTCACTGCGGCTATCTTCGCCAGCATGTCGTCCACCGACAGGTGGTGGCCGTAGCTGAGTTCGGCCTTGCCGATCCGGTTCATCAGCGAGCCGGTGTCCTCCATGCCGAGCACGGTGGAGCCGGAGATCTGGCCGATCGCGCGCCGCAGCTCCTCCTCGGTGATGCCCTCGGCGACCACCTTGGCGAGCTCCTCGCGGCAGATCCGCAGCACCTCCTCGACCCGCTTGGGCTGGCAGCCGGCATAGATGCCGAACAGGCCGCTGTCCGCGTACGAGGAGGAGTAGGAGTACACCGAGTACGCCAGGCCGCGCTTCTCCCGGACCTCCTGGAACAGCCGCGAGCTCATGCCGCCGCCGAGGGCCGCGTTGAGCACGCCCATCGCCCAGCGGCGCTCGTCGTGCCGGGGCACCCCGGGCACGCCCAGCACCAGGTGGGCCTGCTCGGTGGAGCGGTTGAACACCTCGACCCGGCCGGCGGTGCGCAGCGCCTTGACGCCGCGGCGGGCCTCGGCGGGAGCGGCCTCGGACTTGGCGAGCAGCGGTGCGAAGGCCCGCTCGACCTGCCGGACGACCTTGCGGTGGTCGAGGTTGCCGGCCGCGGCGACGACGAGGTTCTCGGGCCGGTAGCGGCGGTGGAAGAAGTTCGCGATCTGGTCGCGGGTGAGCGACCTGACGGTCTCCTGGGTGCCGAGGATCGGGCGGCCGAGCGGGCCGTTGCCGAAGATCACCTTGGCGAAGAGGTCGTGGACGACGTCACCCGGGTCGTCCTCGGCCATCGCCATCTCCTCGAGGATGACGCCGCGTTCGGCCTCGACGTCCTCGGGGCGGATCAGCGAGCCGGTGAGCATGTCGCAGACCACGTCGATGGCGAGCGGCAGGTCGGTGTCGAGCACCCGCGCGTAGTAGCAGGTGTTCTCCTTGGCGGTGAAGGCGTTCATCTCGCCGCCGACCGCGTCCAGGGCGGCCGAGATGTCCAGCGCGCTGCGCCGCTCGGTGCCCTTGAAGAGCAGGTGCTCCAGGTAGTGCGTGGCGCCGTTGAGCTGGGGGGTCTCGTCGCGAGAACCGACCCCGACCCAGATGCCGAAGGTCGCGGAGCGCACCGTCGGCAGGGTCTCGGTGACGACGCGCAGGCCGCCGGGAAGGACGGTGCGGCGCACGATTCCGGCGCCGTCCGCGCCCTTCAGCAGGGTTCGGGTCGTGCCGGGGCGCTGCGTCGCCGCCGAGGCCAGAGCCACGGGGGTACCTCCGTAGAAAGCAATCCGTCGAAGCATGGGGGGACAACAGGGTGCGGCCCGCACGCCGCTGGGGGCGTGCGGGCCGCGGGATCAGCTAGCGGCGCTTCACTCGGAAGCGGCCTCGCCGTTCTCCTCGCCCTCGACGACCGGGATCAGCGAGAGCTTGCCGCGCGGGTCGATCTCGGCGATCTCGACCTGCACCTTGGCGCCGACGCCGAGGATGTCCTCGACGTTCTCCACGCGCTTGCCGCCGGCCAGCTTGCGGATCTGCGAGATGTGCAGCAGACCGTCCTTGCCCGGCATGAGCGAGACGAAGGCACCGAAGGTCGTGGTCTTGACCACGGTGCCCAGGTAGCGCTCGCCGACCTCCGGCATGGTCGGGTTGGCGATCTGGTTGATCGTGGTGCGGGCGGCCTCGGCGGCCGGGCCGTCGGCGGCACCGATGTAGATGGTGCCGTCGTCCTCGATCGTGATCTCGGCGCCGGTGTCCTCCTGGATCTGGTTGATCATCTTGCCCTTGGGGCCGATGACCTCACCGATCTTGTCCACCGGGATCTTGATGGTGATGATGCGCGGCGCGTTCGGCGACATCTCGTCCGGGGAGTCGATGGCCTCGTTCATCACGTCGAGGATGTGCAGACGGGCGTCGCGGGCCTGCTTCAGCGCGGCGGCGAGCACCGACGCCGGGATGCCGTTGAGCTTGGTGTCCAGCTGCAGCGCGGTGATGAAGTTGCGGGTACCGGCGACCTTGAAGTCCATGTCGCCGTACGCGTCCTCGGCACCGAGGATGTCGGTGAGGGTCACGTAGTGGGTCTCGCCGTCGATCTCCTGGGAGATCAGGCCCATGGCGATACCGGCGACGGCGGCCTTCAGCGGCACACCGGCGTTCAGCAGCGACATGGTCGAGGCGCAGACCGAGCCCATCGAGGTGGAGCCGTTGGAGCTCAGCGCCTCGGAGACCTGGCGGATGGCGTACGGGAAGTCCTCGCGGGACGGCAGCACCGGCAGGATGGCCCGCTCGGCGAGCGCGCCGTGGCCGATCTCGCGGCGCTTCGGCGAACCGACGCGGCCGGTCTCGCCGACCGAGTACGGCGGGAAGTTGTAGTTGTGCATGTAGCGGCGACGCGTCTCCGGGGAGAGCGTGTCGAGCTGCTGCTCCATGCGGAGCATGTTCAGCGTGGTGACGCCCAGGATCTGGGTCTCGCCGCGCTCGAACAGGGCCGAGCCGTGCACGCGCGGGATGGCCTCGACCTCGGCGGCCAGGGTGCGGATGTCGGTGACACCGCGGCCGTCGATGCGGACCTTGTCCTTGATGACGCGCTCGCGGACGGTCTTCTTGGTCAGCGCGTTGTAGGCGGCGCTGATCTCCTTCTCGCGGCCCTCGAACTCGGGCAGCAGCTTCTCGGCGGCGAGCGCCTTGACGCGGTCCAGCTCGTTGTTGCGCTCCTGCTTGCCCGCGATGGTGAGGGCCTGCGCCAGCTCGTCCTTGACGGCGGCGGTCAGCGCGGCGAGCACGTCGTCCTGGTAGTCCAGGAAGACCGGGAACTCGCCGGTCGGCTTCGCGGCCTGGGCGGCCAGCTGGGCCTGGGCGGCGCAGAGGACCTTGATGAACGGCTTGGCGGCGTCCAGACCGGCGGCGACGATCTCCTCGGTCGGCGCCTCGGCGCCGCCCTCGACCAGCTTGATGGTCTTGTCGGTGGCCTCGGCCTCGACCATCATGATCGCGACGTCGCCGTCCGGCAGGGTGCGGCCGGCCACGACCATGTCGAAGACGGCCGACTCCAGCTCGCTGTGGGTCGGGAAGGCCACCCACTGGCCGTTGATCAGCGCGACGCGGACACCACCGATCGGGCCGGAGAACGGCAGGCCCGCCAGCTGGGTGGAGGCGGAGGCGGCGTTGATGGCCACCACGTCGTACAGGTGGTCCGGGTTGAGCGCCATCACGGTGACGACGACCTGGATCTCGTTGCGCAGGCCCTTGACGAAGGACGGGCGCAGCGGGCGGTCGATCAGGCGGCAGGTGAGGATCGCGTCCTCGGAGGGCCGGCCCTCGCGACGGAAGAACGAGCCGGGGATCCGGCCCGCGGCGTACATCCGCTCCTCGACGTCCACGGTCAGCGGGAAGAAGTCGAAGTGCTCCTTCGGCTGCTTGGACGCGCTGGTGGCCGACAGCACCATGGTGTCGTCGTCCAGGTAGGCCACGGCGGAGCCGGCGGCCTGACGGGCCAGACGGCCGGTCTCGAAGCGGATGGTACGGGTGCCGAAGGAACCGTTGTCGATCACGGCCTCGGCGTAGAACACGTTCTCTTCCACCTGGAAGATCTCCTCTTTCGTACGTCTCCGGGAGAGCGTCCCCGCGTAATCGCCTGCGTGCTGACCCTGGACGGTCCGGGCCGGTCTTCGATCGAAGCCTCCGGCGGTCCCCGCTTCGGTCTGCGGGGCCTCCGGCGGCCACTACCGAGGACCGGCGCCTCTCGGCCGGCCGGGTATCGGACGGGCGGTCCGCGTCTGGACGCTCTCTCGGATGCGGGCGGCTTCCGTTTGAAGCCTTCGTCCCGCGGGGGGTTCGGGTCCTGCTGCCCGGTGGCGCGCTTTCGGCGCCATCACCCGGCATGCCCACAACCCTACGGTGCAATCCTCGGCCACCTGGGGAGGTGCGCGCGAGTTGTTATCCCCGGCCGGTGGGCGCGGGCGCCGTGGTGGACGCCCGGCTCACCGGTCGCGGCATACGCGCGAGGGGCGGCTCCCCGGTGTGGGGAGCCGCCCCGAGCGGCGTTCTCAGCGGGCGCCGCCGGCGGCACCGCGGCGGATGCCCAGGCGGTCGACGAGCGTACGGAAACGCTCGATGTCCTTCTTGGCCAGGTACTGCAGCAGACGGCGACGCTGGCCGACCAGGATCAGCAGGCCACGACGCGAGTGGTGGTCGTGCTTGTGGGCCTTGAGGTGCTCGGTCAGGTCCGAGATGCGGCGCGAGAGCATGGCGACCTGGACCTCGGGGGAGCCGGTGTCGCCCTCCTTCTGGCCGAACTCGGCGAAAATCTGCTTCTTGACGTCAGAGGCGAGAGCCACTGCAACTCCTTCGAGGTGATACCGAGCGTTCCTGGTCTACGGCACAGGACTCTGCGAGAACTCGGTGTCGTGTACGGGCGCGGCCGACGGGCATCGTCCCACCCGGGGACGGACACACGGCTGCGCTCGGAGGCCAAGCGTACCAGTGCCGCCGACGCCGACGGTCGGCGGCCCCGGTGCGCGGATCAGCCGGTGGCGCCGCGGACCAGCCGGTAGACGTCGAGGACGGCGAGCACCAGCGGGACCAGCGACATCAGGGTGAGGCTGTCGACCAGGTCCAGGATGCGCCCCCAGAAGGGGGAGACGCCGAGCCGCGGCACCACCAGGGCGATCGCGGTGAGCACGGCGGCGCCGAAGGCGATCGAGGCGGTCAGCCAGACGGTGCGCAGATCGGCGTCGGTGGAGCCGAGGCCGACCCGCAGCACGAACTGCGGGGTGTGCAGGGAGAGCCCGACGATCAGCAGCGACAGGCCGAGCAGCCCGGCGACGGTGAGCGCGAGGACCTGGGCGCTGTAGCGGAACAGCCGGGCCCGGAGCATGGCGGCCAGTCCGAGGACGAGGGCCAGCAGCTCGGGGAAGGTCCGGTCGGTGAAGCCGAGCACCGCGCAGGAGCCGACGACCACCGCGGCGCAGCCGCCGACCAGGCCGACCAGTACCTCGTGGCCGCGGCGGGCCTGGTGGGCGATCCGCTCGTACTGGACCAGTTCGGCGCGGGCGGCGTCCTCGTCGTGGTCGCGGCCCCGGGCGCGGGTCTGGCCGGGGGCGCTGTAGCCGACCGGCAGCCGGGCGAAGCGGGCGGACAGGCCGGGCAGGAAGCCGATCACGGCGACGGCGGCGACGCCGGTGACGGCCGCGATGTGGTGGGCCGGGGTGCCGGGCAGCAGGACGGCGGCGAAGGTGGCGAGCGCGCCGGCCGCGGCCAGGAAGGCGGCGGCCACGAACAGCGAGTCCTTCTCGGGCAGCAGGCCGACCAGCAGGACGGCGACCACCAGGACGGTGACGCAGCCGGTCAGGAACTGGAGCCGGCCGGGGCCGTCCAGCGGGCCGCCGGTGGGCGCGAGGATGCCGCTGCCGGCGATCAGGGCGTGCGGCAGGGCGCCGAGGCCGAGCGCGAGGCCGGCCCAGGCGTCCCGGTAGACCCGGGCGCGGACGCCGGCGAGGGCGGTGAGCACCACCGCGACGACGCCGGAGAGCACGCCGGGCAGGCCGTGCATGTCGTGGCGCAGGTCGGCGAACCAGAGCGCGAAGCCGAGCAGGGTGAGCAGCACGCCGGCGCCGACGAGGCCGAAGGCGCGCATCAGCTCGGGGCTCCAGAACCGGCGGTCGGTCTCGCCGGCGGTGGCGATCGCGTCGGCGACGTCGTCGTAGACGGCGGGCGGCAGCGACTCGGCGAAGGGGCGCAGGTTGAGCAGGTCGCCGTCGCGCACCTGCTGGGCGGCGAGCGAGCGGCCGCCGTCGAGCACGGTGCCGTCGCGGCGGACCAGGTGGAAGCCGGTGGGGACGCCGTCGGGCTGGGTCTGGCCGGACAGCCGCAGTACCTCGGGGTACACGTCCGCGAGCGGGACGTCCTCGGGCAGGGCGACGTCGATCCGGCTGTCCGGCGCGACGACGGTGACCCGGCAGAAACCGGTGGTCGCGGGCGTCGTCATGCCCGCACCTCGTTCGCTCGACGCACTGGGCGCTCCCCCTTGATGACGGTGTTCGGTGACGGGTGCTCGGCGCCGGTGCGCGGTGCCGCCGCCCCCACGGTGCCGGCGCGGCACCGGTGGCCGGCCGGTCCGGCCCTCGCGCGGGCGCCGGCCGGGCGGAACCGGCCGGGCGCGGCCACGAGTTGGCGCGGCGTTACCCTACCCGCTCGGTTCGTGCCCGGCCCCGTGGAGGGCGGGCGGGGCCGCGGGGGCGGGTCCCAGTAGGATCGGCCCCTGCGCAGGGCGGCGGGGGCGGCGCGCTCCTCCCCGGATGCCTGCGGTCGGCGGAGCGGGGGCGGCGTCACACGGGGCGTCCTCACCCGTACGGATCCTGTTGCGTGAGGGCTGATGCCGTAGTGGTCTTGCGAAGCGTTCGTGGTCGGGGGATGGGACGCGTATGGGCGTGATCATGGTCAAGCGGCCGCCCCGGGCCTATCCCCCGGCGGTGCCGGACGAGCCGGTGGAGCTGGTGGCCCCACCCGAGCTGCCCCGTTCGGGCGGTGAGGACTGGGTGATGAGCATCCTGCCGATGCTCGGCATGGGCGGTTCGGCGGTGTTCTTCTTCGCCCCCGGCGCCCAGGCCCCGATGAAGATCATGGGCGGTCTGATGATCGTCTCGACGGTCGGCATGGCGCTCGCCCAGATCGTCCGCGCCCGCAAGGGCGGCTCCACGGCCACCGCGGACGAGCGGCGCGACTACCTCAAGTACCTCCAGCAGATGCGCCGCCAGGTACGCCGGACCGCCGAGCGCCAGCGCGGCGCGCAGCTGTTCCTGAACCCCGAGCCGGACCAGCTGTGGTCGATCGTCGCCGACGGCCGGCGGCTGTGGGAGCGGCGGGGCGGCGACGCGGACTTCGCGCAGATCAGGGTCGGCCGCGGACCGGTCCAGCTGTCCACACCGCTGGTCGCGCCGCAGACCGCGCCGATGGACGAGCTGGAGCCGCTCTCGGCGGCCGCGATGCAGACCTTCCTGAACGCCCACGGCACCCTGCAGGACCTGCCGTTGGCGATCTCGCTGCGCGCCTTCTACCACATCACGGTCTGCGGCGACCCGGACACCGTGTACGGGAACGTCCGGGCGATGATCGCCCAGCTGACCACCCTGCACTCGCCGGACGACCTGCTGATCACGGTCGCGGCGGCGCCCGGCGCGGTGGACGAGTGGGAGTGGACCAAGTGGCTCCCGCACAACCAGCACCGCAAGGAGAACGACGGCGCCGGCTCCCGCCGGCTGATCGCCACCGGGCTCGGCGACCTGGAGCTGCTGCTCCAGGACGAGCTGGCCGGCCGGCAGCGGTTCGTCCGGGACGCCGCCCCGGCCGCCGACCAGCCGCACATCGTGGTCGTCATGGACGGCGCCTCGGTGCCGCACGACTCGCTGCTGGCCGGGGCCGAGGGCGTGCACGGGGTGACCATCGTCGAGGTCGTCCCGGGCGACCTGGACGAGCCGAGCGGGCACCTGATCGTCACCGTCTCGCCGGACGCGCTGGTGCTGCGCTCCGCCTCGGGCGCCACCTACACCGGCAAGCCGGACACCCTCGGCGCCTGGCAGTCCGAGGCGCTGGCCCGGCAGCTGGCGCCGTACCGGGCCTCGGCCGGCGGCGACGACGAGCCGCTGCTGTCCAACCTGGACTTCACCGATCTGATGAACTCCGGCGACCCGGGGTCCTTCGACGTGACCCGCAGCTGGCGGCAGCGGGCGCAGCACGAGCGGCTGCGGGTGCCGATCGGCGTCGGGGCCGGCGGCGAGCACGTGTACCTGGACCTCAAGGAGGCCGCGCTGGAGGGCATGGGCCCGCACGGCCTGTGCGTCGGCGCGACCGGTTCCGGCAAGTCGGAGCTGCTGCGCACCCTGGTGCTGGCGCTGGCGATGACGCACTCCTCGGAGACGCTGAACTTCGTGCTCGCCGACTTCAAGGGCGGCGCGACCTTCGCGGGCATGGCGGACATGCCGCACACCTCGGCGGTGATCACCAACCTGGAGGGCCAGCTCACCCTGGTCGACCGGATGCGGGACGCCATCGAGGGCGAGCTCAACCGGCGCCAGGAGCTGCTGCACCGGGCGGGCAACTACGCGAACATCCACGAGTACGAGCGGGCCCGGGCGGCCGGCGCGGCGCTGGACCCGCTGCCCTCACTGGTGCTGATCATCGACGAGTTCTCCGAACTCCTCACCGCCAAGCCCGACTTCATCGACATGTTCATCCAGATCGGCCGGATCGGCCGGTCCCTCGGGGTGCATCTGCTGCTGGCCTCGCAGCGCCTGGAGGAGGGCAAGCTGCGCGGCCTGGACACCTATCTCTCCTACCGGATCGGTCTGCGCACCTTCTCGGCGGCCGAGTCGCGGGCGGCGATCGGCGTCCCGGACGCCTACCACCTGCCGCCGGTGCCGGGTGTCGGCTACCTGAAGTTCGGCACCGATGTGATGGAGCGGTTCAAGGCCGCCTACGTCTCCGGGGCCTACCGGGCGCCGGGGCAGCAGCGGTCGACCGGCGGCCGGCTGGTGTCCGCGCGGCCGGTGCGGTTCACCGCGGCCGAGGTGCCGGTGACCGAGCCGCTGGTGCAGGAGGAGGTCGAGCCGCTGGTCGAGGAGCAGGACGACGCCCTGGCGGACACCGTGCTGGACGTGTTCGTGCAGCGGATGGCGGGCCAGGGCCCGGCCGCGCACCAGGTGTGGCTGCCGCCGCTGGACGCGCCCCCGAGCGTGGACCAGTTGCTGCCGCCGCTGCAGGCGACCGCCGAGCGCGGGCTGACCGCGCCGCAGTCGGGCACGCTGGGCCGGCTGCGGGTGCCGGTCGGCATCGTCGACAAGCCGCGCGACCAGAAGCGCGACATCCTCGAGCAGGACTACGCGGGCGCGGCCGGCCACGGCCTGGTGGTCGGCGGCCCGCGCTCGGGCAAGTCGACCATGATCCGCACCACGGTGGCCGCGTTCGCGCTCACCCACACGCCGCTGGAGACGCAGTTCTACCTGCTGGACTTCGGCGGCGGCGGCTTCCAGTCGCTCCAGGACCTGCCGCACGTCGGCGGGGTGGCCGGGCGGCTGGACGCGGAGAAGGTGCGCCGGATGGTCTCCGAGGTGCACGGGGTGCTCAACCGGCGCGAGGAGCTCTTCCGCAGCACCGGGATCGACTCCATCGGCACCTACCGGGCCCGCCGGGCCGCCGGCGCGCTGCCGGACGAGCGGTTCGGCGACGTCTTCCTGGTGGTCGACGGCTGGAACACCTTCAAGCAGGAGTTCGAGGCGCTGGAGCCGGTCATCGGCGACATCGCCCAGCGCGGCCTCGGCTACGGCGTGCACCTGATCGTCACCGCGACCCGTTACGCCGAGGTCCGCCCGGCGCTCAAGGACCTGCTGCAGAACCGGAGCGAGCTGAAGCTCGGCGACGCGATGGAGTCCGAGGTGGACCGCCGGGTGGCGCAGGCCGTGCCGGCCGCGCCGGGCCGGGGCGTCACCGCGGACCGGCTGCACTTCCTCACCGGTCTGCCCCGGCTGGACGGCTCCGGCTCGGTGGAGGACCTGCAGAACGGGGTGGCCGGGCTGGTGCAGGCGGTCGCCGGGGCCTGGACCGGTCCGCGCGCGCCGCAGGTGCGGATGCTGCCGACGGTGCTGGACGGGCAGTCGCTGCCGAAGGGCTTCGAGCACCCGGAGCGGGGCGTCGCCTTCGGCGTGGACGAGGCGGAGCTGGCACCGGCCTTCGTCAACTTCGAGACCGACCCGCTGTTCATCGTGTTCGGCGACACCGAGTCCGGGAAGTCCGCGCTGCTGCGGATGCTGGTCAAGCAGATCACCGAGCGGTACACCCCGGACCAGGCCGGGATCGTGGTCGGCGACTACCGGCGCGCGCTGCTCGGCGTCGTCCCGCCGGAGTACCTGGTCGAGTACGCCGCCGCGCAGCCGGCCATGAGCTCCGTGGTCGAGATGCTGCGCGGGGCCTGCTCGCGCCGACTGCCCGGTCCGGACGTGACCGCGGAGCAGCTGCGCAACCGCAGCTGGTACAGCGGCAAGGACATGTTCGTGGTGGTGGACGACTACGAGCTGGTGGCGACCTCCTCGGGCAACCCGCTGGCCGCGCTGGCCGAGTTCCTGCCGTTCGCGCGCGACATCGGGCTGCGGGTGATCGTCGCGCGCAGCGCCGGCGGCGCCGGGCGCTCGCTGTACGAGCCGTTCATGCAGCGGATGCGGGAGCTGGGCGGCCAGGGCGTCCTGCTGTCCGGCAACCGGGACGAGGGTCCGCTGCTGGGCAACGTCAAGCCGCAGGCGCTGCCGCCGGGCCGGGGCGTGTTCGTCTCGCGCCGGGTGACCAGCGGGCAGATGGTGCAGACGGGCTGGCTGCCGGCGCCGTAGCGGCGGAGGGCCGGTCGTCACGGAGCGTGTGGGAAGGGGTCGGATCCTCGGGGTCCGGCCCCTTCCGGCGTCCAGGTTCCGAAACGTTACCTAGATCTTTCCGCCGGAGGGCTGCGGTTCCCGTACCCGACGGGGGCTCGGGCCTGCGGCCAGGGCACTTCCGGTCGACCTGCCTCCGCATCCGGCCATGACCTTGGATTGATGCGCGCAATGCCACATTCACCTTGGATTCAAGCGCCATGTGGCGAAAGTAACAAGTCGGACATACATAGTGATGACGATAAGTGATCATCAGATCGCATGTCTATGCGGATTGCCGCAACGGATTCCGAAGCAATTCCGGCATTGACGCGATCGATACGCCCAAGGTTCCATGGCGGCCCGGGAGCGACAGGACCAGAACCGAGCAGACAGCCAGCGGAGGCGATACCGCTCCCTCTCCAGGACCGCACAGAGCCGATCGGATGCCCCGATGACCGACACGCTTCGCCCACCGACCGCCGCGGCCGCCGCCCCGGCCGACGCGGGCGCCCCCGCCGCCCCGCAGACGCTCAAGCGTTCGATCGGCGTCGTGGGCGGCACACTGCTCACGCTGTCCTGCGTCACCCCGGCCTCCACGCTCTTCGTGATCGTCCCGGAGCTGTTCTCCAGCATCGGCAGCGCCACCGCGCTGGCCATCGCGATCGGCTCGGTGCTCTGTATCGCGGTCGCCTTCTGCTACTCCGAGCTCGGCACCCTGATCCCCAGCGCCGGCGGCGAGTACGCCATGGTCGGCACCCTGGCCGGACGGCTGGCCGGCTGGCTGGTGTTCGTGCTCTCGCTGATCGTGGTGATGATCGTCCCCTCGGTCATCGCCCTCGGCACCGCCGACTACCTGGCCCCCGTCCTGCACGTGGACAAGCCGCTGGCCGGCGCCGCGGTGATGCTCGCCGCCACCCTGGCCGGCCTGCTGGACCTGCGCGCCAACGCCTGGATCACCGGCGTCTTCCTGGTGCTGGAGGTCATCGCGGCCGGCGTCGTGTCCGTGCTCGGCTTCGCCCACGCCAACAGCGGCGCCCCCAGCATGCTGCACGGCGTGGTCACCGGCGAGGACGGCGTCACCACCACGGTGAGCATCGGCGCGATCATCGGCGCCCTCGGCATCGCGCTCTTCATCACCCAGGGCTTCTCCACCGCCGTCTACCTCTCCGAGGAGCTGGAGAACCCGCGCCGCAACGTGTCCCGCACCGTGCTGTGGACGCTGGCGATCTCCGCCGCCGTCATCCTGGTCCCGGTCGCCGCCATCACCATGGGCGCCCCCGACCTCGCCACCCTGAGCTCCGGCGACATCTCCGGCATGGTCACCGCCTGGAGCAACTCGGCCGTCGGCACCTTCATCAGCCTCTGCGTCGCGCTGGCCATCATCAACGCCGGCATCGTCATGGTCATCCAGAACTCCCGGGTGCTGTTCGCCTCGGCCCGCGACAAGGCGTGGCCCGGCCCGGTCAACAAGGCCTTCGGCACCCTGGGCCGGTTCGGCTCCCCGTGGGTCGCCACCCTGGCAGTCGGCCTCCCCGGCGCCGCGCTCTGCTTCGTCAAGGGCGAGCTGCTGAGCGAGATCACCGGCGTCGCCGTCACCGGGATGTACCTGCTGGTCGCGATCGCCGCACTGCTCTCCCGCCGCAACCAGCACAAGCACGCCGCCGCCTGGCGGATGCCGCTGTGGCCGGCCGTGCCGGTGGTGCTGATCGCGGTGCTGGTCTACGTGATCACCCAGCTGGACACCGTGCCGCTGCTGTGGACCGGCGGCATCACCGCCGTCGCCACCCTCTACTGGCTGTTCTACCTGCGCCCCCGGCAGGACACCCGCTGGGTGATCACCGTCCCCGAGGACCAGCAGGCCTGACCCGAGACCCCCACCCCTCCCCCACACGGCAGTGCCCCGGGCTCCCCCTCGCCCGGGGCACTGCCGCGTCCGGGGCAACTTCCGCGTCCGCGCGCTGCCCGGCGGTCCGGGCACGGGTTCAGGGGCGGCGGCGGTGGTCGCGGAGGACGATGCCGCCGCCGATCAGCAGGGCGACCAGCAGCGCGCCCACGCCCAGGACATAGGTCGCGGTGCGGCCGTCGCGGTCGGCCTGGGTCTCGCCGAGGCCGAGCGGGCGGGGCACGATCGGGGCGGACGCCAACTGCACCGGCGGGTCCTCGGCCGGCTTGTCCGGCGGCGCCGCGGGCGCGGTGGTGACGGCCTTCACCGGGTCGACCACGCCCCAGCCGATGTACTCGTTCGACTTGTGGTCGGTGCGCTGCGCGGTCTGCTCGATCCAGGCGCGCACCTGGCTCGGCTTCCAGTCCTTGTGCGCGCCGACCAGCAGCGCCGCCAGCCCGGCCACGTACGGCGCGGCGAAGCTGGTGCCGTTGTCCACGCACTGCCCGCCGCGCGGGACGGTGGAGAGCATGTCGACGCCGGGGGCCGCGACGTCCACGAAATCGCCGTACTGGGAGAAGTAGGTGCGCTCGTTGTTGCGGTCGGAGGCGCCGACGGCGAGCACGGTGCGGAAGGCCGCCGGGTAGGTGTCGCCCTTCTTGCCGTCGTTGCCGGAGGAGGCGACCACCACCACGCCCCGGCTCTCGGCGTTGTCGACCGCGGCCTTCAGCTCCTCGTAGCCGACGAAGCGAGTGTCGGCCGCGCCGCGCACGTCCTGCGAGATGTTGATGACCTTGGCACCCTGGGCGACGGCCGAGTTGACGGCCTCCACCAGCGAGTGCACATCGCCGTTGCCCTCGGCGTCGTTCTGCCGGATGGACAGCACCTTGGCACCCGGGGCGATGCCGACGAAGCCGGTCCGGTCGCTGCGGGAGGCCGCGATGATGCCGGCCACCTTGGTGCCGTGGCCGACCAGGTCGTCCTTGCCGCCGCCCTCGACCCGCTTGCCCTCCTTGTCCTTGAGCAGCGAACCGCCGTCGAGGACCTTCTCGGCCAGCTGCGGGTTCTGGTCGTCCACCCCGGTGTCGATGACCGCGACCAGGACGCCCGCCCCGGTGGTCGCGCCGCCCTGCCAGAGCTCGTCCAGCACCATCCGCTGCAGCGACCACGGCACGGCCTGCACGTTCTGCGCGTTCTTGCCGCACTCCCCCGACGCCGAGACGCCCGGCCCCTCGGCCGCCGCCGGCACCGTCAGCGGGCCGCCGAGCACCGTGAGCGCGGCCACCGCCGCGGCCGCCGTCCGGTACCTGACCACCGGCACCCTGCCACCCCTCATGTCGTCCACCTGGTCGTGCGGTCGTGCCAAAGGCGGGTGCCCGCACGGGGCACCCGCCCTTCGGCGCGTGGTACTGGGGCCGTGAACCGTCAGCCGGTCCAGAGGGTGGCGTTGCGGTTCTCGGTGTTCTGGTAGCTGGAGGCCGCGCTGTCCAGGGACTTGGCGATCGACTCCAGCACCTGCTGGAGGTGCTCGGCGCGCTGGTCCCACTTGGCCTGGTGGGCCTGGTAGCCCTGCTGGGCGGCGCCCTCCCAGCTGCCGGAGATCTTGGTGACGCCGGCCTTCAGCTCCTCGAGCTGGGCCTTGATGGTGCCCGCGGTCCGGCGGACCTCCGAGCTGGCGTTCTTGATGGTCTCGAAGTTGACCAGAATGTGTTCGGCCACGATGTCTCCTAGTCGAGGCTGCGAGGCACCCCATCACCCGAGGGGTGCGTCGCCGGGTGAACGGACAGAGCTGAGGATCAGGACGTGGCTGCGGAGCCGAAGATCGCCTGCTGGTCGGCGTCCGCCTGCGAGTACTTCTGGGTCGTGAGCTCGATCGCGTCCTTGATGGCGCGCAGCGACTTGTTCAGCTCCTGGGCGTCGGTGTTGAACTGACCCTGGAGGTTGGTGTACGCCTGCGCGGCCTGGCCCTGCCAACCACCGGTGATCGAACCCACCAGGTTGTTGAGACCGTTGATCTCGGTGTTGATCTGGTTGATGACCTCGTCCATGTGCTTGGCGAAAGCCAGCATCTCCTGAGCGGTCGTCTTGAACTGACCCATGCTCTACCGTCCCCCATGAGACAGACCTTGAGTCCGGAGGGACTGTTTCCGGCCCCCCGGGCACCACCGGTGTGATGTCCTGCAGCACTGTAGTCGGCACACGCAGCTCGCCCAACACCGGGCGACGGTCGGTTACCAAGCCATGACATCGTGGCCAATTCCTTTGCGGGCAGCGGGGCGAGGCCCGGGCCGACCGCCGCACCGGTGCTAGGCGTTCTGCTGCTGGGCCGCGCTCCTGGCGTTGAGCGCCGGGCCGACCGGCACCAGGTTCGACCACTGCTGCGGCACCGGCGCCGGCTGCAGCCCCTGGTAGCCCAGCCGGGCCTGGTTGCCGCCCAGCTCCTCGGGCTGCGGCGGGCCGGACGGGGTCGCCGACGGCACGGCCGGCCCCTTCGACGCGCCGGGCTGCGCGGGCGCCGGCGCGGACGGCTGGCCGGGCTGGGCCGGCGGCGCGCTCTGGCCGCCCTTGCCGCCCTCGCTGCTGGCCGGAACCGCGTACCGCAGCCCGGTCTCGGTGATCAGGAAGTCCGTGCCGGAGCCGTCCATGGCGTTGTCCAGCGCGCGGTAGAAGAGGCCGTGACCCGGCGTCACATGCGCCGTCGAGGTGCCGTTGCCGTACCGCACCGGGTACTCGGTCCCGGCCCAGACGCTGCGCCGCGGCGTCCGGCCGTCCTCCGCGACCCCGTCGAAGGTGCTGCAGACCACCGCCCGGGCGTCCTTCGGCGCCTGCCAGGAGTTGGCCGGCGCGCCCGTCCGGGTGGGCCAGTCCGCGGCGCCCTCGGCCATCAGCGGCACACTGCTGTTGACGGTGGCGTGCTCGGCCGGGGTGAGGTCGTCGATCCGCGGGCTCTTGTTGGCGTCCTGGTTGTACAGCGGCTGCAGCAGCGGGTTCTGCCGGACCAGCTCCGCCTGGAACTGGCTGACCAGCAGCAGCTGGCTCTTCCCCACCACGTAGTACTTCTCGCCGAACCGCACCAGCCGGCCGACCTTGCGGTCCTCCGGATTCTGCAGCGGCACCGAGGAGTTGGCCGTCCTGGTGTCCGGGACCAGCCCGTCGATCCGCGGGAAGACGATGTCGCTGCCCGGCGCCAGGGTGTCCAGCCAGTCCTTCTTCACCTTCTGCGGCACCGCCGTCGACCCGAAGACGGCCCACATCAGCTGCGAACGGGTGGTGTCGGAGTCCTCCGGGCCGCCGATCGCGTGCCGGCGGCCCTTGCTGTCCACCAGGAACACCCGCAGCTTCCCCTGGCCCGCGGCCGGACCGGAGGCGGTCACCTGCGGGTCGTCCGCCTGCTGCACCAGCAGCGCCTGGCCCACGTCCAGCATCCGGTCCTTCGCCCCGAGCACGTCCGCGTCGGCGCCGCCCGCCACGAACACCGCCTGGTCGACGGTGCTCCCCTGCTCGTCGCCCGGCCGGTCGCAGACCGACCACTTCATCGGCCGGCTCGCGTTCTCCTTGCTGGGCAGCTTGTCCGGCGCGTACGGGATGCCGATCGTCGGGCCGTGGTTGGGATAGCGGTCGAGCACGCCGTCGTCGACCACCACCACCTTGCTGTCCACCGGCAGCACCAGCCGCGCCGAGGCCATGTTCAGCACCTGGTGCAGCCGCTTGGTCTTCCCGTCCGGGTCGAGCAGCACCACGTAGCGGGTGGTGCTCTGCTTGCCCTGGACGATGTACTTGCCCTCGTCCCAGCCCACCGGCGCGCTCGGCTTGAACACCCCCCACAGACCGAAGCCCCCGATCACCAGCGCCCCCACCAGCACGCTCGGCAGGATCGCCTTCACCGGGCGCGGCGCGTCCTCGTCGCTCCCCCCGCCGCCGGGCAGCAGGAAGGCTCCGACCGTGCGCTTGCGGGCGAAGGTGTAGGCGTTCAGCTCGTCCCGGCGCGATGCCATGCTCGTCGTCTCCCCTGTCGGACCCTGCTCCCCGTGGCCTGCCACCCCCCGGGCGAGAACGGGCTCGAACCCTCTACGATGCGGCAGCAGACGGTGAGTACGGTACGGGTACGGTTCACGCACCGGCCAGCCGGGCCGCGACAACCGACCAGAGAGGGGCACTCGGGGGATGCCGAACCAGACCGTTCCGGGGCGCCGGAGCACGTCACGGGGCAGTGGTCCGCGCCGCGCCGCGCGGCGCGAGGGGAGCGACACCGCGGGCTCCTCCGCCCCGGGCCGCGCCGACGGACCCCAGGGGCCGGTCACGGTCCGCGTCCACCCCCGGCCCGGGCTGCTCGGCAGCCGGCTGAGGCTCCAGCAACTCGTGCTGGTCGAGGTCGCGGTGGCCCTGGTCGCGGTCGGATGGACGATCAGCAGGGCGGTCGCCGCCGGCTTCGGCGCCGTCGCCCTCGCCCTGGTCACGCTGGCACTGGTGCCGCTGCGCGGCCGCACCCTCCCCGAGGCGCTGCGGGTGCGCGCCGCGCTCAAGGCCCGCCGCAAGCGGGCCCGCGCCCACCTGCCGCCGCCCGGCACCGACCCGGCGCTCGCGCCCGCCCTGGAACTCGAACCCGCGCTGCGCACCTGCACCCACGCGACCGAGGCCGACCTCGGCGGCCGCCCGGTGCGCCGGGAGACCGGCATGGTCGGCGACGGCACCTTCCTGAGCGCCGTCCTGCTCGTCCAGGCCAAGGACCTGCCGCTGCGTCCGGACCGCACCGCCCGCCCGCTGCCGCTGGACGTGGTCTGCTCGGCGCTGCGGGTCGACGACATCGCCCTGGAGTCGGTCCAGCTCGTCCAGCACACCCAGCCCGCGCCCGCGCCGCACCTGCCCGAGCAGTCGCTGGCCGCCCGCGCCTACCGGGAGCTCGCCGACGGCACCGCCACCCCCGCGCTGCGGCTCACCTGGGTCGCGCTCAAGCTCGACCCGGAGCGGGCCGCCACCGCGGTGCGCGCCCGGGGCGGCGGCGAGGCGGGCGCCCGCAAGGCGCTCCAGCGGGTCACCGACCAGCTGGCCGGCCGGCTGAACAGCGCCGGCTTCGACGTCACCGTGCTCGACGAGCGCGAGCTGATCGCCGCCCTCGCCATCTCCACCTGCGTCAACCCGCTGGCCACGACGGTCCGGCAGGGCACCGGCAGCGGCGGCGGCAGCGGACGGCGCACCCAGGAGACCAACCGGTTCTGGCGGGTCGACGACCGCTGGCACAGCACCTACTGGATCTCCCGCTGGCCGCAGCTGGGCCGCCCCGGCGGCACCCCCGGCCGGATCGCCGTCCCCGATCTGGTGAACCTGGTCACCGGCGCGCCCGCGCTGGCCAGCACCTTCAGCCTGACCGCCGGTCACGGCACCGGCGGCTCGGTCACCCTCAGCGGCCACGTCCGGGTCACCGAGCGCAGCGAGAGCGAGGCCGTCGAACTCGGCCGGCAGCTGGAGGCCCGCGCCCAGAGCGCCGGACTCGGCCTGGTCCGGCTCGACCTGGAGCAGGCGCCCGGTGTGCTCGCCACCCTGCCGCTGGGAGGTGCGTCCTGATGGCGCAGCAGTCCTACCCCGCCCCCGCGCCGCGGGCCGGCGCGGAGCCGGCGCCCCGGACCGGGCGCCGGCTGCTGCCCGGCTTCGGGCTGCGCGGCCCGCGCCGGGAGAAGCACGTGCTCACCCTCGCCGAACTCGACGCGCTGTCCTTCCCGGTCGGCGACGACGGCGTGCTGATCGGCGAGGACGTGCACCGCTCCCGGCCCGCCGTGCTCGGCCTGTTCCGGCCCAGCTCCTACGACCTGGTACTGGTCGGCGGCCTCTGGACGGCGCAGGTCATCGCGCTGCGGGCGGCCGCCACCGGCGCGCGGATCGCCGTCGAGACCGCCCGCGGCCACCTCTGGGGGCCGATGGCGCAGGCCGCGGGCGGCGGGCAGCCGTGCGTGACGGTCCACCAGCCCGGCCGGCTCGGCCCGCAGGGCGCCTCGGTCACCTCGCCGGTGCTCGTGGTGCGCGACCTCGGCGCCCGCCCGCCGCGCAGCCGGCTCTCCGCCACGCCCTGGCAGACGGTCCTGACGGTGGTGCCGCACCTGGGGCCGAACGCCTCCCGGGTGCTCAACGCGGCCGACCTGGTCGGGGTGCAGCGGGTGATGCCGGAGGAGGCCGAGCTGATCGGCCGGGTGCTCTCGCTCGGACCGGCCGAGACCGCCGCCCTGCCCTCGCTCCCGGACGACCTGACGCTCTGGACGACCCGGATGAACCGTCAGTACGTCCGGATCGTCACCGGGCAGGCGGAACGGCAGGTCCTGGGCGGCCCGCGCCGCCTCGACTGACCCGCGCGGAGCCGGTCGGGGCCTGTGTACGGCCCGTGTGCGGCCCGGTCGGAGATGAGACACCGCCTTCAGCCGGGGGTGGCTCACGGCCTAGGCTGTGGGACGGCAACGGCACCGCGAACTTGCGGCGGCGAACACGAGGGAGCCCTAGGTGAGCAGCGATCGGGACGGCGTCTACGTCGGCGACAACGCGGCGGAGGACGACGACGACTGGTCCGACGCGCCCGATTACACTCCCCCGTCCTGGTACGTGCAGACGGATGCCGCGGGTGCTCCGGCGGCCGCGCCGGGCGGCGGCGTGACGCCGGCTCCGGACGGGGCGTCCGCTCCGGCGGCCGCGCCGGTCCCAGCGGCTGCGGCCGCGCCCGTTGCTGCGCCGGCGCCCGTACCTGCGCCCGCACCGGTGCCCGTCGTCGCGCCCGCGCCGGAGGCCGTGGCGCCGCCGGTCGCGGCCCAGCCGCCGGCGCAGCCCCTCGCTCCGTCCCAGGCCCAGCCTCCGGTGCAGCCCGCGACCTATCCGCAGCCGCAGACGCAGCCGCAGCCGGGCGGGGCCGCCGTCCCGGCGGCGGCTCCGGCACCGGCGCCGGTCCAGGGTGTGCCCGCCGAGCCCTTCGCGGTGCCGCCGACCGCCCCGGCCGCGCCCGCCCCGGCACCGGCCCCCGCGCCCGCCCCGGCCCCCATGCCCGGCTGGCCGCCGGCCGACCCGTCCGCCGCCGCGCAGCCCGGCCCCGCCCAGCCGCCGGCCGCCGCCCCGGCACCCCAGCCGTACCCGGCCGCGCCGCAGCAGCCCTTCGCCGCGGCGCCGGGCCATCCCCAGCCGTTCGCCCAGGAGCCGCAGGCCTTCGCACCGGAGCAGCAGCCGTTCACGCCGGAGCAGCAGCCCTTCGCGCAGGACCCGCAGGCCGCCGCGTGGGCGGCCGCCCAGCAGGCCCAGGGCCAGCCCGGCCAGCCCCAGCCCCAGGCCGGTCAGCCGCAGCAGGCCGTCCCGCAGCAGGCCCAGCCCCAGCAGCCGCAGCCCGGACCGGCCGCGCCGCCCGCCGGCGCCGACCCGCGCGCGGGCGGCTGGCCGCAGCCCGCCGCCTACCAGCAGCCCGCGCAGCCCCAGCCGAACGCCCCGCAGTGGGGCCAGCCGCCGGCCGCGCCCGCCGCGTTCCAGCAGGCCGGTGCCCCGCAGCAGACCGCGCACGGCGCGCCGCTCGGTTACACCGCCGCCGTCGAGCTGTCCTCGGACCGGCTGCTGCGCAGCCAGCCGAAGCAGCAGCGGCAGCAGCCGCGGTTCCAGTTCGGCGGCAAGGCCGCGGCCGCCGAGAAGGCCCGCCGGCTGGAGATCATCCGCACGCCGGTGCTCAGCTGCTACCGGATCGCGGTGATCAGCCTCAAGGGCGGCGTCGGCAAGACCACGACCACCACCGCCCTGGGCGCCACCCTGGCCAGCGAGCGCCAGGACAAGGTGATCGCGATCGACGCCAACCCGGACGCCGGCACGCTCGGCCGCCGGGTGAAGCGGCAGACCGGCGCGACCATCCGCGATCTGGTGACGGCCATCCCGCACCTGCGCAGCTACATGGACATCCGTCAGTTCACCTCCCAGGACCTCCACTCCGGTCTGGAGATCCTGGCGAACGACGTCGACCCGGCCGTGTCGACCACCTTCAACGACTCGGACTACCGCCAGGTCATCGACGTGCTGGGCCGCCAGTACCCGATCATCCTGACCGACTCCGGGACGGGTCTGCTGTACAGCGCGATGCGCGGGGTGCTGGACCTCGCCGATCAGCTGATCATCGTCTCCACGCCCAGCGTGGACGGTGCCTCCTCGGCCTCCACCACCCTGGACTGGCTCTCCGCGCACGGCTACGCCGACCTGGTGCAGCGGTCGATCACGGTGGTCTCCGGGGTCCGCGAGACCGCGAAGATGATCAAGGTCGAGGACATCGTGGCGCACTTCCAGACCCGCTGCCGCGGCGTGGTCGTGGTGCCGTTCGACGAGAGCCTGGCGGCCGGCGCCGAGGTCAACCTGGACATGATGCGGCCCAAGGTCCGCGAGTCCTACTTCGAGCTGGCCACCCTGGTCGGCGAGGACATCGTCCGGGCCCAGCAGGCCGCCCAGCAGAACGGCTGGCAGCAGCAGGTCCAGCCGCAGCCCGCCCAGCCGCAGCCCCCGGCGCCGGGCTACCCGCAGCCGCAGCCCGGACCGCAGGGACAGCCCCCGTACGGCCAGCCGTACCCGTACCCCCAGCCGCCGCAGCCCGGCCAGCCGCACGCCCCGCAGCCCGCGCCCGGCACGCCGTGGGCGCCGCAGCCCGGGCAGGTCCCGCCGCCCCCGCCGGGCTACGGCTACCCGCCGCAGCAGAGCGCCCCGTCGCAGCCGCCGGCGCCCGAGTGGCAGCAGCCGCCCGCCCCTCCGGCCGGCGGCGGCTACGGCCACCCCCAGCCGGAGGAGGGCCACCAGCCGCCCCCGCCCGGTTACGGCTACCCGCCGCCGCCCGCGCCGCCGCAGTAGCGGCCGGCCGTAGCCGTCAGCAGTAGCGACGAACGCCGAGGGCCCGCCGACCTCCGTGGTCGGCGGGCCCTCGCGCGCTCCGGCACGCTCTCCGGCGCGGCGGCCGGCCTCCGTCAGCCGGCCTCGGTCAGCTCCCGGGCCCGCTTCACGTCGTCGGCCATCCGGTCCAGCAGCGCCTCGATGGAGTCGAACTTCTCCATCCCGCGCAGGTACACCAGGAACTCCACCGCCACGTGCAGCCCGTAGAGGTCCAGGCCGACCCGGTCGATGGCGTACGCCTCGACGGTGCGCGCGGTGTTGTCGAAGGTCGGGTTGGTGCCCACCGAGATGGCGGCCGGCATCCTCCCTCCTTGCCCGCCCTCGGGCAGGAGGGTCCCAGGCCGTCCGGCGATCAGCCAGCCCGCGTACACGCCGTCGGCCGGGACGGCGCTGTGCGGCACGGTGTCCACGTTGGCGGTCGGGTAGCCCATCTCACGGCCGCGCTGCGCGCCCCGCACCACCTCGCCCTCCACCCGGTGCGGGCGGCCCAGCACCTCCGCCGCCCCGGCCACGTCGCCGGACGCCACCAGTCGGCGGGTCAGGGTCGACGAGAACGGCTCGCCGTCCCCGACGGTGCCGCGCACCTGGAGGTCGACCACCTCGACGCCGCAGTCCGCCGCCCGGCCCAGCTCGGCCAGCAGCTCGACGTTCCCGGCCGCGCGGTGGCCGAAGCGGAAGTTCGGCCCCTCGACCACCAGGCAGGCGTGCAGCGCGTCCACCAGCACCTGCCGGAAGAACTCCTCCGGCGACTCCTTGGAGAACTCGGTGGTGAACGGCAGCACCAGCACGGCGTCGACGCCCAGCTCCTCGATCAGCTCCGCCCGGCGCGGCTGCGGGGCGAGCAGCGGCGGGTGGGTCCCCGGGCGGACCACCTCGCTGGGGTGCGGGTCGAAGGTGACCACCACCGAGCGCACCCCCCGCTCGCGGGCGCGCTCGACCACCCGGTTGATGATCAGCTGGTGTCCGCGGTGCACCCCGTCGAACGAGCCGATGGTGACGACGCTGCGTCCCCAGTCAGCGGGGATCTCCTCCAGGCCACGCCAGCGCTGCACCTGACCGCTCCTTGTTCCCTACGGCGCGTACCTTCTGTACGCTCAAACGCTCAAAACCCGAACCCCTATAGCGTGCCATGCGCCTGTCCGGAGTTCGGCACCGGAAGGCAGGTTGGCCGAACCGCCGGGTGCCGGGCTCCCCCGCCCGGCGGCCGGACGGCCCCGGTACCGCCGGCCCGCTCGGCCTCCGCCGCCGCGTACTGCGGGTCCCGACCGGCCGCGACCAGGGCGCGCAGCCGGTCCAGCCGCGGCCCCACCGGACGGGCCGGCCGCTCGTCCTCCGGCCAGCGCGCCAGCAGCGCGGCGAACGCCGCCGACCGGCCGGCGCAGCGCACCAGCAGCCCGTCCGCGCCCGGCAGCGCGGCCGCCGCCCGGACCACCACCGCCCGGGCCCGGGCCGGCCGCTCCGCCGCGCAGTGCTCGGCCAGCCCGGCGAGGGCGGCAGCCAGCACCTCCGGGTCCCCCTCGGTGGCCAGCAGGGTGTCCAGCAGCTCGCAGCGCAGCGCGTCCGCCACCGGGTCGGGCACCGGTCGGGACAGCACCTCGGCGAACGGCCGGCGGACCGCCGCCGCGCGGGCCGCCAGGGCGCCGCTCAGCAGCACCCGCAGCTCCAGCCGGGCGACGGCACCCTCGACAGCGCCGCGCGCCAGCCGACGGCCCAGGTAGTCGACGGCGACCGGCCCGGCCAGTTCCGGCCGCTCGCGCAGCAGCCGGGCGGCGAACTCGGCACCCCGCCGGGCGGCCAGCGGCGCCCGGGCGTCCGCCAGCACCCGCAGCGTCCCGGCCACCGGGGCGCCCGGCCGCGCCGCCGCCCCGGGCCCGCCCAGGCGGTCGGCCAGCGCGGCCAGCACCGGCTCCGGGTCGCTCTCCAGCGCCGGGGCCAGCGCCCGCGCGGTCAGGAAGCGGTCCTCGCCGCCCCGGTACACGGCCAGCGCCGCCGGCAGATGGACGGCCCGGCTCCCCGGCTCCCGCAGCAGCAGGGCCAGCGCGGCGCCGTGCAGGGCCGGCTCGTCCTCCCGGGCCAGCAGGGTCAGCGCGGTGAACCGCAGCAGCTCCGGCCCGGCGCCGCGGGCGTACGGGGCGGTGTGCAGCGCGTGCACCGCGGCGGCCACATGGCGTTCGGGCCGGGGGTCGTGGCTCCAGCGGTCGACCGCCCGGCAGAGCGCCGAGGGCTCCTCGACCGCCAGTACGGCGAGCAGCGCGTCCGCCCCGGGGTGCGCGGCTCCGGCCAGCACCTCGGTCAACTCGTCGAGGGCCAGGGACCGGTGGGCGAACAGCAGGTCGTGCGCGAGGTCGGCGACGGTGCTCCCGGGGCGGGCCGGCAGACCGCGCGGGTCGTCGAACCACCCGCAGAGCAGCGGCAGCACCCCCGGCGGATCGGCGCGCAGCCGGCCGGCCACCGCGGCGAGGAACGGCCGGTCCGGCCCGTCGGCGGCCACCAGCTTCCGGAGCAGGCCGAGTTCGGCCTCCGGCGGCAGCCCGAGACCGGCCCAGAAGGACGGCCCGAACCGGCCCAGACCCTCTGCCGGAAGCCGCTCGAACCCGCCTGCGGCGGCCGCACGTTCGACGATCCTTTCGGCCAACTGCTCCAGCAGCGGCCGGTGTTCGGCGAGGTCGGGGCCGGCGGTCAGACCGGCGACCAGCAACCGCCCGGCCCACCAGCCGGGTTCACTGCCGGCGGGGCGCAGGTCCACGGCCCGCCAGATCCGGTGCAGCCACGGATCCAGCGCCGGGGCGCCCCAGGTGGAGCCGACCCGCCGCAGCGCGGCGACCACCGGGCCGATCCGGTGCCGCGGCACGGTCCGGATCCCCGCGGGCGGCCCCCCGCCGGGCCCGGGGGGAGTGTCCTCGGCCTCGCCGAGCAGCAGCCGCAGCGCCGCGTCCAGGTCCAGGTGCAGGCCCTGCAGCCAGTCGGCGAACTCCCCGTGCGCGAAGCGGTAGCCGGAACCGGCCGGTACGAACAGCCCCTCCGCCAGCACCGCCGTCGCCCAGCCGCCCGCCACCGGGAACAGCTCCTCGAACACGGCCCGCGCCAGGGCGCCCTGCTCGGCGCCCAGCATCCGCCGCGCCGCCTCGTGCACCCGGCCGGCCACCGCCGCCGCCGTCCGGCGCACCCGCCCGGCGGACACCCCGGCGGGCCGCAGGGCGCCCCGCCGGTGGGCACCCGGCCGCCGGGGGCGGCCGTCCTCGGCGAGCCGCTGGGCCACCCGCAGGCAGCACAGGTCGAGATGGGCGGCGAACAGCCCGGTGCGGCCCACCGGCTCCCCGCGCACCCCCTCCGCCCACAGCTGCCCGGCCAGCCGGACCGCCAGCGGGTGCCGAGCGTCCTCCGCCGCCGGCCAGCCGGGCGGCACCCCGTACCGCCGCCGCACCCGCTCCGCCGCCTCGGCGGGCAGCGGCCCCAGGCGCCGCACCACCACCCGGACGGCGCCCGCGCCGTGCCCCGCCCCGTCGGCCGGCGCTCCTACGGACGCCCCGCGCGGCGCTCCGAGCGGGACTCCGACCGGCACCAGGAACTCGCCCTCGGCCCCGCCCGGCGCCAGCCGCTCCCAGGCCTCCTCCCCGCAGGCGGTCAGCAGCCGGGCCCCGCCCGCCGCCAGCCAGTACGCCGAGGCCCGCAGCCAGTCCGCGTCCAGCGGCACCGGCGACTCCTCCGGGCCGTCCAGCACCACCAGCAGCGGCCGCCCGGCCGCCGCGCAGAGCGCGGCCACCGCCCCCGGGCCGGCCGGCGCCGGCACCCCCAGCTCCGCCGAGGCCGACCCCAGGGCGCGCTCCACCGCGTCGGCGAGCGAGGCGTCCCCCGGCCCGAGGTCCGCGCCGCGCAGCCACACCGTGGGCCGGGGGCGCTCGCCGTCCCCGCGGCGTACGGCGACGGCCGCCGCCTCGGTGCTGCGGCCCGTACCGGCCGCCCCCACCAGGGCCACCACCCCGGCCCCGCCGGGGCCGTCACCGCCGGGGGGATCGCCGCAGGGGCCGTCGTCCACCAGGAGGTCGGCCCACTCCGCGAGCCCGTCCGGCCGGTCCACCCGGTCGGCCGCCAGCGCGGCGACCCGGTCCGGTCCGGCCCCCGCCGCGGCCAGCTGGGCGGCGGCCAGCCGCAGCACCCCGGCCAGGTTGAGCGCGCTGCCGTAGGCGGGCACCCCGGCCGCGTTGCGCGCCAGCGCCTCGGCGAGTTCCGGCACGTCCACTCCGACGGCGGTCACCGGAACGGCGGTGGGCGGCCCCGGCCGGCCCGGGGTCCGCAGGCCGGGCGCGACCACGGCCACCACCGTGCCACTGGCGGCGTCCAGCACCGGCGCCCCGGCCGGGACGACCGCCGCGTCGGCCGCCGAGGGCACGTCGAGCAGCAGCACACCGTCGATCAGGTGGAAGCGGTCGGCCTGCGGGTACACCGCGCCGGTGGTCGCCGCGAGGCCGCAGCGCAGCAGTACCGTCCGCCCGTCCGCGCGCCCCTCGCCCCGGACCGGGACGGGCACCAGCAGCACTCCGCCGTCCCCGGCCGCCGGCGGCGGGGCGACGGGCAGTGGCGGCACGGGCAGCCCGCCGACGGCGTCGGTGCGCAGCAGGGCCAGCCCCTGCCCGGGCAGCGGCCGGACGTGGTCCGGGCCCAGCACCCTGGTCTGTCCCCCGAAGAGGTGCAGGACGATGCCGTCGAGGCCGGCGACCGTCTCGTGCGCGGTGAGAACGGTGCCCAGCGGGTCGAGCACGAAGCCCAGCCCCCGCGGCCGTCCGTCCCGGTCGTGGATCCGCAGCAGCCGACGGCCGGGGTCGCCCGCCGCCGTGCCGTCGTCCTCCCCCGGCAAGCCCCTGAAGCCCAGCAGTCCCGGCATACCCGCAGCCCTCCCCGCAGGACCGGCCGGCCCTGGAGTGGACGCGTCGCGGCGACCTGCGCGCCGCCGGGGAGCCTGCCCGGCGTGGGCGCGGACGGACCGCGCCCGCGCCGTTCACGACCGCGGTTCACCTCGTGCGCTCCCCCGCGCGGGTGAACTTCCCCCCGACAGAACCCCGTGGAGCCCCGCGCGGCCCGGTTCAGCCCCGGTTCAGCCGACGAAGACGGCGACCGGCCGGGCCTGGCCGGCCTGCTCCTCCACCAGCGCCAGGAAGGTGCCGTCTGGCCCGAACACCGCGATCGGCCCGTCGACGCCCATCCCCGGGGCCTTCAGCCGGGCGCCGTGGGACAGCTGCTTCGCCTGGTCGGCGTCGAGGTCCCAGCGCGGGAAGGCGGCCGCCGCCGCAGCGGCGATCGGCAGCACCTCAAGCCCGGTGGCCGCCTCGCCGGTCACCGAGGCCTCCAACTGCTCCAGGGTGTGCGCGGACTCCACCCCGTACGGCCCGACCTTGGTGCGCCGCAGCGCGGTGAGGTGCCCGCCGACGCCGAGCCCGGCGCCGAGGTCCCGGGCCAGCGCCCGGATGTAGGTGCCGGAGGAGCACTCCACGGTGACGTCCAGGTCGACCACCGGCGTGCCGTCCTCCGCGACCGCGGCGCGCCGCTCGTGCACCGTGAAGCGGTGGACGGTGGTCGGCCGGGCGGCCAGCTCGAAGTCCTCGCCCTCGCGCACCCGGGCGTAGGAGCGTTTGCCGTCGATCTTGATCGCGCTGACCTTGGACGGGACCTGCATGATCTCGCCGGTGAGCGCCGCGACGCCGGCGGCGATGGCCTCCCCGGTCACCCCGTCGGCCGGGGTCGAGGCGGTGACCTCGCCCTCCCGGTCGTCGGTGACGGTGGTCTGGCCGAGCCGGACGGTCGCCTCGTAGGTCTTGGCGGTGAGCATCAGATGGCCGAGCAGCCGGGTGGCCCGCTCGACCCCGATCACCAGTACGCCGGTGGCCATCGGGTCGAGGGTGCCGGCGTGGCCGACCTTCCGCGTCCCGGCCAGCCACCGCAGCTTCGCGACCACCCCGTGCGAGGTGATGCCCTCCGGCTTGTCGACGATGACCAGGCCGTCCGGACCGGTGCCTTTGCGCTTCATCAAGTTCTCTCTGTCAAAGCCCTGTACAAACGATCAACCACAGGCTGCCAACCTACCGACCGCACGGCCCCGCCGACCACGCAGCACGGCTGGCGGGGGTCCCGCGCGGATCAGTCCCGGCGGGCCCGCAGCGCGGCGCGGAACCGCCGCACCACCACCTCGACGTCCTCCCGGGCGGAGAACCCCGCCGCGTAGACATGGCCGCCGCCGCCCAGCTCGGCGCAGGCGGCCGCGACGTCCACCGCGCCCTTGGAGCGGGAGGAGCCGCGCAGGGTGCCGTCCGGGTCCTGCTTGAGCACCAGCGCCACCTCGGCCTCGGCCGGGCGGCGCAGGATGTCGATCAGACCCTCGATCTCCTCGACGGTCACGCTGAACAGCACCAGCTCCTGGTACGGCACCCAGGTCCACACCAGGCCGAGGCCCTCCGCCGCGTCCGGCTCGTAGACGGCCCGGTCGAGCGCGCCGGCCAGCACCTTGAGGTAGCCGAAGGAGGAGGTGTCCCACAGCTGCCGCGAGATGAGGTCGTGCCGGATGCCGGTGGCCAGCAGCCGCCCGGCCAGCTCGTGGGTGGCGGGCGTGGTCGCCCGGTACCGGAACGAGCCGGTGTCGGTCGCGACACCGGTGTACAGGCAGGTGGCCAGCGGCTGGTCCAGTTCGACGCCCAGCCGGCGCAGCAGTTCGTCCACCAGCACGGCAGTCGCCGGGGCATCCGGGTCGATCAGCTGGTGGGTGCCGAAGCCGGGGTTGGAGGCGTGGTGGTCGAGGACGACCAGCACCGGGGCCGCGAAGGCCTTGTCGTGCAGCAGGCCCAGCCGGCTCTCCGCGGCGACGTCGAAGCAGAGCACCAGCTCGGGGGTGTCGGGCACCGCCGAGGCCGGCACGATCAGCTCCTGGCCGGGCAGGAAGGCCAGCGACTCGGGGACGATCTGCGGATCGTCGCCGAACGAGACCCGGACCTCCTTGCCGAGGCCCTTCAGGGCCAGCCCGGCCGCCAGCGCGGAGCCGAGCGCGTCGCCGTCCGGGCAGATGTGGCAGATCAGGTCGATCGAGCGGGCCCGGCCGATCTCGGCGACCACCTGCTGCCACAGCAGCTCGAATCCGCTCTCCTCGGCGCGCGGCCCCGGAAGCACCGCGAGGGCACCCTCCACCATGTCGGTGGAGGATGCCCCCGTGGTCGAACCGGTACCGGCTGCCGAACCGGCCGCCGCCGGCTCACCCGCCATGACTACTCGTCCTCGTCGTCACGCTCGGACGCCGGAACCTTGTACGGGTCCGCGTCGCCGGCGAAGGCCGCGCCCGCGGCGGTGGTGCGCACCGCGGCGTCGATGGCCCTGGCCCGGTCGAGCAGGTCGTCGATGTTCCTGGCGTTCTCCGGCAGGGCGTCCGCGACGAAGGTCAGCGTCGGGGTGAAGCGCACCCCGGTCTGCTTGCCGACCTCGGAGCGGAGCACGCCCTTGGCGCTCTCCAGCGCGGCGGCCGTGGCCTCACGCTCGGTGTCGTCGCCGAAGACCGTGTAGAAGACGGTGGCCTCGCGAAGGTCACCGGTCACCCGGGCGTCCGTGATGGTCACGAACCCGAGTCGCGGGTCCTTGATCCGGCGCTCCAGGGTCTGGGCGACGACCACCTGGATGCGGTCGGCGAGCTTGCGCGCCCTTGCGGTGTCGGTCACGTTGCCTCCTCGTGCAGTGGGCCGGGTACTCGGGCGTGCTGCTCGCCCATCGGGGCCCCTGCCCCAAAGTACCGGCCCGCGCCCAGCCTTGTGGGCGCTCTCGGTCCTGATCTGTGTGAGAACGGCGACTCGCGCCGTCCGCTTCCACAGTTCTCATTCGTCGTCGTCGTTGTGGTAGCGCCTCCTGGCGGAGAGCAGCTGAACCTCGGGGCGGCCGGCGACCAACCGCTCACAGCTGTCCAGGATCTCGGTGACGTACCCGGCTTCGCCGGACACCACCGCGAGGCCGATCTCGGCCCGGCGGTGCAGATCCTGGTTCCCGGTCTCGGCAGCGCACACGCTGTACTTGCGCTGCAGTTCGGCCACGATGGGCCGCACGATCGACCGCTTCTCCTTGAGCGAGTGGACGTCGCCCAGCAGGAGGTCGAAGGTGAGTGTTCCCACGAACATGTGTGACAGGTCAGAGCCGACCTGGAAGGCCTCGGGGAGCGGTTCCCGAACGGGACCGCTCCCCGGACCCTACACAGCAGGACCGGGGCCGGTCGACGGAAATACCACCCGTCGACCGGCCCCGGCAGCCACCCGCTTACGCGCGCGGCTTCTCGCGCATCTCGTAGGTCTCGATGATGTCGTCGACCTTGATGTCGTTGAACGAACCCAGGGTCACACCGGCCTCGAAGCCCTCGCGGACCTCGGTCGCGTCGTCCTTGAAGCGACGCAGACCCTCGATGGTGAGGCTCTCCGCCACGACCTTGCCGTCGCGCAGCAGGCGGGCCTTGGTGTTGCGGCGGATGATGCCGTCGCGGACCAGGACACCGGCGATGTTGCCGAACTTGGAGGAGCGGAAGACCTCGCGGATCTCCGCGGCGCCGAGGCGCACCTCCTCGTACTCCGGCTTGAGCTTGCCCTTGAGGGCGTTCTCGATCTCCTCGATCGCCTGGTAGATGACCGAGTAGTACCGGACGTCCACGCCTTCCTTGTCGGCAGCAGCGCGCGCACGGCCTTCGGCGCGCACGTTGAAGCCGATGATGATGGCGTCCGAGCCCATCGCCAGGTCCACGTCGGACTCGGTGATGGCACCCACACCGCGGTGCAGGACCCGGAGCTCGACCTCCTCGCCCACGTCCAGCTTGACGAGGGCGTCCTCGAGGGCTTCCACCGAACCGGAGACGTCACCCTTGATGATGAGGTTGAGCTGCTCGATGGAGCCGGCGGCGATGGCCTTGTCCAGGTCCTCCAGGGACACCCGGACCCGACGCTGCGCGAAGGCGGCGTTGCGGTCGCGGGCCGAGCGCTTCTCGGCGATCTGGCGGGCGGTGCGGTCCTCGTCGACGACGATGAAGCTGTCGCCGGCGCGGGGCACCGAGGTCAGACCGAGCAGCAGCACCGGACGGGACGGGCCGGCCTCGGCGAGGCTGTTGCCGTTCTCGTCCAGCATCGCGCGGACGCGGCCGTAGGCGTCGCCGACCACGATCGAGTCGCCGACGCGGAGGGTACCGCGCTGCACGAGGACGGTCGCCATGGCACCGCGGCCCTTGTCGAGGTGGGCCTCGATGGCGATACCCTGCGCGTCCTGCTCGGGGTTGGCCCGCAGGTCGAGCGAGGCGTCCGCGGTCAGGACCACGGCCTCCAGCAGCTGCTCGATGTTGAGGCCCTGGCGCGCGGAGATGTCGACGAACATGGTGTCGCCGCCGTACTCCTCGGCCACCAGACCGAACTCGGTCAGCTGACCGCGGACCTTGGTCGGGTCGGCGCCCTCGACGTCGATCTTGTTGACGGCGACCACGATCGGCACACCCGCGGCCTTGGCGTGGTTGAGCGCCTCGACCGTCTGCGGCATGACACCGTCGTTGGCCGCGACCACCAGGATCGCGATGTCGGTGGACTTGGCACCACGGGCACGCATGGCGGAGAACGCCTCGTGACCCGGGGTGTCGAGGAAGGTGATCGGGCGCTGCTCGCCGTTCACCTCGGTGACCACCTGGTACGCACCGATGTGCTGGGTGATGCCACCGGCCTCGCCGGCCACCACGTTGGACTTGCGGATGGCGTCCAGCAGGCGGGTCTTACCGTGGTCGACGTGACCCATGACGGTGACGACCGGCGGGCGCGGGGCCAGCTGGTCCTCGTCGCCCTCGTTGGCGCCGAAGTCGATGTCGAACGACTCCAGCAGCTCGCGGTCCTCGTCGTCCCGGCTGACGATCTCGAGCTGGAAGCCCATCTCGTCGGCCAGCAGCTGCAGCGTCGCGTCGGAGACCGACTGCGTCGCGGTGACCATCTCACCGAGGTTGAACATGACGGAGACGAGCGCGGCCGGGTTGGCGTTGATCTTCTCCGCGAAGTCCATCAGCGAGGCGCCGCTCGACAGGCGAACGGTCTGGCCGTTGCCGCGAGGCAGCATCACACCGCCGACGGACGGGGCCTGCATGGCCTCGTACTCCTGGCGCTTCGCCCGCTTCGACTTGCGACCACGGGCCGGACGGCCACCGGGGCCGCGGCCGAAGGCACCCTGCGTGCCACCACGGGCACCCGGGCCACCGGGACGGCCGCCGAAGCCACCCGGACGCGGACCGAAGCCACCGCCGCCACCCGGGGCACCGCCACCGGGACGGGGGCCGCCGAAGCCGCCACCGGCCGGACGCGAGCCCGGACCGGCCGGACGGCCCTGGAAGCCCGGACGGGCGCCACCGGCACCCGGACCACCCGGACGGCCACCGGGGCCACCCGGACCACGGCCACCGGGGCCGGGACGCGGGCCCGGACCGGCCGGACGCTGCGGCATCATGCCCGGGTTCGGACGCGGCATGCCCGACGGGGTCGGACGCGGGCCGGCCGGACGGGGCATGCCGTCGGGACGCGGAGCACCGGCACCGGGGCCACCGGCGCCCGGGGCGCCCTGGCCGCCGGGACGGGGACGGTCGCCACCCGGACGGGGAGCACCGGCACCCGGAGCACCCTGACCACCCGGACGCGGACGGTCGCCACCGGGACGGGGACGGTCGCCACCCGGACGGGGAGCACCGGCACCCGGAGCACCCTGACCACCCGGACGCGGACGGTCGCCACCCGGACGGGGACGGTCGCCGCCCTGGCCGGCCGGAGCACCCGGACGCGCGCCCGGCGCGCCGGGACGACGGTCGCCGGGGCGGGCCATACCGGTGGCGCTGCCCGAGGTGAACGGGTTGTTGCCCGGACGCGGACCGGCCGGACGCGGGCCCGGACGGGCGCCGCTGCCGGCGGCGGGAGCACCGGCGGCGGGGCCGCCGGTGGAGCGCGGGGCCTGGGCGGCCGGGCGCGGAGCCTCGGTCTCACCGGACACGGGGGCCGGCGAGGAGAACTCGGCCGCCGGAGCGGCCGGGGCCGCAGCCGCGGGACGCGGCGCCGGACGCGGGCCCGGTGCCGGAGCACCGGCCGGCCGGGACGCGGGGGCGGCGGCGGGCGCGGCCGGAGCCGCGGGGGCGGCGGCCGCAGGGGTCGGACGGGGACCGGGGGTCGCGCTGGGGCGCGGACCCGGGGTCGGAGCACCCGGCTTGGGTGCGCCCGCGGCCGAACCGGCCGAGGGCTGGGGCGCCGCGGGCTTCCGCGGGCCCGGCTTGGCAGCAGAGCCACCACCGGTGGGGGCAACGCCAAGCGCGTCAGTCAACTTGCGCACGACCGGCGCCTCGATCGTCGAGGACGCCGAACGGACGAACTCGCCCAGCTCGGTGAGCTTGGCCATCACGGCCTTGCTCTCCAAACCAAGCTCCTTGGCGAGCTCGTAAACCCGGACCTTAGCCACTTCACTCCTGTTCATGAGTCCGGGGGTCTCGTCCGCCGGACTGTCGCTACTTCATGGGCGTACCCATCGCGTACTCATCGCGTACTCATCGAGTGCTCATCGCAATCTCGACCTACTTCCACATCGCGAGGTACCTGACTGGTGGCACGACGTACGGCTGCCCGTGCGCCGTGCTTGTTGCGGTGGTTCTCCGCCGCGCGAGCGGCGCGCTGTCACGGGGAGCTGTCGCTCACCCGCACCTCGATGAACCCGCGGAGCCGCTCGGTGTCGAGCGCGCCCTGGAGCCGGAAGGCCCGGGGGAACGCCCGTCGGCGGACCGCGAGGTCGAGACAGGCCGGTTCAGGGTGCAGATGCGCTCCCCGGCCCGGCAGTGCGCCACGTGGATCAGGGACGCAGACGCCCTCGACCGCCGTGACACGCAACAGCTGGTGCTTGGCCGCGCGCTTGCGGCAGCCCACGCAGGTGCGTTCCGGGCGTGCTCGGACATGCGTCCGGCCAGACGAAGGCAAGTCTACCCCTCCGAAGGGACATGGCGCCGCCCCGCCGGTTCCGGGGGGAACGGCGGGGGGCTCCGACAACAACGACTACTCGGCCGGGGACTCCGGCTCGGCGCCCTCGGTGTCCGGTCGGATGTCGATCCGCCAGCCGGTCAGACGGGCGGCCAGGCGGGCGTTCTGCCCCTCCTTGCCGATCGCCAGCGACAGCTGGTAGTCCGGCACGATCACCCGTGCGGAGCGCTGCGCCAGGTCGACGATCTCCACACTCGTCACCCGCGCGGGGGACAGCGCCGCGGCGACCATCTCGCGCGGGTCCTCCGACCAGTCGACGATGTCGATCTTCTCGCCGTGCAGCTCGCCCATCACCGCGCGCACCCGGGCACCCATCGGGCCGATGCAGGCGCCCTTGGCGTTCAGGCCCTGGCGGCGCGACCAGACCGCGATCTTCGTCCGGTGGCCGGCCTCGCGGGCGATCGCGGCGATCTCGACGCTGCCGTCCGCGATCTCCGGGACCTCCAGCGCGAACAGCTTGCGGACCAGGTTGGGGTGGGTGCGCGACAGCGTCACCGACGCCCCGCGGACACCCCGGCGCACGGCCACGACGTAGCACTTCAGCCGGGTGCCGTGGCGGTAGTCCTCCCCCGGGACCTGCTCCTGCGGCGGCAGGATGGCCTCCAGCTTGCCGATGTCGACCAGCACGTTCTTCGGGTCGTTGCCCTGCTGGACGACACCGGTGACGATGTCGCCCTCCTTGCCCGCGTACTCGCCGAAGGTCTGGTCGTCGGCGGCGTCGCGCAGCCGCTGCATCATGACCTGCATGCCGATGCTGGAGGCGATCCGGCCGAAGCCGCTCGGGGTGTCGTCGAACTCCTTCGGCTCGACGCCCTCGTCCAGCTCCGACGCGTCCTCGGTGGCCCAGACCGTCACGTGGCCGGACTGGCGGTCCAGCTCGACCCGGGCGCGGCGGCGCGAGCCCTCGGTGCGGTGGTACGCGGTGAGGAGGGCCGACTCGATCGACTCGACCACGAGGCCGAAGGGGATGTTCTTCTCGCTGACCAGCGTGCGCAGGGCACTCATGTCGATGTCCACGGCTACGCCTCCTCGTCTTTCGTCACGTTCTTCATGGTGCGGTCGGTGCGCAGGTCGTCACTCCGCACCGTCGTCCCCCTCTTCGAGCAGCTCGTCGAGCTGCTCGTCGTCCTTGCGGTTGAACTCCACCTGGACGCGAGCACGGTCGACCTCGGCGTACTCCAGCCGGCGCTCCTTGGCCCGTCCGCGGCCCTTGACCGGCTGCACCTCGACCAGCGCGCCGTCCTCGTCGGCCGCCAGCACCCGGGCGACGATCTCCCCGCCGTCGACCAGGTGGATCTTGGCCAGCCGGCCCTCGGCGCGGATCCAGTGCCGGGGAAGGTCCAGCGGACGCTCCGCACCCGGTGATCCGACCTCCAGCACGTACGCGCCGGAACCCATCACGTCCGACTCGTCCAGGGCCTCGCCGACCAGCCGGCTGAACTCGGCAACGGTGTCCAGGTCCACGCCGCCGTCGGCGTCCACGTCGATCTGCACCTGGCGGCGGCTGCCCGCCTGGGTGACCTTGACGTCCTCCAGGTCCAGGCCCGACTGCGCGGCCAGCGGCTCCAGCAACGCACGCAGCCGGTCGATGTGGGTGGTGCTCATCCGGGTGGACTCCTCGGCCGCGTCTGCTGTTGTCGGAAGGTCGCACCGCACCCACCGGCGCCGTTCCGGCGCGCGGCCGGGTCGCGGCAGCTCGGCCCAAAGCCTAGCCGGTGAACCGCCCAACCACCGATTCCGCCCCCGGCAGCGCCAGCCCCTCCCGGCCCGGTGCGAGCAAGCTCACACGGGCCGCTCGCGCCCGCCGGGAGGGCAATCCACGCCCGCACAGGTGAGGATTCTGTAATCATTCACGCCAGCGAGGGCAGGCCGTCCTCCCGTACCCGCCCCGGAGTGACACCCATGCAGCCGCCCAGCCGCCGGACCTTCCTGGCCCTCGGGCTGCTCCTCACCGGCGGAGCGCTGACCGCCTGCACCGACTCGCCCCACCAGGACCCGGGCCGCCCGGCCGGCGACCACAGCCGCCCCGACCCCGACGAGCCGGTCCGCCGCCGCGCCCTGGACGCCACCGACGCCCTGCTGGCCGCCTACGACGCCCTGCTCCCGCAGGCTCCCCAGCTGCAGCCGCTGCGCGAGGACGTCGTCCGCCACCGCGCGGCCCTGGACACCGCCACCCCGACGCCGACGCCCTCCACCGGCACCGGCACCCCCGGCGCCACCGCGTCGGGCATCACCGCGTCCGGCAGCACCCCCGGTGCCACCGCCTCCACCACGGCCGCCACCGTGCCCACCACCGCCGCGCTGGCCTCCCTCGAACGCCAGACCGCCCAGGCCCGGCTGGCCGACCTGGGCGCCGCCTCCCCGCCGCTGGCCCGCCTGCTGGCCTCGGTCTCCGCGGCCGGCGTCCTGCACGCCGTGGCCCTCGGTGACGCCGCCCCGGCCGCTGCCGCCGCCCCGGCACCGTCCGCCTCGCCGTCCGCCTCCACCAGCGCGTCCACGACCGCCTCCGCAGGCGGCACGACCGCCCCGTTCCAGGACGCCCTCGGCGCCGAGCACGCCGCCGTCTACGGCTACGGCGTGGTCGGCGCCCGCGTCACCGACGACGGGCAGCGCACCGCGGCCCGCACCGCCCTGGCCGCCCACCAGGCCCGCCGCGACGCCTGGCAGCGCCTCCTCTCCGGCGCCGGCGCCACCCCCGACCCCGCGGCCGCCGGCTACCAGCTGCCCTTCCCGGTCACCGACGCGGCCTCCGCCGGCCGCCTCGCCGCCCACCTGGAGACCCGGCTGACCGGCGTCTACGCCGACCTGGTCGCCGCCGTCCCCACCCCCCAACGGCCGCTGGCCGCCGACGCCCTGCGCGAGTCCGCGCTCCGCGCCCGCCAGTGGGGTGCCGCCCCCACCGCCTTCCCCGGCATCGCCGACACCCCCGCCGGGACGAGTACCCCCACCCCGTAACGGAGCGCGGCCCGCGCTCCGCCCCAGCGGCCCCCGGCCCTCCCATCACCGACAATGGAGGCGTACCACCACGGGGGAACCGCTACCGAAAGGCCGGCATGTCGGCAGCAGCACCAGGGCAGATCACCGTCCCCGAGCGGCTCGCGCGCAACGTCACCGCCGTCCGCCCCGAGGAGGCGGAGCGCTGGCTGGCCGCCCTCCCCGCCCTCGTCACCGCCGAACTCGCCCGACTGCGCCTCACCCTGGACCGCGTCCTGGACCCCGGCGGCTCGCTCGCCCTGGTCGCCTACGTCCACCGCGACGACGACCTCGCCCCGGCCGTGCTCAAGGTCTCCCTCCGCACCCCCGGCACCGCCCACGAGGCCGAGGCCCTCAGCGCCTGGGCCGGCCGCGGCGCCGTGCTGCTCCTGGACACGGCGGCCCCCGACCCCGGGACGACCGTCCTCCTCCTGGAGCGGCTGCACGGCGAGATCCCGCTGCGCTCCCTCGCCGAGCCCAAGGCGATGCTGGAGGCCACCAGCCTGCTGCACCGGCTCTGGACCCCCGTCCCCCCGGGGCACGCGTTCCCCGGCCCGCCCGCCCCGGCGCCCGCCGCCACCGCCCCGGAGCTCCCGGCCGAGGCCGGCCCCCTCCTCGCCGAGGCCCGGGAGGCCGCTGCCGACCTCGCCGCCTCCGCGACCGAGGAGTTCCTGCTGCACGGCGACTTCCACCACGGCCATGTGCTCGCCGCCGACCGCGCGCCCTGGCTGGCGATCGGCCCCCGGCCGCTGGTCGGCGAACGCGCCTACGACCTGGCCCGCCTCACCCTGGACCGCGCCGACACCCTGGTCGGCTCCCCCGGCCTCCCGGCCGCCGTCCGCCGTCGGCTGCACCAGCTCGCCGAAGCCCTGGAGGTGGACCGCGACCGCCTCCGCGGCTGGACCCTGGTCCGCGCCGTGGACCTCGCCGGCGCCGCCCTCGCCGCGGGCCGCCGCCCCGACGCCGAGCTCTACCTGGAGTTCGCCGGCGCGCTCTGAACCACGTCCGCGCCGCCCGCCCCGCGCAACGGCAGCGGAGCGCCCATCACCGCGTAGCGCCGCTCGGTGTTCGGGAAGTGCACGGCCCGCGCGAGGTCCCGGTAGCCCAGCGAGCGGTAGAGCCGCCGGGCCGGCGTCTCGGCGTCGATCGCGGAGAGGATGCTGCGGTCCGCCCCCGACCGCGCGGTGAGGGTCCGGATCAGCGCCGAGCCGACGCCGCGCCCCTGGAACTCCGGCAGCACATGCAGTTCGGTGACGGCGAAGACGCCGTCCAGCCAGGCCCCGTACCCCCGGGCGACCAGATAGGGCTCGATCACGGTGCTCCACCAGTGGTCGCGCCGGTTCGGCATCCCGTAGCCGAAGCCGACCAGCCGGCCGCCGCTGACCGCCCCGAGCGCGATCACCCCGGGCTGCTGGGCGTGCCGTCCGACGATGTGGAGCCGGACCATGACCTCCTCGGGCGTGAGCCCGAAGGCCACCGCCTGGACGTCGAGCGCCTGCGGAGCCCATGCCGCGAGGTCGATGGCCTCGATCCGCACCCCGGCCGGCCCAGTCACCCCGGTCACCCAGACATCACCCCAGTCACCCGTTCCATGCCCCGGACGTTACCCCCCGGCCACCCGCCGCGCGGCCCGCACCGGCAACCCGGCCGGCGGCGGCCGGTCCGCCCTCAGAACAGCACGCTCATGAACGCCCCGACCTCGCGGAACCCCACTCGCCGATAGGAGGCCCGCGCCCGCAGGTTGTAGTCGTTGACGTACAGCGACACCACCGGCGCGACCTCGCGCAGCGCGACCTCCAGCACCGCGGCCATCCCGGTCTCGGACAGCCCCTGGCCCCGGTGCTCGGGCGCGACCCAGACCCCCTGGATCTGGCAGGCGCCCTCGGTGACGGCCCCGATCTCGGCCTTGAACACGACCTCGCCGTCCTCGCCGAAGCGGGCGAACGAGCGTCCGGTGGTGACGAGTTCGGCGACCCGGGCCTGGTACAGCAGCCCGCCGTCACCGGCCAGCGGCGAGACGCCGACCTCCTCGGTGAACATCGCCACGCAGGCCGGCATCAGGATGTCGACCTCGTCCCGCCGCACCCGCCGCACCAGCGGGTCCGGGGCGATCTCGGCGGACGGCACCGTGGTGGCGAGCAGCGGCTGGTGCGCCCTGACCTCACGGGCGGGCCCCCAACTGCGCTCCAGCAGCGCCCACAGGGCCGAGGTGGGACCGGCCGGGCCCACGATGGAGGAGCAGCGGCGCCCCTGTCTGCGGGCGCGTTCGGCGAAGGCCTGGACGGCCTGCGGGCCGGCGTCCACCAGGACGAGATTGGCCCCGGCGTAGCAGAGCGCGTCGAGTTCGCCGTGCTCGTCGTACCAGCCCCACATCTCGCCGCCGAGCCGCCAGGGGTCGAGGCCGACGGCCTCCACCCGGGTGGCCACGAAGGCGTTGGCGACGGGGTCGCGGTGGAGCACGGCGAGGGCGTCGGCGAGGTCCGGCGGTTCCAGCACGCGGGTGGTCGCCAGGGCGCGGGCGGCCTGGAACGAGCTGGGGAGCATCACACCTCGATCGAGCATCGAGACAGCACCTTACTGAGACGACTGTGGCCGCACCCTACTCCCTGCCCCCACCCGGACACGGCCGCGGGGCCGTCCGCGAACGGACGGCCCCGCTTCCGGAAGTACAGCGCGGACCTACCCGGCACCGGGGTGGGTCACTCGCCGGCGGTGACGGTCGGCGCGCCGGACTCGACGCCCTCCGACTCCATCTGCTCGGCGATCTTGAACGCCTCCTCGATCAGGGTCTCCACGATCTTGGACTCGGGGACGGTCTTGATGACCTCGCCCTTGACGAAGATCTGGCCCTTGCCGTTGCCGGAGGCAACACCGAGGTCGGCCTCGCGGGCCTCGCCCGGGCCGTTGACGACGCAGCCCATGACCGCGACGCGCAGCGGCACGTTCATGCCCTCCAGGCCGGCCGTGACCTCCTCGGCGAGCTTGTAGACGTCCACCTGGGCGCGGCCGCAGGACGGGCAGGAGACGATCTCCAGGCCGCGCTGGCGCAGGCCGAGCGACTCCAGGATCTGGTTGCCGACCTTGATCTCCTCGGCCGGCGGGGCGCTCAGCGAGACCCGGATGGTGTCGCCGATGCCCTCGGCCAGCAGCGCGCCGAAGGCGACCGCGGACTTGATGGTGCCCTGGAAGGCGGGGCCGGCCTCGGTGACACCGAGGTGCAGCGGGTAGTCGCAGGCGGCGGCGAGCTGGCGGTAGGCGTTGATCATCACGACCGGGTCGTTGTGCTTGACCGAGATCTTGATGTCGCGGAAGTCGTGCTCCTCGAACAGCGAGCACTCCCAGAGCGCGGACTCGACCAGCGCCTCGGGGGTCGCCCGGCCGTACTTCTCCAGCAGGCGCTTGTCGAGCGAGCCGGCGTTGACGCCGATCCGGATCGGCACGCCGGCGCCCTTGGCGGCCTTGGCGATCTCGCCGACCTTGTCGTCGAAGGCCTTGATGTTGCCCGGGTTGACCCGGACCGCGGCGCAGCCGGCGTCGATCGCGGCGAAGACGTACTTCGGCTGGAAGTGGATGTCGGCGATCACCGGGATCTGCGACTTCTTCGCGATGATCGGCAGCGCGTCCGCGTCGTCCTGGGACGGGACGGCGACCCGCACGATCTGGCAGCCGGACGCGGTGAGCTCCGCGATCTGCTGCAGCGTGGCGTTGATGTCCGAGGTCAGCGTGGTGGTCATGGACTGCACCGAGACGGGCGCGTCGCCGCCGACCGGCACGTTGCCGACCATGATCTGACGGGAGACCCGGCGCTTGGCGAGCGGCTTGAGCGGCAGAGACGGAATACCGAGCGAGATCGCGGTCATGTGCGCAGGGTTCCCCGGGGTCGATGTGTGGTCGGCCCGGCCGCTGGGACGACCGAACCCGGGCGCGCCGACGATCGCACGCCCGGGCTCCAACGGTACGCCACGGGAACGGGCGCCCGCGCACCCACCGGCCCGCCGCTCTAACTGATCTTGACCGGGTTCACCAGGTCGGCCACCAGCACCAGCAGGGTGAAGCCGATGAACACGCTGGCCACCACGTACGCGAGCGGCATCAGCCGGGCCACGTCGAACGGACCGGGGTCCGGGCGGCGGAACATCCGTGCGAACCGGCGGCGCACCGACTCCCAGACCGCGCCCGCGATGTGACCGCCGTCCAGCGGCAGCAGCGGCAGCATGTTGAAGAGGAACAGCGAGAGGTTGATCCCGGCGAGCAGGTTGACGAAGTAGGCGACCCGCTGGCTGCCCGGGATGTCCAGCGAGAACACCTCGCCGCTCACCCGGGCCGCGCCGACCATGCCGATCGGGGAGTCCACCTCGCGCGGGGCGCCGTCGACCACCGAGTGCCACAGCCCGGGGATCTTGCCGGGCAGCGCGGCCAGCGACTCCACGCCGTTCTCCGCCATGTCGTACATCCGGTCCACCGACTGCCCGAGGCCGAGCCGGACCACGCCCGTGGTCGGGGTGAAGCCGAGGAAGCCCGCCCGCACCGTCTCGCCCTTGACCGGCAGGCCCTGGTCGTCGTACTTCTGCACGTCGTTGACGGCGATCGTCGGTTCGAGGGTCAGTCGCTGACCGTCGCGCTCGACCACCAGCTCGACCTTCTTGCCGGCCGACTTCCGGATGTCGCCCTGCAACTGCTCGTAGTTGCCGATCCGGTCGCCGTCGAAGGACACCACCCGGTCGCCCGGCCGCAGCCCGGCCTGGAAGGCGGGCGCCGCCGGGGCGTCCGCCGGGCAGGTGTCGGTCGCCTGGCCGGCCTTGACCACGCACTCCGAGACGGTGCCGATGGTCGGCACCGCCATCGAGACGCCGAAGCCCATCATCACGGTCAGGAAGAGCCCGAACGAGAGCAGCAGGTTCATGAACGGCCCGGCGAACATGACGATCACGCGCTTCCACGGCTTGCGCGTGTAGAACAGCCGGGACTCGTCGCCCTCCTTCACCTCCTCGTAGGAGGCTTCCCGGGCGTCCTCGATCATGGACCGCCAGGGCGAGGTCGAACGCTGGGTGATCCGCCCGTCCGCACCGGGCGGGAACATCCCGATCATCCGGATGTACCCGCCCAGGGGAACGGCCTTGAGGCCGTACTCGGTGTCGCCCTTCTTCCGCGACCAGATCGTCGGCCCGAAGCCGACCATGTACTGCGGCACCCGAATGCCGAACAGCTTGGCCGTGGAGAGGTGGCCGAGCTCGTGCCAGGCGATCGAGAAGAGCAGTCCCAGTACGAAGACCAGGATGCCGACCACCGTCATCACCGTTGCCACCGCTGCGCCTCCGTCATTCCGCTCCGATCGTCCTGTCGTCGTACCGGTCCGCCGGGCGGCGCCGTCCGGCGGACCCGCCCCGGTGGCACTGCCCGTCCGGGCGGACCGTCAGCCCGCCGCCAGCTCGCGGGCCCGGGCGCGCGCCCAGTCCTCCGCGTGCAGGACGTCCTCCACCGTCAGCGAAGTTCCCCCGGCCGGGGCACCGTGCTCGGCCACGACCTTCGCAACAGTGTCCACGATCCCGGTGAAGGCGAGGCGGCCCTTCAGGAAGGCCTCCACGCACTCCTCGTTCGCGGCGTTGAACACGGCCGGGCAGGTACCGCCCAGGGTGCCGACCTCGCGGGCCAGCTGGACGGCCGGGAAGGCCTCGTCGTCCAGCGGGAAGAACTCCCAGGTCGCGGCCTTCGTCCAGTCGCAGCCCGGGGCCGCGTCCGGGACCCGGTCCGGCCAGCCCAGGCCGAGCGCGATCGGCATCCGCATGTCCGGCGGACTCGCCTGCGCCAGCGTGGAACCGTCCGTGAACTCCACCATCGAGTGCACGACCGACTGCGGATGGACCACGACCTCGATCCGGTCGAACGGCACGTCGTACAGCAGGTGCGCCTCGATCACCTCCAGGCCCTTGTTCACCAGGGTGGCCGAATTGATCGTGACGACCGGGCCCATCGCCCAGGTCGGGTGCGCCAGCGCGTCGGCGGGGGTCACCCCGGCCAGCTCCGCCCGGCCGCGGCCGCGGAACGGGCCACCGCTCGCGGTCACCACCAGCTTGCGGACCTCGGCCCGGGTGCCGCCGGCCAGCGCCTGGAACAGCGCGGCGTGCTCGGAGTCCACCGGGACGATCTGCCCCGGCCGCGCCACCGCCTTCACCAGCGGGCCGCCGACGATCAGCGACTCCTTGTTGGCCAGCACCAGCACCCGGCCGGCCCGCAGCGCCGCCAGCGTCGGGCCCAGACCGATCGACCCGGTGATGCCGTTCAGCACCGAGTGGCACTCCGTCGCCGCCAGCTCGGTCGCCGCGTCCGGACCCGCCAGCACGGTCGGCAGCGGCCCGCCCGCGGCCTTCGCCGCCAGCGCCTCGCGCAGCGCCGGCTCCGCCGCCGGATCGGCCACCGCCACGGTGCGCACACCCAGCCGGACCGCCTGCTCGGCGAGCAGCTCCACCCGGCCGCCGGCCGCCGACAGGGCCACCACCCGGAACCGGTCCGGATTGCGGAGCACCACGTCGACGGCCTGGGTACCGATCGAACCGGTCGATCCGAGGATCACCAACTCCCGGGGGCCGGAGGGGTCGGTCACCTCGGGGGTGAACCGCAGCTGCGGGTGGGCGAGCGAAGTCATGCGCCCATTGTGGCCTGCCCGACACCCTCCCCCGCACCACGGGTTCCCCCGATCCACCGCGGCGGTCGCGCGGACCCGCCGCACCGGTTCCCCAGGACGGCGCCCGCGCCCCGGGCTACCGTCGGAGCCATGCGCATCGTCATCGCCGGGGGCCACGGACAGATCGCCCTCCGACTGGAACGGCTGCTCGCCGACCGGGGCGACCGGCCCGCCGGAATCGTCCGCCGCCCCGAACACTCCGAGGACCTCGCCGCCGCCGGCGCCGAACCGCTGCTGCTCGACCTGGAGGCCGCCACCGCGCCGGAACTCGCCCGGCTGCTCGACGGCGCCGACGCCGTGGTGTTCGCCGCCGGCGCCGGACCGGGCAGCGGCGCCGCCCGCAAGCTCACCGTCGACCGGGACGCCGCCGTCCTGCTCGCCGACGCCGCCGAACTCGCCGGCGTCCGCCGCTACCTGATCGTCTCCTCGATGGGCGCCGACGCCCGGGCCGAGTACCCCGCCGACGAGGGCTTCCAGACCTATCTGCGGGCCAAGGGCGCCGCCGACGACGCCGTCCGCTCCCGCCCCGGCCTGGACTGGACGGTGCTGCGCCCCGGCCGCCTCACCGACGGACCCGGCACCGGACTGGTCCGGCTCGCCCCCGGCCTCCCGCGCGGCGCCGTCGACCGGCAGGACGTCGCCGCCGTGCTGGCCGCCCTGCTGCACGAGCCCGGCACCGCCGGGAAGACCCTGGACCTGGTCTCCGGCGACGCCACCGTCGCCGAGGCCGTCGCGGCCGCCGCCGGCCGGGACTGAGCGCTCCCCCGGCACCCCGGGTACGCCGAAGGGCCAGACCGCACCGCGGCCGGGCCCTTCGTCAGCACCTGTCTCAGAGGTCCAGGCCGCTGAGGACCATGACCTTCTCGACGGTGTAGTCGTCCATCGCGTACTTGACGCCCTCACGGCCGACGCCGGAGTCCTTGACGCCGCCGTACGGCATCTGGTCGGCACGGTAGGACGGCGCGTCGCCGATGATCACACCGCCGACCTCCAGCTCCCGGTGGGCGCGGAAGGCGGTCTGCAGGTCGTGCGTGAACACGCCCGCCTGCAGGCCGAACGGCGAGTTGTTGACGGCGGCGAAGGCCTCGTCCACACCGTCCACCCGGTGCAGCGACAGCACCGGGCCGAACACCTCGCAGGTCGCCAGGATCGCGTCCGCCGGCAGCTCGGCCAGCACGGTCGGGGCGTAGGTCGCGCCCTCGCGGGTGCCGCCGGCGAGCAGCTTCGCACCCTTGGCCACCGCGTCGTCCACCCAGGACTCGACCCGCTTCGCCGCGTTCTCGTCGACCAGCGGGCCGACGTCCGTGGCGTCGTCGTTCGGGTCACCGGTGACCTGGTCGGCGACCTTGGCGACGACCTTCTCCACCAGCGCGTCGTAGACCGAGGCGTCGGCGATCACACGCTGCACCGAGATGCAGGACTGGCCGCCCTGGTAGTTGGCGAACATCGCGATCCGGGTGGCCGCCCAGTCCAGGTCCGCCTCGGAGGACCAGTCGGCGAGCACCACGGCCGCGGCGTTGCCGCCCAGCTCCAGGGTGGTGTGCTTGCGCGGCACCGAGTCCATGATCTGGTAGCCGACCTTGTCCGAGCCGGTGAAGGAGATCACCGGCAGGCGCGGGTCCTGCACCAGGGCCGGCATCCGGTCGTTCGGGACCGGCAGCACGCTCCAGGAACCGGCCGGCAGGTCGGTCTCGGCCAGGATCTCGCCCAGCACCATGGCCGACAGCGGGGTCGCCGGAGCCGGCTTGAGGATGATCGGCGCGCCGACCGCGATCGCCGGGGCGACCTTGTGCGCGACCAGGTTCAGCGGGAAGTTGAACGGGGCGATGCCCAGCACCACGCCGCGCGGGAAGCGGCGCACCAGCGCGAAACGGCCCACGCCGCCCGGGTCGGTGTCCAGCCGCATGGTCTCGCCGTTGGTCCGGCGGGCCTCCTCGGCGGCCCAGCGGAACACCGAGACGGCACGGCCGACCTCGCCGCGGGCCCACTTGATCGGCTTGCCGTTCTCCGCGGTGATCAGCTGGGCGATCTCCTCGGTGCGCTCGGCCAGCCGCCGGGCCACGTGGTCCAGGGCGGCGGAACGCACGTGCGCCGGGGTCGCGGCGAACACCGGCAGCGCGGCGACGGCGGCCTCCAGGGCCTCCTCGACCTGCGCCTCGGTGGGGATGCTCACCTTGCCGACCAGGCGGCCGTCCCAGCTGTTGTGCACCTCGAAGTCGGCGTCGCCGCTCGCCCGGCGGCCGGCCAGCCAGAAATCGTACGTGGTGGTCACCGTGGTACCGGCCTCTCCTCGTCGTCGTCAGGACCCCACGGACGTGGAGCCGCAATCGAGGGTAGGGCGGCCGACGCGCCGACCGGGTTGGACACGGAGTAGCGTTCGCCCGCGCGGCCACTCCACCGCGTCCAGCGGGCCGACCGCTGCGGCTACTCCTCGCCCGAGCGCAGCGCCAGCCACAGCTCCATCCGGACGTCCGTGTCGTCCAGCGACCGGCCCAGCAGCTCCTCGACCCGCCGCATCCGGTACCGCAGGGTGTGCCGGTGCACCCCGAGATCGGCCGCCGCCGCGTCCCACTGCCCGTGCCGCGACAGCCACGCCCGCAACGAGGCCACCAGATCGCCGCGCGCCGTCCGGTCGTGCTCCCGCAGCGGCCGCAGCAGCCCCTCGGCGAAGGCCGTCACGGCGTCCTCCCCGAGCAGCGGCAGCAGCGAGCCCGCGCCGACCTCCTCGTGGTCCACCGAGCGGCGCCCACCGCGCAGCGCCACCGCCAGCGCCCGCTCGGCCTGCGCGTGCGCCGTCCCGGCGTCCTCCAGCGCGGCCGGCGCCGACACACCCAGCGACAGGCCCTCGTGCTCCTCCACCACACCCAGGCAGGCCCGGTGCACCGCGCCGTTGTCCAGCGCCAGCACCATCAGCCGCGGCCCGTGCGCTCCGTCCTCCCGCGCCACCAGCAGCTTCTCGCCGACCCGCGAACCCGCCTGCTCGGCCCGGTCGCCCAGCTCGCCCAGCGACTCCCCGGCGTCCACCCCCTGGCCGGCCCCGGCCACCAGCACCCGGACCGTGCCCTCCGGCAGCCCGCCGAACAGGCCCGCCGCCACCAGCCGCGCCGTCGCCACCTCCCCGGCCAGCACCATCCGCAGCAGCGCCGCGCCCATCCGCTCCTCGGCCTGCCGCAGCTCCCGCGACCGCTCCAGGGTCAGCGTCAGCAGCGCCACCGCCGCGTTCAGCACATACCGCTCGGTCGGCGTGATCCGGTCCTCGGTGCCCACCGCCAGGAACCCGCGCGCCCGCCGGTCCGCCCCCAGTGACTGGACCACCACGTAGTCCTCGTCCGCCGTGTCTATCCCGGGCGCCCGGCCCTGCAGCGCGGCACTCGACGGCGCCGGACGCCGCCGCAGCCGGTCCACCTCCGCCGCCAGCCGACCGGCCCGCCGCGCCGCCCAGTCCGGCGCCACCACCGACAGCGCGCCCGAACCGTCGTACAACGCCGCCCAGCCGCCCAGCCGGGCCGCCAGCCGGCGCACCACCGCCGTGGTGCCGTCCTTGCCCAGCGCGGCCCGGGTCAGCTCCTCCTGCGCCTCGAAGCTGGTCGTCACCGCCTCGTACTGCTCGGCCGCCAGCGCCGCCGACACCACCTTGCTGATCGCGATGAACGGCGTCGGCTCCGGCACCCGCAGCAGCGGCAGCCCGCGCTGCGCCGCCGCGTCCACCAGCGGCTGCGGCACCTCCGTGTGCGACAGCCCCACCCCGAGCCCCAGCCCGACCACCCCCGCGTCGGCCAGCCGGTGCACGTACGCCTGCAGCCGGGCGGCCGTGCGGCCCAGCTTGATACCGGTGGTGAGCAGCAGCTCACCGCCTTCGAGGAAGGGCGTCGGGTCGTCCAGCTCACTGGTGTGCACCCAGCGGACCGGCCGCTCCAGGTGGTCCGCACCGGCGAGGACCGTCAGATGGAGCGAGGTGTTGCGGACGACGGAGGCAAGTGTGGGGGGCATGGCACCTTCGGGGGAGCGACGCGACCGCGCCGTTGCGGCCGGGCGGGGGGAGAGCCGGGAGTCCAGGGGGATCCCCACTTCTCATTATGGACGCTCCGGACAACCGGCACTGCCGAATCCACCTCCGAGGCGAGCTTCGGGGCCCGCCTCAGCCCCGGAGGTCCACCAGCAGCGGCGGCACCTGCTCCCCCGACACCGCCGTCAGCGACACCACCGCGTGCCCCGCCGGCAGGGCGTGCGCCAGGTCCGAGGGCGACCAGCGCAGCCGCTCCACCTCCCGGGTGGTCACCGACTCCGTCTGCGCCGTCGTCCCCGACAGCGCCTTGCGCCCCAGCCGCCCGGCCCGCCGCACGATGCCGCCCGAGGTGTCCGGGGCCAGCGTCACCGCCGTCTCGCGGACCAGATGGGTGCCCCAGGCCTCCGAGAACAGCTTCCCGTCCCACGGCGCGATGCCCGGGAACGCGGCCCGGCAGCCCACCGCCCCGAACAGCGGAGCCCGCAGCGCCTCCGGCAGGTCCACCAGCGTGCGCAGCAGCAGCACCACCCCGGCGTTCGCCCCGCGCAGCCGCTGCAGACCGCGCACGATCCCGGCGTCCAGCGCCGCCGAGGCGTCGTCCACCACCAGGCCCGCGAACAGCGAGCGGTCCCCGCGCGACCCGGCCGCCTGCACGAACTGCCCCACCAGCAGGCGCGACAGCATCCGCGCCGCCTCCGGGTGGCTGCGCTCCGGCAGCTTCACCCGCACCCGCAGCGGATGGTCCAGCACCCGCATCGCGAACGGCGGCCGGCCCGTGCCGTCGGTCGCGAACGCCCCCTCGAAGGCCGGCCGGTCCAGCAGCGCCAGCCGGTCCGCCAGCAGCGCGCCCGGATCGTCCGCCCGGCCGCGCTGGTGCTCCCGGTGCTCCAGGTCCCGCTCGAAGGAGCCCAGCCGCTCCGCCGCCCGCAGCCCCTTCACCAGGGCCTCCAAGGACTCCGGCTCACCGGCCAGCAGCGCCCGCAGCTCGCGCACGCCCGGGTAGCGGCCGAACGCGGCGTGGAACGGGGCGACCATCTGCTGCAGGGCCGTCCGGGCGGTCTCGGCGCGTGCCGTCAGCTCGTCCGGCAGCAGCGCCTCGGCCAGCCGGGCCGCCGCCTCGTCCGGATCCTGGGCCGCGCCGTAGAGGTCCAGCCCGTAGCGGGACGCGGGGTCGCCCGGGGCGATCACCACGTCGTACCAGGCGTCCGGCCCCAGGTCGGCGTCCGCCGCCCCGATCACCACCGCGCACGCCGTCCCGGCCAGCGCCTGCAGGCACAGCGCCTCGGCCACCGGACGGGCCAGCCGCGCCGTCTTCCCCGTCCCGGCCGGGCCCACCGCCAGCAGCGAGGTGCCCAGCACCACCGGGTCCAGCGCGAAACCGGCCGACCGGTGGGTCAGCGGGTTCTTCGGCACGTCCTGCGCGGTACCGAGCCGCACCTGGCCCAGCAGCAGGTCGTGCCGCTCCGCCCGGCCCGGCAGCTCGCGCGCCTCCGAGGGGTGCGCGAACGCGGCGGCGCCGCGCAGCGACACCTGCTCGACGAAGGCCGGCAGGAAGGCCGGGTCGGCCTGGGCCGACTCCCAGGCCCGCCGGATCCGCACGTAGTCGACGTCCCCGACCGCCTCACCGTCCAGCCGACCGGCCGCGACGCCCGCGCCGCCCTGCCGCAGCACCGCCCACGGATCCCGCCGCCGGGCCGCCTCCGACTGCTCCTCCTCGGCGGCGGGCACCTCCTCCGTCACCGTCCGCGACAGCAGCGGCAGGGCGTAGCGCCGCCACACCTCCGGCCAGCGGCCCATCCGGCCGAAGACCTTGATGACGACGGCGAGGACAAGGGCATTGACCGACAGTCCCACCACCGTGACCGCGGTCGAGGAAGGATGGTCCACCCATACGGTGAGGACAATGACGCGCAGCGCGAGCTGCGTCCCGTAGACAAAGGCCAGCCACCCCACCACCGCGTTCAGCCCCGCCCGCAGCAGCAGCGGCCAGGTGGGGACCTTGGCGGCCTCCGCCCGGTCGGGGTCGAGCTGCCGGTGGTCCTGGCGGAAGACGCCCGGGTCGGCCTCGGGCCGCGGGGCCGAGGCCCAGGCGGCGAGGTCGAAGGGCACGCGGGCCGGGGGACGCGGGTGCGGCATCGGGGTGCGGGGGGTGGCGGTGGTCCGCTCGTCGTGGCTGCGTGCCCCGTCCAGTCCCATCTACGGCCCCGTTCCCTCGCCCGCCGGCCCGACCGCCGTCGGTGCCGCCCATACCCATGCCACCGCCCCGGCGACACGCCCGCGCTCAATGTAGTGGAGCGGAGCCTCCCGGTAGCGGCTCCGTCCGGGCTGGCCGCCCCGGACAAGTCGGACGGCCCAGTGCTACCGAGTGGCGCATGCCTGCCCGGGGAACGCCCCCGTAGCCTGCGAACTACCGAGCCGAGAAGTCTGGAGAAACCCATGAGCGCCGCAACGCCGCTCCCGCAGGAGCGCCGCCTGGTCACCGCGATCCCCGGTCCGAAGTCGCAGGAGCTGCAGGCCCGCAAGCTGGGTGCGGTGGCGGCCGGCGTCGGCACCACCCTGCCGGTGTACGTGTCCCGCGCCAACGGCGGCGTGCTGGAGGACGTGGACGGCAACTCGCTGATCGACTTCGGCTCCGGCATCGCCGTGACCAATGTCGGCAACAGCGCCGAGGCCGTGGTGGCCAAGGCCTCCGAGCAGCTCGCCGCCTTCACGCACACCTGTTTCATGGTGACCCCGTACGAGGGCTACGTCGCCGTCGCCGAGCAGCTCAACGAGCTGACCCCGGGCGACCACGACAAGCGGACCGCCCTGTTCAACTCGGGCGCCGAGGCGGTCGAGAACGCGGTGAAGATCGCCCGCGCGTACACCAAGCGCACCGCCGTCGTGGTGTTCGACCACGGCTACCACGGCCGCACCAACCTCACCATGGGCATGACGGCGAAGAACATGCCGTACAAGCAGGGCTTCGGTCCGTTCGCCCCCGAGGTCCACCGGGTGCCGGTGGCCTACCCCTACCGCTGGCTGACCGGTGCCGAGAACTGCGCCGCCGAGGCCGCCGCGCAGGCGATCGACCTCATCAACAAGCAGATCGGCGCCGAGAACGTCGCCGCGATCGTCATCGAGCCGATCCAGGGCGAGGGCGGCTTCATCGAGCCGGCCAAGGGCTTCCTGCCGGCCATCGTCGAGTACGCGAAGGCGAACGGCATCGTCTTCGTCGCGGACGAGATCCAGACCGGCTTCTGCCGCACCGGCCAGTGGTTCGCCTGTGACGACGAGGGCATCGTCCCGGACCTCATCACCACCGCCAAGGGCATCGCCGGCGGTCTGCCGCTGGCCGCGGTGACCGGTCGCGCCGAGATCATGGACGCGGCGCACGCCGGCGGCCTGGGCGGCACCTACGGCGGCAACCCGGTGGCCTGCGCGGCCGCGCTGGGTTCCATCGAGACCATGAAGGAGCTGGACCTCAACGGCAAGGCGCAGCGGATCGGCGAGGTCATGCTGGGCCGCCTGCGGGCGATCCAGGAGAAGTACGCCGACTCCGACCGGGTCCGCGTCGGCGAGGTCCGCGGCCGCGGCGCGATGATCGCCGTCGAGCTGGTCAAGCCGGGCGGCAAGGAGCCGCACCCGGAGGCCACCGCGGCGATCGCCAAGGCCTGCCACGCCGAGGGCCTGGTCGTGCTGACCGCCGGCACCTACGGCAACGTGCTGCGCTTCCTGCCGCCGCTGGTCATGCCGGAGCACCTGCTGAACGAGGGCCTGGACATCATCGAGGGCGCCTTCGCCACCGTCTGATCCGGCCCGCGGCCCCGGGGCCGCGCCCGAAGACCCGCCGGAGGGATGTCCGGACAGCGCCGAACGGCCCGTGGGGACCTCAGTCCCCGCGGGCCGTTGGGTTTCGAACCCGGTGTGACGCCCCCGGCGCGGACGGTGAAGATGGTGTGCGGAATCGCTGAAGCTCCTCGGCCGCGCAAGGACCTTGACGTAGTGTCATCACAGATGGACAGCGAGCCCCAGCCATGGGCGGAGCCGTCCGCGGCGTCGCCCCAGGGGGCGGCTCCGCGCGAGGGCCGCGAGGACAACCAGGCCGTCCCGTACGGGGCGGTGCACACCGAAAGCCGATCGACCGGCCGTCCGGCCCACACCCCCCGGGACGCACGGAACGGCGATCATCAGGGCCGCCCCGGAGCTCTCCCCCCTGCTCCGGGGCGGCTGCCTCGCGTCCTCGCCCGGCCCGCGGTGCCGGCGGTCCTGGTCCTGGTGCTCCTGCTGGTGTCCTGGCAGGTCGCCGTGGACGGACCGCTGCTGGAGCTGGACAACTGGACCCGGCACGCCGTCCGGGAGACCCGGCACGCGCTGCACAGCACTCTGCTCAACCACCTCGGCAAGGCGTTCTCCGACCTGGGCGGCGGCTCGGTGGCGGTGCCGGTACTGCTGCTGGGCGGGGCGGTCGCGGCCCGGCGGGAGTTCCGGGCCGGGTTCGCCCGGTGGTGGCTGCCGGTGCCGGTGGCGGTGCTGACGGCCGCGCTGATCCCGCTGCTGGTGGTGCCGGCGAAGGCCTGGTTCGCCCGGCCCGGCCCGTTCGGGCTGCCGCTCGCGGCGGACCAGTGGGGCTGGTACCCGTCCGGCCACACCGCGACCGCCACGCTCGGGTACGGGGTGGCGGCCCTGCTGCTGGCGCGGACGGCCGCGCCGCGCGGGCGGCGGGCGCTCGCCGCGGCGGCGACGCTACTGGCCGTGGGTGTCGGACTGGGGCTGGTGTGGAGCGACTACCACTGGCTGCTGGACGTGGTGGCCAGCTGGTGCCTGGGCGGCCTGGTCCTGTGGACGCTGGCCCGGTGGCCGCTCACCGGCCGCCCGTCCGCGCCCCGACGGCGCCCGGGGCGCTGAGGCCCCGGGCCCGGGCAGGGAACGCCGGGCCGTCCGGAGGGATCAGCCCTCGGCCGGCTCCTCCTCGTTGCGGTGGACGTGGCCGGCCTCGCCGTTGTCACGGCGCCACTCGACGACCAGTTCGTCGCGGGCGCCGAAGCGGACCAGGTGGCGGCCGACCACGTCCTCCAGTCCGGGCAGGTTCTCGGTCTCGCCCTCGACGGCGAGCAGCAGCGCGTCGGGGGTGGCCTCCAGCGTGGCGGTGCCGGCGCCGAAGACGAGGGTGCCGCGGCCGGTCTCCTCGGACCAGTCGGCCTTGATCTTGCGCCCCATGTGGGCGGCGAGCTGCTTGGCGTAGCGAGCGGAACGGTCGGTGGCGACGCGGGCTTCGGAGCGGGGCACGGGCCCTCCAGGATCAGGGGAGGGAACTTAGGGTGCCCTCACTCGCCGCCTACGCTAACCCAGATACTGAGTCTTACTCAACATTTTTCCGGGCGCCCCCGGAACGGCCGATACCCTTGGTCGAACACCTGCCGAGGAGAGCCGCCCATGACCACCACGCCGACCGACGACGCGGCGAGCTCCTCCCCCGGCACCGGCACCCCCGACCGTGCCGAGCGGGACAGCAGCGAGCGGGACAGCGCCGAGCAGGGCAGCACCGAACAGGGCAGCGCCGAACAGGACACCGCCGCCGAGCTGGCCGACGCGATGACCCGGGCGATCAAGCGGATCCGCCGCCTCACCAGCGAGCGGCTGGAGCCCTACGGCATCACCCCCGGCCAGGGCCGCGCCCTGCGCACCCTCGCGCACGCCCCGGGCTGCGAGCTCCCCGACCGGGCGATGCGGCTCAGCGACCTGGCCGACCGGCTGCACATCGCCCCCCGCTCGGCCACCACGGTGGTCGACGCGCTGGAGGAGGCCGGACTGGTGGAACGGAGCCCGGACCCGGCCGACCGCCGCGCCGTACGGATCCTGCTGACCGCCGCCGGCCGGTCGGCGGTGGAGCGGATCGGCCAGGTCCGCTACGAGGTCTCCCAGGAGTACTTCGGCGCGGTCAGCCCCGCCGACCAGGACGCGCTGCTGCGAGCGCTGCGGAGCGCCGAGGCCGCCTACGCGGCGACCACCGCGTCCACCGCCGCGCCGCGCCGGACAGCGCCCCCGGGCGCAGCGCGGTGATCCCGATCCCGGCGATCACCAGCAGCGCGGCGACGGCGGCCACCGGGCTGACCGACTCGCCGAGCAGCAGCCAGGCCGAGGACATCCCGAACACCGGCACCAGCAGCGAGTAGGGCGCCACGGCGGTGGCGTCGTAGGTGCGCAGCAGAAAGCTCCAGGCGACGAAGCCGAACAGGGTGGAGACCAGCCCGACGTAGCCGATCGCGCCGAGCCCGGCGAGGTCGATCCCGCGCAGCGCGCGCAGGTCGGCCTCCGGGCCCTCGACCAGCAGCGAGAGGCCGAGCAGCGGCAGCGGCGGCACGGCGCTGACCCAGACCATCCAGCGCAGCGCGTCCGGCGGGGCGGCCCTGCGGGTCAGCACATTGGACAGCCCCCAGGCGGCCGCGGCCAGGACGACCAGGGCGAAGGCGCCCAGCGGCCCGCCGAGGCCGTGGTCGACGGCGCTCAGCCCGATGCCCGCGAAGGCGACGCCGAGGCCGGTCAGCCGCTGGGCGCCGGGGCGCTCGCCCAGCAGCGCGCCGGCGAACAGCGCGGTGAACACCGCCTGCCCCTGGAGCACCAGCGAGGAGAGTCCGGCCGGCATCCCGGCGTGCATGCCCAGGAAGAGCAGGCCGAACTTGACCACGCCGAGCACCACCCCGACCGCGAGCACCCAGCGCAGGGCGACCTTCGGCGGTCCGACAAAGAAGATCGCCGGGACGGCGACCACCGCGAACCGCAGGGCGCAGAACAGCAGCGGCGGGAAGTTCTGCAGCCCGATGTGGATGAGGACGAAGTTGAGGCCCCAGACGGCGGCCACCATGACGGCCAGGCCGATGTGACGCGGACTCATGCTGCCGCCGCCCGGGGCGGCCTGCGGGGATGTGCTCATGGCACGAGGATGGCCGCCGAGAACCGTTCAGCACCAGCGATGAGTTCTGAAGGCAACGCTTTAGCATTGCTGCATGATGGATCTGGGGCGCCTGCGGGCGCTGCACGCGGTGGCCGTCCACGGCTCGGTCGGCGGGGCGGCCGCGGCCCTCGGTTTCACCCCGTCCGCCGTCTCCCAGCAGATCGCCAAGCTGGAGCGGGAGACCAGGACGACGCTGCTGGAGCGCCAGGGCCGCGGCGTGGTGCTGACGGACGCGGCGCGCGAGCTGGCGGGTACGGCGCAGGCGGTGCTGGGGCTGGTGGAGCGGGCCGAGGTGCGGCTGGAGGAGCAGCGCGGCCAGGCGGTCGGTCGGCTGCTGGTGGCCGCCTTCGCGACCGGCGCGCGCGGACTGATGCCGGGGGTGCTGGCCGATCTGCGCGAGCGCTGCCCGGAGCTGGACGTGCGGCTGCTGGAGAGCGACCCGTACCCGGCGGCCGAGCTGGTGGCGCGCGGCGAGGTCGACCTGGCGCTCGTCCAGGACTGGCCGACGGTGCCGCTGCCGGTGCAGGAGGGGCTCGACCGGATGGACCTCGGGCCGGACCCGGTGGATCTGCTGCTGCCGGTCGGCCATCCGCTGGCGGAGCTCCCGGTGGTACCGGTGGGCCGGCTGCGCGGGCAGCGCTGGACGAGCGTGCCGCCGGGCAACATCTGTCACGACTGGCTGGTCCGGACCCTGCGCGAGGCCGGCGAGGAGCCGGACGTGCACTACCGGGTCGGCGAGTTCGAGACCCAGATCGCCCTGATCGGGGCCGGTCTCGGCATCGGGCTGGTGCCCCGGCTGGGCCGGGGCGCGCTGCCGCCGGAAGTGGTGGCCCGGACGGTGGCGCCGGAGCCGGCCCGGCGGGTGTTCGCGCTCTGGCGCTCCCAGGCCGCGCGCCGGCCGGCGATCACCGAGGCGCTGGACGCGATGCGGGCCCGCTGGGACGCCCGCAGCGGCTGACGGGGGCGGCCGGCCCCGGACGCCCCCGTCGCGACCGGCTGTCAGGAGGCGAAGCCGATCACCAGCCACATGAAGCCGACCCCCGCGAGCGTGCAGAGCAGCGTGGTGCGCGAGGGGTGCGGGCTGTGCGCCTCGGGGAGGATGTCGGAGGTCGCCAGATAGAGCAGGAAGCCGGCGAAGAACCCCAGGTACAGCCCGAGCAGGTGCTCGGAGATGGTGAACAGCAGGGTGATCGCGGCACCGGTGACCGGCGCCAGCGCGTCGGCCGCCAGCAGGGCGAGCGCCCGCCGCTTGTTGTTCCCGTAGAGCCGGGTGATCGTGTACGTGTTGAAGCCGTCCGCGAAGTCGTGCGCGACCACCGCGATCGCCACCACCGTGCCGACCGTCGTACCCGCCTGGAAGGCCGCGCCGATCGCGAAGCCGTCCATGACGCTGTGGCCGACCAGGGCCATCGCGGCCGTCAGACCCACTCCCTGGTGGCGCTCGGCGTCCGGCCGGGAAGAGCCGTTGGCACGGCCGTGATTGTGGCCGTGGCTGTGGGGGTGGTGGTGGCCCCCGCCCTGATCGGAGGACCGGCCGTGGCTGTCGCGGTGGCCGTGACTGTGCTCGGCGTACTCCTCCTCGTGGCCGCGGTGGATCGCGACCGCCCGTTCGACGATGTGGATGGCCAGGAAGCCGGCCGCGAACATCAGCAGCGCCTGCGGCACCCCGTGCACCTCCTCGGGCGCCTGGTGCAGCGCCTCCGGGAGGAGGTCGAAGGCGACCACCCCGAGCATCAGCCCGGCGGCGAAGCCGAGCACCAGGTGCCGGCGGTCGCCGGTGCGCTGCGCGACCCAGCCGCCGATCAGCGTCATCAGGAACGCCCCCGCGGCCACCAGGACCGCGGTCACCGCCGCACCGCCGTGACGGTCCGTCTGTCCAACTCGTCTCCCCCGTGTCCCGCCCGTCCCCGGGCCGACCGTCGGCCGGTGCCGGCCGGCCATGTCCCCCAGCGTCGGACACCCCGCGCGCCGTCGCCCGCCGGGCAAGCCGTCGGGGTGAGGCACCGGGGCGGGCCGTCGGATCCGGCCGACGGCACCCGCTCGGGGCCGACCACCGTAGTGGATACCTGGCCTCCCGGACCCCGTCGGGACGCCGGACCGGTCCCGACCGCCCCGGCGGCCGGGCCCGCGCGGTTCAGTGGCCGGCGGCGAGCGACAGTCCGAGGTGGGTGTGCGTCAGCTCGCGGACGCCGTCCCCGTCGACCAGGTGGATGTGCCGGTGCCCGTCCTCGCCGGTGAGGTCGAGCGCCCCGTCGGTGAAGCGGCCGGTGGTCAGCCGCAGCCCGCGTTCGGCCGACTCCTCGCGGACCGCCTCCGCCAGGGTCCGGATCTCCTCCTCCCCCACCGGCCCCTCGCCGCGGGAGGCCCACACCACCCAGCGGCCGGGCAGCGCGCTGCCGACCGGCCCCTCACCGGTGGCCACCAGCCCGACCGGGCCGCGCAGCCGCACGCTCCACTGCCCGAGCCCGCCCCGGGTGAGCAGCTCACGGACCAGCTGGGCGAACTCGTTCGCCGAGAGGTCCGGCGCCGCCGGGACGGTGGCCGCCGCCTGCGCGGCCGGTTCGACGCCCGTCCCGCCGTACGGGTCGGGGCTGACGGCGGCGTCGAGCTGGCGCAGCCGGACCAGCGCCTCGTCCTGCTCGGCGTCCGCGTAGACGCCCTCGCCGTCGGGCTCCTCGTCGGGGTCGGTGGGCGGCAGCAGCCTGGTGCGGGCCAGTGCGTCACGGTCCGCGTCCACGCTCACCAGGCAGAGCGGCCGGGCGCCGCCGGGCTCGCGCAGCCAGCCGTTGAGCACGACACCGGCGAGGATCTCGTCGGTGTCGACGGCGTCGGCGGCCTGCAGTGCGCGCAAGGCCAGCCGGGCGACCAGCCGCAGGTAGTCGGAGGCCCGGTCGGCCGGCGGGCGCGGCACCGGCAGGACCTCGCCGTCCGGGGCGAGCCGGTAGCCGGTCAGCGAGGGCACCACGTCCAGCGGCGGCAGGTCGAGGTCGAGCACGGCGGTCCGGGTCAGCGGCCGGTAGACGGCACGGCAGGGCGCCGGCAGGTCCCGGGTGTTGGTCTCGGCGGCGGCGAGGGCCCGTTCCAGCAGGGACTCGACGGCGGCCGGCTCGGCCTGCCGGTAGGCCCGGCGGCACTCCTCCAGGGAGTCGTTGTACTCGCGCACCGCCCGCGCCCGGGCCTGCTCGGCCTCGTCGTGGGCGCGCCGGGACTCGTCGACGGCGGGGCTGCCGGCCTCGGCCTGCCGGGTGCGCCACTCCCGCAGGGCCCGCTGGTGGGCCAGCCGGGCCTTGGCCAGTCCGCGCTGGTAGTCGGAGTCGAGCAGTCGGCGGACCGGGGGCCCGTCGGGGTCGGAGGCCTCCGGTTCGGCGGGCGCGTAGTCCTCCCAGCGCGGCTCCGGGTCGGCGCCGGCCGTCGTGGGCGGCGCGCCGTCCGGGTAGGGGCGCGGCTCGTAGCGGCGCAGCTGGCTCTCGAAGTCCATGGCCGAGACGGGCAGGGCGGACCGCCGGAGCAGGTCGGCCAGCCGCTCGTGCTCGGCCTGGACGGTGAGCGTGCGGTGGTGGGTGAGCGCGGCGGCCCTGGCGTGGGCGGCGACGTCCTCGTCGCCGCCCGTGCCGAGCGGACCGGGGGCCGGCCGGCCCGTGGCCGACGGTCCGTCCGCCGTGCCGTCGGGACGACCGGACGGACCGCCCGCGGTCGGCTCCTCCACCCCGAGGTCGCGGAACACGGAGGCGAGGAAGCCCGGTTGGGGGGCCGTGACAGCACCGTCGGACTGGCCGTCTGCTGAGTACTGCATCGGTGGTCGTCCCCCATGCTCGTCCGGCGCCTGCCCGGGGCGGTCGGCAGCCCCTCGGCGGCGAACCGGGGGTCCGCCCCGCTTCCGGACATTGTCCACCGAACGGGCGCACCGGTCAGCCAAGCCTCTCAGTTGGTCCGGGTGTTGGTCAGGTGCAGTCCGATGTAGCCGACATAGATCCGGCCACTGCCCGAACAGTCGTCCAGGTAGTGCAGCCGGGGTGCGGTGCGGCCGCCGCCGATCCGCAGGTGCGCCCCCATGAAGGCGCGTCTGGACGCGTCCACGCACTCCGGCACCGGGAGCATCCGCTCGCGCTTCCACTTGGCGTGGCTGTACACCGTCCGCGACTCGCCGCGCACCGCCTTGCGGGGCGGGAAGCGGTGGCAGCCGGCCGGGGTCCGTTCGCACCACTGCTTGAAGTCGCCGCCCGCCCGGCCGCGGACCGCCGCCTCGGCGTACTCCTGGAGCGCCGTCAGACCGTCCCAGGTGAGCCGGGCCCAGCCCCCTCCGGCGCAGCGCAGTTCGTCGAGGGCGAGCGCGGCCTTCTGGTCGCCGGTGAAGGTGAGCAGCGGGAACTCGCCGAGCCGGTCCATCAGCTCGGTGAAGGTGAGCGGGATCCCGCCGTGGCCGCCGGCCGGCCCGGTGCGCCGCCGCCCGGTCCGACGGGCGGGGGCGGGCAGCACGGGCCGGGTCGGGGCGGCCGGTGCCGGGACGAACAGCGTCGGCGGGGACGGCACCGGTCCACCGCCGGGTGCGGTGCAGAGCCGGCCGACGGATCCGCGCCCCGCCCCGGGGCCGGCCGTCCGGCCGGGGAGCGGGCCGCCCGCCGTGAGGGCCTTCGGCTTGGGCCGCTCGCGACGGTGCTCCCGGCGGCCCTCGTGGCGCGCGGGGTGGGCGGGATACGGGGAGTGGGCGGGGCGGGCGCCCCGCTCGTGCTCCTCCGGCCGGTCCGTCCGGCCGGCGGGGACGGCCACCGGGGCCACGAGCACGGGTACCCGGGCCGGCACCCGCAGCGGGGGCACGGCCGCCAGTACCGCCGGCGGCGTCCGTTCGGCGGCGAGCCGGCGCGGTTCGCGGGACAGCAGGACGGCCGCGCGCCGCGGGTCCTCCTCGATCCGGTGGCGGGCCAGCACCGGGTGCCGGCGGCCGTCCCGCCGCGAGGCCGGGTCGACCTCGGGCAGATAGGTGCGGACCGCCCCGCCGTAGACGGCGTGGAACTCCAGGGCGACGTTGAACCTGGTGCGCGCCTCGGCGTCCAGCACGTACAGGGTGGCGAGTCCCGGCAGGTGCTCGCAGAGCGGGGCGACCACGTCGGCGAGCCACGCCCCGGCATCGAGGCCGGCCGGGACGCTGGCCACCATGGCGGGCATCCGGCGGTCCGGGTCGCAGAGTTCGTCGACCAGGCCGTCGACCTCGGCCGCGGTGATCGTCCGGGGAGCGGCCAGGACGGCGGCGGGCCCGTCGGCGGCGTCCAGCAGCGGCAGCAGGGTGCGGGCCGGTTCGGGCACCGGTACCCGGCCGGGCGTCCGCACGGCGCTGTCGGTGGTGCGGGTGGCGGCCTCCAGCCGGAGCCAGGTCGGGCCGGTGGGCCCGGCCGCCAGGGTGAGGGTGAGGTGGTCGGTGCCGTGCGGGGCGGGGGTACGGACCCGGCGGCGGTCGTAACGGCCCCCGGGGCCGACCGGGTCCCCCGGAGCGCCCGGGAGGGAGCCACCGTCGCGGTCCAGCAGGACCCGGTCGCCGAGCCGGAAACGCTCGGCGTAGGGAGCGGAAGGGGCGGACGGGGCGCACGGAGCGGACGGGGCGGTGGACAGCGCGGGCGGCGGGCCGAGGAGGGCGGGCGGGGGTTCCTCGCACCCCTCCTGTTTCAGCCAGGCGGCGAGGTGCTGGTCGGCCAGGGCGAGGGCGTCGGCGTACGGGAGGGCGGTGGTGACGGTCATCCGATAGGGCGCCGCAGGGCCTCCGGAGCCGGGGAGTCCGGCTCGGGCGGGCGACGACGAGGAACGTTCCGAGGTCATGCGCATACCTCCGTGGGGCGGTGGGGTCCCGTGTCCTCCATCGATGGGTCTTTGGTCCGGTTCGCCGGACCTGTGCCCAGGAAACGCCATGGCCCGGAGCGGAAGTTCCAACTCCGGGCCACGTCACTACATTCGGGTGAATCTGCTCAAGCCGGCTGTCGCACGGGACGAGAATCTGCATGGCTTCCGGCCCCGCCCCGGCCCCTCCCCCGGACCGGCCGCGCGGACGCCGTCCGCTCAGACCGGGACCTCGACGTAGGTCCGGCCCGCCGCCACCCCGACCGCCGTGCCGCCGGTCGCCTCGGCCAGCCAGGTGTGGAACGCCGCGACCTCCGGCTCCGGCACCCCCACCTCGATCCGCACCCCGGACGCCTCGTACGCCAGGTCGCTGACTGTGTGTCCGGCCGCCCGCAGGTCGTTCTCCACCCGCCCGGCCCGGGCGTGGTCGACCGTCACCGCGAGCAGCGCCACCGGCCGCCGCTCCAGCAGCCCGAGCTCGTCCAGCGCCTCCGACACCGCACTCCCGTAGGCGCGCACCAGGCCGCCGGCGCCGAGCTTGATACCGCCGAAGTAGCGGGTCACCACCGCCACCGTGTCGGTCACCCCGCGCCGGCGCAGCACCTCCAGCATCGGCACCCCGGCCGTCCCGCCGGGCTCGCCGTCGTCGCTGGAGCGCTCGCGGCGCTGCTCCTCGCCGACCACGAAGGCGGTGCAGTTGTGCCGGGCGTCCCAGTACTGCTTGCGGATGCCCGCGATGAAGGCCTGGGCCTCCTCCTCGTCGGTGACCCGGGCGAGGTGGCAGATGAACCGGGACTTCTTGATCTCGATCTCGTGCGTGCCCGCGCTCCGGACGGTCAGGTACGGCCGGGGGGTCGGCTCCGGTGTGGCGGGCATGGCGCGGCGGTTCTCCCGGAGGGCGACGAGGGGCGGACGGCGCGGCCCGGGCGGGACGACAGCTCGCCCACGGACCGCCCCGCAAGCCTACGGCGTGGCCTTCGGACCGGGCCCGAGGGGCGGGCGGCCGGCAGGGCTCAGCCGCGGCCCGCGAGCGCGTCCAGCCGGGCGCGGTCCAGGCCGGTCGCCGCCCGCACCTCGGCGAGATCGACCGCGCCGCAGTCGAGCCCGCGCAGCAGGTACCCGCTCAGCGCCCGGGCGGTCGCCGGCTCGTCCATGACGTCCCCGCCCGCCTTGGCCACGTACGCGGACAGCCGGGCCGCGGCGGCGGCCAGGCCCTCCCGGTAGAAGGAGTAGACGGCGACGTAGCGGGTCGGCAGATGCGCCGGGTGCATGTCCCAGCCCTGGTAGTAGGCACGGGCGAGCGAGCGGCGGACCAGGTCGTGGTGGAGCTTCCACGCCGCGTGCACCTGGGCGGTGGTGCCGGTCGGGATCACATTGGTGGAGCCGTCGGAGAGCCGCACCCCGGTCCCGGCGGCGGCGACCTGCATCACCGCCTTGGCGTGGTCGGCGGCCGGGTGGTCCATGCTCTGGTGGGCGGCGGCGACCCCGCACGCGGCGCTGTAGTCGAAGGTGCCGTAGTGCAGGCCGGTGGCCCGCCCCTCGGCCGCCGCGATCATCCGGGCGACGGTGGCCCGGCCGTCCGGGCCGAGGATCGCCTGGGTGGTCTCGATCTGGATCTCGAAACGGAGCCGACCGTCCGGCAGCCCGGCGCCGCGCTCGAAGTCCGCCAGCAGCCGGACCAGCGCGGTGACCTGCTCGGCGTAGGTCACCTTGGGCAGGGTGAGCACCAGCCCGTCGGGCAGTCCGCCGTGCGCCAGCAGGGTGCCGAGGAACAGTTCCAGGGTGCGGATGCCGCGGTCCCGGACGGCCGCCTCCATGCACTTGATCCGGATCCCGAGGTACGGCGGAGCACTGCCGTCGGCGACCGCGGCGGCGAGCAGTTCGGCGGCCCGGACCGCCGCCGCGTCCTCCTCCGCGTCGGGCCGGGGGCCGTAGCCGTCCTCGAAGTCGATCCGCAGGTCCTCGACCGGCTCGCGCTCCAGCTTGGCCCGGACCCGGCGGTGCACCTCGGCGAGCAGCGCGTCGTCCGCCACGCCGAGCGCGCGGGCGAGCTCGGCGGGGGTGCCGGCGTGGGTGTCGAAGGCCTCCAGGGCCTGCCGCCCCCAGCTCCGCACGGTGTCGGCGGCGAAGGCGTCGGCCGGCACGTAGACGGTGTGGACCGGCTGGCGGGTGCCCGGGTCGCCCGGGAAGCGGTGGGCCAGCTCGGCGTCGACCGGCGCCAGCAGCGCGTCCACGGCGGACCTGGCGGCGGCGGAGAATCCCGCCGCGCCCGTCGGCCCGGTAGCGCCCGTCTCGACCTGCGACATCCGTCACTCCTCACGCAAGCATGCGCGCGGGGCCCGTGCCAGGCCAGCGCTTCAACAGTTTGTTGATGCGAAGGTAGACGGGCCGGGAACGGGCGTCAATGGTCCGCCGGCGGACCGGGCGGCACGGCCGCGAGCCGGGTCAGTCCCGCCCGGAGGTGGCGTAACGGTCCCGCAGCTCCGGGTAGAGCGCCTCGACGTCCTTGGGGTGGACCGAACCGTCGGGACGGTTGCCGGCCACGCCGTACTTCTTGGTCAGCCAGGCGGCCAGCCGCTGCGGGTCCGGCTCGTGCTCGAAGGTGTCGATGTAGCTCACCAGCGCCTCGAACGCCTGCTCGGGGTCCAGCCGGTACGAGCCCGGGCGCGGCGCGGGACCGATCGGCCGCTGCGCGCGCTCGGCGAACTCCGGCGCCTCCTCCGCGGCCTCGGCGAACTGCTCCTCGGTGTAGGCCTGCTCCGCGTAACCCTGGTCGAGCTGTCCCTGCTCCGTCCGGCCCTGGTCGAGCCGGCCCTGCTCGGCGAAGCGCTCCTCGACGAACGGCGGCTCGGCGTACCCCGCCTCGGGCCCGGCGGCGGCGGCCTGCTGCTCCGGCGCCTCCGGCTGGTCCAGGTCGGTCGGGCGCGGCGGCTTGAACCACGGCGACACCTGGCCGGGCACCCGCCCGCCCTGCGCACCGTCGCTGGGGTGCCCGGTGGTCCGCACGGCACGCTCGGTCCAGACGTTCAGCTCCTCCTCCTGCGGCACCGGGGACTGCTGCGCCCCGCCTACCGGCTCCTGGGCGTCGCGCAGCCGCACGGCGGCGAGCTTGGCGAGCACCTCGGCAGGAGCGGGTTCGGGCTGGCCCTGCCGCTCCGCCTCCGGCTCCGGGCGGACCTGCCCCTGGGGCTGCGGCTGCGGACGGCCCTGCGCCGGGCCCTGTACCCGCGCAACAGCCGGGGCGGAACGGTCGGCCCGGACCGGCGGCTGCTGCCGTGCGGCGACCGGCGCCTCGGCCACGGCCCGCGCGGGCTGCCCGGCCGGCACCAGTGCGGCGGCCGCGCGGCTCTCCTGGAGCGCGCGGGCCTCCTGCGCCGCCAGGGCCGCCTCGGCCCGGGCCGCCGCCTCGACCTCGCGGGCCTCCTTCTCCTCCCGGGCCACCCTGGCGTCCTCGTCCATCCGGTCGAACACCGTCGGGTCGAGCGGCACGCCGTACTTGGCCAGCTTGAGCGGCAGCAGCGCCTGGATCGGCGCCGCGCGGCGCCAGCCGCGGCCGTAGCGGAAGCGCAGCTGGGCCCGGTAGACCAGCCGGTTCTGCTCCAGCCGGACGACCTCGTCGTAGGAGCGCAGCTCCCAGAGCTTCATCCGGCGCCAGAGCCGGAAGGTCGGCACCGGCGAGAGCAGCCAGCGCATCATCCGGACCGACTCCATGTGCCGGTCCGCGGTGATCGCCGCGATCCGGCCGACCGCGTGCCGGGAGGCCTCGACCACGACGACGAACAGCAGCGGGATGACGGCGTGCATGCCCATCCCGAGCGGGTCGCCCCAGGAGGCGGCCGCGTTGAAGGCGATGGTCGCGACGGTCAGCAGCCAGGCGGTCTGCCGCAGCGCCGGGAAGGGTATGCGCAGCCAGGTGAGCACCAGGTCCAGCGAGAGCAGGACCACGATGCCCGCGTCCACGCCGATCGGGAACGCGTAGGAGAAGGCGCCGAAGCCCTTCTGCTCGGCCAGCTCCTTGACCGCGCTGTACGAGCCGGCGAAGCCGATACCGGAGATGATGCAGGCACCTGCGGCGACCAGACCGAGCAGGCTGCGGTGGGCCTTGGTGAGCGATGGGCGTGCCATTACGTCTATCAACCCCTGGATGTCGGCTGCGGCCGTTCGCTGCCTCGGCTGCCGGTTCCCGCTTGTCGGGGCGCCGGACGGCTGAGCGACCTCCGGGCTCGGCCCACCGGAGTTTACTCGTACACCTGTCCCAGCGTTCCCGCAGCCCGCACCGTCGTCGCGACCGGCCGCTCCCCGGCTCCCCGGTCCCCCGCCGCGCGGAGCCGGGGGAGCGGGCGCCCGGTCAGGACGGCTTCCCCGCCGTGCCGTTGAGGTAGGCCAGCACGGCCATCACCCGGCGGTTCGCGTCCTCCGCCGGGGCGAGTTCGAGCTTGGTGAAGATATTGGCGATGTGCTTCGCCACCGCACCGTCGCTCACCGACAGCCGGGCGGCGATCGCCGAGTTCGAACACCCCTCCGCCATCAGCTCCAGCACCTCCCGCTCGCGCGGCGACAGCCGCTGCAAGGGCCCGGAACGACGCGAGGTGCTCTGCATCAGCTTGGCGATGACGTCCGGGTCCATCGCCGTACCGCCGGCCGCCACCCGGCGAACCGCGTCGATGAACTGGTCGGCGTTGAAGACCCGGTCCTTCAGCAGGTACCCGATCCCGCCCGTGCCGTCCGCCAGCAACTCCCGCGCGTAGAGCTGCTGGACGTGCTGCGACAGCACCAGCACCGGCAGGCCCGGAATCTCCCGGCGGGCCTGGAGCGCCGCCTGGAGTCCCTCGTCGGTCAGGGTCGGCGGCAGCCGGACGTCGACCACCGCGACGTCCGGACGGTGCGTCAGCAGGGCCTCCTGCAGCTCCGGACCGGTCTCGACCGCGGCGGCGATCGTGAAGCCGTGCGCCTCCAGCAGTCTGATCAGACCTTCTCGAAGGAGGTAAAGGTCCTCGGCGAGGACAACTCGCACGGCAGCTCCAGGGTGATGGTGGTCGGACCGCCCGACGTACTGTCGATGGCGAGGACACCGTCGAAGGTACCCAATCGCCGCTCGATCCCCCGCAGCCCGGTCCCCCTGGTGGGATCCGCGACCCCGACCCCGTCGTCCGTCACCGTGACCCGCAACCGGCCGGCCCGGTACAGGATGTCCACCCACACCTGCTCCGCGCCCGAGTGCTTGGCCGCGTTGGCCAGCAGCTCGCAGATGCTGAAGTACGCCGTGGCCTCCACCGGCGCCGCCGGGCGGTCCGGCAGGCTCACACACACCTCGGTCGGCAGTGCGCAGTCCAGCGCGAGCGCACGGACCGCGTCACCCAGCCCCCGCTCCGCCAGCACCGGCGGATGAATGCCCCGGACCAGGTCGCGCAGCTCCTGGAGCGCCCGCGCCGAGGACTGCCGGGCCTCGGACAGCAGCTCGCGCGCCGCCACCGGATCGGTCTCCATCAGGTGCTCGATCGTGCCCAGCGTCATCCCGATCGCGACCAGCCGCGCCTGGGCGCCGTCGTGCAGGTCCCGCTCGATCCGCCGCAGCTCCGCCGCCTGGTCGCCGACCGCGTCGGCCCGGGTCTCGGTCAGCTCCGCCACCCGGCGGGTCAGCTGGGCGTGCGAGGCCCGACCGTCCTTGTCCAGCACCCGGCGGGCCACCTCGGCGTACGCACGCACCGCGTACGGAGCCAGCAGTGCGCCCAGAGCGAGCAGCCCGAGCCCGAGCAGGATCGAGAGGAGCAGGGCCGCGGCACCCCTCGAGCCCACGGGCCCGTCGCCGCGGACCGCGACGACCAGGAACGCCGCCCCGCTGCCCAGGACCCCCAGCACCACCGCTCCCAGCGCGGTCGCCAGCAGCGGGCTGACCACCAGCCAGAGCATCTCGCGCCGCGTCACCGCGTCCCTCGCGGCCCAGTGCAGCAGCTGTGCGAGCCGGGCGACGTTGTGGGACCGGTGATAGGAGTAGCCCGTCCACCAGTGACCGCGGGCGTCCGCCTCCAGCGGCGGCCTGGGGGTGTACACCGCCTGCAGCTTGGTGCCGTACCAGCGGTTGAGCTGCCCCCGCGTCCGGGTGGCGGTCGGCCGCACGAACAGGCCGGCCAGTGCCAGGCCCGCGCCCACGGCGGCGATCAGCGCGACGAACACCGCCGGGTAGTAGCCGTCGAGCATCCACGCAGCCGTCGCGCCGGCGAAGAAGGACCCGAACACGGGCACCACCACGATCGGCACCGCAGCGAGCACCAGGAGGGACAACCGGGCCAGCCCGCGGCCGCCCGCAGCGAGTGCCGCCTCGGTCTGGGCGCGCACGGCACCGCCCCCGCTGATCCGACTCTCTGTGGCCACGCCTACTCCTGATTGCTGATGCCGATGCCGCAGACCGGCCCCGATCCTCCTCATACAGTGTCCCCGGACGCAGGGCCGCCGGCACTGGCCGTCCCACCCGAATTCGGGGTGGTCCTAGGTCCACCCCGCGCGGGCCCCTGCCCCAGCGGAGCCGACACGGGGCCGAATCCCCCGCGCGCCGCACCCAGCAATTCGCGGCAATTCACGCAGAACGCAAAGAACCCCCGCCGGTTTCCCGACGGGGGTTCTTCACAATGATTGTTCGGCGGCGTCCTACTCTCCCACAGGGTCCCC
>NZ_JODS01000038.1 GCF_000718025.1 Kitasatospora purpeofusca
CGCCCACTACTCGAACATCAACGCCAACGGCTTCCGCGAGCTGCTCGAGGGCCAGAAGGTCGAGTTCGACGTCACGCAGGGCCAGAAGGGCCCGCAGGCGGAGAACATTCGTCCGCTCTAGTACTTCCCGCTGACCGGCCCCGCCGGTCGGCCCCGGGCCCGCACCGCGCACGCGCGGTGCGGGCCTTTCGGTTTTCCCGCGGCGATCGGCCGGTGCTCCGAGGCTCCGAGGCTCCGGTGCTCCGAGGCTCGGAGGCCCGTCGGTGGCGGCGTGAGGGACCGACCGCGTCCGCTGTGCCCATTGGCAACTGACGACACGAAAAGGCCCCCGCAGCGAATTCGCTGCGAGGGCCTCCTGGTTGTGGCCAGGGCCGGGGTCGAACCGGCGACCTTCCGCTTTTCAGGCGGACGCTCGTACCAACTGAGCTACCTGGCCGTACTGCACCGTCTCTTGCGAGACGAGCGATCCCGACGGGACTTGAACCCGCGACCTCCACCTTGACAGGGTGGCGAGCTAACCAACTGCTCCACGGGACCTAAAGGTGGCGAACCACCCAGGTCTTACTGGGTCTTGCTTCACTGCACTGTACTACGGTACTGCGTGCCCCCAACGGGATTCGAACCCGTGCTACCGCCTTGAAAGGGCGGCGTCCTGGGCCACTAGACGATGAGGGCTTGCGGCCTGTCCCGCCGTTTCCGGCGTTCGGGGACGTCGAGAAGCATATGGGATGTCGGGCCGATCGCCAAAACGGGTTTCGGCCAGGTGGGCGGGCGGGTCGTCCGGGGGGTTCGGGACGGGGGTCCGGGACGGGGGTCCGGGGCGGGGGTCCGGGGCGGGGCCTCAGGACCAGCCGAGCTCGTCGAGCTCGTGGTCGTCGAAGCCGAAGTGGTGGGCGACCTCGTGGATCACCGTGGTGCGGACCTCCTCGACGACCTGCTCGCGGTCCTCGCACAGGCGCAGGGTCGGGCCCCGGTAGACGGTGATCCGGTCGGGGAGGACGCCCGCGTACCACTCGCCGCGCTCGGTGAGCGGGGTGCCCTCGTAGAGGCCGAGGAGTTCCGGGTCGGCCGGGTCGGGCTCGTCCTCGACGAAGACGGCGACGTTGTCCATCATCGCGGCGAGCTGCGGCGGGATCAGGTCGAGCGCGTCCGCGACCAGTACCTCGAAGTCTTCCGGGGTCATCTCCACCGGATCATTGTCGGGTCTGCGGTGACGGTGTGCCAGGCGGTCGGCGCTGTCGTTCGCCGGTGTTTGATGGGGCTGTGGCGACTTCGGAGGACTTGGTGGCGGACGGTGCCGTGCCCGGCCCGGGGGCGCGGCGACGCCCGCCGGTGCTGCGCGGGCAGGGGCCGGCGGTGGCGGTGGTCGCGGTCGGCGGGGCCCTGGGGGCGGTGGCCAGGTACGGGGCGGGGCGGCTGTGGCCGACCGGCCCGTCGGCCTTCCCGTGGACGACCCTGCTGGTGAACGTGGCGGGGTGCGCCGTGATCGGGGTCTTCCTGGTGGTGATCACCGAGGGGCGTCCGGTCCGTCCGCTGGTGCGGCCGTTCTTCGGGACCGGTGTGCTGGGCGGGTTCACGACCTTCTCGACGTACGCGGCGGACTTCCGCCGGCTGGTGGCGGAGGGGCGGCCCGGCCCGGCGGCGGGGTACCTGGCGTTGACGCTGCTGGCGGCGCTGGCGGCGGTCTGGGCGGCGGCCGCGGTGACGCGCGGGCTGCTGCGGCGGACCGGGGTGCGGGCATGACGGCCGGAGCGCCTGCAACGTCCGGGGAGTCCGGGGAGGCCGGGGCGCCCCGGCTGGGCGGGCCCGCGCTGCGGCTGACCGTGCTGGTCGGCGAGAACGACCGCTGGCACCACCGCCCGCTGTACAGCGAGATCGTGCACCGGGCGCGGGCCGCCGGGCTGGCCGGGGCGAGCGTGTTCCGGGGGATCGAGGGCTTCGGCGCGTCCTCGCTGGTGCACACGGCGCGGCTGCTGTCGCTGAGCGAGGACCTGCCGGTGGCGGTGGTGATCGTGGACACCGAGGAGCGGGTGCGGGCCTTCCTGCCCGAGCTGGACGGGCTGCGGCCGGCGGGGCTGGTGACCCTGGAGCGGTGCGAGGTGCTCCGGTACGCGGGGCCGCCCGCCGGCTCCGACGGGACCGGCACCGAAGGGCAGGGCGGGGCGTGAACTGGCTGCTGGTGGTGCTCGGGGCGACGGTCGGCGCGCCGCTGCGGTACCTGACCGACCGGGCCGTGCAGTCCCGGCACGACTCGGTCTTCCCCTGGGGGACCTTCACCGTGAACGTGGCCGGCTGCCTGGTCCTCGGCCTGGTGACCGGGGCGGTGGCGGCCGGTGCCGCGTCCTCGCAGGTCCAGCTGCTGCTGGGGACGGGGCTGTGCGGCGCGCTGACCACGTACTCGACGTTCTCGTACGAGACGCTGCGGCTGGTCGAGGGCGGGGCCGGGCGGTACGCCCTGGTGAACGTCCTGGGCAGCGTCGTGGCGGGCCTGGCGGCGGTGTACGCGGGCGCCGGGCTGGCCGGGGCCCTCTGGGGCTGACCCGGGGCCGCACGGCTCGTCGGTTCTTCGTCGAACCCCCGAGCGAAGGGGGCCCGCCAGGCGCTCGTTCGAGTGCTCCCGGTGCGTCCACCCGTGTCCGTGCGCCGGGGGCGCGCGTTGGGCACCCGCAAGGGTGGCCGTGCGCGCGTGGTGGGCGGCCCGGGCGGGGCGGGAGAGGGAGCTCGGTGGCGGCGATGCGTGCGATGCGTGCGGTGGCGGAGCGGGAGACGGCGGTGGACCGAGGCGGACCCGAGCGGGCCGGAGCCGAGCGGGCCGGAGCGGAGCGGACGCGGGTGGTCCGGTCCGGGGCGGCCCGGGCGGTGGCGGTCCTGGCGGTGGCCGGGCTGGGGCTGACGGGGTGCATGTCGGTCGGGCCGGGCGCGGACGAGAAGCACCGCACGGCGCCGGTCGGCCAGGCCGGGACGCCGGCCAGGCCGGGGCCGACCGTCTCGGCCTCGCCCAGCGGTGGCGGACACCAGGGCGGCGCGGTCGGGCGCTCGGAGCGGGCGGGGGGCGCGCAGGCCCAGAGCGCCTCGGCCGGCGGCATGAACGCGGCCCCCGGGGAGCCGGCCGTCGGCGCGAACGGCGCGGCGGGTGCCGGGGGCGGGAACGGCGCGGGCGGCGTCAACGGCGCGCCCGCAGTCGCGGAACCCGTACCGGCGGCGGCCCCCGGTGAGCCCGTGCCCGGCGCGAGCGGCACCGCGGGGGGCGCGAGCGCCAGCCCCGCACCTCGTCCGGGCGGCACCGCCGCCGCGGGCGGGGCGGCAGGGGGCACGGCGGGCACGGGCGCCGCCGCCGGCGGCACCGGGCACCCCACGGGCGGCACGGGGGCCACCACCGGCACCGGCACCGGCGACGGCCGCTCCGGCGGGGCCACGGCCTCCGCCCCGGCCGCCAGCCCCTCCGGCCACCCGAGCACGCCGGAGCCCGGCCACACCACACCCGCCCCGACCGCCACCCCGGCCCCGGAGCCGACGGTCGCCCCCAGTGCCACGGCGGCCCCCAGCGCCGGACCGGGCGCACACTGAAGGGACTTGAATCACAGCCTGGCCTCGGCATTTGCCTCCGATCCCCAGGCTCGTCTATGGTGGTAGATCGTTCGTTTGATTCATTTGTCTGGCGCCCTACATCCATCTGGCGCCCTTGGCGCGTTCCGGCGATCCGTGGCTGACCGCATAGAGGCGGTTGTGAAACAGAACCCCGGACTTTGGCGCGTGCCACTTCCGGAAGGTTTTGCATGTCTCTCGTTGACGACGCCCGCTTCGCCATGCCCGCGAGCGAGTCCGCCGCCGATGTCACCACCACCGCCCCCGAGGCCGACGCCGAGCTGATCGCCGCCGTCGACGCCGTCGAGGACGCCACCACCGAGGCCGTCGCGGACGACGCCGCCGAGGCCGACGACACCACCGACTCCACCGACGCCGCCGAGGGCGACGACGAGGCCGCCGAGGCCGAGCCGACCCTCACCTTCGGCGACCTGGGCCTGCCGGACGACATCGTCCGCGCCCTCGCCAAGCGCGGCGTCACCACCCCGTTCCCGATCCAGGCCGCGACCATCCCGGACGCCCTGGCCGGCAAGGACGTGCTGGGCCGCGGCCGTACCGGCTCCGGCAAGACCCTCAGCTTCGGCCTGCCGCTGCTGACCCGCCTCGCCGCCGGCGAGCGCACCCGCGCCAAGTCCCCGCGCGGTCTGATCCTGGTCCCGACCCGCGAGCTGGCGATGCAGGTCGCCGACGCCCTGGAGCCCTTCGGCTCGGTGCTCGGCCTGCGCCTCAAGGTCGTCTGCGGCGGTACCTCGATGTCGAACCAGATCTACGCGCTGGAGCGCGGCGTCGACGTCCTGGTGGCCACCCCCGGCCGTCTGCGCGACCTGATCAACCGCGGTTCCGCCAAGCTCGACGACGTCCAGGTCGCCGTCCTCGACGAGGCCGACCAGATGGCCGACATGGGCTTCCTGCCCGAGGTCACCGAGATCCTCGACCAGGTCCCGGCCGGCGGCCAGCGCCTGCTGTTCTCCGCCACCCTGGAGAACGAGATCGACACCCTGGTCAAGCGCTACCTGAACAACCCGGTCACCCACGAGGTCGACCCGTCGGCCGGCGCCGTGACCACCATGACCCACCACATCCTCGTGGTGAAGCCCAAGGACAAGGCGCCGATCACCAACGCGATCGCCGCCCGCAAGGGCCGCACGATCATCTTCGTCCGCACCCAGATGGGTGCCGACCGCGTCGCCGAGCAGCTGCTCGAGGCCGGTGTGAAGGCCGACGCGCTGCACGGCGGCATGACCCAGGGCGCCCGTACCCGGGTGCTCGGCGACTTCAAGGACGGCTACGTCAACGTCGTCGTCGCGACCGACGTCGCCGCCCGCGGCATCCACGTCGACGGCATCGACCTGGTGCTGAACGTCGACCCGGCCGGCGACCACAAGGACTACCTGCACCGCTCCGGCCGCACCGCCCGGGCCGGCCGTTCCGGCACCGTCGTCACCCTGGTGCTGCCGCACCAGCGCCGCAGCGTCTTCCGCCTGATGGAGGACGCGGGCGTCGACGCCGGCCGCCACATCCTCGACCACGCCTTCGACGCCGAGGTGGCCCGGATCACCGGTGCCCGCTCGCTGGTCGAGGTCCAGGCCGAGAGCGCGGCGAACATCGCCGGCGCCGCCGAGCGCGAGATCGCCGACATGACCCGTCAGCTGGAGCGCGCGCAGCGCCGCGCCACCGAGCTGCGCGAGGAGGCCGACCGGCTGGCCTCGCGGGCCGCGCGCGAGCGGGCCGAGCTGGGCATCGTGGACGAGGCCCCGGCCGCCGAGGGCGAGGAGACCGCCGCCGCGACCGTGACCGAGCCGGCGGCCGCCGCCGAGCCGACCGAGGAGCGCACGCCGTCGTACCGCGAGGCGCGCACCGAGCGACCGGCGTTCAACCGCGACCGTGACCGCGGCGAGCGCGGCGGTTCCGGCCGTGACCGTGACGACCGCGGTGGCCGTTCCTTCGGTGACCGTGACCGCGGCGAGCGCGGTGGCTTCAACCGTGACCGTGACGACCGCGGTGGCCGTTCCTTCAGTGACCGTGACCGTGACCGCGGCCAGGGCGGTGGCTTCAACCGTGACCGTGACGACCGCGGTGGCCGTTCCTTCGGTGACCGTGACCGCGGCCAGGGTGGCGGCTTCAACCGCGGCGGCGGCTTCAACCGCGACGACCGTCCGGCCCGTTCCTTCGGTGACCGTGACCGTGGCCAGGGTGGCGGCTTCAACCGTGACCGTGACGACCGTGGCGGCCGTTCCTTCGGTGACCGTGACCGTGGCCAGGGTGGCGGCTTCAACCGTGACCGCGACGACCGCGGTGGCCGTTCCTTCGGTGACCGTCCGGCCCGTTCCTTCGGCGACCGTCCGGCCTTCGGTGGCCGTGACCGCGACGAGCGCGGCGGCAGCAACAACCGTCCGTTCGCCCGCCGTGACGACCACCGCTCCGGTGGCCGCCCGCAGGCCGGTGGCGGCTTCAACCGCGACCGCGGCGACGAGCGCGGTGGCCGTTCCTCCGGTGGCTACAACGCCGGCTTCAACCGCGACGACCGCAAGCCGCGCTGGAAGAACTGACGCCGGCTAGTACTCGCGCATCGCACCACGGCCACGGGCCCGCTCCGCACCATCGGAGCGGGCCCGTGGCCGTTCGGCGTTCCCGTGCGCCGGAGTCCCCGCGACCGTTGTTCTATTGCTGAGAATAACCAGTGGCGCGGTGCGTGCCCCGTCGCCTACGGTCGGCCGCATGAGCAGCAGACTGCGTGATGTGGCGGCGGTGAACGAGGGCATCGCCGAGCGGGGGAGCTACCGCGCGTCCGGGGGCGAGCCCGTGGATCTGGCCGAGCGCCTGGCGGCGGCCAGGGCCGGGACGGTGTCGTACGACCCGGCCGGTCTCGACGCGCTGGTCGCGGCGGGCGGCCCGGGGCCGACAGCGGCGTCCGGCACGGTCGAGGTCACGGCCGAGGGCAGCGTCCAGGCGGCCCGTCGGCTGTTCGAGGCGGGGGCGGGGCCGGTCGGGGTGCTGAACTTCGCCTCCGCGCGGAACCCCGGCGGCGGCTATCTGCGCGGAGCCCGGGCCCAGGAGGAGGATCTCTGCCGCAGCGCGCTCCTCTACACCTCCCTGGTGGAGGCACCGGACTACTACGAGGCGCACCGCGCCTCCGGCGACCTCCGGTACAGCCACCGGGTGATCGTCTCCCCCGGGGTGCCGGTGATCCGGGGCGAGGACGGCGGGCTGCTGGCACGGCCGTACCCGGTGACGTTCCTGACCTCGCCCGCGCCGAACGCCGGCCAGCTCGCGCTGCGGGCCGAGGGCGGCCGGGTGGACGTCCGGGGTGTGCTCGCGGAGCGGGCCGAGCGCGTGCTCGCGGCGGCGGCGCGGCACGGGATCCGCGCGCTGGTGCTGGGGGCGTGGGGCTGCGGGGTGTTCCGCAACGACCCGGCCGAGGTCGCGGAGGCCTTCGAGCTGGCGCTGGCCCGGTACGGGGCGGCCTTCGACCGGGTGGTCTTCGCGGTCTGGGACCGGACGCCGGTCTCGCCGAACCGGGCCGCGTTCGAGGCCCGGTTCGGCGGCGGGGGAGAGGGGTGAGGGCAGTGCGGTGAGGGGTGAGGGGAGCGGGGTGAGGTGGTGCCGCTCAGCTCTTCCGGGTGACGAGCACCGTGGTGGCGGCCGAGGCGGCGGTGACCACCCCGGTGACGGCGAGGACGGCGGGCCAGGCGCCGATCCGCTTCGCCAGCGGGTGCGAGCCGCCGAAGGCTGCCACATAGAGCCCGGTCAGGGCGGCCGCGGCGGGCGCGCCCGAGCGGCGGTGCCACTGTGCGGCGGCGCCCGCGCCGGCCACGGCCAGCACGGCACCGCCGAGCTGCCGCTTGCCGCTCCACCGGGCGACGCCGTAGCCGCCGACCAGACCACCCGCCGCCGTCAGTGCGGCGGGTGCGGTGGCCGTGAGCGTGTTCGGGATCCTCGCCATCGTCGGTTCCACTCCTCGACTCCAGGCGGATCCGGTGCGGACCCGCGGCGGATTCCTCGGGACCGCGGGGCGCCCGGCCCCGGATTCCCCGGAGCTCCGACCATAACCCGGCGCCCCGGTGGCCCACCGGCGGCTGCCGCACCGCCCGCTACCGCACCGCCCGCTACCGCACCGCCCGCTACCGCACCGCCTGCTCGAAGGGGAGCGCGGGCGCGGCCGCCGCCAGCCGGGCCGCCGCCTCGGCCGGCTCCAGCACCCGCTCCAGCCGCAGGTCACCGGGTACCTGCTCGACGAACCGCCCGGCGGCCCAGCTCCGTTCGTACGGCTGCGGGTCCAGGACGAGCGTCCGCACGCCGTCCACCACCGGGATGTCCTCCGGCATGCCCTCGTTCCAGATCCATCCGCCGTCCGGCGCCACCAGGTTGAACGCGCCCGTCGCGATGAACCGGCGACCGTCCAGCCACCGGGTCCGGCTGAGCGCGACCACCTCGGGGTCCGGCCGGGTGCCCGGCAGGTGGCCGCCGCCGACCAGGACCTCGATCAGCAGCGTGTGCAACTGGAAGTTGTCGGTCAGACCGTCCATCCGGAGCAGATAGCCGGTCCCGCTCGCGCGGTGCAGGACGAGCAGCGGCTCGTCGTCGAGGGCGGCGGCCAGGTACCGCAGGCCCTTGAGGTCGTGCCGGTCGGACCGCTCGCGGTACCGGTCGATCAGCTCGGTGAGCACGCCGCCCACGCCGGAGTCGCGGGCGGCCCGGCGTACGGCGGCGTGCGTGCAGAGCGCGAACGCGGCCTGCTGCCACAGCTGGAGCGTCCACCAGCCGGCCACGGCCCGGTGGGCGTGCCATCCGTCCGTCCGCCCCGGTTCGGTGATCCGCGCCCGGGCGCGGCCGGGGTCCTCCCGGTCCGGATCCGGCAGGGCGTCCTGGTCCTGGTCCTGGTCCTCGTCACCGCCGTCCCGCACGTCACCGCCGTCCCGCACGGCGCTCCGGTCCGCGTCCGCCCCGGTCTCCGCCCACCGCTCGATCAGCAGCAGGGCGCCGCTCAGGGCCTCGCGCAACCCGGCGAGGACGCCGTCGGCGCAGGCCACCGGGTCGGCCCCGCGCTCCACACAGGCGCCGACCATCATCGCCAGGTGCGCCCGGGGGAACAGCGGGGTGTCCAGCAGCAGCGCGGCCAGCCGGGGGCCTACGGCGGCCGACTCCGCCTCCCCGGCGGGCCCGAGCAGTCCGCCCAGCCGGCGCAGCGCCGTGTCGAAGCGCTCACCACCGCCGTCCGGATTCTCGGTCAGTCCGGCCACGGCGGCCTCCAGGGCGGCCACCGCCCCGAGGAGGGCGGACTGCTGACGGTCCGACGGCCCGGTGGGGCGGCCGTCCTGCGCGGAATGAGGGTCGAACACCATTCGCGGCAGCATAGGCGCCCGCCGTCCCCCGGCCCCGCCCGGGTCGGCGCCCACCGACACCCGCCGCTGCCCACCACCGCCTCCCGCGCGCACCGCCTCCCGCGCGCACCGCCTCCCGCGCGCACCGCCTCCCGCGCGCACCGGTGGCCGGGCGGCGTCCGGCCGGTGTCGGCCGGGCGTCGGATCGCCGCCCGGCCGGCGGAAACCCCGGCGGGAACGGGCCGTCGTCCCCCATACTCGCGCGGGTGATCGCGACCAGTACCTCCGCCGCCGGCGGAGCCACCGCCCCCACTCCCGCGCCCGTTCTCCTCGACGCGACCGCCGAGCCCTCGCTCCGGGCGGCGCCGTTGGAGCTCTTCCTCGATCTCGTGTTCGTCTTCACCGTCACCCAGCTGACCGGCAGCCTGGCCCACCACCTCACCCCTGGCGGCCTCACCCAGGTGCTGGTGATGCTGGCGGTGATCTGGTGGATGTACGACGCCTTCATCTGGCTGACCAACGCCATGCCGCCGAGCACCCACGGCCGACGCTTCCTGCTGATGCTCGCGATGGCCGGCTTCCTGGTGATCTCGCTCTCCGTGCCGCACGCCTTCGAGGGCAGCGGTGTCGCCTTCGGCTGGGCGTACCTGCTGGTGGTGGCCGTGCACACGGGCATGTTCGCGATGTCGGGGGTGCCGCTGCGGTCGGTGCTCCGGATGGGCGGGCTCAATCTGCTCAACACCGGGCTGGTGGTGGCCGGCGGCTACCTCACGGGCTCGGTCCAGCTGACCTTCTGGGCGGCCGCCTTCGCCCTGCAGTTCGCGATACCCCGGCTGGTCGACCTGCCCAGCTTCCAGCTGCGCGCGGACCACTTCGTCGAGCGGCACGGGCTGGTGGTGATCATCGCGTTCGGCGAGTCGGTGATCGCGATCGGCGTCGGCGCGGGCACCGCCGAGCCGAGTGCCCCCCTGATCGGTGTCGCCCTGCTGAGCCTGGCCGTCTGCGTGGGGCTCTGGTGGGCGTACTTCGGGCACGACGACGACGCCCGCGCCGAGCACCACATGGCCTCGCTGCCCTCCGACCGGCGCAACCGGCTCGCCGTCAGCGTCTACAACCTGGGCCACTACGGGCTGCTGCTCGGGGTGCTGCTGTTCGCCGCCGGGGTGAAGTCGGCGGTCGCGCATCCGGGGTCGCCGATCACCGCCGCCCAGGCGGCCGCCCTGGCCGGGGGCGTGGCGGTCTTCCTGGCCGTCAACACCGCCGTCCGCCGCACCTTCTCCCTCGGGCCCAACCTGCCGCGGCTGCTCGCCGCCGCCGCGGTCGCGGCCGGCACCCTGCTCGGCACCACGGTCTCGGCCCTGGCGGAGGTGGCGGCGGTGGTGCTGGCCCTGGGCGCGGCCTTCGGCTGGGAGCAGCGGACCTCGGCGCGGCGGGCGGGACTGTCGGTGCCCGGTGGGACACTCCACGGGTGACCGAGCACAAGATCACCGACGGCCGCTACCGGATCCGGAACGTCGCGACCGGCCTGCTGCTGGAGGTCCCCGGCGGCAGCCGCCGCAGCGGCGTCAAAGTCCTGCTCGCCCCCGAGGACGGCTCGGACGCCCAGCTCTGGAGCCTGACCGCCGTCCATCCGGGCGGTGCGCTGTTCCACCTCGAGAACGTCGCCGGCGGCAAGCGGCTGGACGTCACCGGCGCCGCGACCGACAACGGCGTGCCCGTGCAGCAGTGGTCCGCCAACGCCTTCGGCGCGCAGGAGTGGCTGGTCGAGCACCATCTCGACGCCCCGGGCACCTGCACCCTCACCAGCTTCGTCAGCGGCAAGGCCCTCACCGCCCCGCCGCCCCCGTCCGACCCGGCCGCCCCGCCGGACCCCGTCCACCAGTGGGAGGACACCGACTCCCCGACCCAGTGGTGGCACCTGGAACGCCAGTAGGCCCCGGCCGGCCGCGTCGCCGCGTGCCGTCCGGGGCCGAGGGGGCCGAGGGGCTCGCCCTATGCGGAGAGGTTGGCCCGGAGGGCGGCGAGGTCCTCGTCGGTGCTGCCGTGGGCGCGCAGGTAGGCGGGGACGGTGCCGTGGTGGTCCCGGATCCAGGCGAAGGAGGAGGCGAGCAGTTCCTCCGAGATCGGGCGGGAGATCCGCTCGGCACCGGTCTCGTCGATGTACGGGGCCGGGCCGTCCAGCAGGCCGAGGCCGGCGTTGGAGAGCAGGTAGTCGGCGGTGATGTCGTCCTCGGAGGCGCCCAGCAGGGTCTGCACGACCGCGATGGTGAGACCGGTGCGGTCCTTGCCGACGGCGCAGTGGACGACCGCCGGCAGGGCGCCCGGGGTGCCGAGCCGGCGGATCGCGGCGACCAGTGACGGGCCGGCCGTGGAGGCCATGAACGGGTACAGCTCCTCCTGGCCCGCGGGCCACGGCCGGTCGGTGTCCTCCCGGTCGGCGGGCAGGGTGGGGAGGCTGAGCGCCTCGTGGTCCAGGCCGTGCCGCAGGTCCGGCCAGACCTCGATCTCGACCGGGCTGCGCAGGTCGATCACGGTGCGCAGGCCCAGGGCCTTCAGCCGCTGGGCGCCCTCCGGGGCGAGGGTGTGGAAGGAGCCGGAGCGGAACAGCACGCCCCGGCGGAGCGCACCGACGCCGCCGGCGTCGCGGAAGTTGCGCACTCCGGGGATGTCGATGAAAGAGGACGGCAGGTCGGCTTCACGGTCCGGCAGGTCGTCGGTCATGGCCCCACCGTAAGGTCGCGGACCGGGCCAGGGGAAGGAATCCCGCATTCCGCCCGACCCGCGACCGCCGACGCCACCGACCCGCGACCGCCGGCGCCACCGACCCGCCCGACCGGCGCCCGCCGGACCGGCGCCCGCCCGGGTCAGCGCCCGCCGGCGACGTCCAGGAAGGCGCCCGTGGTGTACGAGGAGGCCGGCGACAGCAGGAAGAGGATCGCCTCCGCGACCTCCTCCGGCTGCCCGCCGCGCTTCATCGGCAGGTTCGGCGCGACCCGGTCGACCCGCCCGGGCTCCCCGCCCAGGGCGTGGATGCCGGTGTGGATCAGGCCGGGTCGGACGGCGTTGACCCGGATGCCCTCGTCGGCGACCTCCAGGGCCAGCCCCCGGGTCATCGAGTCGACGGCCCCTTTCGCCGCCGCGTAGTCCACGTACTCGTTGGGCGAGCCCAGCCGGGAGGCGGCGGAGGAGACGTTGACGATCGCGCCGCCCCGCCCGCCGTGCCGGGTGGACATCCGGCGGACGGCCTGCGCGGCGCACAGGAACGGTCCGGTGATGTTGGCGGCCCAGATCCGGTTGAGCCGCTCCTCGTCGATGTCCTCCAGCCGGCCCTGCCGCTCCAGCGTCCCGGCGTTGTTCACCAGCCCGGTCAGCGGCCCCAGTTCGGCGTCGACGGTGGTGAACAGCCGGGCCACCTCGGCACCGCGGGTGACATCGGCGCGGACGGCGAGCGCGACCCCGCCCTCGGCCCGGACGGCGTCCACCACCGAGGCGGCGGCGGCCTCGTCGGAGCGGTAGTTGACGCAGACCCGGTACCCCCGCCGTCCGGCCAGCAGGGCGGTCGCGGCGCCGATGCCGCGACCGGCGCCGGTGATCAGCAGTACACCGGCCGGGTCGGACCCGTGCGGCTGGGCGAACTCGTTCGAAGTCGACATGGTTCGTACTCTATGCCGACCCCCGGCGGTCCGGCCGGGACGCCTGTTCGCCCGAACTCGCCCGCAATGCCTCGATCTTGGGCACCCGGCTCCTCGGCGAGTCGAGGCTGAAGCCGCGCGCGTCCCCCAGCTCCGCCCGGACGAACTCCTCCGTCCGGGCCACCGCCGACCGCAGCTCGGCGTTCGACGGCACGAAGGACAGGTGGACGATCTCGGCGCGCTCGGTGTCGTACTCCCAGAAGCCGACGATCCGCCCCCGGTCCAGCACGATGTGCGTCTGCGGGTCGGCCTCGGTGCCGAAGCTGCGCCCGGCCCGGCCGGCCGGCAGCGGGCGGGCCGCGTCGACCGGGTCGACCAGCCGGGCCAGCTCGCGGTGCAGCAGGTGGATGCCGTCGATCCCGGCCAGCAGCGTGTAGTGCGGCTCGGCCGGCACCGTGAACGCGGCGAAGGCGTCCACGAGTTCGGGCAGCATCAGCAGCTCCGCACCGGGTGCCACGGGCACCGCGCCCGCCTCCGCGAACGCCTGCCGGGCGGTGGCGGCGCCGAAACCGGAGAACCACCGGAAGTGCTTCAGCGAGGCCGGACCGGCCCAGGACAGGTAGCGCCGGGCCAGGTCCGCCGTACCGCCGCCGACCGGCTGGTCCCACCGCGCGTAGCCGTACCGCTGCTGGTCCAGCCGGCCGTTGGCCGGGACCCGGCGCAGTTGCCCGCGCGACTGCATCAGCCCGAGGGCCAGCGGCAGGGTGGTGGACAGCCCGCGCTTGCGCCCCGGCTCGCCCAGCGACCGGACCGCCTCGCCGACCGCCACCCGGATCGCCGCCGGGTCCAGCGGCCCCGGCGCCTCGGCGAGCGCGCGGTCCACCGCCAGGCAGAGCCGCTCGACCTCGCCCGCGGTCACCCCCAGGTGCTTCGCGGCCGCCGCCACCTCGCCCTCGGGCACCGCCGCCCCGGCCGCCAGGGCGAGCGCGAAGTCCTCGGCCGGGACGATGTAGGTGCAGCCGCGCGCGGCGGGCAGCTCGTGCACCTCCAGCCGGGCCACCGCCGCGTCCACGGCCGCCCGGCCCAGCCCGGCCCGGGCGAACAGGCCCAGGTAGGGCGCCGCCCCGCCCACCGACCTGGCCCACCCGGTGGCCGCCAGCACCTCCGCGGCCGACGCCTCCGGGTGCGTGCCGTCCAGCCACTGCCGGTGCGACCACCAGGCCCGCAGCTTCGCCGTGTCGATGCCCGGCCCCGCCGCCGGACCGCCGTTCGCCCTCGCCATGCGGCCCAGTATCGGCCCGCGGGCCCGCTCGGCCCCGGAATTCGCTGGCCCGGCGCGGCCCGACCCGGCAGACTCCTGCGGACCGGCCGACGAGAGGAGCCCCGATGACCACCCGGCCCGACTCCCCGCCCGGCACGGTCCAGCTGCCCGGCACCGTGCTGCTGTCCGGCATCGTCGGCTCGACCGCCTACGGACTGGCGCACGCCGGTTCCGACATCGACCGGCTCGGCCTGTTCGCCGCCCCGACCGATGGCTTCCACGGCCTGCACCGCCCCGCGGAGTCGCACGTCTCCACCAAGCCGGACCGCACCCTGCACGAGGCCGCCAAGTGGTGCCGCCTCGCGCTCAGCTGCAATCCCACCGCCACCGAGCTGGTCTGGCTGCCCGACGAGCTCTACGAGGTGCGCGGCCCGCTCGGCGAGGAGCTGATAGCGATCCGCCGCTCCTTCCTGAGCGCCCGGGGCGTCCGCAACGCCTATCTCGGCTACGCCACCCAGCAGTTCCGCAAGCTGCTGACCCGCGACACCTCCGACCCGGTCACCCGGGCCCGGGCCGCCAAGCACGCCCGGCACCTGGTCCGGCTGCTCGAACAGGCCGTCCACCTGCACGAGTCCGGCCACAACCTGGTCCGGCTGCCCGATCCGGAGCGCGTCCGCGCCCTCGGCGAGCGGATCGCCGACGACCCCGCCCACGCCGAATGCCTGCTCGCCGCCGCCACCGACCGCCTCGACCTCCCCGGCGTCCTCCCCGACCACCCCGACGAGCGCCCCGCCGAAGCCTGGCTGCACCGCGTCCGCGCCACCCACTGGACACCCGCACCGGACTCCACCGAGTAGCACCGCGCCACACCCCGGGGGTCCTCGTCGGCACACGCCGGCGCGGGCCCCTTCGTCGTGCGCGGGCGTCGTCGGGGGAGTGCGGCGCCGCATCCGCCGCCGCACCCGTCACCGGGTCCACCAGCGCATCGGAAGCGGATCGGAAGAGCTCCGGTTGTGGCCGCGGAAGCAGGGTGCCTGGTCGGATCGACCCGGGGGCGGTGACCGGTGGGTCCGCGGGCCCGGGTCGAGGGCAGGACGGCCGGGGCGCACGGCAGGACGTGCCGGGTCCCGTACCCCGATCCGTCGGTGACCGCACAGGAGGTCCGCGTTGAACGACAAGATCCCGGAGCCGCCTCTCCCGGCGGACGCACGGATCCGGGTCCCGGGGGCGGCCCGGCCCGTTCACCCGCCGCCGTCGCTGCTGCCCCCGCCCGGGAACATCCGCACGGGGGTGCTGGCCGTCGCGGGAGGTTCGCTGGCGGTGCTCGTCCTGCTGATCGGGCTGGGCGGCGGCATCTCGTTCGGGACGGACGACGGGGGCGGCATCGACGGGAGCCGGCTCACCGGTGCTCCGGCCGGGGGGTCCGGGTGGTGGGACGAGCCGCCGACGCCCTCGCGCACGGTTCCCTCAGCCACCCGCACCCGCACGCCCTCGGCCACGCCCACGGCCACGATCACCCGGACGCCCTCGGTCTCGTCCTCGGTCTCGCCGTCGTCGTCCTGGTTCGACGGGGAACCGTCACCGTCACCTTCGCGGTCCGGATCCGCGACGGCGACAACGACGGCGACAGCTACGCCCACGGCCACACCCACGACCACCGGGCCCACCCGCCCCGACGCGGTGCTGAGCGCCTACTTCACGGCGGTCAACACCGGTGCCTTCCGCACGGCCTGGCAGCTCGGCGGGCGCAACCTCGCCGGCGACTACGACACCTTCGTCGCCGGCTTCGACGAGACCACCTCCACCATCGTGACCGTGCTCTCGGTCGACGGTGCCGCGGTCACCGCGACGCTGGAGGCCCGGCAGACGGACGGCACGGTCCGGCACTTCCGCGGCGTCTACACCGTCACCGACGGTGCCATCACCAGGGCGACCGTCACCCGGACGGGATGACGGTGGGTCGGCACGGGCGCGAAGACGCCCCGGCCGCCCGACGGCCGGGGCAGGACCGGACCCTCCACGACAGGAGCTCTGAACGACGGATGACCATCCACGGCGCCTCCCTCGCCGCACCGCCGCCACCCCCGTCCCCGGGCCAGGACGGGCCCGCCGGACCTCCGGGGGTGGACGCCCGCAGCCGGGCCACCCGGCTGCTCGCGGCGGGCACCTACCTCTCCCCGGACTACCGCCGCGCGGTGATCAGGGAGCTGCTGACCAACCGGGCCAGGGCAGTGGCCCCCTCGTTCGGCTACGACGCCGTTCCGGTGCTCGCGCACGCGCTGGCGGCCCGCGCGCTGCAGCGCAACGCCTGGGTGTACACCGGGGCCGGGGCCGCCCTTCTGTTCGTCCTCGCCGGCACCGGCGTGATCGACTTCGCCTCCTTCCTCCTGCTCGTCCTCTGGCTGTGGTGGTCGGCCGACTACCTGCGGCGGGTGGCCACGCTGCACACCCTGATCACCCGGCTCAAGGAGCGCGGGCCGGGTGGCGGGCCGGGCGGGTTCGAGGGCGGCCGTCCGTCGGTTGCCCTCCTCGACGACGAACTCGTCGAGAAGATCGACCGCGAGCAGTCGGCCCGGGACGGCCTCGCCTACTTCGGTGGCTACCGGCCCTTCGTCGGGGCGGGTGCGCGGCTGCGCCGGTGGTCGAACGCGCAGTTGCTGCTCGGCGCCCCGGAGGACGGGGACGACCTGGCGGAACTGGTCTCCAGGCTCGCCGGCCGGACGGACCCGGTCGGACCCAAGGAGCCCCTCGTTCCGGTCGTCACCAGGCGCCGGCCCGTCGTACCGTTCGACGTCGCGGATCTGGCCGCCTTCGTCCAGCACCACATCGCCGCCGAACTGCGGGACGAGGCGAGGGAGTCCGAGCGGATCGCGACGCTCACCGTGGAACGCCGCAGCTACGCCCGGGCGGTCACCGTGCACGACCGGTCCGCGGGGGAGGGCTGGACCGCGCTGCCCGCGATCGGCGCGGCCGGGGGCGAGCACTGGGCGGAGGGCTACGGCGCGTCCCGCGAGTACCTGTGCGCCCGGATCGGCTCCTGGGACGAGGAGTTGGTCACCTCGCTGTTCGTGGGGTTCGACATCCGCGGGAACACCCTGCACACCGAGTTCCACAGCCATGTGCTGACCCCGGTGATCTCCGAGTTCCACCTGGTCGACCGGCTGCCGGAGCGGCTGGACGGGCGGCTGCTGCTGCGGGCGGCCCGGGACTCCCTGCGCCATGTGCTGGGCCGGTCCTGGCAGGTCCTGCTGCCCCTGGGCCCGCTGGTCGCGGCGTTCGCCCGGCTGCGGCGGCACTACCGGGAGGGCCGGCGCTTCGAGGTCGAGCTCGTCGGGGTCGCGGACAGCAGCGAGTTCCGCCTCGGCCGGTACGCGACGCTCGCGGTGAACCGCGGCGCGCGCACCAGCATCCGCGAACTGGCCTGCAGCAACGAGTACCACCACTACTTCCAGGAGTCGGACGCCGACAAGTACACCCGGATCGTGGAACGTCGGCTGCTGCACCTCGTCGAGCGCTTCCTGCGCGAGCACCAGGTGGACCTGGCGGACCACCGGCGCAACCAGACCAACGTCCTGACCGGCAACCACTTCGGTACCGGTGACATCGACCTCTCGCGCAACAAGCAGGTCAACCACAACTGATCCCCGCGCCGCCGCCTGGCCGGCCGCGACGACGGCCCCCGCACGAACACCGAGGACAAGGACATCCGACCCCATGACGGACCAGGGAACAGGCCGCGACGCGGCCCTCTACGGCAACCACTTCGGCAACGGGAACATCGACCTCTCCACCGGCAAGACCGTCAACCGGGGCGGTGCCCGGCAGGCCACCGAGGGGGCGACGGGCGCGCGGGCGACGGTCGGGCCCGAACCGAGCCGCAACGTGTTCGTGGTCCACGGCCGCGACGAACAGGTCCGGCGCGAGATGTTCGGTCTGCTGCGCAGACTGGGGCTGAACCCCCTGGAGTGGGAGCACCTGGTCGGGGCGACCGGCCTGGCCTCCCCGTTCATCGGCGAGGTGGTGGCCCACGCGCCCTCGGTGGCCGGGGCCGCGCTCGTGCTGCTCACCCCGGACGACGTCGCCGTGCTCCACGACGACCTGAAGGGGCCCGCCGAGCCGCCGCACGAGCGGACCCCCTCCGGCCAGCCGCGCCAGAACGTGCTGATCGAGCTGGGCATGGTGCTGATGGCCTATCCGGAGCGGACCGTGATCGTCGAGTTCGGGGACGTCCGGCCGGCCTCCGACCTGGCGGGCCGCAACGTGATCCGGTTCACCGCGGAGGGGAACCCCGTCTTCGCACTGCGGAAGGTGGCGCAGCGGTTGGAGGTGGCCGGCTGCCCGGTGGACGACCGGGGCAACGACTGGCTGGACACCGAGCCGTTCCGGGACCTCGGGGCCTACCGCCGCCGGGGCTGACCCGGCAGGGGGAGGGACCGGCCCGCGCCGCGGTGCAGTACCGCGGCGCGGGCCCGTGCCGTGCCCCACCGGCACCGGCGCTGTCACCGGCACCGTCACCGCCGCTGTCACCGCCCGGCCAGGCCCTCGGCCATGCTCCGCAGGAACGCCCGGACCTCCGGCACGGAGACGTTCGCCAGGTCCGCCGGGCGCAGGACGATCCGCAGCTCCCGGCAGACCGCGCCCTCCCGGGACCGTGCGACGAACGACATCAGGATCAGCCGCAGCAGGCTGTCCTGGTCCAGGTAGTCCATCCTCGCCAGCCCGGACCCCACCAGCGGCATCGCCACCGAGTCGGTCCGGGCCCGCCGGTCGACGGCGTCCCAGAGCCGGTTGAGGCCGAACCAGAGGTCCTCCACGCCGGAGGACGCCACCAGGTCGCGGCCGAGCCTGCTGTAGGCGGTGGCGAAGACCAGCCGGGGCGGGGCGCCGAGGACGGCCACGGTGCCGAGCGGGTAGCGGTCGAGCTTGCCGAGCGGCTTGTCCGCCCTGAGCTCGCGGGACTGCGGGGCGACCGGGGCCAGGGCGGCGGCGAGTTCGGCGTCCAGCCGGTCGAGGTCCCCGCCGTAGTGCCGCCGCAGCAACTGGGCCTGCACACTGTCCTCGTGGATCAGCCGCCCGTCCGCCGGAGCGGTGTCGAAGGTGTCGCAGAAGCCGACCACGAGGTGCCCCGGAGCGGCGAAGAGGTCACCGGCCTCCACCACCACGGTGGTGTCGGGACGCCGGAACTCCTGGCGCACCACCGGGACCGGACGCGCCCGGTACGCGCCCCAGAGCACGCAGACCCCGGCCGAACCCGCGGTCACCCAGCCCGGCGCGGGCAGACCGTGGGGGAAGAGCGGTCCGGCGAGCTGGCCCGCCACCGCCACCCCGCCGAAGGCGGTCGCGGTGTGGCGCAGGAATGCGCCCGTGGTGCGCCGGGGCACTCTCGCAGCACCCGGAAGCCGTCGGATCATACGACACGCCGATCATCAACCGGCCTGCTCAACAAGGCAGTTGCTATCCTGCTCGGTGCTCCGGGGGAGGCGGCTTCCGGCCGGGGCCGAGGCAGCTGGGGGTTCCGATGACGGGTGTCCGGGTGAGCGTGCTGGGACCGGTGCGGGTGGAGTCCGACGGGGTGCCGGTCCGGCTCACCCCGCTGACCAGGCGGTTGCTGGTCCGGCTGGTGGCGGCGGACGGCGAGGCGGTGCCGGTCCACCGGCTGCGCCGGGACGTGTGGGGCCGGCAGGCGGACCTCCCGGGGCAGGGCGCCCGGGGGCGCAACGAGGTGCACAAGAGGGTGGTCGAACTGCGGCGCGCGTTCGGCGGGGGCGACCCGGTCTCCGGCGCGCGGCTCCTGCACACCGAGCAGCTGTCGACCGCACGCGGTTCGGAGACCGCCTACCGGCTCAGCCTCGCGTCGGCGGAGCTCGACTGCACCCGCTTCACCGAACTGGTCAACGAGTCCTTCCGGGTCGGACCGGCGATGGCGGCCTGGCGCCTGGAGGAGGCACTGGGCCTGGTCCGGGGCAGACCGCTGGCAGAGGCCGCCGGCGAGGAGTTCGCCGAACCGCTGATCCGCCGACTGACCGGCCTCCAGGACACCGCCCGCCGGGAGCTGATCTCCTGCCGGGTCAGACTCGGTCGACCGGAGCTCGCGCTCCCGGTCGCCGAGGCGGCGGTCCGGGAACGTCCGGACGACCCGTCCTGGGCTTCCGAGCTCGGCCGGCTGCGCACCAGGCTGCGCGGCCGCTGGGACGACGAACTGCTGCGCGCCGCACTGCCCGACCGGGCGGTCGAGGTGGTGGTGGTCTGCGGCGACCTCTTCGACCAGGAGGACGCGAACCTGGTCGCGGGCTTCACCGACACCTTCGACACCGAGATCGACCAGGATGTCGTGATCAGCCGCTCGAGCATCCAGGGGCAGCTCGTAGAACGGCTGTTCGACGGCCGCAACGAGCAACTGGACGCCGAGCTGGAACGGGCGCTGCGGCCGGTGTCGGTGGTCGAGCGGGAGCGGAGCCGGGACAAGCCCCGCGGGCGCCGGCTGCGCTATCCGATCGGGACGACGGTGGCGGTGCCGCACGGCCGTCGGCAGGTCTTCGCGACCGCGTACTCGCGGCTGGGCAACGACATGGTGGCCCGGTCGCGTCCGGAGCACCTCGCGTCGGCCCTGGAGCGGCTCTGGGAGGCGGTCGCCCTGCACGGGCGGTACCGCCCGGTCGCGGTGCCGATGCTCGGCTCCGGCCTCGCGCGGATCGTGGACCTCGACCGCGGCCGGCTCGCCAGGATGATCGTGGAGTCCTTCGTCCGGGCCTGTGCGGACGGCACCCCGGTCGCGCCCGAGCTGCGGCTCGTCGTGCACCCGGACGATCTGCGCCGCACGGACCTGCTGGAGCTGGAGCGCTTCCTGCGGGACCCGTACGGGCGGGGGTGACGACCGGGCCGGTACGGCGGCGTTCCGCGGCCCGCGCCTTCGCATGCTGCTCCTCCCGCCGTGGTGGTGGGCGGGAGCGGACCTTGCCGTCCCCCGTGCGCCGCGGTCCGCCCCGCCTCCGGGTGACAGCACACCAGTCCGGTCGCTTCCGGCGAAAGACACCGCCGCTTCCGGCCCGCTTCCGACCGGTGCCCCGCCACCGTTCCGGGCCCGGGCGGACGCGCCAGTGGCGCCGCCCGAGGGGGCGACGCCACTGGTGGTGGTCCTGCTCTTCAGTTGTTCACCGGTGGATCAGCTGTGCCGTCCCGGGCGGCGGTAGGCGACCAGGCACAGGAGCAGGCCGCCGAGGACGGCGAGGCCGCCGAGTGCCGCGATCAGGCCGTCCGCGGCGGAGCTGCCGGTGTTCGGCAGCGGCTCGCCGGTCGGCCTGTGGTGGGTCGGACTGTGGGTCGGGACCGTGGACGCGGTGGTCGTGGTCGTGGCGGACGGGGACGAGGACGTCGGGGACGCGGTCGGCGACGGCGAGGCGGTCGGGCTCGGCGACGAGGTGGGCGACGGCGAGGCAGTCGGGGACGGCGACGAGGTCGGCGACGGCGAGGACGTCGGGGACGGCGACGGCGACGGCGACGGCGACGGGGACGAGGTCTGGAGGACGACGCCCATGTCGAGGTCGAGGTAGCGCTGACCACCGGAGAGGGTGACCGACTGGGTCAGACCCGTCGTCGGGTCGGCGTCGGAGTCCTTGGTGGGGTCGGTGCCGGCGCCGCGGGTGGTGACCTTGGCGCCCTGCGGCAGCGTGGTCAGGTCGAACTGCACCTGGTAGTTGTTCGCGGGCGGCGGCGGCAGGACGATGCCCATGTCGAGGTCGAGGTAGCGCTGACCACCGGAGACGGTGACGGCCTGGGTCAGGCCCGTCGTGGGGTCGGCGTCGGAGTCCTTGGTGGGGTCGGTGCCGGCGCCGCGGGTGGTGACCTTGGCGCCCTGCGGCAGCGTGGTCAGGTCGAACTGCACCTGGTAGGCTTGACCGCGACGCCGACCTTGGCCGGCTCGGCGGGCAGCAGCTGCCGGCCCTCGTTGTCGGTGGCGGTGAAGGCGAAGCTGTTCCACGCGTACTCGGTGTCCGGCGCGTCGAACGGGGTGACCATCGGCCAGGTGAGGGTGAACGACTCGCCCGAGGCCATGGCGCCGGCGCGGTGGACGCGGAACCAGGTCGCCGTTCCCGGGGCGGGGAATGTGGCGCTCCAGACCGCGTTCGTGTTGCAGCCGGTCCTGTCGACGAGCACGCTCTCGACGCAGGGGTTGGGGTCGGTGGTGTACTCGATCACCACGGTCGGGTCGCTGCTGACGATCGGCTCGCTCAGCGACGGCATCCAGGTGCTGCCGCGCTGGGCGTCCTGGGTGAGGACGTAGTTGTCGCCGGGGGCGGGCAGCTTGTCGTAGGCGATGAAGTCGGTGACCGGGTCCGGCGAGTCGTTGCGCACGGTCATCCGGTAGGAGATGTGACCGCCGGGGGTGGCGGTGCCGATGCTCAGGTAGTCGGAGTCGAGGTCGCCCTTCACCTCCTTGAACGAGCGCAGCACGCTCGGCACGTCCACCTGGATCTTGGAGGAGGCGTGGCAGAGCAGCTCGGTGGTGTTGCCGTTGCCGTTGAGGTCGAGCACGTCCGGGGTGCTGCCGCTGTCGGAGCCGGAGAACATGCAGGAGACCGGGTTGGTCGGCTGATCAACAGTGACGTAGACGTCGTTGGTCAGCTCACCGGAGCGGATGCTGCTGGCGACCTGGACGTCGAAGAGCATCCGGTAGGCCAGCGGGTCGTGCAGGTAGGTGGAGTCGGGCGCGCCGGCCGGCCACTGCATCCGCAGCAGCTGGCGGCCGTCGGGGCCGGGGGTGACGGTGATCGACTCGGGGGCCTTGGCGTCCGGGTAGTTCGGGTCCGGGCGGGCGGAGCCGTCGATGTAGACGACGCCGGGCGGCAGCAGGTCGAGCAGGACGAGCGGGCGGTCCAGGTCGCGGGCGCTGCGGTTGTAGGGGATGACCTGGAAGGTGGCCGTGCCGCCGGGGGCGGACAGCTCGCCGGAGACGGTGGTCTTGGCCGCGCCGAGGTTGGTGGCCTGCGTGATGGTGGTGCTGGCGCAGGAGTTGGCGTTGGCGTTGTTGGTGCCGTCGGTCGCGGAGGTGTCGACGCAGTTGGTCAGCGGGACGGGGGCGGCGCGCCCGTCGTGGCCGGGGGTGGCGACCTGGGTGACCAGCTGCACCGCGTTGCCCGGGCTCCAGCCGGTGGGGATGGGGCCGTTCCAGACGAACTGGAGGCCGTCGAGCCAGCGGCCGGCGGGGATGCCGAGGACGTCGTTCGCGGGGTCGCCGGCGCCCTCCGCGAAGGTGATCCGGCGGTTGGCGGCGCCGTTGAACGGGGTGCCGGGGCTGAAGGTCAGCCAGGTCGGGTCACCGTTGAGCCGGTACTGGAAGGTCAGCTGGATGCTGGTGGGGTTCCACGGCTCCAGCTGGAGCGACTGGGGGAAGATCCAGTTGTAGAGGCCCTCGGTGGTGCCGGCGCCCGGGTCGGTGATGGTCAGGCTGGTGGCCGGGCCCGAGGTGTTGGTGGCCGACAGGCTGAAGCTGTTGAGGTCGCCGGAGACGACGGTGTCGCGCCACACCTTGCTGGCGGTCACCGCGACACCGGTGGCCGGGGGCTGGAACTGGCCGGTGGTGGCGGAGGCGGAGTCCAGCGTGGTCTCGGGGTCGGCGCCGAGCGGGTCGCCCAGCAGGTCCACGTTGTTGGTGGAGGTGGTGCCGCTGGGGAAGTCGGCCTCCGGGTAGTACACCACCAGCGCGCCGGGGTTGCGGCAGCCGCCGCGGCCGTTGCCGGAGACGAACGGGCCGATGTCGTAGCCCCAGGTGTTGGGGCCGGGGGCGACCTGGGTCCAGCCGGGCGAGCGGCCGGTGTCGACCACCGCGCCGGGCGGCAGGGTGTCGAGCAGGCGGCTGGTGTCCAGGTCGACGTTGGGCACGTTGTCGGTGGCGCACGGGCTGAACTGGTAGGTGACGGTGCGCCCGTCCTGGCTGCTGGTCTGGATGCCCTTGGTCACCGTGTACTGCGGCTGGACCTCGGCCTTGGTGTTGGCGCTCGCGTTCTGCGAGGTCTCACCGGTGGCGCTCATGGTGGCCGAGTTGGTGGAGGTGGTGCCGTTGGCGGTGGAGAAGTTGGGGTACTTCATGACCACCGTGATGGTGGCGGTGGTGCCGGGGCTGAGGTTCTGCAGCTTGATGTCCATCGTGCCGCCCATCGCGCCCGTCGCGGGCACGGTGGAGGCGGCCTGGTCGACCGAGGAGGGGTCGGGGGTCCAGCCGACGAACTGCATGTTCGACGGCAGGGTGTCGAGGATCTGACCGCCGGTGCACTCGTTGATCGAGCAGGTGTACCGGAGGGTGTAGGTGACGTTCTCCCCCGGGGAGACGGTCGCCTTGTCCACGCTCTTGGTGAAGGAGATGGCGGCCTGCGCCGGTGGGGCGATCAGGCCGCTGCCCAGGAGGGTTCCTCCTAGGAGGGCGAGAACCGAGACGATCCGCCCGGTCCGGAAGGGAATACGCATACCGGACAGTTGATCCGACCGTTCGTCACACGGCCGGGCGACGCGAGGGCGGGTGACGGCGTTTCACCTTGTCAGACGAGCGTCAAATCCCATCGTCCGTGTCGGGCGCTTTCGAGGCCGGGGCCGAGGCGGCGACCGGGGCCGGGAGCGGGGCGGCGGCCGGGGCCGGGTTCGCACCCGTGTGGAGGACGTCGCGGGCCTGTTCGGCGGAGCGGCTGATGCTCTCGCCGACGAAGTCCATGAAGCGCGCGATGTTCTCCAGGCGCACGGCCGCCGGGGTGCCGGTGCCGAGGACGCCGACGCCCTCCCGGGCGGTCTCGGCGAACCGGGCGTGGGCCTGGGCGGCGGCGACCATCGACTGGTACCAGACGTCGCCGTCGACGACGTAGCGCTCGCGGCGGCGCTCGTCGCGTTCGCGGCGGACGAGGCCGTGGGCCTCCAGGAACGCGACCGCCTTGGAGACGGACGCCGGGCTCACCTGGAGGCGCCGGACGAGTTCGGCCGCGGTGACGCTGCCCTCGTCGGTGGTGAACACGCAGGTCAGGACGCGGGCCATCATCCTGGGCAGGCCCTGCTGCATCACCAGGGTGGTGAACACCTCCTCGTACGCGCGCACGGCCTCCGGGTCGCGCCCGTGCGCGGCCGGCTCGGGCGGCTGCGGCCCGCGGGGGGCGGCCTGCCGGCTCCGGTGGGCGCGGCGCTCGGTGGCGCGGTGGGCCACGTCGGCGCGGTAGGCGGTGGGGCCGCCGTTGCGCATCACCTCGCGGGTGACCGTCGAGGTGGGGCGGTCGAGGCGCCTGGCGATCTCCGCGTAGGCGAGGCCGTCGGCCACGCCGAGTGCGATCTGCTGGCGTTCCTGCTGGGTGAGTCTGCCTCCCGGCACCGCGGTCTCCCTTCGTGTGGTCCCCGGCCTCCGCAGCATAGCGTTCATGCACCGTCAATGCAACGATCCATCGTGCTGACGTTGCGTTGAAATGGGATTCGTTGCAACGATATTCACTCTCTGGCCTGCGGCAATGGCAGTTTTACGCAACAAGGCTATTGATGAATGTGCGAATGCAACGTAGCGTTCGTGATGTCAGAAAGCAGCACGAACACAGTGACCACGCAGGAGAGCAGCATCATGGAGAAGTTCGCCACCACCGCCCCGATCACCGCCGTCGTCGACCTGCCGGCCGGCCGGGTCCAGGTGATCGCCGCCGACCGCGCCGACGCCACCGTCGAGGTGCGGCCGGCCGAGGCCGGCCGCGGCCGCGACGTCCGCACCGCCGAGCAGACCGCCGTCGGCTTCCAGGACGGTGTCCTGCGGATCGACACCGTGCCCGGCGGCCGGCTGGTCGGCGCCGGCGCCGTCGAGGTCACCCTCCAGGTGCCGGCCGGGTCCCGGATCGAGGTGACCTCCGAGAGCACCGAGCTCCGGGCCGTCGGCCGCCTCGGTGACGTCGTCGTCCAGGGCGCCTACCGCCGGATCAAGATCGACGAGGCCGACAGCGTGCGGCTGACCGCGGTCGACGGCGACGTCGAGGTCGGCCGGCTCAACGGCCCGGCCGAGATCAGCACCTCCCGGGGCGCCATCCGGATCGCCGAGGCGGTGCGCGGCGCGGTGGTGCTCCGCACCGAGTCCGGCGACATCGAGGTGGCCGCCGCGGCCGGGGTCTCCGCCGCCCTGGACGCCGGTACCGGCCACGGCCGGATCAGCAACAGCCTGCGCAACGACGGCGCCACGGCCCTCGACATCCGCGCCACCACCTCCTACGGCGACATCGCCGCCCGGAGCCTGTGACCGGCGCGGGTGCGACCGGGGAGGGCGCGACCGGCCCCGGGTGCGCGCGGGAGCCGGGTGCCGCCCGCGGCACCCCACCCGCCCCCCGGCGGGCGGGGCGGGTCAGGACGCGGCCGCGGCCGGTGCGGCGCCCGGCACCAGCCGGCCGGCGCACAGGGTCAGCACCTCGTCGACGGCGTCCAGGGCGGCGTGGTCGTGGGTGACCAGCAGCGTGGTGCGGCCGCGGGTCGCGTCGAGCACGTCGGCGAGGACGGCGGCGGCGGTGTCCGGGTCGAGGCCCTCGGTCGGCTCGTCCAGGACCAGCACCGGCGGGTCCGCGAGCAGCGCGCGGGCGAGCAGCAGCCGCCGTCGCTGACCGCCGGAGACGGTGGCGCCGTCCCCGCCGAGCATGGTCTCCCAGCCCTCGGGCAGGGAGTCGATCCAGTCGAGCAGCCGGGCCCGGCGGGCCGCGTCGCGGAGCTCCTCGTCGGTGGCGTCGGGGCGGGCCAGCCGCAGATTGGCGCGGATGGTGGTGTGGAAGACATGGGCGTCCTGGGTCATGCCGGTGATCGCCCGGCGGACGTCGGCGCCCGCGCAGTCCCGCAGTTCCCGCCCGCCGACGCGGATGCTGCCGCCCTCGTAGGGGAGGAACCGCATCATCGCCGCGATCAGGGTGGACTTGCCGGAGCCGCTGGCGCCGACCAGCGCCACCCGGCGGCCGGGCGGCAGCCGCAGGCTCACACCGTCCAGCACGGCCGGGCCGTCGGGGCGGTGACGCACCCGCAGGCCGCTGATCTCCACGCCGAGCGGTCCGTCGAGGGGGAGCGGGGCCGGGTCGGCCGGGTCGGTGACCGGGGCCGGGGTGTCCATCAGGTCGGCGAGCCGGCGGGCCGAGGCCCAGACGTCGGCCAGTCGGCGGGCGGCGGTGGGCAGCCCGGCGAGGGCGTCGAAGGAGACCAGGGCGAGCACCGCGAGCACGGTGAGCTGGACGGCGGGCAGCCCACCGTCGGCGTGCGCGCGCAGGCCGAGCCAGGTGACCCCGACCGTGGCGGCGGCCTGGAGCAGCAGGACCACGGCGGAGGCCAGCGAGGTGGTGAGCGCCCGGCGCTCCTCCAGGGCGGCGATCCGGGCGGTGGCCGCCGAGGTCCGGGCGTGGGCGCGGCCCCGGGCGCCGTACGCGGCGAGGTCGGCCGCACCCCGGGTCAGGTCGACGGTGAGCGCGGCGAGTTCGGCGCGCGCGGACTTCTCGGCGCGGCCGTCCCGGCGGGACAGCGTGAGTACCAGGGCGGGCACCACGAGCCCGGCGAGGGCCAGCAGCAGCGCGAGCAGCAGTCCGGCCGGCGGGAGCAGCACCAGCGCGGTGCCGGCGGCGGCCGCGGCGACCAGGACGGCGGCGGTGACCGGGATCAGCACCCGCAGCAGCAGGTCCTGCGCGGCGTCGACGTCGTCGACCAGCCGGGTCAGCAGGTCGCCGCCGCGGAAGGCGGGGGTGCCGGCCGGGGCGAGCGGGACGAGCGCCTCGTACACCCGGGCGCGGAAGTCGGCCACGGCGCGCAGCACGCCGTCGTGCCCGAGCAGGCGGTCGGCGTAGCGCAGGGTGCCGCGGCCGAGGGCCAGGGCGCGGACGGCGACGATCGCGACGGCGACGGCGGCGATCGGCGGCTGTTCGGCGGCGCGGGTGATCAGCCAGGCGGCGGTGGCCATCAGCGCGGCGCCGCTGAGTTCGCTGCCGGCGGCGGCGAGCACGGCGGGCAGCAGCCGGCGCCAGTGCGGCAGCAGTTGCCGCAGCAGTCGGAGGGTGGGGTGGGAGCCGGGGGCGGTGCGGTCGGGCATCGGAGCTCCGGGGGCGAGCGGTCGGGGCGCGGGGGCGGCGCCCGGGGGGACGGCGGCCGGGGGGACGGCGTCCGCGGCGGTCGGGCGGGTCATGAGCGGACCAGCCCGGTGAGGCCGGCGGCGGCCGGGCGGGACGGGGCGGGTCCGACGGTCCCGGCCCGCACGGTGAGGATCCGGTCGGCGTGCGGCAGCAGGCCGGTCCGGTGGGCGACCACGATCGCGGTGCGCCCGCGCATCAGCTCGGCGGTGGCCCCGGTGACGGCGGCCTCGCTCTCCGGGTCGAGGTGGGCGGTGGGCTCGTCGAGCAGCAGGACGGGCGCGTCCTTGAGGAAGGCCCGGGCCAGGGCGGTGCGCTGGCGCTGGCCGGCGGAGAGCCCGGCGCCGTGCTCGCCGAGGACGGTGTCGTACCCCTGCGGCAGTGCCGCTATGAAGCCGTCGGCGCAGGCCGCCCGGGCGGCGGCCCGGACCTCGGCGTCGGTGGCGTCCGGGCGGCCGAGCCGGATGTTGTCGGCGACCGAGGTGGCGAACAGGTGCGGGCGCTGCGGGACCCACGCCACCTGGGCGAGCCAGGCGTCGGGGTCGAGCGCGGCGAGGTCGGTGCCGTCGACCAGGACCCGGCCCGCACCGGGGGTGACGAAGCCGAGGAGGAGGGCGAGCAGGGTGGACTTGCCGGCGCCGCTCGGGCCGACCAGGGCCAGGTGCTCGCCGGGGTGGACGGTGAGCGAGACGTCGGCGAGGGCGGGTGCGGCGCGGTCGGGGTGGTGGACGGTGACGCCTTCGAGGCGCAGCCGTGCGGTGCGGGCCTCGGGGACGGGGGCCGGGGCCGGGACCGGGTCCTTGACCAGGAGCCGGGCGGTCGGGGCGGTGACGGCGTCGTCCGGGTCGCCCGCGCCGTTCGCGCGGTCCGTGTCGCCCGCGCCGTTCGCGCCGCCGGTGTCGTCCGCGTCGTCCAGGAGCGCGAAGACCCGCTCGGTCACCGCGATGCCCTCGGCGCTGTCGTGGAAGGCCGCGCCCGCCGCCCGCAGCGGCAGGTAGGCCTCCGGCGCGAGGAAGAGCACGACCAGGGCGGTGCGCAGGTCGAGCGCGCCGTCCAGCAGCCGCAGGCCGACCGGGACGGCGACCAGCGCCACCGACAGGGTGGCGACCGTCTCCAGGACGAGGGAGGAGAGGAAGGCGACCCGCAGGGTGCGCATGGTGGCCCGCCGGTGCGCGTCGGCCATCTCCCGCACCACCCGGGTCTGGTGCCGCTCGCGGCCGAACGCGCGCAGGGTCGGCAGCCCGGCGACGACGTCCAGGAAGTGGCCGCCCAGCCGGGCCAGCAGCCGCCACTGCCGGGCGGTGCGCTGCGCGGTGTGCAGGCCGACGAGCGCGCCGAACACCGGGATCAGCGGCAGGGTGATCACCACGATCAGCGCGGAGGTCCAGTCGGCGAGGCCGAGCCGGACGACCACCACCAGCGGGACGACGGCGGTGGCGGCCATGGTGGGCAGGTAGCCCGTCAGATAGGGGTCCAGGGCGTCGAGGCCGCGGGTGAGCAGGGTGGCGGTCTCGCCGTGCCGGCCGGCGGCCAGTCGCCGGGGGCCGGTGTCCCGCAGGTGGGCGGTGAGGCGGTCGCGCAGGTCCCGCTTGGTCGCGGCGGCGGCGCGCTGGGCGAGGGCGCCCCGGGCCCAGGCCAGCAGGGCGCGCAGGGCGAGGACGGTGCCGAGCGCGACCAGCGGGCCGGTCCACCGGCCGCGCCCGGCGAAGCCGTCGGCGAGCAGGCCGGCCAGCAGTTCGGCCTGGCCGAGCACCAGCCCGGCGCCCAGCAGGGCGAGTGCGGTGGACATGGTCAAGTGGCGCCGGAGCGCCGGGATCTCGCGCCGCAGGCGGCGTTCGGCCGGCTTCATCCCGTGGTCCCTCCGTGGTCCGCCAGGCGGTCGGACGCCGCCGGCCGGCAGCCGCGGTGGGCTGCCGGCCGACGGCGGTCGGTCAGAAGTAGCTGGGGTGGCGCCGACCGGTGCGGCCGCGGAACGCCCACCAGCTCCAGCCCTGGTAGAGCAGGATCAGCGGGACGACCACCACGCCGAACCCGATCAGCAGCTTCAGCGTGGCCCCGTCGGCGACGGCGTCGTCGACGGTGATCCCGCCGCCGGCGGAGGCCGACAGCAGGTAGGGGTACTGGCCGGCCCCGATCAGCAGCACCGGCAGCGCGGTCGCCAGGCAGGTGGCGGTGAAGGCGAGGGTGTCGCGGCTCCGGCCGAGGAACCACCACCCGGCCGCGAGGGCCGCCACGACCAGGGCGAACAGGACCACCGAGGTCCCCGTCCTGGTCATCGAGGCACCGGCCCCGAACACCGAGAGCAGCAGCGCCAGGGCTCCGGCGGCGCCCGCCGCGGCGAGCAGGGTGGCGCCCAGGCGCCGGGCGGCGGTGGCGGTGCCGGGCTCCGAGCGGAGCGCGACGAAGGCCGCGCCGTGTCCGGCGAAGAGCAGGGCGGTGGCCACCCCGCAGGTCAGCGCGAACGGCCCGAACACGTCGCCGGCGCCGACGTGGAAGGACCCGTCGGCCCGGCGGGGCACGCCGTGCAGCAGCAGGCCGACCACGATGCCCCAGCACACGGCGGGCAGCGCGCCGCCGAGCACCACCAGGGCGTTCCACACCTTGGCCGCCCGCGCTCCGCGGGAGCGGCCGCGCAGCTGGATCGCGGCGTTGCCGAGCACCAGGCCGGCCAGGATCGCCACGATCAGCGGGTAGAGGCCGGACAGCAGGCTGCCCTCCAGGTGCGGGAAGGCGCCGAACATCACGCCGGCGAAGGCGACCAGCCAGACCTCGTTGCCGAGGAAGAACGGCGCGATCGCGTCGAGCGCGGCGTTCCGCCCGTCCGGTCCGGTGCCGGTGCCGATGCCGGATCCGGCACCCGCTCGGGCGGCCGGACCGGCGTCGGGCCGGGGACCCGCGTCGGCGGAGCCGAGGAACGGGGACAGCATCTGGGCGCCGTAGTCGTAGCCGCCCAGTACGAAGTAGCCGGCGAGCAGCAGGCCGAGGAGGGCCAGCCAGAGGGTCTCCAGGCTCATTTAGCCCAACCTTCCGTCACGTCAGAGGAGTTCATCGCGGTGCGGGAGCGCTCGGCCCGCTCAGAAGGCCGGGACCCGCTGCTTCTCGTCGGCGCCGCCCGCACCGGGCAGGTCGTCCGGGAGCGGGTCGCCGGCGCCGAGCTGGGCGCCGTCCGGGCCGCGGCGGGCGAAGCGGGTGATCAGCGTCCAGTTGGTCACCGCGAGGGCGAGGAAGATGGCGATGAACACCGCGCAGGACACCACCAGGGAGCCCTTGCTCACGTTCGAGACGGCGTCGTCGACGGTCAACTGGCCGTAGACGAGCCACGGTTGGCGGCCGATCTCGCGCACCATCCAGCCGCCGACGGAGGCGATGAAGGGCAGCGGAATGATCGCGGTCATCAGGTAGGCGAGCCAGCGCTTGCGCACCAGCAGGTCCTTCAGCAGCAGGAAGACGGCGATGAAGGTGATGGTCGAGACCGTGTTGCCGAGGATGGTCATCAGGTCCATCGAGTTCTTCACCCAGGACGTCCAGGGCAGGTAGTCCCCGGGACCGTGCGCGGCGACCTCCTGGGCCTGCGCCGCGGCGAGGTCGGTGCCGTTCAGGATCGCGGCCTTGATCGGCTGGGTCTTCTCGATGACCGGGACCTGGAGGTTGCCCACGATGATGACGAAGAAGGAGGAGAGCATGCTCACCCAGACGCCCAGGCGCAGCGAACTCCGGAAGAGCTCGGTCTCCCTGGTGCCCTTGGCGAAGTGCCAGGCGCTGATGCCGGCCACGAAGATGCCGCCGGTGGTGAGCGCGGCGAGCGCGATGTGGGCGAGCGCCACCTGGGCGTTGGCGTTGGTGACCAGGGCCCAGAAGTCGGTCAGGTAGGCGACGCCGTCGCGGACCTCGTAGCCCACCGGGTGCTGGAGGAAGCCGTTGGCGACCAGGATCCAGAACGCCGAGAGGTAGGCGGTCAGCGCGACCAGCCAGATCAGCACGACATGGATGCCGCGCCGCATCCGGCCCCAGCCGAAGATCCACATGCCGAGGAAGGTGGACTCGGCGAAGAAGGCGATCAGGGTCTCCAGGGCCAGCGGTGCGCCGAAGACATTGCCCGCGAACTTGCTCAGTCCGCTCCAGCTGAGTCCGAACTGGAACTCCATGACGAGGCCGGTCACGATGCCGACCGCGTAGTTGATGACGTAGAGCTGGCCCCAGAAGCGAGTCATGCGCTCCCGGACCGCGCGTTTGGCGAGGTCGCGGGTGTACGCGGCCCGGGTGTGCATGATCGCCACGATGGGGACCAGCCCCATGGTGAGGATGACGAACAGCCAGTGCACGCTGGTGGTGGCCGCGAACTGGAGTCGGGCCAGATCCGCAGCGCTCATGATGCGACCTTCCTGGGGGGCGGTTGGCCTCCGGGTCGGCGGACGGATGAGGGTGTCGGGGAAGCGGACGCGGGGAGCGGACGCCGAGAAGGGGAGGGTTCCTCGCTCGCGTGTGCAGGTGGCGGGCATCGCTGCCCGCCACCTGCGCGACGAACCCCGCCGCTGACGTTAGGCGAGGATTGCTTATGCCTTCCAAGACCGGTTTTGCTATGTATGCATAACCCTCCGGACATGAGCAGAGGTGAACCGTGGATTTGCTGCAACTCCGCTACTTCCAGGCCGTCGCCCGTTTCGAGCACATCAGCCGGGCCGCCGAGGAGCTGAACGTCGCCCAGCCCTCGCTCAGCCGCACCATCGCCCGGCTGGAGGCCGAGCTGGGTTCGCCGCTCTTCGACCGGCAGGGCCGGCGGATCCGGCTCAACCAGTACGGCGTGGTGTTCCTGCGCCACGTCGACCGGGCGCTGAGCGAGCTGGACGACGGGCGCCGGGCGCTGCGCGAGGCCAGGGAGACCGGGCTCGGCCGGGTCGGTGTCGCCTCCGAGACCCTGCTGACCGTCGCCCATCTGATGGGCAGCTTCCGGGCCGCCTTCCCGGGCGCCGAGGTGCGGCTCTTCCAGTCGAACGTGGAGGAGATGGACCGGCAACTGCGGGCCGGCGAGGTGGACTTCTGCGTCGCCTCGCAGCCGCTGACCGCCGCCAACCTGGACTCGGTCGAACTGCTGCGGGAGGAGGTGCTGCTGGCCGTCCCGCGCGGGCACTGGCTGGACGGCCGGGAGAGCGTGACGATCGCCGAGATCGCCGACGAGCCGTTCGTCACCACCCGTCGGGGCAACTGGCAACGCGCCCTGCTGGAGCGGCTGTTCGCCACCGAGGGGCTCACCCCGAGGCTGTCCTGCGAGGGCGACGAGCCGGGGGCCAGCCAGGACATGATCAGCACCGGGCTGGGCATCGGCCTGATCCCGGCGATGTCCCGGCTGGCGGGCACCGACTCGCACGTCCCGGTGGCCTGGGTGCACGTGGCCGCGCCGAACTGCTACCGGGTGCTCACCCTGGTCTGGAACCGGGACGCCTACCAGTCCGAGGCGGCCCGCCGGTTCCGCGAATTCACGGTCAGCAGGCCGCTCATGACGCACCGTCGGCCGGATCCGAGGCTCGGCCGGGAGTCGGTCTGAGCCGCGCCGGCGCCCCGAAGATCGATCCTGGCGTGCCCCGGACTCCTTTGCTACGCTCAAAAGCGCTGCCGTGTCCTGGCCGAGGGCTTCGCGTGTCCGAATGGCCGGTATGAGATGGCGGGTTGGCAGGATCGACGTTCCTGCGGCAACCACCGGCGGCGCCGTCCTTCCTCCATTCACCCACTTGACCGGTGCCATGTGTCGGCGTGCCCCTGTGCGCGCGCCCGGGCGCCATCGAGGAGTTCCGTCATGCCCAAGATCACGTATGTCGCCGTGGACGCGGCCGAGCGCACGATCGACGTCCAGGCCGGCACCAGCGTCATGCGCGGGGCCGTCTTCAACGACATCGACGGCATCGTCGCCCAGTGCGGCGGGAATCTGCAGTGCGCCACCTGCCACGTCTACGTCGACGAGTCGACGCTCGACAAGCCGGAGCCGATCCAGCCGAACGAGAACGAGATGCTGGACTTCACCGCCTGCCCGCGCCGTCCCAACAGCCGCCTCAGCTGCCAGCTCACGGTGACCGAGGCGCTGGACGGCCTGATCGTGCACCTGCCCGAGCGGCAGAAGTGATGGCCGAGGGAGCCCACCCCGACTCGGTCGTCATCGTCGGCGCCGGCCAGGGCGGCTACCAGACGGCGGCCTCGCTGCGTGAGCACGGCTACCGCGGACGGCTCGTCCTCATCGACGCCGAGGACGAACTCCCCTACGAAAAACCGCCCCTGTCCAAGGCCTACCTCAAGGGGGAGGCGGACGAGGCACAGCTCTGGCTGCGGCCGGTCGGCTACTACGCGCGGCAGTCGATCGAACTGGTCGCCGGGTCGGTGACGGCGGTCGACCCGGCCGCCCGCACGGTCCGGCTGGCCGACGGCTCGGAGTACGAGTACGGCCACCTGGTGCTGGCCACCGGGGCCACCCCGCGCACGCTCGGCGTGCCGGGGGCCGGGCTGCGCGGCGTGCACACCCTGCGCACCGCGCAGGACGCCGCCGCCCTGCGCACCTCGCTCGGTGCGGCCCGGCACGCGGTGGTGGTCGGGGCCGGGTTCATCGGCCTGGAGTTCGCCGCGGCGGCCCGCCGGGCGGGCTGCGAGGTGACGGTGGTCGAGGCCCTCGACCGCCCGCTGGCCAGGGTGGTCTCGGCCCGCACGGCCGAGCACTTCACCCGGCTGCACCGGCGGGAGGGCTCCCGGCTGGTCTTCGGCCAGGGGGTCGCGGCCCTGCACGGCGACGAGCGGGGCGCGGTCGCGGCGGTGGAGCTGGCCGACGGCGCCCGGCTGCCGGCCGACCTGGTGCTGGCGGGGATCGGGGTGATCCCGCGCACCGGTCTCGCGGCCGCGGCCGGGCTGCGGGTGAGCGGCGGCATCGTCGTCGACGCCCGTCTGCTGACCAGCGATCCGCACATCTCGGCGATCGGCGACTGCGCGGCGTTCCCGCAGGTGCGCTCGGGCAACCGGCTGCGGCTGGAGTCCGTGCAGAACGCGGTGGGGCACGCCGAGCTGGTCGCCGCGCGGCTGACCGGCGAGAGCCGGGGCTACCGCGAGCTGCCGTGGTTCTGGAGCGACCAGTTCGCGACGACCGTGCAGATCGCCGGCCTGGACGAGGGCCACGACACCGAGGTGGTGCTCGGCGAGGACCCGGACGCGTTCTCGGTGCTGCTGTTCCGCGGCGGCGAGCTGCAGGCGGTGGAGTCGGTCAACCGGCCCACCGACCACCTGGCGTCCCGGCAGCTGCTGGACCGGGGGATTCCGCTGAACCCGGCCGAGGCCGCCGCCCCCGGCTTCACGCTCCGGGAGCACCTCGCGAGCCACCGGGGGGAGCCCGCCGTGCCCGTGGGCTGACCGGACGTCCGGTTGGCCGATACTCGCCGGGCCGGGCCCGGCCTGCGCCTCTGTCGCGCCCGCGCCGCCGCACCGCGGCGCGGGCGCCCGGCAACGGAACAAAGGATTCCGAAAACATTGGCCCCACTGCTTTCAAAAGTGCGGCCGAAGAACAACCGTTTTTTTATCCCCGGACGGTTTTCGGCCATGCCCGGGGCGGGCCCGCCGGGTCCGAACCTTCACAGTTAGTTCATAAGCCGCTGTTGCGGAAACATCTGCCGGTGAGGCAGGATTCAAACAAGATCGCTTGCTTGCTCATTCACTCGTCCGAATAACAAACAGGGGATACCACCGTGCCTGAATCCGTCAGCCCGCAGGGATTCACCGACGAGGCCGAGCTGCGCCGCCTCAACCGGGCCGTCGTCGAGCGGTACATGAAGACCCTCGGCCAGGACCGGCTGAGCCGGCACGAGCTCTTCACCGAGGACGGCGTGGGCGGCCTGTGGACCACCGACACCGGTTCCCCGGTGGCCACGCACGGCCGGGACCGCCTCGGCGAGCACGCCGTCTGGTCGCTCAAGTGCTTCCCGGACTGGGAGTGGTACAACGTCGAGATCTTCGAGACCCAGGACCCGAACCGCTTCTGGGTCGAGTGCGACGGCCGCGGGAAGATCGTCTTCGGTGACTATCCCGAAGGCTGGTACGAGAACCACTTCATCCACTCGTTCGAACTGGAGAACGGGCGGATAACGCTGCAGCGGGAGTTCATGAATCCGTTCCAGCAGCTGCGTGCCCTGGGCATTCCGGTCCCCGAGATCAAGCGGACCGGTATACCCACCTGAGAAATCAATAAATAGACCGCCGGATCGGAGTACGTCGTGGAAGACGTTATACGGGAGATTCGTATCCGCGGGGCGTTGCAACAACCCGAATGGAGCGACCTACCCCAGGTCAATCGGGTGGGCGAGGCACTGGCCTCTCGCCCCGCCCTGGTCCAGCCGGACGACCTTGCGACCTTGCGAACCCTGCTGGGAAAAGTCGCGCTCGGAGAAGCGCTCGTGCTGCAGTCCGGGGACTGCGCCGAAGATCCGCAGGAGTGCACACGTCAACATGTGGCGCGGAAGTCCGCGCTGCTCGATCTGCTCGCGGGGACCCTCGGTCTGCGGACCGGAAAGCCGGTCCTGCGCGCGGGCCGTATCGCGGGGCAGTTCGCCAAGCCCCGTTCCAAGCCCACCGAAGTCATCGACGGGGTCGAACTTCCGGTTTTCCGCGGGCACATGGTGAATGGACCGGAGCCGGACCCGGAGATCCGCCGGCCCGATCCGCTGCGCATCCTCACCGGCTACATGGCGGCCGGTGACATCGTCGAGCACCTCGGCTGGCGCGACCGCGCGGCCGGCCGCGACGTGGTCGAACCCCTCGTGTGGACCAGCCACGAGGCCCTGCTGCTCGACTACGAGACGCCGATGCTGCGCGTCGACGACAAGGGCCGGCTGTTCCTCGGCTCCACCCACTGGCCGTGGATCGGCGAGCGGACCCGGCAGGTCGAGGGCGCCCACGTCGCGCTGCTGTCGCAGGTGGCCAATCCGGTCGCGTGCAAGGTCGGCCCCGGGATGGAGCCCGACGAACTGCTCGCGCTGTGCGAGAAGCTCGACCCGTGGCGCGATCCGGGCCGGCTCACGCTCATCGCGCGGATGGGCGCCGAGAACGTGGCCGACCGGCTGCCGAAGCTCGTCGACGCGGTCCGCGGCGCGGGCCACCCCGTGGTCTGGCTCAGCGACCCGGTGCACGGCAACACCGTCACGGCGCCCGGCGGGTACAAGACGCGCCTGGTGGAGACGGTGTCCCTGGAGGTGTCGCGGTTCGTCGAGGCCGTGCGCGGCGCGGGCGGCGTGGCCGGCGGGCTGCACCTGGAGACCACCCCGGACGACGTGACCGAGTGCGCCTCGACCGAGGCCGACCTCGGCTCCGTCGGCGACCGGTACACCTCGTGCTGCGACCCCCGGCTCAACCCGGCCCAGGCCGTCGCCGTGGTGTCGGCCTGGACCGTCTGATCGTCCGATCGGTCGGCCGTCACCGCGCCACATCCTCCGCACCGCTCTGCGCGCCCCACACCCGCCCGCGCATCAAGCAAAGAACCGGAGCCATGACCGGCATACCCCCCATTCAGTCGTACCCCTTACCGGCCGAGGGCGAGCTCCCGCCGGCCACCGTGTCCTGGACCGCCGAGGCGGACCGCGCGGTCCTCCTCGTCCACGACATGCAGCGGTACTTCCTGGAGTCCATCCCCGAGCGCACCAGGAACGAACTCGTCGGCAACACGGCGCTCTTGCGCGACCGCTGTGCCGCCCTGGGCGTCCCGGTCGCCTACACCGCCCAGCCGGGCGGCATGACCGACGAGCAGCGCGGCCTCCTCAAGGACTTCTGGGGGCCCGGCATGCGCCCCGCCCCGGAGGACCGCCAGGTGGTCGACGCGCTGGCGCCGGCCCCGCAGGACTGGCTGCTCACCAAGTGGCGCTACAGCGCCTTCTTCCGGACCGACCTGCTGGAGCGGATGCGCGACACCCGCCGCGACCAGCTGGTGCTGTGCGGCGTCTACGCCCATGTCGGCGTGCTGGCCACCGCGATCGAGGCCTTCACCAACGACATCCAGGTGTTCTTCGTCGCCGACGCCACGGCGGACTTCTCCGCCGAGTACCACCGGTCCGCGCTGAAGTACGCCGCCGAGCGGTGCGCCCTGGTCACCACCGTCAAGGGGCTGTTCGGATGACCCGCGACCTGCCCGGGACCCCCGGGCCCGACAGCGGTTCCGACCTCGGCCCCGACAACCGCCCCGACAACGGCCCCGACCTGGGGCCCGACCTGCTCGCCGAGGTGCTGGCGGGCCGGCCGGAGGCCTTCGCGCTGCTGCACCGGCCCGGTGCGGCCGGGGACACCGGTCCGGTGGTGGAGGTGCTGACCGGCTCGGTCGCGCTGCCCGCCACGCTGGCCGGCATCCCGCTGCCCGGCGCCGAGGAGGCCGCCGCCGCGGCACCCGTGGTCGGGGACCGGCACGAGGTGCTCGTGGTGGTCCCCTACCGGCAGCTCGCCGAGCGCGGCTTCGAGGCCGCCGACGACGGGACCCCGCTGGTGGCGATGACCGTCACCGGCCAGCAGCGGCTGCCGCTGGAGCGGGCGCTGGCCCGGATCCCGGACGTGGCGACCCCGCTGGCCGGCGGTGCCTTCGACGTCGACGACGAGGCCTACGGCGAGGTCGTGGGCCGCATCGTCAAGGAGATGATCGGCACCGGCGAGGGCGCCAACTTCGTCATCAAGCGCACCTTCGTCGCCGACATCACCGACTTCGGGCCGCTGAGCGCGCCTGCGCTGTTCCGCCGGCTGCTGGAGCACGAGAGCGGCGCCTACTGGACCTTCCTGGTGCACACCGGGGAACGGACCCTGGTCGGCGCCTCGCCGGAGCGGCACGTCAGCCTCCGCGACGGCACCGCGGTGATGAACCCGATCAGCGGCACCTACCGCTACCCGCCGTCCGGGCCGACCCTCGCCGGCGTGCTGGAGTTCCTGGCGGACCGCAAGGAGACCGACGAGCTCTACATGGTGCTCGACGAGGAACTCAAGATGATGGCCCGGATCTGTCCGGACGGCGGCCGGGCGGTGGGTCCCTACCTCAAGGAGATGGCCCGGCTCGCGCACACCGAGTACCTGATCGAGGGCCGGACCGATCGCGATGTGCGCGACATCCTGCGCGAGACGATGTTCGCGCCCACCGTGACGGGCAGCCCGGTGGAGAGCGCCTGTCGGATCATCCACCGGTACGAGCCGGGCGGCCGCGGCTACTACAGCGGGGTGGCCGCGCTGATCGGCCGGGACTCGGCGGGGGAGCGGGTCATGGACACCGCGATCCTGATCCGCACCGCGGACATCTCCGCACAGGGGCGGATCGGCATCGCCGTCGGCTCCACCATCGTGCGGCACTCCGACCCGGCGTCGGAGGCGGCCGAGACGCGGGCCAAGGCGGCCGGGCTGGTCGCCGCGCTCGACGGCGGGCAGCAGCAGCGTTTCGCCGGCCACCCGAGCGTGCTCAGGGCGCTGGAGTCGCGCAACGACTCCATCGCCGACTTCTGGCTCGCCGAGACCGCGTCCCGGGCCTCCGCCCGGCCCGAACTGGCCGGGCGCAGCGTGCTGGTGATCGACGCGGAGGACACCTTCACCTCGATGATCGACCAGGAGCTGCGCTCCCTGGGCCTGCGGGTCACGGTCCGCCGGTTCGACGAGGAGTACGCCTTCGAGGGTCACGACCTGGTCGTGATGGGGCCGGGGCCGGGTGATCCGCAGGAGGCCGCGCATCCCAAGATGCGCCATCTGCGGGCGGCGCTCGACACCCTGCTGGCCGAGCGCCGGCCGTTCCTCGCGGTGTGCCTCAGCCACCAGCTGCTCGGGCTGCGGCTCGGGCTGCCGATCCGCCGCCGCGCGGTGCCCAACCAGGGTGTGCAGAAGGAGATCGACCTGTTCGGCGGCGCCGAGCGGGTCGGGTTCTACAACACCTTCGCCCTGGTCGCCGAGGCGGAGGAGTTCGCCGCCGAGGGCGTGGGCCGGGTCCTGGTGAGCCGGGACCCGGAGAGCGGAGAGGTCCACGCGCTGCGCGGTCCCGGCTTCGCCTCGCTCCAGTTCCACCCCGAGTCCGTCCTCACCAGGGAGGGGCCGCGGATCGTGGCCACCGCCCTGTCAGGACTGCTCGGTCCGGCGCGGGTCCCCGACCCCGCCTGAGCCGCCCGCCGCCCGGCACCGACGCCGGGCGGCCGGGCCGCCCCGGGACCGCCGGACCGGCGCTCTCCCCCGTGAGTGCCGGTCCGGCTCCCCCTGCCCGCCCGCGGCCGCGTCGCGATCCGGCGCGCGGCCCGGCGCACCGCGCCGTCCGAACGAGGCGCACCCGCGTGCTCCGGCCGGGCCGCACCCGCGTGCCCGGCGCCGGGGTGCGGCACACCCCCGCCGCCGAGCCGCGGCCCGCAGTCCCCATGACGAGAACGAGAGCGGGAGGACCCATGCACAAGTACGTCGTCGTCGACGCGTTCGCGCGCCGGCCCCTCACCGGCAATCCGGTGGCGGTCTTCTTCGGGGCCGACGACCTGTCCGGTGAGCAGATGCAGCGCATCGCCCGGGAGATGAACCTCTCCGAGACCACCTTCGTCCTCACCCCCAAGCAGGGCGCGGACCACCATGTCCGGATCTTCACCCCGGTGAACGAACTCCCCTTCGCGGGGCACCCGTTGCTCGGTACGGCGATCGCGCTGGGCGGGCACACCGAGGCCGACACGCTGCGGATCGAGACCGCGATGGGCGTCATCCCGTTCGACCTGGAGCGGGTGGACGGCCGGACCGTCGCCACCAGCATGCGCCAGCCGGTGCCGGTCTGGGAGCCGTTCGAGCGGGCCGAGGAGCTGCTGTGGGCGCTCGGCGTCACCTCCTCGACGCTGCCGGTCGAGATCTACCGCAACGGCCCCCGGCACGTCCTGGTCGGCTTCGAGAGCGTCGAGGCGCTGTCCAAGGTGGACCCGGACCACCGCGCGCTGGCCCGCTTCCCGGACATGGCGACCAACTGCATCGCCGGCTCCGGGACCACCTGGCGCAACCGCATGTTCTCGCCCGCGTACGGGGTCGTGGAGGACGCCGCGACCGGCTCCGCCGCCGGTCCCATCGCCATCCACCTGGCCCGGCACGGCCTGGGCGCCTACGGGCGCCGCATCGAGATCACCCAGGGCGTCGAGATCGGCCGCCCCTCGCCGATGGGCGCGCTGGTGCACGGCGAGGGCGACCGCGTCGACAGCGTCGAGGTCTCGGGCCACGGTGTCGTCACCATCGAAGGAGTGCTGCATGTCTGACCAGTCCGACCAGTCCGACCAGCCGGTACGGCCGGTACAGCCCGCGCCGGCCGAGCGGAAGCGGTCCGAGTCGCTGACCGGCACCGTCGCGCTCGACTTCCCGGAGTTCCGCACCCCGCCGGCCGAGCCGATGGGCCTGCTGAACTCCTGGCTGGCGGCCGCGGCCGAGCACGGCGTGCGGGAGCCCCGCGCGCTCGCGCTGGCCACCGCCGACGCCCGGGGCCGCAGCTCGTCCCGGATCCTGGTGATCAACCGGATCACCGAGACCGGGATCGTCTTCGCCACCCACGCCGACAGCCAGAAGGGCCGGGAGCTGGCGGAGAACCCGTGGGCGTCCGGCGTCCTGTACTGGCGCGAGACCAGCCAGCAGATCGTGCTGGCCGGGCCGGTGCGCCAGCTGCCCGACGCCACGGCGGAGGAGCTGTGGGCGGCCAGGGCGGTGTTCACCCACCCGATGACCACGGTGTCCCGGCAGAGCCGGCCGGTGGAGGACCTCGAGCACTTCGAGGAGCTGCGGGCGAAGGCGCTGGAGCTGGGCCGGCCGCGGCAGCCGCTGCCGCGCCCCGAGTCCTACGTGGCCTTCGAACTCGTCCCCGACGCCCTGGAGTTCTGGGCCGACGGCACCGACCGGCTGCACGAGCGGCTGCGCTACGACCGCACCGCCGACGGCTGGGGGATCAGCCGGCTCCAGCCCTGACCCCCCGCACGGCCCGCCGCGCACCCCGACCGGCCCTACCTCCCGAGGAGATGTCATGACCTCGCCACAGATCTTCACCGACCACCACGACCTGCGCGCCCGCAACCGCCGGGCCGTCGAGCAGTACCTGGAGACCGGCCCGGAGGCCCGGCTGCGCCGCTACACCCTCTACACCGAGGACGGCACCGCCGCGCTCTTCTACACCGACATCGGCCGCCCGATCGTCGTCACCGGCCGGGAGAAGCTCAAGCGGCACAACGAGCTCTCGCTCGAAGTCCTGCCCGACTGGCGGTGGTTCGACGTCCACGTGTACGAGACCCAGGACCCGGGCCAGGTCATGGTCGAGTGCGACGGCGAGGGCACCATCCGCTTCCCCGGCTATCCGGAGGGCCACTACCGCAACCACTTCATCCACGGATTCACGCTCCGGGACGGCCTCATCGCCGCCAGCCGCGAGTACACCAACCCGATCGAGCACATGAAGTCGCTCGGCATCGAGACCCCGCACATCAGGCGGGACTGGATTCCCACCGACTGACCCGTCGGGCAGGGAGTCCGGGTGCCGGACGCGCGCGCGAAGGAGATTCGATGGAGTTCCACTCGTGTCCCAGGAACCACGGACGGGAGGTCCCCGCGGCCGCGGGGTCCGTCCTCTGCGGCCCGTGCATCAGGCAGTTGGAACACACCCTGCGGGCCCTCCCGGAGCTGCACCAGGAGTGCCTGCACCACATCCAGACCGAGCCCCGGCGGCGCAACCCGACCCGGGTCTCCGGGAGCCGTCGCCGGGACCGGCTGAACCTGTCCGCGATCGACGCCCGCAACAACATCGTGGCGATCCTGGAGTCCTGGTCGCGGTTCGCCGCCGAGCGGCTCGGCACCACCGCGGTGATCCGCTCGGTGCCGCACCTGACCCGGTTCCTCGACCGCCACCTGGACTGGCTCACCGCACAGCCGCCGGCCGCCGACTTCGCCGACGAGATCGAGGACCTGCGGCTCGAACTGCTCAACGCGATCGACCCCGAGGCCGGCGACCGCGCGGTGCCCACCCGGGCCTGCGTGGTGGACGGCTGCCCCGGGACGATCGACGCCTCACCGCAGCACCACAACGGGGGACGGACCAGCGTCGGCTGCTCGTCCGGACATTCATGGGGGATACGCGAATGGCTCACGCTACGGCACCTCTTGGACCAACCGCGAACGGCGGCCGTCTGAGCCGGCCGCCCAGACACCGGCTCGTGCCGACGAACGTGGCCGCGCTCGCCGCGGGCGTCTCGGAGGCGACCATCCGCAAGTGGGTCAGCCGCGGCAAGATCACCCGCTACGGCACACCGGGCCGCTCGGAGTTCGACATCCAGGAACTCACCGAGATCGCCCTGCGCCGCCGGTCCTGACCGGCCGCGGGTGCCGACCCGGTGCGACAACCCCGCGGATCCATTGCCGGGCGGGCGGGAACACCGCCCGTCAACGGATCCGCGGGAGCTCCGGTACCGGCCGCCACGGCGGCCGGTGCGCCGGCGAAGGGGCCGGGGCTCTCCGAGCAGGAGAGCCCCGGCCCCTTCGCTTGTCAGCGCTTCTCGTAGATCCGCTTGTGCCCGCCGATGCCCGCCAGCCGGAACGGCCCGGTGGTCCCGGCCGGGGTCGGGTGGTCGCCGCCGTCGGTCGGGAAGCCCCACTCGTGCAGCTCGCGGTAGCGGTCGTAGCCGATCGGCTGCCGCCGCTCGACCGCCTCCCGGTGCGCCTCCGTCCGCAGGTGCTCCCGGTAGCCGGGCACCACCGTCCCGGCGAAGAACTCCGCGACGCTGCCCGAGCCGTAGCTGAGGAAGCCCACCGCCTGCCCGTCGAGGTCCTCCGCCCCGTCGAGCAGCGCGGCCAGGCCCAGGTACACCGACGCGGTGTAGCTGTTGCCGATCACCGCGTTGTACCCGGTGGTGCGCCCGAGGGCCCGCTCGACGGCGGCCTCGTCGGTGTCGCGCCCGGCGGAGTTCAGCAGGTGCCGGTGCGCCTTGTAGGCCATCCTCGTGAACGGCTGGTGGTAGCAGAAGGCGCCGAAGTCCTCCAGCGGCCGGCCGCCCTGCTCGGAGTAGTCCTTCCAGGTGCCCTGCACCGCCTGGAGGTAGGCACCGATGGACTCCTGGCCGTCGACCAGCGCCGCGTCGCGGTAGTTCGGCCGCCAGAAGTCCATCACGTCCGCGGTGAACAGGCCCGAGGGGTCCTCGATCCGCACCAGCGCCGGGTCGGCGGTGACCAGCATCGCCACGGCGGCCGCGCCCTGGGTCGCCTCGCCGGGGCTGTCCAGCTCGTACTTGGAGACGTCGCTCGCCACCACCAGGACCTTCTGGGTGGGGTCGCGGTGGATCAGGCCGAGGGCGAACTGCAGGGCGGCGGTGGCCCCGTAGCAGGCCTGCTTGAGCTCGACCACCCGGGTCGCCGACGGCAGGCCGAGCAGCGAGTGCACGTACACGCCGGCGGCCTTCGCCTGGTCGATCGAGGACTCGGTGGCGAACACCAGGGTCCGGATCCCGTCCGTGCCGTGCCGGGCGACGATCGGCGCGGCGGCCGTCGCGCCCAGGGTGACGATGTCCTCGTCGGCGGCCGGCACGCTCATCGACCGCTGGCCGATGCCCGTGTGGTACTTGCCGACCGGGGTGCCGTTGTACTCCGCGAGCGCGGTGTGCGGCAGCACGAACTCGGTGGTCGCGAACGACAGATCGTGGATTCCGACAGTGGCCCCGTTGGACATACCTATACTCCGACCTTCTCCGTGTTGCCGCGTTCCAGGTGGACGTGGGCGCGCATCAGCTCGCCCGGGTTGGTCTGCGCCGCGAGCAGCGACAGCTCGCCGCAGAGCACGGTCGCCGCCGCGATCACGGCGAGCCGGCGGGCGTTCTCGCCGGGCTCGCGGTCGGCCCGGCAGCCCAGCCGGGCCAGGTTGGTCTCCACGAAGGCGAGCCCCTTGCCGTTGCCGACCGTGCCGACGATCAGGTTCGGCAGGGTGCAGGCGAAGTACAGGTCGCCGTCGCGGTCCTCGGCCATCACGACGCCCTGCGAGCCCTCGACGATGTTGGCCGCGTCCTGGCCGGTGGCCAGGTAGAAGCCGAGCAGCATGTTCGCGAAGTGGGCGTTCGCCGAGCGGATGCCGCCGGCGAGCAGGGTGCCGAGCATGTTCTTGCGGATGTTCAGCTGGACGATCTTCGCCGCGGTGGTGTGCAGCACCCCGGTGACGACCTCGCGCGGCACCAGCAGCTCGGTCACCACGTTCTTGCCCCGGCCGAGGATGCCGTTGACCGCGGTGGCCTTCTTGTCGGTGCAGTAGTTGCCCGAGATCGATCCGTAGGAGATGCCGGGGACGGTCTGCAGCAGGTGCTGCAGCAGCACGTCGGAGGCGAGGGTGGCCATGTTGTGCCCGGAGGCGTCGCCGGTGGTGAACTCGAACCGGACGAACAGCAGGTTGGCGTTGATCTCGTGCCGGACGCCGACGAGTTCGGCGAACCGGCTGCAGCCGCGCACCACCTCCTGCAGCTCCGCGAAGCGGTCCCGGATGCTCCGGGCGGCGGCCAGCGCCGTCCCCGCGTCGGTCGCCTCGACCAGCACCGAGCGGGTCATCCGCTCGTCCACCAGGGTGGCGACGATGCCCTGCTCGGCGAGCATCGAGACCTTGGCGCCCCGGCCCACCGAGGGCCACAGCGGCGACTCGTAGGTGGCCAGCGGGACATGGGTCTCGGTGGTGGTGACGTTGCCCGAGATGCGCACCGGACCCACCCAGCGCATCGGGACGCCGGCGATGGCGTGGTCCTCGGTCATCGGATGCCTCCGGTGGTGGTGGGCGCGGCGGCGGAGCGCCGGGCGAACTGCGCGGTGTCGATGCCGCGGTCGGCGCAGAACTCGCGCAGGGTGCCCTGGATCAGCAGGTCCCGGCCGGTCAGCGCGGCCGGGGTGGCCGCGCCGAGCATGGTCATCAGCGCCGCCAACTGGTCCAGCCAGCTGGACAGCTGGGTGACCAGCGCCTCCACGCCCTCGTCCATCAGGGTGCGCAGGAAGGTGCCGGACGCCCCGACGCCGTGGGCGCCGAGCGCCAGGGCGCGGGCCACGTCCAGCGGGTGGCGCACACCGCCGGAGGCCAGCACCGGCAGGCCCACGTCCCGGCTGTCCAGCAGACAGGCGGCCGTGGAGAGGCCCCAGCCCTCCAGGAAGGTGTAGTCGCGCAGGTCGCGCCGGCCGTTCTCGATCCGGGCGAAGTCGGTGCCGCCCCGGCCGCCGAGGTCGGCCACCCGGACGCCCAGGTCGCGCAGGACCCGGACGGTGTCCCCGCTGAGGCCGAAACCGACCTCCTTGACGATGACCGGGACACCCACGCCCTCCACGATCCGGCCGATCTGCGGCACCCAGGCGGAGAAGGAGCGGTCGCCCTCCGGCATCACCGTCTCCTGGACGGTGTTGATGTGGATCTGCAGCGCGTCGGCCTTCAGCAGGTCGACGGCGCGGCGCGCCTTGTCGACCGAGGCGGTGGCGTTGACGTTGGCCAGGACGAAGCCGTCGGGGTTCTCCTCGCGCAGCACGCTGAAGGTGCCGGCGCAGGACTCGTCCTTGAAGTAGGCGCTCATCGAGCCGGAGGCGATCGGCACCCCGGTCTCCCGGGCGGCGATCGCGAGGTCGCGGTTGATTCTGCCGGTCATCTCGCTGCCGCCGGTCATGGCGTTGATGTACAGCGGGACCGGCCAGGAGAAGCCGGCGAACTCCGTGGCCAGCGACACGTCCGGACGGTCGATCCCGGCCAGGGCGTGGTGGACGAACGTCACCTCGTCGAACTGGTTGCGTCCGACGTGGCCGTGCTGCTGCTCGACCGCGAGCCGGACGTGGTCGTCCTTGCGTTGAGAGATCATTCCTCGTTCCCTTCGGTGGCGGGTCGCAGGTCCAGGGGTCGCACCCCGGCCGCGGTCCACCGTTCGCGTAGGTGGTCGATGTCCGGCGGGGCGGCGGTGGCCCCGGCCCGGGAGTTGCTGGACGGCGCGGTGCCCGGGGCGGTCCGGGTGTCCGCGGCGTCGGGGGCGTCGGCGGCGTCGGCGACGTCCGGGGTGTCGGGGCGGGCGCGGGTGTCCGGCAGCTCCAGCAGGGCGATGCCGCAGTCACCGCCCCCCGCGCCGGAGGGCTTGGCCGCGCCGCCGACGGCCTCGGCGGCGTCGCACAGCGCCGTCAGGGCGGGCGTGAAGACGCCGAGCCCGGCCTCCTCGTCGAGCCGGGCCAGCTCCCGGCGGGCGCGCCGGACGCCGTCCAGCAGCGCGGCCCGGTCGCCGTGTTCGATCGCGTCGGCGGCGGCCCGCACCAGGTCGGCGCTGGCGGCCACGAACCGGCGGTGCGGCGGGGTGCCGCGCCAGGCCCGGCGGTGCAGCCCGGACACCAGCTCCGTGGTGGAGGCGGGGGTGCCGGTCCAGCCGACCTCCAGCGCCACCCCCGCGGGCGGCGGCAGCCGGCGCACCTCGAAGCCCGGCCAGGGCTCCGCCAGCGCCCCGGCCACGCCACGCCGGCGGACCAGGTCGAGCACGGCGGCCCGGTCGGGCGACCGGTAGGCGATCCAGCCGCCCCAGGTGCTGGCGGCCAGGTCGCCGCCGGAGCCCTTGGGGTCGAGTTCGGCCGAGGCCAGCAGCGCCAGCCGGTACCGCTCCTCGGCCGACAGCGCCAGACCGCAGTGGGCGGCCACGGCCGCGACGGTCGCCACGGTCACCGCACCGCTGGACCCGAGGCCGAACTTGACCCCGTCCCGGTGCAGTTCGCTGCTGATGGCGATGTCCAGCTCCGGTGCCGGACGGCCGTGTTCGGCCAGCAGCCGGGTGACGGTCCGGAGCGCGGCGAGCACATGGGCCAGCTCCCGGCGGGCCCGGTCGGCGTCCTCGACCCCGACCGGGTCGAGCCGGTCGCCCCGGCGGAGCCAGCGCACCGGCGCCGCGAGCAGGTCGGAGGAGACCAGCGTCCCGTCCCCGGAGGGCTCGGTGACGGTCGCGGTGACCCGGCGGTCGACCGCCACCAGGATCGCCGGGTTGCCCGGCTCCACCACCGCGTACTCGCCCGCGACGAACAGCTTGCCCGGCGCGCGCCGGACCACCGGCGGGCGGCCGGTGGTCACGCGTCCGCGTCCCGCAGCCGGGCGGCAGGTCCGGGGCCGGCGATGTGCACCGAACCGCCGCGGACGGCCTCGCGGACCACCCCGGCCACCCGGTCCGCCTCGGACCGCCGGCAGAGCACCTTGACGTTGGGTCCGGCGTCCATGGTCGCCCAGGCCGACACCCCGGCGCGGCGCAGCTCCAGCACCGCGTCCAGCACGGTCAGGGTGGCCGCGGACAGGTAGCGCACCGCCGGACGGGCCGCCAGCATGGTGGCGTGCATCCCGAGCGCGTTCCGCTCGGCGACCTCGCCCACCGCGTCCAGGTCGGCCCGCCGCAGCGCCTCCCGCATCTCGGCCAGGTCGGCCTGGCTGGAGGCGGCCCACGGCCGGTACAGCGGCGAGGTGGCGACGGTGCGCCGCATGGCCTCGCGGCTGGACACCGCCTTCGGCCCGGCGTCGACCACCGCGACCACCAGCGCCGGGTCCAGCGCGGCCACCGGCACCGGGACGGGCTCGGCGTAGGAGCCGAGGTCGGGGTCGCCGCCGCGGTCCGGCTGCCCGGCGTGCCAGATCGCGAAGCCGCCGAAGACGGAGCGCGAGGCCGAGCCGGAGCCGCGCCGGGCCAGCCGGGACAGTCCGGTGGCGTCCAGGCCGAGTCCGTACGCGGCGTCGGCGGCGGTCGCCAGCGCGGCGAAGCCGCTCGCGGAGGAGGCCAGTCCGGCGCCGGTGGGGACGGTGTTGCGGGTGTCCACGACGGCCCGCAGCGGGCTTCCGGCGCGCTCCCTGACCAGGTCGAGGAAGGCGGTCACCCGGCGGCGCGGCTCGCCCTCCAGGGGGGCGCCGTCCAGCGTCACGGTGTCCTCGCCGGCCCCGGGGTCGAGCCGGACCCGGGTGGTGGTCGGGAACACGTCCAGCGTCATCGAGAGGCTGTCGGTCCAGGGCAGGACGAGCTGCTCGTCCCGCTTGCCCCAGTACTTGACCAGCGCGATGTTCGGATGGGCGACCGCGGTGGCGTCCCCGGCGGCGCTGCCGGGGGCGGGACGCGGGCGGGTGGTGGCGGTCGGCTGCTCAGCGGCCATGGCCGGGGTACTCCCTCAGCGGTACGGACCAGGTCTGGACGGCGCCGGCGGCGAGCAGCGCGCGGGTGACCTCCGCGGCCGACTCCTCGGCGGCCAGGGCGATCACGCAGCCGCCCATGCCGCCGCCGGTGATCTTGGCCCCGAGGCCGCCGGCGGCCAGCGCGGCCGAGACCATCCCGTCGATCCGGTCGGTGCTCAGGCCGCCCGCGCGGAGCAGCTCGTGGTAGTCGGTGAGCTGGGCGCCGAGCTGCTCGGGCCGGCCCTCGGCGAGTGCCGTCCGGGCGGTCCCGGTCAGCTCGGAGGCCCGGCGCAGGAAGGCCTCCTGGGTGCCCGGCCGCTGCCGGAAGCCCTCGCGGAGCAGCTCGACGGCGTCCTTGGTCCGGCCCGCCACGCCGCTGTCGGCGACGATGAACAGGCCGTCGCAGCCGATCGGCAGCTCCTCCGCCCGACCGGCCCGGAACAGCAGCGGCGCGGTCGCGCCGACGGCCATCGCGTCGACGCCGCTGGCCCGGCCGTGCGCCACGTTCTCGGCGGTCTGCACCAGGTCGAACGCCAGCTGCGGGGTGACCTCGCGCTCGAACAGGTCGGCCAGCGCGTGCACCACGGCCCGCGCGCAGGCGGCGCTGGAGCCGAGGCCGCGGCCGACCGGGATCGCGCAGTCGATGATCACATCGAGGTGCAGGCTGTCGGGCACGCCCATGGCGGCCCGGAACTCGGCGGTCAGCCGGTGCAGTCCGTCGGAGGCCTGGGCGGGCTTGGGCCGGGACTCGGAGCCGGTCATGGTGAGGGAGAAGTCGTCCGGGTCGGCCGGGGACTGCGCGGAGTACCCGGCGGTGGCGGTGACGCCCAGCTGCGGGAGCGGGAGGGCGAGCGCCGGGGCTCCGTAGACGACCGCGTGCTCACCCAGCACGATCGCCTTGGCCCGGGCCCGGCCGGTGCCGACCGGCCGGGCGCCGCGGTTCTCCGACAACCCCTCGGGTGCGGCGGGTAGGGACAACGAACTCAGCTCCCCGTTTCGTTTCTGCATGGAGATCGCTCATCCAGAGTTCTCGGAAGGAAGGAATCCGGTGGCGGGACGGAAAAGGGCCCGCCGGGGACCCTGTTCGGGTCCCCGGCAGGCCCGGGGTGGTGCTGGTGCCGCAGGTGGTGCGGGTGCCGCGGGTGCCGCGGGTTGCGACTCCGCGACGGGTTACGACTCGGCGACGAGCATCTTCTCGACCGGTCGGCGCCACTGGTAGTACGACTGGATCTTGTGGTACTCGCCCTTGGGTGTGACCGTCACGCCGTAGACGAAGTTGCGGCCCTCGGTGCTGTACGGGGCGTCCTGGACCAGCCGGACGATCTGCGGGGCGACGGTCACCGGCAGTGCCAGCGGCTCGGGCGTCATGACCGAGTAGGTGATCCGCGAGATCTTCGGGGAGTCCCAGCTCAGCGTGGCGTACATGACGAACGCCTTCTCGTTGAAGGTCAGCAGCTCCTCGCTCGGGGCCGGCAGGCCCAGTTCGGCGAGCAGCGAGCGGACGCCCTCGGGCGCGAAGGTCTCCCGCGGCACCCGGCCGGAGGCCCCGCCGCCGAAGTAGAGGTTGACGGTCCGGCTGCCGTAGTCGATGCCGACGGTGCTGACGATGTCCGACAGGCCGTAGCGGTCGAACAGCTCCAGGTTGGCGGTGATGCCCTCCGGTGCCGACGGCAGCGCGGCGACCTCGCGGACCGTCAGCAGCCGCTCGATGGTGGGGAAGGACCAGGTCTTGGTGAACCCGGCCCGGACACCGAAGTCGACGCCGCAGCTGTCGATCGGGAGCTCGCCGTGGACCTCGGCCAGCAGCTTGCCGACCGGGTGGTCGGTCTTCTCGGCCAGGCCGTTCGCCAGCGCGACGGCGTAGGGGTCGAGGCCCCGGGGGAGCATGGTGAACCGGCAGTCGAGGTCATCGGCACCGAGTGGGCTGTTCTGCACCCGGAAGGAGATCACCGACTCCGGCAGCACGTCCTGGTAGGCGGTCAGGATCGGCCACACCGTCTCGCGCTCGAAGGGCACGTCCACCACACGGGCGGTTCCCTCGACGGCCGCGTAGAAGTTCTCCAGGAAGGCGCTTTCCGACATTCTTCTTCCACCTGTCCAATCGTGGCGTCTGCGTGGATCTGGGGGGTTCGTCGCGGGGGTCGTGCACGCCGCGACGTCGCACAGCCGTCAGCCGCGGGCCGGACACCCGCACCGGACACCGGGCGGGTGCGTACGCCGAGGCACACGCGGGTGACGGACGAACCGAGGGGAATCACTGCCGTGCCGACCGAAGACCTGGTCCGACCTGCGCGGACCGGCGGTTCTGGCACTCAACACCCGCCCCCGGAACGGGTTTTGGGCAGGGTGGGCGTGCAGAAATAGTGACACGCGCCCCGCCCGCCGGCCAAGGCCCCCGGAAAGTGACCTGGGTCACGCTCCCCCCGCCCGGCCCCGGGGCCCCGGACGCGGGGTGGTATTCGGCGGCACGGGACGGCCCGGTCTGGCATGATGTCCCCGGTGTCGGGGTGCTAGCTCAATGGGTAGAGCAGCGGACTTTTAATCCGTAGGTTCAGGGTTCGAGCCCCTGGCGCCCCACCGACGCGAAAGGCCCGGGCCGGAGACCTCCGACCCGGGCCTTCGTCGTTCCACCGGCGCCGAACGGGGCGCGGCCGGTGACGCAGAGCATGCGAACGATGCGTTCTGACGATCGGTTTGTATGATCCAAGCCGGGTCCGTTGGGGGACATCGGACCCGCACGGAGGGCCGCGGACGGCGCAGCCGGGGGTGTTCGTCGGTTATTGCGACCGTCGTACGTGCAACCCGGGAGCGGTCTCGACCGTCTCTCTGTGTGCAGTGCGTCCGGCCGTAGAGGGCGCAGCGTCCGCCGGTGAAAGGTTCAGGCATGTCAGGTCAGTGGGGCGAGGGTCCGGCTCGCGGTGACGACGCGCCCGGTGCGCTCACGGCCGACGGTGCCGGCGGCGGTGCGTCCGGGGCACCCGGTGCCCCGGTGCCCGGGCCCAGGCCCGGCGGCCGCGCCGAGGCCCGACGGGCCGCCCAGGGCAAGCCGGGGCCGGCCAAGGCGGGTCCGGCCCAGGCCGGTGCGGCCGCGGCCGGTGGCGGCGGACGGGCCGCGGCCAGGGCCGCCGCCCGCAAGCCGAAGCGGGACGTCAAGAAGATCGTCGCCTGGTCCGCCGCCGGCGTGCTGGTGCTGCTGGCGGGTGCCGGCGGGCTGATCTACTACCAACTCAACGGCAACATCAAGTCCTTCGACGCGGACGCGATAGCCAAGGACCGCCCGCCGGAGGCGCAGGCCGACGCGGACGGCAACAAGCCCGTCAACCTGCTGCTGATCGGCTCCGACAGCCGGGGCAAGAACAACTCCGACCTCGGCGGCGGCGAGGACGGTGGCGCCCGCTCGGACACCACGATCCTGCTGCACGTCTACGCCGACCACAAGCACGCCGTGGGCATCTCGATACCGCGCAACGCGATGGTGGCGATACCGTCCTGCAAGCTGCCCAACGGCAAGTGGACCAAGGGTTCGAACAGCGACCTGTTCAACGCGGCCTTCTCCGTCGGCGGCACCGACGAGGGCAACCCCGCCTGCACCCAGAACACCGTGGAGAAGCTCACCGGGATCCGGGTCGACCACACCATGGTGGTGGACTTCCAGGGCTTCGCGGCGATGACCAAGGCGGTCGACGGCGTGGACATCTGCCTGCCCGAGGACATCCACGAGAAGGACCTCAACGACAAGCTGCCCGCCAAGGGCGCCGTGGTCCTGAAGAAGGGTCCGCAGAAGGTGGAGGGTCAGCAGGCGCTCGACTACGTGCGGCTGCGGCACGGCATCGGCGACGGCTCCGACATCGGCCGGATGAAGCGCCAGCAGGCCTTCATCAGCTCGCTGGCGGCCAAGATCAAGAAGCAGGGGCTCAACCCGACCACCCTGCTGCCGCTCGCCAACGCCGCCACCAGCTCGCTCACCGTGGACCCGGGGCTCGACAGCGCCGACAAGCTGATGTCCTTCGGCCTCTCGCTGCGCAACATCGACCTGCACGACCTCAAGTTCGTCACCCTGCCCTGGCGCTACCGCACCGTGGACAAGAACATCGACATCGTCGACGCGGACGCCAAGAAGCTCTGGGCCACCCTCAAGGCCGACCAGACCATCGACGGCCAGAACGCCACCGGCGAACAGCCGGCGGAGGCCCCGTCCCCGACCGCCCCGCCGGCCGTGGCGGCGACCACCGCGACCACCCCGGCGGCCGCGGCCCACGCCGCCGCGGCCGGCTCCCCGCTCGCCGACACCAAGAACATCAAGGTGTCGGTCTACACCGGCACCAGCGCCACCGGCATGGCCGGCAAGGCGGCCGAGCAGCTGAAGGCGGCCAAGTTCACCGCCACCGCCGTCGGCCGGGCCGACAACCTCAAGTACACGACCACGATGGTCCAGTACGGCTCCGGGCAGAAGGCGAACGCGGAGAAGGTCGCCGCGGTGTTCCCCGGCGCGGTGGTCGAGCCCAGCACCTCGGCCGGGATCACCGTGATCGTCGGCCAGGACTTCGCGGCGGCCAACGGCGCCACCACCCCGGGTGCCTCCGGCAGCGCCCCGGCGACGGGCCCGTCCGCCCCCGCCGTGCCGCAGCCGCTGCCCAGCAGCATCGTCGCCGACGCCCGCTCGGCGGACGACAACATCTGCGACAACACCACCTACGGCTCCGGCGGCTGACCCGCCCCGGCCCCGGCCCCGCGGCGGGGCCGGAGGCGGCGGCGGGAGGCGGTGGGACGCCGTCCGGTGGCGGGATCGCGGAGGCACGGCGATCGTGGGCGGTGTACGGCCGTCCGGCCGCGCGGCCCGAGCGGGCCTGCGCCCGGTGGCCCGTCCGGCGGAGGACCATCGCTTGGAGGCCCAGGAATGCCCGTAGTCACCGCACCGTACAAGCCCGGCACCCCGTGCTGGGTGGACCTGATGGCGAGCGACCAGCAGGCCGCGCTCGACTTCTACCGCGACCTGTTCGGCTGGCAGGGCGAAGTCGGCCCGCCCGAGTTCGGCGGCTACGCCGTGTGCTCGCTCAACGGCAGGCCGGTCGCCGGGATCATGGCCCGCTCCGGCCCGGAGGGGCAGCCGCTGCCCCCGGTCTCCTGGACCACCTACCTCGCCGCCGACGACGCCGACGCGGCCGGGCAGGCCATCTCCGGCGCCGGCGGCACCATCCTCTACCCGGTGATGGACGTGGGCGACACCGGCCGGATGCTGGTCGCGGCGGACCCGACCGGTGCGGTCTTCGGCGTCTGGCAGAAGCTGGAGTTCATCGGCGCGGGCGTCGTCAACGAGCCCGGAGCGCTGGTCTGGAACGAGCTCAACACCACCGACACCGGGGCGGCCGGCCGGTTCTACCAGCAGGCGCTCGGCCTGCGCCCCGCCACGGTCCAGGGCATGGACGGCTTCTACTCGCTCAACGTCGGCGACCACACGGTGGGCGGCATGCAGCCGGTCGCCGAGTACCTGCCGCCGGGCACCCCCTCGCACTGGATGACCTACTTCTCGGTGGACGACACCGACTCCACGGTGGACGCCCTGGTGAAGGCCGGCGGCTCGGTGGTCCAGCCGCCGTTCGACATGCAGGCCGGGCGGATGGCGGTGGTGCGGGACCCGCAGGGCGCGGTCTTCGCGCTCACCTCCACCCCGGACTCACCCTGAGCCCCACGCTCCCCCCGGGGCCCGGACATCTCCTGGGCCCCGGACGCCTCCCGGGCCACGGGCGTCCCGCCCGTGCCGCCCCGGCCGCCCGTTCCCGCGACGCGCCGCCGGGAATGGGCGGTCGAACGCGCTCTGCGGGGTAAGACTGCACCCATGCTGGGGCTACCGGACGACATCCGCGCTTTCCTGTTCGACCTCGACGGGGTGCTCACCCAGACCGCCACGGTGCACGCCGCGGCCTGGAAGGACACCTTCGACAACTTCCTGCGCGCCGAAGCCGCGCGCACCGGCGGGCCGTTCACCCCCTTCGACGCCGTCGCCGACTACGACGCGTACGTGGACGGGCGGCCCAGACTCGACGGCACCCGCGCCTTCCTCGACAGCCGGGGGATCGAGCTGCCCGAGGGCACCGACACCGACCCGCCGGGCACCCGCACCGTGCAGGGCATCAGCCGGGCCAAGAACGACACCGTGCTGCGGATGATCCGCGAGCAGGGCGTCGCCCCGTACCGGGGCTCGGTCGACTACGTGCGCCGGCTGCGCGCGCTCGGCCTGCCCACCGCCGTGGTCTCGTCCAGCGCCAACTGCCGGGACGTGCTGCGCGCCGCGGGCATCGAGGGCTACTTCGACGTGATCGTGGACGGCCTCGTCGCCACCCGGGACGGACTGCCGGGCAAGCCCGCGCCGGACACCTACCTGGCCGCCGCCCGGGCCCTGGGCGTCGAGCCCGCGCACGCCGCCGTGTTCGAGGACGCGCTGGCCGGGGTCGCCTCCGGCCGGGCCGGCGGCTTCGGCGCGGTGGTCGGGGTGGACCGGGTCGGCCAGGCCGCCGAACTGCGCCGCGACGGCGCCACCGTGGTGGTCCAGGACCTCGCCGAACTGATCCCCGACCCCGGGCCGCAGGCCCCCGGCAAGCCCGAGGAGACACCGGCATGAGCGGCCAGGAGCAGCCCTTCGTCGTCGACCCGTGGCAGGTCGTCGAACCGGGCCTCGACCTCACCTCGATGGCCCGCGCCGAATCCGTGTTCGCGCTCTCCAACGGCCACATCGGGCTGCGCGCCAACCTCGACGAGGGCGAGCCGCACGGCCTGCCCGGCACCTACCTGAACGGTGTCTTCGAGCTGCGCCCGATGCCGTACGGCGAGGGCGGCTACGGCTACCCGGAGTCCAGCCAGAGCGTCATCAACGTGACCAACGGCAAGATCGTCCGACTGCTGGTGGACGACGAGCCCTTCGACCTCCGGTACGGCGAACTGGTCAGCCACCGCCGCTGGTTGGACTTCCGCGACGGCCTGCTGCGGCGGTCCGCCGAGTGGACCTCCCCGGCCGGGCGGACCGTCCGGGTCGACTCCACCCGGCTGGTCTCGCTCACCCAGCGGGCGGTCGCCGCGATCGAGTACACCGTGGAGGCGGTGGACGCCCCGGTCCGGATCGTGCTGCAGAGCGAACTCGTGGCCAACGAGCAGCTGCCCGGCGGCGCCGACGGCGACCCGCGGGCCGCCGCCGTCCTGGAGGCCCCGCTGATCGCCGAGGCCAACCACGCCGGCGGGACGAAGGCGGTGCTGGTGCACCGCACCCGCTACAGCGGCATCCGGGTCGCCGCCGGCATGGACCATGTGATCGAGGGGCCGGACCGGCTGGACACCGTCGCCGAGGCGGAGGACGACCACTGCCGGATCAGCGTCACCACCGTGCTCCGCCCCGGCGAGCGGCTGCGGCTGGTGAAGTTCATGGCCTACGGCTGGTCCGCGACCCGCTCGCTGCCCGCCGTCCGGGACCAGGTGGAGGCCGCGCTCACCGCCGCCCGGTACACCGGCTGGGACGACCTGGTCGCCGAACAGGCCGAATACCTGAGGGAGTTCTGGGAGACCAGCGATGTCGAGATCGACGGCGACGTCGAACTCCAGCAGGCCGTCAGGTTCGCCCTCTTCCACGTCCTCCAGGCCGGCGCCCGGAGCGAGGAGCGCGCCATCCCGGCCAAGGGGCTGACCGGCCCCGGCTACGACGGGCACAGCTTCTGGGACACCGAGGCCTTCGTCCTGCCGGTGCTCACCTACTGCCTGCCCTCCGCCGTCACCCAGGCCCTGCGCTGGCGGCACACCACCCTGCCGATGGCCCGCGAGCGCGCCGTCCAGCTCGGCCTGGCCGGGGCGGTGTTCCCCTGGCGGACGATCCGCGGCGAGGAGTGCTCCGGCTACTGGCCGGCCGGCACCGCCGCGTTCCACATCGGCGCGGACATCGCGGTCGCCGTCGCCCGCTACGTCCGGACCAGCGGGGACGTCGAGTTCGAGCGCGAGTACGGGCTCGAACTCCTGGTCGAGACGGCCCGGATGTGGCGCTCGCTCGGCCACCACGACGCCGCCGGCCGGTTCCGGATCGAGGGCGTGACCGGCCCCGACGAGTACAGCGCCGTCGCCGACAACAACGTCTACACCAACCTGATGGCGCAGACGAACCTGCTGGCCGCCGCCGAGTCCGCCGCCCGGCACCCGCGCGAGGCCGCGGCGCTCGGCGTCGACACCGAGGAGACGGCGGCCTGGCGGGACGCCGCCGCGGCGATGTTCGTCCCGTACGACGCCAACCTCGGCGTCCACCCGCAGGCCGACGGCTTCACCGACCACCAGGTCTGGGACTTCGAGAACACCCCGGCGGAGAACTACCCGCTGCTGCTGCACTACCCGTACTTCGACCTGTACCGGAAGCAGGTGGTCAAGCAGGCCGACCTGGTGCTCGCCATGCAGGTCCGCGGCGACGCGTTCACCGACGAGCAGAAGGCCCGCAACTTCGCCTACTACGAGCGGCTGACCGTCCGCGACTCCTCGCTCTCCGCGTGCACCCAGGCGGTGATCGCCGCCGAGGTCGGGCAGCTCGACCTCGCGTACGACTACACCGCCGAGGCCGCCCTGATGGACCTCCACGACCTCGGCGGCAACACCCGGGACGGCCTGCACATGGCCTCGCTCGCCGGGGCCTGCATCGCGCTGGTGGCGGGCTTCGGCGGACTGCGGGACCACGGCGAGGCGCTGTGGTTCCGGCCCAGGCTGCCCTCCGGGCTGACCCGGATCGGCTTCTCGCTGCTGATCCGGGGCAAGCTGCTGCAGGTGCGGATCGACCACGACGAGACCACGTACACGCTGCGCCGGGGCGACGTGATCCACCTGCGGCACGACGGGGAGCCGGTGCAGGTGAAGGCCGGCGAGCCGGTCTCGCTGCCGACCACCGCGCCGCCCGCGCAGGAGCGCTGCGCCCAGCCGCCCGGCCGCGAACCGGCCCGCCGCCAGCCCCAGGCGGGCGTCCCCGGCGGCCGCATCTCCTCCGGCCCGGACCACCTCGCCGCCGAGTAGCCGCGGCACCTTCTCCGCCGCCTCCCTCACTCCGACGGCCGCCCCGGGGTGCGGGGGACGGCGGGGCGGCGGAGGGTGCTGGTGTCGTGCGTCCCCGGCAGTCCCCGACGGCAGGAGATCCCCGTGGTGAGTGTGGCCGAGCAGATGGTGGCGGTGCTCCGGCAGGCCGGTGTGGAGCGGGTCTACGGCGTGGTCGGCGACAGCCTGAACCCGGTGGTGGACGCCATCCGCCGGACGGACGGCATCGCCTGGGTGCACGTCCGCAACGAGGAGGCCGGTGCCTTCGCGGCCGCCGCCGAGGCCGAGCTGACCGGCCGCCTCGCGGTCTGCGCCGGCTCCTGCGGCCCCGGCAACACCCACCTCGTCCAGGGCCTCTACGACGCGCAGCGCAGCGGCGTGCCCGTGCTCGCCCTGGCCTCGCACATCCCGTCCGGCCAGATCGGCACCGGCTTCTTCCAGGAGACCCACCCCGAGCGGGTGTTCACCGACTGCAGCGGCTGGTGCGAGATGCTCTCCACCGCCGCCCAGATGCCCCGGCTGCTGCGGATCGCGATCCAGCACGCCCTCGGCGCCCGGGAGGTCTCGGTGCTGGCCTTCCCCGGCGACGTGGCGGCGCTGTCCGCCGCCGCCCCGACCGGCAGCAGCCACTTCCTCACCGAACGGGCCGTCGCCGCCCCGCCCTGGTCCCAGGTGCAGGAGCTGGCCCGGGTGCTCAACGCCGCGCCCAGGGTGGCGCTTTTCTGCGGCGCGGGCGTCCGCGAGGCGCACACCGAGGTGATGGAGCTCGCGGCCACCCTGTGCGCGCCGGTCGGGCACTCCCTGCGCGGCAAGGAGTGGATCCAGTACGACAACCCGTACGACGTCGGGATGAGCGGCCTGCTCGGCTACGGCGCCTGCCACGAGGCCCTGCACTCCGCCGACCTCGTCCTGCTGCTCGGCACCGACTTCCCCTACGACTCCTTCCTGCCCCAGGCCCGCACCGTCCAGGTGGACCACGACGCCACCCGGCTCGGCCGCCGGACGGCGCTGGACCTCGCCGTGCACGGCGACGTCCCGGCCACCCTGCGGGCGGTCCTGCCGCTGCTGGAGCGGAAGACCGACCGGACCTTCCTCGACGACATGCTGGGCCGCCACTACCGGGCGCTGGAGGACGTGGTCGGCGCCTACACCCGGGACATCGGGAAGCACCTGCCGATCCACCCGGAGTACGTGGCCTCGGTGTTGGACGAGGTGGCCGCCGAGGACGCGGTCTTCACCGTCGACACCGGCATGAACAACGTCTGGGCCGCCCGCTACCTGCAGCCCAACGGGCGCCGCCGGGTGATCGGCTCCTTCCTGCACGGGTCGATGGCCAACGCCCTCCCGCACGCGATCGGCGCCCAACTCGCCTTCCCCGGGCGGCAGGTGGTGGCGATGTCGGGCGACGGCGGGCTGTCGATGCTGCTCGGCGAGCTGCTCACGGTGGCCAGGCACCGGCTGCCGGTGAAGACCGTGGTCTTCAACAACGGCGCGCTCGGCATGATCAAGCTGGAGATGCTGGTCTCCGGCTACCCGGAGTCGGAGGTCGACAACGGGGACGTCGACTACGCCGGGATCGCCCGGGCGATGGGCATCCCGGCCAAGCGGGTCACCGAGCCGGCGCGGGTGCGGGAGGTCCTGGCGGAGGCGCTGGAACGGCCCGGCCCGGCCCTGGTGGACGTGGTCACCGACCCGAACGCGCTGTCCGTGCCGCCGCACATCACCGCGGCCCAGCTGAAGGGCTTCGCGCTGGCCGCAGGCCGTACGGTGCTGGCGGGCGGGGTCGGGCGGATGATCGACCTGGCCCGGTCCAATCTGCGGAACATCCCCCGGCCGTAGCCCTCGACTCCGGGGTCTTTTGCCTCTTGGGCAAAAAGTTTGCCCGGGCGGCACAAGAGGTGTCCACTGGGCACATGACCACCAGCCCAGCCGGTCCGCCCGCCGACCCCGGCGCTCCCGCCGAACCCGGCAGTTCCGCCGCCGCCGTCCCGGTCGCCCCCGCGGACGACCACGAGACGCCGGAGGTGGCCGGCCTCGCCCTGAGGCTGCGTGAGCACCGGCTCGGCAGCCGCCTCACGCTGGAGGTCGCCGCCGCCCGGGTCGGTCTCTCCCCAGCCTACTTGTCCCGACTGGAGACCGGGCGCCGACAGCCCTCCCTGCCCGTCCTGCTCGGCCTCGCCCGCGCGTACGGCACCTCCGTCTCCGGTCTGCTCGGCGAGGCGTTCACCGAGCCCGACCCGGTGGTGCGCGGCGGCGCGATCGAACCGGGCCGGGCCGGCGGCTGGGGCTACCGGCGGGCCGGCGCGCCCGGCCGGGCGATGCAGGCGCTGCGCGTGCACGTCCCCCCGGGCGTGCAGGACGCGGTGGTCCGGGTCCACCCGGGCGAGGAGTGGCTGTACGTGCTCCGCGGCCGGCTCCGGCTGACCCTCGGCGAGCGGGTCCACCTGCTCGACGAGGGCGACTCGGCGCACTTCGACTCGCTCACCCCGCACTGCATCGCCGCCGACTCCTCGTCCGGGGTCGAGCTGCTCTTCATGCACACCCTGCTGCAGAGCCCCGGCGGCGAACTCTGCCTCGGCGGCGGCCCCGCCGCCCCGCACCACTGACCCGACGTCAGGACATCCGGAGGAGATCCCCATGGCCGATCCCACCACCACCGAGACCGGGGCTGTGTCCGCCCCCGCCGCAGTCGCCCCCGCCCCCGCCGCCGCCGGGGTGCCCGCACCCGCGGCCGTGCGCGCGAAGCCGGCCAAGACCATCGACGCGGGCAAGCAGGCCAACCGCCGCATCGGCGTCCGCCTGGTGATCTACACCGTCGCCACCCATGCCTTCGCCGGCTTCATCCTGCTCCTCTTCGAGCTGGGCAACCGCAACAAGTAGCCCGCCGCCGAGGGTGGTTCAGCTCTCGCGGAGGATCCCGCAGAGGGCGTCCAGGGCGGCCGGGAAGGCGTGGTCGGACGGGGTCGCGTAGCCGACGACCAGGGCCGGCGGGGCGTCCGGTGCGTCGCCCGGTGTGTCGTTCGGCGAGGTGTCGGATGCGTTGTGCGGTGCGGCGTCCGGCCGGGCGTCCGGTGCGGCGGACAGGTCCAGGGCCCGTTCGGCGTCCGGCCGGGCCCGGTACCAGTCGAGCCCGGTGAGCACCAGGCCGGCCGCGCGGGCCCGCTCCAGCAGCTCCGCCTCCGGACGGGAGCCCGGCGGCAGCTGCAGGACGGCGTGCAGCCCGGCGGCGATCCCGGTGACCCGGACCTGCGGGGCCCGCTCGGCGAGCGCCGCGACCAGCAGGTCCCGGCGGCGCCGGTAGTGCAGCCGGCAGCGCCGCACATGCCGGTCGTAGCGGCCCGAGGTGATCAGCTCGGCGAAGGTCAGCTGGTCGGTCACCGGGCTCATGGTGTCCGCCAGGGCCTTGAGCCGGGCGACCGGTTCGACCAGCTCGTCCGGGAGGGCCAGCCAGGCCAGCCGCAGTCCGGGGGCCAGGCTCTTGGCGGCGGTGCCGCCGTACACCACGCGGTCCGGGTCGAGCGCCTGCATCGCGCCCAGCGGCTGCCGGTCGTAGCGGAACTCGCCGTCGTAGTCGTCCTCGATCACGTACCCGTCCCGCTCGCGGGCCCAGCGGACGGCCGCCGCCCGGCGGTCGGCGGCCAGCGCGGCGCCGCTCGGGAACTGGTGGGCCGGGGTGAGCAGCACCGCCCCCAGGTGCTCCGCGGTCCCGCCCGCCCCGCCCAGGTCGTCCAGCAGGTCGGTCCGGGCCCCGTTGCAGTCCAGCGGCAGCGGGGCGAGGCCGAGCCCGGCCGCGCGCAGCACCTCGCGCTGCGGCGGCAGGCCGTAGCCCTCGACCGCGATCCGGCCCGCCCCTCGCCCGCGCAGCGCGGCGGCCAGCAGGCCGAGGCCCTGGCCGAAGCCGGCGCACACCAGCAGCCGGTCCGGGTCGGTGCGCACGCCCCGGACCCGGGCCAGGTAGTCGCTGAGCGCCTGCCGCAGCTCGATCCGGCCGAGCGGCGAGCCGTAGTCGAAGGCGTCGTGCGGGGCGACGGCCAGGGCCCGGCGGGCGCTGGCCAACCAGGCGCTGCGCGGGAACAGCGAGAGGTCGGGCCGCCCGGCGAGCAGGTCGTGCCGCCCGGTGGGGCGGCGGTCGGCGCGGACGGTGGCGGGGCGCCCGGCGGGCCGGGGCGCGGCGCGTTCGGCGACCGTGGTGCCGGAGCCCGGCCGCGAGCCGAGCCAGCCCTCGGCGGTCAGCTGCCCGTACGCCTCGACGACGGTGTTGCGGGCGATGCCGAGGTCCTCGCCGAGCGCCCGGGAGGACGGCAACCGGGTGCCCGGGGCGAGCCGACCGTCCTGGACGGCCTCGCGCAGCGCGTCCTCCAGGGCGGCGCGCAGCCCGGCCCCGGCGGCCCGGCGTTCGGTGAGGTCGAGGTGCAGGTCGCCGCCGAACGCCGTCCACGGCGCGTTGGCGCGGGCCCGGGCGCCGCGGGCCTCGCGCGGCGCATCGGGGGAGACCTCGGGGGAGACGTCGGGAGCGGCTGCGGGGGAGACGTCGGGAGCGGCGGCGGAGGTGTCCCGGGGGGCGCTCCTGGGGGTGTCGGGAGCGTTCCGGGGGGCGCTCGGCACGGGGCCGGGGGTCGTTCGGGGGCGGCTCATGGCGGGATTATCCCCGCGCCCCCCGCGGCCCGCGGATCTCCGATACATTGCGCCGGACGCACGACCGCGGTGGGGGTGGCGAACATGGCTTACCAGTACGGGAGTTCAGCGGTTCCGCGGCGAAGAAGGCGCCCCGGCGGCGGGGGCTGCCTCGGCGCCTTCCTGATGCTGCTCTGCTGCGCGGTGCTGGGCTACCCGCTGGCCCTGCCGGTCCTGCTGCCGGCCCTGATGGGCGCCCAGACCCCGCCCCAGCACGTCACCCCGGGGCAGGTCGCGATCCTGGTCGCCGTCTCCTGCGCGGTCGCCCTGCTGCTGGACTGGCAGGCCGCCCGGGGCCGCCGCCGGGTCGCGCCCTGGGTGGTGCCCGCCCGGGCGGCCGTACTGGCCGGCGCCTGCTCGCTGCTCGCCCACCTGGTCGGCGTGTACGCGGTGCCGAAGCTCCTCGGCACCCAGGACCCGGCCGCGGCGAACGGCTACGCGCTGCAGTGCCTCGCCGTCGGGGCCTTCGCCTGGGGGTGGCGGACCTCGGTCCGCGCCTGGTCCGGCGACCTGCTGGTGCGGCCGCCGGTCCGCCCGGCCCGCGCCGGTACCGGGCGTTCCGCCACCCGCACCACCACCGTCTCCCGGCCCTCGGCGGGGGAGGTGTGGGTGGCGATGGTGCCGTTCCGGGACCGGGCGGAGGCCGCCCGGCACTACTGCGTCGTGGTCGGCACCCGGTCCGGCTACGCCGAGGTGCTGCAGATCACCAGCAAGGACAAGGACCACCGGGACGACTACATCCGGATGGAGAACGAGGGCTGGGACCGCACCGGCAAGGCCTCCTGGGTCGAGATCGGGATGGCCCCGCGCCGGGTGCCCTACGAGAGCTTCCTCTCCGACCACCCGCAGGGCCCGTGCCCGCCGCGGATCTGGCGGGAGATCCAGCGCCGCCAGTCCGCCCTCGGCGCCGCCCGGACCCCGTCCCCGGCCCCGTCCCCGGCCCCGCGTCCGCGCCCGGTCGGCGGTCCGGCCCCGTCCGCCCGCGGCCCGCGCCGCCCCCCGACCTCCGCCCGCGGCCGCCAGCCCTGATCCTGATCCCGGCCCGGACCCGGTTCAGCTCCAGGTCGCGCCGGCCGGCTCCTGGACGGTCGCGTTGATCCGGTTGAAGAAGTTCGTCAGCCCGATCATCAGGATGATCGCCGAGAGCTGCTCCTCGTTGAAGTGGTCCGCCGCCGCGTCCCAGACCGCGTCCGGCACCGCCTGGCCGGAACGGTCGGCGATCCGGGTCGCCGCCTCGGTGAGTTCGAGCGCGGCCCGCTCCTCCTCGTCGAAGAACGGAGCCTCCCGCCAGGCGGCGACGGCGTGCAGCCGCTCGTCCGTCTCCCCGGCCTTCTTGGCCCCGGTGACGCCGGCGAACACGCAGGCGCTGCACCCGTTGATCTGGCTGGCCCGCAGGTGCACCAGCTCCAGGATCCGGTGCGGGACCCCGCCCTGGTACATCGCCTTGTAGATGCTCTGGATGCCCTTCATGGCGTCCGGCAGGACCATGGCGGGGTTCTTCATGCGGGCGGTGTGGGTGGTCATCGGTGGATCCTCCGGGTCTGGTTCTGGGGCCGGGCCGTCCGCGTCCTCGTCACGCGGAGCGGTTAACGTCCGTCAAAGAACTGACGGATCCCGACGCGAGGATGTGACAGGTGGACGGGGAAGACTTTCTGGCGGCCCGCTTCGAGGAGCACCGGCCCCATCTCCGGGCGGTGGCCTACCGGATGCTCGGCTCGCTGAGCGAGGCCGAGGACGCGGTGCAGGAGGCCTGGTTCAAGCTGAGCCGCTCGGACGTGAGCGAGGTGGCCAACCTGGCCGGCTGGCTGACCACCGTGGTCGGACGGGTCTGCCTGGACCTGCTGCGCTCGCGGGCGGCCCGGCGCGAGGACCCGCTGGAGCACCAGGACGGCCAGGAGGTCCGACTGCCCGATCCGATCATCGGCGGAATCCGGGCCCTCGACCCCGAGCAGGAGATACTCACGGCCGACTCGGTCGGCATCGCGCTGATGATCGTCCTGGAGACGCTGGCACCGGCGGAGCGGCTCTCCTTCGTCCTGCACGACATGTTCTCGGTGCCGTTCGACGAGATCGCCCCGATCCTCGGCCGCACCGCCGCCTCCACCCGCCAGCTCGCCAGCCGCGCCCGGCGCCGGGTCCAGGGCGCCGCACCCGCGCCGGACGCCGACCTGGCGCTGCGCCGCGAGGTGGTGCGGGCGTTCCTGACCGCCGCCCGCGGCGGGGACTTCGAGGCGCTGCTCGCCGTCCTCGACCCCGATGTGGTGGCCCGCTCGGACGGCGGCACCCTGCGCCCCGCCACGCTCCGGCGCGGCGCGACCGAGGTGGCGAGCGGGGCGAGCCTGTTCGGGTCGCAGTTCACCGGCGAGTCCCGGATGGTGCTGGTCAACGGGGAGCCGGCGGTGGCCAGCTTCCTCGACGGCCGCCCGCTCTCGCTCGCGGTGTTCACCGTGCGCGGCGGCAAGGTCGTCGAACTCGACATCTTCACCGACCCGGAGCGGCTGGAGCGGCTCGGCCTGTCGGCCGCCTGACGCGGCCGTCCGACGCCGTCGGCCGGGCCGTGGGACACCCCCGCGGCCCGGCCGGCGGCACACCCCTACCCCCCGTCGTCCCCGTGCGGCAGGATGTCGAAAAGATCTTGTCCAGGGATGTCGAGGCCCCGCGGCCCGCTCCGACCGAAGGGTGAGAGCGCGCCGAACGGGGCGCACGGACCGGGAGGACACCCGAGATGAAGTACATCGCCATGATCTACGGCAACCAGGCGAAGTGGGACGCGTTCCCGGCCGAGGAGTGGCCGGCGGCGATCGCCAAGCAGGAGGCCTTCAACACCAAGTACCGCGAGACCGGCGAACTCCTCGGCGCCTACGGCCTCGCCGACGCGGCCGCCGCCCAACTGGTCCGCCGCGCCGAGGGCCTGCCGGTCGTCACCGACGGCCCGTACCTGGAGACCAAGGAGTACCTGGCCAGCTTCTACGTGCTCGACTGCGAGAGCCTGGAGCGCGCCCAGCGGATCGCCGCCGACATGCCGTACGCGGACGTCGACCCGGTGGAGCTGTGGCCGATCCTGCACGAGTCCCCGTCCCCCGACACGGCGGACGTGTGAGCGGCGGTCCACTCCCCGCCTTGGGCGGCTCCGACGGCCTGTTGGGCGAACCGGGCCGCTCCGACGGCCTGCTGCGCGAACCGGGCGGCCTTGAGGGTCTGCTGCGCGAACCGGGCGGCCTCGAGGGTCTGCTGCGCGAACTCGCGCCGCAGGCCCTCGGGGCGCTGGTGCGCCGCCACGGCCGGGGCCTGTTCGACGCCTGCGAGGACGCCGTGCAGGAGGCCCTGCTGGCCGCCGCCACCCAGTGGCCGGCCGACGGCCTGCCGGAGAACCCGCGCGGCTGGCTGGTGACGGTCGCCTCCCGGCGGCTGGTCGACGCCGTCCGCAGCGAGGCGGCCCGGCGCCGCCGCGAGGACGCCCTCGCCCTCGCCACCCCGCAGTCGGCCCTGCTCGGCCCCGCCCCCGACGCGGCGGCCGACGCCGACCGGGACGACTCCCTGCACCTGCTGTTCCTCTGCTGCCACCCCGAACTGTCCGCGCCCAGCCGGATCGCCCTCACCCTGCGCGCCGTCGGCGGTCTGACGACGGCCCAGATCGCGGCCGCGTTCCTGGTGCCCGAGTCGACGATGGCCCAGCGGATCAGCCGGGCGAAGCAGACCGTCCGCTCCTCCGGCCTGCCCGCCCGGCAGCAGGCCGAGCGCCTCGCCGAGGTCCGCCAGGTCCTCTACCTGATCTTCAACGAGGGCTACACCACCAGCGGCGGCGAGGACCTGACCGCCCCCGAACTGTCCACCGAGGCGATCCGGCTGGCCCGGCTCCTGCTCCGGCTGGCCCCGGACGACCCCGAGACCGCCGGACTGCTCGCCCTCATGCTGCTCACCGACGCCCGCCGCCCCGCCCGCACCGGCCCGGGCGGGGTCCTGGTGCCGCTGGCGGAGCAGGACCGTTCCCGGTGGAACCGGCCCCTGGTGGAGGAGGGCGTGGACCTGATCGGCCGGACCCTGCCGCGCGGCCCGGTCGGTCCCTACCAGGTCCAGGCCGCGATCGCCGCCGTCCACGACGAGGCGCCGGACGCGGAGTCCACGGACTGGCCGCAGATCCTCGCCCTCTACGACGTGCTCGAGGGCTTCGGCGCCAACCCCTTCGTCACCCTCAACCGGGCCGTCGCCCTCGCCCTGGTCGACGGCCCGGCGGCCGGCCTGGCCGCGCTCGCCGCACTGGAGCAGGACCGGCGCCTCGCCCACCACCACCGCCTCCTCGCCACCCGCGCCCACCTGATGGAACTGCTCGGCGACCCGACGGCCGCCACCGCCTACCGCGAGGCCGCCCGCCGCGCCACCAGCGCCCCCGAACGCCGCCACCTCACCGAGCGGGCCCGCCGACTGGAGACCTCGCAGCCATGACCGAACGCACCGTGATCCGCGACGACGTCACCCTCGTCTGCCACGACCGGGGCGGCGACGGCCCGCCGCTGCTCCTGCTGCACGGCCTGGCCGGGTACGGGGGCGAGTGGGACACGTTCGCCCGGCAGCTCGGGCCGCGGTTCCGGGTGGTCACCGTCGACCAGCGCGGCCACGGCGCGAGCACCCGCCGCCCGGCGGACGTCTCCCGGGCGGCCCACGTCGCCGATGTGGTCGCCGTGATCGAGCAACTGGACCTCGGCCCGGTGACCCTGCTCGGCCAGTCCTACGGCGGGCACGCCGCGATGCTGACTGCGGCCGCGCACCCGGAGCTCGTCGAGCGCCTGGTGATGGTCGAGGCCGGACCGGCCGCCGGCTCGGTCCGGACCGTCGCCGACATCGGCGCCTGGTTCGCCTCCTGGCCCACCCCGTTCGCCACGGCCTCGGCCGCCGTCGAGTTCCTGGGCGGCGGCCCCGTCGGCGAGGCCTGGGCGGCCGGGCTCGAAGAACGCGCCGGCGGCCGGTACCCGCGCTTCGACCCCGACGTCATGGTGGCGGCCCTCACCGACAACACCCACCGCTCCTGGTGGCCCGAGTGGAGCCGGATCGCCTGCCCCACCCTGGTCGTCCTCGCGCAGTCCACCATCATCGACGCCGAGCAACTCGCCCGCATGCACCACGACCGCCCCGACAGCGTCCTGACCAGCATCCCCGGCACCACCCACGACCTCCACCTCGAACGCCCCGATGCCCTGGCGGAGTTGCTCGAAGCCTTCTGCACCACCGGAGCCGGCTCCCGCTAGCCCGACCCTGGCCGCACGCCGTCCGGTTCCTCCCCGCGCGCGCCGCGCGGGAAGTCGGACCCGCCGACTTCCCGCGCAGCCGCCGCCCGGCGCGCTGCGTCCTCGGGGCTTTGAGGCGTGCAGAAAGGTTTCCTCTGGGTGTGGTGCTGGTGCGGTGGAGTGGAAAGTCGGCCCGTCGACTTCCTGCGCGGGCGCTGAGCCCGGGCCGGCGGGGGTGCGGCGCCGATTCTCCGCATGGGAGGTCGACGCTGCCGACTTCCTGCGCAGCCGCTGCATGCTCGGGCCCCCGAGCCGTGCAGAAGGGTCTTCCTTGAGGTGTGGTGTTGGTGCGGTGGCGTGGAAAGTCGGCCTCGCCGACTTCCTGTGCGTCCGCCTGCCCGCCGTCACGCCCGTGGTGCGGAGATGGTGCGTGCGGTGCGGTGCCGTTGGGCGGCGTGGAAAGTCGATGCGGCCGACTTCCTGCGCAGCCGTCGCCCGCTCGCTGTGTCCCTGAGCCGCCGCTGCGTCGTGCAGAAAGGTTTCCTCGGGGTGTGCTGTCGGTGGGGCGGCGTGGAAAGTCGGCTCCTCCGACTTCCTGCGCGGCTCCCCGCCGTCGAGCTTCGGGCGGCCGATGTGCGGTGTGGAGGTGGTGCGTGCGGGTGCGGTGGGCAGCGCGGGAAGTCGACGCTGCCGACTTCCTGCGCGGGCGCAAAGCCTGGGTTCTCGGGGGTGCGGTGCCGATTCTCCGTGCGGGAAGTCGATGCCGCCGACTTCCCGCGCAACCGTTGCCGCTACCGGAGCTGTTCGGTGGCCGGTCGCAGCCGGGTGTGCAGGTGGCCGTCGAGGGGGTAGGCGGGCGGGGTCGCGGTGAGGACGCGCTCGAAGGCGTACCCGCTCTTCTCCGCGACCCGGCAGGAGGCAGCGTTGTCCACCTGGTGCAGCAGTTCGAGCCGCTGGAGCCCGCCCGGGCCCAGGGTGTCGAAGGCCCAGCCGGTGAGTGCCTCCAGCGCTCGCGGCGCGAGGCCCCGGCCGCGGGCGGGGGCGGACGTCCAGTAGCCGACCTCGGCGGTGGGCCCGCCGGGCGAGACCCGTTTGAGCACGAGGTTGCCCAGCGGCGGTTCCGGCTCCGCGCCCGGCCGTGCCTCCAGGACGGCGAAGGAGAACCGGTGCCCCGCAGCCCAGGCCTCCTGTTGGGCGCCGACCCAACGGAGCGCGTCCGCCTCGTCGTCGACGACCGAGGTCGTCCAGCGGCGCAGCACCGGGTCCCGGTACACCTCGACGAGTGCGGGCGCGTCCTCGCTCCGCCAGGGCCGGAGCAGTAGAGCAGGGGCGGACGGGGTGGCGTCGACGTGCAGGACCACGGTGTCGTTCACTGGAGGATCGTATCCGGGGGCTCGTCCGACGCCTGGTCAACGACGTTGGCACCGCGGGCCGATGGGGGTGCCGCCCGTCTGGAGGCGCGTGACAGACTGAGCGGCAGACGGACAGTTCGTTCGAGTAGGACACGGGGGCGGGCATGAGCGGTCGGGGGACCGTGCTCGGAGGGCGCTACACGCTGACCGAGCGCATCGGCGGCGGCGGGATGGGCGCCGTCTGGCGGGCCGAGGACTCGGTGCTCGGGCGGCCGGTGGCGGTGAAGATCCTCCACCCGGCGCTGCTGGCGGACGTGATGTTCGCCGAACGCTTCCGCCGCGAGGCACGCATGCTCGCCCTGCTGGACCACCCGGGCATCGTCGACGTGCACGACTACGGCGAGGAGGAGCCGCCGGACGCGGACGGTGACCGCCTCGCGTACCTGGTGATGGAGTTGGTCGACGGCCGGCCGCTGGACCGGGTTCTCACCGCGGACGGCGCCTTCCCGCCCGCCCGGGCGCTCGGACTGCTCGCCGAGGCGCTGGACGCCCTGCACGCCGCCCACCGGCGCGGCATCGTGCACCGCGACGTCAAGCCGTCCAACCTCATGCTCCGGGCCGACGGCCGGGTGACGGTCACGGACTTCGGCATCGCCCGGTCCATGGCCGGGACCAGGCTCACGGCCTCGCACGCGGTGATCGGCACCGCGCTCTACATGGCTCCGGAACAGGCCGAGGGCAAGGCGGTCACCCCGGCCGTCGATCTCTACGCGATCGGCGTGGTCTGCTACGAACTGCTCGTCGGCAGGCCGCCGTTCACCGGCGGGGGCATGCTGGAAGTGGCGCTCAAGCACCTGCGCGAGCCCGCGCCGGAGCTGCCGGGGGACATCCCGCCGGCGGTGCGCGCGTTCGTCGCGACGGCGCTGGCGAAGGACCCGGGCGAGCGCTTCGCCGACGCGGCCGCGATGGCGGCGGCGGCCCGGGCGGCGGCGGACGGCGAAGGGCCGTCGGCGCTCCCGGCGCCTGCCGTCGCGAAGCCCGCCGTCGCGAAGCCTGCCACCGCGGAGCCTGCGGCCGTGGAGGCTGCCCCCGCGGAACCTGTTGCCGCCGTTGCCGCCGTCGCTCCCGTCGCGAGCACGGAACCGGCCGGACGGACGCGCAGGCGGGGTTTCCTGGTGCCGGTGGTCCTGCCGATCGTGATCTCGGTCGGGACGGCCACCGTGCTGCTCGTCGATCGCGGGCCGTTCACCTCGCAGGCACAGGAGCCGAGTTCGCCGCCCGCGGTCACGGTGACCATGACCGCCTGGCCGGCGGGCGCGTCGCCGACCGGCGGCCAGGCGCTGGCCCCGACCCCGTCCGCCGTCCCGACCGTGCCGGGCGCACCGACCGGTTCGTCCTCCTCGGCCGCGCCGGCCGCGAAGTCGACCACCCCGCCCACGGCCCCGCCCACGACTCCGCCGCCGGCCTCCGCGTCCCGGCCGGGCGGGTCCCCGTCGGCCGCCCCGAGCGCCCCGCAGCCGCCCCAGCAGTCACCCGCCCCGGCCCAACAGCCCACCCCGGCGGCTCCGTCCGCCAACGCGACCACCGCGCCCCCGGCCGCTGTCCCCCCGGCGACCACCGCCCCCGGCGGCGCCCCGGCGAGCGGCTGCGGCGGCACCAACTGGGGCTACATCACCAATGTCGCCGACGGCCTCCGGATGGGTCTCTCCCAGGACAGCCTCGCCGGCGGCCAGGCCGTGGTCATGGGCGGCGCGACCGCCTACGGCTGGGTCCACACCGTCCCCAGCAGCTGGCACCAGTTCAACCCCTGCAAGCTGAGCGCCCCCGTCCTGGTGCAGGAGATGGACGGCCGGGTGGCCCTGTCCAGCGGCTTCAGCTTCCTCACCAACTGGACGGTCACGGCCGCGACCACCCCCGGGGCCTTCTACCTGAAGGACTACATGGGCCAGAACTGCCTGACCGACAACGGCGCTGGCGCCCAGCTCACCATGACCGCCTGCACCCCCGGCAACAAGTCCCAGGAGTTCCGAATCCCCTAGCGGGCGCTAATGGCTACTAGTGGCTGTTAAGGGCTGGACGTCGGCGCTGACGATGTGCCAGGATCGTCCTGCGGCCGACCGCAGGGGGCGGCCGCAGGAGGGGAGGACCCAGTCATGTCCCAGGAGAACCCGGAGTACGTGTCGGTGCCGGTGCCGGCCCACCTCGTCCCGGCCGTGTACGCCTTCATCGCCGAGCGCAGCGGTGTCGGCGCGGGCGCCGCCGCGTCCACCGCCGCGGACCTCGCGATCAGGTCCCCGCAGGGCGAGCAGCAGCGCCGCCGCGACGAGTGGACCGTCGAGGACCTCCGCACGCTGATCAGTGACCGCCGTGACTCCGTCCAGGTGGTCGTGGCCATTCTCGACATCCTCGCCGAGCGGCCCGGCACCCGGGTGGGCTACGGCGACCTGGCCGGGGCGCTGAAGCTCGACCGCACCCGGCTGCGTGGCGCGCTGTCCGGCTTCACCCGCGTCCTGAAGGCCCACTACGAGCGGGAGTTCTGGCCCATGTGGTGGACCGAGGTGCCGGCGGGCGAAGGCCGGGGGAGCGAGTTCGTGTATTACGTCAGCGACGTCGTCGCGAGGCGCTGGCGCGAGGCCCGCACCGAGGCCTGAGCGGCGGTGAAAGGTGCCGAGTGGCGGTCAACGCCACTCGGCACCCGCCGTCCGGCCGTCACTGGGCGCCGCTCACAGCTCCACCTGCCGCCAGCCGTCGCCGCCCGCTCCTGCCGGGGCGGGGGAGAAGTCGTAGCGGACGCCCTCCGGGCCGAGGGCGAGCAGGGAGATCGAGGAGGAGCCCCAGATCCGGCTGTTCCCGAAGTCGCGCCGCTGGACCAGGGCGGCGGGCGCGTCGAGGGGCAGCCCGTCCCCGGTGACGATCGGCAGCCAGGCGCCCCAGGCCCGCTCGGTGCTCGGGTCGTCGAGCGACGGCAGCGGGCGGGGCTCGGCCTCGAACCGGGTCCGGAAGTGGTCGGCGCGGGCGGCCATCAGTGTGCGGATCCGCTCGGAGGCGGTGCGGTTCTCGGCCAGGCCCTCCGGCCCGTCGTTGAGGACCACGCTCAGCCCGGTCGGCAGGTGCACTTCGACGAGCCGGCCGCCGGTCCCGCCGCCCCAGCTCAGCACCCGGGCGCCGTCGGGGCGGACGACGACCAGGTGGAACGGGTCGTACCGGTCGAGGTCCAGGGTGTCGATCCGGCCGCCCCGGGCGGCGAGCAGCGGAAGTTCGCCGCGCGATAGCCGGGCGGCTTCCGGCGCCGAGGTGCCGAAGCCGTTCAGCAGGTAGGCCGCGACCGGTCCGGCGCCGCCGGAGCCCGTTCCGCCCGGCTCCACCGCGAGCCACGTCCCGCCGGCGACCAGGTCGAGTCCGCCGACCGCCGAGGGCTGCGCCGGCCAGTGGTGGCCGGGCGGCGACCAGCGCCGTCCCATGTACTCGTCCCGCACCGACAGCAGCAGTACCGGCACCGCCGCGGACGGCTCGATGCTCACGAACGCCGTACACACGTCCTGTCCCCCTGACCTCGCCCTCCCCGCGATCCTCGCACGCCTGTTCGCCGATCGGGAGGGGCAGGTCATGCGGGCGTCCGGGGTGTTCAGGGCGTCCGGGAAACCCCGGACGCTTTGGCGCCCAAGATGCTCCCGGGCTCTTGGCCCTACCCCCCGTTCCACCGCACTCCGTATACTCCGCACGCTTTGCAAAGTGCACTTTGCAAAGCGTGCGGAGACCCGAGCCCTCCCCCTTGCTCCGCCCCGATGTGGACCTTCCCCGCTCTTCCCCGTCTTTCCCCGCCCTCCTCCGCACTTTGCAAAGTCACACTTTGCAAAGTGCGGAGTGCAAAGCAGGGACGAGGGGAGAGAGTGGGAGTGAGCAGGGGAGGGCGGGCGGCAGCGGCTGCCGCAGCGGTTGCCCGCCACCGGAGTGGCCCACGATTTCCGCGCCCGAACGTACCGAAGCGTCAGGCCACCACGCCCCTAGGCTGAGCGCTATGACGACCACGAACAACACCCCCGTCACCCCCGCCGACACCCCGGTCCCCGCGCCCGCCCAGCGCATCTCGCTGCCCGACCTCGCCCCCGACTTCTACAAGGCGATGATCGGCCTGGACCGCCGGGCCCGCCAGGGCGTGGACCCGGTCCTCGCCGAGCTGGTCAAGGTGCACGCCTCGATGATCAACGGCTGCGCCTTCTGCATCGACATGCACAGCACCGACGCCCTCGGCCACGGCGAGCAGAACCACCGCCTGCTCTCCCTCCCGGCCTGGCGCGAGACCCCGTGGTTCACCGCCAAGGAGCGCGCCGCCCTGGCGCTGACCGAGTCCTTCACCCTGCTCACCCAGGGCCATGTGCCGGACGCCGTCTACAACGAGGCGGCCGCGCACTTCGAGGAGGCCGAGCTGGCGCAGCTGATCGCGCTGATCATCACCATCAACGCCTGGAACCGGATCGGCGTCGGCACCCGGCTCAGCCCGGCCGCGAAGTAGCGGGGCGGCGGACGATGACGGTCGAGCAGCGGGAGAAGGCCCGCGTCCTGCGTGAACTCCACCGCCCGGGCGAGCCGCTGGTGCTCGCCAACGTCTGGGACGCGACGAGTGCCCGGCTGGTCGCGGTGGCCGGGGCGCGGGCCCTCGCCTCCGCCAGCGCGAGCGTCAGCTGGGCGCTCGGCAGCGCCGACGGCGAGAGCGCCGACCGCTCTCGAGTGCTGGCGCAGACGGAGCTGATCGTGCGGGCGGCCGGCCCGCTGCCGGTCACGGCGGACCTGGAGCGCGGGTTCGCGGAGACCGCCGCGGGCGTCGGCGGGACGGTCGGAGCACTGCTCGCCACCGGCGCGGTCGGCGTCAATCTGGAGGACGGGGGCCGGCCGGTGGCCGAGGTGGCCGAGCGGATCGCGGCGGCCCGGGCGGCGGCGGACGCGGCCGGGGTGCCGCTGTTCGTCAACGGCCGCACCGATGTCTTCCTGCACGCCGGGGGCGCCGCGGACCCGGCGGAGCTGCTGGACGAGGCGGTGGCCAGGCTGCGGGCCTACGTCGAGGCGGGCGCGGACGGCGTGTTCGCCCCGGGGGTGTCCGATCCGGCGGTGATCGCCGCACTGGTCGGGGCCGTCCCGGCGCCGCTCAATGTGCTGGCCGGGCCGGGCTCGCCGTCGGTGCCGGAGCTGGCGGCGCTGGGCGTGGCCCGGATCAGTCTGGGGCCCGGTCTGGCGAAGGCGGCGTACGCGGCGGTGCGCCGCGCCGCCGAGGAGGTGTACGGGGACGGAACGTACTCCGCGCTCGACGGCGGGCTCGACTACGGGGAGTTGCAGGGGCTGTTCGTCAGCCGGTGAGCGCGCCGAGGGTGCCGAGCGTGCCCACGGCGTGGTTGACGATGTTGCCGTTGGAGCAGGTGGTGGGCCCGGCGCCGTGGCTGCCGAGGGCGGGGACGGCCGCGAACTCCTGCAGACAGGCCGCGGCGGCCGCGAAGTCCGGCCCGGTCGCCGCGCCACCACTGGAGCCCGAGCCCGAGCCCGAGCCCGAGCCCGAGCCCGAGCCCGAGCCCGAGCCGGAGTCCGGGCCCGAGTCCGCGGCGAACGCGGCGGTCGGTGCGGCGGCCAGCGCCAGCGCGGCCAGCAGGAGCGCGCCGGGTCGCCGCACGCCGCTCACAGGCCGTGCCCGATCTCGCCGCTGAGGCCCGGGTGGGTCATCTGGTTGGTGCCGATGGCCTCGATCTCGCTCGCCGTACCGCCGACCACCGGCAGGTCCTTCGCCTCGTGCAGCAGCAGGTCGGCGGGCGAGAGGGTCATCCCGTTGGACAGGCCGCCGAGCGCGTCCGGGGAGGCCGCGGTGGAGGTGGCGGCGGACGCGGACGGCACGGCGGCGGCGAGACCGGCCACGGTGAGGGCGGCCAGGGTGGCGAGTTTCTTCATGAACCCCCCAACGACCCGGCCGCCCCGAGGTCACCGCGGCCCGCGCGGCGACCGGCGGGTCAGACCGTGACCCGCAGCGTGCGCACGCTGTTGCTGACGAACGAGGCGATCGGCTCCGGCTCCGGCCCGTCCGCGAGCGCGAGCCGGGGGTAGCGCTCGAACAGGAACCGCAGCGCCGTCTCCGCCTCCAGCCGGGCCAGCCCCGAGCCCAGGCAGAAGTGCGGGCCGTGCCCGAAGGACAGGTGCCGGTTCGGCTGCCGGCCGAGGTCGAAGCGGTCGGCGTCGGGGTAGTGGGCCTCGTCCCGCCCGGCGGCCGCGTACGAGGCGAGCAGCGCCTCGCCGCGCCGGATCACCACGTCGCCGACCTGGATGTCCTCGGCGGCGTAGCGGAGCGGGAACTGTCCGACCGGCGAGTCGTACCGCAGCGTCTCCTCGACCACGGCCGACCACGGCACCGTGCCGTCCAGCACCGTCCGCAGCTGCTCGGGGTGGGCGAGCAGGGCGCGCACCGCGTTGGTGATCAGGTTGAGCGTGGTCTCGTGTCCGGCGACCAGCATCAGCAGCAGGGTGCCGACGAGTTCCGGCTCGCCGAGCCGGTCGTCCTCCGCGCGGGCGGCGATGAGGTCGGTGGTGAGGTCGTCACCGGGTTCGGCCCGCTTGGCGGCGACCACCGAGGCGAGCAGCGCGAACAGCGACTGCTGCGCGGCGGCGGCGGCCCCGGGGGTGGCGGAGCTGGAGACCAGGATGTCGGACAGTTCGTGCAGTTCGTCCTGCTGCTTGGGCGGCAGGCCGAGCAGTTCGCCGATCACCTGCATCGGCAGCGGGTAGGCGAAGTGCTCGCGCAGGTCGAACGCGCCGTCCAGCTCGCCGATCCGGTCGAGCAGGGCGGTGGTCCTGGTCTCGACGGCGGGCTGCAGGGCGGCCACCCGGCGCGGGGTGAAGGCCTGGGTGACGAGTCCGCGCAGCCGCCGGTGGTCCTCGCCGTCGACGGTGATCATGCCGGGGACGGTGACGAAGTTGATCAGCGGCCAGCCCTCGGGCAGCCGGCCCTCCCGGAACTGGGTCCACAGCTGCGGGTTCTTGCCGACGCGGGGGTCGGCGAGGAGCTCCTGGAGGGTGTCGTGGTGGGTTATCGCCCAGACCACCACCCCGCCAGGGAGTTCCACCAGGACCGCCGGGCCGGCTCCTCGGAGCCGGGCGTTCTCCCCGTGCTGGTCGCGTCCGAAGGCGTCGAGGAGGACGGGCTCGGGTCTTCCGTCGCCGAGGCCGTCGCCGAGGCCGTCGCCAGGGACGTTCCCGACGCCGTCCCCGGCGTCTGCGGAGTCTGCGGTATCTGCGGCGGTGTCCATGCGGAGGGCCTCTCGGGAGCTGGCGGGCGGGGCGGGGTGAAGGCGCTGTAGAGCACCGGCAGGCTGATCAGGGCGCGCGACCAGGGGGACGGGCGCCAGGCCAGCTCGTGCGGGGGGACGGCGAGTTGGAGGTCCGGCAGGCGGTGCAGCAGGGTCTCGACGGCGGTCTCGACGATGATCCGGGCCGGGTGCTGGGCCGGGCAGACGTGCTTGCCCGCGCCCCAGGCCAGGTGGGCCCGGTTGCCGCCGATCGACGCGTGCCCGATCGACGCGTGGCCGTGGGCGCCGGGGCCCTGGGCGGCCGGGTCGGCGTTGGCCGCGGCCAGGCCGAGCACGAGCATGTCGCCGCGGGCGATGAACTGGCCGCCGAGCACGGTGTCCGAAGTGGCCCACCGGCCGGGGAAGTTCTGCGTCGGCGGGTCGCGCCAGAGCACTTCCTCCAGCGCGTCGGCGACGGTCAGCCGGCCGCCGGTGAGGGTGGCCCGGAAGCGCCGGTCGGTGAGCAGCAGCCGCAGGGTGTTGCCGGTCCAGCAGATGGTGGTCTCGTTCCCGGCGATCATCAGCACCACCAGGTGGTGCACCGCTTCCTCGTCGGTCAGCCCGGCCGGGTGGGCGAGCAGCCAGGAGGTGAGGTCGGCGCCGGGTGTGGTGCGGCGCTGTCGCACCAGGTCGACCAGGAGGGCCTGGAACTCCTGGTTGGCGCGCACCGATTCGGGGCCGCTGTCGGCGATGTGGCTGATCAGCCGGATCAGGTGCGCGCCAGCCTCGTCGGGCAGGCCGAGCAGTTGGGTGAAGACCAGCAGCGGTAGCCGGCGCGCGTACTGGGCGACCAGGTCGGCGGTGCCGTCGGGTCCCCAGCTGTCGATCAGCGCGTCGGCGGCGGCCTCGGTGGTCTCGCGAAGCTGCCGGTGGTCGACCCGGGCGAGGGTGTCGGCGACGGCGGCGCGCAGGCGCTGGTGCTCGGCGCCGTCCAGGTTGAGCAGGGTGGGGCGCCAGGAGGTCATCGGCTGGAGCCGGGAGTCGGCGGCCAGCCGGCCCTCGGCGGGGACCCGCCAGCGGCGCGAGTCCTTGGAGAACAGCGCCTCGTTGCGGGTGAGTTCGAGCAGTTCGGGGTAGCCGAGCACGAGCCAGGACTCGACCCCGGGTTCCAGCTCGATCGGTGCCACCGGGCCGTACTGGGCGCGCAGCCGGGCGTACAGGCCGTGCGGGTCGTCGGCGACGGCGGAGCCGTAGAGCGGGGTGAGCGGCACTCCGACCGGCAGTCCGCCGGGCAGGGTGCCGCCGTGGGCCGCGGTCGGTGGGACGCCGCCGTGGCCCGTGGCGGGGGGCACGCCGCCGCCGGCCGCGTGCGCGGGGCACCCGGGCGGCGGGACGGCCGTCGTACCGGGCTCGGGAACGGTCATCGCTGCGGCTCCAGGACGGAGGTGCGGTACAGGTGGTCGACGAAGTCGATCAGCAGGTCGTACGCGGCCCGCCGGTCCCGGGCGTCGCAGTACAGGATCGGCGCCCCGGGCAGCAGGTCCAGCGCCGACCGCAGCTCCTCCTCCGGGTAACTCGGGGTGTCCGGGAAGGTGTTGACGGCGACCGCGAACGGGATCTGCTGCTCCTCCAGCCGTCCGAGCACGTCGAAGCTCTCGTCCGGACGCCGCAGGTCGACCATGGCGATCGCGCCCAGCGCGCCGCGCGACAGGTCGTCCCAGAGCGGCCAGAACCGCTGCTGTCCGGGCGTGCCGAACAGGTACAGCGCGAGCCGGGGGTTGAGGGTGATCCGGCCGAAGTCCAGCGCCACCGTGGTGGTGGTCTTGCCGCCGCGCCCGGTGAGGTCGTCCACGCCGCTGCTGGCGGCTGTCATGGTCTCCTCGGTGCGCAGCGGGGAGATCTCGCTCAGTGAGCCGACCAGGGTGGTCTTGCCGACCCCGAACGGGCCGGTGACGAGGATCTTCACCGCGCCCTGGACGGACGGCGGCAGGTACTGCGGTGCGGCGGGCGGGCCGGCGACCGGGTCAGCGGAGTTGGCGGAGGCCAACGAGCACCTCTTCCAGAAGAGTGGTGGGCAGGCGTTCGGCCTGCGGAACGGGCGGGAGTACCTGGACGGCGCCGAGGTCCCAGAGATCGCCGACCAGGACCTTGACGACCCCGAGCGGCAGCCCCAGGTGGGCGGCCACCTCGGCGATCGACAGCAGGCTGTGGCAGAGGTCGAGGATCCGCCGGTGCTCACGGTTGAGCAGGGCGTGCTCGGGGAGTTCGGGCCGGTCCGCTAACGCGACGACCAGGCTCTCGAACGCCAGTTCGGTGCGGGTGGGCCGGCTGCGGCCGCCGGTGATGACGTAGGGGCGGACCGGACCGCCGCCGCTCACCGCTGGCCCCCCGCCGCGAGATCGGCGCGCGGCGGGCTCGTGAGGTGGGTGCCGATCCGCTCGACCAGGACCTGCATCTGGTAGGCCACCAGGCCGGCGTCGACGTCGTCGCCGGTCACCACCGCCAGGTGGGCCCCGGCCCCGGCGGCGACGATGAAGAGGTAGCCGCCGCCGTACTCGATCACGATCTGCCGGGTCGCGCTGCCGCGGCCGCCGAAGCCCTGGGCGACACCGCGGGCCAGCGACTGGAGGCCGGAGCAGGCCGCGGCGAGCCGCTCCGCGTCCTCGCGCACGATGCCCTCGCTCCGCCCGATCTCCAGGCCGTCGTTGGACACCACGACGGCGTGCTGGACCTGCGGGACGTTGACGATGTCGGCGAGCAGCCAGCCGAGGTCAGGGGTGGTGGTCATGGAACTCTCCGGAGCGCTGGGGAAGCTGGGGGGAAGGGGGAAGGGAAGGGTCGTGCGGGTCCTGGGAGCCGGTCCGGGCGGCCGAGCGGCCGCCGGCGGTGCCGGCCTGGAACATCGACATGAACGCCTGGGCCTGCTGCGCCGAGCGGTACGGCGGGGCCGGCGGCGGGGTGGGGGCGGCGTTGGCGGCGTGCCGGGTCGCGGCGCGGCCGCGGCGGTGGCTGCGGCGGGGCAGCGGCGGCGGTGCGTCGTCCGGTGCGGCGCCGGGTGCGGCGTCGGTCGACGGGTAGCCGGTGACGGGCGGGTACACGGGCGGGTACCCGGTGGCCGTCGCGGGGTCGTACGGCGCCGGGTCGTCCAGCTCGTACGGGACCCCCTGCGGTGCGGGCGGGGAGTACGGCGGGTACGGGGAGTGCGGCGTGTACGGCCGGTAGGGCTGGTACGGGTCGTGCGGTGCCTGCGGCGACTGCGGTGACTGCGGTGCGTGCGGCTCGTAGGGCGCGTGCGGGCGGTCCACCGGGACGTCCGGGTACGCCGCCGCGGCGTCCGGGTACGCGCCCGGCTCGGCCGGGTCGGGTCGGGCCGGGGGGACGGCCCGCCCCCGGGGCCCGGACCGCGCGGGCGCGGCCGATCCCCCGAACACCGCGTCGCCCCGGCCCAGGCCCGGCACGGTCGGCGGCAGCGGTTCGGTGAGCAGCGCGTTCGGCAGCAGCACCACGACCCGCACCCCGCCGTACGGCGAGGGCGCGGAGCCGATGGTGACCCGGAACCCGTACTGCTCGGCGAGCCGGCCGACCGCCGCCAGGCCGAGCTGGGGCACCTCGCCGAGGCGGGAGACCTCCAGCGTGGACCCGCCGGCCAGGGCGTCGGAGGCCTTCTCGACGGCGGGTTCGGGCATCCCGACGCCGCCGTCGTCGATCTCGATCACGGCCCCGTTGTGCACCGGCATCAGGGTGACGTACACCTGGGTGCTGGGCGGGGAGTAGCGGGTGGCGTTGTCCAGCAGCTCGGCCACGGCGTGGATCAGCGCCTCGGCGGCCGCGCCGACCACGGCCGTCTCGATCCGGCTGCGGATCATCACCCGCTGGAACGGCAGGATGCGGGACTGGGCGCCGCGCACGACGTCCTCCAGCGAGACCGGCTCGGGCCAGTGGCGGCCGGCCCGGGCTCCGCAGAGCACGGCCAGCGTCTGGGCGAGCCGGGCCTGTTGGGCGGCGGCGTGGTCGGCCTTGAGCAGGCCCTCCAGCAGGGTCGGGTCGTCGTGGGTGCGCTCCATCTCGTCCAGCAGGGCCTGCTGGTCGTGCGCCATGACGAGGATCCGGCGGGCCACGCTGAGGAAGGCCCGCTGGGTGGAGGCGTTGAGTTCCTGGTCCTGCTGGGCGGCGGCGAGTTCGGTGCCGCGGCGGGAGAGTTCGGCCGCGAGCTGCTCCCGGAGGCGGGTGATCTCGTGCTGCTGCTGGGTGACCCGACGGCGCTGGGTGGTGGAGACCGCCCGGTAGCGGGCGGCGGCCACCAGGGCGAGAGCGGCGAGCACGCCTGTTGCCGTTGCGCACCACTGAGTCATCGTCACGCGGCGAATTCTAGGGCGATGATCCTACGAAGGTGCGACCGGATCTCGCCAGGTGACCGGATCTCATCGATATCCCGTCAATACCGCGTCGGTCCGCACTGGTTCGGACGCGATCGGACTGTCCGTGGGCAGTCGACCGGTGTCCCGTCAGCCCCGCTGGTGCACAGTCGACAAGCGGTGCAACAGCAGCAACGCGACGTCGTCCGGGCGCGAACGCCGCTCGGTCACGTTCAGCGTGAGCAGATCGGCCAGCTTTTCCAGGTCCGGTCCCGGCTCGTCCCGGACCGGCCCGGCGTTGCGCGCCCACAGCTCCAGCCCGCCGAGCATCCGGTGCACCGACTCGTCGTAGTCCTCCTCGCGGTCCTCCACCAGGCCGTCGGTGTAGGCGAGCAGCGTCTCGCCGGGCGGCAGGTACTCGACCGCCAGCGGGTACGGCCGCTCGGGGGCCACGCCCAGCGGCGGGCCGCCGGGCAGGTCCAGTTCCACCGCCCGGGCGTCCGCGGTGACCCGGACCGGTGCCGGGTGCCCGGCGCGGGCCGCCCGCAGGGTGCCGTCGGCCGGGTCGAGGGTCAGGTAGAGGCAGGTGGCGAACAGCTCGGTGTCCAGCTCGGTCAGCAGCCGGCTGGTCCGGGCGAGCGTCGCGGCCGGGTCGTGCCCGTCGGTCGCGTACGCCCGCAGTCCGCTGCGCAGCTGCCCCATCACCGCCGTGGCCTCGGCGTTGTGGCCCTGGACGTCTCCGATCACCAGCCCGATCCGGCCGTCCGGCAGCCGCAGCAGGTCGTACCAGTCGCCGCCGATCTGCATGCCCTCGGTGCTCGGCAGGTAGCGGGCGGCGCTGGCGATCCCGGCCAGCCGGGGCAGGGTGCGCGGCAGCATCGCGCGCTGCAGCTCGGTCGCCCGGTGGTGGTGGGTGTCGTAGAGCCGGGCCCGCTCCAGCGACTGGGCCAGGATGCCCGCGAACGAGGAGTAGAGGGTGCGGTCCTCGCGCCCGAACGCGCGCTCGGTGGCGAAGGTGATCAGACAGGAGCCGACCTGCCGGCCGGAGGCGATCAGCGGCAGCACCGCCCACGCGGCCGGGGCGAGCGGACTGCCGGCCCCGGCGCCTGTCCCGGCGCCCGTCCCGCTGCCGGATCCGTCGGCCGGTCCGCCCGCGGGGCCGACCGGCCGCTCCGGCCCGCGGCCGCGCCCGCGCCGGGCCGGCTCGCTGAACAGCGGGGCCGACCGGGCCAGGGCGCGCTGCATCACGCCCTCCGAGAGGTCGGCCAGCCGGGTCAGCTCGGTGCGCCGCTCGCCCCCGTAGACGGTGTGCGAGACGGGGAGCAGCCGGCCCTCGTCGACCAGGTCCAGCACGATTCCGGCGGCTCCGAAGGCCGGCCGGCAGATGTCGGTGACGGCCGTGGTGACGTCCCGGACGGTGACCGCCCGGGACAGCGCCCGGGTGAGCGCCAGCAGCAGCGCCGAGCGGGCCCCGGCGGCGGAGGAGGCGCCCTCGGCGGTGCCGGCGGGCTCCTCGCCCGAGGCGGACGGGGCGTCCGAGCCCGAGCCCGAGCCGGACGAGCCGGACGAGCCGGCCGGGGCGGACGGGGCGGACCGGGCGCCCGGGGCGGAGGGGCCGGGGCCGGGGGCCCGCCCGCCGGGCAGCCCTTCCCCGGGCGGGCGTTCGCCCGGGGCCCGGCCGTGGTCGAGGTCGGCGATCAGGCCGGCGATCCGCACCGGGCGGCGGTGCACGTCCAGCATCACCTCGCCGGTCTCCTCGATCCGGATCACCCCGCCGCCCCGGCGCGGTACCCGGTAGCGGATCCGGTACGGGCCGCCGGTGGCGAGTGCCTCGGCCATCGCGGCCTGGACGTCCGGGAGGTCCTCGGGATGGACCACGAGGTCCAGGGCGGGCGCGGAGGAGGTGCCGCCGCCCTCCGGCGCGGGCCGGCCGACCAGTCGCAGCGCCTGGGCGTCCCAGAGGGTCTCGCCGGTGACCAGGTCGCGTTCGAAGGCCCCGTGCCCGGAGGCCCGGACGGCCAGCGAGAGCATCGAGTGGGCCGTCGCGGCGGCCGGACCGTCGGCGCCGGTGCACAGGCCGGGGCGCACCCCGTCCGCCGCACCCCGGTCCGAGCGCCCCTCGTGTCCCGGACGGCCCGCGGCTCCGTCCGCTCCGCCGAGTGCTCCGGTGCCGGCCCTGGCGTGCTCCAGCAGGTACCCGAGCCGGTGCCCGCAGGCGTCCGCGAGGGTCTCCAGCACGTCCAGGTCGCGCCGGGGGACGGTTCCCCGGTGCGCGAGCGCGAGCGCGAGGACGCCGAGCGGCCGGGTGTCGACGACCATCGGCAGGGTGGCGACGGCGACCATCCCGGTGCCCATTCCGGCGTTCCGGTTCGGATAGTCGGTACTGGTGCGTTCGGGGCTCAGCAGATAGGGGCGGCCCAGCCGCAGGGCCATCGCGGCGGGCAGGTCCCCGGCCGGATCGACCACGCTGTAGCGCTCGTGGGCCCAGTCGGGCAGTCCGTGGGAGGCCGTGAGCCGGAGCATCCCGGTGGAGTCCAGCAGGTAGAGGGCCGAGCCCTCGCCGGTGATCCAGCTGGGCCCCTCGGCGAGGACGGTGCCGAGCAGGTCGGCGGCGCCGGAGCAGCCCAGCAATAAGCGGACGCAGCGCATGGCACTGCGCGCGGTGGGGCTGCTGCGCGGGTCCACGGGGATGGCCGGCCTCTCGGGTGCCTTATGGGGCAGTTAATTCTTAATACCTTATTTCTTAATCGGGTGAGGGGAGAGTCGAACGACGTGCTCCGGGGTGGCCGGGCCGCCTGGTGTGCGTGGGGCCCCGCCGGGTCCGGTACCCTTCTCCGTACGACGTGCCGCCCCAGGGGTGGCGGGTCGTAACGGCGCGGGGCTATAGCTCAGACGGTTAGAGCGCTTCCCTGATAAGGAAGAGGCCACAGGTTCAAGTCCTGTTAGCCCCACACCAGTCCGAAGGGCCCGGAGCAGCACGCTCCGGGCCCTTCGGCGTTCCTTTCCCCGCCTTCACCGCGCCGGGCCGGGCTCAGCGGGGCCAGCCGCGCAGCCCGGCGGTCATGACGGTGATCATCCGCTCCTGGGTCTCCCCGAGGTCCTCGGCGAGCTGGAAGGCGCCGGCCGACGACAGCGCGGCGAAGCCGTGGGCCAGCGAGCGGAAGGTGCGGGCCGCGTGGATCGCCTCGGAGCCCTCCAGCCCGTACCCGCGGAGCACCGCGACGATCACCCCGACCAGCCGGGCGGCCGCGGTCGTCAGGTCCTCGTCCGGCCGCGGGGCCTGCGGCAGCGCGGCGTAGCGGTGCGGGCGCTCGGTGGCGTACGCGTGGTAGGCCCGCAGGACGGCGGCGACCGCCTCGTCCCCGCTCCGGCCGAGCGCCGCCTCGGCGAGGCGGTCGGCCAGCTCCTCGGTGACCCGGACGGCGATCAGCCGGCGCAGTTCGGCCAGTCCGCCGCTGACGTGCTTGTAGAGCGAGGGGGTGGCGACCTTGGCGCGGGCGGCGACGGCGGCCAGGGTGAGGGCCTCGGGGCCCTGCTCGTCGACGATGGCGAGGGCGTGGTCGACGACCTGCTCGGGGGTGAGTCCGACTCGGGGCATCGCGGTTCTCCTGGGGGGCGTGGTGGGCGGCGGACGGGGCGGCGGCCGACTGGGCGTGACGGGTGGACGGCGCGGACGGCGCGCGCGGCGTCAGGCCAGTTCGGCGAGGAAGCCCAGCAGGGCCTCGGCGGTGGCCTCCGGGTGGTCGGCCATCGGGTAGTGCCCGGCGCCCTCGACCATCACCTTGCGCGCCCCGAGCGCGGCGGCCTGCCGGTCGGCGACCAGCTCCGGGTCGCCGAAGTCGGGGTCCTTGGAGCCCATCACCACCAGCGCCGGGCAGCGCACGGCCGAGGTCCAGCCGACGGGCGAGGAGTCGCCGTGCACGTAGCCGCGGGTGGCGGCCCGTCGGCCCGGGGCGCGCAGCGCGGAGACCAGCCCGGCCACGTACTCCTCGTGGTCGGCGGGCTTGGGGCCGGGGAAGGCGGCCTTGCGCAGGTAGAGCCCCCAGAACGCGGGCGAGCGGACCAGCAGCGCGCCCATCGCCCGGACCATCGCCCGCTGCAGGGCGGTGGGCGGCACGTTCTCGACGAAGGCGTCCAGCAGGACGATCCCGGCGACCCGCCCGGGGGCGTCACCGGCGGCTCTGACCACGCTGGCGCCGGTGTAGGAGTTGCCCGCCAGCACGGCCCGCTCGACGCCCAGGTGGTCCAGCAGGGCGAGCACGTCGCCGGCGATGGCGGAGGGGGAGTAGTCCTCCCAGGGGATCGAGGACTCGCCGAAGCCGCGCAGGTCCATGGTGATCACCCGGCGGCCGGCGGCGGTCAGCAGCGGGCGCAGGTGCCGGTACGCGGCCCGGCTGTCGAGCATCCCGGGGAGCAGGACGACCGGGGCGCCGTCGCCGCGCCCGGTGTCGTCGAAGGCGATCCGGCCACCGGGGAGGTCGAGGTAGCGGGTGGCGGGGGCGATGGTGCCGTTCATGGGAGCCTCCTCGGGGCGGGTCATCGGCGAGTGCTGATAGCCATAAAGCTAAGGCTAATAGCCTTAGCCGTCAAGCCCTCCCGAGCGGCGGTCCGCACCCGGCCCGGTCAGACCCCCTCCACCTTGAACGGGTCGTGCTCGGTCAGCAGCTTGTCCAGCCGGGCCTGGTCGACCCTGGTGACGAGATCGGTGGTCTCCTGCCGGTCCCGGACCACCTTGGCCAGGGTGAACGCCGAGGTGACCGTCCAGAGCAGGCCGACGGCGAGGAAGGCCCTGGTCCACGGTTCGACCGGGAGGAAGGCGATCCCGAAGCCGAGGGCGGCGCCGGAGAGGGCGAAGGACAGGACGGCCTGGATGTAGTAGGCGGCCGTGGTGCGTGACTGCATCGGTGCGCTCATGGCGCCCAGAATGGCCGCGCGGCTCCGGCCGCACATGAGTAGTCGTACTCAGATGGGACCCCGTTCGTTGACGTCCTCTCACGTTCGGTAGTGTCAGGTGTCATCAAACGTCACAAATCGCCCATCGGGCCGCGTAGCGTCCGATCCATGTCCGGTCGTCACCAACGGATGGCTTGGAATCGGGGGACTCTCGGATTAACGTTTGATAACGCAGCGCGGTCCGCAACGCCGTACCCAGACGGCACCGTGCGCCGTCGCCTAATCCCGCCGGCCGGCCCTCCGGGCAGGCCATGGGAGCCGGGGAACCATGTTCCTTGGGGTGAATCGGCCGGGTCAGGGCACCGCCCAGGCTCAGCCGTAGGAGACCTTCCTGCTCCGAACCCGTCAGCTAACCCGGTAGGCGCGAAGGAAGGAAAGGAGCGCGCCTCCGTGGCGTCGACGCACACCCAGGCACACCCGTCCGGGTCCTCCACCGGCACCCAGCTGCTCGACCATCCGGGCCCGTTCGCCGGCCACGGCCCCTTCGGCGGCCCCGCCGACGAGAGCGCCCCGCCGGCCGCCGACACCAGCCGGCACCGGATGCCCCGTCAGACCCGCGGCACCGCGCCGCTGCTCGGCGTCACCGCCGTCGCCGCCACCCTGGGCGCGACCGGCTTCGCCTCCGCCACCCCGGCCGCCGCGCCCGCCGTGGAGACCCCCGACGAGACCCCGGTCGCGCTCTCCGCCGACCCCGGCCTCGCACTCGCGGCCCGGATCCAGCAGCAGGCCGACAGCCAGCGCACCGCCGCCGAGGAGACCGCCCGGGTCCAGGCCGCCCAGGAGGCCGAGGCCAAGCGCGCCGCCCAGGTCGCCCAGCAGGAGCAGGCCAGGCGCACCGCCGAGGAGGCCGAGAAGGCCAAGCTCGCGGCCATCAAGCTGCCGGTGCGCGACTACCGGCTCTCCGCCCACTACGGCCAGAGCGCGCGCTACTGGGCGCACCTGCACACCGGCCTCGACTTCGCCGCCGACCAGGGCGAACCCGTCTACGCGGTCGGCCAGGGCACCATCACCTCGGCCGGCTGGGCCGGCGCCTACGGCTACCGGATCGTCGAGACCCTGCCCGACGGCACCGAGATCTGGTACTGCCACCTCTCCTCGATCATCAAGGGCTCCGGCAAGGTCCTCCCCGGCCAGCAGATCGGCAAGGTCGGCGCGACCGGCAACGTCACCGGCGCCCACCTGCACGTCGAGGTCCGCCCCGGCGGCGGCGCCCCGGTCGACCCGGAGACCTGGTTCGAGCAGCGCGGCGTCACCCCCTGACCCCGCCTCCCCCGAGCAGGACGAGGGGCCCCGGCCGCACCGGCCGGGGCCCCTCGCCGTGTTCTACGCCTGCTCCGGCGCCCGCTCGTCGCCGTCCGCCGGCTCCTCGGCCTCCGCCGGCCACTCCCCGTCCGCCGGCTCCTCCTCCTGGGCCCAGGCCGCCTCCTCCTCGGCCCAGGCCGCGTCCAGCCCGGCCAGATAGGCGTCGATCTCGGCCGGCCCCGGCTCCGGCGCCAGCTCCGGGAACTCCGCCACCAGCAGCTCCGGCAGCCCCGGCACCGTCCAGGTCCCGGCCAGCTCCAGCGCCGCCATCGCCGCCGCCTCCTCGAACGCCCCGAAGTCCCCGGCCAGCTCCTCCGGCATCGGCCGGCCCAGCGCCGTCAGCTCGGCCAGGTTCCGGTAGCTGCGCCGCATCAGCCCCTGCTCCAGCAGCCGCCGCGCGCCGTCCGTGGCCATCCCGACCGCCAGCGTCCGGCCGCCGGCCTCCCAGCCCCCGTCGTCCACCGGGTCCAGCACACCGTCCGCCTCCAGCGCCGCGAACGCCGCCAGCCGCTCCTCCTCCGGCAGCTCCCGGAACCCCTCCAGCCAGGCCCGCACCGCCTCTCCGTCGGCGGTGTCCACCCCGGCCGCGCGCAGCAGCAGCGTGTACAGCCGGGGCCAGGTCACCAGGTCCGCCCGGCGCAGCAGTCCGGCCGCCACCTCGCCCTGCCACTCGGCCTCCGCGTGCAGCCGCTCCTGCCGCTTGGCGTTCAGCCGCTTCGCCGCCCGCCGGTGGTCGATCAGCAGCCGCACCGCCGCGCCGTACGCCAGCGGGTCCTGCCCCGGCTCCGGCTGGACGTACAGGTACAGGCGCTCGTACAGCAGGTGCTCCACCGCGGCGGAGGTGAGTTCGGGCCAGCCGTCGTGCATCCTGCCCTCGCCCAGCTCCAACAGCGCCAGCACCGTTCGCAGCGGGCTCTCGGCGACCGGCTCGCGGCCCTCCGCCTCCGCCCACGCGAGCAGCTCGGCGGCCTTGGTGCGCGGGGCGAGCCGCAGGTCTTCGTCTTCCATAACCACGAACCGTAACCGCTGGTCGCGGGTAGGGTCGGGAGCCATGGTCCCCGTTCGACTCACCGGCCCCCGGCTTGCCGTTCGCGAGTTCCACCACACCCCCGAGGACGTGGCCGCGCTGCACGCCGTGTTCGGCGACCCGGAGGCCACCCGCTACCTCCCGTTCGCCCCGCGCGACCTGGAGACCTGCGCCGACCAGGTCGCCCAGTTCGTCGAGGAGGCCGAGAAGGAGCCCCGGGACGTCTACCGGCTCGCGGTCACCCTCCGCGCCGACGCCGACGACCCGGCCCGCGCCGTCCCGATCGGCAACGCCGCACTCGGCCTCGTCCCGTACCGCGCCGCCACCATCGGCTACGCGCTGCGCCGCGACGTCTGGGGCGCCGGCTACGCGGGCGAGCTGCTCGCCCTGCTGCGCGACTTCGCCTTCGGCCCGCTCGGCGTGCACCGGCTGGAGGCCCGGGTGGACATCGACAACGCCGCCTCGATCCGGGTCCTGGAGCGGGCGGGCTTCCGGCTGGAGGGGCGGGTCCGGCACGACTACCGGGGCCCGGACGGCTGGCGGGACGCCCGGCAGTACGCCCTGCTCGCCGACGACCCGGCGGCCGGACGCGCCGTGCAGGGGGGATAACCCCACCCCCGGTTCGCCGGGGAACCGGATGTCCGGCGGGCCCGCGTTTTGACAGGCTTCAGAGGTCGGCGGGAGACGCCCGACGAGCCCCCAACCGCGACCGACCCGAGGGACCGTGACCCGGCCATGAGCACCCACACCACGCAGCGCAGCGAGTACGACGCGTACGACGGCCGCACCGGGTACGCCGAGGACGACGCCGACGACCGCCGGCCCCGCGCCGTCCGCCGCACCGAGGAGCCGCCGTACGCCTGGCGGGCCCCGTTCAGCTCCTACTTCTACCGGGAGGTCGGCTACACGCTGACCGGTCTGCCGGTGGCGATCCTCGGCTTCGTCACCGCCGTCACGCTGTTCTCCCTGGGCCTCGGCACCTTCGTGACGGTGCTCGGCCTGCCGGTCCTGGCCGCGCTGACCACCGCGGCCCGGGGCCTCGGCCGCCTGGAGCGGGCCCGGGTCCGCGGCCTGCTGGCCCTGGACGTCCCCGGTCCGGCCCCGGTCCGGCCCCGCCCCGGCTTCTGGGGCGCCATCACCGCCCGGCTGGCGGACGCGGCCGGCTGGAAGGCCGTGCTGTACCAGGTGGTGATGTTCCCGTGGGCGATCCTCAGCATGACGCTGTCGCTGGTCTTCCTCTGCGTCGGCTGGACGCTCGCGCTCTACCCCGCCTACCACTGGGTGTTCGCGCGCTGGACGGACTGGCCCGGCTACCGGCTCTTCGACTTCACCAACGGCTCCGGCCACCACGTCTACTACATCGAGTCGCCGCTGCAGATCGCGGGCGTCTGCCTGGTCGGCCTGCTGTTCCTCTTCGTCACCCCGCAGCTGGTGCGCGGTCTGACCAACGTCAGCCGGCTCGCGGCCCGGGGCCTGCTCGGCCGCTGAACCGCCGAGCCGCTCGCACCGCCCGTCCCCGTCTGCTCCCCGTTCCGCCCCGCCCCCGTCGCCCCCGTCTGCTCCCCGTTCCGTCCCCGGCCGGCCGATCCTTCGGCCGGCCGTCTGCGGATGCGGCCCCCGGCGGGCCGTGTTCGGATGGCCGCGATGGCCGACCGAACCTCCCCCGCCCCGGCCGCCGCCCTGGTGACCTCCCGTCCGCTGGACGAGTACTGCGGCCTCTTCGGCCTCACCCGGGCCGCGCTCGCCGACCTCCGGGGCCCGCTGCTCGACTGCCCCGGCGGCGCCGCCGCCCTGGCCGCCGAGGCCCGCACGCTCGGCTGCCGGGTCATCGCCACCGACCCGGTGTACGCCCGGCCCGCCGACGAGATCGCCGCCCGCGCGCTGGCCGCCCGGGCGGCCATGGCCGCCGCGATGGACGCCAGTCCCGAGCTCTACCCGCCCCGCCGCCACCGCCCGCCCGAGCGCTACCTGCGCAGCTGGGACCGGGCCCGCCGGCTGTTCGCGGCCGACCGCGCGGCCCACCCCGGGCAGTACGTCGCCGCCGCGCTGCCCCGGCTCCCGTTCGCGGACGGCACCTTCGCCCTCACCCTGAGCGGCTACCTGGTCTTCGCCTATCCCGCGCTCTTCGGGCCCGAGCGGCAGCTGGCCGCGCTGACCGAGCTGGTCCGGGTCACCGCGCCCGCCGGCGAGGTCCGGGTCCATCCGCTGTTCGACGGCGCGGGCCGCCGGGCCGGCCACCTCGACACCGTCCGGCACCTGCTCGGCGAACGCCGGATCGCCAGTGAGATCCGGATCCTCCCGCCGGTCACCGAGGGCGCCCGCCCGCGCCGGATGCTCGTGCTGCGCCGGGTCGGCCGGTCGGCCCAGCCATCAGGTAATGGTTGAAAAGGCATTTCGCCCCTATACTCAGGGCCCGTGACCGAGATCCTGATCATGCCGGCCGCGGCCACGGACGCCGACCGGCTCACCGCCCTGATCCAGCGATGCTCCGCCTACCGCGGGGTGTACGCGCCGATGATCGCCGGGTACCGGGTGACACCCGAGTACCTCGCCCGGCACGAGGTCCACCTCGCCGTGCGCGCCGCCGACGACCACCTGCTCGGCTTCTACGCGCTGGTCACCGAGCCGGCCGACCTCGACCTGATGTTCGTCGCCGACGAGGCGCAGGGCCTCGGCACAGGTCGCCTGCTGATCACCCACATGCTCGACCGGGCCCGCGCCCTCGGTCTCACCGGCGGCGTCAAGGTCGTCTCGCACCCGCCCGCCGAGGCCTTCTACCTGCGGATGGGTGCCGAGCGGGTCGGTACCTTCCCGGCCCGGCCCCCGATCGGATGGGACCGGCCCGAACTCCGCTTCGCGCTCTGAGGCCCGACCCCGTCGGCCCCGGGCCCCGTCAGCCCCGGGGCTCCGAGGCGCCCGCGGCAGGGGCGTCCGCCCCGCCCGCCGTCGGCCCGCCCTGCTGCTGCGGCAGGAACACCGCCGGCTCCAGCCGGGAGAGGATCTTCTCCGCCAGCCAGCTGCGGTCCGAGCCGTAGGGGATCCCGTCCGGCGCCATCAGCCGGCCCGCCACCGCCTCCCGCAGCCGCTCGGTCTCCTCGGCCGGCAGCCGGGACAGCAGCCCGCGGGCCGCCAGCAGCGCGTGGTACTGCTCGAACCCGGAACGCGGGTGCTCGATCGCCTCCAGCACGCTCGGCAGGTCGCCCAGCGCCGGATCGCCCTGCATCAGCGCCAGCGCCTGGACCCGCCGGCCCTCCGAGCCGTCCGCGAACAGGTCCCGCACCTGGGCGGCCGTCAGCGCCGAACGCCGGGCCGTCGACCGGACCTCCGCCACCAGTCCCTCCGACCCGCCCGCGGGGTCGGCCGGCAGCATCGACCCGGGCAGGTCGTCGGGCTTGCCGGTGCTGGTGCCGACCAGGCCCAGGTGCTGCATCGCCCGCATCCGCAGGTCGTCCGCGCCGACCCGGTCGCCCTTGCGGTCCCGGTCCTGCCCGGCCAGGAAGAGGTCCAGCGCCCGGTCCGCGTCCGAGAGCACCCGGGGAAGCGCCAGCCGGGTCAGCAGCCAGCCGGCCAGGAAGCCGAGCAGCACGAAGTAGAGGACGAGCGCGGCGGCGAACGGCGAGGCGTCCGCGCCCCCGCCCAGCACCGGGGAGAGGGTCGAGCCGAGCTGGTCGAGCCGCTCGCCGATCGAGCCGAGCTGGGTCAGGCCGACGCCCAGCAGCACCTTGGTGAGCCAGTCCGAGACCTGTTCGAGGTTGGTGTTGGGCACGTAGGAGCCGTGCGGTTCGGCGCCCGCCGCACCGGTGCGCACCCGGGGCACGCCGAACAGGAACCCCAGCGCCCCGCCGACCAGGGCCGCCGCGCAGGCCACCACCAGTCCGCCGCCCAGGGCCTGCCACGGGTGCGGCCGCCCCAGCGAGAACAGTGCCAGCCCCAGCAGGCCCACCCCCGGCAGCGCTCCCGCCGCGGCCGGCCGAGCCGTCCGCACCGCCGCCGTACCGCCGGTCCGCCGTGTCGCCATCGCCCACACCCCCAGTGCCCGCACCCCGCCCCTGCGGAGCGCGCGCCGACTCTAGGCGCTGTCTCGTCACCGGGGCCAGCCACTGGTCGGGATGCCCTCCGGGCCGTCCCGGAAACCCGTCCGGGAACGCAGACGGCCCGCGGGCTGCTCCTCGGTGCCGGACCCACGAGGGGCCTGGCCGCCGAGGCACCGTGGATGTACCGGTGAGCCCGCGGGCCGGGTGACTGCTGGGAATTTCGCCTGGCCGGGGACCATTGGCCCCACCTTGCGCAGGCAAGGGCGGCTCTAGCGAGCAGCCACCTCACACATCCTGATGGAACTCAACTCAGGATCACCTCCTTTCAGTGTGCCGCCACTGTAGGCAGCGCCCCGGAGGGAGGGCAACGGATTTATCGCGGCCGGATCAGGCCGCCTGCACCTTGTCCTTGAACAGCGCGTAGTCGATCACCTGGTCGGCCGGCGGGGCCTGGACGGTCAGCGCCTTGTCGATGTCGGTGAAGTCCATCTGGCCGCCGCCCTTGCCGCTCTTCTCGATCCGCAGCGGGTACGGCTTGCCCTCGGTGGCGACGTGCAGGGTGACCTCGCCGCCGGAGCTGTTCTGCGACTTGACGCTGAAGGTCTTCGCGCCGTTGACGGTGCCGGCCGAGCCCTTGGTGATGTTGGTGGCCTTGCTGTCGTCGCCGGCGCCGAAGGTCTTGGTGAGCTCCTTCAGGTTGCAGGCGGTGGTGAGCTCCTTCATGTCCGGGTCGTCCTGCGCGCCGCCGATCCAGCGGCCCTTGAGGAGCTCGACGGCCTGGGGGTTCTTCCCCTCGGTGGCGCTGTTCAGGAACGCGGCGTCGGGCTTCAGGTAGACCTGCTTGCCGTCGCCGAGGAGCTCGAACTTGCCCGTCCCCGGCAGGCTCAGGGTGCCCTTGCACTGGCCCTTGGTGTCCACCGCGAGGTCGACGGAGACCTGGTCGGCGTCCTTGTTGACGGTGCCCACGACCTTGACCGAGGTGGCGCCGGCCAGGGCGTCCTTGGCCTGCTTCTGGATCTCCTCGGCGGTGAGCTTCTCGGTGTCCAGCCCCGGCGCGGCGGCGGTCTTTCCGGCAGCGGCCTTGTCGGCGGCGGCGGGCTTGTCGTTGTCGCCGCAGGCGGTCGCCCCGGCCACGAGCAGCAGGCCGATCGCGGTGGTGCTGGCAAGGCGCTTCGACAGCATGAGTGTGTCCTAACTCGGTGCGACGGTCCGCATCCAAAGGAGTTGTCTTTGCACTCAGTATGATCGTCGGCCCCAACAGGTCGATCTTGTCCCGGGGTGCTGTTACCGCCCCGTGGCAGGACCGTGGCCCGGAGCGGACGCCCGCCGTCCGGACCTGGCGCCCGCGCTCCGGAGCGCACGTGTCCCGGAGCGCACGTGCCCCGGGGAACGACGAAGGCCCGGAGGACGAGTCCTCCGGGCCTTCGTTGCTACTGAGTAGCGGGGACAGGATTTGAACCTGCGACCTCTGGGTTATGAGCCCAGCG